>JBALXI010000009.1:60071-140414 GCA_036960605.1 Oleispira sp. | reverse complement strand
CAGCATCGTTTTAAACGAATGCGTTTCCGTCGGAGAATCGTCAACTACAAGTACACGAGCCATTCTCAAATTACCTCAAGCCATTTACAATTCGGTTGGGAAACTGTTACTGAAGCATTGAAGATTGGCGGCATCACTAACATGATGGATCGTCTAGCTAACCCAGCTAAAATCGTTGCTTTTGATATGGCTGAAGAACTTAAAGACCTTATGCGTCCTTTGTTCCGCAAGCATCAAGACGACATCATCACTGGTCACTTCTCTAAGACTATGATGGAAGATTGGGCTAACGACGATGTTAACCTACTTAAATGGCGTGAAGAAACAGCTGAAACTGGCTTCGAAAAAGCAGCTCCAACTGATGTAGAAATCACTGAACAAGAATTCTTCGACAAAGGCATCATGCTTGTTGCTATGGTTAAAGCCGGCGTTGAGCTTGCTTTTGAAGCGATGGTTGAGTCTGGTATCGTTGAAGAGTCTGCATATTATGAATCGTTGCATGAAACTCCATTAATCGCCAATACCATCGCTCGTAAGAAGCTTTACGAAATGAACGTTGTTATTTCTGATACCGCAGAATACGGTTGCTACTTGTTCTCACACGCAGCAGTGCCTCTATTGGCTGAAAAGTTCATGCCTCACATTACGACTGAAGTCATTGGTAAAGGTCTTAACCTAACGTCAAACTCTGTTGATAACGCTCGTTTAGTTGAAGTAAATGACGAAATCCGTAATCACCCAGTTGAATATGTTGGTGAAGAGCTACGTGGATATATGACTGACATGAAGCGCATTGTAGAAGCTTCTTAAGTTAAAAGCGTTTCTTTCCTCGCCTAGCATCGTTGCAGAACCCTGCCCCTAGGCAGGCGAGAACAGAATTCGCTTTATGAATTGAGTTAATTCGATTCATAAAAAAATGCCCCGTTTGATCGCTCAAGCGGGGCATTTTTGTTTGTTCATTAATAGATTATCGAGATACCTCTCAGCCTCTATATATTAACGCCCCGGCATATACTTTTTCACATCAGTATTAAAGTAACGCTTAAACACATTATTAGCCTCGTCTTCTGATTGGCGCCAGCCATAAACTTTTGGCTTAGAAGTTTCAATCGCCAATGTTTTAAAGATTAACCAATCATAAATAGCCAAGGTAGCCGTCACGTTTTTCGCTGAGTTTTTACCTCGAGAGTGATGCTGATGATGCTGTGTTGGAAAAGTAATAACATGACACAAGCCCCACATAATATTACGTACCCATTTGTTCTTGTGGTTTAGGAAGTACAAATCATAATTCCAATTAACATGGGTATGCGCAGCCCATAACCCTTTAAATACCGTCGCTACCAAAAACACTTCTGTTAAACCCAAATACAATGCGACTATTTGAAACCAGTAGTTAGGTAGGATAAACCACCATGCCCAGCCATTAATGAATGTCTGTGTGACCGATAGCTGCCCTTTATTATCAGTACCACCTGACAAGTGATGCGGGCGATGATTCATTTTATAAAACGCCTGAACCCACTGCAGCGTCTTGTTTTTAGGACGCCTAGAATGAGAGAACAAATGAGCGCTGCCATGTAAAAACTCTTCGATGCAAAAGAAACCAACTAATGCCCACCAAAAATAATCCTGCTCCAGCCAAGCAAGGCTACCAGCACTGGCAGGAAACAGCGTTATCATTACAAATGAGATGCCAATGACTAATAAGGGTCTTTGCACCACCCCCATCATAAATGTAGCTAAAAATGCCATATACCAATCTTGCTTGGTTTTTTTACCCTCTTTAGTGCGCCCACTGACAAACTCCCAAAGAGCCGCCAGCACAATAAACCCCATGACCACCACTTTCAATAAATCTTCCATTGAGCACCTTTCTTCTTTTTATTAATTATTGTGAGTACCACATTAGGCGAGATTACTTTATATTAAAATTCGATATTACTAATAAGCAACTTCCATGAAGCTGAACTTACGATCCATTGACCTCAACTTATTGCCTATTTTTGAAGCCGTCATGGAAACACGACAATACTCAAAAGCCGCTGAACGACTTGCCATGAGCCAGCCTGCCATGAGCGCCGCAGTACAACGCCTCAGAGATACCCTCGATGACCCTTTATTTGTTCGTACCAGTAAAGGGGTTGTTCCTACACCCAAAGCAGAAATGTTATATCAAGATATCTGCGGGGCCTTAACACAGCTTCGTCAGGGTTTAAGCATGCAGAAAGGCTTTGACCCTAGCGCCCAGCCCCATAGCTTTCGTATCTTAAGCAGTGATTATTTTGAATTCGTTTTATTACCTCAACTCATAGAAACGGTTGAGCAAGATGCTCTAAAAATACGCTTTGATCTCAAACCTATTTTAGAAGACTCGACCAAACAGCTTATTCACGCCCAAGCGGATGTCATGTTAGATGCTTTTCCTATTGAAGATGACAGAATCCATTGTGAAGTTGTCACTGAAGAAACACTGGTGGTAGTGGCCAGAAAACAACATTATTCGATTAAACACCCTATCACGGTACAGGACTTTTTTAATGCGACTCACGCGGTATTGCCTAATCGAGGCCGGTTATTACCCTTGGATAAAGTTATCGATACACCGCATATGCAAGAAAGGAAGGTAGGCGTACAGGTCACCCAATACATTAGTTTATTGGCCGCGGTCGCAAATAGTGAATACATAGCAACCGTTCCAAAACATCTTGCCGTACGATACGCCGATGCATTGGGGTTAGCTGTATATGACTTTCCTATTGATGTGCCTCCGATTCCAATTTACATGATGTGGTCGAAAGCATTTGATCATGACCCAGCCAATAAATGGTTGCTAGCCCAGCTACGGGATGTCATTCAAGATATGACTGGGGAAATAGATATTCAGTAGAAAAGAAGAGCTCTTAATTCAACGACTGAATTTGTAAAACTAGCCTCTTAAACGAAAGAGGCAAGCTAAAAACTTTAACTACTCAACGCTTTCAACTTCAAAACTGTGAGTAATCTCAACGCCGCCCTTTTCCAGCATGATTGACGCTGAACAATACTTCTCAGCAGAAAGCGCAACGGCCTTCTCAACAGCTACTTCACGTAACTTACGACCTTGGATTTTAAAGTGGATATGAATCTTAGTGAAAACTGAAGGTACGGTATCAGCACGTTCCGCTTCAATTTCAGCCACGCAATCTACAATATCCTGACGCTGCTTCTTTAAAATGCTCATCACATCAAAGCTGGTACAACCACCCAAGCCCAATAACAACAACTCCATCGGACGCACGCCCTGGTTTTTGCCACCATGATCTTCAGGTCCGTCCATAATAACAGTATGGCCAGTGCCGGATTCACCGATAAACTTGACGTCTCCGCCCCACTTGATTGTCGCTTTCATTAAATATCTCCATCGAATTGGCGCAAGGTTACCATAGCAAAAGCCATTAGAATAATTTCCCTACGCATAGTGAGACTTAATTACTCGTAGTATTGAGTGAGTTTGATAGAATAAGCTAGTGTCGCGAGTCATGCTGCTTCACTATGTAAAGTTAAGATCCTTCAATGACGACCAAGTTATTATTTTCAATGAGCATTTCTCGCTCTTATTACCGCGGATGGGTAACTGATTTATGAGCCTTTATGGAACGAGTACCAAAGCTGAATATATTGAAATTTTTTTGGAACATGCTCACCGTCGTCGCTACCCAGCTCGTAGCACTCTGATCTATGCAGGTGATCAAAGCGACTCTCTGTTTTTACTGGTGAAAGGCTCCGTTTCAGTCATTATCGAAGACGATGATGGTCGTGAAATGATTATGGCTTATCTCAATGAGGGTGATTTTTTTGGTGAAATGGGATTATTTGATGTCGAAGCCAAAGCCCGTACTGCTTGGGTAAAAGCTAAAGTTGACTGTGAAGTGGCTGAAATCAGCTACACCAAATTCCTTGAATTGGTCAAAGACGATCCTCGCTTGCTCTATACAATCTTTGAACAAATGTCGCTGCGATTGCGAAATACGACGCAAAAAGCCGGCGATTTAGCTTTCTTAGATGTTACGGGTCGAGTAGCACGTACTTTATTAGAACTCTCTCAGCAACCGGATGCCATGACACACCCAGATGGTATGCAGATTAAAATTACTCGCCAGGAAATTGGCCGCATCGTCGGTTGCTCTCGTGAAATGGTGGGTCGTGTACTCAAAGTATTAGAAGAACAGGGATTAGTCGACGTTGCCGGGAAAACGATGGTCGTTCATGGTACTCGCCGAGCCGCAACACTGCCCCGTAGAGAAAGCTAATCCATGCTTAAGTAACAGAACTTAAAAATCTACGGCAGAAATTCCAACCTTGTTCTAGACTTCAAATAGTGTAATTGGAGCAAGACCTATGAGCGACCAAGCTTTATTCAACGACGACGAACCATTGTTTGGCGGAGATGATAAACAACCTCAAATCGTAGGCGATCAAACCTGGAAGGTTTTAATCGCCGATGACGAGCCAGATGTGCACAAAGTGACACGCATGGTTCTACATAACTTCTCTTTTGATGGGTTAAAGCTTGAATTAATCAGTGCTTATAGTGGTCAAGAAGCAAAAGATATTATGGCATCGCGAGACGACATTGCTCTCGCCATGCTTGATGTTGTGATGGAAGACGAGCATGCCGGCTTAGAAGTGGCGCGCTATATTCGAGAAGATTTACATAATCGCTATACCCGCCTAGTCCTCAGAACAGGCCAACCCGGCCAAGCCCCCGAAAATGAAGTCATTCGTAACTACGATATCAATGACTATAAAGACAAAACTGAACTGACTACGACTAAGCTCAATACCTTACTGTATGCAACATTACGCAGCTACAGGGATATCTGCACATTAAACCAGAACAGAAAAGGTTTAGAGGGGGTCATAAAAGCCTCTACCGAAGTTTTTGGCTCTGGTACATTAAACAAATTTGCCAGTGCTGTGCTCTCTCAAATAACGACCCTACTGGGCCTGAAACAAAGTGCTCTCTATTGCTCATCAATTACCCACGATACGCAGTTGGATATAGAAACACGTACCTTCCGCATATTAGCCGCCACTGGCGATATGAAAACCAGCCATACCGTTACCAGCCTTGAGGACTTACCAGACCAAGTTCAGCAAGGCTTTAGAGAAGTATTAGCAGATCATAAGTCTCATTATCATAAAGATTATTATATCGGTTACTTCTCCACCCAAAAAGGCAGCGAGAGCTTACTTTACGTCACTTTCCTTCATGAATTAACAGAGCTCGATAAGCAATTACTTGAGATTTATGCAGCAAACGTCGCCATCACCTACGAAAATCTATTGATGCGCGATGATGTTCAAGAAACACAAAAAGAACTGGTTTACATGCTAGGCGAGGCGGTAGAACAGCGCTCCAAAGAAACAGGGGCCCATGTAAAGCGAGTTGCTCAAATATCACAATTATTAGCTACCGCCTATGGTTTACCTGAACAGGAATCGGAACTGATTAAACTCGCATCTCCACTTCACGATGTCGGTAAAGTCGGCATACCCGATAGCATCTTGAATAAACCCGGTAAACATACGCCAGAGGAATGGGAAATTATGCAAACCCACGCCATGATAGGCGAAGAAATTTTGGCGAAATCTGATAAGCGTATTCTACAGCTTGGCTCAATCATAGCTGGCCAACACCATGAAAAATGGGATGGTAATGGCTACCCTCGTGGCTTAAAAGGTGAAGAAATTCATGTTGCTGGAAGAATCACAGCGCTGGCCGATGTATTCGATGCTTTAGGCAGTAAGCGCTGCTATAAAGACGCCTGGCCGATAGAAAAAATCATTGCCATCATTAAAGATGAAAAGGGAAAGCAGTTTGAACCCAAGCTGGTTGATCTATTTGTAGAGAACATTGATGCGTTAGTGGCGATCCGAGAGGCATTTCCTGATAACTACTAAGCTCTAAGTGCTTATTACTAAATACTAGCCACGGCACTGACTAGTACAGAAAACATAAAAAAGCAGCCGCCTTTATATTTAAATACAACGATTTAGATATAAAGGAAGCTGCTTTTTTGTGCCTGCCTAAGCAAGGATAGGAGTGACCTATTTAAGATATCAACATATGTATCAAAAAAGGTTTTAACAAAGATATTAGAAGAATATCTCAGTTAACTTATCCCCAGGATACTCTGCTCGCATAAAGGCCTCGCCGACTAAGAAAGCATTCACTTGCTTAGCACGCATCGCCGCAACATCTTCACGACCTAAGATTCCACTTTCCGTTACGACCATGCGATCTGCAGGAATTTGATCCAACAAAGCATAGGTATTGTCTAGAGTGACTTCAAAAGTATGCAGATTACGGTTATTAATTCCCACCAAAGGCGTATCTAGCTTAAGCGCAGAATGCAGCTCTTTCTCATCATGGACTTCAACTAATACGTCCATACCCAGTTCCGTCGCCAAACCCGAAAGGTCTTGCAGCTGCATATCACTCAAAGCAGACACAATTAATAGAATACAATCGGCATTAATTACTTTCGCTTCGAATACCTGATAAGGATCAATTAGAAAATCCTTGCGAATAACCGGAATCGAACAAGCATTACGACCTTGCTGTAGAAAGGCTTCACTACCTTGAAAATACTCTTTATCGGTTAAAATCGATAAACACGCTGCACCCGCTTTTTCATACGACTCGGCAATGCGTGCCGGATCAAAATCTTCACGAAAAACACCCTTACTCGGCGATGCCTTTTTAATTTCAGCAATAACCGCTGGTAAACCTGCTGCAACTTTCGCTTGCATAGCTTTATAGAAACCACGCGCTTCAGGCTGATCAAAAGCACGGGCTTTCATATTCGCCAGAGACACTTCTGCACTGCGCTGCTTAACTTCAATCACCTTAGTATCAAGGATCTTTTTTAAAATCGTAGGGGTATTCATTAATCGTTTTCCTGTGCCTTACTCAGTACTTTTTATAAGTCTAAGTTAGCTAATCTATTTTTACTAAAGCTAATGGAGTGCGATTCATTAATGACTGAATTGCAACTATCTCACTAGACTTGGTCTTCTACTAAGCAATGAGTGAAAGTCACGAGTTCACTTAATTTTCCCAATGCGAGGCCAGAGTAAATAGCATCTTGTGCCATCTCAACACCTTGCTCTAAGCTGCTTGCGATGTTCGCTGCATAAATCGCTGCGCCCGAGTTGAGCGCAATGATATCGGCGGCTTTAGTGCCCGCTTCTGTCGCGCGCTTTCCTAAAGCATCCTTAATTAAAAGATAGCTCTGCTCTGCACTTTCTACAGTCAAACCGATCAAGCTTTGGCTCTCAATACCGACGTCTTCTGGCTTTAACTTATACTCAGTAATCTGGCCGTTTTTTAATTCAGCAACGGTCGTTTCCGCCGCCAAACTGATTTCATCAAGACCATCATCAGAATGTACGATTAACACATGCTCACTGCCCAAGCGTTGTAATACTTCCGCTAAAGGGCGACAAAGTGCCGCATTAAAAACGCCAATCACTTGGTTTTTAACGCCCGCAGGATTCGTCAGCGGGCCCAACATATTAAAAATAGTACGCTGAGCTAGCTCTTTACGCGGACCAATCGCATGCTTCATCGCGCTGTGATGAGCTGGTGCGAACATAAAGCCAACACCAATTTCATTCACACAGCGTCCAACCTGCTCTGCCGTCAGTGTTAAAGACACACCGGCAAATTCTAAAACGTCGGCGCTGCCAGTACTGGAAGAAATACTACGATTACCATGTTTAGCAACTTTTCCGCCTGCTGCTGCCACTACAAAAGAAGAGGCCGTAGAAACATTGAACAAGTTAGAACCATCACCGCCAGTACCGCAGGTATCAACCGCATTGGCATCATCAACTTTCACGCCAGAAGCCAGCTGACGCATAACCGTCGCGGCACCCGTTATCTCGTCAATGGTTTCACCTTTCATACGCAGCGCAACTAAAAAGCCACCGATTTGAGCAGGAGTCGCCTCACCACCCATAATTTGGCTCATTACCGCAACCATCTCTTCAGTCGTAAGGTTCTGACGTTCAATGACTTTAGCTAAGCCTTGTTGAATATTCATACTGAATTTCCTTCACTCTTTAGTTTTCGCTTTGCAATTTTAACTTTGCAATCGCGGCTAGCTACTTGCTGCGCTTCAAAAAATTATTTAATAACTCGTGGCCTTGCTCAGTTAATATCGACTCCGGGTGAAACTGCACCCCTTCGATATCTAACTCTTTATGGCGTACGCCCATAATTTCTTCCATACTGCCATCTTGGTTTTCTGTCCAAGAAGTGATTTCCAAGCAATCAGGTATCGTTTTTTTATCAATCACTAAGGAATGATAACGAGTAGCGATCATCGGGTTATTCAAACCTTTAAATACACCTTGATCAGCATGCACCATCGGTGATGTTTTACCGTGCATAACCTTACCGGCACGGACAATATCACCACCAAAAACTTGACCAATACTCTGGTGGCCTAAACAAATACCTAAAATAGGTAACTTACCAGCAAAATGACGAATAGCCTCTACAGAGATCCCCGCTTCTTTCGGCGTACAAGGCCCTGGGGAAATCACCAAATGATCAGGATTGAGTGCTTCAATCTGCTCAATTGTAATTTCATCATTTCGGTAGACCTGAACATCTGCACCTAGCTCGGCAAAATATTGCACCACGTTGTAGGTGAAGGAATCATAATTATCAATCATCAGTAACATAACAAACCCCTCCTATTGGTCCAAGCCAGATTCAGCCATAGCCAGCGCACGAAATAGCGCGCGACCTTTATTCAATGTTTCTTTCCACTCAAGACGCGGTACAGAATCCGCAACCACACCCGCACCCGCCTGAATGTTTAAAATGCCGTCTTTAATCACTGCAGTACGAATAGCAATTGCAGTATCCATATTGCCATTCCAGCTTAAGTAACCCACCGCGCCACCATAAACTCCACGCTTAACCGGCTCAATTTGATCAATAATCTCCATTGCACGAATTTTCGGCGCACCACTTAATGTTCCCGCCGGATGAACCGCTCGTAAAACATCCATCGCTGTAATGCCTTCCTTCACCTTACCGGTAACATTCGAGACGATGTGCATTACATGGCTATAACGCTCAACCACCATTTGATCACTGACCTCAACCGTTCCAACTTGTGAAACTCGGCCGGCATCATTACGACCTAAATCGATCAGCATCAAGTGCTCAGCAATTTCTTTCGGATCGGAGAGCAATTCTTTTTCTAGCGCCAAATCTTCTTCCGGTGTTTTACCACGATAGCGAGTGCCAGCAATCGGACGTACCGTAACTTCACCATTTTCTAAGCGCGCTAGAATTTCCGGCGATGAACCGACAATATGAAAATCGCCTAAATCCATAAAATACATATAAGGCGAAGGGTTCAAGGTGCGTAATGCACGATAGACTTGCAAAGGGTCGCCGGTAAATGGTGCCTGCATGCGCTGAGAGATCACGCACTGCATCACATCACCAGAAAGAATATATTCCTTAATGTCTTCAACCGACTGTTTGAATTCTTCCTCGCCAAAACCTGATTTGAAATCACTTTCATTAATCGTTTTAGGATCTGCTAATGCTTGGCCGACACTGCCTTGATACGGCTGACGTAATTGCAGTCGCAGCTCATCTAAACGGGCTTCAGCTTTCTCTAACGCGTTTTCTTGCTCTGGATTCGCCAAAACAATCAAATAAATTTTGCCACTGAGGTTATCAAACACCACCACTTCTTCCGATACCATCAATAGAATATCAGGGGTGCCTAATTCATCAGGAGGACAGCTATCTTGAAGACGTTTTTCAATGTAGCGCACCGTATCGTAACCAAAATAGCCTACTAAGCCGCCATCAAAAATCGGCATATTATCTAAGGTGGGAACCTTATACTTGGCTTGCAGTTGCTCGATATAATCCAGAGGGTCTTCAACGTCTTGCTGAGAGGTCAACTCACCATCAACAAAATGGCTAATGCTTAACCCTTCAACCTTAATGACTTCCGAGCAAGGCAGACCAATCATGGAGTATCGACCCCATTTTTCGCCACCTTGAACGGATTCAAGCAAATAAGAATAAGGCCCAGACGCGAGCTTAAGATAAGTAGAGAGTGGCGTATCAAGATCCGCCATTACTTCACGCGCAACCGGTATTCGATTATAGCCTTGCTGCGTTAATGTTTTAAATTGTTCAGGAGTCATGACCTAGTCCGTCAAGCAATCAAATGCGATGGTTTAAAAAATAAATTAGAGGCGACGTTGAACCGAGTCGGTTCTTAGACTATTACCATCGTTTGGAGAAGATTTGTCCTTGCTGGCATGGACGGGTGTACTGAAAGGACACGAAAGTGCTCCTAGCAATCAAATTTCAAGTTAAACCAACTATACCGAGTTGGCTGGTATGAGTCTAGAAAATAAGCGACTTCTCATATCAGTGTTTACGCCAATCAACTCGAGGCCAGCCCCTCTGTTTCGCCAATTCAGCTAACGGCTGATTGGGATTTAAAACGACGGGCTGTTTTACCGCCTCTAACAAAGGTAAATCGGCATGACTATCACTGTAGAAAACCGCTTCAGAAAGATCAAAACCCTGTTCTCTAGCAAAATCGTTCGCCATCTCCACTTTCCCTTGGCCGTAACATAGTGGCTTGGTTAGCCCCGTAATTTTGCCATCTTTGGTACTAAAGCGATTACCAATAACAAAATCTAAACCTAGTGCGTCGGCATAAGCCTTGGCCATAATCTCGTCTTGGCCGGTAATTAATACCAGCTTAGAACCTTGGCGATGGTAGGCAAAAAGCAACGACGCGGCTTGCGGATAAATATACAAATGTCCTCTTTCGCGAAAAAAGTGATCAATGTGATTTTGATAATCCGCCAAACTCATACCCTTGGTTCGAGTCCGGTAATAGGTCGATAAGCGCCAGTGGCTCACCTTGCCTTTTTTATAAGCTCGATACAAAGAAGCCAAGGCCTGAATCGCCTCAACAATTGCCCAACGGTCAAAACGCGCACGCCACTTAATCCATAGGCTGCTGGCGTCTTTATTGATGAGCGAATCGTCTAAATCAAAGAATATATAAGAGGCCTGATAGACTTGTAGTGTTTTTTCTACCGGCATAAATGAGTCTCTAGCAAGCGCGATATGAGGAGAGTTAAAGAGTATAAAAATAACATAGGCATTCTAATTTAACCTTCTCATTACCCGTCATGAATCAATTTATTTCATTATTTTTGACATTAAGACTTGAAAAACGAGAGTGAATCCCACATGTTTTATTATAGCGCAGGCAACATAGCTTGATGACTAAGTCATAACAGAGTTACCCGATGATCGTACATAGAGTAACTTTTTTTGACTAAACTCATTAGCGCTTTTGCAATCCATAGACCATTATTATTACTCGTACAGTTATAAGGATTCACTATGAAAGGTTTGGAAATTAGCTTCCGTGATATTGAACATTCTGATGGTATCGAACAATTAATTCGTGAAAAAGCCGATAAAATCTCCAGCATATATGATTCAGTTACCGGCATTCGTGCAGTCGTGGCCATGCCACACAACCACAGCAACAAGGGTAAGCTAGCCCACGTATCACTTGAGATAGGTCTGCCAGGCGAGACTGTCGCGATTACCAATGATAATCACGATAACAAAGATCACGAAGACATGTATGTGGCCGTAAAAGACGCCTTTGAAATTGCACAGCGTAAGATTCGTAAGATTCATGAAAAGCGTCACGACCTCAAGCGTCGTGCCGGATCCGCTGCCAGTCCTGAGATTGCTGAATAAGTGAACTCAAGATAACTAGCCAAGCCACCCGCTTGGTTAGTTATTGCGTAACTATTCAGCAGGTTTTAAAAACGATCCCTGATTGGGTATTTATTCCACAAAACGGCGTTAATACGCTCCCTGTAGTCTTAGTTCGGCTCCCTGCATCGCATATTTGTTCCACAAACAGCCAATAATGGATCTTATTTTGTCTTAATTTTAACTACCTGAATAGTTACAAAACTTAAAGATAGCCGCCTAACAAAACAGCTAGCAGACCGGGTCGAACCAAAGAGGCGTACAGCTCACCCATCACTTCAGGTGTTTCTACAAAACCTTCTCGAACCCAGCGCGTAATAACCATAAACGAGGCACCCGCGAGGAAATCGACCACGTAAGGCAATAAGCCCGCTTTATTTTGCACACTGTGCGCCGTCATAAAGCGTTCGACCACACGGGCAATGTAATTTTTGAACTGATTGAGCATCAAGCTTTCAATATCAGTTTGTACTAACAAATGAGCAAATTCAGCATTATCAGACCATTGATGGAACATAATCGTCGCAATAACAGGATCAGCATCGTTACGCTGAGTGATATAACCATCAATCTCAGCATAGAATTTCTCAAACATCTCATCAATGTAAGCAATCAATAAGTCGTCTTTAGAGTGGAAATGTAGATAAAATGTCGGCCGTGCAACCCCTGACTTTTCTGCGATATGAGCCACAGATATTTTGCTATACGGACGATCCTTCATCAGTTCTAGCAAGGCATCGACCAATAATCGACGTGAACGCTCAACGCGCTTATCTAATTCTTTTTCTGCCATTTTGGCAACATCCCTATTATTTTTATACCCACAGTATGTATTAGATAGAAGATAATAGACAGGACCGCAAAAGTGTATAGCAAAGGTTTTACCCTCTCTTCAATCTCAAGCCAGACCCTTTGCGCCAAATTATTTACCAACATAAAAAAAGCCGAATCATTTCTGATTCGGCTTTCTCTTTAGAAGCTTTCTAACCCGAACTCAGATTAGAACTGATCAGCTTCCATTGCATACAGACAATCAGCGCCGCCTTTAACAGACTCGCTCAAAGAAAGGTATCTAGGCAATAAACGCTTCGTGAAGAAACGAGCTGTTGCTAGCTTATTTGCGTAGAAAGGTTCAGAACTTTCTTTCGCTAATGCCTTTTCAGCCATCATTGCATACATGTATGCGAAAGATGTGTAACCAAATACCTGAAGGTATTCAACCGAAGAAGCACCAATTTCGTTAGCGTTTGATTGAGCTTTATCCATAACCCACTCAGTCAAATCAGTCAGGTTAGCCACGGCTGCTTTAAGCGGAGTGATGAACTCAGCCATTGCAGGGTTGCCTTCTTGGCTTGCACAGTACTGGGCGATTTCGTCAGCGTAAACCTTGTAGAAAGCACCACCGTTACCGGCGATTTTACGAGCGATAAGATCCAAAGACTGAATGCCGTTAGTTCCTTCGTAAATCTGCGTAATACGGATATCACGTACGTGCTGCTCTTGGCCCCACTCACGAATGAAACCGTGTCCACCAAATACTTGCTGACCAGCAATCGCTGATTCTAATGCAAGATCTGTCAAGAAAGACTTAACCACTGGCGTCAGCAAAGAAACCATTGTTTCTGCGTACTTCTTAGTTTCAGCATCGTCAGAGAACTTAGACAAATCCAACCATTTAGACGCATACATAGAGAAAGCACGAGAACCTTCTGTATTAGCACGCATGGTCAAAAGCATACGACGTACATCTGGGTGTACGATAATTGGATCGGCTACTTTATCAGGGAACTGCTTGCCTGTTGGAGCACGAGACTGCAAACGGTCGTTAGCGTACGTTACTGCGTTCTGGTAAGAGTTTTCAGCGATGCCTAAACCCTGGATGCCAACCGCAACACGCTCGTAGTTCATCATGGTGAACATAGCGTTTAAGCCTTTGTTCTCGCCACCGATCAACCAACCTTTAGCGCCATCGAAGTTCATTACGCACGTCGCAGACGCTTTAATGCCCATCTTATGTTCGATAGAACCACAGCTAACTGGGTTACGCTCACCTAAAGAACCGTCTTCGTTCACTAGGAACTTAGGCACTAGGAATAACGAGATACCTTTAGGACCTGCAGGTGCATCTGGAAGCTTAGCTAGTACAAGGTGGATGATGTTCTCCGCCATGTCGTGCTCGCCCCAAGTGATGAAAATCTTGGTGCCCGAAATCGCGAAAGAACCGTCTGCATTTGGCTCTGCTTTGGTACGAATAATACCCAAGTCAGTACCACTGTGTGGCTCAGTCAAATCCATTGCACCCGGCCATTGACCTGAGTACATGTTTGGCAGGTACTTGTCTTTTAGCTCTTGGCTACCGTGGGCGTTCAAGGATAAACACGCACCGGCTGTCAACATTGGCGCAAGACCAAAAGAGACGTTTGAACCTTGAATCATTTCTTCAACTTGGCCCACCAGCATTTTAGGCATGCCCATACCGCCAAACTCAGGATTACCGCCAAGACCGCCCCAGCCGCCTTCGCTATAAGTTTTATAAGCTTCTTTAAAGCCTGGAGGTGACGTTACTTCGCCATCCTTCCACTTAGAACCAACCTCATCACCTTCACGGTTGATCGGCGCTAAAACTTCAGCTGCAATTTTACCTGCTTCTTCAAGGATCGCATCCGCTGTTTCAGTATCAACAACTTCAGCCAGACGAGCGTTTTCAGCCCACATGCTAGGTGCATCAAATACTTCATTTAACAAAAAGCGCATGTCGCGCAGGGGAGCTGTATATTCAGGCATTTCAGCGGTTCCTTAATTTAATAGCGTTTATAACTGCGCGGTATTTTAAACCATCTAGCGCTACAGTCGACTATAGAGTGTTAAAAATCGGTCAAATAGGACGAATTAACCGGTCAATTTGATTCATTTACGGCCAAACACAAAAAAGCCGCACTAAAAAGTGCGGCTTTTTTATTTATACGTGATTACTCACATATTGGCTTAGAGAGCGCTTAGAAAGAAAAGTGATCTTCTTCAAGAGCCATCAAGCTATCTGCGCCAGCCACCATCGTAATTGCATGAGATGCAGTACGTGGAAGAATTCGCTGGAAGTAGAAACGGGCAGTTTTAACTTTAGCGCCGTAGAAAGCTTCTTCAGTGGTGCCAGCAGCCAAGTTAGTCTGAGCAACTTTAGCCATTTTAGCCCACAAGAAAGCAAGTGTTACATAACCAGAATACATTAGGTAATCAACAGACGCTGAACCTACTTCATCACGGTTTTGCATAGAGGTCATGCCAACTTTCATTGTCAAATCGCCCCACTCTTTGTTCAATCTAGCCAATGGCTCAATGAACTCTTTCATGTCAGCGTCTTCAGCGTTTTCTTTGCAGAAAGCGTGAACTAGCTTAGTGAACTGCTTCAAAGAAGCACCTTGAGTCATAAGAACCTTACGGCCTAATAGATCAAGTGCCTGAATACCGGTAGTTCCTTCATACAAGGTAGAGATACGAGCATCACGAACGATCTGCTCCATGCCCCATTCCGCGATGAAACCGTGACCACCGAATACCTGAACACCGTGGTTAGCAGATTCAAGACCAGATTCAGTCAAGAATGCTTTAGCGATTGGCGTTAGGAAGCCCAGCATGTCATCAGCCGCTTTACGATCTTCTTCAGTTGCGCCGTTATGAACGATATCTGCGTTCATAGCCGTTAGATAAACAAGTGCACGACCACCTTCAGCGAATGCTTTCTGTGTAAGAAGCATCTTACGCACGTCTGGGTGAACGATAATTGGATCAGCTACTTTATCAGGTGCTTTGATACCTGTTAAAGAACGCATTGCTAGACGGTCTTTAGCGTAGGCTAGTGCGCCCTGGAAAGAACCTTCAGCAGAAGCAACACCCTGTAGAGCAGTACCGATACGAGCAACGTTCATAAAGGTGAACATGCAGTTCAAGCCTTTGTTTTCAGGTCCGATCAAAAAGCCTTTAGCGCCATCGAAGTTCATTACACAAGTAGCATTACCATGAATACCCATCTTGTGTTCAATAGAACCACATTCAACAGCGTTACGATCGCCAACAGTACCGTCAGTGTTCACGTTGAACTTAGGTACGATGAACAAAGAAATACCCTTAGTCCCTGCAGGAGCGCCAGGTAGACGTGCTAAAACAACATGAATAATGTTGCCAGCCATGTCGTGCTCGCCCGCAGAGATGAAGATCTTAGTACCAGAAATGGCATAAGAACCGTCTGCGTTTGGCTCAGCTTTAGTTTTCAAAATACCTAGATCAGAACCACAAGCTGGCTCAGTCAGACACATAGTACCGGTCCACTCACCAGAGATAAGCTGAGTAAGATACGTTTGCTTCTGCTCTTCTGTTCCCCAAGCTTCTAAAGTATTTTTAGCGCCGTGAGATAGACCTGGGTACATGCCCCAAGACCAGTTAGCCGTACCCACCATTTCAGAAACGATAGTTCCTAGAGATTCTGGTAAGCCTTGGCCGCCGTATTCAACGTCAGAAGACAAAGAAGCCCAACCGTTATCAACATATTGACGGTAAGCTTCTTTAAAACCAGTAGGCGTAGTAACAGAAGCATCTTCGTTACGAGTACAACCTTCGATATCACCACTACGGTTTATCGGCGCAAGAACGTTTTCACAGAATTTAGCACCTTCTGTAATGATCGCATCAACCATGTCTGGAGTCGCAACGTCTGCGAATACAGGAAGACTTGCGTAGTGACCAGGGAAATCTAATAATTCGTCAGTAACGAACTTCATTTCACGTAGCGGAACTTTATACTCTGGCATCAGGAAAGCCTCTTAGTCTTATGTTTATGAGCGGAAAAAGCCGCTTATCGATTAACAACAGATAATTGCGATTACAATGTGAACAACTATCAAATTCAAACACTTGTTTGAAACATACGTTTACAAGCTTATTTTGTCAAGCCAGCTAAAGGAATAGCATAGAAAAAATTAAACCGTCGGCTGACGGTTTAAGGGGAGTTTTTGACTGAAGTCAGGAAAGGCAGGCACTCTAACTAGACCACATCATCCAATAGCTGGCCGGTGGCATTAGTGACGTCATTTCGGCTAATCGCCAATAAGACTTCATTAATTTTAGCAATACGATTATTGAAGACTTGGAAATCTTCACTGTCGACACTGACAGGGACAGATACCCTTATATTCGACGCTTCACTTACTTGTTTGGAATTAAGCTGGGTATCTTTTTTATCATCTGAACTTTTTGTATCGTCACTACCACCGCCCGTCACGCGGCTTTCACTGACAATTTCTGCTCGTGCCTGATTTGCTTGCTGAGATGCGAGTGCCGCAACACGCCGGTCTTGCGAAGAAGGGTCGGCTGGCGCTAATGCTGCACGCTGAACTAGCTGCATCTTTTCTAGAGTGGCTCGTGGATTACCATGGATAGCACCGACATCGATAGGCACCTCGCCACCGACAGCATAACTAACACCATCGGGGCCACGCTGATAACTGTATTGAGCAGAACCTGCATGTTGCCCCCCCACTGAACTATGCGCTTGCTCGTGGGCACGCACGACATTATCACGTTGAGATAACTGACGGATAATATCAAGGTCTTGCTGCTGTTGCTGTTCTTGACGATGCTGGACCTGCTCCGCTTCATGCTTAGCTTGATCATTTCTCGCCGTATTATTTTGGCTTTCATTACCCGAAGCGTCATCTTGCGATATTTTCTGCCCAGCCTGTTGCGGCTCATCAATACCACCAGCATCGGCGTCAGCAGCTGAGCCACTCTTAGTAATGGTTGTATTTTGTGGTGGGGTTAATTGCGCTTGGCCACTATTTTCGGGGGCAAAATTAGGTTGAGGACGCTGCTCTGGAACGGCCCGAGATAAACGAATAGTCGATACCGCTTCAACAGGGGCAAAACGAGTAGAGCCTGCAGTTTCTCCAGTTTGCGGCAATAGTCCACCTTGTGTCGGCGTTACCGGCAACACACTATTGGCTAACATACCTGCACTGGTTGGAATTTGCATACTCTCTCTGATTACCTCTATTTAAGTGTTATGTGCGTCTAGTGATGCGCTTATCTATTAAGCATCTATGTCTAATAACGAGCCGATTTGTTTGTCGGCCGCTGCCAGTACTTTGGCATTTACGGCAACACCTTGCTCACCTTCTTTTAACTTCACTAAAGCATCGGTAACCTCTACGGTTCCTTGGGCAGGACGTGCTGTTGTCGCTTCGACCACTTGCTGAGCGGCTTGTTTCACCTGCTCAGAACTTTGCTGAATGCCTGCGGTGGCAATGCTAAATGAAGAACCTGACGTTGAACCTAAATTCATATCCACCTCATCTATATATCAGTATGCGCCATTACACTTTCACTCTTCGCTGTATACATTTTAAACAGTGAAACGCAAAGAGGCCAGCGGTATGCTGGCCTCTTTTAGACTGTATTGTTATATAGCCTGATTCTCATTAAAGCTTTATTAAATTGGCCGAATTAGGCGATTATTTAACCGCGCTGTAGAACAGCTCACTTTCAACAGGCTTACCCAATTCAACAACCAGCAATTCATCCAGCTCTTTTGGCTGCTGCGTCACTTTGTGATCCGAGTTAATACCCAATTTGCGGAACAATTCCTGATCTTTATTCGCCGCAGGATTTGGCGTGGTTAATAAGCACTCGCCATAGAAAATAGAGTTAGCACCGGCAAAGAAACACATAGCCTGCATTTCTTCCGACATATCTTCACGACCTGCGCTTAAACGCACATGGGATTGCGGCATCATAATACGAGCAGCGGCAATGGTCCGAATAAAATCAAACGGATCTAAATCACCCTCGGTCTCTAGCGGCGTCCCTTCAACTTTAACCAATTGATTAATCGGTACTGAATCAGGGTGCTGAGGCAAGTTGGCGAGCTGACGCAATAAACCAATACGATCTGTTTCTTTTTCGCCCATACCAATAATACCACCAGAGCAAACCTTCATGCCCGACTCACGAACATTTTGCAGCGTTTCTAAACGATCGGAATAAGTACGCGTAGTGATAATTTCGCCATAATATTCAGGAGACGTATCCAGGTTGTGATTGTAATAATCCAAACCCGCTTCTGCCAATTGCGCAGATTTTTCTTGATCCAGCATGCCCAGTGTCATGCAAGTTTCCATACCCAGGTTTTTAACGCCTTCGACCATCGCCACTACATAAGGCATATCTTTAGCACGCGGAGAACGCCAAGCGGCCCCCATGCAAAAACGATCAGAGCCTGCTGCTTTGGCGGCTTTGGCTTTTTCAATAACGGCTTCTACTTCCATCAGCTTTTCTTTTTCAAGCTTGGTATCGTAGCGAGCACTTTGCGGACAATAAGCACAGTCTTCTGGGCAGGCACCGGTTTTAATCGATAACAAAGTACTGACCTGCACCTGATTCGGATCAAAGTTCTCACGGTGAACAGTTTGAGCTTTAAATAAAAGGTCGTTTAACGGCAAGGCAAAGAGCTCAGCCACTTCTTGCTGCTGCCAATTATGGCGCAATTTGTCGTCTAACTTACTCATTTGGCTCATACCTTTTATCTCAATCAACTGTTAGAATCCTCATTAACTTGGATTACTGAACGCATAATAGCTAGACACATGGATTGGTCAACTTGGATGGATAAAAAGGTATACTCGCGGTTAAAATTTGCACTACCGGCATTTTTAAATCGCACCTGCGAGCTCTGCTTAGAAGCAAATCACGACGCTGGGTTTATATGCTCAAGCTGCGAAGACTCCCTGCCGCAAGCAAAAAATCGCTGTCAGATGTGTGCTATTGCCATGGCGAATCAAGGCTATTGCGGACAATGCCTGCATAAAAAACCCGCTTTCGATTATAGCCATAGCAGCTTCAGTTACGCCGCCCCTATCGACACCTGGTTGCAACGCTTAAAAAGCAAACGTCATACCGAGTGGGCACATAAGCTCGCCAGTCTAATGATGTTAAGACAGCCCCATGATTTAGACACAGTAGATGCGTTCACTTTTGTACCTTCAACCCGTTGGAGCTTAATAAAGCGTGGCTACAACCCTGCTGAGCTTATCGCTCGTGAACTAGGCAAAGCTCTCGATAAACCTGTTATTGCTCAGCTCGCAACACGCAGCCATAGTCGCGAACAAAAAGATCTGAACCGCCACCAGCGCATCAGCAATGTGGGACTGCATTTTCACCCTACGCGCAAAACACTTAACGGTGAACACATCATGTTGATTGATGATGTTATGACGACGGGCAGCACCGCTCACTCAATGGCACTGATTATTAAAAAAGCGGGCGCGAGTAAAGTAGGCATCTGGTGTTTAGCACGTACCCCCAAACATTAAGCTCTTTCTAATTACTGCGATTCCTACCGAGCTCAGTTATACTGGCGACGAATTAATTTCGTCTCCTTAATAATGTAGCGGCTAAAATGACCAGTACTGATACGCCTTCTTTACACCCTTATCAAAGCCTTAGCCCCGATGCTGTTATCGATGCGGTAGAAAGCGTGGGTTTATTAACCGACATGTGCCAATACCCGCTTAATAGTTATGAAAATCGCGTTTACCAAGTTGGTATTGAAGAAGATACGCCGGTTATTGTGAAATTCTATCGCCCTAATCGCTGGTCTAAAGACGCGATATTAGAAGAGCATCAATTTCTCTCGGAACTCGCCGAGGAAGATTTACCGGTAGTTGCCCCACTTGAGTTCGATGGCAAAACCTTATTTGAATATAAAGACTTTTACTTTTCTATCTCCCCTCGTAAAAGCGGTCATTCACCTGAAATTGCCAATCGTGATCAGCTAGAATATTTAGGCCGCTGGCTAGCGCGCTTACATCAGGTCGGCAGAGACTATCGCTTTAAACATCGTCCGGTTTGGAATGGCCAAGCTGAACTAGGCAAGAGCCAAGATAAAACGATCATCGAGCAAAGCTGTGAAACCGTTTTAAAATCAGGTTTATTAAATGACGACTTTCGCCCTGCTTATGAATCGTTATGTCGCGATCTTAATGAATTAGTAAAACAGCAATACCAGCCAGAGATGAGTGATACGCTGCGCATTCATGGTGATTGCCATGTTGGTAATTTATTATGGCGCGATGAACAACTGCACATGGTGGATTTTGATGATTGTGTTCAAGGTCCGGCGATGCAAGACATTTGGATGTTATTAAGTGGCGAGCGCGAAGAGCAACTGCAACAATTAGAAGCCATTCGTAATGGCTATGAAGTGTTTCAGCCTTTCCCCTACCACCAGCTAAAATGGATCGAATGCCTGCGTACGATCCGCCTCATTAAACATACCGCTTGGGTTGCAGAGCGTTGGTCTGACCCCGCATTTCCGCTCGCCTTCCCATGGTTTACCGGTGTGCGCTATTGGTCAGAGCACGTATTGTCTTTGCGCGAACAATTAGCCGCCTTGCAAGAACAACCTTTATACATCCCAAGCTAGTACTAACAATTAATTATTATAGACGTCTTAAAATTAAGGAAAATATCATGAAAAAAGTATTATTAACCAGCCTACTAACACTCTCTGCCCATCAAGCTTTAGCCAATGAACAGCCAGCAGAAACAAAAACGGCAGCAAACCAAGTACCTGCAGGTCTTTATGTCGGTGCTGGCCTTAGTTATAACGATTTAGATTTTGGCTCAATTATTGATGGCGCCAATGATGAAACGGCAATGGGCCTTCAAGCTTTTGTCGGCTTGCCAATTGCCAATTCTATTGTCGGTTTTGATACCTTTGCAGAAATTGGTTTTTTTCGCACCCGTGATTTTGACTTTGGCGGTGGCAATAAAGAAAAAGTAACCGGTGTTTCTGGCTCTGTTGTTTTACAAAAAGACTTGAATGAAATTGATCCTAACTTATACGGCCTAGCACGTATTGGCTTAGAACTTGGTGATGATGATGGCATTTTCATGGGGGTTGGCGCAGGCTATCGCATAACACCTAAAGTTGAAATTCGTGCAGAATTTGTGAACAAAGATTTAATCTCTTCCTATCAAGCTAACGCCCTTATCCGTTTCTAATTAAGGCGGGATAGTTTAGCGAGTCAAGCAGCTGCAAGTTTAATTGAGCAGCTGCTGCATTTTATCAATCGTCACATCCGCCTGACACTCATTACGCGCATCAGTAATTGAAATCCCATGATTGTAGCCATAGGTTACCGCCACTGTTTTTACACCGGCTGCCTGCGCTGATTTAATATCTGAAATAGAATCACCGACCATAATGACCTGCTGAGCACTCACCGATAAATTGTCGAGAGCCGTCAATACGGGTAAAGGATGCGGTTTTTTAAACTCTAAATCATCACCACACAAAACATTTGAGAAGTAATGGCCAATGTTTAAGGCTTTCAATAGTGGGATGGTAAACTGTCTTGGCTTATTCGTAATCAAACCCAGCTTTATATTCGCCGTGGCTAGTGTCGACAAAACCGATAATACGCCGTCATACAAACCCGTTGCCGTTGTTAAACGCTGAGCATAAGCACACTCAAAAACAGCGTAAGCTGACCGATAGTGTTCATCCTCAGACTCCTCTTTAAATTGACTCAGATGCAATACATCGCCGTCATCAGAATCCGCCAAAGCACGCTTAACCAAAGCGGCAGCACCATTGCCCACCCAGCGGTTAACCTTACTCTCGCCTGCCGGCTCTTTGCTTACCGATTGCAACATAATATCAATCGCCGCCGCTAAATCGGGAACGCTATCAACTAAGGTACCATCAAGATCGAATAATACAGCCTCGATGGGCTGCGTATTTAACGCAGCCACCTTGTTAGCAAAGAGCGTATTAGGCAGCACTGAGCTAGACAAAACCGAATTAAACATTGAGGGTTTAGAGCCCGCAGACGTTGTCATCGGTGTTATTTCGCAAGTGCCAATTCAGCACGCATCTCATCGATCACGGCTTTGTAATCAGGCTTACCAAAAATAGCGGAACCAGCAACAAAGGTATCGGCACCGGCTTCGGCACAGGCACGGATATTTTCGACTTTAACGCCGCCATCCACTTCTAAACGAATATCAAAACCGGACTCGTCAATCATCTTTCTGGCTTCTTTTAATTTCTCAAGTGTATGAGGAATAAACGACTGACCACCAAAGCCTGGATTCACAGACATCAGCAAAACCATGTCTAGCTTATCCATGACATGCGCCATGTGATGCAAAGGCGTTGCAGGGTTAAAAACCAAACCGGCTTTGCAACCCGCATCTTTAATTATCTGCAGACTACGGTCTATATGATGAGTAGCTTCTGGATGGAAGGTCACATAGGTTGCACCCGCCTTGATAAAATCAGTAATCATGTCATCAACAGGCGACACCATTAAATGAACGTCAATTTCCGCAGTCACGCCATGCTTACGCAATGCAGCGCAGACCATTGGCCCGATCGTCAGATTCGGCACGTAGTGATTATCCATTACGTCAAAATGAACAATATCTGCACCAGCAGCTAATACATTATCAACCTCTTCTCCTAATCGAGCGAAATCAGCGGCTAAGATAGAAGGAGCAATTTTGTAATCAGGCATAAGGATCTCAATGTTGAATATCAGTTATAGGGGCATTTTAGATGGAAAGGCGCATAAAAGTAAGGAACATCTTTTGCTTATTAACTAGGCTATAAAGTAACTTAGATTTCTACAGATGCTCAATAGACGCTCAATAGACGCTCAGAAGGTTAAAATGCCCCGACTCGCCCGCCATTGTTTCGCTGCAAAACTAGTCATACTCACGGCCTGCGTTACCTTATTGTCTTGCTTATCCAGCTTATCTTGGGCAGCAGCAGAAGACGGCACAGAAGCCTTAGATGCAAAAATCCTAGAAGCTGAAGTCTCAGATTCTCAAGCAGCAGAGTCAGTAAAAACCAAAACACCATTTCATTATACCCCCAACATTCCGAAAAAACGGGCGCAGTCCCTCATTCAATATATGACCCTCATGCAGCGCCAAGACGAGGTTGTACAGTTATCGAGCCTATCCAATGCCAATGAAACGGATACCGACTTGGCAGAAGACTATTACGGATTATTCTTGGCCGATGCCACTGGCAACCCTCAAGGCGGCGTGTTAATTCTGCATGATAGCCAACAGCATGGTCACTGGCCTGAAATCGTCGCGCCCTTACGAGAATATTTACCTGAGCATGGCTGGACAACGCTCACCATTGAACTGCCCGATACGCCAGCCCGCCTGCGCATTGCACGCGAAGATAATACCGTTCAACCGCGATCAACAAACTCCTCCACCGAGACTGACGAAAATGAGACAGCCACTGGTTTAGAGCCCATATCCACGGGCAAAAATGGTGACCCCCTACTCACAGAAGAGGCCATTGATAACGCCGGCCCTGACCTACAAGGGCAGCCTGCAAAGCTGAAAGAAGATATTGTTGATACGCTGGTAGATGAAAGCATCGAACCCGCCTTACCGAGACTGGCTAAACTACCCGCACTGGCTAATGAGCCAACACCAGAGGCCGATATTGCTGAAGACACACCCATTGATCCGCTCGAGCACTATAGGAAACAAAACCAGCAGCGCATATTCGCTGCAATGGAATATCTGCGTAGTAAAGGTCAATTCAACCTGGTCATTATTGGTTATGGCATTGGAGCCGCTTGGGCTATCGATTACCTCGCTAAGCAAGAGAGCGCCCAAGATGATGACAAAGGCCTCACTCTGGTGACCATCGACGCGTTACCCAGCCGTCATAGCAGCATGATAATGAATGTGCAGCTGGAAAAATTGAAATTACCTTTTTTAGATTTGATACAACCCAGCAAAGGTTATGCGCTTAAACTAGGTCGAACTCGCCAAGCTATAATGAATCGAAATAAAAACGAAGAATATCAACAAATTATCACCTCCAGCATGACCAGCTATCATGAAGATGAAAACCCCACCAACCGGCGGATTCGGGGCTGGTTGAAAACCAATGCTGGCGGTACTCTGGTAAAGATGAATCCCTAGTCTGCAATAGCAGGTTTTTAGCCATGAACTAGTATTAATACGTACACAAAACCCTATACATCTCAGGAATATCAATGATTCGCTTGTACGGCCTAGCGCTCATCCTTTTCACAATGTCTAGCTTTGCTGGGCCTAAAGTACTGCTGCTTAACTCTTATCATGCCCAATACCAGTGGACCCAAGCTAATAACCAAGGAATTCTACAGGTATTAAGAACTGAGATTGCTGATAAAGACCTATTCATAGAGTTTATGGATAGCCGCCGTTTTATTGATGACCCTGCTCATTTAACCGCTCTTGTTCATCTTTATCGCCATAAATATCGCCAATTGAAGCCTGATATCATCATCAGTACCGATGATTTTGCATTGGACTTTCTTATCCAACATCGAGATGAAATCTTCCCCAATACTCCCGTTGTTTTTAACGGCGTAAATTTCAATCCTACAAAAAAACTGGCAGGACTCAACGACTTTACCGGCATACAAGAGGGTGATGCCATCGCAGAAAACCTCAAACTGATTACCCATTTACATAAAGGCAAGATCGACGAAATCATTATTTTATCCGACAAAAGCTCTCTTGGAATTTTATTTTCCAAAGAACTATTAGCATTAAAAAAAGACTGGCTTCACCCTAAAATAAAGTTAACTCTACATAATAATTTTTCCTTTGAAAAATTATTATTTCAAGTCAATAACGAAAAGAAGAGCGGAAGGAAAAGTAAAGGCAAAGCCTATTTGATCACCGCACTACACAAGGATAATCAAGGGCGCCATTTTTCATACAGTCACGACATCCCAATTTTAACGCGCTATAGCAAAGCTCCCATTTATGGTATGTGGGGCACCCCTCTTATGGGACTGGGTATTGTCGGTGGTTATATGAACAACCCTCTACTACACGGTCAAAATACAGCTCAGATTGCCTTAGACATATTATCGGGCAGAGATATTGAATCAATTAATAAAAATACAACGGCTCAATTTTTACCAAAATTCGATAGCCGCCAGCTAGACAAATTTAACATCAATATTAATGCACTGCCCCCCGCGAGTGAAATTATGTTTGTGCCACAAACACTCTTCTCGCGCTATAAAAATGCCATCCTCATTATTGTTCTCATCATAACCACACTCATCATTATCATCATATTATTATCAGCACAGGTTCGCCGACGTAAGCAGGTGGAGAAGCAACTGGCGCAATTAAATGATGAGTTAGAAGATAATATTGTTCAGCGCACCCTCGCGCTAGAAAGTTCAAACCGCGCGTTATTAAAACTAAATTTTCGTATGGAAAGCTTGGCTAATACTGATGATCTAACCTTGATACCGAATAGACGTCATGGACAGCGCATTCTCGATAGACTGAATTATGTTGAAGGCGAAGAGTATTGTGTCGCCCTAATTGATATTGACCACTTTAAAAGTGTTAACGATCTCCATGGTCATGATGTTGGCGATCAGATTTTGCAGTTTATTAGCCATACGATTTGCCAATTCAGTCGTCCCGGAGATACCATCTGTCGCTGGGGTGGAGAAGAGTTTTTATTAATCATGCCCGCCACTCACATGAAGCAGGCGTTAAAAGCCTGCGAGCGAATCCGTAAATTAATCGCAACCACGCCCATCGAGCCCATCGAGTTCATCTCCATTAGCATAGGCATTTCGGCAAAAAGTCTGTCGAGCACCATCGGCGAACTATTACGTCAGTCTGATCTCGCACTCTACCAAGCAAAAGATCAGGGGCGTAATCGCTGTATCACCTGGGACCCTAGCTTTACCCCCTCAAAACGGCCGACTGATTAACTGGTAAGGATCCCCCCGCCCTAATACCGCAGACAATTCACCCGCTGATAACCAAGCATCATCATTGAGCCCTACGCGTCGCGCTAGCTGCAATGCACCATGCGCCCAAGTACACTTATTAGCAAACAACATACCTTCAGTATTCAGCGTCCCACCCTGATTGATATAGCCCAATGCTAAGGTTTTCTGCGGGCCTAAATCTAATGGCCGACAGCACGATAAAATAGCCTCGCCATGACCATGAAAAAAGAATAAGCGCTGCTGAACCTTATTCGAAAACAATGCTTGCTGCAGCGCTTCATCCGCTTGTTGATCTTGCTCCCACTCATCCCGCGCCAATCGAAAGCGACCCGGCTCCAGCATATACACGAGGCTGTGTGCTTGCTTATTTAGCATTAAGCGATCACTGAGTAAAAGTGCCTGCTGCAATTGATAACTACCGATGGCTATGATTTGAATTCCAGCCTGACAATGCCCGCGTAAACAAATCGCGCCTTGCTCCACTAAATTTTGCGCTTGCTCCGGCGTTAACATCACCGGCACTTTAGATTTAGCGACCACTAGATTCCAGATTGAGCCCATATCGCCATAACACGCTTTCAAGGTAGCCATTGCGCTATTGGCATCCGCAGGAAATACAATACGCGCCATATCACTCATTTCATTGAGTAAAGATTCACACAAAGTAGGATCTTGATGACTCTGTTCATTCTTGCCATTTTCCCAAACATGCGACGTCGACACTACAGGCAACGATAACCAACCCGCGGGGTCAGCACTTTCTTTTTGATGACGCGAAAAGATAAGCGCCTGCCGAATTGCGCCTAACATTTTCACTGCAAACGCTTCATACGATACCACCAGATTTAAGCCTTTCCGATTGGCTAAACAGGCAGAAATTACAGCTTCTTCGTTGAGTGCGGTAATCACTTTGCCCGTGATCGATTCAGCAATGCCCGCTTCGGGCTTAGTCACTCGATGCTTTAATAACTCTAACGTTTTGCCAAAACGGTTGGAACTCAATTCATCAGGATTACCGACCCGAATACGCAATTTTGAATTGACCTCGGCGAGATCAACAAAGTAATCATCCAGCCCCTGAGCGGGAGAATAATACTTGCCGACTTCCTGCCAACTCGGATCAGGGCGCGTAACGGTAACTTCACTCGGGCAATAAGGTTTTTTCGGTTGCGTTAATAATTTCGCCGCCTTCTGCCACGCCTGCGGTGTATTAAATAATGCCTGTGCGCCTTGATTGAATAACTCGCGCGCTTGCGAATCATGACGGGGATTATTGATTAACGGTAAGCCGTGCGCCGCATTGGTTCCCGCTCCAGGAAAGCCAAACCCTTTTTCAGTTTCCGCAATACAATAAGGCAAAGCAATAGGATACTCAGCCTGCCCTGATGTCACCTTTTCTGCTGCGGCTGATAACGCCGTTTCCATATGCAAGATGGCCCAAACAAAAGCCGCCGGATCACGCCCATCAATACAGATAGGATCAAATCCTTGATGCGCTAGATGCTCGGCAAACCAAGCACTATCACCTTGCTGCGCAGTCATGGTTCGTTGATCAATACGGCGACCATTGGCAATCATAATAGGGCTCACCAAGCCACTATCTTCTGCCCGCCACCAGCGCGCCGCCCAATCACTGCCTCTTTGTTCTTCGAAAGCACCGTCACTTAAAAAAGCCACCAAACGCTCTCCAGGCAACGGTTGGTGAACATAATGCAAAGCGGCAAAGCCTAAATAACCGCCTTCTATACTCGCCCCCTTAGTATTCACATTCACATGACTGCCTAAAGGCGAAGCAGGCTTGCCACTGGCTGAAACTTCATAACTATAAAACGCGCGCACAAAATCAGTCAGCCCATGATCCGTTAACGGAAACTGTTGCTGCCGCTCGGGCATGGCTTGGCCTGTTAATAACTGCAACGCATCGATGGCCGCAACACAATGACCTTGTCCCATTAACCAATCTCGATGCTGCCCCGTTAACGCATTCGCACCCAGAAAACCGGTGAAAGCAGGCACCATATTCAGCGAGCCCCCGGTATGCCCTTGCGGATCTTGTTTGAAATCATCACTGCTCAGTTCACGCCCATCAAGATAAACATGCTTGCTATAAGTCATGTGCGCGACTAACCACATCGCTTGATTTGTTATCACGTCTAGCGCGCTCAAAAATTGATAAAAACGTTCTAAACTTTCAATTTTATTTTCGCTTAATAACCGTTTCGCTAAATTCTTAATACGCTGCTGAGTTTGTTCATTATGCTGAATAACTCCCTGCCCTTTCGCCCAGGCACTGAAACTGCTATCCGTCTTCATAACGAACTTCCTATTGATGACAGGTTTTTATTGCGTATTTCAATCACCGCCGCCACTAATAAAGCCGTTACATCAATGACATTGGTCGCATGACCGATGGTATTGCAGGTTAAGACTTCTGCGATGTCAGCGGCTTGCATTTCGGCGTAAGCACCCGGCGCAAAAACACCATGTACACCAATACAAATGGGGGCCTTGCCGTTTAGCTTAACGATATTTTCGGCCGCCTTAATCATGGTTTTTCCCGTCGATATAATGTCGTCAATTAGAATAGGCTGATGATTTAGATAGTTTTCTAATTGCGGTAAAGAGACTTCGACATCATGATCGCCACGGCGAATTTTATTTAGCACCATGGCATCGCAGCCTGCTCGTTCAGCTACCGCATTTGCCCACTGCTCGCTTTCACTATCGGGGCCAATCACTAAAGGCTTGGCAATGTTCTGGCGAATGTAATCGGCAATAAGATCCGTCGCATGTATCACACGATTAGGAATAGTATAAATTTCATTTAAGCAGTGATAACGATGTAGGTGGGGATCGATGGTAATAATGGAATCAAAACGCTCACTGATCCAAGTGGCCACATGCCGTGACGTAATACTTTCCCCTGCATGAAACTTTTTATCCTGGCGCATGTACGCTAGATAAGGCGCGACCAAACAGATGGATTTAGCGCCTTGCTGCTTTGCAGTTTCAGCAAACAACATCAGGTCGATTATTTTTTCATTAGGCTGATGCAGCTGACAAAGCACAACAATTTCTTGCTGGTCAACATCGGATAGAATATTTAAATACGATTCGCCATCAGGAAAATGACGCAGCTCTAACTCCCCAAGTGTCACCAGCTCATCATCTAACACATTTACCGACAAGGTTGAGATAAGATTTTCGGCTGACGATAAATGACCATCCAAAGAAAAGACTAACATTATAAAATTTCCTTATTTATTTGTATCGCTTCCGGATGCGAATAATAAAACTGCAGGGCATAATCTAATTCACCCTGAGCTTGGGCATGCAAGGTTAATAATGCCTGCCCCTGTTCTACTTTATCGCCAAGGTGTACCCGCATTTCAATACCTGCTAACGGCGCATTTGGTGCGCCTGATAAACTCGCGAGTTTGGCAATAAAGCGATTATTAAAATAGCTCACGATGCCCGCTTCTTCAGCATAGAGTGTCTGCTTAAATTCAGCATAACCGGGGTCAGTGAAACCGCCCTGAGCCTGACAAATCCCTATGAATTTGTCATACGCCTCTCCTGATTTCAGTGTTTCTTGTGCCCGTTGATAACAGCGACTTAGATTATTTAAACCCTCAATTTCTGCCATGCTCAATAACTTAGCGGCCAACTGTAATGAGCGTTCAATTAAATCGTCAGGAGCATTTTTTTGATTGCGTAATACGGCTAATACATCATGAGCTTCTAACGCAGGGCCAATACCCCGACCCACAGGCTGATTGCCATCGGTAATCATCGTTTCAACGTACAAGCCTAATGCTTTCCCCGTCGCGACGAGGTGATGACTTAATTTTTCGGCCGCGGCATTCGTCCTCACTTTTGCACTCGGCCCCACCGGTATATCAATTAAAACGTGAGTGGATCCTGCCGCCACTTTCTTAGAAATAACCGAAGCCACTAACTGACCTTCACTATCCAAGTCCAAGGCCCGCTCTATACGAATAATAATATCGTCAATGGGGCTCAAGCTAACAGAACCGCCCCATGCCAAACATGCACCATGACGTTCAACCACGGCATGCATTTTGTTAAATGACAAGGCAACGGGAGTCATGGTTTCCATGGTATCGGCGGTACCCGCTGGTGACGTAATGGCACGACTGGATGTTTTCGGCATGACCAAACCATTCGCTGCAATGATGGCAGTCACGATCGGTGTTGTTCTATTACCGGGCAGACCTCCGACACAATGCTTGTCCAATACTCGAGCCTGAGGCCAAGCAAACTTTTGCCCACTATTGACCATGGCTTGCGTAAGAAAAATGGTTTCCTCTAATGACAATCGATCGTCAGCACAGGCTGCGACAAAGGCCGCCAGTTGCACGTCGCTGTAGTTGCCATTATTAATGTCTGTCACTATGTCTTCAGCACTGATAGCCGTTAGCGGCTCGCCATATAACTTGCCTCGCACCGCTGACATAGAATCAACCGCAGGGGCATGACTAAACTGCACAACATCGCCCTCTGCTGCCCCTAACATACGCCAAGCGACATCAGACAGCCCCGCTTGTTGATGAGAAAGAAAATTTTCTGATACTGTAATCAAGGTGGCCGTGATGGATTTTTTCTCGCTACAAACCTTCACTCGCGTCATCGCATTAAACCCTTCCGCGCGACATACGTGACAATCTTTGCGCATAAAGACAACGGCGTGTTGATAGGTATCAATACCGATTTTTGTTAAATATAAAAAATTGTCGCTCATAACCTTCGCCTTATAACCATCGCCTTACTAACTGCCAGCAATCGTTAAACCGTATTCAATACCCAGCTTAGCGATAGCGGAAAATATTGCCTTGTGTTAAATCAAGGTTCTATCCTGTTAGTTATTTTCATCCATATTTTTATTATGCTGAATGGTTAGCCGCTGAATTTATAAGGGCAGAATTTACAGAGCCGATTGAGTTATAATCAACATCACTTCAACGATTCGATTATAACTATGAAAAATACTCCGCTGGCATTAAATCGTTGCATTCAAAAAATGCTTTCTGATGCTCACCTTAGCCAACAAGTTTTACCTCAGTGCCCAGAGATCAAGCTCTGGTTGGTGGATCCTATTCCCATGCGACGTCACTTTAGCCAAGATGAAATTTTAGCCATTCAAGCTTACCCAGCCTATTGGGCTTTTTGCTGGGCCAGTGGCCAAGTATTAGCACGCCATATTATTGATAACCCAGAACTGGTGCGCAACAAACGTGTAATGGACTTTGGAGCAGGCTCTGGCGTGGTCGCCATTGCAGCGATGATGGCCGGAGCAAAGCAGGTCATTGCCTGCGATATCGACCCCGACGCTCTACTGTCATGCCAAGAAAATGCCAGACTCAATAATGTTGAACTTGAACTCCATGGCGACCTGTTCGAATTTGATCAAGAGATTGATTTATTAATTGCAGCAGATGTTTTATACGATAAAGCGAATCTACCCTTATTAGAGGTATTTCTTAACAAAGCCCCGGCAGTATTGGTCGCTGACTCGCGGGTAAAAAACTTCAACTTTCCACCGTATCAAGCCATCAGCCAAATTGATTCTTTCACCGTTCCAGATCTTGATGAACTTGATGAGTTTCGTTTAGTGAATCTCTATCAAGCCAGCCGTGATTAATAGCCGTATATAAGAGCGCATATAAGAAACGTTTAATAGAACAAAGGCGTCTCTAAAAAGATAATGTATCCATTCATAAATAGCGTGATTAAGACTATGATGAATATATGCAAGATTGATTGGTTCTCCAAGTCTTGTAATACTTATGTCGCTCTAAATATGTTTATGTCGTTATCGGTTAACGATGAGTTTGATACTTGTTACATGGGAAGCAGCAATGGCACCAATATCATCCGCGGGTAGTTTAACAATATCTGCAACCCAGCCGCCTCGTAGTCAAGCTGAGCGTTCTGCTCCAGCTGCTAAAGTTGAGGAAACGGCTCAACAAGAAAAAAAGCTTCAACGGGTAAGTGATGAACAAGGCCGCAGGTCTTCTGAACAAGTAAAAGCGACAGCTGAAAACTCAGCGCCATCTTCAGTGGTGCAAGCAGACGATGATAAATCTGCTGGAGAGCAGCAAAAAATTGAGGCCGCACAACAAGAGGCACAAAGAGCTGAATTTGATCAGCAAGCTGGCAATGTCCGCAAAACAGAGCCTAACGATGTGCGACCTCCTTCTAATTCTGAACTCGATGCTTCTGATTCCAATGAAGTAGTTAAAGTAGAGCCTATACCAGCAGAAAATCCAGCCATTGATACTTTCACTCAATTACAGAATATCAGTAACCCTCCCCGCCAAGGCCAAGAGATTAATCAATTCGCCTAACTTGGCCCAATTTTACCTAGACTAAAGTTAAAATTTACTTACTTCCGAGCTGAAATAAGCCTTAACGATGAGTAACCTTCTAATAACATTTCATTACACTATTTACTGTTTTGTAATCAGGTTTATCCGTATGATACAGGCCTGTCACAAAAATTAATTTTTTGTGCCGGTATCGAAATTGACTCTATAGCAATAAGAAATGAGCAATCATGAGCCTGAAAATTTGTAATATCCCCAGCGAGAAAAACAACCGTCAATCTAAGTTTGTGGGAACGATTAAGTGCCAATTTAAACTTGCGGGGCTAGTGCGCACCGATACAGAAGCTAAACGTCAGAATATTGAAAAACGCCTTAGCCAACGTTTCAAAGACATGAATATTTTTTGTTCTGCATTACGATCGCCACTATCCGTTAGTATTAATAAAGAAACAGAATATGTTCATTTTATCGTTGATATGAAAATTTATTATATTAACGAAAGCGAAAATGCAGAACTCGCTGCTGCTCGTTGGTTTGCCAAGGTGGGCCGAGTGATACCCAAAATAGTATTAGGCAGTTCTACTTGGGCAGCGGAATATTCAGGACTCAGTACCAACATTATTCCCTCTTATTTATTTGCCTTAGAAGACGCACTAGGGCTCATAGAAGAAGAAAAAGCATCAGCTTGATAACCAAAATGTCACAGGGCCATCATTAATTAAAGCGACTTTCATATCAGCGCCAAACTGACCGCTACCGACAGATATTTTCTGGCTCTTAGCTTTAGCAACAAACTCTTCATAGAGTGCTTCGGCTAATACCGGAACCGCTGCAGTAGAGAAGCCAGGGCGTAACCCCTTTTTGGTATCCGCGGCTAAAGTAAACTGTGACACAATTAACAAACTGCCTTCAACTTGCTGAACATTTAAATTCATTTTGTCGTCCATATCAGCAAAAATCCGATAATGGCTAACCTTGTGCAATAGTTTGTCCACATCAAGGGAACTATCGTCTTTTTCGACACCGAGTAAGACAACCAGCCCGTGATCAATCGCCGAAATGGTTTCCCCTTCAACCTTAACGCTCGCTTCCGATACTCTTTGAATTAACGCTTTCATTCTTTACTCGATCATAAATCAGATTATATTTAAGCGGCTTACTCTGCGATCTATAAAGAAGATTGAGTTTGCCTGCTCGTACTGTCATTATAAGGAATGAATAAAAAAATACTCACTTGCGGATTAAGTATCTTACTTCTCTGCCTGCCGTTGTCCGTAAATGCTACCGAAGTTTTCATCACCATTGATGAAAATGGCAACCGTATATTCTCTGATATCCCCAGTACTAAGTCCCGCAAACATAAAATCAAAGAGATTAGTATTATTCCGGCGATCAAAGTCAACAAGACAACCGCCACGGCTATTGATAATGAAGAGCTAAGTACAACCTACCAGCAACTCACTATCATAGGCCCAACGACGGAAAGTAATATTGGTCGAGAGAATCTGGGGAATTTCGTTGTTTCTGCACAATCAGATCCGGTGTTATCGGCTAACGATGAAGCGGTACTCTTATTTGATGGTGAAGAAATAAGCACGGGTAAACAAATGAACTGGAAAATTAACAGTGCTGATCGTGGTGCTCACCGTCTTCAAGTAATCATCCGTAATCAAAATAACCAAAAACAAATAATCAGCAGCCCCATCGTCACCGTGTACGTCAAACGCTAACACCCTCTAGCGCACCAATATAATGCAATTCGTAAATACAAGGCACCTTCTTGGTGCTTTCCTGTTGTTCTATGCTCTAATTTTGTTCAATTTCAGGCTATAATTCCTAAGTAAGGCATCAGATACGTGCATACCCTATAGTGGTTTGCTTTTTGCATTAGCAATGGGATTAACCACTGTTAAGGTTGAACAAAGGAAAAGGTTTATTAATGATTGCATCGGCAGTACTCAACCAACAGTTACTAGAATACCTAAATACTGGCATTTTATTGCTCGATGTCGACCTGTCTGTCATCTATATGAACCCAGCCGCGGAAGTACTTCTGCAAGTCAGTGGACGCCAGGGCCTAGGTGAACATTTTTATGACCTTGCTTGGGAATCTGAAGCCGATCGCGAAGCACTACAAAGTTCGGTCAGTACCGGCTACACCTTTACCAAGCGTGAAACCGAGATTGTATTGCACAATACTCAAAGCATTACCGTCGACTATAGCGTCAGCCCAATTGTTCACCCTGAAAGTCGTACCCCTTGTTTATTGATTGAAATTCAAGGGCGAGATCGCCTAATGCGAATTTCTCGTGAAGAACAAATTCTCGCCAAGCAAGAAACCACCCGTGAACTGGTACGTGGCATGGCTCACGAAATTAAAAACCCTCTCGGTGGTATTCGTGGTGCCGCACAATTATTATCCCGTGCCCTGCCTGACGCATCTCTCGATGAATATACCAACATTATTATCGAAGAAGCCGATCGCTTACGAGATTTAGTCGATCGCCTGTTAGGCTCGCACCAACTACCAAAACAAGAAACCACCAATATCCACGAAGTATTAGAACGCGTTTGTCAGCTGATTCAAGTCGACGAACTCGGCGATATAAAAATTGTTCGCGATTATGATCCTTCTATTCCAGAATTTATTGGCGACAAGTCTCAATTAATTCAAGCCATTCTCAATATATGCCGCAATGCCGTTCAAGCCATGGTTGAAGCCCACGTTGAACAACCAACACTGTCATTGAAAACAAGAACAAAAAGCCAATTTACTATTGGCCACCATCGTCATCGCTTAGTGGCGCATATCTCTATTGAAGATAATGGCCCAGGCATAGCCGAAAATATAAAAGAGAATTTGTTTTACCCCATGGTCAGTGGTCGTGCCGACGGCACGGGGCTGGGTCTGTCTATTGCACAAACCTTGATAAGCCAGCATGAAGGTATTATCGAATATGAAAGCGCTGCAGGCCGTACTGAATTCTCCATCTATTTACCTCTTAAACACTGTTAGGACTGATCAATATGAATACTGTATGGATTATTGATGATGATAAATCAATTCGCTGGGTGCTGGAGAAGGCACTAGAGCAAGCCAATATTCCTTGCAGAATATTTGATAGCGCTGAGTCCATTATGGGCTTATTAGCGAAAGAAAAACCGGCCGCGATCATGACTGATATTCGCATGCCTGGCATTGATGGTTTGACGTTATTATCTCAGGTTAATGAAGCCTATCCTGAGCTACCTGTCATCATTATGACCGCGCACTCAGATCTTGATAGTGCCGTAGCCTCCTATCAAAGTGGCGCTTTTGAATACCTACCAAAGCCGTTTGATGTCGATGATGCTGTCACTTTAATTCAACGTGCGATGGCGCATTTCGAAGAACAACAAGCCACCAAGAGTACCGTTGAGGAATTACCCAATGATACTGAGATCATCGGTGAAGCCCCTGCGATGCAGGAAGTTTTCCGTGCTATTGGCCGCTTATCGCAATCAAATATTACTGTTTTAATTAATGGTGAGTCGGGTACCGGTAAAGAATTAGTCGCTCATGCTTTGCATAAACATAGCCCTCGGGCGAGCGAAAGTTTTATCGCCTTGAATATGGCGGCGATTCCAAAAGACTTAATTGAATCCGAATTATTTGGTCACGAAAAAGGATCGTTCACCGGTGCTGGCGGTCAACGTCGTGGGCGCTTTGAACAAGCGAATGGCGGCACCTTATTTCTCGATGAAATTGGTGATATGCCTGCCGATACGCAAACCCGTTTATTGCGCGTTTTAGCCGACAGTGAATTCTATCGCGTGGGGGGTACGATTCCGGTTAAGGTCGATGTTCGCATTATCGCGGCAACGCACCAAAACTTAGAAGGCTTAGTGAAAGAAGGACGCTTCCGCGAAGATTTATTCCATCGCCTCAACGTTATTCGTATTCATATCCCGCGTCTTGCTGATCGTAGAGAAGATATTCCGCGCTTGTTAAAACACTTCTTAAACTCTGCTGCCGAAGAGCTCGATGTAGAAGTGAAAACTCTAAAGCCAGAAACCTCCGATTATTTGTCCAAGCTAGATTGGCCAGGTAACGTGCGCCAGCTGGAAAATACCTGCCGCTGGATCACTGTGATGGCATCAGGCCGCGAGGTTCATATTAATGATCTTCCTCCTGAGCTATTAGATCAAGAAGCAGTCATTCCTGCATCGGGGAATTGGGAGCAAGCGCTGCAATATTGGGCCGACCAGCAACTCACTCAAGGTACTCCTGCGCTACTGGATGTTGCAGTGCCGCTGTTTGAACGCATTATGATAGAAACGGCGCTTAAGCACACAGCAGGTCGTCGTCGTGATGCCGCTGTATTATTGGGCTGGGGTCGTAATACTTTAACCCGTAAAATTAAAGAGCTGCACATGGATGCCGACGAGCACCATGAAGACGAAGAAACTGAAGCCTAATGCGCTAACATAAAAGCGCGTCTCAAGACGTGCTAGCGAACAACTTCACGCCAATAAATCATTCGGTCATTTCCACGAAATTGGCCGAATGTTATTTTCCCTTTTGGATTATCAGCATAATCACCATCACCATCATTCTCTGTATTTAACCAAGGCAAGTCCGTAACCGGGCTAATACTGGTACTCGTATCGTATTCAAATATTACCGAGCCTTCGTTGCCTAAACCTGCCGCGCTAAAACTAAATTGAGTGACTCCATTAATAATGTTTACAGCCAAACTAGGCGTTGTTTCTCCTGCCGCCAAATTTCCTGTCCAGCTTGCGGTGGGTGACAGTAAAGGCTCTACCTCCGATACAATTGTGCAATTGTCATTCGTATTCAATATAAAATCGGTGCCATCAAAATATTCAGTTCGTACGACCATATCGAGTGCGAACGTTTCTGGGCCAAATGCATTGCTGAGTTTCAATTGGCCAAATCGTAATTCAAGGCTTCCTATTAATTTCGCGTTGCAATCCCCTAAGGCTGAGCAATCCGTGTTCGCATCCGCCCTCATATCTAAACCCATAAGCGCACTGACATTGTCATCGTTATCAGTAAACTGTATACCGACCTGTAGATCTCGATAGGGGTCATCGACAAAGCCCAGTGGCGCTCGAGAGAAGCTACCACTATCAGCATAAAGATACTCACCATTTGCCCAACCACTATCGATAAAATCCGATAGCCTGTCTTGATAACCTCCTCCATCATTACTATTTTCTGCCACTAAATTAATATGACTTGCCGGCAGGGCTTTGGCAAAACCACCACCATAATTAAGCGTTACCCCGCCACCTAGCTTATGTGCCTGTAGGGTATAGTTAATACCGATACCAGGCTGCCCCATATAACTAAAATCACCACAACTATTGGCGGTTGCTGGATCGATCATAGTAAAATGATTCGGGTAAAAACGCCCTACGTTTGGCAAAGTAAAAGCGGTAACTGCACTGCCAAAATAATCGGCAGCCTCCGCCGTTAAATTAAAGACCCCCACTTCCGATATTGCTTGGTCGAATTGAATCGCTCCCGCATCAACAGCCAACACCGTGCCTGAAGTCACTGACAATAATCCACTACTTCCTCCCGCTAACAAGGGTGCTACTAGGCTATGTGAAAAAGTTAATTCACCTTGGTAATCATCCGCTAAGCTTCCACCCATACATTGAGCTTCCGCCTTCATGATAAAAGGTTCACCTGCAGCGACAAATTTTAAACAATTTTCATCCGCTGAAGCACATGAAGAATTAGCTACAGTTGTCGATAGAGTAATTTTTTCTGGACGCGCTACAAATGGAACATCACTACTGCCGGTTAAATCTGCATTGGCTAACTCAGGGGCTGCTCCGTCATAAGGGCTGTCATCATGCTTAACATTAACCGCTAAAATCTGACCTGCATTACCATAAGCAATGGCAACATTAGCGACTCCGTTGGTGAATGTTACGTTCACATTATTCAAGGTAGGCTCTGTTTCATCAGTAATCAATTGGCTGGCGAATGATAGACCAGTGGTTACCGGGTCGGCTCCTGCGAAGCCATCTATATTCACTGAGTACCAAGCTTTAAGTCCTTTAGATCCGGTAAAGCCGGTCAGCACCTGACACGATACTCCCGTGCTATCTTCCCCAATCGCCGTGATATCCATAGTCGTCGAACTACCACAGGTAAAAGACGCGGGATTAGTAATAGCAAAGCCCGCGGTTCTAAAGTCGGTAGTATTAACTGATGTGGTAGAAACGGGGACTGCCGCATCGGTAGCAATGACTTGCAACGCAGGATTTTCATTTTGATGAAAAAGATAAGCCTGCTTTATGCCCGACTCAGAGCCATCAAAATCAAGAGTACTAGTCGGTGCACTCGCGGCTAATGAAGTATAGAACTGGCTTAAAGTATTCTCGGAACTGGTTAAGTCTACGGTCCCGATATAATCATCTTTAACGCTTGTGCCATCATCGCACATCGCTTGTATGCCAATTTGAGTGCGTGTACCAGGACAAGCCAGGGCATAAGATGGCTGAGCGATATTAAAACTTCCCAATGTACAGCTAGCACCCTGGCACAAGTTACCAAAATCTAAACTTACGGTAGCATTAGGATCGTAAAATACATTGGTTAAACGGCCGAGTGAAATATTGTCGCCTGCTATTGCGCCATAAACATTGCCATCTCTCTGTATATCAACATCACCTGCCGCATAAATAATACCGCTAAACGTTGAGTCTCGTTCAATAATAATGTTGCTATAGCTATACAACATTAATTGGCTGGGGTCTCCTTGATTTGCCTGCGATGGAGAATTAGCCAGCAGTGATTGTCCTAAAATCACATCATCATTAATATATAAGCGCGCAGTACCTGCACCAATAACTTTAATCTCTAAGCCAGAGTTAGGATTGTTGGTGGCTCCCGTATCTAAGTTTCTAATCCAGTAATTACCGGGTAAAAGCTCTAGCACGGTATTATTACCCACCGCTAAAATATCAATATAATAATCGCTATAACTTGAACTGATAGTGAATACCGATCCGTTGCCAATATCTATCTGATTATAATTATTAATACTGGGATCGCTCGCCCCAGCACTGTTATTTCCGATCGTTATATTATTACTAGAACCACTCGTGATAGGGAACGAGGGGGGCGTGGTTATATCTGATGCCAACCCATTAGCCTGACACTCTACCGAAACACAACTACGGTCATTTGAAGCGCCATCCAGTACAATGGAATCTGCATCTAATACGTCATCGGGGCTAAAAAATAATTGCGCGTCACGTCCAAAAGTAATGATGCCATTATTGTGACTGTTCAAACCATCAGGAAAACTACTCACACATAAATTTATCGATGAGCAAGGTCGAGTTTTTTCCATTAACTCGAGTACTTGATTCCTTGATAAATTGTCATCAAAAATATTTACCTCATCAATACTGCCATTGAAATATCTTGTCGCGGAATTCTGATCCGCGCCAATTTGAACAGGATCGCTATTATTTGCTAAGTTCTCGTTATAACTAGTACTTCCTGATTCAATACCATTTATAAATATTTTCTGACTTCCTACTGCATAACTAATGACAATATGAGCCCAAACTCCAGCGGCTATACTTGTCGTTGAATTAAAGCTTTTTATATCATTTGAAACTGACGTCCTCCACCACCAATTTATTTGACCGCTAGGGTTAACATGAAACTCATAATTTTCATCTTTTGAAACGATGGTTTTTAACCCCGAACTAGGTAGAGAATCAATTTTTACCCACGCACCGACAGAAAATTCATTGGCAAAATCCAATAAATTATTGTCCGCTATTTCCACATATCCATTACTTCCATCAAACTCACCATAGTTACACGTACCGATAGTACTCCCTAACGCAGGAGTTGTATCAGAAGTATTGGCGCCTAAAAAAGATTGCCCATGCAAGGTATTCAATGAAGAATCTTTAACTCCATCAATACTACCATCCCAAGAGATTTCATCTAATCGATATTGAGCGATAGGAGTAGGAAGGGTTAATAATAAATTTCTAAAAAGTAAATCAAAGCTGACTTCTACACTGACTTGGTTATAAGAGTATTGCACAAAATCATTGTCATCTACCTCAATACCAATCGTCGCACTTTCACCATTGGCAGTATTGTTATCATAGCGATAACGAACATCTCCATTTTCATAGAGCACCACCTGAAAGTCATATCTCAGTGTACTCGAGAAGGCTTTTACATTTTCCCAGTTGACGATAAATTTTCTGTTTGGGGCTGCCCCCGACATACCGTAAGTGACTGATGATCCGACGGCTTCTTCCACATCATCCCAGTAGACAGCAATAAAGCGATCACCCTCATTGGTATCTAGTGCTTCATTTCTATAGTCACGGTGCATATTCTCATCATTGCCAAACTTCAAAATTCCATTAGTGAAAATGGTCAATTCGGTATATGTGGTCTCAGCAAATTGAAATGGAAATCCGATATTAACAAGTAATTTATCATCATCATCAGGATAGTTTGTATCCGTGTTATCCCATACGATAGTATTAACAATATCTGGCACATCAAGGGGAGTTGCGACTAGCTCAGTCATGTTATACGTAGCACTGAGAGCTACATTAAATTTGAATATCAATAGAATGCATAAATAGAATGAGCGATATTTCATTTAACTCTCACCTCTATCGTTCTTTGGGCCGCTGAATTGTCACAACGGCCTATGCTCTCGATGGTGCAATAAGTTTGTGAATTAGCATCGAATTGTGTGCACGTCGTTTCGGCATTGCATGAATTTAATCCTTTTACGGTAAAGCTATACGTTAGATCAGTATCACAAGTGCAAGGAGCAACACTCAAAACACGCTGCGCGCGTAACTGAGCGCCGCTTTCAGCAGCATAAAATGCTCGACTGGATAATAAATTCTGGGTGTACGCTTGGCTACTCACCTCACCTAATCGATTTACAGCCACCGCAATCAAACTCATAATAGTGATAATAAACAGCGCAACAGGCAAACCTAAACCTTGCTGTTTTGAGCATGTTGAAATGTTTTGTGTTTTCTTTATTATGCTAAGGAACATTTCGCAACTGCACCTCTTGGCTCATATCAACAATCTCATTTGAAGATCCTGCTCTCTCGATAATCAGGCTCATTCGAACAACAGCATTACGCTGTAACTGCGCAGGTAAAATATTAAACGATAAACTATTCACCCTTAATGAATCTGCTATTAATACACGATTATTGCCTGAGGTCGGAATACTTGTACTGCTATCAAGATGAAAACCATAATTTTGATAGCGCCATAATCGGCCACTGGAATCTTCACAAAAACTAATCGGCTGGCTGACTAAAAAAAAACGTTTCCGCGGGGACTCTGTAGGAAATCGATAAGTACTGACACCCTCAAAAGTAATGGTTTGCAGTCCAGTGCTGGGAAGATCAATAGGACCAACAGTCACCGCACTGGACGAAATTGATTGACCAGAGCTATAAACAGAAATAAAACTATTAGGATATACCGCGACATAGCTCGATTCGACACCTATCGCAGTAGGAAATTTAATCGCATTGAAGCTTGTCTCAGCCGCGGCTGTTGGAATGGATACATACTCACTGCTGTGCAGTATAGGCACCAGCTCTAAGCAAGAATTACCACTGTCTTCAAACGTACGTACACTATTGGGCAGTGCGCGGCGAACCTCTCTTAATACTTTTTCTATGGCGATAGTCGCACTGCTTGCGAGTGCTTGTCGTTCTGCACTATCGACTAAGCCTTGGGCTGAGTTTGAAATAAAATGCACACTGCCGGTGGATAAAATACCGAGTACAACAATAACCATCACTAGTTCAACCAGTGTGAAGGCTGCGTATTTTTTTATAGAGAAAGTCGGCAGCTTATTAAAAGTCGGCCGTTTATTAAAGGTCGTCATTATAAATCAGCCCGTAAAACTGAAAATACTAACTTTTGATTCACCGGTGAGGTAATCGTCAGAGCTATTAACTTACTCTTTGCGAATGGTGCAAGATTACCTTGCTCAACACAGGTGACTTCAATGCTGACGGCATAGCCGCTATAACCAGATACCGTTGTGGTATCTAAAAAGCCAGCCGTTTCAGTTAAACCATGATAGTCATCCACATCATCATATAAGCTGCGGCTGGTTTCATCGACTTCGCTTCCTGCTATTGCGCAAGTTCCTATCGCTCCTCCTCCTAATGGAGACGTTTCAGCAAAGCGCATCGATAATATTTCATCTAAATACGCTTGCGATAATTGGCTCGCTTTGCTCTGCCATAATGGATCAGCATTCCGGCCAATGCCGGTAAATAAACTGCTAGTTAATGCACTGAGTGCAATGCCAAGAACAACAATCGTAATAACTAATTCTATTAAACTGAAACCCTGGTTTTTAACATAAGCGTTGCTATGTCGATGATTACCCGCAATAGAATTGCGAGTTTTAGGGTAAACAAGTACCTTCATACGCATATCCTGAGGGGCTAATACAGAGTTCATAATCAATATCAGAATCGATGCAGACTCTAAGATTTTGTTTGGGGATACGATTGCCATCACCATCAAAGCTAATCATTAATGGAGCAGCGGTCAAAGCAGAACAGGCTGCGGTTAAATTGGTACCAAAACGAAATTGCTCACTGCCTCTGTCGACCAGTGCTGTGTAGGAAGCCCCACCAGCACCAGAAACAACAAGACTCCACTCGCCACCAATAACAGACACATTTAGCGTCACATTCCCAATGGGAGATGAACGAGATAGCGATGTTTGCTGAGCTAAGCGGGTTGAAGCTATGAATTGATTTTTAATAATTGTCGTTGAATAACTTTGGGTTGAGGGAAAACGGCTGATGGCGAAAGCTGAAAGAATGCCCAGCAAGATGATTACTGTAATGAGTTCTATTAAAGTAAAACCTTGCTGGTATTTATTCATAAGTAATTAAGCGGAAAGCCGCATAGTAACTTTTTTGATATTAACAACCAGTAACTACTGCAGTTGCAACCGAAGCGGGTGCCTGAGCAACAATTGGAGGTCCTGCTGCCCCTGCGACGGCTTCTGTATACAAGACAGAGCAGTCAGCCGAAGTTGGCGCATCAGTTACCGATACAGACCCTCCAGAAATAGTATAATCATCTGCTGAAATTTGTGCAGCAACCATGATGCCAACGACTGATGGGTACCCATTTAGCATTACAATATTAACGCCTTCCAATGAAACCGCATCAGACCCACTGCCCCCACTCGCTAGCTGTTGAGCATGGGCAATGTTAGCAGCCGCTTTCATTGACCCAGCTGCACCGTTGATACTGGCCGCTCTAGCATTGCCTCCTAAGTCTGCAAATCGTGGCAAAGCGAATGCGGATAGCACCCCTAAAATCACGATCACCATAATTAATTCAATTAGGGTAAAACCTGCTTGTTTACTGATCTTTCTCATTGATCGCTCCTACTTCTAATTTATCAACGTCATCAAAATAAGGTAATAACTCGACCTGTTTCCAGATCATAATGTATTTGCATATCATCCTGATGAGGACGATAGCGATAACGGCAAGTGCCACTTATTAATTGAGCAAGATAGATAGATTCGAGGTTACTCTCAGCTACATTATCATTCTCAATTTCCAGCCCCACTTTCGGTGCCGTATTTTTTAACAAGCCATTCCATAGCCTTACACAGGTTGAATTATCTAGAGCGAAGCGAACAGTTTCTATTGTCGAATCTTGATGATTCATATCAATAGCCGCTATAGGCCAGCCTTTCTTTCCCATCAGTATATTTCCGCTTCCATATCCTTTGAGTAAACCCGTCTTACTATTCGATCCTTGAGACTGCCATAAGCTATGGGTTAATCTCACCGCACTTTGCAATGAGTTCGCGGTCAACTGCACACTGGACTGATGAGCATCATCTTGTAAGTGATTAAACTTAGGAATCAAGAAAGCTACTAATGCCGAGATGATCATCAAAACCAAAGTGAACTCTAATAAACTAAAACCAGCTTTATTAAATAACCTCTTATTTATAATTCTAGTCAAGGGTATTAATGTTGTCCTATCATTGTTACGAATCGCTACAAAAACCCACCGTCTCATTACTTAGCACCCATTGCGCCGCTTAAATCCCAAATAGGTAAGAACACACCCAGTGCTAATACCAAGACTAACCCCCCCAAGAAAACCAATAAAATAGGCTCTATCGAATCCGCTAACTGCTTCAATTCATAATCGATTTCTTCTTCGTAAAAATCAGCCACGTCATCGAGTAAAGTATCCACCGATCCTGTCTCCTCCCCTACCGACATCATTTGTAATACTAAGGGTGTGAACAAACCCGTAGCAGCTGCCGTGCTGGTTAAGCGCTCACCGCGTTCGATACCACGAGACATATCTTCAATGGCAACACCGATGGACTTATTACCGACACTTTCTGAGACAATAGACAGCGCTTTTAAAATGGGAACGCCTGAAGCCAGCATCATGGAAAAAGAACGCGAGAATCTAGATAAAGCAATACGCTTAAACAGCGAACCAAATAAAGGCAGTCGTAATTTTTTAGTGTCCCACCATAAAAGACCCTTGGGCGTTTTTATAAAACGTAACCAGGCATAGCCACCACCCACAGTGGAAATTAAAATTAACCACCAGTAGTTAATAGTAAATTCTGAACTGGCCATTAATATTTGTGTTGCAAAAGGTAAATCAGCACCCATTTTTGCAAAAACACTGGCAAAATTAGGAATAACCATCACATTAATAACCGTCATTGCCATCATGATTGCTGAAACAACAAATAAAGGGTATCGAGTCGCGGACTTGATCCTTTTTTTTGTTTCCCGTTCTAATTCCAAATGCGAGGTCAACTTCTGAAATGCTAAATCTAGCCGTCCAGTATTTTCACCCACATGAATCATACTGATGAAAATAGGAGAAAAAATCTTAGGAAATTGACGAAACCCCGTCGCTAATTCAGAGCCAGCAATTAGCGATTCGGCAATTGCATTAAGTACTTCTGCTAAGCGTGAATTATCAGTTGATTCTGCCAGTCCATTAAGCGCACGTATAATAGGGATGCCGGCTTTAGTTAAGGCATAAAGTTGTCGGGTTAATAAAACCAAATCATCAAGGGTAATTTTTTTCTTAATTGAAAAGGAGAGTTCAAGTGATTTTTTTTCGGAGACGGCTTCTATAAGTCCTGTAATAACAATTTTTTTACTTTGCAACTGACTCATCGCAGCGCCTTGATTGGCGGCCACTAATTGCCCTGAAACTTGCTGACCACTACTATCACGACCGCTATATTGATAATCAGGCATATCAACCTCCATCGCCTAAACTAGCGCTCACACGAAAAACCTCTTCTAATGAGGTAATACCTTCTTGAGCATAATCAAGCGCACATAATTCGAGTGGTCTAAACCTAGGGTGCGCTTTAGCAGACTGAGCGAAACCTTCAGCAGAGTTCTCACGCATCGCCGTAATCATCGCTTCATTCATTTCTAATAATTCATAAACGCCAATACGGCCGCTATAACCTGTATTATTACAATGATGGCAACCGCGTCCCTTTTTATATTCGGCGTTACAAGCTTCTCCTTGCATTGACAACAACCAAGAACGCTCTTGCTCATCCGGTTGATAGGGTTCTTGGCAATGATCACATAAACGCTTTACTAAACGCTGGGCCATAACGGCACGTAAAGAAGACGCCACCAAGTAATTATCCACCCCCATATCCAATAAACGCATCGCTGTTGAAATTGCATCATTGGTATGCAAAGTTGATAAAACCATATGCCCTGTCATCGCCGCACGTAAACCAATCTCTGCAGTCTCGTGATCTCGCATCTCTCCCACTAAAATAACATCAGGATCTTGACGTAAAGCCGCGCGTAAAACGGTCGAGAACTCTAAACCGACCTTAGGATTTACTTGCACCTGATTAATACGGGGCAAGCGATACTCAATGGGGTCTTCTGCTGTAATTATCTTACGTTCTTTGGTATTGAGAATATTCAATGCTGCATATAGACTGGTTGTTTTACCGCTACCAGTAGGTCCTGTAACTAATACCATTCCGTGAGGTCGCTCAACCAGATAATTAAAGCGCTCCTGAATATTCTTCGGCATACCTAAAGAATCTAAATTAAGAATACCTCCACTTTGATCTAAAAGACGCATCACTACAGATTCACCAAACTGAACCGGCATGGTTGATAAGCGAACATCGATGCTTCTATTTTTAACCCTAATATTAAAACGTCCATCCTGAGGCACACGTTTTTCTGAAATATCCAATCCCGACATAATCTTAAGTCGTGATACTAAAGCCGATGCAATACGACGCTCTTTCATTACCTGTTCTTGCAAGTCACCATCAATGCGCATTCTAATACGCAGCTGTGCTTCTTCCGGTTCAATATGAATATCCGATGCTTTAACTTGCACAGCATCTTCAAAAATACTCTGCAACAAACGTACTACAGGCGCGTCACTACTATCACTGCCTGACGCTAGTTCAGTGATATCAAAATCACTTTCTGATAGTTCGCCTTCTAACTCTCCCGCAATAGAAGCAATTTCATCCTGGCGTCGATAAATACTATCTAACGTTGTGAGTAAATTATCTTCTGATATAAACGCAGGTAATACAGGACGCTTTAGCTGACGCTGTAAGTCATCAATCACCATCAGATCGGTAGGGTCCGACATGCCAACCAGCAGTCCTTCCGCTTGTTCATCTAAAACAATACAGCGATAACGGCGAGCCGATACTTCCGGTAAAATTCGCACAACGTCTGCTTCAATACGATAACGATTTAAATCTATATAAGGGTAATGAAAATAATCAGCCAAGCACATTAATAGTTTGTCTTCAGAGACAAATTTTAAATCTGTTAATACACGCCCAATCTTTTTCCCGGTACGTTTTTGTTCAGCCAAAGCCTCCATTAACTGAGGCTCCGTAATTAATGATTTTTCAACCAGCAAATCACCAACCCGGACTTTTCTTTTAGCTTCCATAGCGCTGACCTTCTTTCTTAGCCATCAACTGATTCATACTCTGAATCTGCGACAGTATCCATTTTCTTTGTTTATTTGATAATAAAGACGACTGTAGTAGTGATTGATATATTCCTAAAGTTTTATCAATTTTATTCAATTTTGAATAATTCAAAGCCATCGCCAATGGCCACTTAATACTTTCAGGCTGTTGCTTTATTAACTGCAAATAATATTGATTAGAAAGTTCATAATAAGAGAGAAGCTGTAAACCTGGCGCCACTAACTGAAACCAATTTAGACTCGTATTGTCCGACTGTTGCTGTATAAACTGTACGAAGCCAAGATTATTTTGCTGCTTTAATAGAATTCTTGCTTTCAACACTTGGTACTTCTCATCTTCACTTTCACGAATAGCACTATTAATACTGATTAAAGCACTTGTATAACGCTGCTGTTTATACTCTTTTATGGCTCTCTGATAATGATACTTACCCGCGACTTCAACTTTTTTAATGGCGACGATACTTTCTTCAAATGCTTCAATTGGACTTGGTGCTTTGAATCCAATAGGGGCTTTTGACTTAGCAGGAGTTGTTAACTTATTAGAGGATTTGAGCTCTTTAGGAGTGCTGAATTCTCGTTCGAGAATAATTGGGGACTGTTTTGTCTCTTCTAATACCATTGCTGCTTTCAAGGCAATTGATTGATTTAATTCAAGACGATCGCCCCGTTGCTCACTGCTTGTTATTACTGGAGCCAGCTCTTCAGTCTTGATACTGCTAGATTCACTTCCTATTAATTCACTTATTTCATTGGCATCAAAGTTTGAAGAGAGCAATTGCATCAATGGTTTGTTAAAAATTAATTGAATACTTAATATCACGACCAGCATAAAAATAATGATCACTAGCAGACTCTGGTAAGGCCTTCTTATCGCTACTTCTTTATTATTGATAAGCCCAGGAAAGGATAATCCATGCCCAGGCAGTTCACTGCGATCATCTAGCTCTCGTAATACGTCATTAACTAAGCTCATGCAGCGCCACCAGAATAAGCATTAATACCATTAAAGACATTTCCTTCCAGTAAAATCGATTATTAATCGCTAATGGCTTAGCACCTTCAGTATCTTTCACTGCCGCACGGACATGTGCAGCAGATACTGACTTAGCACCGCCACCAAATGCACTGAACAATGCTTTTTGAGCAATAATGTTAATTAATCGAGGAATTCCAGCGGTTGTTTTTTTCATTAGCTTCAATGCGCTTTCTTCAAATACTGGCATACCTCTATAGCCCGCCAATATCATGCGCTGCTGAATATAATGCTGCATACTCGCAGCATCCATTGCCTGTAATTCGGCACTGTAAGTAATACGTTGTTTTAGCTGCCTAAAGCGATGCTGTGCTAATAAAGCATTGAGCTCTGGTTGACCAAATAAAACGATTTGAATGAGACTGCGACTTTCTGTTTCCAGATTTGAAATTAAACGCAGTGCTTCTAAGCTATCTTCAGGAATACACTGCGCCTCATCGACGACTAAAACAACAGAGCGACCTTCTTGAGCTAAAGATAATAAACGTTTCTGAATTCGTTCTTGCACTTGATGGATATCAATATTATTAACCTCAACCTCTAACTCATGACCAATTGCGCGCCATAAAGCTTGCGGATTCAATGAGGGATTAGGAATATAAACCGATACGTACTCATCTTCATGTAAACTATTGAGTAGTCGCCGACATAACAAAGTTTTTCCAGTACCAACATCACCTGTTATTTTAATAAAGCCTTCCCCTGCCTGCAGGGCATAACTCAAAACATTAAAACATTCTTGCTGAGTTTTGATTTCAACATAAAAATCTGTATTGGGCGCTAGTGAAAATGGCTGCTGCTGTAAGCCATAATATTCTTGAAAGCCACCAATCATATTGGCAACATTCATAATTTCCGTCCTTTATTAAAGCCAGAGAAACGTTTATTAATGCGCTTCATTTCTTCGTAATGAAAATTACTATCAACTACTCTAGGTTGAATTAAAATCACCAATTCACTTTGCACAATCGATTCTCTATTCTGACCGAATAACGCACCTATAATGGGAATGTCTCTTAGGTATGGAATACCGGACTCTAACGTACGTTTTTGGTTCTGCATTAACCCACCGATCACAACCACCTGTCCGCTTTTAGCTCGAATTATTGAATCCGTCTCTCGTACACTACTAAACGCTAATGGAACCGTTAACGTACCCGAACTAAGTACTACATTTTTTTGACGCTCACTGACTTCAGTAATCGTAGGATGAACATGTAGGATAACGTCTTTATTCTCGCCAATTTGAGGGGTCACATCGAGCGCAATTCCTGAGAAAAAAGGTGTAAATATTATTTCAGGAAAACTAGTCGAATTACCCCCACTCGTGGTAGTTGATGATTTTAATTCGGTAACAAAATACTCATCATTACCCACCTTTATCACCGCTTTTTGATTATTAACGGTTGATATTCTAGGACTCGAAAGTACTTTCACCTCTCCTTGTGTTTCTAATAGTTCGATAACACCGGTGAAATCGTCATAATCAAAATTCATATTAAAAACACCACCAATTTCGTCAGTGTTCGTTAATAATTCTGATGCCATAGATCCAACCATGTCACGGCTTGTATCTGTAGCAGTACCCGCTCTCCCTGCACCAAATGTATTCCATTGAATACCTGATTGAAAACCTTCATTAAGAGAGACTTCTAAAATTTTCGCTTCAATCAATACTTGCTTACCGACGCTTAACTCTGCACGTTCTAAGAATTCTTCAATACCTTGTAACGTTTTAGGCATTCCACGAACAACAACCATACCTGCCTGAGGATCAACGACAATGCTGGCATCTTCACGCCCTGCAATCATCATATCTAACGTTATTTTCAGCTGGCCCCAGAAATCAGATGACGAGTTGGTATTAACCTGTGTCGAATTAATGGCCGATGTAGACGAGGATGTACTATTCGAATTATCTGAACTCTCATTGTTATCAGTAGACGTTATTTGACCACTACTGACCCACATTCCCGAGGACCCCGTACGGCTCACATTCAAATAATTAATGGGAAATATACGAGTCTGTATCGTTAGAGGGAGTACTTGAATACCATAACTGTTTAAAACATAGTCGTAGCCATAGACATCTTTTATAGCCTCTAACGTTTCTAATACTGTGACATTTTTCAAATTCAGTGAGACATTACCTTCTAATCCTTCGTCAGCGATGAGGTTGTAATCGGTGTCATGCACAAGACTCATTAAAAATATTTTAACCGGTGTGTTATTAGCGGATACATCAAAACGACTTTCCTCCATAATGAGTTCGGGTTCCGCTGGTAACAACTGCTCTATAAACTCTTTCTCTTGCTTATTTTTATCGTCCTCTGCAGTATCTTCTTGCCATACTAACAAGGGCTCTTCTTTGTCCTCAGCTTGCGAATTTTCAACCATGCTTTGTTTAGGTTGGCTAGAACAAGAGACTAAGAAAAAAGAAAAAAATACGATATTTAGAGTTATATTATTCATTAATATACTCCTTAGTTGTCGGCACAAGTTTTAAGGTCACACGACGTCCAGAGCGTATAATACTTACCCAGTCACGATTTATTTCTCTAACTTTAGCACCTTTAACCATATCGCCTTCGCTCACTACCTTGTCATTAATAACTGCAATCTTTCTATTTTTAGATATTAATATTTGCTGCAGAATCAGTACTTCCTTACGGGTCTCAACATTGGCTGATTCTGCCATCCAGCTAGGAGGACGCGTCGGATCTTGAGCGGAATAGCTGACTGGGCTATAGATACTTACTGTTAATAAGCTAAGCATTATTAGAAAAAAATTTTCGAATATTTTATACACCTAGCACCGCCTTACTCATACTTAAAGTATAGATCCTGATTTTTAATTTGCCCTTCGGATATTGTGTACTTTCGTACTCCAGTGCTTGCCAAAACAATTGCCAAGGTAATTCATCCAAACGCTTTAAATAGGCAATACTGCTGCCATACGTGGCCTCTAATTCTATTTCGAAAGCATGCTGGTAAATCAAATGGTCTACTTCACTAGCCGCAGCAACCCCTTCTTTGGTACTGGTATTCACACTCAGCTCATCACGAGATTCGTCTCGATTAGCCTCCCCTATATTCATACCTTGCTCTGGCAAATTAATAAGCGATATTAGTTTCAACTGTTTATCTTGAGTTAATACATTTTCTAATAAACTCACCATTTGTTTGGGAGCAACCAAAGCTTGAGTTAGCAAGTTAATCTGATTTTGCTTTCGAGTTGATTTTGTATTCAATACAACAAGTTCCTTGCGTAACGCATCGTTTGGATTTTGATGCTGTGTCGCTAAGGTATTTTCTATTTGCTGGGCAATTTTTGAATTTATGCCTTGCATATTTTCTTGCTCGCCATAAAGAATTTTATTAGCCAGTAATAAAGGCTCAACGACCGCTAAAAAACTCAGTAATAGCAGTAGAGAAATAAGAGTCACTAATACAATTTTTTGTTCACGATCTGAAATTTTATCGTACGTATTTATCGCATCAATAATGGGCTTCTTTTGCCACCAGGTCATAATCGAGCTCCAGAAATTTGTTCTGCTGACAGCAATGAAATTTCATTCTCTTTCTCTTGTGTCGATAAAAAGAACTCACTCCACGCTCTCTCCCCTCGCTTCACCTGTATTTGCTTAAAGACACGACCTTGATAGGCCTCCTGATTTCCTAACATCGTTAAATATTTGGATACTTTATCGGGAGACTGAGCAAATCCAAATAGCTGAATATCTTTTCCTTGATTGATTATTTCAAATTTTGATAACCAAACGCCTTTAACGGCTTGCTGCGAAAGCTGTTCGACTAGCGGAGTAAAACTTGTGCTGTCATTAATAGAATCCTGACGCAAAAACGAAATAACACGATTCTGTTTTCCTAACAGCTGCTTTTCTCTCTCGATTCTTTCTTGTAATGCTTTATCAATAGTCATGTTAGGTATTTTAGAGAGCACTGCTGATAATTCGTCGTTTAAGATTTGCTGACCTTGCTGCGCCTGATCTAACTGAGACTGTAAGATCAATCGGGTAGAGGCCAGTAAAATACTTGCCACCAGCAAGATAGCAAACACCGCCAGCATCGACTTAATCAACAACTTCATGGCAGCAGACAATTGTGCGGGTTTAAATCGAGGTAAATATAAATTAACCTGCTGCTTAACCATGACTTGTTTAAGAGGGTTCATAAGCAAGCGCTCCTCCTAAGGCGATGGTGACGCAGTTTAATTCTGAACACTCTTCCGTTATCGCTAAGCCCGCATTTGTCTTTAATGCATCAGCCATACTCGGCTGCTCGATGTTAGCCATAAGTAATGGCTGCATTGCGTCCACTAAATCGGCTAGATCGCGATTCCCAGCCATTAACCATAACTGGGTAATTTGGCCTAATCCTAGCTGACTCTCGTAATAATCGAGCGACCGCTGCACCTCTAAAATCAAGTTCTGAACTTGCTGATCATTTACCTTAGGCTTAGCTGCAAAACCAACATAAGTACTTTCAACTAACTCAGAATTTAATTCTAAATCCAGCTCTGCATTGAGACTCGCCGAGGTTAAATCATCATCGCTTAATTCATCTAGGTTCAGTTCATCATTCAGTTCATCTAAGTTCAGTTCGTTCACCGCAACTATCGCCTCATCACTTTCGACAGGCTTAATATCATCAACAGCTGATTGTAAATCCAGCGCATCAATCCCCACCTCTACTTGGCGAGTTAAATACAAAGCACCGTCTTGATATATGCGAATGCAGCCCTGCTTCGGGCCAAGCTCTAATAACGCAATTCCTTGACTGATCGAGTTAGCCGACAATACATTTAATAAACTCATTTCCGGCACGGTGATCGTTTCAAGCTTTAACTGTAACTCTTCCGCCCAACGTACCCAGCGACTAATTTTTTCATTTGCGGCAGCAACGACATGAGTCATCGACATACGTCCACGATAGGCGTCGTCAGGTAAGCGCATGGCCTGTATCGCAGTCTCTTCGATAGGTTGCGCGAGCAGATCACCAATGCGAAATTCCATTGCCGCACTGAGTTCTTCATCAGGCACGTTTGGAGCTTCCGCTAATAACAGCTCATAATCATCATCAGCCAATACCAGAACCGCAGATGTGCCGTGTGGTGCATTCTTCTTCAACCAAGACTCTAATGCCTCGATCCCTTCTTCCGGGCTAAAACTCGCACAGGCAGAAATACCCTCTTGCCCATACATAACGGCACTGGGGGCTAAGGCGGATAAGTTAATACCCAGCCATTGCTTTTGCTTAGATTGTTTAAAAGGCCAGCGAAATTTCACCCACCACTCCTATTAACTATTAGTTAAGTGATCATTGATAAAAGTTTAGTAGAGAAATAACAAAATGCGCTGAATACCTGGTCACTAATAACTAATACGAATTACTTACTAACCGTTCACTAAATAATATGAGGCTTTCTCTTCCAATTAATCTCCAGCTTCCTATAATCAGCCCATACTGAGGAGTCATCATGTTTAACATCGTTTTATTCGAACCCGAAATCCCACCGAATACTGGCAACATTATTCGTTTATGTGCCAATACCGGCTGCCAGCTTCATCTGATTAAGCCACTTGGCTTTGATATGGAAGAGAAAGCACTACGCCGTGCGGGCTTGGATTATCACGAATGGGCCAGAGTCCGTATTCATGAGAATTACGCTGACTTCTTAGAGAAAGAGCAGCCTAAAACTATGTATGCGCTTACTACCAAGGGCAAAAAAACGCACTCAGAAACGCAGTTTAAAGAAGGTGATTTTTTGATGTTTGGCCCTGAAACTCGAGGCCTGCCAGAAGATATTCGCGAGCAAGTGCCGTTTGAACAATGGCTTCGCCTACCGATGATGGAGAGCAGCCGCAGTATGAATTTGTCGAATACGGTTGCGGTGATGATTTTTGAGGCGTGGCGTCAAAATGATTATGCCGGTGGTATCTAAAAAGTCTAAATAACAGACACAAAAAAGCCGGATCACTCCTCTCTTAAATTTTATCTATTAAAAGAGAAGCGATCCGGCTTTCAAATCACTCTAGCCCGACTTAATGAGTGAGCTTATCAAATCGCGTGACGACGTCTGCCATAAGAAAATATCATCATCACGAGGATAAACATCCACGGCATAGCACCACCCGAAGACTTACTACTTGAGTCTGTAGGAGTCTCTGGGCTTGGGTCTACATTCAGCGCAGTTACTTCCAATACAATATCTCCTGTCGTCGTTAATGAGCTTTCACCATCATCCGTTACTACCGCAGCAACCAAATAACGACCTGTTGGAATGTTAGCCGGATCAAATACCACTATATTTTGGGTACTTGATTCACTGCTTACATCCAAGCTCACTAATTCCCAAACAACTGTATGAGTGTCTGTACCATTAGGATCACGAATCACGGCGTTAATCGTGACCTCGCCAGCGCTCGGATCAATCGCTTCCACTTCATTCCCACCTTGGCTCACGAGCAGAGTAACAACAGGTGCAAGATTACGTTCAGTAATCGTTAATTCATGCTCATCATTGGCACCATCAACTACAAACCAATTCGTTTCGTCTTGAGCAACAACAGCCCCCAGCAGATCAAAGACTAAAGTCTCATCCGTTTCTTCTTCACTATCGGCTAATACAGGTACCGTTAAAGTAATAGAGGTATTCGGAGCCGAAGCATCTTCACCCACATCAATTGTGACTGTCTTAATGCTCAGAATATCAAAGGCAGTATCAACATCCATTTGAGAAATATCAGTACGCTCTGTATTAATATCGATTTCAATAACCACAGGATATTCAGGTGAAGGCCCACTCATTTGGACTTCAATTTCAGCTGAACTCGCTTCACCAGTCATTGAACTGCGTTGAGTAAACGAAATGCGAGGATAAACATTAATGACTTGCTCCATCACATTACTCTCATTGCCTGCGCTATCGACCGCAGTCCAGCTCACAACATTACGTCCTGTTGGTAAGAGCAGCTCATCATCAGCGTTCATTGCGACGACCTGGCCACCGATACGAGCCCTGTATTCAAGTGCCGAATCCACTTCATCCGTTGCGCTAAAGCTAGCACGGTAAGCATTATCAATAATTATCATGCCACGCTGATAATCAAGTGCATCCGCCGACATAGAAAACTCAACTGGCACTTTCGTTAATACTGGAACACCATTATCTGTTTCGTTATCGCTATCATTTCCGTCAGCAATACCGTCACCATCAGTATCTGTAGATGAAGGGCTTGATCCACGGTTGAATTCTTCTAGGTTCGATAAACCGTCACCATCAGTATCACCTTCTGCATCGGCCACTAGCGGATTTAGATCTTCATCCACTTCCCAGCCGTCATGCATTCCATCGCTATCACTATCGGCTAACTTAGGATCCGTACGATAAATATTAATCTCTTCTCGATCGTTCAAACCATCATGATCAGAATCTGCTACCGCTGGATTGGTACCATGAACATTAACCTCAACATCATCTTCTAGGCCGTCGCCATCGCTGTCTTTTTCATTAGGATCCGTATTAAGACGATACTCCGTTAGGTTGCTAAGGTTATCATTATCACGATCACCGTCGCCATCATCCGAATTCCAATTTAAAGAATGTTCAACTTCCCAGCCATCAGGCATTTTGTCGCCATCACTATCAGCCAGTGTGGGATTAGTACCATAGCTATTCCACTCATGGTAATCACTTAAGCCATCGTTATCCGTGTCACTATTATTGGGTAAAGTATTAAGGTTGTATTCTTGTAGGTTCGATAAATGATCTCCGTCGGGATCATTATCACGACTGTAGCTTAATGGATTTAAGCCATTACTTACTTCCCAGCCATCAGGTAATGAATCATTATCTGAATCGCTATCATCTAAACCTGTACGATAAATGAAAAATTCTTCGCCATCATTTAGGCCATCATTATCAGAGTCCGGATTATTCGGATCGGTATGATTTAAGAATTCTTGCAAGTTAATTAAGCCATCTCGATCGTTATCAGCAAAAGCATCTCCTGGATTCGAAGGATCTAGTTGGTTTTCCACTTCCCACTCATCACCCATGCCATCATTATCTGAGCCCGCCTTAAAACCAGCAAAAGCTAATGATTCAATGTTTTCAGTAACTTCATATAAAACAGAGGCAAGCCCTGTCATTGGATTAATCGACAATATCTCTTCAGTACTTTCGCTGAAGCCAATCAGTTGATTGCCAGTAGACGTTAACCCAGCTTGGTCGCTTAGGCCAACGTCTAAACTACCAACAACATCAATCGCACCCGTTTGTAGATCTATTCGATTGAGAACTCCATTTCTGCGAGCGCGCCTAGGACCTAAATCTGAGTTATCTCGTGAAATACTGTACATCGCTCCCTGATGCCAAGCTAAGCCACTGCCATATTCTCCACCTGCAATCATCGTGACGGCACCCGTCTCAAGGTTAACAGAATATAAAAAGTCACCATCGACAAGGTATAAATTTCCCGCATCATCAAATGATAAGCCATAATATTCATCGTCAACACCCGCTAGATAACCAATAAAGGTTGCTTGACCTGTGTCTTTATTCACACGATAAAAAGCCTCATCATCACCTCCAACCGCATAGAGCTGATCATCAATAGGATTAATTGCTAGCCCAGTATAGTCATCGTTATTCCCCAGATGCCCAACAACGGTGTAATTGTCACCTTGAAGATCTAGTATTACTAGCTGGTCTGTATTGTTAATGGAATAAATGCTCGCCATACGAGTATCAGGTACTGCAGCTGAACTTGTAGGGTTAGAATTACGTTGAAATTCTTGCAGGTTTAACCAACCATCACCATCACGGTCTAGTCGATCATCAGTAGACAGTTTTGGATCAAGCCCGTATTGCACTTCCCAGCCGTCAGACATGCCATCATTATCACTGTCTCGGTTCGTTGGATCGAGGTCATAAACCGCAATTTCTTCACGGTCATTTAGGCCATCTTGATCAGTATCCGCTAGTGCTGGATTAGTATCGTAATCATTAACTTCGACGCCATCGCTTAAACCATCTGCATCGGTATCTGGGTTAATAGGGCTCGAGCCATGATTAATTTCATCTTCATTTTCTAAGCCATCGAAATCTGGGTCTAGATTGCGATCATTAATCAGAGGGTTTAATTGCTGCTCTACTTCAAAAGCATCATTCCAACCATCACCGTCACTATCTGCACGAAGAGGATCGGTTCCTAATGAGCGTTCTTCATTATCAGAAAGACCATCATTATCATCATCCGTATCCATAGTATCTGGTAAGCCATCATTATCACGATCAGCAACTAATGGATTACTACCATTCTCGTACTCTTGTTCGTTAGTCCAGCTATCACCGTCGGTATCCAAATTTCCATCTGCGACTAGAGGATTAAAACCAAATTCAACCTCCCAACCATCAGGCATGCCATCATTATCAGAATCGCTATCATCAGGGTTAGTACCAAGTTGCTGCTCTCGATTATCAGGTAAGCCATCATTATCCCGATCTGCAATTTGAGGATCACCACCATTGTTATATTCTTCTTCGTTTGACCAGCCATCACCATCAGCATCAGCGTCTGCGTCGTCTATTCCAGGATTTAAACCATGCAGTAACTCCCAGCGGTCATCCATGCCATCCTGGTCTGCATCAATACTTTGGCTTATCTGTAATTTATAAGTTCCGTGACTTGGAATAGGGGATTCACCACAGCAAGCACCGACTCTAATTACATAATCGCCACCCGTATCAAAGGTATAAACAAGATAAGAATCATAGCTATGAATACTGCCGCCAGCGCCTTCATTTACGCCTGAATCATCATCGGAATCTAATTCATTGCCTTGAACATCATACAAGGCTAAATAACTATCGAACGAGCCTCCAGCATTTCTGCCATAATCCACATCAAAGATATAGGTGCTTCCTGCTGGAACAGAAATCCGAAAATAATCATAACTACTGGGCTTGTCGCCATTAATAGTTACATGAGGAAGGTAGTGTGCATTAGCAATATCTTTCGATGCCGATAAGTTGAAAGCATTTGGATAAATAAGTTGAGCCTGCTCAATTGTATTATTGGGCTCTTGTTCTTGCACCTCGACCAACGCGCTAGCTGAGACGGAATTTAATATTACCAGTAATAAAAAAGTTAATTGAGCTGAGGGTGAATGTCCTGTTCGCCTTAACATGAGAGCTTCCTTGATGGTGAATTTTTGTACAAAATAACGAAAAAGGTTGAGTAAGGCAAAAAAATAAAACAAAAAATACAACAAGTAATGCTTTATCACTATCTTTGGAAATCTCAGTTGACCCTAGCCCTGCAAGTCTTTATTTTAGCCCCATAGATAGTAGGCCTTACGTTAAGTATGTTATCTAAAATTGGATTTTCTCAATAAAAACATGGAATGAAAGCATGAAAACAATCATCAAATCAGCGGTTCTATTTAGCGCCGTATCTTTACTTGCAGCCTGTGGTGGTGACGATACTACGACTAACCAATCTGCATCACAGAACTACCACAATATTCAGACTACCTTACAAGGGTCTATATTTAATGCCATTGATGGTACACGTATTACTGATGAATCATTAAAAGTTACTTTGGTTCAAGGTAGCAATTACCGTAATGCCAATGTAAGAAGAGGCTCTGCTGATTTCGCTGGTGATTATTCTATTGGAAATATTCCAACATCTTCTAACGGCGGCAACATTACTTATCGTATCGTAAGTTCGGTTGATGGCTTCCAGCCATTTGAAGCGACATTCGCTTTTAATGTTACGACTACTGGTAGCCTGCAAGATAATAATGCTAACCGTGTTGGTAACATTTATATGTACCCTATAGGTTCTTTTGCCAACGATGTTAAGGTAAATGTTACTTACAATAGCGAACCTGTTGCCAATGCAACGGTTTTATTGAATCCTCAAACAGTTTCGAATGCTCCAACCACAGATGTTAGCAATACATTGTTTCCTGCACAAAATGGTTTCCAAGGCGCTCAAACAGTTGTTACTGATGCTGCTGGTATTGCGACATTCGCTGCTGCTAACCTAGTATTGGGTGGCCAATATAATATTTCTGTTTTACCGACAATTCATGAAAATACCCAGCTAGCTTTACCAACGGCTTCAGTCTTTGTTGTTGGCACAACTCCAAATATCGTGAATATTCCGATGACAGATTCAGTACCTAGCGCTGCTGCTAAGAACGGTTTATATGTAACAAGCTTAACTAACCTAGATACCAATTCAGTGACTGCTGGCGGCGTACTAACGCTAACTTTCAGCCGTGCAGTTTCTCTAGTAGATGAAACGGCTATTGGTGCAAACCTTACCAGTGCAACAACTGCTGCATTAAATGCAACATCATTCCCTAACTCAAGTGTTGCCGCTGTATTGTCGACAGATGGTCTGACGCTAACTTTAACGCCTCAATTCGCTGCTGCCGCTGCTCCGGTTAATTATAATGGTACTAATGGCACGACTGCTGATAATGGCTTAATGGTTAACTTCACGAATGTTTTCGTTCGTATTAACGATGCAAGTGATAACGCCGTTGTTTTTGATGTATTTGGTTTAGTCGAAGAAACAGGAAACAACCCAGTTGCTACAGTAAGAGCAACAGCTGATTTCAACTAAAGCTGTATTTTAATATTCTTTTACAGATATTAAAAAAATAAAAACCAGAGCCTAAATTGATAGGCTCTGGTTTTTTTGTTTATCCAGCTCAACTATCAACTCAATATCACAACGATCAAATTACAAACACGCAAGTCATCCGGCTATTCATTTTAAATGATAGAGTATTTCAACAAGCTCCCACATCACCTATCTTTCCTTAGCCCTCTAATAACGAGAGCTAACATCATCGCACTAAGTCAAATCGAATTTTAATCACTAGATTTAAATTTTGAATTTAAGTGCTACGTCATAGCCAACTAGTTTTTAATATACAGTGATAGTTTGCCACCAGAACGGCTTTGTAAGATTAATACACTTATTAAAATACAGGCACAAAAAAGCCGCCTAATACTTTCATATTGGCGGCCTTCTTAAAAAACTATGCGTAACGTATTACTGAACAGTTTCTTCAGGCTGTGCAACTGCTGCAGCTTGCTGAGCTTGAGACTGCTGGAACAAGGCTTCGAAGTTAATCGGCGCTAGCATCAAGGCAGGGAAGCTACCTTTAACCACTAACTGGTCGATTGTTTCACGAACATATGGGAACAAGATGTTAGGGCAGAAAGCACCTAGCATGTGCTTAAGCTGTTCGCCTTCGATTCCTTTAATATGGAAAATACCACCAAGAACCACTTCAACCAAGAACGCTGTTTCGCCATCGTTTTCTGCCGTAGCCGTTACTTTAACGTCTACTTCATAGGTATCGTCAGATAACTTGCGTGAGCGGCTGTTCAAATCTAACTTAACTTCTGGCTTCCACTGCTTCTGGAAAGACTCTGGAGCATTTGGAGATTCGAACGAAGAGTCTTTAACGTAAAAACGCTGTAATGAAAATTGACCCTGGTCTTGTGCTTGTGCCTGCTCTTTTGCTTGTTCTTGTTCAGCCATGATAATTCCTTAATTTTTATTTATTCTTCAGTACGGCCTGCTTGGCCATACTGTTTAAATGTATTTAGCAGTTATTTAGTAACTACAGGAAGATTCTGGTTCGACCATTCCAACATACCACCGCTTAAGCGGAATACTTGGAAGCCTTTCTGTTTCAAAGTTTTACCCGCCATTCCAACACTCTGGCCAGACTTGCATACTAATACAATGGGGTGTTCTTTCGAAGATTCAAGCTCAGACAGTCGTTCAGTTAAAGTTGAATAAGGAATATTGATCGCATTGGCTAGGTGGCCTGCTTCGAATTCCTTTTTGTCACGAATGTCCAATACAGCAGCATTCTGCTTATTGATCATCTGAGTCGCTTGCGCTGCGCTAATGCTAGCACCGCTACGCTGGTTGTTATCCCATAAGAAGGCCGCTAAAAATACGCCCCATACGCTGACTAACATCCAGTTATTGTTAATAAAGTCGAAAGCTTGTTCCATAACCTATTTGCTGCCTATTTGGTTGACTGATAAGAGGATCAAAGGCCGCAGTATAACCAGCCACAGCGCGAAAAAGAATAGAAAATGACGCAAGGCCACAGATTCGCTAGAATAGGCACATTATTTTTGTCTACTCACGTTAAATTATTAGAGTTATTCCTATTATGAGCCAGACCCGCACACCTACTGCGCTAATTATCCTTGATGGCTGGGGCCACGGCGAAGCATCTGAACACAATGCGATTGCTAACGCGAATACCCCAACTTGGGATACTCTGCTAGCAACGTACCCCAATGCACTGATTCAAACATCGGGTAATGCGGTAGGCCTGCCTGAAGGCCAAATGGGTAATTCTGAAGTCGGTCACATGAACTTAGGTGCGGGCCGCATCGTTTATCAGAACTTCACTCGTATCAATAAAGCCGTTGCCGATGGTGCATTTTTCAATAATGAAGTGCTTTGTAACGCCATCGACAAAGCCAAAGCAACCGGCGGTGCTGTTCACCTTGCGGGTTTATTGTCTCCTGGTGGCGTACACAGCCACGAAAAACAAATCTTTGCAGCCTGTGAAATGGCGGTAAAGCGCGGCATTACTAAATTATACGTGCACGGTATTTTAGATGGTCGTGACGTACCACCGCGCAGTGCAGAGCCTTCTATTATAGCGCTGCAAGCTAAACTCGATGAATTAGGCACGGGCTCAATCGCTACATTAACCGGACGTTATTACGCGATGGATCGTGATAACCGTTGGGAACGCGTTGAACCGGCTTATGTTGCAATGACAGAAGCCAAAGCCGCCAACCATGCAGAAACTGGCATCGCTGCTTTAGAAGCCGCCTATGCCCGTGATGAAGACGATGAATTCGTTGGCGCGACCGTTATTGGCGACGGTGGTAAGGTTGAAGATGGTGATAGCATCATCTTTATGAACTTCCGCCCAGACCGTGCCCGTGAAATTACTCGTGCCTTTGTTGAGCCTGATTTCTCTGGCTTCGAACGTAATGTCATTCCTAAGCTAGCCGATTACGTCATGCTAACCGAATACGCTGCGGATATTCCGGCCAACTGCGCCTACCCACCCGCCAAACTGGTAAACGGCATTGGCGAATACGTTTCTGATCTTGGCTTAAACCAACTTCGCATCGCTGAAACTGAAAAGTACGCCCACGTTACCTTCTTCTTTTCCGGTGGTCGTGAAGCCTTATACCCAGGTGAAGAACGCATCTTAGTGCCATCTCCTGACGTTGCTACTTACGACCTTCAACCTGAAATGAATGCGCCAGAATTAACCGATAAATTAGTGGCTGCTATTAAAAGTGGTAAGCACGACTTAATCGTTTGTAACTACGCTAACGGCGATATGGTAGGCCATACCGGTGTTTATTCTGCTGCAGTGCTCGCGGCTGAATGTATTGATGCCTGTTTAAAGCGCATTACCGCAGCCATTTTAGAAGTGAACGGCGAATGCCTAATCACCGCCGACCATGGTAATGCCGAGCAAATGTTAAACCCTGCAACGGGCGGCCCACTTACCTCCCATACAACCGGTCCGGTTGACCTTGTGTACGTGCATAACCATAACGATGGCCGCACAATTAACCCTGGCAGCCTATGCGATGTTTCACCGACGCTCTTAAACATCATGAATCTAGACCAGCCGACGGAAATGTCGGGATCTAGCTTGATCAATAAATAGAGCCGATACCATGATACGGATTGTTTTTCTTTTTAGCCTTTTCTGCAGTCAGCTCACGCAAGTGAGCTGGGCTGACGAACAAGCGGACCTTGCTAAATTGCAGCAAGAAATTAACAAGCTGCAGTCGTGGCTAAAAGAAACCGAATCGGAGCACGATAAGCTCAATGAGGCGCTGCGCCAGTCTGATAAAAAGATTGGCGGTATCGCTAAAAAAATTGATGATACCCGCGCCTTATTGAATCAAGAGAGATTTCGCCTAAAAAAGTTGCAAGCGGAGCAATCCCAACTCCGCATCCTTAAGGCAGAACAAAAACAAAAACTCGCCAAACAGCTTAACGGCGCACAAAAACTCGGCAACCAAGGCTCCATAAAAGTCTTATTAAACCAAGAAGATCCACAGCAAATAAGCCGCATGTTGAAATACTATGAGTATTTCAACCAAGCGCGCATGGCAAGTATTCAAACCTTAATCACCAATTTAAAACGTTTAAATAATATTGAAGCTGAAATTCTCAAGCAGCAAAACCAATTGATTAAAACTGAAAATAGTTTCTTAAAAATAAACAAGCAGCTTAATAATGAAAAGAAACAGCACAAAAATCTTCTGGCCAGCTTAGAAGCTCGCCGTAAAGAAAAATCAAATGACCTTAGTCAAAAACAAAAAGACCAAAAGCGTCTACAGCAACTGATTAATGAAGTGGCGACGTTATTGGATAATAGTGTGCGCAAACAAGATGCCCGCCCTATTCGCTCGCTAAAAGGAAAACTGCCAAGGCCGACCAAAGGTCGTATTGTGAAAGCGTTCGGTAATAATAACTCTCAAGCTCGCAATAAATGGCAAGGCTGGCTTATGAAAGGCTATGAAGGCTCGGCTATTACCGCTATCCATCATGGCCGAATTGTCTTTAGCGACTGGTTACGCGGTTTTGGGCTATTATTAATCATTGATCACGGCGACGGCTATTTAAGTTTATACGCGCGCAATCAAAGTTTATTAAAATCCGTTGGTGATTGGGTTTACCAAGGTGAAAATATTGCTACTCTAGGGGCTTCGGGGGGTTTTAAGGAACCTCGTCTGTATTTTGAGATCAGACACAAGGGTATTCCACTAGATCCAGCCGCCTGGCTAGGGCGTAAATAAGACCCGCATTCAGAAAAGGAATTAGCCTCGCATGGAAAACAACGTGAGAAACAGCATGAAAAAGAACATGTTCAAACAGATCGTATTCAGTACACTATTTATGGCTAGCCCGTTCGCTAGCGCTCAGGCGATTGATAGCGCAGCAGAACATCCCTCGACCGAGAGTCTTGCCGAGACATCTGCCCTGCAAGAAAGCCAATTACCGCTACAAGAACTGCGCAATTTTACTGAGATTTTTGATCGCATCCGTAACTCTTATGTTGAGCCGGTTGATGATAAAACCCTTTTGCAATACGCGATTGATGGCATGCTTAGCAATCTCGATCCACATTCTGATTATTTATTACCTGAAGACTTTACAGAACTGCAAGAACATACCACAGGTAAGTTCGGTGGCTTAGGGATTGAAGTCGGTATAGAAGAAGGCCTAATTAAAGTTGTCAGTCCGATTGACGATACGCCTGCAGAAAAAGCCGGTATTAAAGCGGGCGATTTTATCGTCTCTCTTGATGGTGAGCCGGTACGCGAAATGTCTCTTACCAATGCTATCGATAAAATGCGTGGCGAGCCGGGAACGGATATTGAACTCAGCATTCGCCGTGAAGGCGAGAAGGAACTACTAGAATTTTTACTCACCCGTGCTGAAATTAAAGTGGCCAGCGTGCGCAGCGAAAACCTTGGTGATGGCATTGGCTACTTACGTATTACCCAATTCCAAGATAAGACCGGCATAGAAATCATCGAAGAAATTTCCAAGCTGCAAGAAAAAGGCCTTGAAAATAAAGAACCGCTCAGTGGCTTGGTATTAGATCTCCGCAATAACCCGGGCGGCGTATTAGACGCCGCGGTTGAAGTATCGGATGCGTTTTTAACCTCAGGACTGATTGTTTATACCGAAGGTCGCATCAGCGAATCTGACTTTCGTTACTCTGCTCGTGACATGACGGCAGCCCCAGACGTGCCCTTAATCGTATTAATTAACGGTGGCTCTGCCTCGGCCTCTGAAATTGTGGCCGGTGCCTTACAGGACCACAAGCGCGCGGTTATTGTCGGTACTCAATCATTTGGTAAAGGCTCAGTGCAAAGTGTATTGCCCATCGCCGGCAACAAAGCAATTAAGCTCACTACCGCCCGTTATTTCACCCCTAATGGACGCTCTATTCAAGCTCAAGGCATTCACCCCGACGTATTTGTAGAGCAAAGTGAAGTCACGACTTATGAGCAAAGCTACTATAAAGAAAGTGATTTACCAGGGCATCTAGAAAATGGCGAAGAAGATGCTTCGACAGAGGAACATCAAGTATCCGATGATTTACTCAGCAAAGACTTCCAGCTGTATCAAGCCTATACCTTATTAAAAGGCTGGAGCATCTTTAAATATCAAAGCCAGCCTGCGTACGCTGAAAGCAAAAAAGACGCGCTTGAGCAGTCTGCTACCGCTCCATGATGAAATGTTTTTTTCAGTTTTTCATCATCAGCTTGGGAGGCATTTTTCTGCCCTTTGCTCATAGTGCTCAACTCGTTATTGTGATCGATGATATCGGTAACAACTATAATTTAGGCAATGCGATGGTGGAGCTAGATGCTCCCCTAACATTGGCTTTTCTGCCGCATACGCCCCATGCCTCAAGACTAGCTAACAAAGCTTATATTCTGAATAAAGAAATAATTCTGCACGCACCGATGGAAAATAGCTTAGCCGTTCCGCTAGGCCCTGGAGCTCTGACTCAAGACTTAACAGAAACTGAATTTAAGAAAACGCTCAAAAAATCGATCGCCTCAATACCCCACATTCAAGGGGTTAATAATCATATGGGCAGCGCACTAACTCAAAATGAACAAGCAATGCGCTGGGTCATGGAAACTTTAGCGGAGCAGCATCTCTATTTTATCGATAGCCTAACTTCACCCAATTCCGTAGCGTATCAGCAAGCACTGAACCACCAGCTCCCTGCTCTGCGCAGACATATATTCCTGGATAATGATAAAAGTTTAGAAGCACTGACTCGGCAATGGAATAAAGCGATAAGAATTGCCAATAAAACAGGACGCGCTATTTTAATTGGCCATCCTTATGCCGAATCCCATGCCTTTCTCGCCAAGCAGCTGCCAAAGTTGGCAGCACAGAGCATTGAACTGATACCCGCCTCTCAATTATTATTACAACAAGCTTGGCAGGCATTTGATCTAGATAAAAAACAAGCTCACAGCAGTCCTAATCGTTACCTTTTACATAATAAAAATAATCGAGCTATCGACAATAATGAGCAAGACCTTATTTCACAAAACAGCCTTAATCAGTCACCTTAAACAGTGGCCCTTTGATAAACAACTCTCTCTATTATTTCCTTCACTCATTGTATTTGTTGCCTTAATTACTGGCTCGTGACAACTCATAGACGTCTACGAAAATAAAGTCGCGCTATCTTGCATAGGGTTATTTTTAGTTTTAATTTTATGCGCGCAACCGTTATTGAAATTCTCTGGGTAACGCTATTGGTTAGTTGGTCTTGGTACTCCTGGCCAGTACGTTTGATTATGCTAGGGATGACCGCTATCGACGCTCTATTTACGCTACCACGATGGCTTTGATGTTCTAGCAGGCCTGTTATGGGCGTGTATCGTTGCCTACCTCTTAAAAAGTCGTCACTCCTACCTGTCTTACAAGACTATTCAGCTCGAAAGATACAAATCCAAACAAGGTACCGTATTACTTAGCGGTATTATGAAAATACGATCCATATTCTAGAATGACGTATTTTAGAATGGCGCATTTTAGAATCGCTCTTTAATTGTGGAGGAGCCGTATGACTTCCATCAATACCAGCAACAGTTATGTCACCTCACCCAATGAGTTGAACAAAACTTTTAGCCAAATCAGCAGCGGTAAACGCATTAATAGTGCTGCCGATGATGCTGCGGGTTTAGCGATAGCAACACGCTTCTCTAGCCAAGTATCTGGCACTCAACAAGCACAGCGCAATGGCCTCGATGCGCAATCATTGATCCAGACCGAAGATGGCGCGCTTGAACAAATTTCCAACGGCATTCAACGCCTGCAAGAATTAGCCGTGCAGCAAGGCAATGGCATCTTGAACGATTCTGATCGTAGCGCACTAAACAAAGAAGCCTCTCAGATTACCGATCAAATTAATCAAGTCATCGAACAAAGCAGCTTTAATGGCAAAAGCCTATTTCAAGGATCTGATAACAATAGCAGCTTAAACTTTCAACTCGGAGACAAGGCGGGTGAAGTCGTGGCACTGACGGCCAATGTAACCGCTGACCCGATTAAAGAAGGCTTAGATCAACTCGACTTTTCCAATGAAAACAGCGGCGATAATTTAGCCGCGCTAGAAGGTATTCAGCAACAAGTGACTGAGCGTCGCTCTGAATTAGGCGCCGTCAGTAATCGCATTGATAGCAGTATTGACCAACTGTCGAACGAAGAAATACAAACTCAATCCGCTCGCAGTCGCGTAGAAGATGCCGATATTGCTGAGCTCGTCAGTCAGATGACGATAGAACTGGTTAAACAACAAGCGCAATTCGCAGTGCGTAGCCAAGCCAATGCCAGTGCAGAAGATACTCTGCGCCTACTGTCTTAGCAGTAAATTTTAGAAAAATCATAATGGAGCGGACATAAAACTCCCCGCATAAAAAAGCCCCGCGAGTCATAAAGACAAGCAGGGCTTTTCCGCTAGCGCTAATACAGAGCGCTAAAAAACCAGCTAAATACTAGTCCAAACGCATAACAATACCGGCATCACTCATATGCTGCTTAGCTTCTTGCACCGTATATTCACCAAAGTGAAAAATACTCGCCGCTAAAACTGCATCCGCATGACCTAAAGTTACGCCTTCCGCCAAGTGCTCTAAATTACCAACACCACCAGAAGCGATCACAGGGATATTCACCGCATCACTCACCGCGCGAGTCACACCTAAATCAAAACCGGTCTTAACGCCGTCACGATCCATACTGGTTAACAGTATTTCACCCGCACCGTAGTCCGCCATCTTAATCGCCCACTCAACCGCATCAATGCCGGTTGGTTTACGGCCACCGTGGGTAAAAATCTCCCACTTGTTATCCACATCACCCAACTCACCCGAGCCGGCAACACGCTTTGCATCAATGGCAACAACAATGCACTGAGCGCCAAACTTCTCGGAAGCTTCACGGACAAACTCAGGGTTGGTTACTGCTGCAGAGTTGATCGATACTTTATCAGCGCCGGCATTTAACATGCGACGAATATCTTCAATTTCACGAATACCCCCACCAACCGTCAGTGGAATGAAAACGTGTTCAGCAATTGCTTCTACCATTTTAACTGTAGTGCCACGGGCTTCGACAGTCGCGGTAATATCAAGAAAGGTAATCTCGTCGGCGCCTTGCTCGTCATAACGCTTAGCAACCTCTACTGGGTCACCTGCATCACGAATACCGACAAAGTTAACGCCCTTCACGACACGACCTTGATCGACATCGAGACAAGGGATAATACGTTTTGCTAATGCCATAACTATTTACCGAATTAATTGATTCGCAAGCTAAGAAAACAGCATGATTGAGTATTTATTCCACGCAACGCCGTGAATACGATCCCTGTAGGCTTGGGCTCGGCTCCTGCCTCACACATGCGCTACACAAACACTCAATAATACTGCATTAGCTTACTAGCATTATTTGTTTAAGCCTGACCATCCCAGCTTAAAAAGTTCTGCAATAACTGCAGGCCGTTTTTGTGACTCTTCTCTGGGTGAAACTGCACCGCAAAGATATTGTCTTGCCCCATGGCGGCCGCGAACGGCTTACCATAATGACCACGGCCTTTAACTTGGCTCTGGTCATCGGCAGTAACAAAATAAGAATGCACAAAATAGAAACGACTCTGATCTTGAATATCTTGCCATAACGGGTGAGCAACCTGCTCAACCTGATTCCAACCCATGTGCGGAACTTTTAAGCGATCGTTAGTGCCATCATGTAGCTTATCGCCTAACAGCTTGTCACCGAAATTCTGTACTTGGCCAGAAAACATGTTCATGCAATCAATACCGCCGTTCTCTTCAGAACGCGTCATCATCGCCTGCAAGCCAACACAAATACCTAATAAGGGTTTTGTTTTAGCCACTTCAGCGACAACTTGATCAATTTCGCGCGCACGAATTTCACCCATGCAATCACGAATAGCGCCAACACCTGGCAGCACAACGTGATCAGCGGCTAATATCACCGCCGGATCAGAAGTCACCAAAATATTACAATTAGGCGCAACCTTTTGCAGTGCTCCATGAGCACTGTGCAAATTACCCATGCCGTAATCGATGACCGCACAGGTTTTACTGATGACTTTGCTCATGGACTATAGAACACCCTTAGTCGATGGCATTTTTCCTGCCATACGTGGGTCATGCTCTAACGCCATACGCAAAGCACGGCCAAAGGCTTTAAAGATGGTTTCCGCTTGGTGATGCGCATTGAAACCTTTTAGATTATCAATGTGCATGCTCACGCCCGCATGATTCACAAAGCCGTGGAAAAACTCCCAAAAAAGCTGTGTATCAAAACGACCAATGTTGCCACGGGTAAAATCACACTTAAAATCTAAGCTTGGACGACCTGAGAAATCAATCACTACCCGAGATAAGGCTTCGTCTAATGGCACATAAGAATGGCCATAACGAACGATGCCACGCTTATCGCCAACGGCCTGAGCAAAGGCTTGGCCTAGCGTAATGCCGATGTCTTCAACCGTATGGTGATCATCGATGTGAGTATCGCCATCACAAAAAATATCTAGATCAATCATGCCATGACGGGCGATTTGATCCATCATGTGCTCTAGGAATGGCACACCGGTATCGAATTTTGCTTCACCAGTACCATCTAAATTGATGCTGACTTTAATTTTTGTTTCTGAGGTATTACGCTCTACAACTGCCTTGCGGCTGGCATCTGCCATGTGAAACTCCAAAAAGATCTCGCCAAACGGGGAAAAAGTCATTATAAAGCAAAGCTAAGCGACTACCAATAAAAGCATCTAGCAATAAAATCTGCTTGTAATAAAATCGACGAGTAATAAAAACAACAACTCAATTAATAACGGACAATGGAGAGCCTTATGCCAGTACATCTAGAGCACATTAGCCAGCCGACAGAACAAGACTGGATTGACCTGGGTAAAATCTACACCGACGCCCCGCAAGACTGGCTAACTGATGCCAACGATATCAAAGCGTCATTGCAACAATTACTCGATCAAGACATTTGGTTCATCGCAGGCCGCTTTAATGCACGCTTATTAGGCGCAATGCAGGCAGAGAAAGACGGGGATAACATTATACTTAGGCACTTCTGTGTCCGTAAAATCACTATAAAAAGAGGCGTTGCTCATCAAATGTTGCATCACATGAACGTTTGGGCTGATAAAAATGGCTATACCTTAATCGTTAAAGATCTACCTGAGGCACTGGCTAACAGCTTGATAAATCGAGGCTTTATTCAGAATAACCAAGATTTCGAACGCAATCCTAAGTAGAACCTTGGGATTGTTCTTTTCATGGAACAATCAATTGTCTTTTCCCCCTCTAAAACTTCTGCGATTTATTCGCCATACTCTCCTCACAGTTTAACAACAGACTTCAGCACGTTAATTAAAACAGAGAGGCACAATATGAAGTATTTAGCGACCTTACTGATTGCATTCTTGGGTTTCACCAATATGGCTCAAAGTGCCAACCCAACTGCGACCATTGAATATGCTACCAGCTCTGTCATTAACGAACTTAAGCAGATGTCTATTGAGCAACGCGACTCAACCGAAGTACAACGCTTAGTTGAAAGCTACATTCTGCCGGCGATTGATCAGAAGAAAATTGCTAAATTAGCGCTGGGCAAACATTGGAAAAAAGCGTCTAAGGGCCAAAAGATCGCTTTTATAGAAACATTCCGCGATTTGCAAATTCGCACCTATACCGGCGCCTTTAAAGCGTTTGACGGACAAGAGTTTGAATTTAAAGCCGCAAAATTTAACAAGTCGGGCAAAAAGGCCATCGTCAAAGGGCACATGATTCAGCCAAGTGGCCAACGTATCCCTATCGACTTTAAGTTATACGTTAATAAGCAGCAAGATTGGAAAATCTACGATGCCGTGATTGCTGGCCTAGGCATGGTAAAAACATACCGCCAACAGCTGAGCGAACAATTACAGCGTAAAAGCTTAGATGAGATTATTACTAGCATGCGTGGCCAGGTCCAAACCGCTCAACGCTAGATCAGACTCAAACCAATTTATTCAGCAACCCTTTTCTTCCCTTGCCCCGTTTTTATAACGGGGATTTTTTATGTTTATTTCTCGTAAAGCCCCTCCAATTCAGCAATAAAGCAGCTAAACTCTATATCATTCAGTTATTTCTCTTATGGAGTGTGATGTAGCACGGATATGGTTGCCAATACCTTTCGATTCATTTTCATCCCCATTTTGTTATCTGCCCTTATCGCAGAGGCTCGTGAACACCCTCAAGAAGATGCCCTTAAAGCCAACTATTTACTCCAATTGTCCAAATTTATACATTGGCCAACGATCAACCTAGCTCAAACTTCGCCAATAACGCTGTGCCTATTTGCAACGACACCCTCAAAAAACAACTGGAAAACACTTCAGTCACGTAAAATTCAGGGGCGTGAAATTCAATTACTCTATATCAATCAAGATGATCAAATATCTCAATGCAATACACTGTTCATACACAAACTCATCCCCAATAGCGTCATCAAAAAAAACTACTACCGCTTAATATCGAACAGCATTCTAACCATTGGCGAGAGAAAGAATTTCGCCAAAGAAGGGGGAATTATTGAACTCGATCTGACCGATAAAAACATGAGCATAAAAATCAATATTCAATCAGCAACGGAAGCCGGACTCAATATTCATGCAAACTTAATTGAAATTGCAGCGACCGTATATAAGCAAGGGCAGCACTAGAAAATGAAATTATTACATGCCCAAACGGTTCGAACTAAACTGGTGCTGATTGCCGTTACAACCAGTACGCTTATTCTATTAATAACGACAGCCGCCTTTTTATCACTAGAGCTTTACTTTGGTCATCAAGATCTCAATAAAAAAATAAACGTACTCGGCCAAGTCATTGCAGAACGCTCTACCGCTGCTCTTACTTTTCGTGACGAGACATTATTACGCAGCAACCTTGCCTCGCTTGCCGCCGATAGCAGTGTCGTTAAATCCTGTATTTATGATGAAGAAAAAGTGCTTGCCGCAAGCCACACAACACGCGAGGCCATACAGGGTTGCCCACAAATGATGGCCACTTTGAAAACCAATGAATCATCTTATGTCGAACAGTATTTTCCGATTGAACTCGACAACCAGGTTATTGGTACGCTATACATCGCCTGTCACGATGGCGACATTATGGATCGCTTCAAACAAGTCAGCTTATTTGCTATTTTTATTCTTTTTAGCGCCATTATTATCGCTCTCTTATTGGCCACTCGCTTACAACGTATTGTTACCAGTCCACTGCGACTTCTAGCCGACACGATTAGTAACATCGTCCAGCGCAATGATTTTTCCATTCGCGCTAATAAGCACCACGACGATGAACTGGGCCACCTCTCCGACATTTTCAATGAGCTACTGAGTAAAATTGAAAATGAACACAGCTCATTAAAAAGCAGCGAAGAAAAATTTAGAAAGTTAACCTCACTGTCTCCGGTAGGCATCTTTCAAATCAATCCTGCGGGCGAAATCACCTATGTGAATCAACGTTGGCGTGAAATTAATAACATCAAACACCAGGATCCTGATTTACAAACTTGGTTTTCAAACTTACATCCCGAAGATGCACCAGGGCTGAATAAACTGTGGCATCGATTAGTCACCGAACATGAAGACATGGCCAATGAAGTACGCTTAATTGCCAAGAACGGCAGTATTTCATGGGTCTACATTCAAGCAACCTCACTGCACTCTAAAGAAGGCAAGCTACTGGGTTTTCTAGGCTCAGTTTCTGATATTTCAGAACTTAAAAAAGCTCAAATCCAAATGGAGAACCTTGCTTTTTATGACCCGCTTACCGGCCTAGCAAATCGCAGATTATTCAAAAACAGACTGGCAAAAGCAGTCAAAAGCGTACAGCGAACGAATACCTCTATAGCCTTACTCTTCCTAGATTTAGACCAATTTAAACGCATCAACGATACCCTTGGCCACGACGTGGGAGATTCGCTATTAAAAGAAATTGCTCGCCGTCTTGATCATAACGTCCGCGAAAACGACACCGTTTCTCGTATTGGCGGTGATGAATTCACCATTTTATTAACCGATGTAAACAGCACTAAAGATGTACATATCGTCGCTGAAAAAATCCTGCATTCTCTGTCTCGCCCTTTTACGCTCCATGGCCAAGAAATTATTAGTACCGTCAGCATCGGTATTACGATGACCCCTGAAGATTCCATTGAGCCTAATACCTTGATGAAAAATGCTGACCTAGCCATGTACCGAGCAAAAGAACTCGGTCGTAATAATTTCCAATTTTTCTCAGAAGATATGAATACGGCTATCTTGCATAATTTGGAAATTGAAAAAGAACTTAACTTCGCCATTAAACGCAACCAATTTATATTGATGTATCAGCCAAAAATTCGTATTGCTGATAATAAAATTACCGGAGTTGAATCTCTCGTACGCTGGCGTCATCCAGAAAAAGGGATTATCCCTCCGGATAACTTCATCCCTATCGCCGAAGAAACAGGGCAAATTATTAAGATTGGTGCTTGGGTGTTAGAGCATAGCTGCCACGAAATGGGGGCGCTTATTCGCGAAGGCTTAATGCCAAGCGATTCAAAAGTAGCGGTCAATTTATCAGCCAAACAGTTTTCTGACCCCAACCTTTTACAAACCGTTTTGGATATTTTAGCTCAATCAAAAATTGATCCGACTAACCTAGAATTGGAAATTACTGAAAGCATCATTATGGACGACGTAGAAGCGGCCATCAGTATTATGGAGACAATTAAGAGCAAAGGTATTCACTTAGCGATTGATGATTTTGGTACCGGCTACTCTTCTTTGGCGTATTTGAAACGCTTCCCCATTGATGTGTTAAAAGTGGATCGCTCTTTTGTTAAAGACATTCCAGAAGATAAAACCGATATGGCAATCACCTCGGCCGTTATTGCGATGGCACACAAGCTGAGTATGAAAGTCGTCGCCGAAGGCATTGAAACCCAAGAGCAATTAGATTTCTTACGTGAAAACAATTGTGATGATGGCCAAGGGTACTTATTAAGCCGCCCTCTGACGCTTCCTCAGCTGCACCACTTCTTAGTCAGTAATCATACAGCCTAAGCAGAAAACCCCTTAAACCCACTTCGGCTAGTCGTAAATAACATCAGGCCACCTTATACTGGCGGCCTGTCCATTTTGATTAGATTGATTCATGCCTGCTGCCAACAACAAAACATCCAAAAAGCCCGTACTCTCCAATAACCAGCAATTCAGTCAAGCCGTGCTCAACTGGTTCGACGAACATGGGCGTACGCACCTACCTTGGCAACAAGACATAACTCCATACAAAGTTTGGATTTCAGAAGTCATGCTGCAGCAAACCCAGGTTGCGACAGTCATTCCTTACTTCGAACGATTTATGGAAGAGTTCCCTACCGTTCACGACCTAGCCAATGCAGAGCAAGATAAGGTTTTACACCTTTGGACCGGGCTGGGTTATTACGCTCGAGCACGCAACTTACACGCCTGTGCAAAAAAAGTAAGCGCTGACTTCAATGGCGAATTTCCACGATCAGTAGAAGGTTTAACAGAGTTATCAGGCATCGGCCGCTCAACCGCTGGCGCCATCGCGTCGATTAGCATGGGAATTAACGCCGCGATACTCGACGGTAACGTGAAGCGCGTTTTATGCCGTTACTATGCGGTCGAAGGTTGGCCTGGCACCACTTCAGTACAAAAAGAGTTATGGCTCATTGCAGAGCGCCTCACACCGAACCAACGTTGCAACGACTATACCCAAGCGATGATGGATATGGGCGCTACACTGTGTACCCGCAGTAAGCCGCAATGTGGAGTATGCCCGCTCGCACCCGACTGCAAAGCCAATGCGCAAGGTAACCCTAAAGACTACCCAAACTCAAAACCTAAAAAAGACAAGCCTGAAAAGCATATCCAATTAATTATGCTGCAAGACCCTGATGGTTATATTTTATTAGAACAGCGACCTCAACAAGGCATCTGGGGCGGACTTTGGAGCTTTCCTGAGCTAGCAATGGAAGAGAATGTCCTTAGCCGAAGTCAGGCCCTGTTTGGCGATCTAGCCTTCAAACAAGATAACTGGAATAGCTTTCGCCATACATTTAGCCACTACCACCTACACATTAGCCCAGTCCTTATTCAGCTGAGCAAGCGACCTGATGCCATAGGGGAATCAACTCAGCACTGGTACAATCCTCAGCAACCATCAGAACTAGGCCTAGCAGCCCCAGTGAAAACACTGCTGAACAAAATTCGCTTAGAACACTTGAATTAAACACTGTAAATTTAAAACCGTTATAGGAACTCCTTTATGTCTCGTACCGTACTTTGCCGTAAATATAATAAAGAGCTCCCTGCTCTTACCTCTGCTCCTTTCCCAGGCGCAGCGGGAATCGATATTCTTGAAAACGTTTCACAGCAAGCTTGGGCTGAATGGACCGAGCATCAAACGCGCTTAATCAATGAAAAGCACCTCAACATGATCGATTTACAGGCTCGAAAATACCTGACTGATCAGCGTAGCAAGTTCTTAAGCGGTGAAGATTTCGACAAAGCTGATGGCTATGTTCCTGAAAACAAACAATAAAGTTTAACTATTTTATTGAAAGTTCTTGACCCTGATTAAGAATACCTGTTTAATGCGCCCACTCAACGAACACTTACTAACAAGTAAGTAGCAAGTTCAACGAGTCGCCCGGATAGCTCAGTCGGTAGAGCAGAGGATTGAAAATCCTCGTGTCGGCAGTTCGATTCTGTCTCCGGGCACCATTATTTCAAAGAAGCCCCGCCAGTCGGGGCTTTTTTATGCCTGTAATTCAAGCTGTCACACAATTGGTATACATTTGTGACACATTATCTGATCAAACGCGGCTCAATCTTCTACTTCAACCGCAGAATTCGCGGTAATATTCTTCGTATTTCATTAAGCACCGATAATCCCAAGCTTGCCAAAGAAATAGCGGCCAGTATTTATCTAGTGACGACCAAAGGCATACGTCATCGAATGAGCTACGAACGAATCAAACAAGAAGCCCAGCGCATCGCATCTGAGCTGCACGAAGAGTGGCTTGAAGATCGCCTAGACACCCAATTTTGCGAATCAGCCGACCGAAACATGATCGCTAATGACGAAATGGTTGTCTCAGAGCTAACGGAATTAATTCATGAAAGAAAGCTCAAAGGTGATCGCCTAAAAGATGCCTTAACCGATCTAGCCTTTGTTGCCTTAAAACGTAAGACATTAGAAGAATTCAGCAGCCCAGCCAATATACTGGATAGCCTACTCCAGCCAGCCTCTAACACTTATTCTCAACCAACACCTTCGGCTGCCATAGAACAAATATTACTGACCGATAAGCTCGAAGAATTTATCGATGATAAAAAAGTTAGAAGCAAGGGCATTAGTGACGCGACTCTTGATGAATATCGCCTCTCAGTCTCCGAACTAGTAGAAATTTGCGGTAATAAAATCGTATCCACATATTCCTTTGATGACGGTAAACTTTACCGTAACACCATGATGCAATTACCAAAGCATCGTAAAAAAGGCGTTCACAAGAACAAGTCAATCAGCGAGTTAATCACCCTCGACTTTACTGATGACCAAAAGCTATCAACAAAAACGATCAATGGCAGAATAACAAACCTAATCACCTACTTCACTTGGCTGAAGCAAAGCCAGCTAGTCAATCAGAACCCGTTTGAAAACCTCAAGCTACAAAGTGACAGCAAAAGTTACAAGCGATATTCAGATGATGACCTAAAGCTAATATTTAACAGCCCATTATTCGGTGATCCCGCTTATCGCAAGCGCAAGAATACAGGCAAGCAATCTCAGTGGTGGCTTCTCGTTCTTGCTACGTATACCGGTGCTCGCTTAGGTGAATTAACACAACTTCGTCTTCAGGACATATCCAAAGCTGATGGTATCGTATCCATTTCGATTACAGATGAGGGCGAAGGCATGCGTGTAAAAACAAACGCAGGCCGTCGAAAACTACCCGTTCACCCTGACCTATTAAAGCTGGGCTTTGAAGAATATGTTACCCGTTTAAGAAACAGCAATCAGGAGCATCTACTACCACAACTGCCCAAGTCTGGTAAGAAAATAGGCAGCAGCGTTTCTAATTGGTACAACGAACGATATCGAGATAAGTTCATGCCTCACTTTAAAGCTGAGAAGAAGGTTTTCCATTCGTTTAGACATACGTTCATTTCGCGTGCGATAAATGCAGGCATAGAGACTCAACATATTCAGCAAATGGTTGGGCATGAAAAGGTATTGCTTGGAGAAACCCAAACCTATGCAGACGAGGGCTATAGCCAAAAACAATTGCTAGCCGAGCTTAACAAATTATCGTATGTAAACTTTTCAATTGTGGATATTGCTGGTGGCTGGGAAGATTTACTTTCACCTGAGCCTATATCCCAATAGGGTCTAGGCTTTCTGACATTTACCTGCCAAAACTAAAAAACCACCCTATTGGCAGGCAATATGGGTGGTTTTGAATACTGTCACTAGGCTATGATCTAATGACAATTGACACTTATATAAATAATCGTATAGAATCTGGTTTAAATTTTTCCACGGACGGCTTATGTACTTTAAATCATTCACCTTTATTACAATCCCTCTTTTTCTCACTTGCTCGCTTCAAGTTAATGCTCTAGTCGAATTTCAAACAGGTGATGTTGCAACCGCAAAAAACTTTAATGATAATTTTCAAGAGTTAAAGCAAGAAATTAAAGATGCAAATGATGACCTTAATAGTTTAAATGAATCGACAACTGCTCATTTGATAACGGCGACCGTTAATGGTGTCACAAAAAAGATCGTAGCTAATGGGACTTTTTACTCTATCCCCAGTAACTCCGGCTATATATATGTAGGAGTCGACGGGTATCCCTCTGGCAGCCTGTATCCGTATTATGCAAGTAATGACTGTACAGGGCAGAAATATGTTAACGATCCCTATTTAAAAAAGGAAGATAGCTGGATTAATCCTCTTATTAATGGAGCGCAGCAATTTGATGTTGAAAACACTTCTGACGGAAAGTTGGTATATAGAAAAGGCGACAGCGTAATAGACTTGTACTATCAATCGCGAGAAATTAATGGTAAATGTTACCCACAAGCTGGAAATAGTATTGTACGGAAAGCTATAATTAATGATCCAGAAGTCACTGGTGTTACTTTTCCTATTCAGATTACTGGCGTTGGTGAGCAAGTAACTATAGATGAAGTGATTGGCGAAGTTCCTGTAGTCCCAACTGTAGAGTACCCCGAAGTATATGCAAATGGCGTGAATATCGGTTACTTGAAGTCGATCCCATCCAGCAAGGAATCTTATATCCATGTCCAGCTATATGATTATAATGATGATATCTACCTGTACAAAAATGGTACATATAGCGGCTTTGGAATCGGTGTTTATTCTAAGCGTCTATATTACATAACACCTGATTGTTCTGGAAATAAATATGTTGAAATGATATCTAACCATGAACTTTATTGGTGGGATGCTTCTAAGCATGTAGGAACACGAATCAAGAATAACGACACTCATTACAGTTTATCCGATGACGTATATAAGTTTGATGACACAGCAGTTAGTTACCAGGATTATCATTCAGAGACATGCAGGACTACGACTGTCACAAACAGCTTTGGGTATAAAAAAGCAACTCCAACCTCAACGCCCGATGTTTTAATTATTGAACCCCCTATTGTTATAGAAGGCTGGGATGAACCAACGCCATATAACCAATTGCCGATTGCTGATTAATGAGTATTTTAAAAGCTATTATATTTACCTTATTAATATCTAGCCTAATCGGCTGTGGTGGAAGTGGTGAAGGGAGTGATAGTACTGATATCACTCCTTCGGGGTCAGCTTCTGAGCCGAATCCTGAGCCGAATCCTGAACCGAATCCTGAACCTGAACCTGAACCTGAACCTGAA
>JBALXI010000009.1:771-59973 GCA_036960605.1 Oleispira sp. | reverse complement strand
AACCAGAACCAGAACCAGAACCAGAACCAGAACCAGAACCAGAACCAGAACCAGAACCAGAACCAGAACCAGAACCAGAACCAGCTATATTAATATTTGGTGAAGGAAAACTAGGGCAAGCAATTTTAGGGTGATATTATTCTATAGATGCTAGATAGGCTGATATGCAGTACTCGTGCAAAATCAGCCTTTCTTTATCCAGAGCTTATTAAAGCTCTAACCTCACCCCTATAGCCATTGCAGTTTGTTTACGTCCTAAATATTTTCCTTTACGCTTAGCAACAGCAATTCCTTCTGCTTGTCGCTCTAACAGCAATTCTCGCTCAAAGTCTGCTACAGCACAGATCATGGTCAATATTTTCCAACCGATAGACGTTGAATCTACAGCACCTAACTCAGAAATAGTTGATGCTGTGTTATCCCAACCCACTACTGTTCTTTAGAAAAAATGCAAACGAGAATTAAATGAACCAAGACACTTATGATCAATGGCTAAAAGATTCACTTTTTTTACTTATTGAAGCTGAGAGTAAGGATGATGAAGATTTTACTAGAATTACTATAGAAGTTATCTTGAAGCAAACCTCCTTAGCAATTAAGCACAGCCTAACGATTCCGCCAGACTTGATTAATTACTTGGTAGGAAGGTTTGACTGTTATTTCGATGATTTGGTAGAAGCTAGCAAAAATACTAAAAATGAAGTCACTGCTATTCCAGAAAAACTAGCAGAAGTACTTCACCTAAAGAACAAGCGACCCAAAGACCATGTAGATACAAGCATGAGGCTTAGCATTCTATCGAGAGCTTTTTGTGATGCTTTCTACGAAGCTCAAGCATCTGAGGAGAAAAGCGACCTTCGCCCTGAGAATAGGCCCTCTCGAATAACTCCCCCTTTACGATTGGAGATTGAAAAGTCATTTGACTATAGAGAAAGCTTTTTCAAAGAAGGGTTCATTCTTGGTTCAGGCACGAAGAAGAAAATCACAACGGAAGACATTAAGCATGCCTTTATGGACATTATGGGCATTCCTGAAGGAACCGCAAAGAGCTACGGAACTAAATACAAGCTATATCGATTCAAGGCGAAGCCTAAGGAGATTCCTTAGGCTTAAATGCCTTAACCATTAAGCAGCCTTACGTGGAGGACAATTTATTAAATCAAGGGCAACAGCAAACCCTTCAATTTTTCTGATTCCAAGAGCGCTGACCACTCGTATATCAGCAAAACTCATCTCAATAGCCATTTCTTGAGCACAGCCATACATCAAGCATTCAGCTTCGAATTTCTCAAGAATTTCTCCTATCAGTGCATTAGTAAACTCCACAACTTCTTTATCAGATCTGATACGACCATAGTTTTCAGGTAACTGCATCTCTGGCGGCAGTGCTTTTAGGTAACTAACGATAATATTAGAAAAGTGCTCAGTAATAGCCATAATAAACTCAGCTTTCTTTTCGTTTGCAATATAAATATTTGCTCTCATTTTTGTTCTCTCTTTAAACGGATTAGTTAACTGCCTCACTGGCAAGTCGCCATTATGTTGAGTTAGGGCTAATCAAAATACCCATCTTGCTGCGGAGCAACGTATCCAATTTGAGAAAGAAACCAGAAGCTCGTGTAAGACAATCAATTCGAAGTTATTCTTCGTAATTATCCATAGGGGTTAGGTTAAATTTTCTACAATACATATGTGAGAGAAGCACAAGCCTTAACTTCATAATGCAAAGCAGTGGCTAAGCCGCTGCTCTACAAATCCGATGAATACTTGATACACTGATGCCGAGCTGGTTGGACGCTTCAACTTTAGAAACACCTTCAGCCAACAAAGCATGCACTTCTTCAGCCTTAGCCATTGCTGTCGGTTTACGCCCTAGATACTTCCCTTTACGCTTAGCTGCTGCGATGCCTTCTACTTGTCGTTCTAGTAGTAGTTCACGCTCAAAAGCTGCTACAGCACCGATCATGGTCAACATAAGCCGACCTGTAGACGTTGAAGTATCAATCCCAAGATTCAGTACTTTTAGAGCTACCTGCTTCTGATCTAGAAATTCAACTATTTCTAGTAAGTGCCGAGTATTACGGGCTAATCGACACAGCTTAGTAACCATAACCGTATCGCCATCTCTGACGAATTCCAACATAAGCTCTAGCTGTTCTCGCGTCGCTTTTGCCCCTGATTCTTTCTCTTGAAAAACCTTAGAACAAGACGACAACTCAGAAAGCTGTACGTCCAAACTTTGGCTTGCGGTACTCACTCGTGCATATCCGATAATAGCCATAACTACCTCCTACGGCTGTTCATTATGTTGGTCAAGGTGATCTTGAATGCTCGATATTAGAGCAGTTACAGCCGCGAGAATGACTGCTTGAAGTAACTTATTTAGTAGTGGATTCATCTTATTCCCCAGTGGTTATTAGTACATTACTTATAACTGGGTTGTGCTTTGATATTGAATCCAAGTGTTCTATTTGTGCTTATTTGTTCATTTGAGGTTCAACAAGGTGCAGTCAACGTAAAATAGAACTGAGGTAACAAGAAAAGGAGAAACCTGTGACCACATCTAGAACTAACTATATCAATAAAGAACAAATCATCAGCTTGATTGAGCAAGACCATACCAACGCTTATATAGCCCAAGTGGTAGGCTGCCATCGAAATACGGTTTCAAGAGCTAAGAAAAATCGAAGAACAAGAGAAAGGACAGCACCCCAAAGTAGCCAGCACAGAGATGAGAGGATTTTAGCGCTAAACAATAGAGGCTTATCCAATACGGCTATCGCAAGAAACTTAAATTGCAGTAGCAGCACGGTTGCAAAGTCACTCAAAGTGGCTACTCAAACGGCATTAATGAATAGAATCACACCGCTACAACATGAAATGCTCAGACTTCGTAATTTAGGTTATAGCCAAACCCAAATTGGAGAGAAAGTAGGCCGTCATCGCAATACTGTTAGCAGAAATTTGAGAGGCATCTAATGAAAGGCCAATTGGCATAACTATTCCTAGATAATCCTTGACATACCCAAGGATTTTTTTAGCTTCAATGCTTTTCACCACCTACGGGGATTTAGTTAAAAGTAACTGCATATGGTTAATCACTACGAATGAATTTGGCAGTAATAGCCTAAGAGATTCAAGATTCTGCCCTAGTCTTCCCCACTCTACATCTATAAATAACACCCTATATACGGGTGTATATAATTACAATTTTTAACTGTCACACTGTAACAAAAACAACTTTTTATAAGCTGCTATTGAGAAAATCGTGTGACAGTCAACATTGCACTTATACACCAAAGTGACACTTAATAACCTGCAAGGATGCAAATAATGATACGACTTAGAAAAGGCTTTGGTAAGCATAAAAAACCAATATCAATATTCATAAAAGAAGGCCGAAGCTACGCCCAAATTAGTCTAGGTAACCGAAAGACAACGTTAATTAGCCTATCTGATATAGAGCTACTCAAAGAACATTCTCTGTATGCTCAAAAGCGTAAGGATGGTCAGTTTGTTGCTAGATCAAGCCAAACTGGCAGCTATTTACATCGATTAATTATGAATCCAGCAGAGTATCAAGACGTCGATCATATCAATCACGAGCCACTGGATAATACCCGTGGAAACCTACGCCCTTGCTCTCCAAGGCAAAATTGCTTAGCAAAACGCCAAGAGCTAATAGAAGGCTTCGTTGGCATTAAGTGCATTAAAAAAACAAAGCTTGTTAAACTCGCAAAGAACCATTGCGGTTATCGTGGAAAGTATCGGGTTAAGTACCCAGATGGCACCCTAAGTGCCGAGAAATACAACCATGCTTCTGAAGCTGCTGAAGCCCGAGACGACTTTATGGAGCAAGAATACTTTCACCGCGCGAGTGAAGAAGAAACCTTTCATCCTCACGCTTTTATTACTTGGAATGGTAGTAGCCCAATAACATCAACCAACATTATCGAAATGGAAGATTGGATATTTGATGAAATTGCAGAATCCGAACCTAGGGCTGCTGAGGTCAGAGAAACCTACGGATGGGGTTCATAAAAATATTGGCTTCAGTTTAAGTAGAGCGCAACCGTACAAAGTGCATAATAAACTAAGGAAACGTACCCCTAAATTCCCATACGAACGATCAAAGCATTGGTAACTGGGAGCCATCAGAAAACAGTACTTTGACTCTTATATTTAAGTACATATAATGCGCTAAAGATAATAATATCAATCATTGCATTAATCTAGGGATAGCCGCTATGCAAGAAAGTACAATGCCCGTAATTGAAACTACACCAATTCCAAATTACTTTGGAAAATATGCTCTAACATTAATCAGCATTTTGGGGATGTATTTTCTAACGACTAACTGGTCGAGCCAGATATCAACTTATCCTCTAGTCACACTTTTTGTGCTAGCAATAATGGTAATATTAAGCTTGATACCAATTGCGCTCTTTACTCGTAACTTCATCTTCACAATAAGCTGGATTCCCGTAATATTATTCGGGCATATCTCTCTTGCATTCTTGGAAGTCCAAAAATACAAGCAGGTAAGTATTCTCAGCAATCCAGATTCATTCGACTTAAGTGAACTCTCACTACTTATGTCATTTTGGACTATCACCATTGCAATAGCCTCCTTACTAGCCTATAGAGAAAGACATATTTTAAAAAAGTTATGGAGAAATATTACAAATAAGACAGGCGTGACTAATCTAATATTTGTACTTATTCTTTTAGTACCCACCGCATTAGTATTATTCGCACTTACAGGTCTATATCCAATGCTAATCGCATTCGGCCTACCTTTTCTAACACCTATAAAATCGTTAGCAGCCTTACCAGCAGTAATCTTTTCAGCCTTACTATTTCTAGCTATTGGAATAAATGCTTATAGCTTTGGAATCATCATGCTGATTTCACTTGTGCTAGCTCTAACGCTTATACCGGGCTATATCGCAATGAAAAATAAGCTTGGATAGCAATAATTAATAACAAAAGGCACTTAACTACGTTTTACTCTGGATACATATATGAGAACAGCTAATTCTTTCACATTATTGCTCCTAACTATTTTTGGTTTAACAGCATATGCAGACCTAAGCACAAATGATAAAGCTCGAAATGCCATAGCGCTGGGTAGAGTTACATATCAATGCGGCCAAAATAGCACCCCTACAGTTGCGGTACCCCCTGCACTCCCAATTGATCTAGCCTACGAAGCATCAGGACTTGTTTTTGCTGACGTACTTAAAGTACTGAAAACTGGTAATTCACAAGAGCTTGTTCAACAACGAGTAGATCAACTAAAAGCTGACATTAAGGCTGGTCGTAAGACATGCGCAGACTTGCTTTCCCTCGCGACAACTAACAGCTATGAAACTGCCCGATATTGGATTGCAGTAGGTTCTGTTGCCCACCAATGCGGTATAGAACACCAGCCAAGAATACATAGCACTATAGAGGATACTATTCACGCCGCATCGAGAAATACAGGCCTTCCAAAATCACAAATAATCAACATTCTCAATAATCCGTTTCATAAACGTCTTATTGAGTCGAAGATATTAGAGCTTAAAGAAGATATTCGGGATGGTTACATTTCATGTGCTGATACAATTTTGGGAATGTCTGCAAGTTACATGAAATGATGTATTACCAAAACTAAATTCAAAAAACAGCTAGCCAATATTGAACTATTACCAATAAAACAAGGAAGTAATATGAAAATCACATTTTATGCACTAATAATGACATTTATTATTTGTCTCAGCGGCTGTTACACCGATGGACAAGCCCATAGTGACTTTAGAAAAGCCGAAGAGCTTTCGCAAGAAGGTGATATAAAACAAGCATTTGAGTTATATCAAAGAGCTGCCGAACACGGTGACATCGACGCACAGTTTGCTCTTGGCGGGGCATATCTCGTGGGCGATCTAGGTATAAAAAATGACGAAAAGGCTATCTATTGGCTTAAAAAAGCAGGTGAGCAAGGTGACCATTACTCTCTACTCTATATTGCCATTATATATTATGAAGGAATGGCATTCGAAGGTAAAAAAGACGTCAACCAAGCTTTTAAATGGTTTATAAAAGCAGCTGAAGCAGGCAGCCTTAAAGCTCAACTTGTTCTTGGCTCTGAATATATTACTGGAGAAGATCTAGGTGCAAAAGACCCCAAGCAAGCTCTCCACTGGTATAAAAAAGCAGCGGAACAAGGTGATCCAGAAGGACTATTCAACGTTGGGGATATATATTTTAATGGTCTTCTAGGTAAGAAGAACCCTGAACAGGCTCTTCCTTGGTATGAAAAAGCAGCTGAGCGAGATAATGCAAGAGCACTAGTTGCTCTTGGGCGGATGTATCTAGATGGAGTAGGGGTTATACAGGATTCTAAACATGCTATTCAATGGTTCAGTAAGGCTGCTGAGCAAGATGCACCTGTCGCCGCCCATGCAATCGGTATTATTTATGCGACTGGAAATGGTGTTCCAAGAAACCTCTATAAAGCTAGCTTTTGGATTAAAAAAGCCATAAATGGGGGCTTTACAAAGTCCCGAGATGCTTGGAATTCTCTTGAGCTCTGGAGATACCAAGCTTAAATACGAGTCTTAGTTTTAATGATATATATAGCAATTAAAAAAATAAAGGGCTTGTAGTGGAGAAGTGGTACACTTTTGTCACACATTTTCACTCATCCGACAGCCTTGATGAGCTGAAAAGCCCGTACCATGGGGCTTTCACTGAATGGGTGCCCCCTCTGTCTCCGGGCACCATTATTCCGAGAAGCCTGTACTGAAAAGTACGGGCTTTTTTGTGCCTGCTAGAAATGAAACGGATCTTCGCCCTGAATACATAAGCTTATCGATTAGTCTGAAATAGCCCCTAAAGTGTGACCCAGTCGTGCTATGCAGAAAAGGTAGTATAAAGTTACATAAAACCAATCCAAATTGGTTTATCCAAGCTTATCCTCATTGTAGTATTCCTGTCACAATAGATTTATATAATATAAAAAAGTGCCTACGAGAAGACTCATGCTAAAGCCAGTTACCCACTTTTTGTTAATTGTTTCATTGATTGTATTGGCGGGATGTCAGTCGTCGCAATTTATTGGAAGCACAAAGCAGAAGACTACATTAGACTTCTCTACTCTGTTGAGCAGCGCTGAACTCTGCATCTCAAAAAATGGGAATGCGGGCCAATGCTATCGCAATGCTTTTCCCCGCCGCTGCCATAAGTTCTCGTCAGACATGATTTTGAATAACACATCGACTAGAAAAAAGTTGAATAACTGTATTTCAACCTGTCAGCAAGCGACGATCATGAGTCGATCTATTGGGGCCTGCTCGATTGTTATATGATGCGTATTTCATGATACCGCTCTCTTTCCCCTAGTACTTCTGATTATCAATCACTTCTTTTATAAGAAGCATTTTATTCGGCGTTAATACTTACGATTACTGTACAGAGACGATCACTGGTACTTTTTCTTATTAATTTAATTAATCACCACGGTAGAAATTATCAAACAGGCGGTGTTCAAACGATACTAAAGCAAGGTTAATTAGAGCTGCTAGTCTTTAATCAGACGATCAAAGGGTTTGAACATGAAAGCATCTGATTTATTTGTAAAGGCATTGGAACAAGAAGGCGTGGAATACATTTTTGGTATTCCCGGTGAAGAGAATCTTGATGTATTAGAATCTCTACGCACCTCCTCTATTAAGCTCATACTCACTCGCCATGAACAGGGCGCAGGCTTTATGGCGGCTACCTATGGACGCTTAACCGGCAAGGTCGGAGTGTGCTTATCCACCCTCGGTCCTGGTGCCACAAATCTTGTTACCGCTGCCGCTTATGCGCAATTAGGCGGCATGCCGATGCTGATGATCACCGGTCAAAAACCCATTAAAGCCAGTAAGCAGGGCCGCTTCCAAGTATTGGACGTGGTCGACATGATGCGCCCTATTACCAAGTACACGGCGCAAATTGTCAGCGGTGAACGCATTGCTTCACAAGTACGAGAGGCTTTTCGTGTTGCCAGTGCAGAACGACCTGGGGCGGTTCACCTTGAGCTGCCTGAAGATATTGCCGATGAAGAAGTCAGCCCTAATCTGATTACTGAAAGTAATGTCCGTCGTCCTATCGCTGAAGAAAAATCAATTAAGCACGCCGTCGATATGATTGAACTCGCTAGAACGCCACTCTTGCTAATTGGTGCTGCGGCAAATAGAAAAATGTCGAGTAAGATGCTGACGCGCTTAGTCGATGAGTTGAAAATTCCTTTTGTCACCACACAAATGGGCAAAGGCGTTGTTGACGAAACCAAAGATTTATTCTTAGGCAATACCACATTATCTGATGGTGACTTCGTGCACCGCGCGATTGCCCACGCTGATCTGATTATTAACGTTGGGCATGACGTTGTCGAAAAACCCCCCTTCTTCATGCGTGATGACGACAAGAAAGTTATCCACATCAATTACATGGCCGCGGAAGTTGATCCTGTGTATTTCCCTCAGGTTGAAGTCATCGGTGACATTGCCAATAGCATCTGGGCAATATTAGAAAAATTACACGTTCAAAAACATTGGGACTTTAGCTATTTCGATAAGGTTAAAGCTGCAGAAGAAAAAGAGTTGCCCCGTGGCTGTAATGACGATCGTTTCCCTATCTACCCACAGCGCTTGGTGGCTGATGTTCGCAAGGCCATGCCTGCTAACGGCATCATCTGCCTCGATAATGGTGTGTATAAGATCTGGTTCGCCCGTAACTATAAAGCTCAAAAACCCAATACCGTTTTATTGGATAATGCTTTAGCAACGATGGGGGCAGGTCTTCCCTCTGCCATGGCAGCGAAGTTGGTTCATCCCGACCGCCCTGTTATCGCCATCTGTGGTGATGGTGGCTTTATGATGAACAGCCAAGAATTAGAAACGGCCGTGCGCCTTAAGCAACATATCATCGTATTGATTTTACGTGACGATGCCTATGGCATGATCAAGTGGAAGCAAACCAATATGAATTTTGAATCCTTTGGCTTAGATTATGGTAATCCTGATTTTGTGAAATACGTAGAAGCTTACGGCGGCAAGGGACATCGAATTGAATCGGCAAAGCAACTATTACCGTTAATTGAAAAATGCATGAAAGATCATAATGTTCACCTCATCGATATCCCTATCGATTACAGTGAAAATGACGAGATTTTAAATAATCAATTAAGAAAATTAAGCGCCAAGATTTAAAGAATAAGATTAGGGCTAAAGGAAAACACCATGTTAAATAAAAGCTACCCCTACTACTTAGCGAATGAAGCTATCTTCGCTAACGAAGACTTAGAAGTTACCGACAAATACTCAGGTGAAGTCGCGACTCGAGTTGCCCTTGCCGATGAAGTGGCGATAGATAAAGCCATTGCGGCGGCTGAAGCAAGCCAGGAAGCCATGCGCAAGATGGCTCCTTATGAACGCCAGGATATTCTTAATCACTGCGTGAAGCGCTTTACCGAACGCGCTGAAGAAATGGCGCTCGCACTCTGTATCGAAGCGGGCAAGCCGATTAAAGATGCGCGTGGTGAAGTTGGCCGCTTAATCGATACCTTCCGTATCGCTGCAGAAGAATCTGTCCGAATGAGTGGCGAGATTATGAATCTTGAAGTCGCTCCTCGCGCTCGCGGCTATACAGGCATGTATAAGCGTGTCCCTATTGGCCCTTGCTCTTTCATCTCTCCGTTTAATTTTCCTTTAAATTTAGCCGCGCATAAAGTTGCACCCGCCCTCGCGGTTGGTTGCCCGTTTGTATTAAAACCTGCCAGTCGCACACCAATTGGCGCGTTAATCATCGGTGAGGTTCTAGCAGAAACTAATTTACCCAAAGGCGCATTCTCTATTCTTCCCTGCTCGCGAACAGGAGCTGATTTATTCACCGTCGATGATCGCTTCAAGTTACTAAGCTTTACCGGCTCACCTGATGTCGGTTGGGACTTAAAGGCCCGAGCCGGAAAAAAACCTGTCATTCTAGAACTCGGCGGTAATGCTGCCTGTATCGTTGATGAAGATAGCGATGATAATCCAGGTGATTTAGACGATGCTGTCGAGCGCATAATATTCGGTGCATTCTACCAGTCGGGTCAGAGCTGCATAGGCGTGCAGCGCATCATAGTGCATGAATCTCTATACGATAATTTTAAAGAAAAATTTATCGCTAAAGTCGCCCTATTAAAAATGGGCGATCCGAAAGACGAAGAAACATTTGTTGGCCCCATGATTTCATTATCTGAAGCCAATCGTTTAAAAGGTTGGATTGATGAAGCGGTAGAGCTCGGCGGAAATTTACTCGTCGGTGGTCAGCAAGATGGCACTATGTTGGATGCTACGGTCTTAGAAAATGTCCCCGAGCACGCTTTGTTAAATACTGAAGAGGCGTTTGGTCCTGCGGCTATCTTAAGTAAATTTTCGACTTTTGATGAAGCACTAAAATCCGTTAATAACAGTAAATTTGGCTTGCAAGCCGGTATCTTTACCCGTGACCTTTATAAAATGAATAAAGCTTGGGATGAATTAGAAGTCGGCGGCGTTGTCATTGGCGATGTGCCTAGCTGGCGTGTGGATAATATGCCCTATGGCGGTGTGAAAGATTCAGGTGTCGGTCGTGAAGGCATTCGTTTTGCGATGGAGGATATGACAGAGATTAGACTGTTGGTAATAAGAGATAAAAACCGTTAACTAAAAAATAGCGCAAATAAGTGACGACTGCTTGAGCTATTTACTATTGAATCATTAAGTATTTAATTCTCTATCGCAGTCGTTTAAGAAACGGCTATAAAACTAACTGCCAGCCTAAAGTAAACGTCGGATCTGCTGCCAGCGGTGGTCCATCAAGATCTTGAACAACCGGTTCTTTATATTCTAAAGCCATGCGATTACCTGCTCTAAGGTCCTTGCGCGCTGTCGCTACTCTCATCGGATTAGGTCTGAATTTTCACCCACTATGTTGCCCCACTGTTCGTGATTAGCAAGCCTTTAACATGCATAGGTATATCAATCGTTTCGATGGGGCCTGTTCTGGCTTCGTTTTCAAATTAAGTGGATGCCGAGCACTTCTCCTGTAAATACGGACTAATCTAGCCCGTACTTTATTAACAAGATATCCAACTCACCTGTTTTCTTTAAAGTATTTAGCATCGTATTAATTTCATCAATGCTAGGTACAATACCCGGGCGGATCAAAGCTGTATGGTTATATTCTTGATCAAGTTTATCTGAAATCAATAGACGCGATTTTACAGTAGGATATTCTAATAAAAAACGTTGTAGATAGGCATTAGTAACAACGGCAACATCACCCCGATCTTTTAATAACAGATTTATATTTCTATCGTTATCGGGTGTCAGCAACATATTAAATTCTTTAATTAAAAAGTCTTCATCCGCGTTAAAATCAGCAAAGCCATAATGAAAACCTAATATACCGATCATCCTTTTATCACTAAAATTATTAAAGTAGGACTGATCTCGACCCAACTTTTTGAGAGCAATATAGACCTCTCCCCCCGTTTGATAAACTTTAGAGGTATCAACCTTTATATCTTGCCATCCCCATGATTTACTTTCATAAAATATCATATCGTAATGGCCATCATTAAAAGACTGATAACGACGCTTAGGCGGAATTAACACGGTATTGAAATAATATTTATTTTGCGTTTTATTTAATGCAGCCACTAAATCAAGCGTCATTCCAACTTCGCCATCGGATCCTTTAGGCTCGACAAAAGGTGCAAAAGGATACATGCCGACAGACACAGCAATAGGTTCTACAGCCAAACAAAGAGAAGAGGTCAATAATATAGTGAGGACAAGGTTTAATCGCATAGCATGAGTATAGCCAGCAGCCTCTAGAAAACCAGAGGCTCGATTAAACCTAATACACCTAATTATTGAGTTATTCCATTTGGTTATTTAGCATTAGTTTTTTAGTACTACACGATAGCGAGGACTGCCATTTTCTAAGCGTTCAATCGCGTTATTAACGTCAGCAATATCAAAGACTTCCACTTCCGGTTCAATGTTATGACGGGCCGCAAATTCGAGCATTTGACCGATAACCGCTGGGCTGCCTACCGGTGAGCTAGAGATCGAACGCTGCGCGCCCATTAATGCAAAAACACTGACTTCTACGGGCTCTAAAATAGCCCCTAAAAAGTGCAAACGTCCTTTTGGTCTTAAAGTTTGTACATAACTGCCCCAATCCAACTTGACGTTAACCGTCGACAAGATAAGATCAAATGAATTCGCCGCCGTCGCTAGCTCAGCGCTATCACGAGAATTCAGTGTTTTGTGCGCCCCTAATTCTAGGGCCTCAGTGCGCTTGGCTTCAGATGACGTAAACGCAGTCACTTCACAACCCCAAGCATTCAAAAACTTAAGCGCCATATGGCCCAAGCCGCCAATTCCAATCACGGCAACTTTGGCTGTTGGCTTTAAGTCAAACTGTACCATCGGGTTATAAACGGTGACACCACCACAGAAAAGCGGCCCTGCTTTCTCACTACTCAGCTCATCCGGTAATGCGACGACGCTGGTTGCTTGTGCTCGGACTTTATCGGCAAAGCCACCATGTCGACCAATTAAGGTGCCCTGCGCACTGCTACACAGGTTGTGATCGCCTTCAAGGCAGGTATTACAATCATTGCAGTAACTTGAGTGCCAACCAAGGCCAACGCGATCACCGATATTAAATTTACTCACGTGCTTACCAACAGCACTGATTTTACCCGCCACTTCATGGCCGGGTACAAAAGGGTATTGAGTGATGCCCCATTCATTATTCAGCATGCTTAAATCACTGTGACAAATGCCACAGTAATCAACTGCAATTTCTACATCGTGATCGGCCAAAGGGCCTGGGTCATACTCGTAAGGTTTTAATTTACCGCCGGCTTCGAAAGCTGCATACGCTTTAATCATGGTAGGTTTCCTAAATGAGGTTAAGCACTCAGTGTCATTCACTTAAGTGATGTAAATCAGAGATAATATATACAACAACACCGTTATACGGTGAATGGTGCCATAAGATTAGCCTAATAATTAATGTAAGTGTTTACCAAAAATGGAACAGGCTGCATTAACCAGAATGGCTAACGCATGAATTGATCTGGGAAGCCCTTAGTTTGCATCATCGCCATGCAATCCATCATCAGAGCAATAGCAACATGCACCCCTACTCCACCCCAAATAGATTTTGAGCGTAGGGCTAAAATACCCAGTAAGAAGCCAAACGAAATAGCACCAAAAGATTCTAACCACAATTTAGGAAAGTGCAGCATTAGATAGGGTAAACACATAACCGCAATGGATAAGCTGCCAAAGGGAATTCGTAAGCCATTGACCAAGAACCCTCGAAAGAAGAATTCCACCGCAATAAACTGCAATATATAAATGCATTCCCACAGAATTAAATCTAACCAACTTTTATGCGCTAAGTCGTAGAAGGGATAATGGTTAGCAAAGTCTTCACGAAAACTCACCAGAAACGCAAAAAACATAATAGGTGATGCTAATAATACATAGCCTAACCAATGTTGTTTAATGCTGCCGAGTTGCCAGCCATAGTTTTTCAACGACTGTCTTAACACCAACTTGATCGTTAGCATGGGTATCACAAGGAAACAGAATAAATTCCAAAAACCCCACCAAACATAACCTAGTAACTCTCGATAAGGATGGTAGCGAAACTCACGCGACCACTGGTTGTTTTTAATATCAAACCAGCCCTCTAACATTCGAATAGTTTCTACTAATACGCTGGAGTATTTTAAATAGTTCACCATTAGCAAACAGACGCAGGCAACGATGATTACTAGCCAAACACGTTTGCGCTCAGCATCATCGTTGAGACCAAGCCGTTCAGATTTTGCTTCGGCATCAATGGCGTTTAACGCGGTCAGTATTTGCTTGGGGTTTAACGTACTACAAATTTTTCTAAACACTTTATTAAACATCGCCGCAGGCATCCTTGCGTTAGCTTCCACGATTAGCCACCTGTCACGGGCGGCATAAAGGCGACTTCATCACCGTCTTTAATCACGGCATCAGACGCACAGAAATCTTGGTTTAAGGCAATACGGATACTGTCGTCTTGCAGCGCAACCATGCCCTTAGCAATTAAATCCTGTTGTAATTCTGCTACCGTTTTACCGACCAATTCATGACCTAACGTCAATTCGGCTTGGCCAACTTGATCTTTCAGTCGAGCAAAAAATAAGACATTAATCATGATTATTTTCCTATCTCTAGTGCTGCTGAACCGGCATTCCAATCGCCGCTTTTACCACCCGTTTTCTCGAGTAATTTAATATCACCAATAGTCATTCCTTTATCGACCGCTTTGCACATGTCATAAATAGTCAGTGCTGCAATCGACGCGGCGGTCAATGCTTCCATTTCGATACCCGTTCTATCAGCCACCTTACAACGCACTTCAATACGTAATTGGGTTTCACTGATCGCTTGAATATCAACCTTGGCACCGGCAATCATTAACGGGTGACACATAGGGATTAGCTCCCACGTTTTTTTCGCCGCTTGAATACCCGCAATACGAGCCGTCGCCAGGACGTCACCTTTTTTATGCTTACCTTCAGTAATCATCATTAAGGTATTGGGCAGCATAGTGACAATCGCTTGCGCTAATGCTTCGCGCTTGGTGACGTCTTTTTCGCTGACGTCGACCATGCGGGCTTGGCCTTTTTCATCTAAATGAGTTAGATCCATTTTTTATTCCAACGAATTTTCAATTATTGTTTAAGTGTCGTTTAAATTAGTTCTTGCCTAACAAGGTTGCAATAATAGCGAGTTCTTCAGGGTCATTGGCATTATTAAAACTGAGTTCACACGCTAAGCCTTGATGAATAACCACGCGGTCCAGCGAACGTAATAAACGTTGTAGTGCATTTTTATTTTCAGCTAAACACTGCTCAAAAATAGGCAGCATGCTGCGGTGATATAGACCATGCAATGGCTGTAAGCCTTGATGAGAAAAGATAATAGCCTGCGGTGAATCATTCGATGTATTAGAGTTTAAGCAAGCTGACAGTTGTGCCATCACCTGCGAAGTCATCAGTGGTGTATCGCAAGGCATAACCAATAGCCATTCATGTTTTGCATGCTGTAAGCCTGCGGCTAAACCCGCCATCGGGCCTTGATAACCTTCGACACTCTCGACTGTCTCATCAGAGATGCAATCTAACTGGTAATCTTGATAAAGCGCTCGGTTGCGATTACAACTAATGGTTAAATCGTCCACCAGCGGCGCCAGGCAATCAATCGCGTATTCGACCAGTGGCTTCTGTACTAGTGAGATTAAACCTTTATCCCGCCCCGCCATGCGGCGACCTTCGCCGCCGGCTAAAATCAATCCACTTAATAGACTATTGGCAACCATCATTAACCGTGTCCATGAGCGGTGGTTAAGGCATAGAAGTCTATCTCATCACCGATGCTAATTAACTCACCCGCGGGTACACACGCAAAACCATCACTCCAACTAGAGGAAGATAAGACACCCGAACTTTGGTTGTTAAAAATTTCAATGTCGCCAGAATTAAATCGCGCGCGTAAAAACTCGGTACGGCCAATGGACTTTTTGGTTGAGAATGTCGCATTGCCTTTTAATACTAATAACGGCTGCGCATCTGCACCTTGCACGGTCCATAAAAAATTTCTCGCCAGCTGATAAAAAGTGACGACTACCGCGGCAGGATTCCCAGGTAAACCGATCACTGGCGTTTGATTAAACTGCCCCAGTGCAAAGGGCTTGCCTGGTTTAATAGCCAAACGCCACATTTCTAATTCACCGCCACTGCTAATGGCCGCTTTAATATGATCTTCTTCACCGACAGAGACACCGCCACTGGTGATAATGACATCGGCTTGCGCACTGGCTTGAGTTAAAACGTCTTGCGTAGCCGCTAACGTATCGGCGGCAAAAAAGGGACCAATGACCTCCATACCCATGCGCTGTAATAAACCGATTAAGGTAAAGCTATTGGTATTATAAATTTTTCCTGGGCTCAAAGGATTGCCTGGCTCGACCAGTTCATCTCCTGATGAGATAACAGCGACCTTAAGCTTTTTCTGCACGTTTACCTGGCTAAATCCCATAGAGGCGATAACCCCTAGATCTTCAGCCCGTAGAATGCGTCCAGGCTGAAATAGTGTTTGGCCGATCGTAATGTCTTGCCCTGCAGGTCGAATATTTTGCTGGGGTTTAGCATCGACTAAGTTTGCAGGAAAAATAATCTGACCGCTTGCGCTGATTTCACACTGTTCCTGCATGACAACCATATCGGCATTTTCAGGCACTGCAGCACCGGTGAAAATTCTCGCGCAGGTATTATCCAATAACAGTTCAGGCGCATCTCCCGCTGTTATTCGTTGTGAGACGTTAAGCTCAATACTGCCCTTAATAGCGACCTGTTGCTGGCAATCAACTAAGCGTAAAGCGTAACCGTCCATCGCACTGTTATCAAAACTGGGAACGTTAATGCCTGAGATAATTGTCTCAGCTAAGACTCGAGTTAAAGCATTATAAATCGACACCGTTTCTGTTTTCGCTAACGTGCCATATTGCTGTGCACGTTGTGCTAACACAGCACGGGCATCCTCGAGAGGGATGAGTCCTTTGACTAACGCAGGGGAATCACAAGATGACATGGTTTCTCTCTATTAACTTTAAGTTCTAACGTCTAATACGAGCATTGGCATCGTCATTTAGTTAACGATTTATGACTTTAGGCATCACTTTTTTCATCAGCTCGATAATAGCTTCTAATTAAACGACTCACCCCTTGGCGCCAAAGCTTGGGCTTAATGCCAAAATTATGCTTAATCAATTTACTGTCTAAAATGGTTTCGCTAGGTCGGCATTGATCGTCGTCCAGCTCTTCTAACGTCACATGCGCCAGATCTTCATACTGTCGGGCCTCGGCTAATAATACTTCGGCAAATGCATATTCCGTCGTGCTTTCGACACTGCAATAATGATAAGTACCCCATAAAGATTCATCACAACCAATTTGCTGCAGTAGGGCATGAATAACTTGAGCAATATCGTCAGCGGGAGTTGGGGCAATTCGAATAAGATTGTCTAGCTTTAAATTGCCCTGACTGCGCGCTTCAGCCAGCAGTTGTACGGCATAATCTCCCGTCAACAAACTGAAGGGCTGATTCACACGAACGATCAAATGACGCAGTTGTTTACGCGCCTGATTCTCCAGCGCGATCAAGCCAGCGTCGCCAGTCATTTCATCATTTTCAAGGCTTCCCACCTCGTTATAATCAAAGACTTTCGCGGACGACAGTAAAACCATTGGAATGTCTTGCTCAATAAGCAACTCAATCCATTCAGCTAAGTGCCCTATCGCATCGGCATCATCTCCCGATACGGCCAATATAGCTAATGGCGCTGAAGGCATGCCCACTGGAACCGAAAGTTTTTCTCGGCTATTCAAACGACGAGAGCTGTAAGGAAGTGCTAACTCACTGGCTAATTTAGCCAAAAACTGACCCACTGGAAACTCAGCCCCAATGATGAACCAATGCCGATTAGTACCACTAAAGCCCATGCCGTCTACTCCAAAATGAATCGATCAATCGAATGCCATAATTATAACGTACCCTATTGATTAATAATGCCTAATTCAGTAAATGAACAATCGCTTCCAAATAGATTAACTATACTAGAGCTATCTTTCGTTATCATGATATAGCTCAAACATGCTGAAACAGGTTGGATTTCTTCTCATATTACTGTGTATTTCTTTTGTTGGATTCACCAGTCAACTGGCTAATCACGAACAAAAACTGAGTTATTTTGGCATGGCCAAGTATTCAAGTAATGATAAAGAACTAACATTGAATCAGGCGCGTCAGCAAGAGGATACAGCTTGGCATGACATCGACATCACAGAAGCAAGCTTTGGCTTCAATCAACGCCATTTTTGGTTCAACATTCCACTGCAAAATATACACAGCACGAGCACGCCTTGGTTCCTTCGCAGTAACTATCCACTATTAGACAAGGTTGACGTCTACCTTTTAGCCGGGGGTGACCTTGTACAAGAGTTTCATAGTGGCGATACCCTACCCTTTTCTGAAAGGCCCGTTCAGCAACCTACCTTTGTTTTTCCATTAGATATTAATACCGAGCAAGAATATTCTCTCTACCTGCATGTACAAACCACCAGCTCACTTCAGCTTGCACTTTCACTGCAAACAGAGAGCCATTTCTGGCAAACCATTGCGACTGAGAATGCTGCCAGTGCGGCCTTTTACGCCATTTTGATCAGCATGCTATTTTACAATGCGGTGATATTTTTAATTGTTCGCGCACGCAGCTATTTATATTACGTTTTTTATATCGCCAGCTTCACCTTATTCATGGCCAGCATTCACGGCTGGGCATATCAGTTTCTATGGCCTAGGAGCCCCTCCGTTCATGAACTCTCGGTGGTATTTTTAATTGGTCCCGTGATTATTTTCGGCGCACTATTCAGTTCTACATTTCTGAAGCTGGCCACTGTCCGGCCTAGCCTTAACCGACTGATTTTATCATTTGTTTGGTTCTCGATTGCCTACTCAGTTGCAGCGCTGATACTTCCTTACTCCATAATGATTAGAGTCGGGGCGACGCTTGCGATCGTTGCTGCAGCCATCGCCATGTTCTCGACACTGCAAGAATGGTCACGTAGTAAAAGCCGAGAAATCATGATGTTCATTTTTGCATGGACCACTGTATTAATTGGATTTTTACTCTACAGCGGTCAAAAGTTTGGCCTACTACCCATTAATACGTTAACCGAACATGCCATCGAAATAGGCGCTGTATTAGAAGTTATATTACTGGCCTTAGGCTTGGCAGATAGAATTAATAGCGAGCGTAAAGCCCGCATAGAAACTCAGCAGCGAATGCTAGAGGTCCAAATTAAAGCCAATCAAGAGCTTGATAATAAAGTTCGTGAACGGACAGAGGAGCTAGAAGTATTAAATGATCACTTACAAACGGCCTCGATAACAGACTCGTTAACTCAAGTTAAGAATCGCCATTATTTTGATCATAAATTTTCAAGCGAATATCGTCGTGCCTATCGAGAAAAATCTTGCATTTCATTACTCATGATCGATATTGATCACTTTAAATTATTCAATGATAACTATGGCCACCAAGCAGGCGATGCGGTATTAAAGGCCGTTGCCAACTCGATTCAAGATGTTGTAAAGCGCCCAAGTGATGCCGTCTCACGCTATGGCGGTGAGGAGTTCACTGTATTATTGCCTAATACACCTCAAGCAGGTGCGTATCTAGTCGCCGACAATATTCGCAAGCAGATAGAAGGATTAAAAGTAGAATGGCAGGATCAAACGTTGTCTGTCACTGCCAGTCTTGGTTTAGCTTGCTGCATTCCGTCACATCACGAAGCTGAAAGCACCCTACTTAAACAAGCCGACGATTTTTTATACGTGGCGAAGGAGCATGGCCGTAATCAAGTGATTTATGAAATAAATGATCCGACCATTAAACAGGCTTAGCTTCCTATTTTTATGCCTCCGATAAGTTCACCAACAACTATACTCACATAAAACATCGACTAAGGCGTTTATCATGCCAGCCTCTATCATCATTTTATTATGCCTTGTCTTATTCGCCGCATTGATTGAGCCTTACCTTACACGCTTCCCCATTCCCTTTACTGCTATTCTTGTATTGCTTGGTTTCATCGGCTCAGAAGTTTGGACGGGCCTCGGTTATGATACCGGCCTACGCTGGGATAGTTTCCGCGATATTATTCTCCATATTTTAGTCCCCATCCTAGTCTTTGAATCGGCCTATCATATGCCTACTAGACTGCTGATGAAAAATTGGTTGCCGGTTATTGTATTGGCCGTACCCGCACTTTTAATATCGGCTTTCATTTGTGGTTATCTGATATTTATCGGCATAGGTTATCCACAGGCTTTTCCAGTACTGACTGCATTATTGGCCGGAATCATTCTAGCGGCAACCGACCCCGTTGCTGTCGTCGCGATGTTTAAAGCCGTTGGCGCCTCCCCCCGTTTGACCGCACTGGTAGAAGGAGAAAGCTTATTCAACGATGCAACGGCTGTCGTCTGCTTTAGCTTAGTTATCATGGCATTAAGCAGTACTGAAGGAGTAATAGAATGGCAAAGCGCTGTCGGGCAATTTACAGTGACGGTAGGCGGAGGAATCGCCATTGGTCTGGTTGCGGGATATTGCTTCTCGTTACTGTATCGTTTAATAACGTCTAATATCGGTCGTGGGATTATTAGCTTATTAGCCATGGCGCTGCCTTTTTATATCGCAGAACACAGTTTCCATGTTTCCGGCATCATCGCGGTTCTTATTAGTGGGCTTTGGTTAGGAGAAAGCCGCAGGCTAAGCCAGCTATTCTCACAAAAAGAAGAAGGCTTTAGCTCTGAACTATGGGAACTCAATGGTTACATCGCCAATGTCATCGTATTTGTATTAATGGGCGTGACGATTACCGTCGATATGTTTAAAGACCAATGGTTTGCCATGCTACTGGGCATCGGCGCGGCCACGATTAGTCGGGCTATCGTAATCTACGGTTTCACGCCGCTAATAAATACAATTCCGAAGCAAGAGAGAATTTCTTTTAGTTATCAAAATGTCATGATGTGGGGTGGATTACGAGGAGGGGTCGGTATTGCTCTGGCACTGTCTATTCCAACCACTGTGCCTGGTTGGTACACAGTACAAGCCATTATTTATGGCATGGTGCTCTTCACATTATTTATACAAGCGCCACTCATGCCATGGCTGATCAAAAAGACACTCTAGAAACTAGGTGTTTTTCCTAAAGTAATTATCATCTCTATTTTTATACTCAACCGCTTCGTCAGCACTGGGATCACCGAGCAACTGAGATTGTATTCTTTCTTCAATACGGTAGTGAGTCGAGGCTAGGCTTCCCTTTTCAAAGACATTGCGCAGGCTTTCATCTCGTGTCCAGGTATATTCATACACCGCTTGCTGACGCGCTGATTGATAGTCCATGCGTAAGCGTCGATTCTGACTTTGATAACTCTTGTCTTTATCTTCGCTGAGCGACTGATCGCTATTTTGTGAAATGCTCATATCGAGTTGATATTCATTTTGTGTAGAGCCCAACGTTTGCCGCTGGGAAGAAAAACTCATATTAAAGTCAGGTAAAGCATTCATCTGCTTCTGTTCACTTACCGTCTTTTTAGCTAGGTGATCACTCGCTAATACCTGAATACTACGGCCAATAAAGGCTTTGGCTTGCACCCCGCTCGCCCCTAATTCTTGTAATAAAGCACTGCCAGCATTAACCGTTGAAAAAAGTGCTCGGATTCCGGAGTTAAAAAAATTGGCTAACTCTTTTCCTTGTGGCTTATCGTCAAGAGCCGACATGGCGGTATCGACTTGGTCGAGTAACCATTGATAGCTCGTGGCGCCATAAATAGCGGTTTGATCATCTCGCTTAGCTTGTTTCGTTAAAGAAAAATCATGATGCTCTTCAACACTATTAGCTCGATCATATTCACGCCATGACGCTTCTACTTTACGGCCACTACCACGCCCTTCTTTATCAAAATTCAGTGTCTGTTTTTCGTTGCCATTATCTTGATAAACATTTAATTCAATATCTTCTATGCCATTTTGATTAGCAAAGCTAAAAGTATCAGTCCCCCCCTTGCCTTTAAAAAGATCGGTCACGGCACTGCTCAATTGCTTCAGAAATTCACTGAGTTTATTTTGATCTGTAATACTGAGTTCAGAATCGCTGACAAGCTCTAATTGACTCAAGCCACCCGCCTGATTGATTCGAATGTTCACTTCAACTTCTTGCCCCGACGATAAGCTGAGCTCTAGATTGAGACCACTGCCAGAAAAGGAATTTTGGTTAACAGCAGCGCGCACGGGTTCGTCGCTATTAATCGGCGCAATAATAGGTTTTCGAGCGGTCTCCGTCATCGGTTGTTTAGCCAACTGGCTCAATAATGACGAGACTTGATTATGGATAGCCATGATACGTTATCGGCTAGTACGAGATATGATTAAGATCGTGATGTTCTTTATAGTGCGCTCGTTATATACAAACGCGATAGCACTAGAAAGAACACCCGTAAAAAGTGAAGTATTTCTAGGGGTTATGTTTTAGCTGAACATACTAACTGATAGTCGCTTTCATCGCCCTCTGCTTGGCCTAATGTCTGTTCTTTGTCCCGCGGCAACGTCACCTTGTCTAACGGTTCAGATATTTTACGAACCTCTCGCTCAAAATTCAAAGACAGACTTGAGGTCGGCAACGTGAGTGTTGCATAAGCACTATTAGCGACTACGGATAAGATGATTAATCCCATATTTTTTTTCAAATCAAACATAGTTATGCCCTTCTTTTTAATTATTAAAAAGATATAAGTAACCAGTGATTTGCTGGGGGCGGCCAAAAGCCACCTAGATATGCGTATTAATACTTTCTCGCTTTACGAAGAAGTACGCATAAAGACTGGTCCAGCAACCCCGCTGTCGTAGTAAATTTTCTAATAATAGAAATTTGTACCTTAGACCGGTGGCTTTGCGTCCTGAGTTTTCACACAGTTTGCCTTTTTTCACCATTCAGTGATATCGAAGCTATTAGCCTTCGATTTGATAAATACTACAAAATTTAAAATAAAACGTCACAGAGAGTTCCGTAAATATTTACAGGTAACTTGTAACTAAACCCAAAATCACCACTATCTCAGCTTATGATACTTTCGCCGCTAGGTATATCGTATGGCGACTGCCTTTACCGTTATGCGCTCTCACCGTTTTTGTTTCAACTTTGAACTTGGCTTTTTTAAGCTGGGTAGTGAATTTAGGATCATGCCAGGCTGACCATACTGCTAAGACACCTTTAGGTTTCAGCGTTTGTCTAATAGCCGATAAACTATCCAGTGAATACAAGTTGTTATTATCACCATGGGTGAAGCCTTCAGGGCCGTTATCGACATCTAATAAAATGGCATCGAACTCAGGTTGCTTAGCTTTGAACAACTGCGCCACATCACCCACATGAACAATCACTCGACTGTCATCTAGCGGTCTGCCTGCGCACTCACCTAAAGGGCCTTTATTCCATTCGATGACATCAGGTACTAGTTCTGCCACAACAACCTTAGAACTTGGCTTGGTCGCCTTCAGCGCAGCCGCCAAAGTAAAGCCCATGCCCATGCCACCAACTAGTGTTTTAGCATTCTCAGTATTCTTCACATGAGCGCAGCCCAAATCAGACAAGGCTAATTCAGAACTGTGCATGCGGCTATTCATGAGTTCCCCACGGACACCTTTCATATGAATAGAAAATTCTTTGTCACGCTGAGTTAACTCTAACTCACCGCCGTTATTCGGAATTTTGGCTAAGCCTAATAGAGTCCAAGGAATCATAATGTGTCCAATTTATAAGGGAGCGTAATAGAGAAAATAGTAATGAGGTGATTTTAACATAGTAGAAAGGTTTTTCAGCGCTGAATCTGATGCTCATACAAAGCAAAGTTAACTTCCCCAGCATCGACGATGCCTTTTAGATTAAACCCACAAGATTCATAATATTCTCTGAGTTTATTGTTATGCGCCACACAATCTAAGCGTAGGAAGTTGATATTTTTTTGCCTAGCTTCGGTCTTCATTAACGCCAGAATATTACGACCTAAACTGCTATCGGAATATTTACGCTGAATAGCAAGTTTATGAATATAGAGTGCTTCATCTTGATTATTGCCCCACAAGATCTCAGGCGCAGATCTAATTTCTAATACGGCGACGAAAGCATTATCAAGCTCGACCGCATAAAATAACTCAGCTTTGATTGATGCTCTTATCTCAGGGCGTATTGACTCAAGCCAAGCAAGGGGCCACTGAAAAATGTCTTTCGATAAAAGCCAAGTGGCATTTTCATGAAGTATTTCATAAACCGCATCGAACTCAACATCCCTGACTTGCCTAAGATTAATATCCATATCTACCTCTGAGCTATCCCTAAACTATTTCGAACTAGACCAATACCTGCCGTGTATTAGCGATAAAATGATGAACATCAAGCTCAACTTCTTCATCAACCATATCTTCTGGACGACGATCATTCGGACAAGCCATACGCGGGGTTGTACCAAATAAGCGGCAAATCAAAGGTCTATCTTCGTACACAGTGCAGCCATCTGGCCCAAGGTGCACGCAGCGAAGGTCGTTTAGTGCTTCATCATGTTCAGCATCAGATTTCACTGGCAGACGTGACATTTCTTCCGAGGAAGTCGTCACTGGCCCACAGCAATCGTGACAGCCTTTCACACACTCGAACGACGGTATTTGCTCTCGCAGTCGGACGATAATATCTCGATTATTGTACATTTATATCCACTATTTTTTACGATGCGATTCGTTATCTATTGGCACCCAACGTTCTAATAATACACTGATTTCGTCCGACTTTTTCTATTTATACCCGCCTAAAAATGCATCAGAAATAGCCTTTTGTGTATTTGTGCACAAACGCACCCTGTTACTTCCCTTTACAATTTACCTATTGACCAGCCTACCTACCAGTAGGTAGGCTGAGTAATGTTAAATTATATCCATATCACATTTTAGTAATACACAGCTTATGAATGCGAAAGCCAAAGCAGCACCCAAAATAGAACCTCTAAGCACCCGCCAGCAGATTGTTGAATACTCTGCCGATATGCTGCGAGCCAATGGTTTTGAGGGTTTTAGCTATCTGGATATCTCTCGTCACTTGGGTATCACTAAAGCCAGCGTGCACCATCACTTTCCAAAGAAAGTCGATTTAGGCTTGGCGCTGTGTGATTGGACTCAAGATTGGTTTGAGCAAGGCTTGTCTCACTTTGATGCGAAGGGCACTTCTAATTGGAATAAGTTAGAACGCTACGTACGTGCAGCTATGAAACATAGCCTGAATGAACAAAAGCTCTGCCCTATCAGTGCCTTCTATAGCGACTTGAATAAGCTGCCTGACTCGATCAAAAAGCGTGTGAAAGCCTTAGATGATTATGAATTAGATTGGGTCACGCAGGTGATACAAGACGGCATCAAGAATAACGAGTTTTCGGCTAATCAAGACCCTCGGGCACTCGCCAGTTTATTTATTTTTAGTTGTAAGGGCGCATTGTATTACGCACGCTTGCACGGAAAAGATTTGTTTCAACAAACGATGACACAATTCGAATACCTTATAAAACCCAGTACGTTGTAAAACTTTAAGTAATTCTTAAACAATTAAAAAAAGAATAGGAAAACTATGAGCACTTCTTTATCTCCATTATTTCAACCTATTGAGTTAGGTCCGCTGTCATTAAAAAACCGCATTGTTATGGCGCCAATGACGCGCACATTTTCACCCGGTGGCGTGCCTAACGATTTGGTCGTGGCTTATTACGCACGTCGTGCTGAAAACGAAGTCGGTTTAATTATTACCGAAGGAACAACCGTTGGGCATAAAGCCGCCAATGGGTACCCTCGCGTTCCTGCCATTCATGGTGAAGCTGCAATGGCTGGCTGGAAAAAAGTGGTTGATGCCGTACATGCTAAAGGCGGAAAAATTGCGCCTCAGTTATGGCACGTAGGTTCTGTGCGTAAAGAAGGCGCTGATCCTGATCCTTCGGTACCGGGTTATAGCCCTTCTGGTCTATTCATGCCGGGTAAGAAAAACGGTATTGCGATGTCTCAGCAAGATATCGATGACGTAGTTGAAGCGTTTGCTCAAGCAGCAGTCGATGCAAAAGAAGTTGGTTTTGATGCGGTTGAAGTTCATGGCGCACATGGTTATTTAATCGATCAGTTCTTCTGGGAAGGCACTAACGTGCGCGATGATAGCTATGGTGGTGACTTGGTTGCCCGTACTAAATTTGCAGCTGAAATTGTCAGTGCTATCCGCGCTAGTGTCGGTGCTGACTTCCCAATCATTTTCCGTTTCTCACAATGGAAGCAGCAAGATTATGATGCGCGCTTAGTACAAACGCCTGAAGAACTAAAAGCTTTCTTAACACCTTTAGTTGATGCTGGCGTTGATATTTTCCATTGCAGCACACGTCGTTACTGGGAAAAAGAATTTGAAAACTCACCTATTGATGGCAATTTAAACCTCGCTGGCTGGACTAAGAAGCTTACCGGCAAGCCTGTAATTACAGTCGGCAGTGTGGGTTTAAATACCAGTTTTGTTGGTGCTGAACACGGTATGGAAATGTCTGCTAAAGCAGGTATTGAAGCAAGCTCAATTACTCAACTCGCTGAAAGAGTTGCACAAAATGAATTTGAGCTGGTAGCCGTTGGCCGCGCTTTAATTCAAGACCCTGAGTGGGTTATTAAAGTTCGCGAAAACCGTTTAGATGAATTGCAGGATTATTCGAAAGATAGTTTGATGCAGTTGGTTTAACTTTCAATTACGAGCCCTAGTTTTTCTTTTAATTTTCCTGATAGAAGCAGTGAGAAAATAATGAAAAACAGGGCTCGTATTTAGCTATTGCTTTCTATGAACGCTTACACATAGGCGTACCTTCACGCTCTGCTTTAATCGCTTTTTCTTCATCGATCACGTTCTGTGGAAACTGACGCATAAAACAACAACAGACATTATCATTGATCATTGTACGTGGCCCAAACGGGTGAGCAATGTGCTTGTATGGCGCGTGATGATGGCCATGCTCTTGAGCTTTATCCTTAATCTCTTCATGCGTATGGCTGTGTGAATGACCATCTGTCTCATGACTATGTGCTTTATGATCATGCCCATCATGGCTGTGTTCATGCTCTCCTTCATGAGAGTGTTTATGCCCTGCTTCACTGGTTTCTTCCGGCTGAAATTCTGCATGGTGATGATGCACATCGATTTCACCGGCAACTAAACGACGCTGGAAGTCTTCCATCAAACCCATTTCATTATCTTGCTTTGGCTGAGCAATTTCAGCAATGCGCGTAATGAAGGTATTTAATACGTGAGATTGATCACGTAAATAATCGGCTTTTATGAATTCAACATCCGGGTTTTCGGCTGCAACTTTATCCACATACGCATAAATGCGGTCGATTAAACGGCCACCGAATAAGAAGTAAGGCGCGATAACAATTTTCTTGAAACCGAGCTTCAAGGCCATTTCCAAACCACGACCTACGCTTGGATAAGTTACCCCAGAATAAACTGTTTCTGACCAACCAAAGCCTAAATTCTCACTGATAATTCGAGTTAGCTTAGCGGCATCTGCGTTAGCGTCTACCACTGATGTTCCACGACCAACAACCACCAGCATAGTATCGTATAACTCACCCGCCGCAGGAACGCCGTTATTTTCATCAGAAGAGTAACCTAACGATTCAGAAACTCGATGCTGAAAAGCACTGATCATTTCATCGTGCAAACCCAGCTCTTTGCCATACGCAATGCTCAGTTCTGGATATGTTTCTTTGTACGTTGTTAATACCGATGGAATATCATTTTTTGCGTGGGTAGCGGCGAACAACATACCCGGTACTGCAAAAATATTTTTCACACCTTGCTCGCGTAAACGATCCAGTGCCATGTGAATATTCGGTGAAGAATATTCTAAAAATCCGTATTCAATTTTTAGCGTAGGAAAACGTGCACGTAAACCTTTTGCTAATAAACTAAATTCTTCTTCAGCAATTTTTGCACGACTGCCGTGGCCACAGATAATAATACCGCTATTCTCTGGTAATACGCTTGGCAGATTATTCACGACGTCATCTAAGCTATTCATTATTTCATGGGTCATTTTAAAATGTTTCCATAATTGAATTTATATTTTTTATAGTCATCATTACTAATTATATTTTTAACGTAGGATGCGCTTGTGCATCCTCAACGCTTCTTGGCTTTTTCGGTTTTACTTTTGGGCGAAATACATGCGCTTGCTTTTCATCGTACAAGTACGAATCATCAAAATCGCCTTCGCCTAAAACATGGCCAACTAAAATAAGGGAAGTACGGGTAAACTTTTTCTCACGTACTTTGGCAACGATATCTTTTAACGTGCCAATCACTTTATCTTGGTCTTCCCAAGAGGTGCGATAACACACTGCGATTGGGCAATCTTCACCATAGTGTGGAATAAGTTCTTCCACAATTTTATGAATGCGGGTTACGCCTAAATGAATTGCTAATGTCGCGCCCGTTGCGGCTAATGCCGGTAAACGCTCACGTTCTGGAAATGGTGTTTTACCTTCATAGCGGGTCATGATAATGGTTTGAGAAACACCCGATAGTGTTAGCTCTTTACCCAACCAAGCAGCCGAGGCGGATGTCGCCGTAACACCGGGAATGATTTCGAAATCAATACCAAGTTCATTCAAGCGACGAATCTGTTCACCGATAGCGCCGTATAAAGAAGGGTCGCCACTATGAACGCGTGCAACATCTTTGCCTTCTTTATGAGCGACTTTCATGTGCTCAATAATTTCATCTAGGTCGATAGAAGCGGTATCAATAATTTGCTCGGCGCTGTCTTCGACATCGGCCAAAACGGCACGAGGTACTAACGAACCCGCATATAAAATGATTGGGCAAGCATTAATTAAACGCTGCGCTTTGATGGTGATTAATTCTGGATCGCCAGGACCTGCACCAATAAAATAAACTTTCATGACATTAGCCCTTTATAATTTTTTGCTGTAGCCGCGTGGCGTGTAAACCCATTCTTTATCACCATTTTCTATATGGCGCGTCTCGCTATTACCGACACTAACTAGTGTGAACATATCCACGTCAGCAGCATCCAGTTTATCCAGCGTTGTAATGGTGATGCTTTCATCTTCACGGGTTAGTTGGCGACCCAATAATACGGGGGTATTGGCGGGACGATATTGCAATAAAATATCGCGTGCGGTATTGATCTGCCAATCACGTTTCTTCGAGCGTGGGTTATAGAACGAGACTACGAAGTCGCCTTCACCACAGCTGTGCAAACGCTTTTCAATGGTCTGCCAAGGCGTTAATAGATCGGATAACGAGATTGTGCAAAAGTCATGACCTAGCATGGCACCAATGCGTGCTGAGCCAGCTTGCATGGCAGAAATACCCGGTACGACTTCGATATCTACGTTTAACCATTCAGGGTGATTCTCTTTACCTTGCAACTGCATGTCGAGTAATTCGAAGACTAAAGTGGCCATAGCGTAGATGCCAATATCGCCACTGGAAAGTAGTGCTGTGGTTTTGCCACTAGCCGCGAGGTCTAACGCTAAACGTGCGCGGCCAATTTCTTCACCTAGAGGCAAGTCGTGGTGCGTTTTACCGTCGCAAACACTGCCTAATAGATCTAGGTAAAGTCCGTAAGCAACAAGGTCGCTACATTCGCCGATGGCTTTAACAGATCGTGGGGCGATTAAATCGGCATTACCCGGGCCTGTGCTTATCAAATACAGTTTGGTCATAATTCTATGCGCTTCTTAATATGTGTTTAATTTTCTATTTATATTGCTATTTAATTATCTAAAATAGTACTAGGCCGCAGGATACGAGCGCGCAATGGCGCACGTTGCTTTGGCATTTTTATGTTTGTTTAAAACTAGTTCTGCTACTTGGCCAGTTTCAGATTGAGCACTATAGAGTGCTGCTGATTCTGCAACGCCATATACGCCAACTGTTTTAAAAATATAATCCGAGTATGTACTGAGCTGGGATTCGACCGTTGTTAAATCACCTTTATTCCAAGTGATGAACGGTTTATTCAAATGTTTAGCCAGCTCAATTAAATGTGTTTCATCGGCTTTAATATCAATACTGCTAATGCTATGTACTTGCTCTATGCTCAAGCCCGCTTGGCTTAAGCACTGATTTAATAGTTCTGACAAATACTCTAGCGGGCAATCTCTTTCGCAACCCATACCAACCGTATAAATAGGTTTTAAATAGGGATTGGCCGTGGTCATCACTAGCTGAGCATTAATTAACTCACTGATCTGATCTGCCCAATCGTTCGCCCCGCCTTCATGGCCGGACAATAACGGAATAACAAACTTGCCGGCTTCATCTAATATCAGTACCGCTGGGTCGTTATGCTTATCTTGTAATACCGACGCGAGAGTTCTTACGACTATGCCCGTCGCGCAGATGAATATGAGGCGCTCTCCACGGACGAATGCCTGCTGAACTTTTTCTGCGAACGGCTTCGGTTTATACCAAATATCGACTGCCTGCCCTGTGCTCTTTATTTCAGAATCGTCTATTCTAGACGCACTCATTTTTTCCACTAACCGTTCAGCCAGCTTATGACCTGCTTCTGTTAGCGCGACGATATGAACAACAGCATTAGCAGTAGAGTGAGTCGACGTCATTATCGTTGACGCTCTTTTTTTAGTACTACGAATAAAGAAAAATACGGGCCGTTATCATCACCTAACTCACTGACATCATCGATAATAACTTGATCGTCACGGCCAATATATTCTAAATAGTTCGCTTCGTCGCTACGGCCCGTTTCAGCTAGTGCAGCTAAAATTTTAGGGCGATAAGGCCCAGCTTTCATGATAATCACGCTGTCATGCTGCTGTAATGTTTGGCGTATTTTCTCTTCACTATGGCGACCATTAATGATCGCTACCGATTCTTTTAACATCGATAAGGGTAACTTCAACGCCGAAGAGGCCGCGTGTACCGATGAGATACCCGGCACAACCGCGCAGGTCATTTCATCTTGTAGCCTATCTAACAAATAGCTAAACGATCCGAAGAATAATGGGTCGCCTTCACATAGAAAGACAACATTTTTCCCTTCAGCTATCACTGTACGGATTTTATCCGCCGCTAGATCATAAGCTTGGTTTGCACCGGTGCGATCGTTTTTCATCGGCATCGGTACTGGAATTTCTATTTGCCCTGCCTTACTCCCCACTAAACTGTGCTGAGCAATATCTCGTGCCTGTGAACTGCCTTGCTCATTCGCAAGGTAGCTAACGACATCGGCATTTTGCATTAAGCGATGGGCTTTTAAAGTGATTAATTCTGGATCGCCAGGGCCTACGCCTAAACCGATAAATTGTGCATTCATGCTGCTATTATTTTCCAGGCTCATAATTAGATGCTGTTCTTTTGAAAGCGAAATAACGTAACGGCTAAATTAGGGCGATAGACTAATTGCCCTGCGAGTTCTTCACCACGGCTAATCGCAATTTGTGAGGTTTCAATTGTCGCACTGCCGACCAGTAAGAGTTCATCGCGGAAGGTTAATAGCTGTTGCTTGGTATTTTCCATTACGGCGCTTACCACCAGCACACCGTTAGCTGGTAACTGCATCCAGCAAAACGCTAATAGTTCTGACATCTCGCCATCGCTACCACCAATGAATATTTTGTTCGCTTGCGGTAGTGAATCTAATACGGCGGGCGCTCGACCTTGTATGGCGATTAAGTTATCCACAACGCCGAAGCGCTGTGTATTTTGCTGCAGACAATCAAAACGCTGATCGTTATGTTCTATTGCGTGTACCTGACCTGCTTTATTCCAGTAGGCCCATTCCACGGCTATACCACCGCAGCCTGCACCGACATCCCAAGCGACATCGCCTCGACTGGGTTGCAATAACGATAATACGGCTAAGCGTACTTCGCGCTTGGTAATTAAGCCTTTGCCTGCAGCTTTACCGGTAATAAATAACGCGTCGTTAAAACCGGGAAACTGCGGCATCATTTCGCTAGTACCCGTTTCAATAACCGTCACCTGTAGTTCTGAAAAATCGAAAGCAGAAGAACTGGAGTTGCCTGCTAATAACGCTTCAATAGAAAAACTACGAACTCGCTCTTTTTCATAACCGAGGTCTTCGCACACAGTGATCTTTGCAGAGTGATAACCCAGTTCAAAACATTCTTGGGCTAAGCGTTTTGGCTGGCTGTACTTATCAGTGAGGATAACTAGAGTTTGATTATGACGGATTAAGCTTCTTAGAGTTTCAACTGGGCGGCCATGTAAACTGATCGCATCACAATCTTGCAATGAAAAACCTAGCTTATGGCAAGCCGCTTGAATACTTGAAACACCAGGATAGAAAAACAATTCAGAAGTATTTATATTCTTCGAGAGCCAGCGGCCTATACCAAAATACAAAGGATCACCTGAGGCTAGAATACTAACCTGCTGATCGCTTATTTCTGCTAACAATGCTTTTAATTCATTGAGCTTCGGCAATTCAATTAATCGTGGCTGCACGATGAATTCTGAATCACTCCCTAGATCACCCTCTAGATCACTGCCCAGATAAATAGAAACTGTCTCTAGCTGACGGGGGCTACCAATAATTACCTGAGATCGGTCTAGTGCCTGCATCGCATTGGCAGTTAATACTGCTTGCGCTGCTGCCCCTAAGCCAATGATATGAATAGCCATACTTAATAGATCTCGCCAATGTTGCAGCGCAATAACGCATTACACGTTGCCGATGAAACCGCACTGCCGCCTTGATTACCTAATAAGGTAATACATTCAATGCCTAGGCGTTCATGAACATCCCATAGCGCTTGTTTTGATTCCGCTGCACCAATGAACCCCACTGGCATACCAATAATCAGTGCGGGCTTATTTTTGCTGTCTTTTCCGCCCTCTTTTTCATTTGCCTGTTCGATCATTTCTAACAATCTAAATAAGGCAGTCGGCGCATTACCAATCACCACGATGCTACCCGCAAGATCATCACCCCATAATTTCAATGCTGCCATTGAGCGAGTTTCACCACTGGCTTTGGCTAGTTCGACGGTTTGAGGATCATTTAAAAAGCATAAAGGAGGTTGCTGAATCATGCGCTTAGTAATGCCCTGTTTTACCATTTCAACATCGCAGAGTATGGCTTTACCCGCAGCCAACGCTGCTTGCCCTGATTCACAGGCATTAGCACTGAACTTCACTTTATCGGCAACTTCAGGCATACCGACACTGTGTACGATGCGCATTACAACTTGCTGCTGGCTTTGATCTAAACCATTAAGGTCGGTTAGCTTACGAATCATTTCGAAGCTATTTTTTTCGATTGCTTTTGGGTCTACGACGTAATCAAAGGGCACGTTGTTTCTCTTTTTATATTTTCAATAATAGGGTTATACATTTATAGATATAAAATATCTGGTAACTATTCAGCAAGTCTTATAAATCGATCCGTGACTGGATATTTATTCCACAAACACCCAATAATGGATCTTATTCTGTCTTAATTTGAACTACCTGAATAGTTACAATATCTGTATAAAGCATCTTTAGAAACCATCTTATAAACTATGAATCAGCAAAAATCACTTGAGCATTTTTCACTTATAAACTCGAAACATTCATCAAGGGTATGAAATACTTTATTCATGTCATTGCTTGAGTCATTAACAATCTTTGGCCGCTGTAACATCAGTACTCGAACATTCAGTTCGCGCGCGGCTTCTAACTTGGCTTTTGTTGCTTCGCCACCGCTGTTTTTACATACTATTAAATCGATTTCATATTTCTCTAACAGAGATTTTTCATCTTCAATATTAAAAGGACCAATAGCCTGTATCCATTGCGAATATTGCGGAAGCTCTGTTTCTTTGGCACTACGCACAATGTACTGGGCCTGGCCAAAGGCTTCGTTTAATTCGGCAATGGCATCCAGCTCTAGCGCCAGCTTCCGACCAATCTGACCGTTGGTATAGAATATATTTTTACTACCGGTATTAACCGCCAGTGCTAATTTATTCAAAAGCTGATCTTCATTTTCTAATAAAGACCAATCATCACCTTCTTGCTTTTCCCATTCGGGTCGTATAAACGAGATGCATGGAATATTAATTTCTTGCGCTGAACGGTTAGCTTGCTGACTCATTTTCGTCGCAAACGGATGCGTTGCATCCACCAGACAATTAATTTTTTCTGCTAACAAATACGCTGTTAAGCCGTCAGTTTTTTTAGCGTTATGGCTATCATTATTATACTGACTAAAACCACCGCAAATAATTTTACAGTTTAAAACTGGCTGCCTCACTAAACCTGCGATGCTGTAGATTATTTCCGCACCAAGGTTTATTAACTGCTCGGCTAATGACTTTGCTTCGCTAGTGCCGCCTAAAATTAGTATTTTCATGAGCTAGAATTTTCAACAGCTATATCTACTGCTTTCCCTACGATCACGCTCTGGCGATTAATTGCCCACACTTCGAGTTCAATATTGTCGGGGACTATTTTTCGCGCGACCGCTAATGCTTGCTGACAAATTTTATTGCCAAGCGCTAGGCCAAGCGCAAGTTCATGCTGCCGGCATAACTTTAAAACTTCAATACTGGTATTCGCAGCTTTAACTTGCGCCACTAGCTCAACTGACGCGGTTTCTTTATCAGTACACAGCTCAGCGACTTGTTCAGCTAAAAAATCCAGATCGATACTTGAAGCTTTACTGTGTAAATCAAGGTGCCCTTGTGCCAACTTGGTCATCTTGCCAAAGCCACCACAAATACTCAATTTATCCAGCTCTATACGCTGACGATTATTTTTAAGATGCTTAAATACTGCGCCCACAAAATCGCCCATTTCGATCAAGGCGATTTCTGGTAACTGGTAATGATCGCGGATAACCGCTTCACTACTACTGCCTGTGGATGCTGCTATGTGTCGATAACCATTGGTGGTAGAAACATCAATACCTTGATGGATAGAGGCGATATAGGCCGCACACGAAAATGGTCGCACGATACCGGTGGTGCCCAATATGGATAAGCCACCGAGAATACCCAATCTTGGATTCATTGTTTTTAGCGCAAGCTGCTCGCCATGCTCTACCCCTACCGACACTTCAAAGCCACCGGCATAATTATATTGCTGAGCGATAGCTTGTAGATGCTCAGTCATCATTTTTCTGGGCACTGGGTTTATCGCAGGTTCATCAATGGCCAGCGCTAAACCATCACGAGTAACGGTGCCTACACCTTTTGCAGCTTTGAAAATAATGCCCTGCTGAGAGAGCAGTTTTAATTCAACAAAGACTTCCGCACCGTGAGTCACATCAGGATCATCACCGGCATCTTTTATCGTACCCGCCCTAACGATTGAGTCGCGACGCTGATAACTTTTTATCGTTAACTCTACAATCTTACCTTTAGGTAAAGTGACGCTGACGACGGAGCTTTGTTTTTGCCCAAGTAACAAATGCGCTGCCGCTATACTGCAAGCGGTGGCGCAGCAGCCTGTCGTTAAGCCAGAACGCAGTGGTTTAGGCTCTTCTGTTTTAGTCGCATCAGCGCTCTCAGGCCACACGGACTAAATAGCCTGAGCTAACCAGTAAAAACCGATACCAACTGCGGCTGAAGCGATCACTTTTCGGCTCCAGTTAAATATCTTAATAGATTTTTGCTGTAGTTTTTTCTGTACTAAACCAAAACTTAAACCAAAGGCAACCATCGAGAATAAAACCCCGGCGCTGAATAATACTAAGTACCCCATCGCTTCCAACAAGTTGGTTTGCATCATCGCGGGGATTAAAGCCAGTGCCGGAGCACTACCTGCGAGTCCATGTAAAATACCGACCATAACCGGAGTATGAGCTTCTTTAACTTGCTGTGAATTTTCAAGCTTTTTGTCATGATCGTGAACATGCAAATGCGTATGTTCGATGGAACCATCATTGTGTTCGTGAGTATGTTTGTTTAATACAACTTTTTCTTTATGGAATTGCCAAAAACAGGCTAGGCCTAAACCTATTAATAAAACGCCCACACTGGACTCAGCCAATTGTTGAATGGATTCAGGTAAAGCAATGCCTAAACCAAAAAATAATAAACCCAATAAAATTAATACACTGCCGTGGCCAATCGCCCAGTTTGCACTGAACTTCAAGGTACGCTTTAAACTCGGTTTACGATTGCTTAATGCCGATACTGCCATTATATGATCGGCATCTAAGGCATGAAGTAGCCCCAAGCCTAGACCCATTAGCAATAGTGAAAACATTTCGATAGTCATACTTGATATCACCTATAAATTATAAAGTTACTGCATCAGTTAATTCTTTTGTTAGCTCTGGATCGAACAAACAACTGATAGCTTCAGGATTTGATGGAAAAAATAAATGCAGGTAGCTGGCATTTAAATTGTTATGTCGGTACATCGCTTCGCCCGGTGCAGGATGGCGCTGGCGACGGCCATGAGAAAGCGCTTCTGGCATATTAAAACTGCGAGAGCGATGATGTGCATGAGCACGTACTTCACCTTCAGGAAAGAGTGCTGTTTGCATTCCTTGGCAACCACGCTTGCCTTTCATTGCGCCCTGACCTGAGAGTATATTGGCCATCACATGAGTATCATCATTCAAGTCAGTGAGATTTTCTAAGCAATATAAGAAACCGCCACACTCCGCTACAATTGGCTTTTTATTATCAGAGAAATCTTTCATACTTTTTAACATGCTGAAATTATCTGCAAGTTTCTTTGCATGTAATTCAGGGTAACCACCCGGCAGCCACAACGCATCTGCTAGAGGAATTTCAGCATCATAAAGCGGTGAGAAAAATTTAACTTCAGCGCCAAGCTCTTGCAAAATTAATAAGTTAGCTTGGTAAATAAAACTAAAGGCTTCATCTTTCGCCACCGCTATTACTTTATTTTTTAATAACGGTTTTGCTATTGGCAATTCAGCGAACTTAAATTCTACATTAGCAAAGCGCTCTAGAATATTTTCTAATCCAGCTTCCACCAGCCAATCTGCGCCTGCTTCAAAACGCTGCTCTAATTCATCCCGTACTTCACTGGCTTGCACCAATCCCAGATGACGTTCAGGTAAAGCGACTAACTCTGATCGGGCAAGTGTCGCTAAGAGCGGTAAACTTTTTGGTAAAGCATCCTCAATCAATTGACGATGGCGCTCTGTGCTACAACTATTAGCAATCAGGCCTGCGACCTGAACATCATCGCGATAACCTGCTAACCCCATAGCAATTGCCGCCGCCGTTTGCGCCATGCCTTTTACATCCATGACAATCGCCATAGGGATATTAAAGGTTGCAGCTAAGTCTGCACTCGAAGGCTCTCCATCGAACATGCCCATTGCGCCTTCAACGATAATCAAATCGGCTTCTTTGGCGGCTTGGTAAAATTGATAGCGGCAGTAGTTTTCGCCCGCCATCCATAAATCTAATTGTTCCACGTGCTCACCCGAAGCTTGGGCTAAAATCTGTGGATCTAAAAAATCAGGGCCGGTTTTAAATACACGCACCGTTTTACCTTGGCGTTTAAGCATCCGGGCTAGCGCTGCGGTAACGGTGGTTTTACCCTGGCCAGATGCCGGTGCGGTTAAAAACAACGCGGGACAAAATACGGATTCCTGATTTTTTAAAGTTGCCATTAAAATTCAATGCCTTCTTGCGCTTTCACACCTTGGCGAAAAGCATGTTTATCATCTTGTACGCTGGAAATGGTATCTGCAATGTCTTGTAATGGTCGCGCCATCGTTCGGCCAGTAATCATCACGTTTTGCATTTTTGGACGAGCCAGTAATGCTTTTACCACAGGTTCGACATCAAGGTATTCGTATTTGAACATGTAGCTCATTTCATCGAATAATACGAAGTCATAGCTTTCGTCTTGCAATAGCTTCTCTGCTAAAACCCAAGCTTGCTGTGCGGCAGCAATATCTTGTGTTTTATCTTGGGTTTCCCAAGTAAAGCCATGACCCATCACATGCCAGTCTACTAGCGGATGTTCTTGAAAGAATTTTTGCTCACCCGTTTCATTACGGCCTTTGATAAACTGAATGACCGCGCATTTTTTACCATATCCAAGGGAACGAGCCATCGTGCCTAGGGCTGAGCTGCTTTTTCCTTTGCCATTACCTTTTAGCAAGATTAAAACACCGCGTTCTTCTTGGGCCTGGGCAATTTTCTCATCAACGATGGCTTTCTTTTTCGCCATACGTTGTTGGTGTTTATCTTCGCTTTCACTCATTGGGCTTGCTCTGACTAATGTTGGCTATTTATGTTTAGGGGGCTTAAACCAAAAAACCCCATATATTAACAGAAATATATGAGGTTCAGTATTAACATGACTATCTAGTAGTCTAGCTAAATATTCGCTTAGAAAGGAATATCGTCATCAAAGCTATCAAAGTTGTTCGCAGGCTGCGGAGCCGCTTGTGGTTGCTGAGCTGGCTGACCTTGAGTCTGTCCAGGCTGAGAATAGCCACCTTGCTGAGGCTGTTGTGCTTGCTGCTGAGGAGCAAAACCGCCTTGCTGCTGTTGCGCTGGGCGCTGTGCTGGCGGCTGACCCTGAGGAGCGAAACCACCTTGCTGTGGTTGCTGAGCAGGACGCTGTGCTGGCTGGCCTTGAGGCGCATAACCTTGCTGTGGTTGCTGAACAGGCTGCTGAGCTTGAGGTACGAAACCACCCTGCTGCTGGCCCATTGCTGCTGAAGGCGATTGAGCCATCGGCGCTGTATTAGCAAACCCTTGGCTTGCACCGGCATCCTGACGACCGTCAAGCATCATCATGTCGTTAACAACGATTTCCGTTGAATAACGCTTAATGCCGTCTTTCTCGTATTCATTCGTCTTTAGCTTACCTTCAAAATAAGCCTTAGAGCCTTTCTTCAGGTACTGGCCAATAATCTCAGCTAGCTTGCCAAACGCCGTCATACGGTGCCATTCAGTTCGCTCCACTTTTTGACCCGAATTTTTGTCATTATAGCTTTCATCTGTTGCTACGCTAACGGTAACGACCGCATTACCATTTGGCAAAAACTTCATTTCTGGATCACGTCCAAGCGTGCCAATGATCTGTACTTTATTTACACTGCGGCCCATTTTATTCTCCTAATGAATCAACTGTTGCCATCGCTTGCTGGTAATCAAAAATACTAGCATCGACTTTTAAATATATGGCTTGCTCTTCTGCTATTAAAATAGCATCGGCAACCCCTCTAAGATTAATCAAGGCATCAAGATAGAGCGAACTCTGATCTTCATCGTTACCCTGATTTAGAATGTCTACGCGCACACTGTTAAGGTGTGCAGGTTTTGGTGTGACGATAACCAATAATGCCCATGCAAAAACGGCAGACGCCAGTATAAGGAATAGTCCTTCAATACCGAAGTGGTTATTTAACCAGCCCCCCATTAAACCACCGGCAAATGCACCTAAAAACTGTAACGTGGAATAGATTCCCATCGCACTGCCTTTTGCACCCGCCGGAGCGACTTTGCTTAACCAAGATGGCAGCGTCGCTTCCATAATATTGAAAGCCCAAAAGAACACACCTAGCGCGATTGCCCAAGCCCAAACACCAGCAGCCTGAGACATCAAAATAAGGGCGAGTATCATAATCCCTAACGCGATAATCACAATGCCTTTCATCTGCTTTTTCTTCTCAGCGATGATGACAAATGGAACCATTAAGACAAACGCGATTAATAATACCGGTAAATAGAGCCAAGCGTGTTGATCAAGGGTTAATCCTGCCGCTACTAGCTGCGGCGGAATTGAGACGAACATCGCGACCATTAAAGCATGCAGAATAAAAATACCGATATTGAGTGGCCACAGTTGACCATTACCCAACTGCTTTATTACTTCACTAATAATGGCACTGCCATCTCTATGTCTCTTACGTGCAGGGGTTGGCACTAGGTACAGCATTAAAGCGATGCCCGCTAGAGATAAGATACCGGTAACGATAAAGATTAACTGCAATCCACCCAAGTGAACTAGCACAGGCCCTAGAACTAAGGCGACAGAGAAAGAAAGACCAATTGAGGCGCCAATAGAAGCCATCGCTTTCATTCGGTGCTCTTCACGGGTCAAATCAGATACTAAGGCCATCACGGCGCTGGCGATAGCACCACAACCTTGTAAAAATCGACCGAAGATAATGCCGTAAATAGTATCAGCATTGGCCGCAACAAAACTACCCAGCGCAAAGATGAGCAAACCAATAACAATGATCGGCTTACGGCCAAAATAATCGGACAAGGCTCCGGCAGGAATTTGTAATAACGCTTGGCTTAAACCATAAGCGCCAATGGCTAAACCTAATAATTCTGGAGTTGCACCTTCGAAGTCAGCCCCGGCAATCGCCATGACAGGCAAGACCATAAACAATCCCAACATACGCAAGGCGTACAGCGAGGCTAACGAGGCAATAGCACGCTTCTCTGTGCCGGATATATTAGATACTGAGGACATTAGGAATAATTGCAAAAAAATGAGAGAGTTATTCTAGCAGATTAAATAGCGCCGCCTGCACTATAATTTTTTAATACGCTCAAGCAGATAGTTTGCCCTACCTGATAAAAGACATACTTTAACTGGTACTGACGTCTGGTGTAAAACATCTAATTTTCAGCGCCAGTCCTCATTTTCTAAGAGTATATAGATGGCAATTTAAGACAAATGAAGTACACTTATTTCATTCGGGCTGGACGCCCACCACATATACAGGGACAGTACTATGGAAAATCCAGCTTCAACGCCACGTCGCATCATCCTTTTTGGCCAGCAAAATCTTCAAAATTCTATCCTTATTGGTTTTATTCATCAGCGTACTAACATCGATTGTCAGCTGATCAGCACTCCGGATTGGCGCCCAGAATGGAATACGTTTGAAGGACAAACATTGGCTTTGATTGATGCTGATTGTGCTCGTACTGAGCGTCTACAAGATTTGTTAGAGCAAGTCTTTGATCAAAACCAAGATATTCAAGTCGCCTTTTTTAATACTCAAAATACCAGCCCTGTAGAACGCTTAATGGCATGGCCGATGGTTAATGGCATCTTTTATAAAGAGAGCTCTCAGCAGCAGTTGGTTAAAGGAATTACCGGTATATTTGAAGGTGAGTTCTGGCTATCTCGTCGCCTAATTGCACAATACTTGGGTCGTACACGTAGCAAGCCCCGTAAAATCACTCACAATGCGAATCTTTTAACCCGTCGTGAAAAGCAAATCCTCAACCTTACGGCAACAGGCGCAACCAATACTGAGATCGCAGAGCACTTAAATGTCAGCATGCACACGGTAAAAACTCATATATACAACTTATTCAAAAAGATCGATGTGTCTAATCGTATACAAGCGGTTAACTGGGCTAAAGACAACCTTGAAGACATAGTTCACGAAAGCGTCATTTAATTCCTTTACCCCGTGCTCAGTTGCTTTACAATTCTGGCTTCACGATTGATTAAAGTCAGAATTGTTTAATGGATAAAATTATAGTTCAGGGTGCTCGCACTCATAATCTCAAGAATATTGATATTGAGATTCCTCGTGACAAGCTCATCGTTATTACTGGCTTGAGCGGCTCAGGAAAATCTTCTTTAGCGTTTGATACGCTTTATGCTGAAGGGCAACGTCGCTACGTTGAATCCCTCTCTACCTATGCTCGCCAGTTTCTATCAATGATGGAAAAGCCCGACGTTGATCATATCGAAGGCTTATCTCCCGCTATTTCCATTGAACAAAAATCGACCTCTCATAACCCTCGCTCAACCGTCGGTACTGTGACTGAGATTTATGACTACCTGAGATTATTATACGCACGTGTCGGAACACCTAAGTGTCCTGATCACGATGTTGCGCTAGAAGCTCAAACAATCAGTCAAATGGTTGATCAAATCATTGCTTTGCCAGAAGAAAGCAAGCAAATGATTTTAGCGCCGGTGATTCGAGATCGTAAGGGTGAGCATCTTCATGTATTAGATAACTTACGCGCCCAAGGCTTTATCCGCGTGCGCATTGATGGTCTAGTATGTGATCTTGATGATACGCCTGAGCTCGATAAGAAAAAGAAACATACTATTGAAGTGGTCGTCGATCGCTTCAAAATTCGTGCTGAAATTGCTCAGCGCTTAGCCGAATCATTAGAAACCTGCGTCCAGCTTAGCGGTGGCTTGGTGCTCGTTATGCCAATGGATGACGAGACAAGTGAAGGCCTGCTATTTTCTTCACAGTTTTCTTGCCCACATTGTGGCTACAGCCTATCTGAATTAGAACCGAGATTATTTTCATTCAACAACCCTGCTGGCGCATGCACTACCTGCGATGGCTTAGGCGTTAAGCAATACTTCGATCAAGATTTAGTGGTTGCGGAACCTAGCCTATCAATTTCGGAAGGCGCTATTCGTGGCTGGGATAGACGCAGCATTTATTATTTCCAAATGCTCAATTCAGTTGCTGATCACTACGGCTTTGATATCGACAGAGCTTTTAATGATCTAACTCAAGAGCAACAGATACTAATTCTACAAGGCAGTGGCGAAGACGAAATTAGTTTCAACTACGTTAACAGTCGTGGCGATACCGTGCTGAAAACCCATGTGTTTGAAGGCGTTCTCCCCAACCTTGATCGCCGCTTCCATGATACCGATTCACAAATGGTACGCGAAGAGCTTACTAAATATTTGAGTGTTCAGCCTTGCCCTAGCTGCGCTGGGTCTCGACTACGCACAGAAGCTCGCCATGTATTTATTGGTGATAAAACGATTCATCAATGCACGGCTATGCCGATTGATGACGCTCTCGATTATTTCGCTCAACTTGAGTTCAATGGCCAAAAAGCCAAGATAGCTGAGAAGATCTTAAAAGAGATTCGCGATCGTCTTCAATTCTTGGTTAACGTCGGCCTAGAATACCTGAGTTTGAATCGAAGTTCAGATACCTTGTCAGGTGGTGAAGCTCAACGTATACGATTAGCCTCGCAAATTGGTGCAGGCTTAGTCGGCGTTATGTATATTTTAGATGAGCCATCCATTGGCTTGCACCAAAGAGATAACGATCGACTATTGCAAACTCTTGTTCATCTACGTGATATCGGTAATACCGTAATTGTGGTTGAACATGATGAAGACGCTATCCGCAGTGCCGACTACTTAATCGATATTGGCCCTGGTGCGGGTGTTCATGGTGGCGAAATTGTTGCTCAAGGAACACCTGAAGAAGTTTTAGCTAATCAGAACTCAATCACAGGCCAGTATCTTACCGGCGCTAGAAGGATTGAAATTCCGACAGAACGAAGCGTTTATGATAGTGAACGTTTATTAACACTAACGGGCGCAACGGGTAATAACCTTGATAATGTAGAGTTAAAAATTCCTTTAGGATTATTGACCTGCGTGACCGGGGTATCCGGTTCCGGTAAATCAACCTTAATCAATCGCACACTGTATCCACTAGCAGCAACGGCTTTAAACGGCGCAACAACATTAAAAGCCGCGCCTTATGAATCTATAACGGGCATGGATCAATTAGATAAAGTGGTCGATATCGATCAAAGTCCTATTGGTCGTACCCCACGCTCTAATCCAGCAACGTATACGGGTATTTTCACACCTATTCGTGAACTGTTTGCAGGTACGCAAGAATCACGCAGCCGTGGCTACAAAGTGGGCCGCTTCTCGTTTAATGTTAAAGGCGGACGCTGTGAAGCGTGCCAAGGTGATGGGGTTATCAAGGTTGAAATGCATTTCCTAGCGGATGTGTACGTACCTTGTGACATATGTAAGAGTCAGCGCTATAACCGTGAAACACTCGACATACGCTACAAAGGAAAAAACATTCACGAATGCTTATCCTTAACCGTTGAAGATGCCCGTGAGTTTTTTGATGCCATCCCTGCTATATCTCGAAAGCTTCAAACCTTAATGGATGTAGGTCTTTCATATATCACTCTTGGGCAAGCAGCAACTACGCTATCTGGCGGTGAAGCTCAGCGGGTTAAGCTAGCAAAAGAATTGTCTAAGCGTGATACCGGCAATACTTTATATATATTAGATGAACCGACTACCGGTTTACATTTTCATGATATTCAACAGTTATTAACCGTTCTACATCGCTTACGTGATCATGGTAATACTGTCGTTGTTATTGAACATAACCTAGACGTGATTAAAACAGCAGATTGGGTTATCGATCTTGGACCAGAAGGTGGTTCGAAAGGTGGCTATATTATTGCTGAAGGTACTCCAGAAGATTTAGCGGAAGAGACTGTCTCTCATACTGCTACCTTCCTTAAACCTCTACTAGAACGTGGCTACTAAAAGGATTAAGCAGACGCCAAATCCTTTCCGGTCGATAATATAAAGTCTTTAATGACTGAGTGTGTCTTTTTTGGATATTCTAAAAAAGGCACGTGACCACAATTAGAAAAATTCACCATATTAATTTCTGGCAATAATATTGCTGCCCGCCGAATAATTGCCATGTCGATGAACACGTCATTCTCACCATTAATCGCGAGTATCGGACAGGACAAAGATTTCAGGTCATCGGCCAATAGATGAATCTCTTGTTGAATATCACCAAGCACTTTAAATAACTGGGTTTGATGCTTCTTAATATCTCGCATCCTGTATTCCAACAAAGCTTTTGGTAAATAAGGAGCTTGATGAAATAGTGATGAAACGACAGTTTGAAATTCATCGATAGAATTGAAAACTAGAAGCTGTTTAAATTCGCTAAATCGATGCCAATAAGATTGTTCTAACAACTGCTCCCAACCTGTTAAAGATGACATAACTAAGGAATTTACTTTTTCGGGATAGAGCGCAGAAAAACGACAAGCAACATTTGCCCCCATCGAATGACCAACTAAACACGCTGATGAAATTTTGTGACAATGAAAGAAGCGGGCAAGATAATTTGCTAGAGCTGTTAATGAATACTTATCGCTTTCCGTTCTGTGACCGACCGCTAAACCCGGTATATCAATTGAAATTACTCGGTACTGACTACTAAGCAACTGCATCAAACCACGCCACTGACTTTTGTTGCCGACTGTACCATGTAAAAACACTACGCATTCAGCATCTGCCTGACCACCTTCAATAAACCTAAAGCTGTCGCTGCCAGCCGATAACGTCTGAGATTTAAAATCAGCAAAGTAACTCGCTAACTGCTGCTTAAGGACATAAGCATTATCACGTTTTAACATTTTGAGCCCTTATCTTAAGCACCTAGCACCCTATCAATAAGTAATAGCATAGCGCTAGAAATAGACAAATTTTAGGCAAAAAAAAGCCCAGCAAAAGCTGGGCTCTCTTTAGACAAAGATTTTACTCTTCGCCAGCTTCAGTTGCTTCAACAATGTCTTCTGCTTCAACAGCAGGACGGCCTACTAATTCAACATAAGCCATAGGTGCATTATCACCTGAACGGAAGCCACATTTCATAATGCGAATGTAGCCACCCGGACGTGCTTCATAACGAGGACCCAACTCATTAAACAACTTACCAACAGCTTCTTTACTGCGAGTACGTGCAAACACCAAACGGCGATTTGCAACGGAGTCAACTTTAGCCAATGTAATCAACGGCTCAGCAACACCACGTAACTCTTTTGCTTTTGGCAAAGTAGTTTTAATGATTTCATGCTCGAACAAAGACACAGCCATGTTTTTAAACATTGCTTGGCGGTGCGAACTGGTGCGATTAAAGTGGCGACCACTTTTACGATGACGCATGATTAATTTCCTTTACTAACTGAACGCTCTGCTAGATTTAGTCCCGAAGGACTAAGCCAACACTTTGTCGTCATTTCGAAGACTTGCTGGCGGCCAATTTTCTAGGTGCATACCTAGAGAAAGACCACGTGATGCAAGAACGTCTTTAATTTCAGTCAGAGATTTCTTACCCAAATTAGGAGTCTTCAACAGCTCAACTTCTGTGCGCTGAATTAGATCACCAATGTAGTAAATATTCTCAGCCTTTAGGCAGTTCGCAGAACGAACAGTTAACTCTAAATCGTCAACTGGGCGTAGAAGGATCGGATCAATTTCCTCTTCTTCTTTATGCTGCTCAACTACTTCCTCATTTTCCAGGTCAACAAAGATTGCTAATTGTTGCTGCAGAATTGTAGCAGAGCGACGAATCGCTTCTTCTGGATCGATAGTACCATTGGTTTCCAATTCGATAACCAACTTATCAAGATCAGTACGCTGTTCAACACGTGCATTATCTACACTGTATGAAATACGCTGAACTGGACTATAAGTCGCATCGATTTGCAATTTGCCAATCGCCTTCGTTTCTTCATCGTTTTGGTTGCGAGACTCTACAGTCTCATAACCACGACCTGAAGTGATTTTTAACGTCATCTTCAGTTCAGTGCCTGCCGCTAAATGAGCAATTACATGCTCAGGGTTAGCGATTTCAACACCGTGATCCAGTTGAATATCGGCAGCGGTTACTGCACCTGCTCCAGATTTAACTAGAGTCAGAGTCGCTTCATCACGTTCGTGAAGTTTGACTGCAACACCTTTAAGGTTTAACAAGATTTCAATTACGTCCTCTTGTACCCCTTCGATCGTGCTGTACTCATGAAGTACACCGTCGATCTCTACCTCTACAATTGCCGCTCCTGGCATGGAGGACAGCAAGATTCGACGCAAAGCGTTGCCAAGTGTATGACCGAAACCACGCTCCAGTGGCTCAAGAGTCACTTTCGCATGAGTCTTGCTCATTTCTTCAACTTGAATATGACGCGGTGTCAAAAATTCGTTTACTGCGCGCTGCATAGCTGCCCCTTACGATGCTCTAATTATTTAGAGTAAAGTTCCACAATTAGGTTTTCGTTGATCTCTGCTGGTAAATCAGCGCGCTCAGGAACAGATTTAAATGTTCCTTCCATCTTAGTAGCGTTCGCATCGATCCAAGAAGAATCTCCACGATTACCAGCAAGAGCAAGTGCACTTTTAATACGATCTTGGTTCTTTGCTTTCTCACGAACAGCGACAACGTCACCGCCTTTAACCATGAAAGAAGCAACATTAACGACAGTGCCGTTAACCGTAATCGACTTATGTGATACCAGCTGACGAGATTCTGCACGAGTTGAACCAAAGCCCATACGATAAACAACGTTATCTAGACGAGATTCAAGCAACTGAAGCAGGTTTTCACCTGTAGCGCCTTTACGACGTGCAGCTTCTTTGTAATATCCGCGGAATTGCTTTTCCAGAACACCGTATAAACGACGAACTTTCTGCTTTTCACGCAATTGTAGACCGTAGTCGGATAAACGACCACGACCAGCGCCGTGTACGCCAGGCTTAGTTTCTAGCTTACACTTGGAGTCTAATGCGCGAACGCCGCTCTTCAAGAATAAGTCAGTGCCTTCGCGACGAGACAGTTTACATTTAGGACCAATATAACGTGCCACTATTCTGTCTCCTTATACACGACGTTTCTTAGGCGGACGACAACCATTATGAGGAATCGGCGTCACGTCTGTGATGTTGTTAATCTTGTAACCACATGCATTTAATGCACGTACCGCAGATTCACGACCTGGACCAGGACCCTTAACTTCAACATCAAGGTTCTTCAATCCATATTCTTTAGCAGCTTCACCAGCTCTTTCTGCAGCAACCTGTGCAGCGAACGGTGTGCTTTTACGTGAACCACGGAAACCAGACCCACCTGCGGTTGCCCATGCAAGAGCATTACCTTGGCGATCGGTCAAAGTTACGATGGTATTGTTAAAAGAGGCATGAATGTGGGCGATACCGTCCGCAACCTGCTTTTTAACTTTCTTCTTAGTACGAGAATTTCCTGGCTTAGCCATATTCTACATTCCTACTTTTAATATCAACACTGCAACCTAAACAATGACAATGCAGCTACACTAAAAGCCAATCCGTATTATCTACGGATTGGTTTGCGAGGACCCTTACGAGTACGCGCATTTGTTTTAGTGCGTTGGCCACGAACTGGAAGACCGCGACGGTGGCGTATGCCACGGAAGCAACCCATGTCCATCAATCGCTTGATGTTCATTTGTTTTTCACGACGAAGATCACCTTCAACCGTCAATTGACCTACTTCGTTACGAAGTTCATCAAGTTGGGCTTCAGATAGATCAGCAATTTTAATCGTTTCAGCAATTCCAGTACTAGCACATAACTGCTTCGCGGTAGAACGACCTACGCCGAAAACGTAAGTCAGGGAGATAACCGCGTGCTTGTTATCAGGAATGTTGACACCGGCGATTCGGGCCATGTCTAACTCCAATCAGTTTTTGCTTATAAAGGGCGCAAGATATTATATGTGACTCACATAAAATGCAAGTAACATAATCTTAAACACCACCAATGATCAAGACTATTATTAGCCTTGACGCTGTTTATGCTTAGGATCTGAAGTACAGATCACTCGCACACTACCGTTACGACGAATCGTTTTACAATTACGGCAGATTTTTTTTACAGAAGCACGTACTTTCATGACGATCTCCTATCAAGTCAGCCTGTTAGCGTGGAACGCTACCAGAACCGAAATTCTTTAAATTTGATTTCTTCATTACAGATTCATACTGATGTGACATCAAATGCGATTGCACCTGGGACATAAAGTCCATCACGACCACTACAACAATCAATAACGAAGTACCACCGAAATAGAAGGGTACATCAGCCAAGACGACTAGCATCTGTGGCATTAAGCACACTGCCGCGATATATAAGGAGCCGAACAATGTCAACTTACCTAATACACCATCAATATAGTTAGCAGTTTGTATTCCTGGACGAATCCCTGGAATAAAAGCACCAGACTTCTTCAAGTTCTCAGCTACATCTTTCGGGTTAAACATCAACGCCGTATAGAAGTAACAGAAGAAGATGATACCCGCTGCAAACAGTACGATATATAGCGGTTGACTAGGTCCTAACGCTAAAGATACATCCTGCAACCATTCCATCCCTTCGCTCTGACCAAACCACTGGCCGATTGAAGCGGGGAATAATAACAGACTTGATGCAAAAATAGCAGGAATAACACCAGCCATATTCAATTTCAATGGTAAATGGCTTGTCTGTGCAGCAAATACCTTACGACCTTGCTGGCGCTTAGCGTAATTAATCGTGATGCGGCGCTGTCCTCGTTCAACGAAAACAACAAATGCAACAATCATAACCGCTACAATCGCAACTCCTAACAACACAAGGATGTTTAAGTCCCCTTGACGTGCTGATTCGAAACTTTGACCGATTGCACCAGGCAAGCCTGCAACGATACCCGCGAAAATCAGTATAGAGATGCCGTTTCCAATGCCACGTTCAGTGATTTGTTCACCCAACCACATTAAGAAAACTGCACCACATACGAAAGACGGAATAGCTCCCAGATAGAAGTCCATGCCAGAGCTAAAGGTTATACCTTGTCCTGCAAGACCGACTGACACACCAGTTGCCTGGATAGTAGCCAACAGTACCGTGCCGTAGCGCGTATACTGCGTGATCTTGCGGCGACCAGCTTCACCTTCTTTCTTCAGCTGTTCTAGCTGGGGGCTCACTGCCGTTAGCAATTGCATAATAATAGAAGCAGAAATGTAAGGCATGATGCCAAGCGCAAGAATACTCATGCGCTCTAATGCACCACCCGAAAACATATTGAACATACTCAAGATCGTGCCTTGATTCTGTTCAAACATCTGCGCTAATTGATCAGGGTTAATTCCTGGTACAGGAATATGTGCCCCAATTCGATATACGATAATCGCTAAGAATACAAAGCGGATCCGAGTCCAAAGCTCGGTTAATCCACTTTGCATGCCTTGCGGTAGTGAGCCTTTAGCCATTTAGTCCTCGATTTTCCCACCGGCAGCTTCAATAGCAGCCTGAGCACCTTTAGTTACTTTCAAACCTTTGATAGTAACCGCTTGTTTGATCTCACCGGACAAAATCACGCGAGCACGCTTGATTTTATCGCCGATGATATCAGCAGCTTTAAGAGCTGCTAAATCTACGATGTCGCCTTCTACTTTAGTTAGTTCGTTTAAACGAACTTCTGCAGTATATTGAGCTTTACGTGAAGTAAAACCAAATTTTGGCAAGCGACGTTGTAAAGGCATTTGACCACCTTCAAAACCAGGGGCAACCTTACCACCTGAACGAGACTTTTGTCCTTTATGGCCACGACCACAAGTCTTACCAAGACCTGAACCGATACCACGTCCTACACGCTTACGTGCAGTTTTAGCACCTTTAGCAGGGCTGAGTTCATTAAGACGCATCTTATTATCCCTCTACCTTAAGCATGTATTGAACCTTGTTGATCATGCCACGTACTGATGGAGTATCTTCTAACTCTACAGTGTGACCGATCTTACGAAGGCCTAGACCTTTAATAGTTGCGCGATGCTTCGGCAATTTGCCGATTGAGCTGCGCAATTGTGTAACCTTAACAGTTTTCTTAGCCATGATGCCTTACCCCAGAATATCTTCTACGGATTTACCACGTTTGGCTGCAATCTGTTCAGGTGACTTCATTTGATTCAAGCCATTGAAAGTTGCACGAACAACGTTAACTGGGTTTGTAGACCCGTAACATTTTGCCAATACGTTTTTAACACCACACATTTCTAAAACTGCACGCATTGCACCACCGGCAATAATACCAGTACCTTCTGATGCTGGCTGCATGTAAACCTTAGAACCGCCGTGGCGTGCTTTTATCGGATACTGCAAAGTCGTACCATCCAGTTCAACCTGAATGATATTACGCTTAGCGGCGTCCATTGCTTTTTGGATTGCAGTAGGCACTTCACGTGCTTTTCCGCGTCCAAAACCAACTTTACCATTTCCGTCGCCAACTACAGTCAAAGCAGTGAAGCCGAATATACGACCCCCTTTTACTACTTTTGCAACTCGGTTCACTTGAACCAGTTTTTCCTGCAGATCGCTTTCGTTACGCTCTACGCGTTCATTATTTGCCATTGTTCCTACCCCTTAGAATTCCAAGCCGCCCAAACGGGCTGCATCAGCCAGGGCCTTAACACGACCATGGTATTGGAAACCAGAACGGTCGAATGCAACCTTGGTGACACCAGCAGCTTTAGCGCGCTCAGCAATAAGCTGACCAACTTTAGTTGCCGCTTCGACGTTACCAGTAGTAGTTGCACGCAGATCTGCTTCAACAGTAGAGGCTGTAGCTAACACTTCAGCACCACTGGAAGAAAGAATCTGAGCATAAATGTGTCTGGGTGTACGATTTACACACAGACGTACTGTACCCTTCTCGCGAATACGCATACGAGTTTTACGGGCACGGCGTAAACGAGCTGTTTTCTTCTCATTCATGAGCCTAGTACCTTATTTCTTCTTAGCTTCTTTGCGACGCACGTTTTCGTCAGCATATCGAACACCTTTGCCTTTATAAGGCTCTGGCGGACGGTATCCACGAATTTCTGCGGCTACTTGACCAACTTGTTGCTTATCAGCACCAGAAATAACAATCTCAGTTTGAGATGGTACTTCTACTTTGATGCCTGCAGGTAACTCATAATCCACTGGATGTGAGAAACCTAAGCTTAGGTTGACGACTTTTCCAGAAGTTTTGGCACGATAACCAACGCCCTGAAGAATTAATTTCTTCTGGTAGCCTTGAGTTACGCCAATAACCATATTGTTCACTAGAGAACGGAAAGTACCAGCCATAGCCATGGCCGCTTTATCACCGTTCTTCGGAGCGAAAACAATATTGTTTTCTTCTTGTTTAATTTCTACAGATGAATGGATATTCAACTCTAGAGTGCCCTTAGCGCCTTTGATAGCGATTTTGGACTCAGCGAGTGTAATTTCAACACCAGCCGGAATAGCTACAGGAGCTTTTGCAATACGTGACATTGTAAATCTCCTTAGAAAACAGTGGCAATAACTTCGCCGCCAATGCCTTGAGCACGAGCCGCACGATCAGTCATTACACCTTTCGAAGTGGATACAATGGCAACACCAAGACCAGCTTCTACTTTTGGTAGCTTAACTGTGCCTTTGTATTGACGTAAACCAGGGCGACTAACACGTTTGATAGTCTCAATTACTGGCTTACCTTCGTAGTACTTAAGGTCTATATTCAGGCTTGGTTTAGCATCGCCTTCAACTGCAAACGCAGTGATATAACCTTCATCTTGTAGCAACTGGGCTACAGATACTTTTAACTTAGAAGACGGCATACTCACATTCGCGTGCCCGGCCATTTGGCCGTTACGAATACGAGTAAGCATGTCCGCTAAGGGATCTTGCATACTCATGTGTCTTTCCTCTGTTGTACAGCGCCCTAAGCAGTGAAAAAAAGAGCATCATTACAATGCTCTTCTTTCAGCAGCCGGAATTGCTTACCAACTAGCTTTTTTCAGGCCAGGAACGTTACCTTTCATGCCTTCTTCACGTAACTTAATACGGGAAAGCTTGAATTTACGGTATACGCCATGTGGACGACCTGTGATTTGGCAGCGGTTACGTAAACGGCTCTTAGAAGAATCACGTGGAAGCTTTTGCAATTGAATTTGCGCAGCCCAACGATCTTCGTCAGAAGAGTTAACGTTTAAGATAATCGCCTTCAGTGCAGCGCGTTTCTCAGCGTATTTAGCAACAAGTTGCTCACGCTTAGCTTCACGCTGTTTCATACTGATCTTAGCCATGAGACCTCCGTTAGTTACGGAACGGGAAGTTCAATGCTTTCAATAAAGCATGACCTTCGTCGTTCGTATTAGCTGTAGTTGTGATAGTGATATCCATACCGCGAATCTTATCGACTTTGTCGTATTCGATTTCCGGGAAGATAATCTGCTCTTTCACACCCATGCTGTAGTTACCACGGCCGTCGAACGATTTACCGTTCAAGCCACGGAAATCACGTACGCGAGGAAGAGAGATGTCGATTAGACGATCTAAAAATTCCCACATACGATCTGCACGCATGGTTACTTTACAGCCAATCGGATAGCCATCACGTACTTTAAAGCTTGCAACTGATTTGCGAGCCTTAGTAACAACAGCTTTCTGACCTGACATTGCTTCCATATCAGTAACGGCGTTATCAAGAAGTTTCTTATCGCCTAACGCTTCACCAACACCCATATTCAGGGTAATTTTAGTAACGCGAGGCACTTCCATAACGTTTTTGTAACCAAACTCTTCAGTCAACTTGGCTACTACATCTGATTTGTACAGTTCTTTCAAACGTGACATATCTGTTTCTCCTAGTTGCTTTAAGCGATTACTTCGCCGGTTGATTTGAAAACACGCACTTTAGTCTCGCCTTCAACTTTAAAGCCAACACGGTCGGCTTTTTCAGTCTTAGGGTTCCAGATTGCAACGTTAGAAACTTGAATTCCAGCTTCTTTTTCAACGATGCCGCCTGGTTGCTGCAGCTGCGGGTTAGGCTTTTGGTGTTTTTTCACCATATTAATGCCGCTAATGATAACACGATTGTCGGCAAGTACTTTAACTACTTTGCCTCGCTTACCATTATCTTTTCCGGCAATAACAATTACTTCGTCATCTCTACGAATTTTTAACATACTATCTCTCCCCTATAACACTTCAGGTGCTAGGGAAATGATCTTCATGAACTTCTCAGAACGAAGCTCACGAGTCACTGGCCCAAAAATACGGGTACCGATAGGTGCATCTGAAGCATTTAATAATACTGCAGAATTCGTATCGAAACGGATGATAGAACCATCCGGACGACGAACACCTTTACGTGTACGAACAACAACAGCTGTAAGTACTTGACCCTTCTTAACTTTACCGCGTGGAATTGCTTCCTTAACGGATACCTTAATAAGGTCGCCGATACGGGCATAGCGACGGTGTGAACCGCCCAAAACCTTAATACACATTACACGTTTGGCGCCGCTGTTATCAGCAACATCCAGCATTGATTGTGTTTGGATCATGCCATTTGCTCCTAGTAACTGCGCTAAACCTTAACGGCGCGCTCATCAACGGTAACCAACGTCCAAGTCTTTGTTTTAGACAAAGGACGAGATTCCTTAACAGTAACCACGTCACCAATTTGGCATTCGTTGTTAGCGTCGTGGGCGTGTACTTTCGTAGAACGCTTCACGAATTTCTTATAGATCGGGTGTTGAACACGACGCTCTATAAGAACAGTGATGGTTTGATCCATCTTATCGCTTACAACCTTACCAGTAAGGGTGCGTGCAGTAGTTTGTTCACTCATGATTATTCACCTGCCTTCTGAGCCAGCACGGTTTTTACGCGAGCTATGTTACGACGCGTCTGCTTGATTAGATGGGATTGACCCAACTGACCAGTAGACTTCTGCATGCGCAACTTAAATTGATCGCTCAATAGCTCTTCTAACTGAGTTTGCAACTCAGCTACTGACTTATCTTTTAAATCGATCGCCGTCATCACATCACCGTCCGTTTAACGAATGTTGTAGCAATAGGCAATTTAGCCGCGGCAAGATCGAACGCTTCACGAGCTAATTCTTCACTTACACCTTCCATTTCGTATAAAACACGACCTGGTTGGATCTGGCATACCCAGTATTCTACGTTACCCTTACCCTTACCTTGACGAACCTCAAGAGGCTTGCTGGTAATAGGCTTATCAGGAAAAATGCGAATCCAGATTTTCCCGCCACGCTTGACTTTACGAGTCATTGCACGACGCGCAGCTTCGATTTGACGAGCTGTAATGCGACCTCGGCCAGTAGCCTTAAGGCCATACTCACCGAAGCTTACTTTACTTCCGCGAGCCAGGCCACGGTTGCGGCCCTTCATCATCTTGCGAAACTTTGTACGTTTTGGCATCAACATGGTTAAAAACCCCTATGAACGGCCGCCTTTCTTTTTGCCTTGGTTTTTAGCACGGTTTCGAACTTCTTCGATACCACCCAAGACTTCACCTTTGAAGATCCATACCTTTACGCCGATAACGCCGTAAGTAGTATGTGCTTCGCAAGTACCATAATCGATATCCGCACGTAGTGTGTGTAAAGGAACACGTCCTTCACGATACCACTCTGAACGAGCGATTTCAGCACCACCTAAACGGCCACCAACTTGAATCTTAATGCCTTCAGCACCGCCACGCATAGCATTCTGAACGGCGCGCTTCATAGCACGACGGAACATAATACGACGCTCTAGCTGGCTAGCAACGCTTTGCGCTACTAATTTCGCATCAAGATCTGGCTTGCGGATCTCTTCAATATTGATGTGTACCGGAATACCCATCATATCAGTGATTTCTTTACGTAGCTTCTCTACGTCTTCGCCTTTCTTACCAATCACAATACCTGGACGGGCAGTGTGAATAGTAACTTTTGCATTCTGCGAAGGACGTTCAATAACTACCTTGCTCACTGAAGCTTTAACAAGACGTTTCTCAATAAGAGTACGTACTTGGATATCAGTTAACAAATTATCTGCATATTTGTCACTACCAGCATACCAAACACTATTATGGTCTTTGGTAATACCGAGACGAATACCAGTAGGATGTACTTTCTGACCCATCTTCGACTCCCTATTTCTCAGACACTTTAATAGTGATGTGGCAAGAACGCTTCAAGATACGATCAGCACGACCCTTGGCACGCGGACGAATGCGTTTCATGGTAGTACCTTCGTCAACGAAGATAGTTGAAATATTCAACTCGTCTACGTCAGCGCCTTCATTATGCTCAGCGTTAGCGATGGCAGATTCTAATACCTTCTTCATCAAGTCAGCACCCTTTTTAGGGCTAAACTCAAGAATAGTTAACGCTTCAGAAACATTTTTTCCGCGGATTTGATCCGCAACTAGACGTGCCTTTTGGGCAGACAGTTGAGCTCCACGTAATATAGCGGCTACTTCAGACATACAATATAACCCCTTTATTAACGTTTAGCTTTCTTATCTGCAACGTGACCTTTATAGGTACGTGTTACAGAAAATTCGCCTAGTTTATGTCCAACCATGTCTTCAGTAACGAAAACAGGCACGTGTTGACGGCCGTTATGAACGGCAATGGTCAGTCCTACGAACTCCGGAAAGATCGTAGAGCGTCGAGACCAGGTTTTAATCGGACGTTTTTCGCCCGATTCTAACGCTGTCTCTACCTTTGTCATCAAGTGGTGGTCTATAAAAGGACCTTTTTTCAATGAACGTGGCACAGCTCAATCCTCTTTTTAATTTACTTCGCGGAACGACGACGTACGATAAGTTTATCAGTACGTTTGTTCGAACGAGTCTTATAACCCTTGGTAGGCATACCCCACGGAGATACTGGGTGACGACCACCCGATGTACGACCTTCACCACCACCATGTGGGTGATCAACTGGGTTCATAACAACACCACGAACCGTTGGACGTACGCCTCTCCAGCGTGAAGCACCTGCTTTACCAAGCTGGCGCAAGCTGTGCTCGCTATTCCCTACTTCACCTAAAGTAGCGCGACATTCGGATAATACTTTACGCATTTCTCCAGAACGTAGACGCAAGGTGCAGTAAGTACCTTCACGAGCAACAAGCTGAGCAGATGTTCCAGCAGAACGAGCGATTTGAGCACCTTTCATAGGCTTCAATTCGATGCAGTGTATAACACTACCTACTGGAACATTACGTAGTGGCATAGAGCTACCTATTTTAATAGGAGCATCTTCACCAGAACGGACTTCATCACCTGCTGAAAGACCTTTAGGAGCGATAATATAGCGGCGCTCACCATCTAGGTACTTCAACAATGCAATGTTAGCACTGCGATTTGGATCATACTCTAAACGCTCAACAACAGCTGGAATGCCGTCCTTGTTACGCTTAAAGTCAACCATACGGTAGTGTTGCTTATGACCACCACCGATATGACGAGTAGTAATTCGACCGTTATTGTTACGACCGCCACTCTTACTTTTCTTCTCTAGCAAACCAGCGAATGGCTTACCTTTGTGAAGCTCAGCGTTTACAACCTTAACCAGATGACGACGGCCAGCTGAAGTCGGTTTAGTTTTTACTAATGCCATTACCCTAGCTCCTATTCCGCGTCAGCGAAGTCAATGTCCTGACCGGCAGCAAGTGAAACGTATGCTTTACGCACATCGTTACGCTTACCCATGCCGCGTGCAGTACGCTTAGTTTTGCCTTTCTGATTCAAGACCTGAACATTTTCAACTTTAACATTGAATAATGCTTCTACAGCTTTCTTGATTTCAGGCTTTGTAGCATCTGGCGCTACCACGAAGGTATATTGACCTTGCTCTGCGATAACTGTCGCTTTCTCAGAGATACGTGGACCCATTAATACTTTATAAATACGTTCCTGATTCATCCTAAAGTCTCCTCTAATTTCTTAAGAGCAGAGACTGTTACCAATACTTTATCAAAGGCAACTAGGCTCACAGGATCAACAGCACCCGCTTCAGTAACTGCAACGTGTGGAACGTTACGAGAAGCTAAGTAAAGTTTTTCATCCAGATCTTCAGCAATGATAAGCACGTTGCTTAACTGCAACTCTGCCATCTTCGCAACGAAGTCTTTAGTCTTGTGAGAATCCATAGTGAATTCCTCAGCAATAACTAAACGCTCTTGACGAACTAATTCAGAAAGAATGCTCTGCATCGCTGCGCGATACATCTTCTTATTAACTTTTTGCTCGAAGCTACGTGGGCTAGCGGCGAATGTAACACCACCTTTGCGCCAGATAGGACCACGAGATGTACCAGCACGAGCTCGGCCAGTACCTTTTTGACGCCAAGGCTTAGCACCACCGCCGCTTACAGCTGCGCGGTTTTTCTGTGCTTTAGTACCTTGACGACCAGTAGACAGGTATGCCGTAACAACCTGATGTACTAATGATTCATTGTATTCGCGACCGAAAGCAACTTCGGAAACAGATACAGTGGCACCACTGTTTGTTGTCAGTTCCATAGTTGTTCTCCTAGCGCTTAATCTTAACAGCTGGTTTAACGATCAGATCACCGCCGGTAGCGCCGGGTACTGCACCTTTAACCAACAACAAGCCGCGTTCAACATCGACACGAATGATCTCTAAGCTTTGAGTAGTTACCTGCTCAGAACCCATGTGACCTGCCATTTTCTTACCTTTCCAAACACGACCAGGAGTTTGACACTGACCGATTGAACCAGGTGCACGGTGAGACAATGAGTTACCGTGTGTAGCATCTTGCATTTGGAAATTCCAACGCTTAACACCACCTTGAAAACCTTTACCTTTAGAGGTACCGGTTACATCTACTTTCTGCCCATCTTCAAAACGAGAAACAGTAAGCTCAGCGCCTACAGTAAACTCTTCTTCAGTACGGAATTCACAAAGACCACGACCTGCTTGAACACCCGCTTTAGCGAAGTGACCAGCTGCTGGCTTTGAAACGCGAGAAGCTTTCTTCTCACCATAAGTAACCTGAATAGCTTGGTAGCCATCAGTTTCTTGAGTTTTGATCTGTGTAACTAATTGAGTCGGAACTTCAATTACGGTTACAGGGATAGCTTGGCCATCCTCAGAAAAAACTCGGGTCATGCCAGCTTTCTTGCCGACTAAACCTATAGTCATAATACTTTCCTCTAGTGTAGGGGGCTAATACCCGCTATGGCCGCTCCAAATCAATCACTAATGATTTCATTGAGCGTTACACAAGACCTGTGCTGGTTAACAATCAAACAAAATTGTCTAATTATTAACCTAAGCTAATTTGAACTTCCACACCGGCAGCCAAATCAAGCTTCATCAACGCGTCAACTGTCTTTTCAGTTGGCTCAACAATGTCAAGCATGCGTTTATGTGTACGGATTTCAAACTGATCACGAGCGTCTTTGTTGACGTGTGGTGAAACCAATACTGTAAAACGCTCTTTACGAGTAGGTAGTGGAATAGGACCACGAACCTGAGCGCCTGTACGTTTAGCAGTTTCAACAATTTCTTGAGTCGAAGAATCGATCAACAAATGGTCAAATGCTTTCAAACGGATACGGATACTTTGATTTTGCATTCGTTCCAGTCTCCAATTAATGTTTATATACAGCCGAACACCCTTCGAAAAGGGAGGCGAATTGTATGCTTCTGATCAAAAAGTGTCAAGCACACAAAAAGAAAGGCCTCCTTCCCTAGTAGGGAAGAAGGCCTTTCTCAATATAAAGCCTCAAATAATCAACAACTTACGCTATAGAATATTTTTAACTTTAATTTCAATACCTAAAAGATATTGAAGAGTATAGGAATCGATTAAGCGATTACTTTACCAACAACACCAGCGCCTACAGTACGGCCGCCTTCACGAATAGCGAAGCGTAGACCTTCATTCATCGCGATTGGAGCGATAAGTGTTACTTCTAGGTTTACGTTATCACCAGGCATTACCATCTCAACGCCTTCATCCAAGTGGCCGAAACCGGCTCCTTTTC
>JBALXI010000009.1:0-761 GCA_036960605.1 Oleispira sp. | reverse complement strand
AACGCCTTCAGGTAGCTCGCAAGCACCTGTTACGTCTGTAGTACGGAAGTAGAACTGTGGACGGTAACCTTTGAAGAAAGGAGTATGACGTCCGCCTTCTTCTTTACCCAACACATATACTTCTGCAGAGAAAGTAGTGTGAGGAGTAACTGAACCAGGCTTAGCCAATACTTGGCCACGCTGAACATCTTCACGCTTAGTACCACGAAGAAGGATACCGCAGTTTTCACCAGCACGACCCTCATCAAGGATCTTACGGAACATTTCTACACCAGTACAAGTAGAAGAAGTAGTTTCTTTAAGACCAATGATTGAAACTTCATCACCCGTATTAATGATGCCACGTTCGATACGACCAGTAACAACAGTACCACGACCCTCAATAGAGAAAACGTCTTCGATTGGCATAATGAAATCACCATCAACAGCGCGCTCTGGCTCTGGGATATAAGTATCAAGAGTTTCTAGAAGCTTCTTAACAGCTGTAGTACCCATTTCGTTCTCATCTTCGCCGTTTAGGGCCATCAATGCAGAACCAGCAACGATTGGAGTATCATCACCTGGGAAATCGTATTCAGAAAGAAGCTCACGAAGCTCCATTTCTACTAGCTCGATCATTTCTTCGTATTCTTCAGAATCGGCGCCGCCGCAATCTTCTGCAAGAAGGTCAGATTTGTTCAAGAATACTACGATGTATGGAACACCAACTTGATCGTTAGCATGGGTATCACAAGGAAACAGAATAAATTCCAAAAACCCCA
>JBALXI010000099.1:0-1302 GCA_036960605.1 Oleispira sp. | reverse complement strand
CCACAAACCAAAAGGCTGCATGAGCAAGGCCAAGATCAAGGCGAATTTCACGGCGATGGCATAGACCGCCAATTGTTGTGAGCGCTGGTGTTGTCTATTCTGTTCTTGGTGAATTTAAAATTAGAGGGATTTTGTGATGAAATTAAAAATAATGAAAGAAGTAGAAGTTAATGCAGCAAAAGTAAGGATTCAATTTTCACCGCGATACATGGGCGAGGACGACTGTGTTTTTAATGAGAATACGCCAATGCTTGTAAATGGTGTTTTTTCAATAGTATATGATATTGAAAGCGGCGTTATTGATGGGTGGCCCAAAGATGAGTGTTTGGAAATACATGAAAAAGTATGTGATGGAGGCAGTTACTACTTGCTTGATAAGGATGGCAATGAGCTTTCGTCAATTATTGAGAACTACGTGCCTGATTGTGTAAATAACGAATATGGTGACTACTTAATTATAAGTATTGATTGCCATGGTGTTTATAGTGATATGAGACCGGCTAGCACGGTATCTTGCTTTTTTAATGGAGAGGAGTATTAAGATTTCATAACCAGTGAGGTGATGAGTATCTGACAGGCGGTGAATCCCACTCCAGTTCTAGTGTCGTGAGATACGGGTATTTATTAACAGCGCTAGGCGCAAGGGGAATGATTGTGAGTGAATGGATTAGTGTTGATGATGAAATGCCAAAGGCTAGGCAGGAAGTTTTAGTATTCTGCAAATGGGACAATTCGCCACTAATAGCTTTTCATGACAAATATTATTGGACTGAGAAGTGTGACAATCTAGAAGTTATTGGTGATGCGTGCGCTACAACTGAGATACATTGGGTTGGAGCTAAGGATATAGGTTGTGAGATAACTCATTGGATGCCACTACCTGAGCTGCCTAAGTAATGGATATAGAAAAACTTATTCATGAATGGCGTAGCTCTGTAAAGGAATACGCCAAGGCCAAAGCCGATACTGAATACCTGCGAGAGTTTCGCAAAAGCAAGAAGGCTATATTGATCGGCAGAGCTGCTGAAGAAGGGCTTAAAACAGGTCAAGAGCGCGAATCATTCGCTTACGCACACAATGAATACACCGACTTGCTAACGGCGCTTAGAATAGCCATAGAGCAGTCAGAAGAATTACGCTGGAGAATGACCATTGCACAAGAGCGGGTCAATATCTGGAGAACTAAACAGGCCAATGGTCGAAAAGAACAATCAGGTTACGGAGCATAATATGCCAAGATTTATTGAGAAGAAAAAGAACGATGTGAAAGTAGGCGGTGCAAATGGAATTATTTTATCATTC
>JBALXI010000098.1:0-1308 GCA_036960605.1 Oleispira sp. | reverse complement strand
TGTTAAAGAAGCCGTCGAAAGGAATCGCCAAGATAAGATTCGCTTCCGTGAAGAGCAAAGAGCTAAAAACTAAGTCAAGTATACGGCATAAGATGAATGCAAATCAACAAGCAATTAAATAAAAGGGTTTGATTATGAATGAGATAGTAACGGTAGCGGAGTTGGCAATCGCTAATACTGAAGATCAGACGTTAGGGCTTGTTATTGAGCATTTAGAAGAAGGCAATATCTTGCACTCTGATAAGAAGATTGATTCGTCAGCTCGCATTCTTGATGATATGCCTGAAGAGTTTAAACTTCGTTTGGTTACTTACGTTATTAACAGTAATGACCCTAGCCTATCAAAGCAGAAAGCTATGATTCAGCTACAGATTAAAGGCACTGCAAAATCACTGATTAACGATTACGATACGGGTTTCTAATGGCTATTCCAGCTTATGCCAATGCCAGAATTGAACATCTTAACTTTAGGTATGCAGTAGAGCCGCAAATTGAAGTTAGATTGTCATACAGGGCAGTTAACGGTAAAAGGGTCAGGCTTGACGATTCACCAAAGGCGAATAGTTTTAGGTATGAGATATATTGCATTGTAGATTCTTATAACGCAGTACCAAAAACACCACCGGCCAAGATTGCCTATGACATAAGTGTTAGGCAGAAAGCGGCAATAGCCAGGGCATTAAAGCAAGAGAAGGATGGGCGGATATGAATAAGTCAGACTCAATAACGGAGCTAGCAAAGGCATTATGCAAAGCTCAGTCAGAAATGGGTGGCGCTGCTAAGGATGCCAACAACCCATTCTTTAAATCAAAGTACGCTGATTTATCTTCAGTGATGCGCGTGATTAAAGAGCCATTTGCCAATAACGGTTTATCATTTGTTCAATTCCCTTTGTGTGATGGGCAGTCAGCAGGCGTTGAAACAATGCTAATGCACGAATCAGGCGAGTGGCTTCAATCAGAATATTTGATGCCGCTTGTTAAGAAAGACCCTCAAGGCTCAGGCAGCGCGATAACCTACGCTAAGCGGTACGCACTTCAAGCAATGTGCGGAATACCTTCAGAGGATGATGACGGCAATCTAGCAAGCACTGTTAGTAAGAAGCAAGCAGGTTTTGTTGTTGATGACGTTGCAAAAGGCTGGATTGATGCAGTAAAACAAGACAATACGGTACTGGATCAAATAGCAGACCCAGCATACAAAGCATTTATTAAAACTAACGCGGGCATATAGCTCGCAATACCAAGAGAGAAAAGAATATGTCACACACAGTATCAGGCTCAATCCGTAAGGCCAACTTCTTCAGCG
>JBALXI010000097.1:0-1364 GCA_036960605.1 Oleispira sp. | reverse complement strand
GGGCTTAAGCGATGTATCTCATCAATGAAAAGAACATCTCCATCTTCAAGATTGGTGAGCATTGCCTTCAAATCACCCTCTAACGGCTTTGATTGATCCGCTATGGCATTCTCTGGCTTTCCTGTTAGCTCAGCCATACTTATGCGGTGAACTGTCTTCTTGCCGCTCTCAGAGCCTCCGGAGTAAGTTAATCTAGCATCTTCCATGCTGCCAATAATTACAGGGGCTTCGATCGTACCTAGCTTGCGCATATCGTTTGTTTGCTGAGCTATGCCGCCAAGTAATCGCGGGTAGTCTTCAGGCGGTCTACTACGGTAACCGGTGTAGCGCTTCACAAATTCATTTTTCTTGAATGGATATTCCTGGTCGCTAGTGCCACACATTAGAATCCAGCCTCCCATATCAGCTATCACCGCGTGAATGATCCGATCATCAAAAACAATATTCTGGTAAGGGCCGACTGTTCGAATAGATTTATCAACCTTTGTCCATGCCGCACCAGCTTGAGTTTCTGATCCTCCGTCCATGTAGCGGATAATGTCAGCAGGTTTAGGAAAGAACTGGCCGTTATCAGGGTTTTGTATGTGAGCGTTAAAACCTGTCTGTACATCTTGAAAGCTAAATCGGTTTAGCGCGTTGAAGTACATCATCAACTGCGTACCATCGGAAGGCGTGCGGTTGTACATGGATGCCGTGGCGTTCATTAGGGTTTCAAACTTACCCTTGTCAAAATCTTCCATTACCAATTCCCGTTCAGAGGACAAAGATTATTAGGGTCAACTTTTTGCTGGCCGCTGTTTGCTTTAGGTGGTGCAGACATTTGAAGAGATAGTTTATCAAATTGCTCTCGCAGCTTTGACGGGCTAAGAATATTCTTGCACCAAAAGCTGTCTTTGTTTGCCCAGTCAAAAGCATTCCACAAGTCATCCAGTGATCTACTGTCGCGCTCTCTCGTTATTCTTATGTCATTAGCCCACACTTCAAGATTTGGCTGTTTGTGGTTCGGGTTAATCACTAATAAACGCTTGTACATTTCTTCAGCAAAAACAAGATCATTAATTTCAAACTTAGGTAAGGGTTTCGGCTTTGCCGGAACAGGAAGTCTTTCTTGTTTAACTTCTTCTTTAGTCTTATCTATTCTATTCTCATCTAGTCTAGTCTTATCTTGCATGGGTTCCGCTGACTTAGTCATGACTGCATCATGATTTACTTTAATATCTCCTAGCATCTTTCTCATCATAGGGTTGGAAGTCATTGATTTATCTAGTCTATTTGCCAATTTAAGGCATGTCATGACGCGCTAAGAAATCTTTAGTGAACGCTTTAGAGCCTTCTAACTGGGCAGCGCCTTTAGAAGGACCGAA
>JBALXI010000096.1:0-1383 GCA_036960605.1 Oleispira sp. | reverse complement strand
AAATTGACAAAAGCGAACAGCCTATATATTGTTATGCGTATTATTAACAGGGATAGTCGTATGATTTCAAACAAGTTTTCTCTTCGTTCGCCTTTCCCAGATATAAGGTGTTATGCGGCATCCGTTCGTATAGCACGCTGTTAGAACCTATGAGAAATATATTTATTGGAGCGTTAATTCCCATTGTACTGGCTGCTAGTATCTTTTTTTACGTAAAAGCCTCCTTGCCAGAAACTGTTTGGTCTGATGAATATAGGCAGCTATTGCAAGAGTCTTTCTCTCCTAATGGGAAACTGAAAGTTGGTGTATATAACTACGATAATGGTGCATTGGGATACACGTCGGTACAAGTTTCAGTTGTAGGAAGTAAAGAAAGTTATCCTGTCTCAGGAAATCTGCTCCAGGATCAGATAGTTGAATCCATTCAATGGAAATCTGATACAAAAGCAGAAGTATTCATTTTTAATGGGGAAGAACTTAAATCTAAACTGGTTTTTTGGTTTGATTAGTTCTAACAAAACATTGGTGCACGTCGCTGTGCTCCTGGGACGCTTTCAGCGCCCCACAATATTGGCGTTAGCTGTATATGAATATTATTTTTAAAGTTATTGGTTACCTTCTCGGAGTCCTAATAGTTATTACTTTAGGTGTATATCTGTATATGTTTCGAGAACAGAGCATAGATGCAGATCTTATTCCTACAGAATTTAAATATTGTGGGAAGCAGATCTATGGAAATGATGAAAGTTACGAAAATATAGTGGAGTGGCTGAAGAACAATAGTGATGATTGGGTTCTTTCATTTGCTAGTTACGTTCCTATACACAGATATTATCATGGCGCTTTTAACGTTAATGTACATAGAGAAGCTGTTATAGTCTCTTACAAAACTGATTACGGCTACCCACAATTTATTAAACAAGGACAGCATGATTTACCACTGTCTTGCAATTAAACAGCTAACAAAAAAAGGCATTGGACGCAAAAAAGCCGCGCCCATGCTTTTGGCGTTATATGCATCAAGGAATAGTATGAGTTCACCGTATAATATGGCATTCGCATGCTTTCAGTGCTGTAAGTCTTTTAAAAGAGAAATTGACTACCATTCTGATAAGTGGCTTAAGGAATTAAAATGCCCTGAATGTGGTGGCCCTTCATATAACTTTGGCCGTCATTTTAAAGCACCAAAAAAATCAGATAAGAAACAGTGGCAAAAAGTCAGACTCCTTTTTGATAATGGATTTCAATTTCAAAAAATATATGATCAAGAAAATAATGGCCTTCAAATACCGTACCCAGAGACTTTAGAGCAAGCGGATACCCTTTGGTTAATTAGGGTTTTTATTTCGGCAATTATGTTGCTCGGAATTGCCGTATATTTTA
>JBALXI010000095.1:0-1387 GCA_036960605.1 Oleispira sp. | reverse complement strand
GACGCTTCCTCCTATTAAATACAACGTTGGCATACTGATGTGTATTATTTCTAATAGAAACCATACCAAAACATAAGGGCCGGCAACGGCAACAAAGCGATCGAACAGAAAACAGTTGAAAGGAATATAAGCCAAATACAAACCGGTGCCGAGCGCCACCATCCATACCTTACTATCCAAAGAACCCTGCTGAAACATCTGCGTACTCAACACCATAATCACACAACCGATTACAATCGCCACATGGTTCGCCGTGAACGCCTTAAAGTTATCGCGAATCAACATCAACAAAGCCAACGCGACCAATACCATGCCCGCAATGCGAATACCCGCATAGGTAAAAATGGCAGGTTCATTACCAAAACCTAACGCCATCCAAATCTCAGAAGAAAAGTTGTCCCTAAAATCACGCAAACCGGTAAACATCATAAACGCAAAAATCAGCGCCAATAAACCAAACCAATACTGGCTAAACAACTTCCAGCGATCACTACCCGCCATTGGCTCGCGCTTATTTCTTAACGCCTCATCTTCAGCATTGGGTTCTGGCAACAAACTTAAGGCATACACAGAAATGAACAATAGCGGCGTAAAGATCAACCCCGTTAAAACCGGCATCCAAAACTCATCCACATCCCAATATACAATCAGCCCCTTACCCACACTGCGCACCATTCCCGACGCCACAATAAAGGTCGCGCTTAATCCCGCCCCTAACAGCTCACTGGTCTTGCGCCCTTCTAAATAGCTGAATACCAAACCCCAGATCATACCGAGCGGCAAACCGTTCAAAAACATCGCTAAAGGTTTTAACGGCGCCGGTAATACCGCAAACAAAAATAAAGCCGCCTGAGCACACATCACCAACGCAATAATCACCAACGCTCGGCGATTGTGCATCATGCCCGATACTACTCGGATACCGATGTACTTAGAAAACATATACCCCAGCACCTGGCTCAAAATCAGCAAGACTTTAAAATCTAAACCAAAGTAACCCTCTTGCTCATACAAACCCACCGAGAAAGGTTTGCGAAACGCATACATTGAAAAATACGTAAGAAAAGCCGCACTGATAGCAAAAACAACAAACCACCCTTGCGGTGCTCTGCTTAGCCAGGCTTGGATAGAGTGCTGGATAGAGCTTTGAATACGATTATGAGATAACGACATGTAACCTTCCTTTCTATCTCGCCAATAGTTGGACTAGACCAAGAAGGATGATTAAACGTAATTCACATGACAAAAGTATGACAAGAAAGTACAAATTGAAATCATGACTGTTTATACAGATGATTTCCGTGATACAGCCCCACTCATGCTCGTTTGCACGGATAACCCTGTCAAAAAAGTGTGTTTATGTGCATTTTTAAATACTGTATATCCA
>JBALXI010000094.1:0-1432 GCA_036960605.1 Oleispira sp. | reverse complement strand
GCGTGAACCTGAATGGTAAAAGAGAGACATATGAAATACATAATCACATTACTTTTTATAACAATCGCAAGCTTAACAGGTGATGGAAATGTGGCTTGTATTTTTGCTCGCAAAAATCATGACACATTTTTTGAATCCTTTTCAAGCACTTGTTAGCCGTGACTTTAGATAAACTGCATAAATTCCAGAAATAACTAAAGTAACAAGTGCTACCTTAAAGCTATACAGCATAAATACTGCATTGCCGAGTAAAAGTGAAGCTACAGTATACGTCACTACTTCGTGCCTGCGTATTGATTTAAGGGACAAAAAGATAGCAGCCAGTCCAAGTGAAAATGCAATACCAGCAGTCATGTATATCGAAACATTCTCAGTAAGAGAAAATCCAGAAGAAACAAAGGAAGGTTCAATTTCTTTCGCGGTAGAAAACGCTGAAAGAATCTTCGCGTAGTAAGGAGCCAGAACTAAACTAGCTCCATCGCGAAAAGACCAGTAACGAAGTACAGTCATGTATAAGACGATACCTGTTATAGCCAAAATAATTCCAGATTTTGAAAACTTACTAGTCATCCATGAATCCTAAACGGCTAACGCCTAGCATTTGCGGCGGTTTTGGAGCGAGGAACGAGCGGAAAAACCGTCCAAACCACGCAGTGGTTTATGCAACATGCTTTTGTTAAGTAACGTTGAAATCCTTAGTTGCGATTTCATAAGTATATATATTCGATACGGGATATTTTTCATCAGAGAAGTGTAAGACAAGCTTAGACTCAGAGACTACCGATCTAGATATACTATTCATCAAGAATCGTTTCTTGCCTCTCGCAATTTTATCCACTTCAAGCCAAATCGATGATAGCACTTGTCCATTTAATATGAGCGATAAATATGCACTATGAGATACACAGTAGCTTGGTAGATCATAATCAACCCTAAATGCTAAGTCATTATCATTATTTGGCTGTTTTATCAGATATACAGCTTTGATTGGGTATAAACCTTTACTCATCTCATCCGCACACACATTTACAGCAGGATGATATTCAGCATTTTTAGATTTTAGAATTTTTGATAGTAGTTTATTGAACATAATAATTACTTAACGCTTTTGTTGTGGGGCGCTGAAAGCGTCCAAGCCCCGCAGGGGCTGAACCACCAACTTTTTGTTACATTAAATCTCACGATGAAATGCAATGTGTAATTTTTTTAGTCTTTCAGGCATTGCTTTCCATGCCCATTCATAAGAATTCTTTTTTGTATTTTCGAAATCTAATGCTTCAACAAATGATACATCAATAGCATTTTTTAATGTTGACGTTCCATTCTCATATCCTCGCAATGCGATATCAAATAGTAAATTTAAGATATCTACTTCACCTGACTTCATTGCTAGCTGAGCTCGCTTTCGCATAACATCTACTTCAAAGTGAAG
>JBALXI010000093.1:0-1454 GCA_036960605.1 Oleispira sp. | reverse complement strand
GGCGATACAGCAGCCGTTTCTGCTGAAGATAAAGCCAAGCGTTTTGGTCAGCAACCTGCGATCGTAGCGATCAACGTCAGCCGCTATAAGCTCTAGGCAATACCAATACAGGCCGTAACCCTCTAGGCCATACTTCATGCGCATACGCTTAAGTTTAGCGTCTTGATTCGCATTAGTGTCGTGCTTAATCCACTTCATTATTTTTCACCCTCAATCAATTCACAAATCCACGTCACGCCCTTCGGTGTAAACTTGGCTGTATTGTATGCGTGTTCGTTATTCTCGCCAGTAGACGTATTAAAGCGGCCTGCGTCGATGTGGTTTTGATACGCTGCCCACTCGCCACCAAGCTGGTACATGATTTTATTGTCTGTTAGGAATTTACGAAAGGCAGGTTCTTTTACACCTAGTAATTTAGCGACTTGGCGAAACCCTTTATTACCGGTTGATTCAACGTATCGATCAACAAAGGCTACTTTAGGAGCGGCAAGCTCTAGTTGTTCTTTCGCTGCAGCTTTCCCTTGCTCACTTTCAATTAATGCCTGCAGGGCTTCAATGTAATTACTTGGCAAGACTGCAGGTTTCTGAGCTGCAGACTCAAGCTCTTGCCATCGATCAACAATGACTGCAGTAAACTCAGGCGACAATCTGGCAACCAGAACCAGCGAGTCGCGCTTATTAAAGTATAATTCGTAATAGGTTTGCTTATTCTCTGCAGTGTATGGGGTGTCCGCCAATGGCGAAGTGATTAATTTAGCTGCAGATAATCGCGCTGCAGACTTTTTAACGGCTTCGTGAGTGCTTCCAGTCAACTCAGTAATCTCTCGACTACTCATTGTTTTTGCATTTACTGATATTTCATTCATAATATTACTCTCTGGTTTGTTTAGCCCTGTTAGTAGCAGGGTTTAATTAAGATACTTGAAGCTTGATTAACTTCTCATTAGCTTTAGTTAGCTCACTCTTACCAGTCCATATTCTCCAAGCTTGCGCCCGCGAACACTCTAGTAATTCGATTAACTTTTTCTGATTTCCTACTAGTTCTTTCAATTCTTCTTTCATTACAAACTCCTTATTTGTTTCACTATGGTACGCCTATTATTTCAGGATGCAACACTATCGACAAATTAAAGCCAATAAAAGCCTCAATAAAGAGGCTTTGTTAGTTATTAGATTGTTAATGTATTAGCTTAAGTTAAGTAATTAGAAATCTAACTATTTAAGTCAACTTAATAATTAGACAAATAACAGGCGAAAAAAAAGCCCGTGTGATGGGCTGGTGGGTTAGTCGCAGCAGCAGCAGCCACAAGAATCTGATGAGTAGTCCTTTGGGCCTTCGTCAATAAGAGCTAGAAGCCTAGCTACAGCAGCCGCTAGCCCTATATTTGGGAAAGGCGAATGAAGAGAAAACTTGTTTGAAATCATACGACTATCCCTGTTAATAATTCCAACAA
>JBALXI010000092.1:0-1465 GCA_036960605.1 Oleispira sp. | reverse complement strand
GAGGCGACCAACAAACACGCAACTGCTGCTAATAACTATTATCAAATTAGTATTGTGATAAGCGATGGTAATACCACTGTATCAACGCCAATTACAGTATTAGTGAATGACCTAGTCGAATAATATTGGATGAATAGAAGCCGCTTACATACGTGAGTGCGCTTTTACTAATCGCGATAGTTCATTGAAAAATAAAATCTCTGATACATCGTGTATCAGGGATTTTTTATTTTCTGAGTCCATTTTTACAACTTTTTTTACACCCCAGCCAACATCTCATTAGTACTCGCTACATTTACATAAGCAAAATATTAAAATTGACCCATCTCAAAACAGTCTTGCGCTGAAACTCAATATATTAAGATAACCGATCGGAGGTTATTAAGAGATATCAAATTGACAAAGGCGAACGTTAAATATAGTGTTGCCGCTATCAATAGCAGGGAAAGGTTATACGAACTCACTTCGTGTAGCTGACCGTAATTAATCTTCACTTAGGACATTTAAATGAAAGACATCAGTTTCAAAGGGATTATCATCGCACTGGTAATCGCAATTGTTTTGGATATTGTCAGTGGAATCGCTGGCGCCTTCGTGTTTATGGATTCTTTTAAAAATGCCAATGAAGGATTACCAACAGATTTTCTTGTATTCTCATTAATTATTAGTTTTATAACAACAGTAATTGGTGGCTACATTAGTGCAAATATTGGTAATTTAGCGCCCTATAAAAATGCATTAATTTTTGCTGGTATTGGTATGGTTCTTAGTATGGCTACAAGTACATTTGATCCAATATGGTTTGATACAATTGGTTTAATATCTCTTATACCTGCTGCAATTTTAGGTGCAAGCTTAGCGGTAAAAAAAGATTCATAACAATATACTGAAATGAGTTACAGCCAAAAATATGGCTTCCACTAATTCATGAGCAAGCATGAAGAACATCATCATGATGAATGTTCTTCAATTGTGAGTTACACCAGATAGATAATGATGACTCATTATTGAAAACTATACAGCACTTGGTTACCAATCTAGGCAATCAATTCATCAGAACTCATCACATTCGCATAAGCAAAACTAAGCCCCGCCATAAACGCCGCACGAACCTGCGCGGCAGGCCAGCAACCCCGTTAAATTTCACCTCCAGCGTCGACACGCGTCATGGACAGCCGCACACTTATAACCAAGGTCTTATGTCGCATGCGTTATCGCATCGATGCAGAAGTAAGTCATAGCTCCAACAATTACCACTTTGGCTTAACACCGGCGGCAGTTGCTCAGCAGTACGAACGTAATTCGGCATTGAAAGGAATGGAGGTTAGCATTAATAATCGCCGCTCATTGCTGTTGAACAAGTACTGGATGGCAACACGCATGGAGGACGATGATCATTTCGGATTTTCTTTAGCCTCTGGTGACTTCGATAATGATGGTTATGCTGACTTAGCCATTGGATCAC
>JBALXI010000091.1:0-1512 GCA_036960605.1 Oleispira sp. | reverse complement strand
ACCATAGATGGCCATTTAACCGCGTTTGAACGCAGTAATGGGCAACTTACATATTTAACCTTTTTGTCGGCGCTGATGGCTATGACCTGCTCCAATTTATTGCGCTATTACTAGCATCTAGCTTCGTTGCTATTTGCTGGAGTTAAACACCCACCCTAGCAGGAGGTGATAGACAGGCGGTGAATCCCGCTCCAGTTCCAGTGTCGTGAGATACGGGTATTTATTAATTTAGGGGGTTGTGATGGAAGACTTGGAGCACAAAATAGGAATGGGAATTATTTTTGTTTTCATATGCTTGGTCATGGCTGTTATGTATTCATGGTTTCAGGTTTTATTATTCTAAGGCCTAGGATAAATTATTAACTTAGGAGGTTGTTATGTTTACGACAGATAAAGAGCAAAGTATTTTAAATGAGCATAAGCGAAAAGATATGATTTCTCTATATCGATCACTGCTATCGAAAATCTCAAAGCTTAAATTAATTAACTTGCAGGTAGACTTATCAGTAAGCTTCACAAATGATCTGCGCCTTGGAATAACAGTTTACGATATTGTAAATAGTAATAATGGGACATTCAACGCCTATCAATTTCAAGAAATTTCAGCTATGAAAGATGATTCTGAATTTGTTATGAGCGCAATAAGGACTGATAACTTTCTGGAATTCAACAAAGTGCTAAAGGAATTGGATGAGCGCCGCTATGGCGTCAAGGGGAATGATTGTGAGTGAATGGGTTAGTGTTGATGATGAAATGCCAGAGGCTAGGCAGGAAGTTTTAGTATTCTGCAAGTGGGACAATTCGCCACTAATAGCTTTTCATGACAATAATTATTGGACTGAGAAGTGTGACAATCTAGAAGTTATTGGCGATGCGTGCGCTACAACTGAGATGCATCAGGTTGGAGTCAAGGATATAGGTTGTGAGATAACTCATTGGATGCCACTGCCTGAGCCGCCTAAGTAATGGCCGATCAATTCATCGTAAACAGCCTTGCTAGCAGGATGGCGCTTAATAAGTGGATTGATGATCTCTATGCTAAGCATGGATATATAACCTTCTCAGAACCTCGCATAGGGGCTGATAGGTCGCTAGATCAGAATGCTTTGCTTCATGTGTGGCTGCCTGAATATGTGGCATTTACCTTGAAGATTCACAGGAAGGAAGTAAGCAAGGGCTTGGTTCAGGGGATGAAAGAAATGGTCAAGCGTGAATATACCGCTCGCCATCCTGATTCGTACAGCTGGATGACTTATGAAATTATCGACCCATTCACGCAAGAAGTAATACGCACTGATTACACAAGCTCTAAGACGTGGAAAAGTGGAGAAATGTTTCAAGTATTAACATGGTTTCAAATGACGGCTGCTGAAGATGGCTTGATATTGGAATCAAAAGGCAATTTTGCAAAACTACAACGTAAAAGCAACGGTGAATAATATGCCAAGATTTATTGAGAAGAAAAAGAATGATGTGAAAGTAGGCGGTGCAAATGGAATTATTTTATCATTC
>JBALXI010000090.1:0-1526 GCA_036960605.1 Oleispira sp. | reverse complement strand
TTCAATGAAAGGCAGCCCACAAAAAGACGTGGGCTTGGACGCGCAAAAAGCCGCGCGCCCTTTATTATTAGGCGTTATACGTAAATTATGCTTCAACATGATGCTGATAAAATAAGCGATCTTGCAAATATAGATCTTTGGGAATCTTTTGTTCTTGACTGGGAGCTTAAAGGGGGGGAGCTACGCATAAATATTGATGCCTACCTTTTCCCTGAGCACCCACATTACCTGAAGCCACCAGAAAATGAATGGGCTTGTTTTGTTGATGCTTATTTAATCTTTGAAGGTATTAGTGAACTGGAAGGTTTTGATGCCTTAACTAAAGCTAAACCAGCTATAGATGCCAATGACGAAAAGGACTTTGGCCACATTGAGGAGTTCAAATTTACGGTTCTTGGTGAATATGTATTTACGATTGAGTTTTCTGGTCAGCTGACCTTTAAAGCTAAAGGAGTGAGACTTGAACTGGTCAACGTATAACAAGCGCATGTTGCATCAACCACTGCGTGGTTTGGACGGTTTTTCCGCTCGTTCCTCGCTACAAAACCGCCGCAAATGCGGACGTTATGCAAAATAATTTTAGAATGATAAATATTTCAGAATTTAGAGTTAGTGTTGAGATGATGGCAAAAGCTATGTGTCTACCTATGCCTTCTGAACCACAAGTTGAACTTCTTTTTGATCATGTCTTATATGATGGGAAATTGGGGCATGTTGATAGTAAGAATGGATACAAACACTTTGAACTTGGATTGATTACAAAATCTGAATTTAGAGACCTTGTAATGGCGCACTGTGCTAGTAAGATTTCCTTTTTCAGCGAAAGGTCAGAGCCTAGTTTTAATTCTTACGAGTCAATAGAGCTAAATCAATCATTTGAAAAAGCTCTATTAGGTAAGATCATCGAATGAGAAATTGCATAACAAATGCATGTTGCATTAACCACTGCGTGGTTTGGACGGTTTTCCGCTCGTACCTCGCTACAAACCGCCGCAAATGCGAGCGTTAGGAAGGTGATCTTGTATGGATAATTTATCAGTTATATTAATAGCCTTAGCCGTTCACTTTAGTTTGGCAGCTATCTCATCGCTGGTAGTTCTAGCTGCTGATATAGTTAAAAAAGAACAAAAGATGGCACAGGTTCTGGTATGCCTACTAATACCTTTTGTTGGTTCATTGATAATAGTGGCATTTACTATTAATGAAGAATCTTCCGGTGGTGGAAACTTTAAGTCTTCATCTAACAATACTCAGATTACAGATAATCACGGTATTGACTTACATATTTCACATAAACAACATCAGAATATGTCGTCGTCAGATGGTTCCGATTGAACCTTCTAGCAATAAAATTAATGATCGCCCTACGGGCTGGACCTCACTTCGTTCAGCCCATTATCTTAGGCGCTATATTTCAGGAGTAATAATATGATTCAACGAATACTATTTTTGGTTGTTCTAGTTTTTTCTAGTTCTGTTTATGCAGGAGAGCAGCAGGTCTACGATATAGTAATGGTAGAGAAAAG
>JBALXI010000008.1:0-141841 GCA_036960605.1 Oleispira sp. | reverse complement strand
AAGACTACGGGTGGGAAGTATATATTGAACCCTAATAAGGGGTAGGCGAGCGGAGTGCTGTGCCTCATATCAAATTGACAAGGGCGAACGTTGAATATACTGTCTCTGCTATCAACAACAGGGACAGTCGTATGATTTCAAAGAAGATTTCTCTTCGTTCGCCTTTCCCGTTTATAAGGGGTTATGCGGCATCTGTTCGTGTGGCACGCTGTGTATTGAAAAAGGAGTTTCCAGCATTGAATACTATATCTACTAAAAGCCTTAACTTACTGCCAGATATTTCTCAGTTAAAAAAGTTAATGCAATCATTATCGATACTTGATGCAATTATGTCTCCTGAATGGAGCGATCGATTTTATTCATTTAATTCCAAATGGGGTGAATGCGAGCAAATGGGCTCTATGAGAAACGGTTGTGGTGATGACTTCTCTATTCTATTTAATTCATCTGGTTGTTTTATTAAAGGCTTTGATCATGAGTCTGCTATGTCTTCTTGGGGAACGGATGGCCAATTACCTTGGGAAAACTTATTAAAAGGCTTACCACCTGAATTTTTATCGGCATCCAAAGAGCCAGCTTTCTCTATGGACGATATTTCATTTTGCATTTGGAGATTGAGTACAGCTAACTCTTGGAGCAAAGGTGAATTTGAGTACGCAGATGATGACGATCCTGATGGCTCAGAACATTTACTTGATATCTTTGATGCAAAGCCAATAACATATCAAGTTTTTGCTCAAGAATATTATGAGGTTGATTTAGCGCATGATGCAATCGAGAAAATATATCACCACATTCCTTTAACGAATGAATTGATTCAATCAATAAACCCAGAAATCACATTAAAAGAACTAGAAAAAGATATAATGGAAATAGGTTACCCTAGCACTAATGCAATATAACAAAAACCAGCAATCAGACTCCGCAAGCGTGTTACCTTTTGTGCATGAAGGCGCACAAAAATCGCCAAGCATGCTACGCAGTTGTGGTTGGCGTTAGTTGGCTCTTGTAAATTACTATTAAAAGGAATTATTTATGAAATTTTATTTTCTTCTGGGTATGATATTTTCTAAACTGTTCAATTATCCAAGCAAGTATTTCTCAATTATAATGGCTTGGATTTTAATGCTTCTGGCTCTATTTTTTAGTTCTAGTCTTACTCCTCTATTTAAAATGCTACCTGCTCTAATTATTGAATGGGTTGAAGCTGGGGTTGATGAAAATTTTCTACTTTATTTAGTTTTAGTCAGTTTTACGTTGATATTGTTTGCCGCCGTATCTTTAATTTCAGTCGCAGCCCTTGAGCTAGCCTTCTTTGTAAAGCAAAAATTTAATGTAAGAGTTATGCAGTGGTAACAAAAGTATGTTGCTACGCCACTGCGTGGCTGCGACAGTTTCTCGCTCGTTCCTCGCTACAAACTGTCGCAAATACTAAGCGTTATGTGAAAAGTATCCAAATATGAAATTTAGCTTAGTCTTCATAATACTTGTGGCTGCTCTTCTTAGTTACTGCAACTATTCGATAAAACAGTCTCAGGATAGAGTAAAGGCTGTAGACGAATTTACTATTAATAGTGCTCTAGAAGTTCGAGAATATATTGAGAGTAATGATCAGTGTCCGAAAGCCTTAAGTGGCTGGAGTAAGGCAAAAAATTATGGTGATTACCAGCTTGAGAGTAGGCATGGAATTATGTCTATTTTCTATAAATGTAATGCTGATTTAAGCTACAAGTATATTGTGAAGTACAGTATGGATTCAGGCATTTACTTGTCTGGCAATAATGACAGCGAAATTGAATTAACCTATGGGCATTTTACCGATCATAAGACACTATATGTCGGGAAATATCCTAGTGTTAAAAATGTTGTTGAAAAGATACACAACTATTGAATTCACATAACAAAAAGTTGGTGTTCGCACCTGCGGTGCTGGGACGGTTGAACCTCTCTCGTTCCTCGCTACATTCACCGCCCCACAGCAAAAGCGTTAGGCAGATATGAGATACATCGGAGTAATAATAAAATCCGTCATTTGTATGTTAGCGATAGTTGGCGCAGTGGCTCTGTATATTTCGAATCCATTTGGGCCTTCTGATCAAGCTAGGATTAGTGCAGTACGTTCTGACCTAATACAAATCCAGGTAGCTCTAAAGCTTTACTACATAGACAATGGAAATTTTCCTACTGAAGAACAAGGATTATATGCCCTTGTGGAAAAGCCCGTAATATATCCAATTCCTATAGATTACTCCAAAGGTGGATATCTTGAGAAACTTCGTCGAGATCCGTGGGGTGAGAATTACCACTATAAGTTGATATCCAGCTCCGCGACCAATGAAGCTTTGATTTGGAGCTTCGAAGAAAACGTGGATGGAGGTACAATGAAATCAATCGTGGCCAACATGCCTAACCAGTCAGTGCAGCATACCGCAAAAGACGCATCTACTGACTGAGGCGTTAAAATATCTAAAGGAATAGCATGAAATCATGGCTCGTTATTTTTATCGGACTACCAAGTACATGGCAATACATAGACATTACTTCAGACAGTCGGATTTATAGTTTGTTACTACCTATAATATTTTTTGTGTTTTTAGTCACTGCCACTATCAAGATTGCAATCAAGTTAGGCCCTGATGGTGGTCATAGTAGTTATGGCGCTGATATAGGGCCTGGTGGTTTTGGTGGTGGCGGTGATTCAGGGGGCGGTGGTGATTGCTAACGCCACAACATTTAAAAATCGCAAGCACAGTCGCCAGTAAACTAGCTGGACTCGTCACCGTGTTGTGGGCGTTAGCCCGAATGAATGGAATCTAGAGAGAGTATATGGACAATTTTGCAAGTCAGTATGGATGTGACTTTAATAAGCTTGATGCCGATGCTATTTGCAGCTGGTATGAATATCCCGTGAGTGTGTTAACTCCGGAAGGGAATTCGATTTTTCAGTCAAAAGAAGAGTTCTTAACTTCTGTTGAAAAGCTACTTAAAATGTATCGTTCCTTTAATTTTTCTCATGCTACTGTTTTGGCAGAAAATATCTCTCAGGGGAAGTATGGGATAAATCAAAACGATGTGGCGTGGCGGCTTGTTGATAATACTGGTGAGACAATCATCGATTTCGAAATAACATACTTCTTTAAAGAAAAAGAAGAGCGAGTGGTGCTATGTGGTGTGATTTCACATAATGAATCTATTGAGTGGAAGAAAAAACTTGAAGTGAAAAGAGGCTAACAATTAGCTAGTGTTCGCCCCCGTGGGGCTGGGACGGTTAAACTCCGCTCGTACCTCGCTACGTTTCACCGCCCCACAACAAAAGAGTTATATCAGGAGTAATAATATGATTCAACGAATACTATTGTTGGTTGTTCTAGTTTTTTCTAGTTCTGTTTATGCAGGAGAGCAGCAGGTCTACGATATAGTAATGGTAGAGAAAAGTGGTGGCGATTGGAGAGCTGTAAAATACAATATATCTTCAGGTGAAAGTTGGTACATCAGAAATGGAGTCTTTATTCGCCTGCTAGATGACGAGGTATTACCAGAATCTCGTTACAAAGTTGTTGCAACCAAACACAAGGGCGGATGGGGTGCCGTAAAAATGGATATCATTAGTGGTAACGCATGGAAATTGAAAGGTGAGATGTTTGTGCGAGTTAAAGACACCAAATAAACATAACAATCGCATGCTACGGAAAAAATGGGGCGTTAACCGTTTTGCAAAAAAGCCGCAAAACGGCAGCCACACCATTTTTCCGCAGATGCGGGCGTTATATGCCTAAGGAATAATTGTGGGTTTAATCGAAGCTATCTTATTGGGTTTGCAGTTTAAGAACCTAGAAAAGCCACTTGTATTTTTTTCTATGTTAATTGGCTTTCTATTTTTTGCCTTAGCAGGCTTTGGAATGCTTTATGGTGTTTATGAAATTGCTATAAGCTGTAAAGATGGTAAATTTCCATTTGTTTTAGGCGCAATTGCATTTTCAATATTGTTTTTTGGCCTTGCAAGTGTTTGTGGTTATATGATCAAACGTTGTTTTGACAAGGTGTAATCGGCATATAACAATAAATTAAAGCGGGACAAAATACAGTTGGCTATTTTGTTCACTCCGTTCACCTATTTTAGCCAACTATATTTTGCCCCTTAATTGGGCGCTAGGTGTAAATTATGCTGAGAGATCTACATTCATTTAGTGTTATCGCAGCGTTTTGTGCAATGGCAGTCATGGTCATTGAAACGTTGTTCGCTGGCATTGGTTGGGTAAGCATACTGTTTACCGTAATAATAAATCGGGTGCGCCAAGTGTACACAGATAGCATGTCAAGGCAGCAACGTCACTTCGTGGCTGGACGTGCTAACGCTTAAGACGTTAATAGGTAATTTATGAAAGTCATCGTTATTACATTGATGCTTCTGTTTTCTAGGAGCATATTTGCACATGAGACTTCTCCTATTACTTTGGAGTGGAAAAAGTCTATTGAAAATTATCAGATCTACATCGTACTGAAGGACTATCAGAAGGCTATTGCTGAAGCCGAAAAACTATTGAATATTGAGCCATCTAGTAATGAAGCAATATTTTATATTAGGTATGCCTACAACAAATCGAGCTTAAAGATGCCTGCTTGGGTTAGATCTGAAATTAATTTTACAGAGCTTCCGGAAGGTCAGTTTTACCAGTTGCTAGCGTCAGAGCTAGACGAAACCAATTAACAAGGCGTTCAAGGCTTTTGACGTGCTGCTTGGCGTTATGTGAAAAAGGATAGTCATGCACTTTTGGAGTAATTTTAGAAACTTGTTGGCATTGTCCACAGGTATCTACAGCCTGATATATTTCATGGAGAAAACGCTAATATTCAGGCCGTCTATCGAAATGAATTATGAAACTCTAGCATTAACTCAGGGGATTCCATGGGTTATTCACGGTTTCTTTTTTCAGATTTGTTTATCACCTCTTTACCTATGTATTTCTAGCAAGAGCCTTTATCAAGTAGCGATAAACCAGTATTTCTCTACAATCTTCATTCTGCTTTATTTTGTAGTGACATTTTATCCTTTTGATAGATTTTACGAACTGAGTACTTCGAATATATTGTTCCATTTAGCTATAATGTCTGGTTTTATTGTTACGCATTTGATTTATATCGAAACACATAAAGAATCACTGATAAGCAACGCAAAAATACGCGAACTTTAGTGAGGCGTTAGGCTTCCAACAATAATATTAGGAAAATATATGAACTGGATTTCGGAATTACAAAATCTAAATTACATCGCGGTAGCAACTGCAACTATTGCAAGCTATGTGCTTGGCTTTGCCTGGTATCACTGGGCAGTTTTCGGTGAAGCATGGGCAAATGCTTTAGGTCTCACTAAAGAGGAAGCCGATAAAACCGAAGGTCTTGGCGGGGCTTTTTCTATATCTTTAATTTCAGGACTAACAAAAGCAATATTTGTCGCTTTGCTTATGTCGGCAACAAATATATCAGGTGTTATAAATGGGGTGTTTTTTGGGACCGTACTAGCAGCTGTACTTACTGTCACATCTTTAGGTTATTACAATGGTTTTGCACGTACATCTTCAAAATTAACATTAATAAATTCAGCGCATAGTGTTATTGAACTTGCTCTAATTGGTATGATTATTGGTATCTTTACTTAACAATATTAGCCTAGTATCAAGTTTAAACTGCGACAGTCATAATTATTAAAAATAAAATATTTATTCTGTTTTTCGGCAATGATACTACCCATTTATCGACGGTGGGAAGTATATATTGAATCCTAATAAGGGTTAGGCGTTTAGAAGCTATGGAATAGGTAGGGGTGTTCGGTTAATACGATATCAAATTGACAAAAGCTAACGTTGATTATAGTGTTTCGATATCAATAACAGGGTCAGTCGTATGATTTCAAAGAAAATCTCTCTTCGTTCGTCTTTCCCATCTATAAAGGGTTATGCGCCATTTTTTCGTATAGCTCGCTATTATGTGAAAGAGATAGTCGCATGAAAATACATTCACGTCAGCTAAATGAAACTGACTTTAAAACAATGCGGGAACTCCTGTTAAAGGAAGGGCCTAACGAATGGAATTACATTACAGATGAGAGTATTGATCATCAATTTCAACTTATCAATCAAGGACAAGCTCTAGCTGTAATAGCAGAAGAAACTAGCATTGTTGGCTTCGCTGTTCTTATTATAAAAGACGCATGCCCACCCAAATTGAGTAAGTATTCTGTTTTATTAGATGTCGCATACATAAATGATGTGGTTGTTGCCTCAAGCCAAAGCGGCAAAGGTTTAGGCAGCAAGCTTCTGAAGGAGTCTATTAAATTGGCTGGCAATGAACAATGTACACATGTCTATATTGAGCGGCACGAAGAAAATCTAGCATCAGCAGGCATGATGAAAAAGGCAGGGTTCGAGTTGGTAGAAACCTTCCATGATCCAAAGAAGCGAACTACTGGCTCAAGAAATACTTCGGTGTTATCCATATGCACATAACGAGGGAAAGCATGTTGCACACTGCTTGTGCTTCGCACGCTCATGTTTTCGGCGTTATACCTAATTAATATGATCTATTTAGAGGAAAAATGGTTTTCTAAGCAAATGGACTTCTTGAAGTTCTTTCTAGAAACGGGTGAGTTTGAAGTGATTATCTGGATGTATCCAGAGTCAAAGTTCTCTCATTTATCTGGTCTTAGCCTTGAGTCTGGAGCAGACATCTTAGGAAAACCTGTGACTATTTATGAAGATGGTCATGTGCCATCTCGTACCGAGAGGCAGCCACTTACAAAATATCTGATAGATTTAGTTGAGATTAACCGAAGAAATGTATCTCGTAATGTAGATAGTTTCGTTATCTATAATGCAGATGAATTTGAATGGCTAGCTTGTACCATTGGCCACGAAGGTATGTGCCTAGTCCAAGATGAGTCAAAAATAAATGACCTTACTGACGCAGGTTTTAGTGCCAGTTTAAAGGCACCTAACTGGTGGTAAGGCCTAGTATCAACAAAGCATCACCTCCCCCTGTAAACACATTGAATGTACTTCAAATCATCACTCTCTACTGACAGTAGGTGTCAGGAGAGGTTAAGTATACTCGCGTAGTGACCATCGTTGGTACTGAAACTAATTTTAGGATAAAGATGAAAATAACAAAATCTAAACTTTCTATCGCGTGTATTTTATTTACTTTTATGGGTATGAATATGAATGTTATAGCAGGGGAGGTGGCCGTTGAATGGGCACCCTTTATAAAAGCCTCTGACGTATCTGATGAACAATTAATAGCAAAGGCTAATGTTGTAAATAGTGATTTTCTTATCAAGCAAAAAGGCTTTATTAAGCGCGAGCTTATAAAAAAGGACAATAACGAATATGCTGATGTCATCTATTGGGAAACCAAGAGTGATGCAGTTTCAGCAGGAGAGAAGGTAAACACCTGTGTTAAATGTGGCGATTATTTTCAACTAATGAAAATGGGAGAAAAAGCAGGCGAAGGCTTTTCGCATTACACTATCATTAGAAGCTGGAAACGTTAAAGAAAATATGAGGTTAGATGATGTGACTTTAAATCTTGATATTCATTCTTGCCAAGGTCGCATCGAACAACCTAAGGCATACTCAACTTTCAAACCATCATTACCATTGAATAATTGGGTGAAAGAGTTTTGGCAACTTAATGTGCCAGATGGTCGATATTGTTATCGTAGCGTTCCAGATAATTGTGTCGACATAATCGTTAACCTAACACACCCGGATGAGATATTTGTTGTTACTCCATTCTCTACCGCTAAAGTATTTGAAATGATGGGGCCTGTTTCATATTTTGGGATTCGATTTAATATTCTGGGGCATCAAGGACTAATAGCTGCGCCTCTTGGTAGTTGGAATGATAGCGACAGTGTCATAGATATCGATGATATATTACCAAAGGATACTTTAGATTTTTTATATGGTGATATTTATAAAGCGATGTCATTTCAACATCGTTGTGAGTCTTTCTCAAATAAATTACTTGATGTATTACGCCCCTATGACATTGATTCCAGATTAATGCGTTATATTTTGCATTGTAATCATAGTCGTGTGATGGATTTATCTGACAGGCAGTGCTCAGAGTTTGGTGTGTCAGCCAGACAGCTTCGACGATTAACTTCTCAAAATTTGGGACTTACCCCTAGAGATTTTGCAAAAACCCTACGATTTCAAAATACATTACAGGGGATATATAGCGGGGCTTCTTCAGATTTATGGTTGAATTCTTACTATGATCAACCTCACTTTAATCGTGATTTTAAACATATGGCTGGTATTACTCCAAACGAATTTAAAACAATGTCCGTTTTGTACAATACAGACTGAAATATAAAAATAATAATGTTGTTTTGGAATTTAATGAAAGAGTAAGTTAAATGATTGAAATCGATGCTATGTTCCCTGTTATGGTGACGGAAAACTTAGACGCTGTGAAACGGTTCTATGAGACAGTATTTGGATTCACGGCTGTTTTTTATGATGCTGATTTTTATCTTCATCTAATATCCCCGAATAATAGTATTCAGCTTGCTTTTCTGCTGCCTAACCTTACAAACCAACCTGAATTCCTTCATCCTATTATGTCTTCCGAGGGCTTTGTTATTTCACTTGAAGTGAAAGATGCTGCGCTAGCCTATTCAGAGGCTCAAAAGATGAATCTCAATTTCATTATGGGTTTAAAGCAAGAAGAGTGGGGTCAATTACACTTTATAATACAAGATCCAGCAGGTTATAGCGTTGATATTGTTCAGCATTTAGAACAAGCAGGTGACTAGTAAATACAAATATAATAAGTTGCTTAAATGGGAAATACATACTGAACCTTAATAAGGGTTAAGATTGTTCACATTATTTAAAAAGCTTTGCCATCGACGTACGTGGTAAATTGATGGGCATATAAATTGCTATTTGTGGTCAGATATAGGGAAAATATATGATCACTAATAACCATGGGCTTTTGCCCGCGATAAACCAGACTAAAGCGGCTGAGGGTCGGACTGCCGTTGCCGTTGCAAGCGGTAACAACTTACCTGCAGAGAACGCGAGTGTCGATACTGTTCAAATTAGCACAGCGGCCAGAGAAAAAATTCAGCAAGAGTTAAGCAGTGGTAAGTTTGTAGACTTCACGGCTGAAGATGGGCCGTATAAGCTTGGCTTGATGGCAATGGGCAGCAGTACAATAGAGGCCTGGACAGCCGGAGGGCTTGAACTTTCTGACGAGGCTATTATTGCCGCGGGTGAAGCTCTGCAAAATGGCTTTAAACAAAATATTGAAGAAACGGGTTCGTCACTGGGTAGTGTTTCGTTAAATAAACATCAACTTGTTATAAACTCGCAAGACGTCCCTGATTGGTTTGTTAAAGAATACGAAAGTGTACTTTCATCTATGGAAGATAAAGGGATGAAGGCAGCTTTTGAACAAGGTGAGACTTATTTTGCAGCAAAAGCTAGTGCGTCCGTTAATGATGCTTTAGCGAGCTATGCTTCCGTCTCAAAAAACGGTTAAGAGTTGTGCTTTCCTAAAGATCATGTCGCGTTTAACATAGATAGCACGGAGGAAATGTTTAATATGAAGAAAACCATATTTTCGGTTATAACGCTCGTTATTGTGCTCGCGACTTTCCAGTTTGGCAGTGAGATTCAAGAGATGGTCTTTCCGAAACCTAATTTCGCAGAGCTTCATGACGGTAAAGTAATACTGTATGCCACGTCTTGGTGTGGGTATTGTAAGAAAACACGTCAGTTTCTAAATGAAAATAGCATTCCGTTCTACGAATATGATATTGAGAAGTCTGCTATTGGTCATGACCAGTATCGAGCTATTGGTGGTCGTGGTGTTCCTGTATTGTTGGTTAATAAAAACGTAATTCGTGGCTATAGCCCTGATGAGATTTTAAAATATTTGGATCGATAAATTCAACGCTGAACTCAAATAACGGCCAATAATTTATTGATTATAATAACCCCTCTGTTAGCTGTATTTACTCTATAAATACAGCGTATTTTTATTGATATACCTCTCTCGTAAACTAAAATTAATACAGTACTTAAACACTATCTTAGAATTTCTGGTGACTCTTATGTTTGCTGTAAATATTGAAGATAACGATCAACTCGCTGATGAAATTACAACGCTTGCAGGTCAGATTAATGCGGCCAATTATCGATTTTTAAAATTGATCGCAGAGTTTGATCGACGCGGAGCTTGGGTAGATGCTGGTATTCATTCTTGTGCTTATTGGTTGAATTGGCAATGTGGTATTGGCTTGAATGCTGGGCGAGAAAAAGTAAGAGTCGCACGGGCATTAGATGGTTTGCCAGAAATTAATGAGGCTTTTGAAAAAGGTGAACTTAGTTTTTCTAAAGTACGCGCCATGACTCGAATCGCTACGCCGTTAAATGAATCCTATTTATTGATGATTGCTAATCACGGTACTGCGCAGCATATGGAGGTGCTGGTGAGGGCGTATCGTTTTGTGAGCCCACAGTGTGATGCTGACGAAGCTCTTAATTATGGAGCTAAGAATGATAAGGCTTTTGAAAATGTGGCTTTTGGTAATAAGCCATCGGCTGATAATAAGAAGAGTGAGCATCAGCAAGATCAGCGGAAGGTTTCTTGTTATCAAGACGATGATGGCATGTGGCATATTCAAGCGTTATTGCCTGCGGAAGAGGGTGGCTTGTTGGTTAAGGTGCTTAAGGAGTTGGGCGATCGCTTAGTGGCCGATACGTCTATTACGAAAACTGAGTCTTCATTAGAAATAGAGTCAGAAAAAGATCTAAGTATAGAACCAGAAATAGTTACCGCGGTAACTTCATTTCCGCAGCGTCGAGCGGATGCTTTGGTGGCAATAGCTGAACATTATTTGGCAACGGGTTCCGGTGATGCCGTTAATTTAAAGGCTTCTGAGCGCTGCCAGTTGATTATGCATGTACATGCTGGTGCTGCTACTGAAAGTTTGGATGCTGGCCTTGGTGCTAACCTAGACGGGCAGTGGCTAGCACCTAATGCGGCGAGACGTTTGGCTTGTGATGCTAGCTTTCGGGTGGTTAAGGAAGATGAGTTCGGTAATGTGTTGGATATTGGCCGACGCTCTCGGGTTATTTCAAGTGCTATGTCGCGAGCCTTATCGATTCGTGATGGTAGTTGTCAGTTTCCGGGGTGTTGTGAGTCACGCTATGTCGATGGGCACCATATAAAGCACTGGGCGGATGGCGGTGAAACGAAGCTCGATAATTTGGTAACGCTGTGCCGCTATCACCATCGAGAGCTGCATAAGGGGAATTACTTTTTATGTGTGAAACCCGAAACTCATACGATACAGCGTTTTGCCGATCGCTTGTGCTTTTCTAAAGTGGATCGTTATTTTGATGCGCCGTTTAATCGAAGTGATAAGTTTGTTATAGCGGCCAACCCTGCCAAGTTTACCTGTGCTTGTTGTGATTCTTCAGTATTAGAAAAGGCATTGCCGCCTGCTATCTATCAGTCGATTAATGCAAAGACAGCGGTTACGGGTTGGCTGGGTGAGCAGATGGATTTGAGCATGGCGATTGATGGGCTGATTTATAAGCGGGCTAATGAATAAAAAAAACGAGCGACCCTAGTTAGGGAGCTCGTTTTTTTGTGGCTTTGGTTAGTTAAGCCAAACCAGGTAGGTAATAAACCATCAAATATCCCGCCAGTAATACAGCAACCCAAACGACCATAGTTTCGATCGGCCACAGCCTTGCGAAATATCCCTTTGGCTTACCTTCCTCAGAATCATAAGTATTCTGGATCATTCCCTTGATTGAAATAACAACTGACTGTTCGAATTTTTCATAGGTTCCGTACACAGTCGAGGCGACTCTTTTAATCACGTTTGGTGCTAGCTTGCGATAGAACCAATCGGTATCGAGGTTGGTAGACGGTAGCTCAGGCGGATACAAATTGCGTAAGTTTAGCCATACAAAGGCAAGGGCCGAGAAGAATAACAACTGCAACTGAGTCAGTACATGAGTCATGTCGTAGGGATTATAATCATGTTCCCAAGGCAATAGTGCATAAACAGTTTGTGCAGGGAAGGTACCCAGAATCACACAGGTTACTGCCCCCAGCGTCATGGCAACCAGCATGTTAAGCGGTGGCTCTGTTGTACGGATGCCAGAGTCATGGTGGAAAAAGGCGAAGTACGGAATTTTAATCCCTGCGTGGTGGAATACACCTGCCGCAGCAAACAATAATAACAACCAAACCACGTCGTAGCCTTCTGCTACGGCAGCCGCCATGATCATCGACTTGGATACAAAGCCGCTGAACAGTGGGAAGGCCGAGATAGAGGCTGCGCCGACAATACAGAGGATGGTGGTCTTGGGCATGCTCTTGTATAAACCGCCAAGTTCTGAGCCGTTGATCTTACCCGTCATGTGCAATACGGCCCCCATGCTCATCATCAACAAGCCTTTAAATATGACATCGTTAAAGGCATGAGCCACAGCGCCATTCAGCGCAAGGGCGGTACCAATGCCGATACCGACGATCATGAAGCCAATTTGGTTGATTAAGCTGTAGGCCAGTACTCGACGCAGATCGTTTTCGATCACGGCAAGGAAGATGGGGAAGCATGCCATTGTGACACCAATCCAAACCAGAATTTCTTCACCTGGGTAGCCACGAGCAAACGCGTAAACGGCAACCTTGGTGGTAAATGAAGCCAAGAAGACGGTGCCGCTGGGAGTGGACTCTGGATAAGCATCGGTCAGCCAAGTATGCAAGAACGGGAACGCGCACTTAATGCCAAAGGCGAAGAAAATTAACCAAGCACCAACCTGTGCAATCCCATCATGTTCCAAGCCAATATGATTGAACAATAAGCTGTTATTGACCTGGGCAAAAATCAACAGCCCTGCCAGCAGTAATACCCCGGAGAGAATCTGAAAGAGCAGATATCGAACCCCAGCCGAGTAAGCGCGATCGGTGCGGCGAGCCCAAATAAGAAATACCGAGGTCAGTGCCAGCAGTTCCCAAAATACAAACAGGGTCAGTAAGTCGCCCGCGAATACAGCACCGACGGCACTGGCGGCATAAGCAAGGCCTGCGACGTGTTGCACGGTGTCTTTAACATGCAGTGCATAAACAATGGCAATAAAGGCCGCGAGATGAAACAGGTAGCCAAACATCATGCTGAGTTTGTCGATACGCACAGGTTCCAGTGCATAGCCCATAAACTCAAGTGACCAGAAGATCCCATGTTCCAAGCCCATTAAGTTAAGGGCCCCGACAATGGGTGCTGCCAACATGATTATGTTGCGTAGCCAGCCTCGCAGAAAAATCGCTGCTAAGGCGCCAAACATCAATGGCAGAAACGGTATTACACTATTCATCGTAGTAATCTTCCCCACGCATTATTACTTTGCGCAATTCTTTGGCGGCAAATACCAGTACGCTACATCCAACAAAGCCATAGATGGCATAGAACGCTGGGATGTTTTCCCAGTCATGGTATACGTGGCGGTGAACTATGAAGTCTGCAACGACCAATAAGCCACACATTACATAGAAAACCCGTAACATCTTTTTGATGTTTTCTGGCTTGTCGAAGAAGCCGTCGGAATCATGCTGTTCAGTCATTTAGCCTGCTCCATTTAAATTAGTAGAAACACCGGGGATCAGATTGATCAGGTCGATTAAAGGCTGCGGGTAGAAAAATAAGGCAAGGCAGCCGAATGACGTGATACTTATTGCGATTAACATCGGCAAGGGGGCTTCTTTAGTCTCAGACCAAGACCAAGGTTTTGGCTCTCCAGTCCCAGACCCAGACCCAGTATTGAAGAAGGCCTTAATCGGAATCGGTAACAGGTAAGCGATGTTGAGCAGCGAGCTGATCATTAATACAGCCACAATGATTAGTTTGTCTGCTTCCAAAGCACCCATGGTGAGATACCACTTACTCCAAGTACCTGCCATCGGTGGCAAGCCAATGATACTGATCGCACCAATGGTAAAGGCGGCCATGGTGATAGGCATCTGTCTGCCCAGCCCGGCCATCTCGCTAATGTTCTTTTTGTGACTGGCAACCATGATGGCACCTGCACAGAAGAAGAGGGTGATTTTGCCAACGGCGTGGGTCGCGATGTGTAATGCGGCACCGGCACTGGCAATGGATGAGGCGAGCAGTGCGCCTACTATGATGTAGCTCAACTGACTGATCGTAGAGTACGCCAGACGTGCTTTTAAATTATCTTTGGTCATGGCGATACAAGACGATAGCAGGATGGTGGCTGCGCCTATGTAGAGCATGATGTCGGTGGTCGCCAATTCTTTTAACGTGTCTAGGCCAAAGATATAAATGACGATTTTTAACAGGCTAAAGACACCGGCTTTTACCACCGCAACTGCATGTAATAGAGCGCTGACAGGTGTCGGTGCCACCATGGCTGCGGGCAGCCAGCGGTGGAACGGCATAAGCGCCGCCTTGCCAATGCCATAGCAGAATAGAACCAGCAGTACGCTAAGGACGATCTTGCTGTGTGAGTCATCAAAAATACCGCCGGCACGGAAATCTAAGGTTCCCGTTAAGCTGTAGGTGCCCATGATCGCGAAGAGTAAAAATGCGATGGATGTGCCCAGCAGAATACCGAGGTAGGTTCTGCCGGCCTGTTTAGCGGCTTCAGTACCCGCATGGGTAACCAGTGGATAGGTAGAAAGCGTTAATAGTTCATAGAAGATGAAGAGTGTCAGCAAGTTGCCTGAGAAGCAGATTGCCATAACAGAGCTGATCGCCAGTGCGAAGCAGCAGAAGAAGCGTGTCTGATTGACTTCATTATGACCGCGCATATAGCCAATGGCGTAGATCGTAGTGACGATCCACAAGAAGCTGGCAACCAGAGCGAACAGTACGCCGAGCGGTTCTACTTCAAAGCTGATTCCCAGTCCGGGGAACAACTCAATAACATCCAGGCTAAGAGGAATACCTTGAAAGGTATAGTCGGTAATGGCCAGCACGATCGTGAACAGGATGGTGGCCGTTGTTAGTGTGATCGCTTCTCTGAGGTTCGGGTTCTTGCCGGTGGCGATAACCAGTAGCGCACCGATAAAAGGGACCAGAATTGAGAGGCTGATTAAGTGTGAGGGTTCAACCCATTGCCAGAGGTTCATGGTGCCACCCCCAGCGCCTTGCTAGTTAATGGGCCTGTATTGAATGGATCGATACTTAATTGACTGGTACTTAACGTCGTGGTTTGGAATAACCACTCAGATGCACTTCTGGCCGCTTCGGTGGTTAAGCTGGTATCGATGCCAAAATAGATGTTGGCTAATACCAGTGTCCACATCGGCGCCAGCATCAGCCAAGGGACTTCTTTAATTTTAGTGGGATCTTGGGTTTCAGGCAGCTTTTGGAAGTAGGCTGCTTCTAACACTCGGCCAATATAGACGACCGCTAATAAAGAACCGCCTAATACTAAGGCGGCTAGCACCCAGTGATTTTGCTCGAGTGCTGCCGTCACCAAGTACCATTTGCTGATAAAACCAACGGTTAGGGGCACGCCAATAATACTCATACCTGCAATGGTAAAGGCCGCCATGGTAAGAGGCATCTGTTTGCCTAGTCCTCTGAACGCTTTGATATCGACCGAACCCATGCGATAAAACACAGCGCCAACGGCCATGAATAACGCGCCTTTCATAAGGGCGTGGTTGAATATATGAATAAGGCCTGCCATCAAACCCGTGACGCTGACCAGACTAATCCCGAGAATCATGTAGCCGATTTGCGCAACACTGCTGTAAGCAAGCATGGTTTTGATATTGCTTTGCACCGCTGCCGTATAGGAGCATTTGAAGATCGCGATAATCGCCAGCGCCATTAATATTAGATCCATGCTCATGTCTTCGAAAACATGGTCTGCACCGAATATGGTAAAGATGAAGCGAATCATCACATAAACGGCAACTTTCGTTGCGGTACTGGCCAAGAAGGCAGTCACAGCAGAAGGCGCATGGGTATAAGCAGCCGGTAGCCACATATGTAAGGGGAACAGAGCCAGCTTGATGCTGACACCCACCATAATAAACGCAAGGCCAGTATTGATTGTGCGGCTGCTATCGTAGGCATCAATGCGGACTGCCAGATCGAGCATGTTCAGCGTGCCGGTTTTCATATAAAGCATGCCGACGCCAATTAATATAAAGGTTGCGCCGATGGTGCCCATTACCAGATAACGGAATGCCGCGGTTAAGCAGCGTCGATCGGATCCTAAGCTCACTAGGGTATAGGTTGCCAGCGAGGAAATTTCTAAGAAGACAAAGAGATTAAACGCGTCGCCGGTGACCAAGATACCCGACAGGCCTGCCAGACAAAGCAGGTGCGCGGTGTAAAACAGTGAATGTTGAGATGGCTCGATTTCTTTTTCAATACTGTCTTTTGAATAAATCAGCACCAGTGTTGAAAGTGCTGAGACGGTTAGCAATATAAAGGCATTGACGGCATCAATGCGCAGCTCAATCCCCCACGGCGGTGCCCAACCGCCAACGGCGTAACTGATTACGCCATCTGATAAGACGGCTGCTAATATCTGCCAAGAAACGAAACAAGCCCATGCACTTATTAGGGTAGCAAAACCCCAAGAAAGTAATGAACGGCCTAAAATTAATGCGATAGGTGCTGCTATCATGGGCAGAATAATAGGAAGTAAAACCAAGTGTTGATCAAGCATTAGATGGCATCATCCTTGTTATCAAATTCGCTCTCTTCAACCGTGCCGTAAGCTCGCTTGATTCGCACAATGAGTGCAAGCCCCACCGCTGTTGTAGCAACGCCAACCACAATGGCTGTAAGAATTAAAACATGGGGTAGGGGGTTTGAGTATTGGGTAACACCTTCAGCGACAATCGGCGCTGTGCCTCCCGTGACCTTGCCCATGGAGATATACAGCATAAAGACTGAAGTTTGGAATACGTTCAGTCCAACAATCTTCTTAACCAGATTGTTAGCGGATATAACGATGTAGAAACCTGTCATCATCAAAAATACGACGATCCAGTAATTGTAATAATCGAGAATAAAGTTCACTGGATATTAGACCTCTCTGCCTGGCTAGCAAAGGCATAGAAAATACTCAGCATGACGGCAAATACCGTAATCCCAACACCCAGCTCAATAATAATGATGCCATAGTGTTGGCCGACAAGAGGGTCAGCTGCGAGTGTGTTGTAATCAAGGAAGTTGCCGCCCTTGAACATGCTGAACAAGCCAACGCTGGCGTAAAGCAATACGCCGAAAGAGGCCATTAATTGTAAAACCTTGGGGCTCACGACGGCGAAGGCCTTGGGTAAACCGAAGACTAATGCGTACAAAATAAAGGCAGCAGCGGCGATGACGCCCGCTTGGAAACCTCCACCGGGGCCGAAGTCGCCATGAAATTGCACATACAGGGCAAATAGAATAACCAGTGGAATGATTACCTTGGCGACCACATGCAGCACGTGATGCGTTTCTAAACCAGACTCGGGTGTCTCGTTTTCTTTACGTCGTCTGATACCCAGTAATGACAAGACTCCGATCGCCGCGGCGAATACTACGACTGTTTCGCCAAACGTATCAAAACCTCGGTAACTTGCCAAAACGGAGGTGACCATGTTGGGAAGCCCGACTTCTTTAGGCGACTCTTCAATATAACGCGGAGCAACATGCTGGTGGATCGGGTTATCTGGGTGACCAAACGGAGGCATATCGAGTGTGCCGTAAATAAGCGCTGCGCCTGTGACGCAGACTACGAACAAAGGGAGTATTGAAGTATGAGTGCTCTTCTTCTCTTTTCGGCCAGTGAGCGCTAGCGTACCCAGCATTAGAACGGTAGAAATTCCGGCACCCACAGAGGCTTCAGTAAAGGCCACATCAACCGCATCAAGATTTATGAATATCAATGCCGATAAGAAACTGTAGATGCCAAATAACATGACGATGGCAAATAAGTCTTTTAAAAATATAATTCTTAAAGCAGTCAGCGCCAGCATTGCCAGCAGCACTAAATCAATCAGCTCGGCCATTAGTGTGATTGCTCCTGTTGTTTTTCTTTGACTTCAGCCAATGTCAGTAAGCCTCCATGACGGGCTGATTTAGCCAGTGCATGCGACGCGGTGGGGCTGGTGATCATAAGAAACGCTAGAATGAATAATAGTTTTGCGGTGTTTAAATCGAAAGACGTCTGTAAGAGCAAGCCGCCAATGATTAATATGGCGGCAATAGAGTCGGTGATACTTGCGGCGTGCACGCGACTGAAAAAGTCTGGAAACTTAAACAGGCCCACTGCGCCACTAAATCCAAAAAAAACGCCTGCAATGAGCAGGATGCTACTAATGATGTCTAAGACAAACATATCAATCCATTCTCTATAAAAGAGTTATGTAAGAGTTATTCAACCGGTGCGGTGTATTCAAAAAAGCGTAATACCGCGACCATCCCTATGAAATTAATGAGTGCATAGACAATGGCGATATCCAGAAACTCAGGACGGCCCATTAAATACCCAGTGACAGCAATAAACAGTACGGTCTTAGTGCCGAACATATTGACGCCTAAAATACGGTCGTAAACAGTGGGCGCATAACTTGCTCTTACCAGAGCGATTGCCATGACCACTAAAATAGCAATGCAAATAGCCGCGTATATTTCGGTCATTTGTGTTCACCCCATATCTGGGTAATTTTCTTTTCCATTACTTTTTGCTCAAGTTCATCAATGGATGATTTTTGCAGTGCATGCACGGTGATTTCATCACCGACTAAATCCACGCTCAAGGTGCCAGGTGTCAGCGTTATTGAATTGGCATAGAGCGCTCTTCTGTTGGGTGGAATATTGCCTACCTTTATAGTTGCTAAGCTCGGCGATACCTTGTCTGCTGAACCCCAAATGAGTTTGGTTACCTGGAGGCTGGAGCGCATGATTTGCCAAGTCAGCCAAGGAATATAGCGTATAAGGCGAAGGCCCGTACCAAGCTCTTGCTTCTCTTGATCGACGTCATCCATGCGTTTCAATACGAAAAGCACAACAATGACCGATACCGCACCGAAGCCGAGCAATAAAGGCTGGATGTAGCCTGAAAGCAACAGCCAGAATGTTGATAGTAAGATTGTCCATTTAGTCATGTACATTACGATAAACCGACCTTGTGCTTAATATTAAACGTTGAAAATAGGGAAATATAACCTGCCATTCCTTTAGCATAGCGGTAAATAGCGCTAATACACTGAATCGCATTAATATGCGATGCACACTATGATAGGTCAATAGAAGTATTTGAATTTTATTGATAGTATCTATCTATCACCTACCTATCACCTATCGATAATACCCCCGAGAGTTAGATTTATAATGGCGCAGGACACCCCAACAATTAAACAGCTGGAATACTTTGTCTGTCTAGCGGAGTCCACTGCTTTTCGCCGTGCTGCAGAGCAGCTAAACATCAGCCAGCCGACTTTGACCGCTCAGATTTATACTCTAGAAAAAACTCTCAATCTAACCTTATTTGAGCGTAGCCGCAGCGGCACAACGTTGACGCCTGCGGGTCGAGATTTAGTGGGCAATGCGCGGCGAGTCATTGAGGAGATGAATGGCCTTGTGGATCAGGCGACTATGATCAATCAAGGGCCGGGAGGTACATTCCGTATTGGAGTATCACCGACGGTTGGACCTTACCTGCTACCGAATATTTTACCTGGGCTGCATCAAGCTTATTCATCTCTGAAACTTTACGTCAGGGAAAATCATCCAGAAACATTAGAGCTCGACTTGTTGGAGGGGCGGTTGGACCTAGTACTGATGCCTCGTTCTTTTAGCAATACGAGTTTGACGGCTGAGGTACTTTTCCATGAGCCACTGCAATTTGTGGTTCCAGAGGATCATAAGCTGGCGAAGTTAAATAAAGTTCAGGCCCACCACCTGCAGGGACAGAATATTCTGACGCTGGAAGGGCAATACAGTAGCTACCATCAAATGGAGTTACTTTGTAGTGAGTTGGGGGCCAATATCGCCAGGGATTACGAAGGCTCTAGTCTGGATGCCTTGCGTCAAATGGTGATAATGGGAATGGGACTAACCTTCTTGCCTGCGCTGTACATTTACTCTGAAATACACCAGCCGCAAGGATTGAATGTCACCGAGGTGGATGGGCTGCAATTATCTCGTACTCATGTACTGGCTTGGCGACGGAATTCCCCCAATAGAAATTTTTACACACAACTAGCAGAGCAAATACGTTCTTTGGCGAAAACTAATTTAAGTGAAGTCAATTTGAGCTTTGATTCGGCTTAGTGAGCGTCATTAGTTTCTTCGCATTGCTGTGTTAAAATCAATAATCCCTTGCCAATATGCTGGCATTGCACACCCATTAAATTACGCGAATTAAATATGAGCAATACTGAAATCAATCTAAAGTCACTTATTGGCGATAATACCAGAGAAGAATTCTTACAGTTACTCAAGTCGCGAACACCTTTTATATCCCATGGTAATACAGAATCTCTTAAAGATTTATTGAGTCTTCCATTTCTTAGTTCTGTTGAAAATCTTGCGGCCTGTTGGCGCGATACTGTGGATGTGTTTAACCCAACGGTTGCAGATGAGATATCAAAGGCTTCAGTCTCTCCTGAAGACGCTCTCAATGAATATTATGATGGCAGCTGCATTCTTTTTAATGACGTCAATAGAATGATTCCTGAATTTCACCTGTGGAATCAGAGAATCAGAAGAGAAATTGGTTTCTCTGAATTGACCTATATTCGAAACTTAGTCTACGCATCACCCGCGGGGAAAGGAAATGCTCCTCATTTCGATCAGAATTATAATTTTGTTATTCAATTGGAAGGAACAAAAAAATGGTGGCTAGCAGAAAATAAAACAGTTAATAATCCAATGACTCGCCATGTGATCGGGCACCCTGCTGACGATGAGCTAGAAAGTTATACAGATAACGAATTTCCAGAATCATTCCCCGCAGATTGTACTGAATATGTATTAGAACCGGGCTCGATTCTTTTCGTACCACGAGGCGTTTGGCATATGACCGAAGCCGTGACAGATGCGGTTTCGTTTAATTTTACTTTTACACCGCCGACTTGGATTGAAATTGCGACTATCGCCTTAAGAGAAAAACTCTCTCATTCTGAGAAATGGAGGGAGTCGGCAATTATCGATGATGACGGTTCTGATAACAGTGAGTTCAACCAACTTCTAAAGGGCTTAAGTGCTGATGTTGAAAGTTGGAATGCGGTAGATTTCTTAGAGGTTACTGAGCATCAAGAGAAATAACTAATTTCTTTGGGACGGGTGTCTGTTTATGCGACATTGAACAGAAGGTGTTATCAAATTGACAAAAGCGACAGCTGAATATATTGTTGTCGAAATCATCAACAGGGATAGGTATATGATATCAATAAAAAAATCTCTTCGTGCGTCTTTCCTTGATAATAGTGGAGATTTTGGTTAATGAACAAACGTCTACTATCATTTTTTGTTTTCATTTTTATAAGTTTCTCCACGCTTGCATCTGAGGAGGAAGATATACTCAATGCTATTACTGTGCTGAATGAGGCCGCGTCTGAATTTCTTGGTGTATCCCTTGAGGCTCTTACCTTATTGTCTCAATCTGGTGATGGTTCATATATTCCAAAAAGCTACCTTGAAAGCTCAAAAAGAATGAACCTTATTAAGCAGCTGAAAGAGTCTGGTTATGTAAAGTTGGAAGAGCGATTCGGCTTGCCTAATGGTCAAGAAGCTAAAGAAGTATTTATGAGAATTATGCCTACCAAAAAAGGCATGACAGTAATTGCAAGCATTAGGATGGTCAACCATAACAAGTCAATGCAGCCGACCGAAAATGCGTCGTCTGATTGATGCGTTACAACTTACCCGGAGTAAATTATGGAACAAAATAAATTTTTTATATGGACGTCAAGAGTCACATCTATTCTTTTCCTATTATTAATTGCAATCGTAATTGGCTTTACGATTTACGGGATATTTGAAAGCAAAAAATGGGGTGGGAGAAATACTGTTGAGGTTGTCGGAGAGCAGCTAGATGATGAAGTGATTGAGGATCTTAGATTAAGCAATATAACTAAGGTTTGTGGGAAGGATGTCCAGTATGTGAAGCTAGACTCTTCAAATAGCTCGAAGGGTTTCTCTTCTGGTGGTTATGGGTCGTTAACAAGAAATGTTGTTTTCTTTGTTGGTACTGATATGGACTCGCATTGGTTGTTTGATACTAATAAATATCTAATTAACGAAATTGATCAGCTCAAGAAAAAGGCCGATGATTGCAAAGACAGAGAAACAGTATCAATCTATTATGAAGTAATAAAAAGTGACACAAATAAAGATGGCGATTTAAATTCGGAAGATGATGTTACGATTTCCCTAACTTCTCCTGATGGTAAAAATTACATAGAATTAGATTCAGGAGTAACTTCAGTTATTGATCATAGTATCGATCATGACGCTCAAGTTCTTACAATACTAATGCAAAAAGGCTCATCCATTTTAATGAAAAAGTATTCATTAGAAAACAGCCAGATTATCTCAGAAAAAGAAGTTTCTAGGATTGGTAAAAAATTATAAAAATCAAGTAAGTGGATGGTTTCTTTCGATGTTAAATATATTAAGGATAGATCTATGAGAATAATAATATTACTCATTACATGTTTTTAGCGTTATATATGGGGATTCTAAAGGTACAAATTATTGGTGGTGGATGAATCAGCCATACGAATCATTTGTAAAAAAACTAGAGATGTACGAGAAAAAGGGTGCCCAACTCGTATATTCACAATCTTTTTTAATGCCAGACGGTACCGCACGTTACCAAGGCGTATGGGAAAATCTCGATGAGTAATAGACTTAGCCAGTCAAAGCAGCATGCTACTAATTGAGGCGTTAGCACCCTATGACGATACGAGCATTCAGCGAAAAAGACTATCCAAGAGTGTTGGATATATATTCCAGCTCCAAGTTAGATGAGCTTCGCTTTGAGAAAAATAAGTTTGATCTTTTGCCTCTAGAGAATGATGAAAAGAGACTATCTGCTCTAAGAGAGTCAGAGATATACATATATGATGACGGGAATGTTTTAGGGTATGGAGCAATCTTTGAGACCGAGATTAGAGCTCTTTTTGTTTGCCCTAGCGCAAGAGGAAAGGGGGTTGGTAAAGAAATCCTAGAATTTCTATTGTCACAAATAAACGGTAAAGCCAATCTATTTGTGGCTAAGACAAATATGCCAGCTAAGAAGCTCTATAAAGCATACGGTTTTATAGAGTCAGATGAGTTTTTAACAGAATATAATGGCGAGCCTGTGTTTGCTAATGAAATGGTTCGTATAAATGAGAGGTGCTCAGGAAACTGAACAGCCCCTCTCTTTTTGTTCAAAAGACCGCATAAAAGCCGCCAATGCAAATTAAGGAAGATTTATGCATTATTTACTGGTTATACCATTACTCCTGCTATCAATAGTTGCTCGCTCGGAAGTAGTAAAACCTTCTGAACCGCCAGTAGAGTTAACTAGCGCCGTCGATTCATTAATACATTCTCTTAACGATGTTTATTCAAGCAGTCCTTTCCGTAAGGCATACCTGCTACCTAATAATAAATCCGCAGTGGTATTTACCATTGAGGGGCGTCGCCGTGGAAATAACTATCAGCAATATTTGGCTGTATTCACCCCATCACAACGCTCTAAGCACATTTCTGGTGAAACATATGAGAACTACGGACCGCTAAAGTACAGCCTTGTCGGCGTACTTAATGTCGGTGGTAAATCTGATGGAGGTATTAAAACTGAGAACCTGGAATATAGAAAAAACAAACTAACCTTTGGCGTTAATTCTGGCCGCTGGGGAAGTAAACTTATCAAGTCGGCGGGCTTACCTATGGACTCTAAATATGTAACCATTTCAATTGCCCACTACGGTTTAAGCGTTGAGTAAATACCTAACGAAATACGCCGCCCCGACGGCTACACTTTGCGATATACAGGTTAATTAACCAAGGAATAATCAGTGATGAAAATAATTACATTGGTAAGCATGCTCTTCTTATTTGGTTGCGCATCAAACCAGAATAAACCGATTCAAGATCATATTGAATTAGATAACGCATCGAATATAGTCGAAGTAGTTAGAACGTATAGACCTCATTTATGGACTGGCTTTAAGATATTGAAATTAAACCCAGAGCTATGTTCGCTAAAAGGGCAGAGTATATTGAAATCTTTGGGATTTAAGTCGGTAACTAGAAATCTTAAATATGACAAAGCCAAATACGCTTATGGTAATTTTAACGACAATAGAGCTGCAATAACGTGTGCTAAATTAGACGGACAAACTGTCGTATACAGCTCGATTGCAGGTCCTGATGCGAAAATCGTTGAAAGGCTGCGAAATGAAATTATTTGGAAGTTCTGATTTGTATAGCAAGGGCAGGCTAGCGAACCCTGCCAAGTTTACCTGTGCTTGTTGTGATTCTTCGCATTATTTGCAATATAAATAACTACAATTTTTACCCTTGTCTTTAGCGGCATAAAGAGCAATGTCTGCATGTTTAAATAAATCTCTTTTATTAAGTTTGTCTGCATTCATGGCTTCAAGGCCAATGCTTACAGTTACAATACTAGATTGAGTATGCTTAATTTCTAACGCTTCGATGTTTATTCTAATGCGTTCGGCAATGGAAAATGCACTTGCTGCATTTGTAGATGGTAATAATACCACGAACTCTTCACCGCCGAATCTGCATGCTAAATCGGTATCTCTGTGAATTGATTTTTGAATAGATTCAGACACTTTTAGAAGTATAATGTCTCCATTATCATGTCCAAAGTTATCGTTGTATGCTTTAAAATTATCGATATCAATCATTAATAGTGCAAGGGTTGTATTATTACGTTTAGCCGTAGCAATATTTTCTCTTAGGCGGCGCTCATAAAATCTTCGGTTTGATAATTTTGTTAAAAAATCGGTATCACAGCTTATTTTTAATTGCCTATTGGCTTCTTCAAGTTCTTTAGTACGACTGGCTACCAGTGATTCAAGCTCGGCATTCATGGTATGAATTTTAATTTCAGCAGCTTTGCGATCTGTAATGTCTTGAACAAAAGCCACAAAGTGATCGATGCTGCCATCTTTATTACGAATGCAATTGGCAGAAATACAGGCGTAAATAACGACGCCGTCTTTACGGATGAAGCGCTTATCCATCGAATAGCCTTCAATCTCACCTGCCAGTACTCGTTCAAATTCAGCCTCATCAGCTTTTAAATCATCAGGGTAGGTGATTTCAGACCACGAGAGTTTAATAAGCTCTTCTCGAGGGTAACCGAGGATTTCGCATAGCTTTTCGTTGACGTCAACCCATCCCTTTTCAAGGGAAGTTACGGCCATGCCAATCAAACCCAAATTGAAATAATTATGATATTGATCTTTGATGTTCAATGTTTACTCATCTTGTGCCTGCTTAGTATCAAGCGTTTGTAGTGAGTCATATAGTCCTATAGTAGTAATGGAGCCATTTACATCACTTGCCTTTCGATGTGGTTAAAAGCGTAACTGTCTATATAAAGGACTTAGGTACCTATATTTGATCGTCAATTTTCGAACTGATGTATTTCAATCATAAGCGTATCCATTGAATTCAAGTTAAAGCATAGGTGGGTCAGCTTATGAGTTAGGTGAAACTAGCATAGTATATTGTTCATTAGTTTCAAATTAATGTTACGTCTGACCCTTTACAAAGGGCTTTGCCCATCCATTTTTTACACACGTATTATTTCCATATTCCTTGCACATTTCTTAAGTAGTATATGAATATTACCCTGATTGAAGATATTCCTAGGCACTAGCTCACAAACTCTTATGCCAGATGTGTTCAATCACCACACGTAAATATAATATGTGATGGAAATACACGTCGAACACATTGGAGTTTCGAGATATCAATATATACAAGCTCAGTTTTATTGTTTTATTTTTAACTGCCTGTAGCGGTGGTGGCAGTGGTGGCGATAGCGAGAATAACGGCACTGAAATAGATGACACTGTAATAGATGACAGTGCCGAGGGATTGTTGAATGGCATTCCTGAAAATTTTGTCGCAGTTACTCTGTCGGCAACAACAACTAGGGTGAGCTGGCAGGCGCCCGCCACGGATAGTGAATCTGTTGTTAGTTATTCGGTTTTTCGTAATGGCGAACTGGTTGGGCAAACGACCGATACCGCTTTTTACGATTCAGAACTGTCTGCCAATACCCGCTATTCTTATTATGTCAAAAGCCAATTTTCATCGTCACAAAACAGTGTCGCGTCTAATGTTGATAGCATTAAAACACTGATTTCTGATGATAAGTCGGGATTACAAAATGGTGGGCTAGTACGCACTGGCCAAGCCGCTTTTTTTGAAAGTTGTGGTACCGAAGAATTTCGTGGGCGCCAATTTACTATTGAAAATATTGCCGATGAAAATCTGGATGCTTGCCTAACAACGATATTCGCTTTTCATGACTACACCTTGTCTGATGGTCTTGAAGATATGCAGGCATTTGTCGCACGTTTACGTCGGCAAGAAGACCTGGCTCTTATTGAATTAGGCAAACGTTTATTCCATAGTAAAACTCTAAGTAAAAATAATGATGCTTCTTGTTCTTCTTGCCACCACCCAGCGATAAGTTGTGGTGGTGACGGCTTGTCTTTGCCGATTGGCGTTAATGCTTTACAACCCAATTTATTGGGCCCAGGTAGAACCAATGGTAATGCGGTACCTTCGGTAGGTCGTCATTCGCCCCATATTTGTAATTCGGCTCTGTGGTTGCAAAGCATGTTTTGGGATAAGCGTATTTCTATTAATGAATCTAATGGCGTAACCCCAACGGGCACCGTTTCTATCAATGAGGTTAGAACACCGGATCGCGTCGTATCAGATGCTGTTAACGACTACGTGAATACCCATACTGATCAGATGGATCCCTTGAAGCTTCTGATGGCGCAGGCGCACTTTCCTGTTTCGGCCAGTGATGAAATGGGCGATTCGGAAAACTTTGCCTCGGATGCCGATTATCGTGATCATCTTGCCAGCAAACTTGATGAGCGCTGGGATGAACACTTTATTGCCGCGTATGGATCGAATGAAAAAAACTTTACTCTTATGGCGCGAGCGATAGCGGCCTACCAAGCGTCATTCGTATTTATAGAGAACCCTTTCTTTAACTATTTAGAAGGGCAGCAGCAAGCGTTAAGTGCAGATGAAAAACGCGGCGCGATTTTGTTTTGGTCTAGTGAGTCGGGCTGTTCGAATTGTCATGATGGCGTATTTTTCACACCAGAAGTTACCCGGGGTCCGCTTTATCCTCAATTTGGACCCAATGCGGTTGCAGATGGCTCGGGTAATGATGCCGATGATGGCAGCCCTGATAAAAATCAATTCAGAATGCCAAGCCTGTTAAATGTTGGAATAACCGCACCTTACGGTGATAAAGGCGGATTCCAAACCCTTGAGCGTATTGTTCATCATTACGATCATATTCAGACATCACTGGAAGAGTTTTATAATGGTGAAGTCTGTGTGCTAGACCAGTTCAAGCACTTAACCGCCAGTGAGTGTGTTGATCTTATTAACGGTGGCGATGACTACATACTAGAACTCAATCGTGCTCAGATAGAGGCTGCTAATGGTGTGGGTGCACCTGGGCCTGCACCGCGTAACTTTACCGATAATGAAATAGGGTATTTGGTTTCCTATCTTAAAAGTTTGACCGACCCCAGTGCAGTTGCGGGTAGCCCTGAAATTAATAGTTTGATTCCACCGCGCGATGGTGGGCCAGATGGAAATCAGCTGGATGCTATTGATGAAAGCGGAGAGGCGTTGTAAATAGTGTTTTTATACTGAGATTATCACTCGAAAAAACATAATTTATTATTATCTAAATCTCTTACATAGCCAGAGAAGCGCGGCCCTTTTTGAGTAGGCTCGCCTTCACTGGTGCCTCCTAATTCAATTGCCTTTTTATAAAGTCGGTTTACTTCTTCGATAGAACCAACAGAGAAACCAATCATTGTGCCATTACCATTCGTTGCAGGTTCTTCATCAAAGGGAATGGCGATGGCAAAGGCAAAATCTTCACACTGCCAGAAGGTCATTCTGTCGGTTGCGAAAACTTGGTTAAGTTCTGTTTGCTCGAAAAGTGAATCGTAGAATTTAACTGCCGCTTCCATATTATTTGTTCCAAGAACGGTATAGCTCATTTTCATAATGTCATGTCTCTTTCGCGGGAATTTCTAGGCAACGTAAAGTATATCTATGCCAATATTCGCAAGCAATACCGGTAACCGTATAGCGGGTATGCGTAAATGCATGCGTTTATTTATGCATTCACTCACTCAGTTCATCGGCTAAATAATCAAATACAATACGGAGTCTACGGCTGGTTTTTAATTCTCTATGGGCAACCAGCCAAGTCTCTGTTTCAAAGGCCGGCAGTGTGGGTAGTACCCTTTCAACTAAAGGCTCTGCATCACCTATATGGGCTGTCATGAAACCAATGCCAATCCCCTGTTTTACCATTTCCCATTGCACTAGATGGTTGGCCACAATGATAGGGAAGTTACTTGAATCTAGCTGGAAACCAAATTTATTAAGATACGAGATTATACGGTTGGAACGATCAACCCCAAGAAAGACGGCGTTATTTAAATCTTGTGGAGACTGTCGATGCTCAAGGGTTTTTATATAGCTTTTAGCAGCGTATAGGTGGCCTAAGGTATTTTGCACACGCTTTGCGATCAGCTCTTGCTGTGTGGGCCGATAGTTGCGAATGGCAATATCAGCCTCACGGCGCGATAAATCGCTGGTATCGCTTGAAGCAATTATTTCTATTTCAATTTTTGGCCATTTGTTGCGTATTTTTTCTATTATTTTCGGCAGAGTATAGGCTGCAATCATTTCGGTAGCACTGATACAAATACTGCCTTCAACGGTCTCTGCATAGCCCGATGCTAAACGTGACAAGTTGGTTGCCGCATCGCCCATTGCTTGTACTTGTGCCATTAAATCAATGCCACTTTGTGTGAGTACTAGCCCTGAATTTGTCCTTTCAAATAATGAAACCCCGAGCTCGGCTTCTAGCGCAGCGACTTGTCGCCCAACCGTGGGTTGTGTCATATCCAGTGCTCGGGCAGCGGCAGATAATGAGCCTTCTTCTGCCGTCACCAGGAATGCCCGTGCTTGATTCCAATCGAATTTTATAGCGCGTCTATCCATGCCGTTGTGTATACCCTGTGTGATTTTAGTGTCGTTCCGCTACTTCTGCATCGATGGCAGGTAGTACCGATGCTGAGTCGCACATTGTTTGAATTCGGCGGCTCTCATATTGTGTTAATATTACCACTATTCACTTTACACCGTTTTGTCGCTTTATATTCTGGCCCTTCATCCTATGGCCCAACCTATACGCACGGATATATACCCAAGTATTGTTACTGGGTGCTTTTCAGGGGGTATTATTCGGAAACAATTTTGCTCTAAAGTTGAAGCTGAATATGTCGCTGCAATAGTATTAATACACAAAGATGTACTTTAGCTATTTGGCGAACTACAAAATTATGGTGTTAGTGCTTAATTTCGCACCGTACATTGCATTAAAGATACTCGCTTAAATTCGAAGCGATAGTCTGCCAATCGATAATCCTTTCTTGTTCTAAAAACTTAGTGGGCATATAAATTGCTGTCTGTGGTCAGATATAGGGAGAATATATGATCACTAATAACTATGGGTTGTCATCTGCGATTAGCCAGACAACAGCGGCAGAGACTCGTGCTACGGTTGCCGTTGCAAGCGGTAACAATTTTCCTGCTGAGAAGGCTGATGTCGATAGCGTGCAAATTAGTGATGCGGCAAGAGAAAAAATGCAGCAAGAGTTAAGCAGTGGTAAGTTTGTAGACTTTACGGCTGAGAATGGGCCGTATAAGCTTGGCTTGATGGCAGTGGGCAGCAGTACAATAGAGGCTTGGACAGCCGGAGGGCTTGAACTTTCTAATGAGGCTATTATTGCCGCGGGTGAAGCGCTTCAAAATGGTCTTAAACAAAATATTGAAGAAACAGGTTCTTCACTTGGTAGCGTTTCATTAAATAAACATCAAATTGTTATGAACTCTCAAGACGTTCCTGATTGGTTTATTAAAGAATACGAGAATGTACTTTCATCGATGGAAGATAAAGAGATGAAGGCAGCCTTTGAGCGAGGTGAGACTTTCTTGGCATCAAAACCTAGCTCATCAAAAATTGATGCGTTAGCGAGTTATGCTTCAGTCGTAAGAAACGGATAAACATTGCCGATGAAAAATTAACGTCCTCCTTATAGGGAATAACGTGAATGAATGCGCTATTATTCAAGCTTATTAGTTTGCTGAGGGCTATCTCTCTTCAACAATTACATCAAAAATAGGTGAAAGTGGCCTTGCGATTGTTACTCGATTTATGGGATTGATTTTGTCTGTGATTGGGGTGCAGATGGTGATTGTTGGTGTGACGTCTGTTATGTCAACAATTTAAAGTAAGGCTTTTCCTTTGAAATTAATAGCAAAGAAATTATTGTGCTTATATGCATTCAGCATTTGTTTAGTCGTTGTACCTGCTCATGCCATTGGTATTGAAAGTGAAGGAAGTCGTTTAGATAAATTGCATGCTGAAACTTCAGAAGCACTTTCTTTATTTATCACTAACATAGATGGTTTTTTCGGCGATTCTGGAAAGCATGAAGATGATTCGAATTTAATCATTGATGTGGAGTTAAACTCTCTAGAAAGCCGTTATGTTAAAGATCTTCATACTCAAAACTATAGAGTTAAAGTTCGATTAGATGGCTTGAATAATCAGGTTGCTAAACTCGGTAAACGAATAGAATTGGTAGTAGCGCCTAACTCTCCCTTACCTCAAGGTGAGGAAGGTGAAAATATAGATTATCAGCAGTCTACTTCCTCTGTTCATCTTGAGGTATCTGGACACAAAAAGGATAAGGTTAAATATCAGATAGGTCACAATGGGTTTAAGTCTTTATTTATAGGCGCGCGCTATGATGACGTAATTAAGCTCGATAATTCTCAATTCGACATGAACGCTACGCTACGGGTAACCAATGAAGAGAAATCACAAGTTAAATTGTCGCCGTCATGGAATAGGGTGATTGGATATAACCTGTTGCAAACATTTTATGCTGAAGCACAGTATCTTTCCGGCGAGGATTATCAGCAATTAACTTTTGGGGGTAAGTGGCGTTACAAATTGAATAGCGGGCAAGCATTATCACTGGGTTTATCCAGTTACGCTACGACAGAAGAAAATTTTCAATCTGAAAAGCATCTATTAAGCCTTAGTCATAGATTAAAGCTCTACTCTTCTTGGGTGTTTCTAAACAGTAAGGTCTTTTCAGATTGGCAGAAGGCTCGTGATTTCTCTTCAAATCCGGGTATTCAATTAGGGTTGAATATTTATTTTGGTCATTAAATAATACTGAGCGAACGTGATAACGAGAAGGATCTAATCGAGCTTATTTCACCGTTAACACGAGTTTTCCCACGTATTTTTTCTCTTGAAATTCGCTCTGCGCTAGATGAATGCTGTTCATTGAAAATGTTTTTGCCACTAAAGGCTTAATGTTGCCCTGCTCGATATGTCGTATTAGGTTGGTAAACACTTCTGGCTCTAATACCGTGCACCCATAAAAACTTAAATCCTTAAGATAAAGTGTGCGTACGTCTAGCGCTACTATTGCACCACCGATAGCTCCAGATACGGAATAGCGGCCTTTAGGACGCAGCACTTCTAGGAAATCAGGCCACTGCTCTCCCGCTACCAGATCAATAACTACATCAACACTATTTTTACCAAGGGTATCTATTAGGTTTTCATTTCGAGCGACGACTTCATCTGCACCCAGCGCCAGCACCTGCTTAGTTTTACTTAAACTTGTTAATGCAATAACAGTCGCGCCACGAGCTTTCGCTAATTGAATCGCAGCAGATCCTACTCCACCAGACGCTCCAGAAATTAATACACGATCACCTTTGATAACTCGTGAGCGAGTCAGCATGTTTTCTGCCGTTGAATATGAGCAGGGGAAAGAGGCCAGCTCGACATCACTCAAGTCAGAGTTCACGTGATAAGCATGCTTAGCTGATACCGCTACGTACTCAGCAAATCCGCCATCGCACTCAGAACCAAAATACCACGGTGGGTTAACTGTCATGCCGTTAACATCCGTTAAGCAAGGTTCTATTAATACCCTCTCTCCAACTCTACTTGGCTTAACTAAGCTACCCACTGCGACAATCTCGCCACACACATCGGCACCTTGAATACGTGGAAAAGCTAACGAATTTCCACTCCAACTTGCGTCTTCGCTGCCATTGCTACTTTTAGAATACCAACCAATTCGCGTATTAATGTCGGTATTGTTTACGCCGGCAGCAGAAACACGAATCAGCACCTCGTTTTCTTGGGGGGATGGGGTTGATATATCATTATGTAATTCTAATTTTTCTAATCCTCCGTGACCCGTTAGTAGCACCGCTTTCATTTTTGTCGGTATAGCATTCATCATTAGGTCTCATCCAATAAACTTAAAATAGCTTGTTGTGCAGAGCTTAAAGCTTCATCACCAAGCACAGGCCAAGCGCTTGATACTCCTTCATGGAGTAAAAATAACTGGGTGGCTAAATCTATACGTAAGCTATGTTTACCCAGAAAATTTCTGACATCTTCTTTGTGATCTTTGATTGTTTGCTTGATAAGGATATGTTCCGGAAAAGCTCCAAGGGCACTCACCGACATACACCCATTTGGGGCGTACTCTTCCATCCATTGCTTCAATTTAGAAAAAATATGGAGCACTGCCTCTAGCCCATCTTCTGGCGCATCATTGGATAAAAATTTTAAGTAACGTTGATGACGATTATCCAATGCAGCCACAATCATATCTTCCTTAGAAGGGTAGTGTTTATACAAGGTTCTTAGGCTAACATCACAAGCGGTTTTGAGTTGAGCGACACTGGCTTCAGCAAATCCAAATTGACTAAACGCTTGCTCTAATCGTTCTGCAATTAGTTCTTTTAACATGGTACCCCTTCAGGTAGAGTGATTGTTCTACTTAAGGGTAGAGCGTTCATTCTACTCTGTCAATACCCTCAGAGGGTATTGTGCTTAAACTCTTAAATTTCCAATAGAAATGGCAGAGTTTAATGTTATCCCCGTAGTTTTTACGCACGCTGAGTAAAGGGCGCTTAGAAACTATGGAATAGGTAGGGGCGTTCGGTTAATTTGATATTTAAGAGTTATCCGAACGGTGGGAAAAATGTGATATAAAATTGACAAAAGCGAACGTTGAATTCACTGTCTTCACTATCAATAATAGGGATGATAGTATGATTTCAAAGAATATTTCTCTTCGTTCGTCTTTCCCGTTTATAAGGGGTTATGCGGCCTAGGTTCGAATAGCACGCTGTTATATTTTATGAAAATATTTACGCTAGACACAGAAGGCTGGGCTGAGACTCATAATGAGCTAGGAAGCATCGAAAGCTCAATTGAATGTATCGATATTCAGAATAATGAATATATCGTAATCGATGAAAATGGATTTTTGTATTCTTGGAATAAAAATCAAGCGAATTATTGTGGGTATGAATTCCAGATTACTGATAGAAGAGATCTTTCGCTTCTAGAAAAGCTACAAAGAAATGAGTCAAATGATCCATTTAGAATATAACAAAAAGTTGGTGGTTCAGCCCCTTTGGGACTTGGACGCTTTCAGCGCCCGACAACAAAAGCGTTAGGAAAACTACTTAATAATGTTTATTCGTTAAGATGGATGAATATTAAGCAGAAAATAGCATCTGTACGTGAATCTTAGATAGGTTTTCCTACAGTCTCGTTAGGCGTACAAGCAAATATATTTTCAGCTAGTCCTTAAGGGAACTCCAAATTATATGTCAAAAGAAACTAACCCTTTTCAACTTCTTCAGCGAAGTTTAAAACTTCCCTGTGGCGCTATTATAAAAAATCGTCTGGCAAAATCGTCTATGTCCGACTCTTTAGGAGATGGCGAGGGAAATCCTACAGAAGCGCAGATTAGGCTCTATGAGAAATGGGCTGAAGGTGGTGTGGGCCTTTCGTTTATTGGCGAGGTTCAATGTGATTATCGCTACCCTGAAAAACCAGGGAATTTAGTTATTAACAAAAATTCTGATTTTGGTTTGCTGTCCCAGTTTGCGAAACGAGCAACCATTGATGAAGCCCATGTTTGGCCTCAAATCGGTCATGCTGGTGCACTTTCTCATTTACCAATTAGCCATCCGACAGGACCATCTGCTATTAATATTGATGGTTTGAATTGTGCCGAGATGTCAGTGCACGAGATAAAGGCTCTCCCAGCAATGTATGCACAGTCTGCACTACTGGCAAAGAATTCTGGTTTTAGTGGTATTCATATTCATGCAGGTCATGGCTTTTTATTAAGTCAGTTTATATCACCTTTATTTAACAATAGAAAAGATGGCTATGGCGGCTCAATTGAAGCTCGAGCTAAAATAGTTATCGAGATAATCGCTGAGGTACGCAGTGCAGTGGGCACTTTGTTTCCAATCGGTATTAGAATTAATTCATCAGACCAATTAGATGGCGGGTTGACGGATATCGAAGCATTGGAGTTCATAAGGCTCCTTGATAAAACATCGGTTGATCTTATTGATATTAGTGGAGGAACATATTTTCCGGGAGCAAAGGCAAGCTCAGAGTCATCGGCTAATGATGTATATTTTCTCAACTTTTCGCAATCGGCAAGAAAGATTACGGATATACCTTTAATGGTTACCGGTGGCTTTAAAAATCGCAAGCAGGCAATTGAAGCTTTGGAAGCGGGAGCCACTGATATCATTGGTCTGGGGCGAGCTATGATTTTAAATCCTCAACTACCAAAGTCTTGGCTTAGTGGAACTGGAAGAGATCCTGAATTTCCAAAATTTGATTCATCAATACCTGGAGGTGTAACCGCATGGTATACAATGAGAATGACCGCTATTGCTGAGGAGCAGGAACATGAATTTTCGCTGGATCTTAAATCTGCAATTCATGAATATGAAGAGCGTGATTCCAAAAAATGCGTAAGCTGGAGAAAAAAGTTTACTAATTTACCAGATAGTTCTGCCTAGCAATAAGTTAAAGGAGGACGAAAAAACTCGCGGCTGAACTAAACGTTAAATATCTTTCGGGTTAAGTATCATTGGAAAGAATTTCCCAGCGATTTAAAGTACACGAGGTATTAGCCTTTAGTGTTTCTTCCGTGATTGTCTTCTTATTATCCGCTCTGTTTGTTAATAATGTGCGTAAGCAAGAGCAGGTTGATTTTCGACGGAGCTGAGTGTGAAATTCGTTGTTCATTCTTCGAGTGAGAGCTTCAAAAAAGATTTGTACAAGGCGATTAATGCCACAGGCGCAACACTGTCGTTTGACTCGATTGGTTTCGATTCATATGGCTCTTTGCGGTTGAATCAACGGAAGAGCAGTCTTTTGAAGAAGCGCTGACGCCAGAGGTTATTCAAAAATATAACGCTAAGACGACGGCTGAAAAATACATACTGAACTCTAATAAGGGTTAGATTACCTTTAGCTAAATTGAGCCTTGAACATATCTATGAGTGCAGCTTTGTTTGCATTATAGGTGTTCAAAAATTCTGAAGGTGTGTTTGTGAGGGAATCATAATTCGCACTCCAAGCTGTCATTTCTACCATCGCGGGTAATAACGCCTGGCCTTTTTCAGTCAACGAATAGATAAATTTGGAGGCGTTGTCCGGATCGGTTGATTTAGTCACTACCCCATTATCGTCTAACTTTTGCAGTCTATCGGCTAAGATATTGGTTGATATTTTTTCATCAGACGCTAAAAAATCACTGTAATGGCGCTTTCCTTTAAACATCAGGTCGCGAATCACCAGTAGCGTCCATTTGTCTCCAAATGTTTCTACAGCAAAATTAATAGGGCAGTTTGATCGTAAGTCTTTTGAATTTTTAGTCATGCGCTATTTAATCAATAGTACTTGTGTTTTGCAAGTGGCTTGTTTAAGGTACTTGTGAAATGCAAGTGGATTGCTGACTGGCTATATTGGCTGATCAATGGAGATAAAATAGATGAAGAAAGCTATGAATAAAATGCGGTTGTTAATGGGCTTAGTATTGGTCTTAGTATTGGCACTGGTTATTGGCTATCACGGTGGCGGTGACAGACTTTCGGCAGCTGAAGTTGAGCATTATCTTTCTATTATTGAGGGGCAAGATCAGAAACCGGGCGGGCAGCATGATTTAACCGCGCTGCGAGATTTTTTAGAAAAGGATGATGGCCAGCCTTTCTATACGGTTAACTTGTATCGCTTTCATGCTGAAGCACGATATCTGCCGGGTTCGGAATATTTTGATCGCTCCGTTGGCGGCAGTGGTAAAGCCGCATTTGAACGCTTCAGTAAAACCATGATTAAGCTTTTAGCCAGTCATTCTTCGCATCCTATATTTGCTAGTAACTGGGTGCATGATGAATCAAGCAACTGGGAAAAGCTGGTGATTGTAAGGTATAAAAGCCGACGAGATATCGCTGAACTTTTTGCCAGCAATGAGTTTGCAGATGCCAGTGAGCATAAGTGGGCAGCGTTAGCGGGTAATGAGCGAATGCTGGTACAGGGCCTTCATATACCCAGCTTTTACATTATTGCATTAATCGTGTTTTTACTTGTTGGGCTAGTCTTTGCTGGTCTGTATTTTATCTTTAAGGTTGAACGTACCGTGGTCGGTCGACATCTTTAAAAATTTGTCTCGGTTAACTCGCAAGCTATTGATATTTATTATAATTTTTTGAATATTAATTAAAATTGAAGATGGCCGGTGGAAAATACGTACAGAAGCCAAACAAATAATCTGGTCTATAATCATAAGTTACCTTGTCTATTAATAGCAGTATTGCTGCTATAAGAGTCGTAAATGCAATATCCAGATTTTGTCGATGATAAAGAATTCATAAGTATGGACAGTAACGTCTCTGAAAACGAGCAATTACGGGGCATGCTTGATAATTTAACTCGGGTGCATTTACTCACAGCAAAAAAATACAACAGTTTTGATGAGCTAATTCATGAGTATATACAGTGTGGGATTGAAATATTTGGCCTTGAGACGGGTATAGTCAGCCATATTGATGAAAATGAAATATACCAAGTCATGGATGTTATTAGTCCAGTAGAAGCCCTGGTTGTTGGCTTGCAATTTCCGCTAGCAGATACTTATTGCACCGAGGTCTTTAAAACCCAGAAAGTATTAGGTTTCCCGCATGTATCCAATTTAGATTTCATGAAATGCCATCCTGTTTATATTCAATTAAAACTAGAAGCGTATCTGTCGGCGCCTATTTATGTTGAAGGTAAACTCTATGGCACGTTCAATTTCACATCTATAATTCCTAGAATAAATGGGTTCTCCCAGAATGAGCATAACTTAATTGAGTTAATGGCTAACTCCATTGGTAATTTTATATTACTTCGTTCAAAAGAAGATAAGTTGCTTGAGCTAAATGAGAAACTAAAAAGCTTCGTAGGATTTGTGGCCCATGATCTGAGAAGTCCTATCGCGAGTATTATTGGCTTGTCTCGCTTATTAGAAACGCAATTAGATAATGATGTAATACTGAAAAAGATGTTGCCAAAAATCACTGAAACTGCCGAAGAAACGCTAGAGCTAGTCGGGAAAATCCTTAATACTGCCGCATTATCAACGGGTAAAATAACTCTGAATAAGCAAAATATTGCACTTCAGAAATTAATGGACGAAGCTAATAAATCGGTAGTCGATGTGGCTACTTACTGTAGCGTTACACTGCAATGGAATATAAATGCAGGTGCACAAGTTTTTTGTGATTCTAAAATGATGACACAAGCGATGATAAACCTACTGGTCAATGCTATAAAATACTCCCCTGCAGGCGGTACGGTATACATAAGTGCTATTGAATCTGATAGCGGAAATTTGATATCGATAGATAACCTACATGTGGTATCAGGCAAAGCTAATACAGCGCTTCCAAGTGTTTATGACTCAGTCGGTTTTGGGCTAGAAATTGTTGATACTATACTGAAGGCGCATGATGCTGAGCTTGAAATTATTAATACGGATTTGAAATTTAATGCCAGCTTTATATTAGGTTGAGGTTAAGTTCCCCCTTGCCATGACTATACAGTCTGATTCCTAACGCGAGCTTTAGAAAAGGTTCCTATCTACGCGGTTGACCAAGATGCTAAGCCAAGGTAAGTTGGCATTTTATACCTTTATAATAGATTTTCTGAGGTTTAATGTTTATAGGAAAGATATCTGCGCTCACAGGAGCGTCTCGGAAAGCGATTCGTCTGTATGAAGAAATGGGATTAATAGCAGCCCCTGAACGCCGAGGTACTTATCGTATTTATAATCAACATCATGTTGTCATTATAAATATGATTAAACGTGCACAGGAAGTGGGTTTTAAGCTTGCTGAAATATCGTCACTTATTGATATGAAAATAGAAACGAGTCACTTCCCCGTTGATTTTGCGATTGAACAAATGGAAGAAAAGCGAAAGGAGTTAGCCACAGAGATAGCGCGAATTAAAGCCATTGATGCAAAACTTAAACAACTGATTGTCGATCTTCCTTCGCTTGGAATTAATGACAGTGAATAAAAAATGCAGCGCTGGTAAATAGTTGCTTGACCTTGCCCCTTAGGGGAGGGTTTATGATCAGACCTCAATAAGCACATAATGAGGTTTTTCATGGGTAATGTATGTTTAGTCACCGGTGCCAATGGTCATTTAGGCAATAATCTAGTCAGAGCGTTATTGGATAAAAAATGGACGGTACGGGCAGGCGTTCGAAACTTAGCGAATAGCCAACCTTTTGTCGGTCTGGATTGCGAATTAGTTTACGCTGAACTTGAAGATAAAGAAGCCATGGTCAAGGCGCTGCAAGGTGTCGACGTGCTCTTTCAGGTAGCAGCTGTATTCAAGCATTGGGCTAAAGATCCTGAAGCTGAAATAGTTGCAGCCAATGTGAATGGGACGCGAATAGTATTAGAGGCTGCAGCCCAGGCGGGTGTCAAAAAAGTTGTTTATATTAGTTCAGTGGCGGCCATTGGACACAACGGTGAATCGTTAGATGAATCGCAGTGGAATACGGATATGTCTAACCCGTATTATCGTTCGAAAATTCTTTCGGAACAGCAAGCCTGGAAAACAGCGAAAGAATTGGGGCTGTCGATGGTCTCTCTATTGCCTTCGGCGATGATCGGACCAAATGCCCATGCGCTAACGGATACCATGGAATTTATCGAGATGGTACGGACAAAGCAAGTACCCTTGAATCCCAATTTTCACTTTAATTTTATTGATGTGCGCGACGTTGCTGAGGCGGCTATTTCAGCAGCCAATGAAGGTAAAGAAGGGGAGCGTTATATTGTCGCAAATAAAAATTCTTCTGCTTTTAAATCTATTGTTGAAGCTGCCAACTTTGTTAAGCCCGGTTATAAAACACCGGCCACTGCCCCAAAGTGGCTGTTACTTTGTATTGCGTATTTATCCGAAAGTGTATCGAAAATCACAGCTAAACGAGCCTCGATGACGGTCAGCCAAGTTAATCTCTTTTATGGCGTTAAGCAGGAATACAATACCAGTAAGTCATTAACTGCATTCAACTTCGCGCCTCGTTCTCCTGAACAAGCTCTTAAAGAGGTGTTTTTGTATTTGGAGAGTAGACAAGATAAGGCGGGTTGAGTTGAAGCTTTTCTTAGTGACATAGCAAGAAAATATAGAGGAAAGGGTGTTAAAATAAGCCTGCGAAAAGACAGCGGGCTTTTAGACTAGGCGCATGTGACATAAAAACTTTAATAGTGGGTAGTTGTATATGAATATTAATGGAAGTAGTGAAAGTGTTTTCGCTATTTGTGCGATTGCTCTTTTAGCATTTTCTTTTGGTTATGGATTTCTTTCTCCTTATCTTAAGAAGAAAGGTGTCTCTGAACATAAAATATTATTAATAGTTAAGTCGTCAGTTGTGGTTATTTTACTGGCTGGAACTTATGCTTATCGAAATATTTCTTAGTAAATTTATCATGTGTATGTGAAAAGCTGAGTGGGTATCAGATTTCAGAAGACGTAAAGGTTTATATCATCTATTGAGTAGTCATTCCGAGGTGGCGACTCAACTTCCAACTTCCAACTTCCTGTCACGCTCTAATCTAAAAATTATTTCCTATTAATCATAAGACCAATATTGATAAACGATCCCTGTGTGGCTGTTTATTCTTGGCTGGACGCCAGTGATAACTCTAATGGCTGTAATAATCTGGGCCAGTTCTCATAATACGATACTTACCTAGGTATTTATCATTAGTAGCGTATACAATGCGGACAATATTTTTGTGCTTGAAAAAAATCATTTTTCTTGTACCTGAATGGCATATTAAAAAAGGATGATTTAATGAGTTCCTCAGAAAAAAACAATGGCTTCGCAAGGGTAGCCAAGACGTTAGGTCTGCTAGCCTCACTAACGTTACTGCAAGCTTGTGGTGCTGGCGATTCAACAGATAATAATGTTGCCCCTATCGTGGTCAATGTCGTCGTCGTAGACACAAACAACGAAACTACCGTTGTCGGCGATACTTTAATGGCGAGTTATGTCTATGCCGATATTGAAGGTGATGCTGAAGGTGAAAGTGCCATCCGTTGGTTGCGAAACGATGTGATTATTAGCAGCGCAACCGAAATGAGCTATACCTTGGTTGATGCCGATGCCGGTAAAGCCATTCGATTTGAAGTTACTCCAAAGGCAGTAACGGGTACGTTGATAGGGACTGCAGCAACTTCCAACGTTATTAACGTAGTCTCCACACCTATTGATCAAGCCCCTGATACTAACCAAGCACCTACGGTTAGTAATATTACCCTTACTGATACCAACGGCGAAAGTGCTCTAGTCGGTGATACCTTAGAGGCGAGTTACACGTATTCTGATACTGAAAATGATGTTGAGGGAATAAGCGCCATCCGTTGGTTGCGAAATAATGTTGTTATTAGCAGCGCAACCGCAATGAGCTATACCTTGGTTGCTGCTGATGCAGGCAGCGACATTAAATTTGAAGTGACTCCAAAGGCCGTTACGGGTGAGTTAATAGGCATTACAACAATTTCCAATGTTATTAATGTCGTGTCCCCACCTAATGCTAATCAAACACCCACGGTCAGTAACGTTACTATTAGCGATACCAACGGTGGTAATGCCGTTGTCGGTGATACCTTGATAGCGAGTTACACGTATGCCGATAATGAAAATGATGCCGAAGGGCCAAGCGTCATTCGTTGGTTACGAAATGATGTGATTATTAGCAGTGCAAGCGCAATGAATTATGCCTTGGTTGATGCTGATGCCGGTAAATCCATTCGATTTGAAGTAATGCCAAAAGCAGCAACGGGCATGTTGGTCGGTATTGCAGCAACTTCTAATGCTATCAACGTGATGTCCGCCCCTATTAACCAAGCACCTACGATCAGTAATATTACTCTTACGGATACCAACGGCGACAATGCTGTTGTTGGTGATACTTTAGTGGGTAGTTACACGTATGCCGATAGTGAAAATGATGCTGAGGACGGAAGTGCCATCCGTTGGTTGCGCAATAATGTAGCCATTCGCGGCGCAACGGGAATGAGTTATACCTTGGTTGATGCTGATACTGATGAAGCTATTCGATTTGAAGTAACCCCAAAGGCAAGCGCCGGTGAGTTGGTTGGTATTGCCAGAGTCTCGAGTATTATTAGCGTAATGTCTGCGCCTGTTAATCAGGCCCCTACTGTCAGTAATATTACCCTTACCGATACTAACGGTGAAGCGGCCGTTGTCGGTGATACCTTAGTGGCAAGCTATACGTATTCTGATGTTGAAAATGATGTTGAAGGGCCAAGCGTTGTTCGTTGGTTGCGCAATAATGATGTTATTAACGGCGCCACCCAATTGAGCTACATTCTGCAAGCTGATGATGCTGATAAAGCCATTCGATTTGAAATCACGCCCAAGGCCGTAACTGGGGTATTAACCGGTATCGCCACTACCTCAGATATTATTATCGCAATTCCTGGGATCCCTAACGACGCCCCTTTTGTTAGCAACGTAATCCTTGTCGACACAAACGGTGACGATGCTGTTGTAGGTGATACCTTGCTGGCAAGTTACTTGTATTTTGATATTGAAAGTGATGTTGAAGGACAAAGCGAAATTCGTTGGTTTCGAGATAACGATGTTATTAGCGGCGCCAACCAATTGAGCTATATTCTAAAAGTTAGCGATGCGGGTAAAGCCATTCGATTTGCAATTACCCCTGTGGCGATTACTGGAGATTTAACCGGTATTAGCGTCATTTCTAACGTGCTAGCTGTGCCCGCTATACCAACCGTTCCACCCATCACTGTGATCTCATTTCCGCCCGAAAAATCTATGACATCTAGTAACAGTATTGTGGTTAGAGGCTCTTCTACCGACGCCAGCGGCATTCAAGCGGTTACCGTAAACGGCGTGGAAGCAATCAGCGATGATGGTTTTGCAACGTGGACAGCGACTGTTACCGATTTAAGCGCTGGCTTCAATACGTTAATGGCGACTACAACCGATTTTCAATCTGACAGCTCTACGCAATCGGTAGAAATTCGCAGCGCGCCGTTGGCCGATGAGATTAAGCATTTAACAATGGATAATGTAGGCAATCGATTTTTTGTGATCGAAAAAAATCAATTAATTTCAGTTGAAGGTACCGGTGGTTTAACGAAAAGAATAGATGCTAGCGATAGTATTAATAGCTTAAATGCAGTTGCTGACATGCAGTATGATCGAGCTAACAATCGAATGATTGTATTAGATACTCAGGATAAATTAAGTACCATTAAAGAAGTTAACCTCACCTCGGGCGCGCGCTCCATCATCAGTCAGGATGCTATTACTGCGCCTGAAGGCACGCTTTCTAATATGCTGTATGACTTGGCATTAGATGCCGCTAGTAACACACTTTATATCGGCGATGGCCAAAAAGGCATTGTTGAGATGAATTTAACCAATGGCAATCGTACTGTGTTATCGACGCCAGGTGTTCTTAGCCTTCTGTTTGATGCAGCCAATAATCGGCTACTAGCGACAACTTATAGCGCGGTTATTAGTGTTGATGTTACTACCGGTGTAGTTACTACGTTAGCCAACAATGGTATTGCTTCGGGCACCAGTAATGTCAGTTTAAGTGGCCTCTATGGTATCGCTTATGACGGTGCCAATAATCGTATTTTTGTTAGTACACGTAATGCCAAACAAATTATTAAAATTGATTTAGCCGATGGTACACGCACGCTTGTTTCTGATAATACCTATGTTAGCGATGTCGCTTTTAGTTCGCCGAAAAACATGGCATACGATGCCGTGAATGAGCGGGTTTTAGTTTCAGACTTTGCTTTAATCGGTGTTGATGTCAATACCGGTATCCGTACAAAAATAGACGATTCCTTCGGTGGTATATATAGCCTTGGCTTTGATGCTGCAAAAAATCATGTCTACGCGGTAAAGCGCGGTCAAAGTTTAGTAAAGTTTGATGTAGGCAATGGCACCAGTGAGATTATCTCTGATAGTAGTATGGCAATTGGAAGCAGTGATACCGAGTTTGGTGATACCCAAGGTATGGTATTGAATCTTGCTGCCGGTGTTGCGTATATCACTGACTGGAGTGCAAGCAGTGTTATTGAAGTGAACTTGGCAACCGGCGCTCGCACCACGATTGCGGATAACAGCACAGCCGATGTAGATAACACGTTTATTTCACCCGTTGCTCTTGTATTAGATGATGCGAATAATCGTTTTCTAGTGCTCGACTCTGGACGCGGTTCAGTTATCGAAGTGGATAACCTCAATAGCACTCGTCGTGTCATCTCTAGTGCACAAGTTCCTAATAGAGTGAATGCTTTTAGAGAAGCTAAGGATATGGTTCTTGATACTGCTAATAATCGGGTACTTGTACTTGATACTGGTCTAGAGGCTGTTGTCGCGGTGGACTTAGATACGGGTGCACGAACAATTATGGGATTAATAGATAGCCCTTATATTCCTTGGTATCGTCGAATGGATTTAGACACTGTTAATAACCGCGTATTATTGGTTAATCAATTTGATGGCCTTATTGAAATGAGTTTTGCGGGTGTTTCTAATACCATTATTGATAAAGATTTTTACGACATCGTGTTTAATCCGACCAATTCGCATGCGTATATTCTAGAAAGCGATAGTGGCAGTGGTCAGGTTTTAGAAATTGTCGATGTGGACTTGGCGACGACAGCAACGGTTATCGTACCGACAGGTGTCACCCCCGATAATACTTTATCTCTGGATAACCCGTTTGATATTGAAATCAATACAAGCGCTAATCGAGCCTATGTTAGTGATACTGATCGCGCGGCGATCATTACTCTTGATTTAGATACGGGTGCAAGAACCTTGCTTTCAGACAATACAATATCTGTAGCTGCTAGTGATATTGAGTTTGTTACTGTAAAAGGGATTGTGCTAGATGATGCTAATAATCGTTTGTTGGTGAGCGACTCAGGACAAAAAGCAATTATTGCTGTAGCACTCGATACCGGTGCGCGTACATTAATCTCCGATAGTACGATTGAAATGGATAACAGTACTTTTGATTTTACTAGTCCAAGGTATATTGCACTGGATGCCGCTAACAACAGAGCGCTGGTACTGGATGGATCAACTCTTGCGGCAGTCAGTTTGGCAACTGGCGCCCGTACGATTTTATCGGATACAGATAATGGCAGCGGCATTGAACTTTCTGGCCAAAGTGATTTAACGATTGATGTCGCAGGTAATCGAGCATTAGTCGCCGATTTAAATCGAAAATCGGTGATTGCAGTGAATCTAGATACAGGAATGCGTACAGCACTGGTCGATAGCTCTACTCCGGTTGAAGGTAGTGATGGATTTCATAGTCCATTAGGCATAGCCATAGACCCGCTGAATAATCGAATTATCCTAGTAGACTGGTGGGATAAGGCAGTTAATGCCGCCGATCTAACCAGCGGTACTCGTACTCGTTTAGCGTCTGCAAGCGGTGCTAATACATTTAATACATTTGGAACTGGCAGCGTCGTTTATGATCCGCAACACAATCGTGCTTTGGTGATTGAAACATATCGTGATGCCATTATTGCCGTTGATTTAACCACAGGTGCGAGGGTTATTTTTTCTCAATAGATGTGTTGTAACGTCTAAAACCGAGCCTACATTCACTGGCTCGGTTTTAGACGTTCGGTACTCGCAAGAGCGTTATTCGTGATATCGTTACGCTCTAGTCCGATCCAAAGAAGAATACCCGATGAATGCCAATCCCGCCTTGCTATCGTTGTCTGATATTGCCAGCCAAGCGCATGAGAAAATCCAACTCGATTTTAAAGACATCAATCCTGTTATTAGTGTTATCCAAGGTATGCGTAAGACGGGTATTCCCGCGGATGTGCTGACCATCGATTGCTTGGTCACTAATAAACGCATTCTTGTTGTTCTGCACGATCTGCATCCAGAAATTATGCGCTATCAATTTACCTTTATCGATCAAGACCCTCGTGATGATTATCAGGACGCGGTTTCTTCTGATGTAACCAGTGACACGGTATACGGCTGGATTAAAGACTATTTTACGGTAGTGAAGTAGCCGCTTTAGGCATTAAGAACATTAGGATGATGGTTTAATGAAAAAAGAATTAGATGGCGATCTGCAGTATACAAAGTCAGGTGTTCAGAAAGCGGGCAAGTCTCTGCTGATCGAAAATATAGTCAATACTGATCCAGACAGATATAAAGAATGCATGGATATGCTGTCGATCTGGAGATCGAGTCACATTGATGTTTTGAATAATCTTTCGCGTGAACTCAGGATTATATCCCATAAGGTTGATGATGAATCGATAGTCGTTAGCCGTCTAAAAAGAACACCCTCGATTATTACTAAGCTAAGACGAAACCCGAAAATGAATTTAGACCGCATGCAAGATATTGCGGGCTGCCGAGCGATTGTTAAATCACCTAAGTATGTTTCGAAAGTACGTAAGCATCTGAAGCTGGTTTATCCGCTAAAAGAAACAAATTATATCGATAATCCTAAGCCTGATGGATATCGAGGTGTTCACCTAATTGGTAAACATGTGAGTGCGATTGATAACAAAAATTATCAAGTAGAAATTCAGGTTCGAACTAAGCTTCAGCATGCGTGGGCAACGTCGGTTGAGATTGTTGATTTATTTACCAAGCAAACTTTAAAGTCGAATATCGGACAACAAGATTGGAAAGACTTTTTTAAATATGCCGGTGATGAATTCGCAGGTATCGAAGGCACACCGCAGAATTTTGATGATAGCCAAGTTCAGCTAGCGAGACTGATTTCGAAGTTAAATATCTATAAGCGATTCAATGCTTTTAGAGTGACGCTAAACTTTATCGATGAAAATATATCAAGTCATGAACATGCTTACTGTTTAATAAAAATTGATACGGTTTCTAATACCGGCGAGGTCTTTCTTTTTTCTGAAAGAGAATCGAAAGAAGCGACCAAGCAATATTTGGCGGCTGAGAAAGAGTCCGCTAAAAATCCGACACTGGTATCGGCGTTAGTTAACATCGCGTCTGTTGGTAATCTAAAAGAAGCCTTTCCCAATTATTTTGCTGATTCGACCCTGTTCATTGAAACATTGCAGTCGGTGCATAGTTTACCTCCAGGCTTTGGCGCTAGGCTCTTGGCTAAGTGGCTGAAAGCGGCGGGATTGTAGAGCGATTTAGTGACGCTTCTAAGCAGTGTGTAATGACATCAGTTAGACAAATTAGTCTTGAAGTATGAATGCATGCTGTTCGTTAAATATTGATAAATTAGTGATGAAAAATGAAAGATTTTTTTGATAAAGGACTAACCTTCGTAAAAGATACAATAAATGGCTTGCCTGTATTTTCATCACGAGAGCAATCCGGCAGGTATGGAGGGGTAGAGTATGATGAAAAACACTACTTCTTTATTCCTTATTATTTATCTGAGTATAATTTCGCAATACATACCATGCGTTGTCTTCCTGTAGGAGTCCCGGATGTGAATACTCTTCCTAAAAGAAGGGTGTTTCACTTTCCTAATAATCATTCAGAAAATGAATTGAAAGAATATATGCATGGGAGTGCTAAAGAGATAGTTTGTGAATCAAACGAAAATGAATTGAATACTCTAGAAACTTTAGCAAATGATATTGATGCTTTAGATAAAAAATTAACTTATGGCATGTTAGCAGTTGGTGGTATTGCAGCTGTGTTTAACCCGCTAGTAGGCGCTGGGATAGCAGTAAAGGCGCTATTGCCTGGTTTCGCTAGTATAGTAAATAAATTTGGGTTGCGTCCTGCTGGTAAAAAATTAAGTCAGCTTAAGCTTGATAAAGATGTTAAAGAAGCTCAAGACAGTATTACAAACGATTTTGAGCATTCGAGTACTTTACGTGTCATTAATCCTATCTTACAAGAATTAGAACTAGCGCTGAGAACAAACGAAGAAGAGCATGACCCTTTAGTGGGCCCTAATTTGGCTGTGGGAAGTATTCCAGAAATAGAGCATGAGCGATGGCGACAATTAACAGAGACAGCTATCTGCCATGTTTATAAAGAAGCTTTTTATAATGCGAAGCTTCATCAGGAAGCTCGTTTGGGACCTGAAGATATTCGCTGGCTAAATACGATGTTTTTAATTAAATGATATATTTCATATCCGTTTGTTATATTTTTATCTGACAATTCGGGCAAGTGTTGCATCTTCTCAAGTTGCAATTTCTGCTCCTAATATGATGTTTTTTCAGAATATGAACATGCATCATCTGATTTTATAAGGTTCTACTGATGAGCACATTTTTCGCCGGATTCTCCCTTAGCTTATCCCTTATTCTTGCGATTGGTTCTCAGAATGCTTTTGTTTTAAGGCAGGGGATCAAAAAACAACATGTGTTATTGGTTTGTACAATCTGCGCGCTGTCTGATGCTATTTTAATCTCATTGGGTATTGCGGGTTTTGGTATTGTGGTCAATAAATATCCGCTTATTGAAATGTATGCACGCTATGGCGGCGCTGCGTTCCTTCTGCTGTATTCGGTTTTAAGCTTTAGATCAGCCTTTAGCCAGAATCATGCATTAGAGGCTGAAGCTAAGGTCTACGATTCTGCCTTAAAAGTCGTAGGTATTAGTCTGGCTTTCACTTGGTTAAACCCACATGTGTATTTAGATACGGTGGTGCTTTTGGGCAGTATTTCAACTCAGTATGAAGGTCGCCAGCTGGAGTTTGCTTTGGGAGCAATATTGGCTTCTTTTACTTTCTTTTTTAGCTTGGGCTATGGCGCTCGATTATTAGCCCCTGTATTTCAGAACCCTAACGCTTGGAAGGTTCTAGAGTTTGTTGTGGGGCTGACGATGCTTACGATTGCTTTAACACTCGTCCTTGGATAAGCCGCCAACGACAGGTTGTAAGGGTAGTTTCATCATTATGCGTTTTACGCTGCTTTAGATCAGTATTATAATGGGTGATTACGAGCAATTATCATTTGATGCTTCGCGGCAAAGCGGGGCTGTAGGTAAAAACATTGAGCGAAGACCAAGAATCACATTTAGTACCCGGCCGTGAATGTGGAGAATGTACCGCGTGTTGCGTCGTACTTCTTATTGATGACGAAAATTTCAAAAAGCCTGCCGATAAAGTCTGCTCAAATCTGATTGATAAAGGCGGCTGTAAGATCTATGAAACTCGACCTTCGGTGTGTCAGGACTGGCATTGTGCCTGGCGCTTTATGGCGCAACTGGGAGATGACTGGCGACCTGATCGTTCTGGCATTTTATTACGCTCTGATGAGAACGGTATTATATTTCAGCCGATACTGAGCGCTAAAAAGGTGATGACCAGCGAGCGTGCGATTGAACTGATTGGTGGCGGTGTTGCGCAGGGTATCCCGATGTCGATGTCGATTCCGACGAAGAAGGGTTTTCTTAGTTATGGCTTATCACTTAATGAGCCGTTAGCGGCGGCGGTGAAATCAAGAAACTTGCAGGCGATTCGTAAGAAGATGCTTGATTTGATTAAGTCTGCTTCGAAGCAAAATACAGATCGAATTCCTTTGATTGAAAGTGATTGATCTTGATTTTTAATCTCTTTGTCACAGTCAGCCCCTAGCATCCTGTTTAGATAATCAAACTGACAGGAAATCAAATGAATACCTCCAGTAACTCTTTGCTTAAAATTACTTTATGCTCGTCACTTATTATTGGCCTGAGTGCCTGCGGTGGCAGGAGCAATAGTGAAACACACATCCTTGAAGCCCCAGATGATCAAGTCCCAATAATCACTACAAGTCAGGTTGTTTTACGGGTTATGGAAACGACCGACCTGCACGCCAATATCATGAATTACAACTATTATCGCGGCAGCGCAGATGATTCTGTCGGCCTGGTAAAAACGGCGAGTTTAATCACAGCGGCACGGGCTGAAGTCAAAAACAGTGTGCTGGTGGATAACGGTGATTTACTGCAAGGCAGCCCGCTGGGGGATTATGTCGCTAAAGTAAAAGGGCTGGATGAAAACGAAGTACACCCTATCTATAAAGCGATGAACTTATTGGATTACGACGCCGCCAATATTGGTAATCACGAATTTAATTTTGGCTTACCATTTTTAAAGCAAGCCATTGATGATGCTAACTTTCCGTATACCTCGGCGAACGTTTTCTTTGATGATCATGATACCGACGATACTAACGACATTCCTTATTTCAAACCCTATTTATTACAAGAAAAAAATGTACTCGATGCTGAAGGCAATGCTCATCAACTCACCATCGGCTACATTGGTTTTGTGCCCCCACAGGTGATGCAGTGGGATAAAAACAATCTAGAAACACGGGTAAAAGCAAAAGATATTGTCGATATGGCGAAGCACTATGTGCCGATGATGAAAGCCGAAGGCGCCGATATTATTATCGCGATTCCGCATTCTGGCTTGGTGACGAGTGAGCGTTTAGGTGGTGATGAAAATGCCAGTTTTTACTTATCGCAAGTGGCGGGTATCGACGCGATTATGTTTGGCCATGCGCACCGTAACTTCCCAGGCCATAGCAGCTACGATGACTTAGCCGGTGTGGATAACGTGAAAGGCACTATCAATGGCGTAGCAGCAGTAATGCCAGGTTATTGGGGCAAGTACTTAGGTTACATCGATTTAACCTTACAGAAGAGTACTGATGATGTGTGGTCGGTGATTGATAGTGAGTCTGTTCTTAAGGCTATTTCACAATCGAATCCTGATCGCTCGGTAACTTCTTTGGTCGAATCCCATGCAGGCATTGCAGAAGCGGTTAAAGACGATCATGAATTAGTGAATGCGTGGGTGAGTGAGCCTTTTGCTAAGATATCGCAGCCGATTAATAGTTTCTTTGCGTTGGTACAAGATGACCCTTCTATTCAGGTGGTGACGGATGCGCAGACTTGGTATGTGGAAACGATTGTGAAAGGTACGGCCTTGGAAGACTTGCCGATTCTTTCGGTCGGCGCTCCGTTCAGAGCGGGTCGTGGGGGTTCTGATGACTTTACTGATCTAAGTGCGGGTGATGTGTCTTATGGCAATGTGGCCGATTTGTATATTTACCCGAATACGTTAAAAGTGCTTAAGCTTAAGGGGGAAGACGTTAAGCAATGGTTAGAGATGTCGGCCGGGCAGTTCAATACAATTGTTGCTGGTAGCGAAGGTGCTGAACTCATTAATAACGATTTTCCAAGTTATAACTTTGATGTGATTGATGGTATTGAGTATGAAATCGATGTTAGCCAAGCACCGCGCTACGATACGTCGGGCAACTTAGTTGATACGAATAATAGCCGTATTAAAAACATGACCTATCAAGGTGAAGCGATTAACTTGGCGCAAGATTTCTTGGTGGTTTCTAATAACTATCGCGCGGCAGGCGGAGGTAACTTTCCTGGTATTAACAGTGAAAAAATTGTGATTGATGCGCCGAATGAAAATCGCCAGACAGTTGCGGACTATTTGATTTTTAGTACCGAGGAAAACCCTGAGTCAGGCTTTGATCCTTCGGCCGATAATAATTGGTCTTTTACGCCGTTAGCCAATACCCGTGTCGTATTCAAGGGGTCGAGTAAAGACGTTGCACAGGCGTTTGCCGGGCAGAATCCTAATCTGGTTTATTCTGGAATCGATGAAGATGGTTATGGGGTTTATCGCTTGAACTTGGGGATGGAGATTGAGTGACTTAAGGATACGCTTTTATTTCATCGGTCTGATGATATAAGCCGTTTCTGGATTCCTTCAAATACTGTTCGACTTTGCCATTTTCGGTTAACTCTTTTAGTCCTTTATTAAAGGATGAGATTAGTTGCTCTGCATTTTCTGATTGTTTTGAGATAACTAAGTGATTAAGGAACGAGGATACCATTTTAGTACTGACTTTAATGGATTCTCTTTGCTTAGGAGTGAGCAGGTTATGAATGATGTCATAACCTGTATCGACCTCAGCAATAACGGCATCTAACCGGTGAGCAGCAAGTTTTTTAAAGTTATGGCTTTCTACAGTGGTACGCTCGATAGTGATTAAGCCATCTTTTTCGGCTTGTTCAAATTCTTTGCCATTAAAGTAACCATCAGTTGCACCTATAATGAGGCCTGATAAGTCTTCAAATGTTGTCCAATTTTTAAACGAATCTTTATGGAAAAAGAAAACAGTTTTGGCTTCGATTACGGGGTCACTGAATAACAGGTCTTTTGATCTTTCGGGTGTTATTGCCCAGATTGCAGAAGCATCCCAACTGCCATTTTGCATGTTGCTGTAAGCACGCTTCCACGGAAACCAGCCGTATTTCACGGTGATATCTTGCAGTGCAAAGGACTCATCTATAATGCGTGCTGCGACGCCGTTATACTTTAACTTTTGCGATAAAAAAGGCGGCCATTCACCTGTTGTTATACTGATGTTTGAAAGATCATGGGTTGATTGACTGAGGGAGGCTTCTTCAGCGCTCGCCATAGTGGATAGTGCTAATACAGGCATGATTAAAGCAGGCACTATTAAGGCAGGAAGTATTGAGGTGAATTTAGTTATTAGAAACCATTCCAATATGTTTTTCATTGAACCTATCTTCGCTTTGCCTTTGAAGTTTTAACTCATCTTAATCATATTAGGATGTAAGCTAGGCATTAGTCACGAAAATATATAAATAATTCATAGGTACTAGCGTATTATTTTTGCTGTTCTATTTAATTATGTGTTTATACACTTATTAAGTGTAATGATATTTTGCCCCCTTGCTTGATTCGCAAGCGCGGATCAAACAAGGGTTCAAGCGATCTTTAGGCTTCTTGTGCGGCGATCTCGGGGAATCTCTTTTCCCAGCCGTCAATTAAAGCGGATTGATCAATATCATTGGGATGAAAGTCACGCTGAAAGAACTTTTTAACCCCCAAGGCATTCGCTCTTAAAATTCCTTTTTTACCCCAGAAGAAGCTAGCCGCGCCAAGCCATTCTTTGAGGCTAGGGAGGTGTTTGGTTGTCCACAATATACGTACTTGAAACATGGCGATACGGGCGAATAACGACACCATGGCAATCACCATGACTCGGCGACGCATCCACTCGTTATTAACCTGCAGGCGGAATAGATCAAATGCGACAGCCTTGTGTTCAATTTCTTCAACCGAATGCCAGATCATCATGTTGCGAAAGGTTTCTGGAGCTTGGTCTAAGACTTCAGGGTTTTCTAAAATAAATTCGGCCAGGCTTGAGGTGAAATGCTCCATCGCGACGGTGAGCGCTAACTGGCGTTCTGGACCAAAACGATTCTTGAGCATGTTAACTCGAGCGGTCATGTTGTCTGAAACCATCGTCATAGGAATGCCCATCTTTTCAATGGCGTCGTTCAGCTCTTCATGACAGCGTCCGTGATGGGCTTCTTGCCCAATAAAACCGCGAATGTCGGCCAGCATTTTGGGATCATTCACTGACTTTTGGTAATGGCGTACGGCATGTATAAAAAATCGTTCGCCTTCAGGGAACATGGCGGAAAGTGAATAGAAAAATGTACTGATGAGTGAGTTATTTTCTATGGCAAATTGCGCCATTTTTATGTCGTCGGTATTAAATTGCATACGACGAGGTTTTATTGCACCATCGGTGGTCTTTGTCATAGTTTCTGTCTCTTTTATTATTATGGCTAACTATGAGTTAACTATGGCATAGCGTTTCTAATTGCAGTAGGTGAATTAGAAGCAACTTTAGGTGTTTTAGGTTCAATGTTTATGATCAGGTTTATATGTCGATGCTAGCAATGGGTGAAAATACACAAGTGAAGGTAGGTGAGGGGGATCTTACAATCTCTTCAGACTATTTGATTTTGCTATTGGAATTCGGAATTGAATTAGGCTTAAAGCAAAGTGATTTATTACTGGGCAGCCAGCTTGATGCCAGTATTGTTATTCGTCCAGGTATTTCTGTGGGTGACCAATCGTTTTTAAAAGTAGTCGCGAACTTTAGAGAGCAGCAACCTGATTTGTCATTAGCGGTTGAGTATGGCAAACGTATGACGTTGTCTAAGCACGGAGCTTTGGGCATTGCTGCACGCCATAGTCGTACTACCAATGATGCCGCGAGTGCGGTGGCAGCCTATATGAGTACTCGTTCGGAGCTGTTTAGTGTGCGCCGTGAACGAGATGACGAAAGCCGCCGTTTGTATGTCGACCTCGAAGTTGAAAACAGTGATGAGATCTACTTCGTGATATTGGCATATCTCACGAGTATAGAGTTAATTATTCGTCAGATGCTATCTAACCCCGATGACATCAAAACCAGAATTGAGTTGCCGATTAAACCAGCAATTTGGCACGGCCAGCCGTTGTTGCACGATAATGTCGATTTGGATAAGTTGGCTGTCGGCGCAGAGATACAATTTGCTTCATCACGCTGCTTATTGCTCTGGCCACGTGGGTTGGTAGATGACTTATTGCCTTTGTTTGATCAAGACCTCGTGTCGATGGCGCAAGAGGTGTGTGAAGGCGAATTGAAATCAATGTCACAATCTGCTCGTATTAGTCAGGTGGTTGCATTGGCGTTTAAAAATTCAGAGGGTGGGTTGCCAACAATAGACAGCATTGCATCGACTTTGAATATTTCTTCGGCAACATTGAAGCGAAAGTTGAAAGCTGAAGGGCAAAGTTTTCGGGCGATTAAAGATGAAACCTTGCATAAAAAATCGATGAAGCTGTTAAAGGACACGTCCCAATCAGTCGAGCGTATTGCTGAACAGCTAGGCTATAGTGATGCCAGTAACTTTGCTAAGGCCTTTAAAGGCTGGAATGGCATGAGTCCGAGTGAATTTAGGCAAACGTAGCTAGCCTAGTCGTCCATACGGTTGTTCGTATGTTTTTGTTATATGACGAATTCTGAGCGATTTATATTAAGGTAATTAACATGGTTACTGAAAAATTTATGAAATTATTACAATGCTTTGTTCTATTGTTATTGGCTGTGAGTCAATCTGTTTTGGCTGCATCGACCGAAACTGATTCAATTTGGACGTTAGAAAAAGAGCAGGATGGTATTAAAATTTATACTGGGAAAGTTGATGGTGCTAGTTTAATAACCTATAAAGCAGTGACTGAAATTAATACTAACCTGGGTCAGTTATTTGATTTCTTTCAAGATAATAAGGTTACGACCCAATGGATCTATAACTTAAAGAGTATTAAGCTTCTCGAACAAAAAGAATTTTATGAGTCCAATTATTATGTTGTTTATTCTACACCTTGGCCGGTTAGTGATGTGAGTGCAGTTCTGCGTGCAACATGGAAATATGATGCTGTTAATGAAATTATTATGAATAGTACGGTATCAGTGAATGCTGAGGAATATAGTGATGATGGATTTATGCACATTCCATTAATTGAAACACATAATGAATTTCAGCAGGTCGGCACGGGTAAGGTAAAGTTAAGCTTTCAGGTAGTCATTGATCATGGCTATGCCTTGCCTGATGTAATCGTCGATGCTGTTTCTATTGAGACCCTTTATAGTACGTTGGTTAGTTTGAAAAAGTTTAATTATGAACAGTATAATAAAACTAACTTATTCAAACTCATACCCGCTGGTCACGTTAAAGCGAAAATTGAAACCCCTAGCAAATAGCGTTGCTAGGGATTCCTTTTATTTACTAAAAATCACTTTTCTCAAACACCATATCTTCAATTACTAGCACGTCTAAGCCGCTGGTAAAGAAAACAGATAAGGCATCTTCAACCGTATGAATAATCGGTTTTCCCATGACATTGAAACTGGTATTAATCAAAATCGGAACACCGGTAATATCATTGAAGGCAGAGATTAGATCATAATATTTTTCGTTGGCCTCGCGAGTAACACTTTGCGCACGGCCTGTTTTATCTTCGTGAACAACGCCGGGTACTTTATCCCATACCGCTTCTCTAAACTTCAAGGTTCTTTCCATGTAAGGAGAGACTTGATAATTCTCGAAATACTCATCGCCATATTCATGAAGAATAGAAGGAGCAAAAGGTCTGAACTCTTCGCGAAATTTAACTCGAGAGTTTAAGGCATCTTTCATTTCCACCGAGCGAGGGTCAGCCAAGATAGACCGGTTGCCTAGTGAACGCGGACCAAATTCAGCGCGTCCTTGAACCCAGCCAATGATCTTGCCTTCAGATAGCAGAGTTGCAACTCGCTCATACAATGGCTTACCACTAAGTACCTTGTGCTTTAAACCGCTGAACTTCTGGCAGCTGTTCAGTACTTCTAGGTTCATGGTTTCCCCAAGGTAAGGTGTCATCTGAGCAACAGGTGGCACTTTTGTTGGGTTGTCGTTGTAGTAGGCAAGCAAGGCTGCGCCTATTGCGTTGCCTTCATCACCCGGTGCGGAGTAAACGTGTAAGTTTTTAAACGGTGTTTGATCTAGTATTGTTCCGTTACAGGCGGAGTTAAGTGCGCAGCCGCCTGATAATATAAGATTGTCAGAGATGTTTTGGCCGTGTAGATGTCTTAGAATTTCGGTCATTAACTCAGTGAAAATTAACTGTCCGTTAAAGGCAATGTCAGCGGCTTCGATTGGCGAGTGGCCTGGCTTAAGCTGCATTTCAAACAGCTCATCGTAAACGTTTAATACGGAAAAGTTACGGCTCACAAAACGATTGTCTTCTACTTCTAATATTTTTTTCAGTTTCGAATAAATATCTTCGTTATATTTTCCATAAGGCGCGAGCCCCATTACTTTCCATTCTTCGCCTTTAATCGGGTCGAATCCACATACTTTGCAGATCATGCTGTAAAACATGCCTAAGCTTTGCAGTGATTTTTTGATGCCGGGTAGTTTGGTTATCTTGCCGTTTTTATAGCTGTAAAACGAAGTGGATGTACTTTCACCGAAGCCATCAATAACCGCGCAAACGCCTTCATTAAATGGACTGGTAAAGCAGGCTGTTGCCGCGTGTGTTAGGTGGTGGTCACAGTTCTGAACTTCCACTTTAACATCGGGGTTTGTCATGCGGCGTTGGAATTGAAGACTCTTGCCTGAAAAGTCATATACATTTTGCAATGATTCAATTAGGTAGTAATAAACATTATAGACATAAGGGATCATTTTCTTTTTAAACAGAGGCAGTAATAAAAAGATTATCTTTAAACTAAACTGGGTTTTACCGCTCCAAGTTTTAGCGATAACCAGATCAGCATCCTTGTCTGTGTATTTTTTGAGTAATTTTTCTACGTGTATCAAATCATCGGCAAAAGTATTCCAGGTGCGTTTATTTTGAAGGTGACGCTCGGTTGACTCGGCGTATACAACTTCACCTTCCGCATTAACAATGGCAATAGCGGGGTCATGTTGTGAGCAGGCGATGCCGACATAATTCTTTTTCATCAGAGTTGTCCATGATGGGGGGCGTGATGTAATGACGTCTATATTCAGGAAATATAATGGGAGAATATAGGCGTCATTCTTTATCTAGCAGTTTTGTTTGAGGGCTCGTAATTAAACGGTATACGTCGCGCAAGCAGAAGTCAGACCAGCACCTGCCGCTACAAACAATACGTTGTCATTGCTGTTATAGAGGCCTTTTTCTGCCCCTAGGTGATAAGCCATGGTTAGCGCTGATGAGTGTGCGTCACCATATTCTTTATAAAGGTCTAATATAGCGTCATCTTTCACATTAACTGATTGCGCTATTTTGTGGCCAAAACCTTCTTCAGCCTGAGGGGTAATAAGCTTCACTGTTTGGCGATCTAGATTGTTTGCCGTGAGGTACTCTTCAGCAGACTCGCAGGCAAACTCAAGCAGTTTCTCTTTATATTGCGCAGGCATATCTACGGTTAAGCGTTCTTTTGCAGGCTCAGCTAGATTGTTAAAATCCAGATATCCTCTTACGCTATGTTCGGTAGTCGGTGAATGTTTAAAGCTGAAGTTTTGAAAGCCTTTCTCATCTTCGGTGTACTCAAGCAACATGGCAGCGCCTACTGTTGCGTAAGGGAAGCTTTCAAGGTCTTTATTCGATGGGTGTGCATCGCCGGATACAATTAAAGCGTACTTTATTTGTCGACTTTTAAACATCGCGTCAGCGGTTTGAATGGCGTTGATGATACCGCAGGCGCTATTCATCATATCCAAAGAAAAGGCCGCGTTGAAAGGCTGTGATTTAATATAGTCAGGCTTTATACCGAGGCCTTTCTGAGCGAACGCTGCCATGGCAGGTTCAAGCATATTTTCGTCACGATAAATGCCGACGTTGATTAATAAATCAATGTCGTTTACATCGATGCCTGCTGCTTCAATACACTGGTGTCCTGCTGCAACTGCATTTTCATTTGAACTTTTAATCGCGTTATCAGTGCTAATGCCTGTCGCTTTAATGATTGTTCCCATTATTTCACCGCCAAGTTGTTTATGGACATAGATAAAAAGCCTGTTACGAAACCTGACGCTGCGGGCACCATTAATATTTTAGATTTGTCTTTCAGTTTGTTGGCTTTCAGATATTCGTAAAGCACAATGAAGTGAGAGGTTGATGAGGTATTACCGTATTTTTCGAGTACGTTTAGAGATTCTGGCTGCTCTGCTGAGAATGCTTCTTTGCCGACTTTTAGTAATCGCTCGACAAACTTTGATCCGACTTGATGATGAATAATGTAATCAAATTGTTCGGACTTAAAGTCTTTACCTTCTTTCGCTAACATATCTATTTGAAAGTTTGGCCATATCTTAAGGCGCTCTTCGGTATGCATTTTGGAGTTGCTGGCATACATTGCGTAGCGGTTACTGTCATTACTTGGCTTGCCGATGGCTAAGTCAGAATATTCTGGTGTGCTGATTAAATTAAAGCAATCGATCACATCGTTATCATCAACAGCTTTATCAAGAATAACAGCAGCGCCGGCATCGCCTACGGTTAACGAACCGAATTGAGGGTCGTAAATATCTTTCGCTTCTAATACCGCCGTTTCTGCGATGGTTGATATGTATTCACCGCTCACAACCAAGCCGTTTTTAACAATACCCGCTTTGATCATTGACTCTAATAAGTAGAGGCCGGTAAACATACCTGCACAGGCATTGGAGACATCAAAAAATATGGCTTTATCTGCACCTAATTTATGCTTTAAGAACAGGCTCATTGGCGGTTCGTAATAACTGCAGTCACCAACAAAGCGCGCAATTGAACAGGAGATAATAATATCTAGATCAGCCGCTTCGTATTTTGAATTTTCAAGGCAGCTGTTGGCTGCATCAATGGCCATGGTGTAGGAATCATCCTTATCCTCTTTCCATGAACGGGTTTTAATACCGGTAATCGCCTCTAGATCAAACTGAGGTGGAATGTTCATACTCGCGGTGAGCTCTGCTGTCGAGACTCTTTTGTTCGGTATGTAAGCGCCGATACTTTCGAAGCGTGCCTTTGTCATGTGACTTTCCTTGTTACTAATAGTTATTAAGTTTTTAATTAAATGTTTAAAAGCTAACTTTTATAACGCTCTGTTTTAGCCATTTATTATCTGTTAAATGGCTCAGAGTCTTTTTTGTAATTTCATCGTCAATCCCACGGGGTTCATGGTAATCGACATTATTTCTTTCGCTTCACCACCGTCGGGGGTATCGACACTTTCAATATCGAAATTTTTGAGCAGCATAACCATGGCCAGTTTTATTTCTAGCATGGCTAAGTAGCGCCCGGGACAAATGCGAGGTCCAGAACCAAACGGCATGGATACACGTCGAGACTGGGCTAGGTCATTGTCTTCGGTCTTCAGCCAACGTTGTGGTTTGAAGGCTGTTGGATCTGGAAAATAGTGTTCTGCTAAGGTGTCATGTCGACATACGACCCAAATCCACATGCCTTTGGGTACCGCAATGCCTGCCACTTCTGTGTCTTCTAGTGCGACGAGTACATCAAACGGGCCGGTAGGTTTGAGTCTTAGCGTTTCGAGCGTGCAGGCTTCAATGAACTTTAATTCATTGAGTTTTTCAGGTGTTAGATTATCCAAATCGTCACCTAACTCAGCCACAATGCTTTGCACTTCTTGTTGCGCGCATTTCAGGGCTTCAGGGTTACGCTTCAGTAAATAGATTAACCACGACAAGGTGGTTGCGGTGGTTTCTTCACCGGCCAATAACATGGTGATGACATTGCCCGCCACGTCATTATTGTTGACGCCGCTATCGCTTTTATCGGCGGCGACAAGCATTGATTCAAGCAGATTTTGAGGTTGCTCACGGCGCGCTGAATCGCTATCGAGGCGTGCTCGTGCTTTTTCAATGAAGCCATTTATCGATTCATTCACTAGGGCGACGCTGCGATCTAATTGGCGATCGGCAGGGGATTTGATAATGCGCCAATAAGGTACCAACGCGTTAACGCGCTTGAACAAGGTGGGCAGAATTTTATCCAGATGACGTTGAATTTCATCATCATCTGTTTCCAAGGTATTAATGTCTGAGCCAAATGATAAGCCGGCAATTGCATCCACGGTGAAGCGCATGAAGTCGGCTTGCAGATCAATGGTGGTGTCCGTATCAACGGCGTTAAGCCAGCGACCTTGTAAGCGCTTAGTCACTTTTAATAAAGACGGGAAATAACTGCGCACATTATTGGCTGATAAACTGGCCATCACCATACGGCGTTGGTCTTTCCAGGTTTGTCCCTCTGAGGTTAAAAGACCTGATTGAAGGCCCATTTCTTCAAGTGTATCGACCAACTGCTTAGGGCGACGAAAACCATCAGGACGATCTTTTAATAATGCGGTTTCTATTTTATGATCCGCTACTACCAGTACTTTGGTTGGCCCCAAGTGCATTTTAAATATCGGACCATACTGCTGCGCCCAGCCTTCAATATCTTGGTGCATGCGTGACAGTTTAATTTGCAGCGCATTACCGACTAAAGGCCAAGGACGTGGCCCCGGCAAATCTTTAAACTGGCGTAGAGGTGGCGTATCGGATGAGGGCGTTGCTGATTTTGTTGTCATGATTAACGTCCTACAAACTTATCAGTGCCGCCGATATCGTTCACCCAAGTTTTTAAACTGGCCATCCCTGTGCTTTGATTTACTTTGGGGTTGTAGCCAAAATCTTTTTTAGCCGCACTGATGTCGAAGGTAGATGAATAGGTTAATAATCCGACTGCATAGCGAGAGAGTGGTGCTTCCACTTTTCTGGCTAATGCAGGTATCTTCCAGATCAAATCAAATATTCCGCCGATGCGCATTAGCAGTTCAGGGCTCACGTTCTTTTTGATGGGCGGTGCGTTAAATGTTTTTCCAAGCAGACTTAAAAAATCCCAGACATTAACCACTTCATCATCGGTTATGAAATAAGCCTTGCCGCCAACCTTGTCTGATTTTGCAGCTAAAATGCAGGCATCAGAGGCATTATCAACATGGCAAAGTGTGGCGAAGATATCTTTTCCGTCAGACATGTCTGGAAATTTTTCTTTTAACATACCCAAGAGTATTTTAGGTACGAATCCGGTTGTATCCCGTGGGCCCCAAATACCCCGTGGTCTAAGTGAGCAAGCGATGAAGTTTTCATCGTTAGCAGAGAGTACGTATTGTTCTGCCTGTGCTTTTGTTTCTGAATACAAGTTGATGTATTTCTTCGGGTAGGCATACGTTTCGTTAATATTATTTTGATGGCTAAAATCAAAAAATATACTGGGGCTACTGATGAAAATAAAACGTTTAACGCCTTGTTTTTTAGCCTCATCAACCAAACACTGAGTCGACACTACGTTGTCGTTATAAAACTGAGTGCGATCTCCCTGAGTGGTTACACGTGCCGCCGAATGGTAAACAGCATCCACACCTTTGGTTGCATCTCGCAACGAATCCATATCGGTTAAATCACCGTAGGCATATTCAATAGCAGGATATTTTTTTAGGTAGTCGAGGTTACTTGTCTTACGAACAAGTACGCGTACGGAGTCGCCTTGTGCAATGCATTTGTCAACAATGTAGCTGCCTAGAAAGCCGGTTGCGCCAGTGATTAAAACTTTCATTTCTGCTCACCTAGCTTTTTCTCATTTAGCATCTGCCTAACGGGCTTCCACCAAGTGGCACCAAAGGTAATGGTTAAACACACACTTTGTAATTTTGAATATCCTGACTTGATTCCTACGGGTACCGCGATAATAAGTTGCAGTAAATGCACAGGAACACTTAAGAAAATGTCGATGTACCACATCCATTTGATGTAGATATTCTCGATAGGAAAAATCAAACCGTAGGCGATAAACAGCCAGCCGAAAATTGGAATCAGCATCAGTAGCTTATCGCGGCTATCGAATCCTTTTATGTATTTCTCAATCATACTGTTTGCTCCTGTGTCTGCTGTTGCTGTACTGCCCAGATGGCAAGCTGCTCTCGGCCTATTTTGGCGTTATGGCGAATGTCTACTGGGAATGCGTCGTGAAATAGAACGGTATGGATGTCTTTTGTTATCGCGTGCGCTTTGCCGATGTCTAGAATTGATTGCTTGAGAGCGGCCTTACTTTTATTACAATTAGGTTCTAGCTCGATACAAATAATCGGGCTTTGATTATTCTTTGGGCCGGTACCGACAAGGGCGCTTCTGAAGACATTAGGGTGTTGATTGAAAATGCCTTCGCACTGAACACTGAAGAGTGTGGTATCAGATGTGCAAACTCTGTGTTGTTTACGGCCGCAGAACCATAGTTGTCCTTCTTCATCGATCAGGCCAAGGTCGCCCATACGATGTCTATTTTCGTCGCCATCTAAAATTTTGTTTAAGGCGTTTGCTTTAGGATTTTTATAATAGCTCTGGCTGACAATACCACCCTTAAGAACAATTTCACCGACCGTGCCAGCAGGCATCAGCAGGCTATCATCCCATTTTTCAATCGGCGTATCGGTTATTTTAATGATCGATACTTCTACGCTTTCTAGTGGCTTGCCAATACAGGTGCCTTGGCCACTTTCAGTTTTATGGCGGCAGTTAGCTTCAAGTGTTTTGAAATCAATCGAAGAAATCGGCAGTGCTTCGGTAGAGCCATACGTTGTAAGAATAGATCCGTCATCACCTAGCAACTGTTGAAAGGTCTCCATAGTCGAGAGTGTGACCGGTGCGCCACCCGCGAGTACGGTTTTCATGGTCGGCAGTTTAATGCCGTGCTCAATGCCATATTTGCCAACGCGATTAAGCAGGGCCGGAGAAGCAAACATCATGCTGGCTTTGAAATGCAAAATGGGATCAATGATATTTCTTGGATCTACCAGCGCAGGCTTGGTCGCATCGATTTTGGGTAATACGGCGGTGATGCCGATTAAGATATCGTAGAGTGCAAAAAGAGAGAGCGTTGCAAGATCGACATGATCGGGATCGTCATAATAATTGAGCTTTAACGATTGATACTCTTTGTTAATCATCTCGTGGGTATATTCAACGCCTTTCGCGGGGCCCGTACTGCCCGTGGTGAAATTGATTAAGGCAAGTTCGTCTTTATCGGTATCGGCAATAGGATAGGCGTCGGCTTTTTGATTGCTCAACTTTTTAAGAGAATATCCTCCCCAGCATAAACGCTTACCGACTGTAATCCATGTTTTAACCGACTTAAAATTGCGCGCTAAAATCAGTCTGAAAATATGTGCGCGCTTAATGCCGATAAAAGCTTCTGCGTTCACTGCATTAAAACAGTGAAGCATACGTTTAACCCCAAGGCCGGGATCAACGATGACGGGAATGGCGCCGACTTTAAATAATCCGAAGGTGATTGAAAACAAATCTGGACCAGGCTTTACCATGAACAGGGTTTTGGTGCCCTTGGTTATACCCGCTGATTCAAATCCACGAGCGTACTTATCTGACTCAGTATTTAGCTCACGATATGTCTTGTGATCATATTTAACTGATCCGTCTTTATTCGTGCCGACGGGATAAATAATGGCTTTTTTGTCTGGGAATTGAAGGGCGTTATTTTCTAAACAGACGGCGATATTTAAGGTATTAGAGGGCATTTGATTATCAGCTCGCTTTTAAAAATCTAAAAAACGAAGCGTAGTTCCTGTTGATGTTTGTGATCTATCCGTGCATGTATCGTTCAATACATGTACACCAATGGTGTATTTTGGTAACGTTTCGAAAGTATTTTAGCAGTATTTGTGTATCTTGGTAACAAGTTTAAAGTAAACGTATGTTTTGTGTGTGATTAGGTAACGTATTGCAGAGGGGTTTATGCGGGCTGTCTATGAATTCTAAGCGGTCGTAGATTCAGTGATTTAGTATCTAACTCAGCTAAAAGGCTTAGTGGGCGAATTAAACCTCATTCGCCCGGTTAGATGCTTGTATTAAATGATGATCTTTCACTGTATTTATCGATATTTCTCAGTATTTATTAGTTGTTATAAAGTATCGGAGCTTGATTACAATTTTGTTGCGTTATTCTTAATCGAGCAGGGTGAAAATAGAAAAATAGTTTTAGTCTGCTGAATATGGCCGTATTAATGAGTTTATTGTGATCTTCCTGTATCGTTTAGGTGACAGGTGCGCAGTATTTTAAAAATTAATACACTATAAGGATGTTAAGTGCATGGAATTATTTGACCCATACAAAATTACAATATTGGTATCGGGGCTGACAGGCTTGCTGATATTAATACAAGTTATAGTGGCCGACATTGCCGCCATCAAAGGGCAGCATACCCCGGGTTATCCTATTAAACCTGACCACAATAGTTTTTTGTTTCGTGCTGCAAGAGCACATGCAAATACCAATGAAAGCATTGCGATATTGGCTCTGTTCATTTTGTTTGGCGTATTGTCAGCGGCTAATGCTTTCTATCTCAATACATTTTCTGTCGTTTACTTTGTCGGTCGGGTCGCTCATATGGGCTTCTATTATGGCAATTTAAAATTAGCACGCAGCATCTCGTTTCCATTGAGTCTTATCGGGCTTGTGGGTATGTTCATTACCGGGCTTATTGCGTGGGTTTAACCTGCGGCAAAGGCACCCCTGTTATCAATAAAGTTTGAGAAGTTTATGAAGTATCTAACAACATTCATGTTGGCTGTTGTATCTTTTAGTGCCCAGGCTGAAGAGAAGAGCATTGCCAGTCTCTATAGTGAAAACAGTATTAATGGCTCGATACTGATTGAGTCAGCAGACGGTAGTATTAAGCATCAATATAACGTTAATAATAAAGAAAGCTTCATACCGGCTTCTACGTTTAAAATTCCCAATACGCTTATCATATTGGAAGAAGGCTTAATTAAGGATCCGCGTGAGATTATTAAGTGGGATGGGATAGAGAGAGGGTATGCTCCTTGGAATAAAGACCAAACACTTAAGAGTGCTTTCCAGTATTCATGTGTTTGGTGTTATCAGTATTACGCAAAGCAAGTCGGTGATGAGAAGTATCATTCTTACTTACGTAAGTTCAATTATGGCAATCTGGTAACGGGTGATGATATCACTCGTTTTTGGTTAGACGGTGATCTAAGAATTTCTGTTAAAGACCAAATTAAGTTTTTACGTAAAGTGTATGCTGAGGACTTGCCTGTTAAAAAACAGCATATTAAAACACTTAAAAATATAATGCTGACAGATGATGAAGCCGATTATAAAATTTGGTCAAAAACAGGTTGGTCAGGCAAGGATGGCTGGTATGTCGGTTATTTAGTCGCGGATAATAAAACGTGGTTTTTTGCCCATCATATTGAAATAAACACGGAGTCGGATCTGGCGCTGCGTAAAAAGATAAGCCTGCAAATATTTAAGATGTTAAACATCATTCAGACCAGTACCAACTAGTTACGTTATAGCGATATAGGTTGGTATTTTCAGTATTTAATTTTTTGACCCAGTGCTCTGAGCCTTCTGAGGATGGGTCAAACAAAACACAGCGGTTGAATAGTGGCGCAATACTAATGGCGGCATCATCTTTGCCGCTAAAAACCAGCTCCCCTCCGGTATTGCTTTTCCACTCTTTGTTTAAGTAGAGCAGCATACATACCTCTCTTCCTGGTGAATCGTCTGCGTGCTGTTCAACAAAGTCGGCGGCGTTTAAGCGAAAGTAATTGGTATTAATCGCAGGATCGCCTACGTTCATATCAGTTATTTTGACATGAAAAATACGCGATAATAGCGACATGAATTCATCTGCGCGTAGAAAGGACAAGAAATCATCGGCGGCGCTTGAAGCCCGTGTATTTGAGCGCTCCGCTTGACGCTGCCAAAGATCTCGCTGCACAAAGCGTTGATCGCTGCTGGTTTTTTGCCATTGGCTATCATCGACGTATAAAGCAGAGTAAGTATGTCTTTGGGTTTGCCAATGTTGCGGTTGCTGCAAGCATTTCATTACGCCTTCGAGTTGGTCTGCAGCAAACAGGTTATCAATCACAATATGGTGAGGGCAAGTATTCAATAAAGACTTTCGATAGACACTTATTGCAGAATCGCTAACTTGCTCATCATTCAACCACATTGAAATACCCCGTTGTATTCTAGAAAATAGTTTAAAAATTTGATAATACAGGGTTGAGCCAATATTCCTATCTCTAGGTGTATATGGCGCCTACAAATTTTGCGATACTATGAGTAAAAATGAACAACAAAAATAACTGAGCGGATAATCTAATGACAAAGAAAGTAGTCACCTTTGAGTACGAGAAAGAAACTAAAAACAGTGTTCGCTATAAAGAAGTACCGGATGAAGGCACAGCTCCTATCGTCGGTTCTTTGTATGTACAAAAATGGTTTGCGGGTAACAGTAAAACGATTGAAGTCACGATAGAAAAGAAAGACTAACGTTATAGCGTATTAAGTTACCACATAGAAGTTATTGACGTCGTTATGATGCTTTAATTTTTGCCGCGATAAAATCGAGAAAGACGCGTGTTTTAGGGGAAATCATCTCGCGTTTAAGATAAATGGCATAGGTTGCACTTAATTCTTCGTACGGACTGAACACATGCTCTTTCATCACCTGCACGAGAGAGCCATTTTCTAGTTCAGCTTTGACTGCCCATAACGGCATAAGTGCGAGCCCGGTATGATTTAAGATTAACTGCTTTTGGCCATTGACGGAATTCACTGAAATTGAATTATTGATGGTAATTTTCTTTTTTTCATCTGTCATCAAGTACCAATCTTTCCAGCGTGAGTAGCTATAGCGAATACAGTGGTGATGAATTAAATCGTCTGGTTGTTCGATCTTTTCATGGTCGGCTAGATACTCGGGGCTAGTACAGAGTAAAAAATCATTGTTAGCCAGATGTTTGGCGATCATCGTTGAATCAGGTAAGCGTCCGCTACGAACCGCAATATCGATGTTCTCTTCTACCAGATCAACAATACGCTCGGTTAATTCAAGCTCCAGTTCTATGTTGGGGTATAGCTGCATAAATTCTGTAATTAGCGGCATGATGATGCTTTCTCCAAATCCTACCGTCATGCTGATTTTGAGTGTGCCTTTTGGATTTTCTTGTAGGTCATTAACCGCGCGTTTAGCTTGATCAAACTCGGCAACGATACGCAGCGAGTAATCGTAATATTTACGCCCCGCTTCTGTTAAACCAATATTACGGGTGGTTTTATTCAGTAAGCGCACTCCAAGTTCTTGCTCTAATGCGGTCAGTTGTCTGGATATGGAGGAGGGCTGCACATCAAAGAATCGACTGGCCTCTGAGATGCTCCCCGTTTCAACGACACAATTAAAATACAGCAAGCGATTGAGTGAGCTCATGGCGGTCTTCTAGAAAGCTTTAATAGGCTTAGATTCTAGTTATTCGTTGCTTAAAAAGCAAAGGTGGTTTGTTTGAAGTCGTGTTGGTTGCTTATCGTGCATCTCATAGAATGATCTCACTCAATCAATACAGACAATAGGACGACAACAATGAAAGCAATGGTAGTTAAAGCGTTAGGCGCTAGTTCGGTATTTCAGTTAGCAGAACGACCTGTGCCGACGGTAAAGTCGGGGCATTTGGTCGTCGCTGTGAAAGCGAGCAGCGTTAATCCGCTGGATACCATGCTACGGTCTATCGAGTTACCTTGGTCAGCTAACTTGCCAGAAATATTGCATGGCGATGTTGCGGGTATTGTTACCGCAGTCGGTGAAGGCGTAAGTAATTTTAAGCTGGGTGATGAAGTTTACGGCATGGCCGGTGGTATCAATGGTACCGACGGCGCCTTAGCAGAATTTATGTTGGTCGATGCCCGTTTAATGGCGAAGAAGCCTGTATCTTTGAGTATGAGACAAGCGGCTGCATTGCCTTTAGTGGCGATCACGTCGTACGAAGCGCTCGTTGATAAGATGAATGTACAAGCGGGTGATCAGGTTCTTATTCATGGCGCTACCGGCGGTGTTGGCCATATTGCGATTCAGCTGGCTAAAGCTCTGGGTGCTACTGTTACGGCAACTCACGGCTCAGCGAATACTGAGCTAGCGAAAACACTGGGTGCGGATAATCTCGTTGATTATTCAGCTGAGTCAGTTGCGGATTATGTACAGGCTTATACCGACGGTGCCGGCTTTGATAAGATATTTGATACCGTAGCGGGGGATAACATTCAGAAGTCGTTTGAGGCCGCTAAATATAATGGCCATGTGGCGACTATTTTACCGATTGCTGACCCATTACAGGTCGCCTTGAAAAGCTTATCGTTTCACAGCATCTTAATGTTGATTCCGTTATATCACGGAGTGAATCACGCTGCTCATGGTCGTATTTTAACTGAAATTGCTGAGCTGGTTGATGCGGGCAAGATCACTCCTATTCTTGATGACAGTGACTTTAGTATTTGGGATGTTGCCAAAGCGCATGAGCACTTCGAATCGGGTAAGGCGGTGGGAAAAATTACTCTAACGGCTTAGTATCGCTTTACTCCGCCATTGTTAGTGGCGCTACCAATGATGACTAGCAGCTATCAGCATTACATTGATGCTGTGCTGTTAGGCGTCAAGTCATTGTCTTGGTGAATTTCAAATTGTGAGTATAATTGCTCTGGCGGCCGTACGGTAGATACGGTTGATTCAGGCAGTTAAACTGCAATTACTCATAAGGGATTAAAGAGTGCCAAAGCATAAAAAATTATTACTTTCCTTTCTTGTAATCCTTTTACCTACGTCCTATTTTTTAGGATATACCCCCCTTCTATTATCTTTGATCATACTGATCTTTAGTTTATTGGCTTATATGGCTTATGCTAAAGATAAGGCTGCGGCGACCAGAGATGCTTGGCGAGTACCTGAAAAAACATTGCATTTCTTATCTTTATTTTTTGGTTGGCCTGGGGCAATTTTTGCACAAGAGAGGCTTCGACATAAAACTAAAAAATTGAATTTCAGAGTTGTTTTCTGGATAACTGTATTGGTTAATATTTGTATTATTTATAGTATGCATACCCCGGAAGGATTCAAACTCGTGAAATATTCAATGAATAATGTTGAGCGCATCATTGTTACAGAAGTCCGTTCAGATAAGGTGCGAGAGATATTGTTATTATTGACGAAAATAGAAAAATATTAAGAGCAGGAACTCGAGGAAGTATTTATGGCTGTCAGTAACGTTTTAATCTTAGGTGGTTACGGAAATTTTGGTAAGCGAATTGTTGAGAGCTTGTCGGTAATTAAAGGCATTACTATTGTTATTGCTGGGCGCAATATTAACAAAGCGGAAAGTTTACGAGAAGAGCTTTCTTTAATAGGTACTTCAGCAGAATTGAAAGCGATGAAAATCGATATTCATTCATCACAATTTTTAAATGAAATTCAAACTCTAGCCCCTGATCTTGTTATTCATACGGGGGGACCTTTTCAAGGTCAGGATTACGCTGTAGCCGAGGCCTGTATTTCGATTGGCTGTCATTATATCGATCTGGCGGATGATCGTCGTTTTGTTTGTGATATAACGACGTTGAATGATAAAGCCATAAAAAAAGAGGTATTGGTGGTATCGGGTGCGAGTTCTGTCCCCGGCTTATCTTCAACGGTTATTGATGAATTTATGGAACAATATTCGATTATTGAGGAGATAGATTTTGCGATTGCTCCTGGTAATAAAGCTGAACGAGGTGAAGCAACCGTTCGAGGGATTCTTTCTTATACTGGGCATCCGTTTAAAGTGTTGAATGCAGGTGAGTGGGTCAATCGTTATGGCTGGATGTCTGCCCGAAAGTTAAATTTTGGTCAAATTATTGGTAAGCGTTGGTTGGCCAATATTGATATTCCTGATCTGGAACTGCTTCCCGAGCGCTATCACGGTATTAAGACTGTTAACTTTCAAGCGGGTTTAGAATTACCATTTTTACATTTAGGGATGGTCTTCATGGCTTTGCTTGCCAAAATTGGTCTAGTAAAAGATTGGTCTGTTTTAACCCGCCTGATATTTAATTCTAGCGAAATTTTTAAGAATCTCGGTACTGATACAGGGGGAATGCAAATAAACCTAAAAGGTTTAGATAAAAACAATAAATCTAAATCTGTTAAGTGGGTATTGGTTGCCGAAAAGGGGGTTGGTCCGTACATACCAACCTTGTCAGCGATTATAATAGCGAAGAAATTAATAGCAGGTGAGATCGATACCAGAGGTGCCTCTCCTTGCTTAGGAATGTATACGTTACAAGAGTTTGATGAGGAAGCTCTACCTCTGGGTATTTATCATTATACTGAGGTTGATCATGGATAATTATCTGCTATTAAAAATGATACATATTTTAAGTGCCGTCGTCCTCACGGGGACAGGAGCAGGGATTGCCTTCTTTATGTTTATGGCCAGCCGTACTTCAAATGTAGCAGCTATAGCCATCACCGCGCGCCATGTGGTTCTAGCCGATTGGTTATTCACAGCTCCTGCTGTTGTCGTGCAGCTAGTGACTGGAGTTCTGCTAATGTTGAGGTTAGGGTATTCATTTACCTCAACTTGGTTTTTATGGGTGATTGCCTTGTTTGTTTTTATCGGTGCTTGTTGGATACCCGTAGTATTTATACAGTACAAACTAAGATCATTGGCTAATGTGTCGCTAAACACTGGGGTGATTGAACCTAAATTTATCACTTTAATGAAGCTTTGGACTGTATTGGGTGTTCCAGCTTTTATTTCAATTTTGATTATCTTTTGGTTAATGGTCTTTAAACCATTACCTTTGGTATAGGTGCATCATAGTGAACGATCTGCTACTGAATAATAAAATGAAATTGGCGGCAAGGTTTAGCCTTTCTTTTCTGTGGTTATTTACGGCGTTTACATCCGCATTTTTTGCACGAGAAGAGGGTTTTGAAATATTAGCGCGTGGAGGTATTACTGGGCTGTTAGCGGAAATGAGTCTTTACTCCGGTAGTATTCTAGATGCCTTGATTGGTATTTGGTTATTGGTAGGAAAGAGATTAGATCGCTGTTACTTAATGCAACTCTGGGTGATTATAGTTTATTCAATTTTACTTACTGTTATTGATGCTAATTATTGGTTACATCCCTTTGGCCCGCTAACAAAAAACATTCCTATTTTAGTGCTGATTTATTTTTTATATTCACACGAGAGAGCAAAGGTTAATAATGAAAGCTCCTAGCGACATTATCTTAGTTGATAGCCCACCTTCATTTTCTGATGTGGAAATGAAGAGTGCAGTGATCAGCGATAAGAAAACCTATAAAAAAACGATCAAAAAATTGAAGAAGCGGCTGTTGGTCGTTCAGCAAGCTTATTACCACCAAAATAAGCGGGTTGTTATTGTTTTTGAAGGTTGGGATGCGAGTGGTAAAGGCGGCGCGATTCGCCAACTTACCGAGAAGTTAGATCCTCGGGGTTTTCAGGTACATCCCATTGCTGCGCCAGAAGCGGATGAGCAAGGTCGACATTATTTGTATCGTTTTCAAAACCGCTTGCCGAAGCCTGGACGCATCGCGATATTCGATCGTTCGTATTATGGCCGGGTTTTGGTTGAGCGGGTGGAAGGCTTTGCCAGTGATTGGCAGTGGCAGCGTGCTTATCAAGAGCTTAATGAATTTGAACGACAGCTGACCGATGATGGTGTGCGGGTCATTAAAATATTTCTACACATTACTAAAGAAGAGCAAGGTCGACGATTTATCGAACGCTTAGAGAATCCGCTTAAGCGTTGGAAGCTCACCTCTGAAGATATTCGTAATCGACAGAAGTGGTCGGAGTATGATATTGCCGCTAGCGATATGTTTCGGCTGACCTCAACGATAACAGCGCCTTGGCATTTAATTGCAGCTAACCATAAATGGTATGCGCGTATTCAGGTATTAAAAACTGTTATTAAGGCCCTAGAAAAAGATGTTGATATCACCTCACCAGAGCTTGATCCGCAGCTTATTGAAGAGGCGATGAAAGAGTTTGCTATCAACGATTAGTTTTCTTTCTTCTGATCAACCCAAGGCTAGCGAGTAAGGTTGTTAGTAAAAAGCCTAAGCTACCAGCAGATGAACTTGAAGAGTTATTTGGCGAGGTGTCAGGGTTGCTATCAGAGTCGCTATCAGGATTATTCGCTGAGGACGTTACTGTATTAAGTGCGGGTTCTAAAGCTGCTGCACTTTCTATTGTGGTATCAGTAACTGTAATTGTATCGATGACGACGGTATTATCTTGGGTCATCGCAGCAGAAATATCTTCTAATGGAATATCTCCGAAAGCGCCACCTTTATCAGTCGTAGAGATTGCTGCAATAGTATCAATAACCGCCATACCGGCTTCAGTTACTTGGCCAAATACGGTGAAACCACCATTTTGATTATCTAGAAAAATACCATTATCTTCTAAGTTGATAAACCATTGTGAGGTTGCGCTATCGGGGTTGCCACTAATTTTCGCCATGGCAATAGTGCCACGCAGGCTTGAGTAAATGGGCTCGTTGATGATACTTGGTTTCTCGCTGATCTCAGTTAAGACATTTTCTTCATTAAAGTAAAATCCTCCACCCTGAGTGACAAACCGTCTAATTGAGCGATGGATGATACTGTTGTCATAAGCATTATCTTCGATGTAGCTGAGGAAATTCGCCACCGTTATAGGGGTGGTTGTATCAAATAGGTTTACTTCGATATTGCCATAAGACGTTTGTATCTGAACGATGGTCGCATTGGCTATGTTGGTAAAACTGGCGATTGTGGTAATAGCGGCTGTTGCCAATAACTTTTTGATGCGCTTACTCATAATTGACATAAATCCAATGTGATTATTATTTTTGAATAGTCAGAGTAATTCTTTGGTTAATTTATGCAAGCCAAAGTATGCCGATTCTGATGCACGATATACTTCAGCCCGTTGAGGTTAGTGGTTAGCTACTGCGGCCATTGAATATCGCCCTTCACAACTTTAGCGCTAAATTCTAAAGAGCCTGCATCTAAGTCTTCTGGGTAGAGTGCTGTCATTTTTTCAGTCAGCTGAGCGGCGTTACTGCTTTCATTCGTCGACTGCTCGAAGTTTTGAATATACGTTTTGGTAAATTTGATGATGCTGCTATCGGCTTTTGTATCGCCAATGAAATGACCTGCAATTACTCGCTGTGGCTTCAGTGCTGTCATCACGTCTAAGGTTTTAATCCATTTGTTTCGGGATTCGGTGGTTTTATTATCGGCCATCCATATGTGCATGTTTTCAGCTAATACGACGCCGCCGAGCACTGTTTTTTCTGAGGGAATCCAAGCGAAAGTATGCATGGGGTCGTGACCATTAAAGCCGATGATTTGTATCAATTTTCCGTCGAGGGTTATTTCATTACTGGTTAGCGCTTGCGGTAAAATCAATTTTTCGGGTGCATTGCCCTCTAAAATGGGCCCCCAATAGGCTTTCTTTCCTTTCATCGTTTGGGCTATTTTTGCAACCGTTGCTGGTGTTGCGACTATTCGAGCATTGGGGAATGCTGCGGCTAACACATCAAGACCGAAGTAATAATCAGGGTCACCGTGACTGATGTAAATGGTGGTGAGCTGTTTGCCGCTAGCGCGAATCATGTTCACTAAATTTTGGGCATCATTTTTTTGGAATTGAGCGTCAATCAAGATAGCTTCACTCGGACCTGTGATAAGTGTTGAGGTGACAGGGAAGAGTGATTGCCCTTGTGGGTTATACACTTGTAGATCTAGCTCAGTCGCTGATTTTGATTGCAGGCCGGAGCAAGCGGTGATGCCTATTGAGGCGACTAGGGTTGCCCCGAGGGTGAGTAACTTTTTAAACATGATGATTACCTTTGGTCTGACTTATTTAAGTGATGCCTACACTATAAATTACAGTTATCGGACGAAAAACCGTATTATCAGAGAGAGTTTGTTGCGTATATCGAACATATTGGTGAGATGTCCTGAAATAAGGGGGAGAGAGTGTGGATAGAGTTCAATCAGCGCGAGTATTCATCGAGATAGTCGAGCGTGGCAGCATGATTGCGGCAGCTGAAAGTTTGGATATGTCACGTTCTATGGTGACTCGATATCTGACTGAGATTGAGGGGTGGGCGAATGCGCGGCTATTGCATCGATCGACGCGGCGATTGAGTTTAACCACGCCAGGTGAAACAGTGCTTGAACATTGCCGCCAGCTGGTGAGTATCGCCGATGACATTCCTTTAGTTGTGGGCGGAATAGAAAGCGGACAGAGCCCTGCAGAGACGGTGACAGGGCATTTACGAATCGCTTGTGCGGGTTATGCTGCCGAGCACGTATTGCTGCCCGTGCTGAAGAACTATTATCAGCGCTACCCTGAGGTCACCATCGAGTTGCAAATAGACAATGCGACGGTGGATTTGATTGAGCAGCGTATTGATTTAGCGTTAAGGATCAGTGCTGATTTAGATCCTAACCTCATTGCTAAGCGAGTAGGGACTTGCCGTTCGGTTTTATGTGCCTCGCGAGACTATTTAAAGCAGCGTGGTATGCCTCAGTCTTTAGAGGACCTGCAGCAGCATGAGTGTTTGATTTATTCTTATTTTGGTCGTCATGGATTATGGCGTTTTATGAAGGCTGATGAACCTATTGCTCAGCCAGTGAGTGGGCGGTTGGTCGCCTCAGATTCTGAGATTCTATTAAAGGCGTCGCTTAATCATATGGGCATTAGCTATCAACCTCGCGGTGATGCTCAGCCTTATTTAGATTCTGGCGAGCTGGTCGAAATATTACCCGAGTATCAAGCCCTTGATTTGGGCATCTATGGTGTGTACCGATCGCGTAAGCAAATGCCGCAAGCGCTGCGGTTGTTATTGGATATGTTGTCTATAATGTGAATAGTTTGATTTTTTAGGATGTGGTTGTGACGATCCCCCCTGCTTTACTGTTTACTACATTATTGATTTTTGCAGTTCCTTCTTGGTCTGTTGGCATTAAAGTCAGTGATTCTCGTGCGAATAATTTTTATATGGATGCCTTAACTTGGGTCTTAAATAAATCGGGAGCTGACTATTATCTTGTTAATACTGATCATTCAAGGTCCTCTCAAGTCAGGAAAGTCGCATTAGTTCAAAGAGGTGAGTTGGATGTTATGTATGCGGGAACGACGATTGAGATGGAAGAACAGTTGCAGCCGATTCGTTTTCCGATTACCCGAGGTCTTATTGGTAGCCGGATACTCATTATTAATAACAAATATAAGAAAGAATATGGTGAGATAAAAGATATCAACGATTTGAAAAAATATATCGGAATTCTAAGTTTCGGTTGGCCAGAGAAGGAAGTTTTCGAAGCGGTAGGGTTGGCGCAAACCGAAAAAGTTTATAATGAAATATTCGAAAGTATTAATGCGGGCAGTCGCTATTATTTTTCCCGGGGAATTTTAGAGGCTTATTCGGAGCTGATTGATAAGCAAGAAGGCATGCCAAGGTTGATGGTTGAGCAGAATATATTATTGAAGTATAAGTCTTCGGTTCTATTTTTCATCAACCCTAACAACAAAAAATTGGCGAAAATATTGAATACGGGTTTTAGGAAAGGTTATGAAGATGGCAGTTACAAAGAATTTTTATATAACCACCCATTGATAAAAGCCTCTTTCGAGAAAGCGAAGATAGATCAACGGATGGTGATCGAAATTCCCAATCCGTTTTTCCCAAAAGAGACGGGTGCTATCCCCGCTGAATATTGGCACTAGGTTGAACGACGGCCATTTCATTTAACGTGAAGCTGACGACAGCACCTTCTGTTTCTTCCATGTAGGCTTTTAGGTGATCATTGTTCATATGGATTTGCCACAATTCACGAGACTGCCAATTTTCATAAAAAACAAAGACTTCAGGATTTTCGTTATCTTGGTGTAGATCATACTGCAAGCAGCCGTTTTCGTTACGCGTTGGTTCGATCAGTTTTATCAGTGCGTTTTTGACTAATTCAACTTGGTCTGATTTCGCTTCAATACGCGCGACGATGGATAATGTTGTCATCAAAAGGTTCTCCGCTTAGAAATTTTCTAATACAATTTTGCCAACGGCTTGATTGCTTTCAATGTGTGCATGGGCACGTTTTAAATTGACGGCGTTAATTGTGCCGTAGTTTTCACCTAGGGTGGTTTTTATGACACCACGATCAATGAGATCCGTGAGATTATTCAACAGCTCATGTTGCTTATTCATATCGTCTGTTTGAAACATCGAGCGGGTGAACATGAATTCCCAATGCAATGAAATAGATTTCATTTTCAATTTCATTATGTCCAGTCCGTCTTTGGGATCATCGATCAGTGCCAGCTTCCCTTGTGGGGCTAGTACTTCTACCAATTGATTAAAATGGTCACCGGTATGATTTAAACTAATCACATGGCTGACGTCATTTATGCCTAGATCATTTAGCTGTTGCTGTAGTGGCTGGTGGTGATTAATAACATGATGTGCGCCGAGTTGTTTGACCCATTTTTCGCTTTCAGGTCTTGAAGCGGTGCCAATGACAGTAGCATCGGTGAGCTTTGCGGCCAACTGAGTCAAGATAGAACCGACACCGCCGGCTGCGCCGATGATTAAAATACGCTTCTTGGTATTAAACTGATTGCCTTCCGCTGGGGTAAAACCTAAGCGGGTGAATAATAGCTCCCAAGCGGTGATCGCCGTTAACGGTAAGGCCGCGGCCTCACCATTACTGAGAGTCTTTGGTTTGTTACCGACGATGCGTTCGTCAACTAATTGAAACTCTGCATTGGAGCCAGGGCGGGTTATGTCGCCGGCATAATAAACCTGATCACCGAGCTTAAAGTGCGTCACTTCATCGCCTAGTTCAACGACTTCGCCGACAGCATCCCAGCCAATAATCTTGTATTGATTGTCTGCTGGGGTGGCCGCAGCTCGCACTTTAACATCTACCGGGTTTACCGATACGGCTTGTACTTTAATCAACAAGTCACGGCCTGTTGCCTGTGGCTTTTCTAGTTCCATATCGATTAGGGCATCTTTGTTTGCAATGGCTTGAGGCTGTGTATAACCAATGGCTTTCATATTCGTAGCTCCGTTTGTTAATGTTGTCTGAGTCTGTCGATCAGTGGATAGGGCTATTATTGATAAATAAAAGCATGATATAAATGGGGTAATAGATGAAACATAATCAAATTATTTTTGATAATAGAGGTCCGCCTTGAATACCAGTGATCTAGAGCTGTTTATACGAACGGCGGATAATGGCAGCATCAGCCGCGCTGCCGAGCAGCTTGATATGAGCACTGCTGCTGCGAGTGCAGCATTAAAGCGATTAGAGAAACAACTCGATACGCAGCTGTTTATCAGGTCGACGCGTCAGTTGCGTATCACCGCAGAGGGTGAGCGGTTTTTGATTTATTGCCGGGAAGCTCTGGTTAATTTAGAGGCGGGCTGTGCTTCTATTCGTGCGCTTGAAGGGAAAGTTGCTGGGGAGCTTAGAATATCAGCGCCATCAGACCTAGGTCGTAATCTGATTTTGGGTTGGTTGGATGAAATAATGGAACAGCATCCCGATCTATCCATTAATTTATTGTTAGGCGATACCCTTGCCGACTTTTATCACGATCGAGTAGATCTCGCGATTCGCTATGGTAACCAAGAAGATTCGTCGATGGTCGCCTTTGAGCTGGCGACTATTGATCGCGTTTTGTGTGCGTCACCGTCGTACATTGCTAAGCATGGTATGCCAGAGCAGCCGAGTGATTTACTAAACCATAACTGCTTATTATTTTATCTTAATAATCGCGTCAATAATCTGTGGGAATTTATAGAGACGGCTGATCGCGATCATAAAAAAATTAAGATTGCAGTGAAGAGTAATCGCTGTGCAAATGATGCTGATGTCGTTAGGCTGTGGACGATTGCCGGCAAAGGTATTTGTTATAAATCGCGCTTGGATATGAGCGAAGATTTAAGTGCAGGTCGAGTCGTTCGAATATTACCTGAATATCACTCGCCGAGTATTGCTTTGAATCTGATGAGCCCTAGCCGTGCGCAAATAACCCCAGCAGTTTTGTTATTGCGCGATATGTTGCGGGATCGTTTTGCTAAGCTATTGAACTAGCTTAAACGGATTTTCCTGAATGTTATTGTGATTGGGTAATGACTGATATATCTTGGATGTGGCTTTAGCACTCAGGATAAATAGATCACAAAACAGATGATAAAAAATAGCTTTAGAATATTTAAAAAAATAAATTCAAGGAAAGAAAATGATTGTTATATATGGAATTAAAGAAAATCTGAACCCGGTTAAAGCTGAATTGTCGAATGTGATACATGGCTGCTTAGTGATTGTTTTAGGATTACCTGAAGATAAGCGTGCCCATCGTTTTATTCCTATGGATAAAGAAGATTTTTATTCCCCGGGTGGTCGTAGTGATGCTTATACGGTGATTGAGATTAATATGATGGAAGGGCGAAAAAAAGAAACGATTAAAGCATTGATTAAAGAGCTGTTTCGTCAGATTGAAAGTAAGTTGAAGATTCTACCTATCGATATTGAAATTATTGTGAATGAGCAGCCTGCCCATTGTTGGGGATTTCGCGGTATGACAGGCTGTGAGGCTAGAGATTTAACTTATACGGTTAGCGTTTAAAGTAACCTTCGAAATGACTGTGTAAAAGAATAAATCTAAGGGAAAATACAAGAAATCACTCTAGGATGAGAAATAATAAATAATCTATCACTAAATTGGTCATCTTAATGAGTATACTTTTTAAATGCAGGCAGCTTAAGCCATTAGGCGAAGAGATCTGTCAAAATCTTTGGCAGCATAGCACTATTATGGACGTGGGTGCTGCTGAATATATTTGGCAAAAAGGAAGTAATGTAAAGTCTGTTTTCATATTACTTGAAGGCAGCGTATATTTTTCAGAGATTGATGAAGCGGGTAATGAAACGGTTTATTACCCTCAATATCCTACTAATTTATTTGGCGAATCTGAAGTCTTTCTTGAATGTAATAAATACAATAATTATGCGCGCACAATCAGTAAATGCAAAATTGCGGTACTGGATAAAAGTCGGTTAATACAGCAGATTGAAGCCAGTCCAGGTTATCTACGCTGGTGGTTGACCGAGATGACAGGCCGAGTTCAGCTGGTTAAAAGACTGCGTATGGCTACGACGATAAACTCCCCTGAAGATCGGGTTGTAAAGACGCTAATTACGGCCTACGAACATGTGGGCAGTGGAGAGGAAGAATGTAGCTTACCCTATACACAGGATATATTTGCCAATTTACTGGGTTTGTCACGAAGGGTGGTTAACAAAGTTCTAAATAATCTCGCTAGCCAAGGTTATATCAAGCTGGAATATGGCAAGGTCATCGTTAATGATTCCATTCTTCAGTTACGCTAGCATTACAACATTCACTAAGTTTCTAAATCAAATGTTCCCAGAGTAACATTTCAGTTTTTATTCGTGTGCTAATTTCATGACCTCAATAACAATAATAATCAGAAATGATAGAGGCACTCCGTGAAATATACACATTTAATAAACGCACCGTTTAAATTGGCTTTACTGCCATTGGCTATTGGCGTTCTTGCCGGATGCATGGATTCCGATAAAAAGAGTGATAGCAAGGGGGAACAATCTCCTGAGGCTATCGGTGAACCTGTCGTGCTAACGATTGATACGACAGCCGTTCGTAATACAGTCAGTGAGAGCTTTTTATCTGTCGCTTTGGATATGTCGCAGCAGGTCTCTGAGATTAACTTTTGGGATGATGAAGGTGTTTTCGATTTTAATCGGCAAGCGTTATTAAATATGGCTAAGCAGTTATCTCCGGGCTATTTACGTGTGGGTGGGACTGATGCCGATAAGACCTTCTATCAAGTGGGGGCGCAAAAAGATACAGCGCTACCAGAACATTACGAAGGTACGCTAACTGAAGTGCAAACCGATAATTTCTTTGCTTTTGCTAAAGATGCGGGCTTGGATGTTATCTTTGGTGTGAATGCTGGGCCGGGAACTCGTGATCAAGATGGTGCTTGGTTAAGTTCTAATAGCGATAGTTTGATGGAGTATATCGAGAGCAAAGACTATGCGGTTGCGGCTTGGGAATTGGGTAATGAGCCTGGACTGATGCCGACGTTTCACTTAGGTTTTGAAGTGCCTCCTGCGCAGTTGGCTGATGATCATGTGGTATTTAGAAATAGACTGGCCGATTCATCTAGTTTATTTGTGGGCCCAGATGAAGCGTTTGCACCTTTGGTGGGAGAAATATCTTTGACCACTGATTCTGTTAATAATCTAGACGCTTTCTACCCTGATGCATTTAAAGCGGCGCTTTTACCCGGTGCCCATTTTAGAACAAGCCCATATTTGAAAGACTATTTAACAGCACTTCCTGAGGGCACATTGGATGCTCTTACTTGGCACTATTATCCGCAGCAATCCGTTCGTTGCCCATTGTCGTTACCTGCGTCTTCGGCTGAGTTATTATTGGACCCCGAAAAACTTAATGATATTAAGCAATGGATTGGTCAGGTCTCGTCTTATAGAGATTTATACCAAGCTAATGCAGAGATTTGGTTAGGTGAAACGGGTAATGCCCAGTGTGGTGGACAGATTGGTATTTCAGATCGTTTTGTCTCTAGTTTCTGGTGGTTAGATGAGCTTGGTGTTTTAGCACAAAACGATAATGATGTTGCGATACGTCAAACTCTTGCGGGTTCTGAATACGGCTTGATTGATAACCTGACCTTGCAGCCGCGTTCTGATTATTGGGCTTCGGTACTGTGGAAAATGAATATGGGTCACAAGGTGCTTTCGGTAAGCCAGGATACTGATGAAAACCTTCGGGTTTATGCTCATTGTCACCCAACAGAACAAGATACCTTGTCGTTATTGGCGATTAACTTAGATGCAACGACAGCCTTTGCGTTAGATACCTCGGCTTGGGCAGGAAAAGAAACCCAGCAGTATGTGATGACAGCGGATCAGCTGGATTCAAAAACCATTAAAATTAACGGTCATGACATGACGGTTGATGCAAATGGTGATTTTACTATCCCAGCCAAGCAACTTATTGCTAATGACGCTGTGGATGTTGATGCTAGGTCTATGGCTTTCATTCAAATCAAGAATGCGGGTGTGCAGGCTTGTAAGTAATTTCTGCTTTTAGCTAATTTAAATCCCAGCCCTAGGTTGGGATTTTTTTTGCCTATTATTTACTTCAGTAGTACATCTTTGACTAAGTTTAAAATTGGACTTATTCTGCTGTATTGGCGGTGACTGTTGTCGGTTCATTCTTGGTTTTAGAATTATCGGTATGATCATGGCAGGGGAGCTGACGGATATTCAATTATCCTTTGTTTTCGCTGAGATCGTTGAAGTTACTATCGGCTTAATTCTCATTATTAAGTCTAATCAACTTAACAGGACGTTATTATGAATATGGATGTATTTGGAATTAAGCGAAGATGACACATCGAATAAATGAAATGACTATTTTTTTAGCAACATCAGAGTATTTAGCCGCAAGCCAATACATTGATTGGCAACAGCCCGATGTGTTTGCCAAAGCGTTGAGCTTATCCGAAGGGCTTAATTCAGACGAGGCGATTGCTAAGGCTTGTTTTGAATTTGTGCGTGATGAAATTAAGCACAGCTGGGATTATAAAATAAATCCGTTGACGTGTAAGGCATCAGATGTTCTGAAGCATGGAACGGGCTATTGTTATGCCAAAAGCCATTTGTTAGCGGCACTACTACGGGCTAATAAAATCCCCACGGGGTTATGCTACCAGCGCCTAACTATCGGTGATGTACCACCTTTTTGCTTACATGGCCTTAATGCTGTGTATCTTAAAAATCATGGTTGGTATCGTATTGATCCTCGAGGAAATAAAGAAGGCGTGAATGCTCAGTTCTGTCCGCCTGAAGAGCAGTTGGCTTTTCCCATACTTACTAAGGGCGAAGCTGATCTTCCTGAAGTATGGTCTGAACCTTTGGCGGTCGTTGTGAAGGCGTTAACTGAAAACTCAGACTTTTTAGACGTAGCGACTAACCTACCGGATGTAGAACTGCTTAACTGATATTCTATCGTTTCTCAGTAAATACTCTCTGTGATCAAGGGCTCTTTAAGGTGAAGAGTTCACAGAGAGTAGCGTTGGATATATTATATTTTTTCTAACTGTTGAATGATACTTTGCGCGACTTTCTTGGCTGATGCTGGATTTTGCCCAGTAATCAAGCGCCCTTCGATCACTACATTTTCCTGGTATGCTTTGCCTTCAACATAAATAGCGCCTAGCTCATTAAGTTTGTCTTGTAATAAAAATGGCACGACATCTGTTGTACCTAAGCCAGCTTCTTCTATGTTAGTAAATCCAGTAATACGCTTATCCTTAATTAATAAGCTGCCATCAGAAAGGGTGACATTAACCAGTGCCACAGTCCCGTGACAAACAGCAGATACGATGCCCTCATTTTCATAGATAGACTTCGAAATACGATTGATATCTGGGTTGTTTGGGAAATCCCACATAGGGCCAGAGCCACCAGAATATAAAACAACCTGGTAATCATCTGGGTTGATTTTGGCTATTGGAATGCTACGCATCACTTTTGCCATGAGCTTTGGATCATTTAAGAATCTTTGATTGTATTCGTCTTCTTCCTCTTCGAAAATTTTGCCATCTAATGGAGCCATGCCGCCTTCAATACTAGCGACATCGACAGTATAGCCGGCCTCAATGAACTCATAATAAGGGTGAGTTAGTTCAGGTAGCCAAAACCCCGTTTTTTTACCCGTATTACCTAGCTCCGTATGGCTGGTTAAAACGATCAGTACTCTTTCTTCTTTATTAGAATGAGTGTCTGCATAGCTGGTATTCGTTATGAGAAAAGAGGCGACTAGCGCTGGGATAATGGATAATAATTTGGTAATGTTTTTCATGATACTTCTCCGATATATGATTTTTTAAAAGATATCTGCTTTTAATACGCAAGGGTGAAACGTTGTTGTGGAAAGTTGTTTTGTTCGGCTTCGTCAATCATTGCAATAGCAAGGTCTTCATAAGAGATTTTTGACTGCCCTTGTTGATCGACTAATAAGTCGTCTTTTCCTAGACGGAATTTGGTTGTTCTTTCACCGGGTAATAACATCGCCGGTGGGCTTAGATAGGACCAGTTAGTTTCGGTATTGGCTTTGTAGATGTTGTATTGATCGACGCAGGCAACGGCAATATCGCGCCAAGCAGAGGATACGTAGCGAGTATCATCAACGACTAAGGTATCGTTTTTATCAGCAACGTTTAGGCTTCCTGCACCGCCTACGGCGATCAAACGAACCTGAGTTTGCGCAAGAGCTGTCAGTAGTGACTGGCTGATGGTGATTAGGTCTCTTTCTTTTCCTTCTGGTGGGCGAGTCGCGGCGATGACGATATCTTGGCCTTCGCTTAGTTTGATGACGTCTTCTATGCAGCTAGCATCTCCTTGGCGTTTATTTGCAGCGCTTGGTAATTGATCAAAGCGTGCCTCACTTCTAACGACGGCAGTAACTTCGTGGCCTCTAGATAGAGCTTCTGTCACTATTTTACTACCCGCGCTGCCAGCAGCGCCAAATACAGTAATACGCATATCATTTATCCTTTGTCACATTGATTGTGTTGTTAACTTGTCAGGACTAAAGTCTATGCCGTTCATTAGATCGATGAATTAACTTAGGTTTAGTCGCTGGAAATAAAATAGTTACCGCACTAAACCTAGGTTTATTACAAGGGTAAGAGGTTCGGTTATAGTGTTCAGCATAAAATATAAACGGAAGAACATAATGACTCATAATCTATCAAGCACTCCCGAAGCAAGGGCAAAAGCAAAGCCAACGATTCAGCAGATGACTAGCGCGTATCTAGCGGATCTTGAATTAACTGCCTCAGTTGATGTTGAATTTCTACGTGAATTACAAAGCAAGCACATTGCTCGTTATAGCTTTAATAGTTTGGCGGCGGTATTGGGCCAAGATATTTCATTAGAAGTAGGGGTTATTTTTAACAAGATAGTAGAGAAGCAGCGGGGAGGTTATTGCTTTGAACATAATAAACTAGTGCTAAATGTGTTAGCGCAGCTCGGCTTTAACGTTAGGCTATTAATGGCCAAGGTGATCTATAATCGTGATGTTGATGTTGCCAGAACTCATCGAGTAACGTTACTTAATTTAAATGGGGATGATTACATTGTTGATACGGGCTTTGGTCACTTTGGTGCTCGTTTCCCGGTTAAATTGGAACTTGGCTTGGAGCAAGACCAAGGAGATGCCGTTTATCGTATAGTCCAGAACTCACATAATGATTATTGTTATCAAGTATTTAAAGATGATGCGTTCTTCACACTTTATACCTTTAACTTGCATCACTATAGCGAAGCGGAATGTTTACCGGCTCATTTTTATTCACATAAAAGCCCCGATGCTGCGTTTGTAAATAACTTGGTCGTTTGCCGTAAGTTTTATAACGATATTTTGTCTTTACGAAATAGTGAGTTTTTTCGTATCAGCAATAGCGAAACCGTGACCACGGTTATCACCAGTGCCAAGCAATTACATCAAATTTTGACTGAGACTTTTGAACTGGATTTGGATTCTGCCATTGCAGAGTTTTTATTCTCTAAGTTTATTTCAAAAGATTTGGTTTAGGCGTAGCAATATGAAATGGCTGCTATCCAATAATGTGCTGTTATTACTCTGGGTAAGTCTAATGGCGTCTTCGTTTGTGGTTTCCGCTGACTTAATACCTTACGCTAACTCGATCACGAGTACGGGCTTGCGGTTTATCTTAGCCAGTATCATGATGATTCCACTGGTGGCCATCCAATTTAAGGTGGGTGGTCATCGGCCTATGGCTAATCGCAAGGTCTATCTACATTATGGTTTGATTAGCTTATTTCTAGTGCTGTTTTTTGTCGGCTTATTCGAAGCCTTGAAAACAACGACGGCGATGCGAACGTCAGTTATTTATACCTTAGTTCCGCTGATCAGCATTGTATTGACGTTTGTACTATTAAAAACAAAAACATCAAAAACTAAGTTGTTGGGATTTGTCTTAGGAAGCGCCGGTGCCATTTTAGTTTTATTGGCATTTAATCAGGATAATATTGAATTTTTTAGCTGGTATACCGGAGACAGTATCTTTGTTATGGCTTGCTTCTGTTTGTCGATACACGTGGTATTGGTCAAAAAATGGGGGGCTGATGTTCCACCGATACAAGGCTCTTTTTATATTATGGCATTAGGCGGTTTGATGTTGTTACCTTTTATGGCTGTATTTGGTGAGCTTGATCAAGTCGCTTGGCAGGTATCTGAATTCTGGAGCATATTGCTATATCTGACTGTGTTTACCACGATGGCTACCTTCTTTTTACAGCAGCGCTTGGTACAGAAGGTAGGACCCAACCAACTATTAGCATTTACCTACTTAATCCCCATTTTAGTGGTGATACCTGAAGGTTGGTCTGCCATTGCGCATCTAAAAGAGAGTATGTCAGAGAGTGTGTCTGGCATATTAATAACGCTTCTGGCATTGTATCTAATCTCTAAAGATCAGAAAGCTATGACGTGAATATACAGAATCAATTACAAGACTTTGTCGCCTATTTTAGTGGTAATAATACCAGTGTCGAAGCAGACGACTTTGCTAAGTTTGGCTTAAAAGGCGAATTGAAACATTATAAAACTGGCCAGTTCATGATTGAGCAAGGGCAGCTTGCACCGAAACTCTATTTTCTATTACAGGGTTATGTCCGATTTTTAAGCCTGTCGGAAGAGGGTAAAGAGTTTACTCAATCATTCGCCAGCTCACCTGGTATCGCCGGTTCTACTCGTGCAATGAGTCGGCAAACGAAATCATTATTTAGTATTGAAGTACTGGACGATGTTTTATGCCTAGAGTTTGATTGGTTAACCTTCTTTGATGTAATGAAAGATAAACCAGGATTTTTAATGGCTTATAACTCATTACTTGAAAATCTCTTTATTAAAAAAGAAGAAAGAGAATATGCTTTTGTTCAGCAATCGGCGGAACAGCGCTATTTGAAATTCTTAGAAGAAAACAGTCAGCTGCGTGATAAATTACCGTTGAAAATGATCGCATCACATATCGGAATTACACCGATAGCGTTGAGCCGTATTCGAAAAAAATTAAAGTAATCATCGATAATAGTAGATTTATGTTTAAACAATTTTTAGCCATCGCCACGGGACGTAGCCATTACGCGACGCTGTTCCTAGTCGTTTTTATGTTCGTTGCGCCCGCCTCTATGTTCACCGAGATTGTTTGGTTAGATACTTTGGGCTGGGCGATGACCATCATCTTGGGGATATTCATATTCATCACCGGTATTGTTAGCATACAGGAAGGCCGGCAGAGTTTTCACTGGCCTCAAGCCAATGCTAAGTTAAAGGGTGCGAGACTTATTTCACATTCAGGCAGCAAAGGAGGGATGACCTATGCGCCTAAGGTAACCTGTTCGTTTGTGGTTGACGGCCAAGAATACGAAGGGACTGAATACGATTTTAGCGCAAGCTATACTTCGAAAGAGAAGGCGCAAAAAAAAGTAACTGAAATTAAATGTATGCAGACTTTGTTAGTCCATTATAAGCCGGAAGACCCGAGTATTAATGTTATTCACCCTGGCGTTCACTTTGTTGCGTATATGCGTTTATTCGTGGGAGTTGGCGGTGTCGCAATTCCTATTTTGAGTCTACTTGGTTATATTCAATATTGAGCATTGGCGGCTATTCAATATAACTGCACAAATAGTGAGTCTTTTATATTTACCTCCTTTTCACTATGCTTAATGAAATTAAGCGATATCTAACTGAAAACAATAATATGCTGAACTTCATTCAGTATTCCATCAGGTGAAAAAATGACGGGTTACTTTTTACAAGCTTTTATCTATTTAGCCGCGGCTGTCATTATGGTGCCGTTAGCCAAACGTTTAGGCTTAGGTTCGGTATTAGGTTATCTAATCGCTGGCGTCATGATTGGGCCCGTACTCGGTCTGGTAGGCAGTGAAACTTCAACGATTCAGCACTTCGCTGAATTTGGTGTGGTGATGATGCTATTTTTGGTCGGCATGGAGCTTGAGCCTAAAGTACTTTGGGATATGCGAAATCGATTAGTCGGCTTAGGTGGCTTGCAGGTAGGACTAACGACAGCGGCAATTACAGGGCTAGCGTTAGCATTCTCGCAACCGTTTGGCGTATCATTCACCATTGGTTTAATCTTCGCTTTGTCTTCTACTGCCATCGTCTTGCAGACCTTTAGTGAGAAATCTTTAAATAAAACCGACGGTGCTCGTAATGCCTTCAGTGTCTTGCTGTTTCAAGATATTGCAGTGATTCCTATGCTGGCTTTTATTCCTATGCTGGCGATTCCTGAATTGGTTGAGCAAAGTAAAGCATTAGCGGGCACTGTGGCACAGCATGATAGTTATTCTTTAGTCGCTCATCTGCCCGGCTGGGCTTACGGTTTGGTGGTTATTGCCGCGATTGCTTTTGTGGTTGTCGGTGGGCACTTTTTATCCCGCCCTTTATTTCGTTATATCGCCGCTTCTGGTTTGCGTGAAATGTTTACTACGACGGCACTTTTATTGGTTATCGGCATTGCAGCGCTAATGAGTTTGGTGGGCTTAAGTCCTGCGCTCGGGACTTTTTTGGCGGGCGTGGTATTAGCCAACAGTGAATTTCGTCATGAATTAGAAAGTAACATTGAGCCGTTTAAAGGGCTGTTATTAGGTCTGTTTTTTATCACGGTAGGGGCGGGTATTAATTTTGCTATCCTATCCGATAATGCGTTGACCATCGCCGCAATTACGTTGGGACTAATGTCGATAAAAGCCTTGGTACTGTATGGTTTGGCGAGAATATTTAATATCTCGGGTAGTGATCGCTGGTTGTTTGCTTTGAGCCTAGCGCAAGCGGGTGAATTTGGTTTTGTGCTGTTAAGTTTTGCTCATCAGCAGCATGTATTACCGACCGAGTTAGTTCAGCTATTATCCTTGCCTGTTGCGCTTTCGATGTTCCTAACGCCAGGTCTGTTTATTCTTTTTGAAAAGATAATACTGCCGCGTTTTGCCGTCTCTGAAAATGAGCAGCAAGCAGATGAAATTGATCAGCAGGGCAGTGTGATTATTGCGGGCTCAGGGCGCTTTGGCCAAATCGTTAATCGCCTATTAGTTTCTAATGATATTTCAACCACGGTATTGGATTATCAGGCTTCGCGTATTGAATTAATGCGCAGTATTAATGTGAAGAGTTATTTTGGCGATGCGACTCAGCCTGATTTATTGCATACCGCGGGTATCGAAGACGCTAGCTTATTAGTGATTGCGATTGATCAACCGGAGCGTGCTAAAGATCTGGTGCGCCATGTTAAAATGACCTACCCACAAGTGAAGATATTGGCCCGTGCTTTTGATCGTGGCCAAGGCTATGAGTTAGAAAAAGCGGGTGCTGATTATGTGATATCAGAGACTTTTCATTCTGCTCTTGAAATGGGTAAGCAAGCATTAGTCGATATGGGAATGCCTTGTGCTCAGGCACATCAGCAGGGGCATGTTTTTCTTGAAACGGAGGCTAAGCATAAAAATGATTTGTACCATGCATGGTTGAAGTCTAGAGATGATGAAGGCCACATTAGCCATGTTCGGGAATTGTTTATGAATCTTGAGGCTGCTTTAAAAGAGGAAATGGATAAAGATCGTTCTGCTGTGTATGTCAAAGGTGAACGCAGCTGTGATTTGAAAAAAAATAACGATTCACAAGATTAAAAGCAGAGTGAATATCATCAGCTGAAAAATACTAAAATCGAGTTTTATAAAAGTCTAAGAATGCCCGTACTTTCGCCGGCATTTGCTTGCGACTGGAATACATCGCAAAGGCTTGCTCTACGGCCAGGCCTTTTATATCCATCTGATAATCAGACAAAATTTGGATTAGCGATCCTTGCTGTAAATCTTGTTGCAGTAATAGATCGGGGATGGCAATTAATCCTACGCCTTGTTTAGCGACACTGATTATTGCTGCTACTGAGTTCATACTAAGAGGCCCTTGCATGGGTATTTCTTGTTGATCACCTGCTTTGCTTAATACTAGTTTATTGAATTTATCGTAGGTAATGAAGCTGTGATTGTTGAGGTCGGCTATTGTTTTTGGTCGCCCCTTTTTCTCAAAATATTCAGGGCTGGCGCATAACAAAATTTTCACCTTGCTGAACGGAATCGCGATGTAAGAGCTATCGTTTGCTCGCCCTACACGAATGACTAAATCCAAGCGATCTTCTACCATATCTTGAATATGATCATTGCACTGTATGTCTAACTTAATGTCTGGGTAGAGGTTTAGGAATTCACCAATATGAGGCGCGATTTTGGCTTCCGTCCAAGTATGGGGTGCACTGATTCTTAATAAGCCCGAAGGTGAGTCTTTGAAGCCGCTAATCGCTTGGCTTGCTTCTGTGACGGCGTATTGAATCAGTTTCGCTTTGTCGTAATAGACTTGGCCTGCTTCGGTTAAGCTGAGGCTACGAGTTGTTCGCTGTAACAAGCGCACACCTAATTGGGTTTCTAACGCATTGACCTGACGTGAAACGGAAGGCTGAGATAAACCCATACGGCGGGCGCTTTCTGAGAAACTGCCGCTTTCAACGACATTGATAAAGGCTTGCATTGAAGCCAGTAGGTGTCCGTCTTCCATTTAGGTCTATCCATTTTTATGGGGTTATTCATACGCTGAGCGTATGAATACTATGCGAATTTCACGTATTATCAAAGTAGCTGTTTTAAATCATAATCTCTTTATCGTTTCGCAGTTAAATTTATTCGCTCAAATTGAGCCATTCAAAAAGAAAGAGGATTTCACTATGTCATTTGAACTTAATGGAAAAGTAGCATTAGTAACCGGCGCTAATAGAGGCATTGGAGAAGGTTTTGTTCAGACTCTAGTCGATGCAGGTGCTCGCACTGTTTATGCTGCTGCGCGTGATATAGAAAGCCTTAGCGCAATCGTTGCTCTTAATCCTGATGTAGTGAAAGCGGTGCAGCTTGATGTGACTCAAGTTGATCAAATTAAGGCTCTGGCTGATCAAATTCCTGCATTGGATATTTTGGTTAATAACGCTGGCATTATTGATTCTGCTTTAAGCAGCGCTTTAGATGCGACTGAATTTGCACGCCAAGAAATGGAAGTGAATTTATTTGGTCCTATGCAATTGACCAGCCTGTTGATTCCTAAGTTAAAGCAGTCCAGTGAAGGCGCTATTGTTAATATCTCGTCTATTGCCGGTATTAGTAATTTCCCGTCAATTGGTACGTATTCCATTAGCAAAGCGGCCATGCACTCTTATTCTGAAGGCTTACGTGCTGATTTGGTTAAAGATGGGGTTGCGGTTGTCTGTATTTATCCTGGGCCTACGGATACCCGTATGGCTGAAGGTATGGAAATGGATAAACCGACGCCTAAAAGTGTCTCTGAAAAAACGTTCACTGCTCTGTCTCAAGGTCAGTTTGAAGTTTTTCCTGATGACTTTGCTAAGCAGATGTACGCGACATTTTTGGACCAACCGCAGAAATTAGCCGAGGCTTTTGCCGCTATGAGCTAGGTTTTTGAGTGACTGGCCATTGTCATTACAACAATGATAATGGCGCGGTGGCCATTAAAGAGGTGACGTTTAATTTACAATAAGGACATCTGACAAACGCTGACTTCAGCTTACAACTTCGCAAAAGTATTCAACAACCCTTTCAATTATATTCATGCCATAATTTATTGGGTAAATATTATGGTTGTTGTTAAAAAAATTACGTCTGCGATTGTCAAAATAATGAGAGAATTTTTTCTCGTATCGGCACTCTTACAAGGCTGGAATCTTGCTGAAGAAGGTTATAAAAATCATGGTAAAAACTATCGTAAGAAACAACAGTGGAAGATAGCTTTTCATTCTATGTTAAGTCCTGCTTTTGCAGTGACGTGGTTTGAAACACTAAAATCTAGCGCATTTGATGCTGTTTCTGGTCCTCGTTCTCGATTATATATAAAGCCTTTCAGAACTTATATTTCAATAAAATGGAATAAGCAGAGAAAATTAAAGGTGATTTTTGATACTTATCGTTTTATGAAACTGAAAGGCGATATGTTCTCTAAATTATTGAATGAAAACGCAAGCAGTACTCTGACCCAGGTAGTTTTGAATGAAGAATGTTCAGGGTCCCTGGTATTAGGTTACGACGATCAATTTAGAAAAGAAGGTGAAGTCCTTCTCTCCTTTGAATGTGAGGAGTTTGGTGGTCGAGTTGTTTCTGTGGCTTTTTCATTCGAAGAAATGGCAACAAATAAATGGGTTTGCCTTGTTGGCTGCGTTCAAGGGCATCCGTTGAATGAAGTAGGGGCAACGAAGAAGGTGCAGAAACTCATGCATGGAATTCGGCCCAATTCCTTTATCATGAATTCGCTACAAGAGCTTTGTCGAAATTTAGGATGTCATGCCATTTATTGTGTCGGTGACTCTATTCAAAGCTACCGCAAAAAACATGCGATACACCTTCCTTGGAGACATGGAATCGATTTTGATTATGATGAGTTTTGGCAAGAGGTCGGTGCCAAGGAATGCGGTAAGGGCTGGTTTGATTTACCGCTAATAGCCACGCGTCGAGAAATGAGTGAGCTAAAAACTAAAAAACGCTCAATGTATCGCAAACGTTATCTTATGCTGGATGAGCTTTCAGTGAATATCTCTGCTGCTATTCACTGAAAGTAGCAGTAGCCTGCGGGCTACTGACTGACTCTTTCTAATAACTCGATAGAGGCATCCACTTCAACTTTTCGAATGGCGACGCTTTCGATGTTACAGCCAACCGGAATGCCTTTCTCATCGGCAAACGCTTTTAGTTCACGGTAGCTTTGCTCAGAGACATCAACAGAACGCTGTAAGATATCGTTTGAGTGAATTAAATCATTTTCCAACCATTTGGGAATGCTGATGCCTAACCACTTCATGAACTGCAATGTCTTAGCAGAACCACAAGGCGTTAACGTAAATAGAATCGGCACTAATGGAATGTCGTTCTCTTTACCGTAGTAGTAATAGTCGGACAGGAAGTTTTTGGAAGCATTAACGTCGTAAACGCCCTGAGAGACGAAGAAGCTGCAGCCTTGTGCAATCTTCTCGAATACTCGTAAATGTTCGTCACCCTTTGACTGGTGACGCTCAGGAATGACTACGCCGCCTAGTAATACATCACTCTGAGACTTGGCTTTGATCTTATAAGCATCGCTAATCGACAGCGTCACTTCTTGTGATTTTGAAGCTGCGCCAACAAAGATGGATAAGTTTTCTTGTGGGTCTGCTTGCGTTAGAAAGTTGGATAGCTCTGATTCAGAGTATTTTCCTACCGCACGGTAGATGATCTTTGGGATTTTTAAGTGGGTTAGATGCTGCTGGCTATAGTCATAGCAATCCAAAGTTTCCATAAAAGGAAAAGGTCGTTCTTCCTCGGTACGGGATTTTTCATCTTGAATATCATAGAGCACTAAGCCATCTACGCTGAGGTCTTGCAGGCGCTCTACTTGACGAGCGGATATCTCAGCGACTTTCTCTTCGCTGGTGCCTTTCTTCGGTGGCGTGATGCCATAAAGCACGATGCCGCTTTCACGATTGTTGATTTTGCTAATTAGGTTATCAGTTGACATAGGTACAATTCGGTCGTCTATTTTGACAACAATATAACATTGCTGTTGGATTAAATCAGTGCTGAATTGAAATGGCAGGTTGGGAGTAGAGCGCTGAAATAGAGCGTTGAAATAGAAACAATTAAAACAATTGGTTAAACGTAATGCCCCAAGCGCTGCCATCGCTGACATCATCGGTCTCTTTATTCTTATAATTAATGTGCAGATACTTAACCCCGAGGGCGCTACCGGTGCCGACGAAGTGGAATAAGTATTCAGCATAAGCGCCATAGGCATTATCGTACTTGGCGTTATGGCTTGTTTCTCGGCTGGTGAATATAGGATCTAGATGAGCTGTTAAGCCTCCTCCCCAGCAATGACGATCGACCCAATAATGGCTGAATATATCGATGGGTTTGCGGGTGAAGGATAAAACACTCTGATTGCCTTCGTTATCTTTGGCAGTCACGAGGTCAAACAGGTAGCCGGCTTTAATGCCTATATCCATACGTTGTTCGAACATTAAGTGCGCAACCCCTAGCGCAATATAAACACCGGAGCCTGCGCGAATACTGTCGCTTTCGCCATTTTCAAATTCTATGCGCTCTAAGGTTTGACCACCGAGTAAGGTTTCTATAGTCACAAAGGGGCGGGTATCGGTATATTCTTGATCAGAAAAAGCGTCTTCATAATAAAAACCTTCGTCGTTATCGAGGTCGTCATTTCCTAAATAAGCATTTTCGAGCTCTTCATCTTCTGATGTGTCATTTTCGTTTTCGAGAGATAAAGCAGGTATGGCGATTAAGCTTAAAAAAGGGAGGAGAAGACAGACTAATAAACGAGTTGAAAGGGAGCGGCGTTTATATGGCATTGTGGCCCCTCCTTTACTGATGCGGTCTGGTTAACAATCGATTTATTCTAGTCTAGTTGAACTAGAGGATTATCCGATGTTATTTTCTTGCTCTTCTTCGGTCTGATCAAGTGGTTTTTTAATCAAACGAGCGAACATGATGCCCACTTCAAACAGCATCCACATAGGAACCGCTAAGATGGTTTGTGAAATTACATCCGGTGGTGTAACAAACATACCGACAACGAAGCAGCCCAAGAATACATAAGGGCGCTTAGCGCTGAGATTCTGTACCGTGGTGAAGCCCATCAGCACCATTAAAAAGGTCGCAATAGGAATTTCAAAGGCAATGCCAAAGGCGAAAAACATTTTCAAAATGAAGTTGAGGATGTTATCGATGTCAGGCAATAAGGTGACCCCTTCAGGGCCTACCGAGGTAAAGAAAGAGAAGGCTAGGGGTAATACCACGTAATACGCAAACGAGATGCCCGCATAGAACAATACGATACTTGAGAGTAATAGGGGAATGGCAAATTTCTTTTCGTGCTTGTATAGCCCTGGTGCAATAAAAGACCAAATTTGATGCAATATAAAAGGCACGGATAGGAAAATGGCTAATACGATGGTGAGCTTAAACGGCACCAAGAAGGGTGACGCGACGCCCGTTGCAACCATGCTGCCATCGGCAGGTAAGATTGAAGAAAGCGGTTCTACTAAGATTAAATAGAGATCGTTAGCAAAATAGAATAGCCCTAAGAATACGGATAATACTAATAACACTATTTTGAGCAAACGGTTACGTAGCTCAATTAGGTGTGTCATTAGGGGTTGTTCAGCGGCAGCAGCTTGTTCTGTTGGTTCGGTCATGTTGCTCGAGTCTTATTTTTTATCTGCAGAATGCGTGTCTTCGCCAGCGCCTTTGGGGGCAGAGTCTTTGTTAGCAGTCTCTTTCACAAGGGCATCTTTTAATACATCATCTTTCACTGCGCTTTCTTCTTCATCAAGAAAAGTCGCATAGGGATCTTTAAGCTTTTCTTTCAACTCATCAGTGCGCACTTGGCGCTCTAAGTCGTCTTGGATATTGCTCATGGTTCGACGAATCTTGCCGATGAACAATCCTACCGTGCGCGCAGCGACAGGCAGTCGTTCAGGGCCTAAAACTAATAGACCTAGAATGCCGACCACCATTAACTCTAAAAAACCAATATCAAACACGTAATGTGCTCCGAATTATTTCTTGTCTTGGTCTTTTTGCTTTTCAGCAGCTTGTTTGTCAGCAGAACTGTCAAAAGTCGCATCTTTTTCTTCAAGCGCAAGAGACTCTTGTTCTGTTGTTTTTTCATCTGCTGCTTTCTTCGCTGGGTCTTCATTAATGGCGTTTTTAAAGCCTTTAACGGCACCACCAAGATCGCCACCTAAATTACGTAATTTCTTAGTACCGAAGACCAAGATAACGATAACGAATACGATCAATAACTGCCAAATACTAATACCACCTAACATGATACTTACCTCTATTTATTATTAATGGTTTAAAAACCTGGCAGCTTAGAGCCGCCAAGAATATGAAAGTGTATGTGGAAAACTTCTTGGCCGCCTTTGGCACCGGTATTGGTAATAGTGCGGTAGCCTTCGAGTTTTTCCTGTGCAGCCAGTTTTGGAATGGTGAGCATCATTTTGCCCATCAGTGCTTCGTCTGCTGGCTGTAAATCATCTAGATTGACGATGTGTCTCTTCGGAATCAGTAGCAGGTGGGTATCGGCCTTTGGATTAATATCACGAAAGGCAAAAAAATCATCATCTTCAAAAACCTTCTTTGAAGGAATGTCCCCAGCAACTATCTTACAAAATAAACAATCCGTCATGTTCTAATTCCTTCTGTATCTCACAAGCTTATTTAGGCTGGCGAGATGCTTTTTCTTCTAAGCCGGATAAACCAAAGCGGCGCTTAAGTTCTTCTACGACGGCTTCAGGTCGTTCACCTAGCTGGGCTAATGCCACTAAGCTATGGAACCACAAATCAGCGGTTTCGTAGATAACGTCTGAATTATCACCACTGTGCTCTGCGTCTTTCGCGGCAATGATGGTTTCAGTCGCTTCTTCACCGACTTTTTCTAAAATTTTGTTCAAGCCTTTACTGTATAGGCTAGCCACATAGGAGCTGTCTGCGGCAGCGCCTTTACGTTCTTCTAGGATATTCCCTAGGGTTTCAAAAACCGACGTGTTATCTACTGAGTCGCTCATACTAAGCTCTTAATAATAAAGGAAATTAATAAATATCTTTGGGATCTTTGAGTACTGGATCAACCGATTGCCACTCACCTTGATCTGAATCACCATTATGCACGCGATAGAAGCAGCTTTCACGTCCTGTATGGCAGGCGATTCCGCCAATTTGCTCAACTTGCAGCACAATGACATCGGCATCACAGTCTAAACGCGTTTCATGGAGCTTTTGCACGTGTCCAGATGACTCGCCTTTACGCCATAGTTGCTGGCGCGAGCGAGAATAAAAGATCGCTCGGTTTTCTTTGATCGTGAGGTTTAATGCTTCACGATTCATCCAAGCCATCATTAAAATTCGGCCTGTTTGGTAGTCTTGGGAGATCGCAGGGACTAAACCATCACTGTCCCATTTGATTTCATCCAGCCAGTTGTTCATTGCCAATTACTCATTAAAAATGACTTAATATCGATATAAATTATTCCCGAAGCTTACCTTAAAGTCGCTCTTGAGGGTACTATTGAACGTGAGTTATCTGTTCATTATGTCAGTATGGCTCAGATTTGTGACGACGATAAGAATAACTATAAATCGAATGCGAGTATAAATATGCCAGAAGTTAGTGATCTTCCTTGCCAGTGTGAGTGTGGACAAACGCGTCTGCACTTGGCCAAACCGCCGATGTTACGTTTTCATTGTCATTGCACTATTTGCCAAGCGCTTTATAAGCGGCCTTTTTCAGATGTAACCGTGATGTGGGCGAAGCATGCAAAACTGACCGCTGGCGAGCCTATTGAGTATCGTCGTCCTGGGTTGCTGTTGAAGCGTGGGGTCTGTACACAATGCGAAGAGCCAATCTTGGCTTATATGACGTTATTTCCTGGCGTGAAATTGGCCTTTGTGCCCGGCAATCGTTATCAAGATCAAGCGCTTTTACCTGAGCCTTCGGCGCATATATTTTTCCACCGCAGTACAGCTCCGCTGGAGGATGGCATTGCGAAATATAAGGGCTTTATTAAAAGTGAGCTGGTGATTACATGGCTGATTTTGAAATCAGCCGTATTGCAGTTAATTGCTAAGTAACGAACAGGCTGGGTTTTAGACGCTAACCTTTTAGCAGCAGCCAAACCGCGCCAAATGCGGCCAGTGACATACCGAGCGTTTCAGGCATGGCCAGCGCTGCGGCTTGCCACCAAAGTATACCACCAGATGCCATGGAGGTTAGTGCTAGCTTCTGCTGGCGGCTTTGCTTTCTCTGCTTGATGACTTCTTGGCTAAGCAGAGTAATTTGTTGTGCAATCTGGGCTTGGCTGGTATCGATCTGGCTCAACTTACTTAAGCTGCTATGAATAAGGCCTGGAATTTGAGGGCCTTTTTCAATCCAATTTGGCAGCTGGCGTTTCAATTCTCGCATAGCGCCTTTGGGCCCGAAGCGTTCTTTGATCCAGCGTTCCATATACGGCTTAGCAGTACTCCATAAATCGAGCTGTGGATAAAGCTGACGTCCTAAACCTTCAATGTTGAGTAGGGTTTTTTGCAATAAAACGAGTTGCGGCTGAACTTCCATATCAAAGCGACGTGCGACGCTGAATAATTGCAGCAGCACTTGGCCAAAGGATATTTCTGCAATCGGCTTATCAAATATGGGTTCACAAACACTGCGAATTGAAGACTCTAATTCATGCACTTTAGTATTGGAGGGAACCCAACCACTATCGATATGCAGCTGTGCAACTTGGTAATAGTCTTGGTTGAAAAAGGCTAATAAGTTACGTGCTAAATAATTCTGATCTTGTTCGTTCAATGTGCCAACAATGCCGCAGTCGATGGCAATGTACTTGGGCTTTTCGGGACTGCCGTGGGCAACAAAAATATTACCGGGGTGCATATCCGCATGAAAGAAACTATCGCGAAATACTTGGGTAAAGAAAATCTCTACGCCGCGTTCAGCCAATACTTTCATGTTGGTATTCTGGGCTTTCAGTTGCGCAATATCTGCAACAGGAATGCCATAAATACGCTCGCTGACCATGACGCTGGTGCGGGTGAAATCCCAATACACTTCCGGCACATAAATAAGATCTGAACCTTCGAAGTTACGTCTTAACTGGGTGGCGTTCGAGGCTTCAATCGCTAAGTTCAATTCGGCGTGTATGGTATTGCTATAATCTTCTACCACTTCAACCGGCTTTAAACGGCGGCCTTCGGCGGAATACTTTTCAACCAAGCGTGCCATTTGATCAAGTAATATCATGTCACGATCAATTGTTTTATTAATGCCTGGGCGTACAACTTTAACTACAACCTCAGTGCCATCGTGCAAGGTCGCTGGGTGTACTTGAGCGATTGAAGCTGAGGCCATGGGAGTAGCATCGAATTTGGCGAATAAGGTATCAACACTTTCGCCCAGTTGAGATTCGATTAAATCTACAGCTTCTTTACTTGAAAAGGGTGGTACGTCGTCTTGTAATTTAACCAGCTCAATAACAATATCTTCTGGGATAAGGTCTGGGCGGGTCGATAGAATTTGGCCAAATTTAACGAATATTGGGCCGAGTGCTTCTAATGCTAAACGTAAGCGTTCACCACGAGATAATTTTTTTGGCACCGGGGCTAAGCGCCAAGGGGCAAGCCATAGAGCAATGCGCAGTGGTAACGGAAATTGCTCAGTGGGAACGAGGTCATCTAAGCGGTAGCGCGTAAATACGTAGAGGATTTTCCACAGACGCCAAAAATTAGCCACAGCTTAAGATCCTTGTTGTTTAGATTGATTGCGTTTGATAATGAGCTGTCTAAGGTGTTCAAGACGGGCTTCTGCGCGATCGGTCGCGAGGCGAAGATCACTTACTTGCTGTCCGAAATGTTCTGCCAGAGGCTTTGGAACCAATAGCTGCACTTCGTCCTCTAGGTATTCTTTACTGCTGGTGGCGAGGGTTTGACCGCTGTCTTGTCCCCACTTGATCAAGCTGCGAAAGCCTTTGCCTATTTGATGAGCGACGATGCCGCCGGTCAGTGGGCTGATAAGCGCTTCCCAATCGATATCCAATTGCTGCACTATTTTTGCAAGATCTAATATCAATGCGCTACTACCACTGATATCGACATCACCATTCATTAATGCGTCCGCTTTATCACTAGCCAGCGCGACAGTCATTAGCTCACTGATGCTGCCAAAGATGGTGGTATCGCATTCGTCTTCGTCACGTAGGCTCAAGTGGAAGCCTTGTTGATGAGTGGTAATGACGAGAATAAGCCAATCATCGCTTTGAATGCGAATGCGCTTACCCTCAAACTTAGCCAGCGCTTTTAGCAGCGCTGGATCGTGTTTGAGTAGGGCATTAAGGCTGGATTCTATGCTGGCGCATAATGCGCTATCGATGCTTGGGCTGATCATAGTGCGGCTGACCTAAACTTTGATGCCACGATGCAGGGCAACCATGCCGCCCGTCATATTGTGATAGCTAACACGGTTAAAGCCCGCGTCTTCCATCATACCCTTCAGTGTTTCTTGATCAGGGTGCATACGAATAGATTCAGCTAAATACTTGTACGATTCTGAATCGTTGGTGACCAGCTTGCCCATAAATGGCAAAGCCGTGAACGAATATAAATCGTAGGCTTTTTTCAATAATGGATTCTTGGTTTGCGAGAACTCTAATACCAATAAACGACCCCCCGGTTTTAACACACGAAACATGGAGCGTAACGCTTCATCTTTATCGGTAACGTTACGTAGGCCGAAGGCGATGGTGATGGCATCGAAGGTATTATCTTCGAACGGTAGATATTGCGCATTCGCTTGTACGTATTCAATGTTGCCGACGTAACCTTGATTGGTTAAACGCTCACGGCCAACTTCTAACATTGAAGAGTTAATATCGGCTAAGACGACTTTGCCCGATGGGCCAACAATCTTGCTGAATTTTTTGGTTAGATCGCCGGTACCGCCGGCAAGGTCGAGGACCTTATTACCAGGACGAACCCCAGACATATCAATGGTGAAGCGCTTCCATAAACGATGCACACCGAATGACATTAAGTCATTCATCACATCATATTTGGCCGCAACGGAATGGAAAACATCAGCCACCATGGCTTGTTTTTCTTCTGTTGGGACGTCCTTGTAACCAAAATGCGTGGTATTTTCTGTGTTCTTCGTCATGCTAAAACCTCAAGCCTAAACTTCAAGCAAATGTTGCTTCATATTTGCCAGCATTCTACCCCTTTGCAATCAGATTGGCTAATTTGCACCTATGCAATCAGGCGTGAGCGGGGAATAATGCGGGACGCTTGAATGTAATTAATAAAATAAGAGAATTGTACTATGTGGATAACGATGAATAAGGCAGCAACGGTCGCGTTTTGGTTACTGGCTTTGGCGAGTTACATCATGCAGTGGCCTGGTCTGCTGTCTTACCTTCCTTTGGCGGCTTTGGTGGTTGCCGGTGCCCACGTATTGGAAACCACGTTCTTTTGGTTTGCTTTGAAAGCGAAAAGTGAAAATCCGACAAAAGACGCGGCACTCATTATGGTTTTTGGAATCTTCCATATGGGCCCATTTATGAAGAAAGAAAGTGCTTAGTCGCAGTTGATAACTGAACCTTTTGATATTAAATTCTGAATTCCTGTTCTTTATGTTGAGCAGGAATTAATTTAGAGCGTCTTATTTCGAGTCGGTATTTTTTCTTTATATTCCAGTGGCGTGCAGCCGTGATAGCGTTTAAACGCTCTGGTGAAATTATTGACGTAAGCAAACCCCAGCCGTTCGGCAATCTCTGATATGGATAAAGAATTATCTTGCAGTAGGTCTTCGGCTTTTTCCATACGAATATCGCTGAGTAATTTTTGGAAACCCGAGTCTTCGGCATTGAGCTGTTTTTTTAATGTAGAAATACTGATGTTTAAATGCTGCGCGGCGGCTTCTTGTGTTGGAACTTCCTTGCCTATGCGCGACAAAATGAAGCTCTTAATGCGGCGGCTGGTATTCTGCCCTAAAGTATAGGCTTCATTATTAGCCACACCTTTGGCCAGAATATTATAAACATCTGGGTTGGGGCTATAGGTTTCGACTGCCAGCAGCACGGGATCAAATACCAGTCGGTTATGTTCACAGCCAAACAATACTTTGGCTTCTAGCAGGCGCTCATAGTTTTCTATCGGACCAGCAGGCTTATGTTTAAATTCTACACGCCATAAATGTTCTTGAGCAATCGTTTGGCGAGTCAAAAACTTTGCCATGCCGATGGTGAAAGCCATGTCCATTTCAATCATGGGTCTCAGCAGCTCATCATCGTGTAAGGTTAGACACTCCACTTGATTAATACACTCTCCGTTTAATACATAGACCTTGGATAAAAAGTTGGGGTTAATCATCGACTCAAGTTTGTTGGCGGTTTCTAGCGCGTGTCCTAGAGTACTGCTGTGCATCACTAATGAGCCCAATACGCCAAAGTCGGTAGGGTGAGCGTTGGCCTCGGAGGATAAGCTTAACAAAGGATTATCAGTGAGCGCCATCGCGGCATACCAGGCTTTAAGAAGTACTTTGAGGGGGACTTGAGCTGAGTTTACGTATTCCTCGGGGACTGCGAGCTTAGTCAGTAGTCCTATTTCTAGTATTCCTTGCGCTTTTAATAAGGCGAGTAACATATCTAAATAATGCTTAGATATAGTTGGACAGTTTGATTGAACAGGCATAGCGGTTGTTAGAATAATAATGAACAAACATCAGTGTAATAAATATAGTGTCAAGACTGAACGGAATTATTGTTAGAGTGTGTTATTGGCTTAAAAGGCCGCAAATAATGGCAGTGGAATCAATCACGCTACTCTGGTTAGTCAGGTATGGGTTAAAGGGCATGCTCTAATGGATATATCGTCGCCCAGTATTATCGATTTTGAATTGTGATTACAAGGTAAAGTCAGAGTGCATTTTTGAAAGCATGAGACGATAATCTGGGTGTTTTTCTGCTTCCAGTAACAGTGGCGTTAAAATTTTATCGATACGATTGGCATGCTCTTCATCATCGGGTAAGACGATGCCTGACGGAAAGTAGCCAAGCAGCTCTTTGCTAAAAAGCCCGTGCAGTTTTTCCCTTGCGATGGTGCTATCAACAGGCTCTTGGGCATAGATAAAAGCGTTAGATCTGCTTTTTAATACTCGCTTTAATCCCTGTATTTCAGTATTTACCTCAACAGTATCGAAGTTAAAAAAACGGCCATGCCCGCGAATGGTATCAATCGGACCGATCTCTGTAGAGGCGGACGTGATACCGGGTAACAGCGCTTTTCGGTAAATAACAAAGGCAACACGGGTTAGCGGTTTTGAATTGAAGTTGAGTTCGGAGCTAGGCGACTGTATGAAAGGCACGTGGAAATCACACTTGCCCTGTGTTGCAGCATAAATTGAACGGGCAAAAGGATAACTGTTTATATTGATCTCGCCATCATAAAAATCATCCAAGCGTTTTACAATTTCAATAAGAATGCCGTCGGCTCCGCCATTGTTGAAACTGAGGCCCGCTATCTGTGCCACGCAAGCTTGTAGTTGCGGTGTTTTTGCCAAAACTTGATTAGCCCACCCACCGGCAAGCAGAAGACTTAAACATAAGCCTTTGATTATCAGGACAGCATTTTTCATTGCTAACGTTATTCCCGTGACAGACCTGATAAATATAGCAGAAAAAACGGCGAAGCCTTTTAGACTAGTCGTTCTGCCCTGTCTGAAACGCTCTCATAGGCTGATCTTCTAACAAACCAGTTCTCACACTGATAGTTAAAACGAGTTGCACAAATGCGAGAAAGGCCGCAATAAGCGGCCTTTCTTTTTTACATCGTTATTACTTAATCAATCCATACCCATTGCTGGGTTTTACCGCCATGGTAATCCCACAGGTGTGCATCCTTACCCTTGAATGAGTAGTTGCCACCACTGATATCAAAGGCTTTATGAGTGGCATGTCCTGGGCGCAAGCTGTTAGCCGTACTCCACTGCCATTGCTGGCTGGTATTGCTATTACAGGACAAGATATTAATATCGGAGCCATTACTGCTACCACCGCTCTCAACACCTATACACATAAAGCGTGCAGCCTTGCTGTGGATACGGCCTAGGCTGTCCTGATACCATTTCTGGTAATTGTCATTCTGACAGCTCCACTGGTGTACATCGGTACCACTGCTGGTGCCTTCACCTTCAAGATCCATGCAATAACCCATGTTATTTTTCAGGCGACGGTAGTTAAATTCAGCCAGAGATCCCTGATCTGTGGTTAATTCAAAGTTTGCCGATTTTCCAGTGCTATACGTAGCAGCAACGACCAAGTAAGTGCCTGCACTTAACTGGGTTGTAATGCGGGAGTTATATCCTTCACCACCATCATCATTTTTGGTGATGTCACCACCATTGGCATCCAATAGATACAGATAAGTATCAGAGGAAGAGGTCAGGTTTAAGGTAACGGTTGTCGCTTGCGTTAAAATCAATTCCGCCATTGGGTTGCCCGTATGGGATTTATTACGACCCCCTGAATTGCTCCAGCTTGAGTTAATTGTCTGAGTCGCTGTTACGGCATCATCAGGAATCCACTTGTCGTACGTTGCTGGGGTAAACCAGTACCACATTTGAGTTTTACCACCGTGGTAAGTCCACAAATGGCTATCGTCACCGCTGAAACTGTTATTGCCACCACTAATATCCATCGCCATGTCAGGCGCACTGGCTGGACGCCAAGAGTTGTTAGTGCCGCGCAACCACTTTTGATTAGCACCATCATGACAACCGTATAGATAGATATTTGATCCTTCACTGTTAGCCGAAGCATCGATACAAAGTTCAGGATTTAATTTGGCATGAATGCGGCCTTGAGCATCCTGGTACCACATCTGATTATCCATATCAGCAGGATCTGCATGACAACCCCATTGCTGAACAGCTGTACCTGAAGAAGAATTTGCCCCTTCAAGATCCAGACATTTTCCTTTACCATTTTTCAGTTGACGATAAACAATGCGATCATCGGCTGCTGGTAGCGTTACTACAGGTGCATCACCGACTTGCCAGTTACCTTCTTCAGCAATATCACTGTAATTTACCCATACATTACTGATACTGCCCTGAATATTGGTTAGCGCCAGATTCTGTTTGCCATTTTTAGGCATGCCAAAGACACCTAAATTTTCCGCAGCACAGATAGACTCCCCCTGACTCCAGCTGCCACTTGCAGCAGATACTTGCCAGTTTTCATCAGTATCAAGACAGGCAAAACGACGGGCACCGTTACAGGCGGCATCGTTTATACGGCCAGTATCTTTGTGCGAGGCGCAGTCTTCACCGCCGCCTGCATTGTTGGGTTCATTGGTATTCCAGCTCCAGATCGCTGCTAGGTGACGAGGATCGTTATAAGCCAGCTGATCTAAACCAACAATATTAATGCCACAATCCACCATGGTTTTCATGTAGGCCGCATCAATGTCTTTAGGAGGGCTACCGAACCACTCACTTAGGGTTGTAGAGTCTTCATAGATACGCACGATGTTGTTGGCAATGGTTTCTGGGGTAAAGGTTTCAGAGGTACAGCTTGGAGAAGGACTTAGATCCGTGATATCGGTTTCAAAAAATCCGGTATAAACATTCTGCCCCCAGCTTGTGCCAGCCGTCTCAGCACAGTCGTATCCACGACCATATACCAACACCTGTTTGCCCGAATTAAGGATATCGGCCTTGGTTAGATTGCGGGGAATCTGCTGACCACAGCTACCTGGCGCATAGATTTTTTCGCCAAAGTATTTTTCCAAAATAGCACTGGCTTCTGCGTAATGGTTGTCTAGAACGTCCTGTATATAGATGAATACCACTTGATCTGCGTGTTCAGGACGACGCATCCAAGAGTTAACTTCGGCAATGCGGTCTTCCAGCAAGCCGTCGGCTGCACTACAACCTTCGTGTTTACTCTGTCCGTGACAGACGCGAATTGCACCGCTGTACCAATGCGAATCTAACTCAAGCATACGCACGCCCAAATCCAGCTGTTCGGTAATGCTGTGGATATGGTTGGGGTCGAGGTAGCTAGCCGCATTGGCATAGTGATTGGAGTTAAACGAGTTGTGAGTAAATAGAATGCTGGCATCCACTAACGGTGTGCCGATATCTATTTTGCTTTGCAACATCAGGGCACGGTATTGCCAGCTGTCTTCAATATAGTTTTCAAGGTCCGCAGAGGCATAACTGCCTGCACTGGACATCAAGCCCAGGCTAAGTGCCAAGCTTGATAAAAGAGATTTTGTTTTCATGTTTCCACCGTTTTTTTATTATTTCTTTGGGCGCTCGCAGAGAACAGTTTTTTTCGATAACTGAACACCTGAGTGATTAGATCACTTTATTTCGGGGAAAGAATTATCACTTTAGGTAAAAATATGATCCTTAAAGCTTCGCTTGAATAGAAGCTCTGACTAGGGGTTATTAGGTGTTGACTTAAGTCTGTTCAATTCAGATCAGTTCAGTTCAATCGAGAATTTGCTGACGGATTCGTCTTCTTCTTCGATCAGAACACTGAGGGAATCAATACGATAAAGTTGGCGTTCAAAAGCGCCAATACCGGAGGCCCGTAATATACCGGTCACTTCGACCCATTCCTGATAGAGCGCAACGCCACCAAAGCATTCAGAGAGTTCGTCGTACTGGCCTAGGGCATCAGCAATATTAGCGTTTAATAATAGAACGCTGGGCTGTTTGCCATTGCCTTGATCCCAAGCGAGGTCATCTACTAGATAGCTGAATGATTCAGTGACGATGAGAAAGCCTTCGATGGTTGAGGGTAATTCATGATCACGGAGTTGCTTTTCACAGGCCTCTTCCACGGAATAGTAGGTAGGTGGTGTGGAGTGAGTCATAAAACCTCTGATGAATACGTGTAATGTGAATAAAATTAATGGCTTCAGTATAAGTGAGCGGGATAACTAGGGGTAGTTTAAAGTTACCCACCATTTCTGTGGATAACTCTATGGATAGCCTTGGGGTAGTTGGCTCTGAGGCGCTAGTTTCATACGTCCGTTTTAAATTGTTCGATTTACGATCAGAACGTGACAAGCTTATGATATTCAAGCACTTACGGTGACTATTGAAATAATCAAGTAGTTTAGAGGTCAATTTTGAAAGAAAATATTCTAAAATTAGTTATGCCCAATTTCTGTGGATAAAACATGGGGTAAGTCTTGGGTAAAGCCCCTCAAGCATGATGTTATCTAGGCTTGAGGCTGTTGACTATGGTTCGAGCATGCTGATTAGATAAAGTAAGAAATCGATGTATAACAAAACGATGTATATGAAAGCTCTAGGGAGTTGTAAAAGGGCTTTATAAGCTCTGGTCTAGAGAACTTATAAATTTAATGCCGATGATTCTTGGTATAGTTTCATTAATTTGTCAGTAATTACCGATTTAATGCCACTACGTTCAAGTTCAGAAAGTGATTCTAGCTTGCTTAAGCGTAAACGGTGTAGGTGCAAGCAAGGCAGTTGGTCGTTAAATTCGCGTAGGTCACCTTTCATTAATACCGGTAAGAATGGATCATCGGAATGACTACGACGTAAAATCTGGCGCATACCTTCCTGGAAAGGAATCGGTACTGAGCGTACGTTTTTATCTTTGTGCGAGATAACAAGGTACAGGCCTTGTTTGCCAATCAGGTTACCGGGAATAATATGCAGGCCGGTTGACTGTACTGCATTATCTTTCAAATGATGGAAGGTATCATGGAACGCATAAGGATCAGGTAAAATAACCATTTGGCGATCGGCGTCTTCTGGAAAGAAAATGCTGTAGTTGGTGTATAGCTGTTCTACGGTATTTGAAAATACACACAGCTTGTTTTCGAACTTCTTAATGAAGTCCATCGCTTGCTGATGCTTATTGATCTTATTCAGATCCCAAACTAAATCAGCATTCTGTTGTTTATTTGCAGCAAAGCCCATAAATGCACCTCTAACCTTAATTCTTGGTACTCAGTATTTATGGCAGATAAATTACTATTTTAAAAAACCATCAACCCATAACAATTTGATTAGTCTTCTTACTTCGGTGAGGAAGTAATCGTATCTGCATGTTGTTATTATTACCCAATCTTTTGCAAAATACTGTGATAAGCCTAGCGTTTAAAGTGTTAACTGGCAAGCATTCTTACACCTGTTAACAGTTCAGTTAAACGACTTAACAAAAGCCACGGATTGTTACCATCGCCTTTAATAGCACGGTCTGTCTGCTCTGCAGTTTGCAAACATTCAAACAATTCTGCTTGCGATAAACGGGTTAACGCTGACTTGAACGGAGGCTGTTGCTTTGGCCAAATGTTCTGCGATTTAAAGCCTTCTGTTAAGCGTTGTGGGCCATAACTGTGCAAACTGATCAACTGGCGAATTTTACGCACCAGTGCGCCCAGTATCATGATTGCTTCCTGACCTTCGGCTTTTAGGTGGCTTAATATACGCATAGAGTCACCGATATTGCCTAATAAGCAGCTATCCGCGAGTGTGAAGGCATCATAGCGGGCACTATCGGCGGTGGCTTCTTCAATGAGTTCAACACTGATCTGTTGAGTGCCCATCATGCGCATCTTCTCAATTTCTTGTACGCCCGCGAGTAGATTGCCTTCGATACGCTGTGCAAAAAGAGCGACTGCGTCTTGGCTAGCACTCATGCCGGCACCTTGTATACGGCGCTGTAACCAACCCGGTAGCTGGTTGCGATCTATAGGCCATATCGCGATAAATACCCCAGCGGCTTCGAGTGCTTTGAACCATTTTGTTTTTTGCGTCGCGGCATCTAAACGAGGAGTGACTATGAGTACCACGTTATCGGGGTTGGGATTGGCGGCGACTTCTAATAGTACTTTGCCTTTATCGCTTGGCTTGCCATTGGGTATACGAACTTCGATTAAACGGCGGCTAGCGAAAAGTGACATGGCGTTGACTTGATCTAACAGGTCTATCCAGTTGAAGCCCGCTTCTGCGTGAAGTAGTTCGCGTTCTTCTATACCGTGCTTCTTACTGGCAAGGCGAATCTGATCACAGGTTTCTTGGACTAACAGCGGTTCGTCGCCAGAGATGATGTAAAAAGGGAGTAGCTGCTTTTGCAGATGCGCGCCTAGCTGTTCCGTTTTTAATTTCATCCAAGGTTCCTGTTGAGTAAGGTGCGTTAACGAGAGCTCTGTTTACCAATATTCTACTGGGCAGCGCTCTGTTAACTAGGGCTTTATGAAGAAGCTCTCTATTTTAGCTGTGCTTTTTTAAGGCGATTCATCAATTTACGCATTAGATCGTTTTCTAGCTCTTGGCGCTGAGTTTTCTCTTCGCTTTGAGTCGCGATGACACTATTAATGTCATTACTAAAGATACGACGACCACTGATATTCCATTCAGTATCGGTACCTTCTTCAAGCTGAATCAAGCGAACAGTTAATTCTGCATTGAGCTCGTATTCAGCGGCCTGACCAAGGCTATTCACCGATAAGGTCAGGCGTTTGATACTAATAGGCGCAATCTTTAAGCGTACGTTAGCGCTGGCGTCGCTAGGGAATACAACGCCATTGAAAGTGAGCTGCTGCTTGAGCCTTTGGGTAAAGCGATTACTGGCTTGGCTTTCTAGTGTCATTACTTGAACACTAGAGGGCAGTTTTGTAATGCCGCGCAAGTGCCAACCGCAAGCGGTTGTACTTAATATCACTAGGGCAATCAGCAGCTGTTTCATACTATTCAATACTCTTCTTTGGCAGCAATTTAGTTAGCAACTATTTAATTATCAAGAGTCTAGTTAGCTACAATGTTCACAAGTTTTCCAGGAATCACAATCACCTTGCGGATAGTGCTTTCGCCGACAAACTTAAGCACATTTTCATCAGCGCGAGCGATGGCTTCAGCCTCTTCTTTGCTAACGTTAGCAGGCAATTCTAGCTTGGCGCGAACCTTACCGTTGACCTGAACCACCATTTCAATGCTGTCTTTAACCAAGGCGGCTTCGTCAACGATTGGCCACTGTGCATCTAATACTGAATCTGTGTGACCAAAGGCAACCCATAACTCATTAGCAATGTGCGGCGTGATTGGCGAGAGCATCAGTACGATGGCTTCGACACCTTCACGAGCGACGGCGCGGCTTTGCTCGTTGTTCTTGTCTAGCTTGTTCAGTGCATTCAGCAATTCCATGATGGCAGCAATCGCGGTGTTATAGGTCTGACGTTGACCCATATCCGTTGTTACTTTAGCGATGCTTTCATGAATCTTACGACGCGCTGTTTTCTGATCTTTATCCAGTGTTTCTAGGTTAAGCGCCTCAGTTGCACCAGAAGTAAGCTCGAAGCTTAAGCGCCATAGACGCTCAAGGAATTTCTTCGCTCCCTGTACACCGGCATCTGACCATTCAAGCGTTTGCTCTGGTGGCGCTGCGAACATGGTATATAGACGCACGGTATCAGCACCGTAAAGATCGATAGCGGCTTGTGGATCTACACCGTTATTCTTCGATTTAGACATCTTGCTCATGCCAGAGAATTGCAGCTCTCGGCCTGTAGCCGTTTCAGTAATGCGGGTAACTTTACCTTTTTCATCACGTTCAGTAGTCACGTCAGCTGGGTTAACCCATTCTTTGGCGCCATTTTCAGTGGTGTAATAATACGCATCGGCTAATACCATGCCTTGGCATAATAAGCTCTTGAACGGCTCGTCACTTTCAACCAAGCCAGCATCACGCAATAGCTTGTGGAAGAAGCGTGCATATAGAAGGTGCAAGATTGCGTGTTCGATACCACCAATATATTGATCCACAGGCAGCCAATAATTCGCTTCCTCTGACTCAAGCATCTTGTCATGGCTTTGCGGAGTGCAGTAACGAGCGTAGTACCAAGACGATTCCATAAAGGTGTCGAAGGTATCCGTTTCACGGAACGCTGGTTCGCCATCAATTTCGATATTGGAGAATTCTGGGTTGTTCTTGATGGGCGAGTTAATGCCATCCATTACCACGTCGGTCGGTAAGATAACCGGTAGCATGTCTACAGGTGTCGTTACTGAAGTACCGTCTTGCTTTTGAACCATTGGAATTGGGCTGCCCCAATAACGCTGACGGCTTACGCCCCAGTCACGCAGACGATAGTTAACCTTGATTTCGCCTTTGCCGTTGGTTGTTAACCAATGCGCGATGGTCTTGAAAGCTTTGTTGGTTGGCAAACCATTGAATTCACCTGAGTTAACCAAAACACCTTTTTCGGTATAAGCGCCTTCCGATAAATCGATAGCTGCGCTTTCGGTTTCTTTCTTCTTTGGCTTCGGTGCGATAACTTGCTTGATGTCTAGATCGTATTTGGTCGCAAATTCCCAGTCACGCTGATCGTGTGCGGGAACGGCCATAACTGCGCCTGTGCCATAATCCATTAATACAAAGTTAGCGATCCAAACAGGGACTTCATCACCGGTAACTGGGTGAATGGCCTTAATTCCGGTATCGATACCTTTTTTCTCAACGGTGGCAATGTCGGCTTCTGCAGTACTGGATTTTTTGCATTCATCGATGAAGGCTTGAATCTCAGCATTGCCACCATTCGCTGCAGCTGCTTGTGCGGCTAATGGGTGACCTGCGGCAACGGCAACATAACTCACACCCATCAAAGTATCAGGACGAGTGGTATAGATTTCTAATTCTTCGCTGGAATCTTTCAAGGCAAAGCGCATTTCTACGCCTTCAGAGCGACCGATCCAGTTTTTCTGCATGGCTTTAACTTGCTCAGGCCATTCATCTAGCTGGTCTAGATCGTTCAATAGTTCTTCAGCATACGCGGTGATGCGAATGAACCATTGTGGAATTTCTTTTTTCACCACTGGGCTATCACAACGCCAGCAACAGCCATCGATCACTTGTTCGTTGGCTAATACAGTTTGGTCATTCGGGCACCAGTTAACCGCAGATACTTTCTTATACGCCATGTCTTTTTCGACAAGCTGGGTAAAGAACCACTGTTCCCAGCGATAGTACTCAGGATCACAGGTCGCGAACTCACGGTCCCAGTCATAACCAAAACCCAAGCTCTTAAGCTGGGTCTTCATGTAGGCGACGTTTTCTTTTGTCCACTTTGCCGGAGCCGTTTTGTGCTTAATCGCCGCATTTTCTGCAGGCAGACCAAACGCATCCCAGCCCATAGGCTGCATCACGTTTTTACCTTGCATGCGCTGGTAACGAGACACTACGTCACCAATCGTATAGTTACGCACGTGACCCATGTGCAGTCGTCCACTTGGGTACGGGAACATCGATAGGCAGTAGAATTTCTCTCTGCTGGCATCATGGACCGCTTTAAAGACTTGGTTTTGCTCCCAGTGTTGTTGTAGCTTGCCTTCGATTTCTTTTGGCTGATAGCTTTCTAACATTGGGGCTGGGGTATTAGTCGACTGAGGCATAGTGATATCTTGTAGTTCTGGGTTTAAATCTGGGTTCAAATAAGGGCGCAAGTTTACCCTATGCAGATGATGGCGGGTAGCTTTCCCAGAAAAAGGTCATATTAAAGCAAGAATGTAGAGATTTAATTACCTTTCGGGTCTATCGTTTGAAAAGAGTAGACATTATTATTGTTCGTATTATTTGGCTTAGACTGTGTTGGTTAAGCATTCATCATTGTGAGAACAAAATTGAAGCGTAGAGTTAAGCCTTTTGCCGGTGCTATTTTTATATACATACTGGGCGTCATCGTAATCGCGGCGGTCAGTTATATGCAGGAAAGAGAACGCTTCTTAGTGGATATCGATAAGCGTTTGTTAGCCGCCGCCAGTAACATCCCCTCAATCTTACCGGTAGATTTTCATGATATTGCTCGCTCGCCTAATGCGATCTCTCATGAGGAAGACCAGTTTAATCTAGAATTGATGACTCGCCATACCCGCAGTGGGGATCTCACTTACCTTTATAGCTATGTCATGGTTGATGGCAAAATTTATTTTACCTCCTGCAGTTATACCGCGGATGATATTACGAAAGATCAGGTGGTGACTTACTGGACAGATTATCCGGAAGGGGCACAAGAATACTTAGATGCAATGACGGCTAGCGAGCCTTTGTATGTGACCGCAGGGGATCGCTGGGGACTATTCCGAACGATATTAATGCCGATGACGACGCCATCAGGACAGCCTTATGTCGCGGCTGCGGATATGGATATTACGGTGATTGAAAACTCATTAAAGCATGCCGTGCTATCAGTGCTGGGCATGAGTATCGTTTTATTAGCGATTGCTATGCCGCTGATTTTGGCTTATCGCCGCACGTATTCAGAAATGAATATCGAGCTGGTGGGCTTAAATAAACAGTTACAGGCCGATATCGACCAGGCTCTCATTTTAGAAGCTGAGCTGAAACAGGCGACTCACGAAGCCAATGTCGCGAATGAAATTAAGAGTCAGTTTTTATCCAATATGAGTCATGAACTACGTACGCCAATCAATGGCATAACGGGAATGAATCAGCTGTTACTGGATACTGAACTATCTGCAGAGCAGCTAGAATATATTGCACTCTGCAATCAAAGCGCTGATGTTTTACTTGGGACCGTCAACCAAATCCTAGATGTAGCCGCTATTGAAGCAGGTGGTCTTAAATTGCATCCTGAGGTTATCAATACGAAGCAGTTCTTCAATGACATAGTAGCGCTGTTTTCTTCTCAAATAGCTGAGAAACGCTTAGATTTGGTTCTGACGTTGGAAGAGAGTGTACCTGCGGTGATAGAGTTTGATGCCGTGCAGTTACGCAAGGTGCTTATTAATCTGATGAGTAACGCCCTCAAATTTACTGAGAAGGGCGGTGTTCGGGTGACGATTCGCTGGCACGATGGGGTTTTGTTTGGCGAAGTGCAGGATACCGGAATGGGTATACCTAACTCTGAGCAGGCGCGTATTTTTGAAGCCTTCCAGCAGGTAGATAACTCTTATTCTCGCAAACATGGGGGAACAGGCTTAGGTTTGCCAATCTCTCAGCAGATTTGTCATATGATGGGGGGAGAGCTGGCGCTACTTCAGTCAGATGATACGGGCTCTACTTTTACATTTCATGTGCAGTTTACCGCTTACGGCGGTGAGCGAATACAGGCAGATCCGGTTTTTGCGCAGCATAATGTTTGTATCATTTCAGATTCAGACATACTTCAAGATTGGTTGGAAAAACAGATACAGAGATTAGGTTCAAAGGACGTGGCAAGTTTTAGTTCTGGCCAGGTTGAACTACAAATGTACTCTCATATTTTATTCGATATCTCTTTAGGTAACGAAGCACTATTTCAGGTTGTTAAGCAACTTGATCTAAATACTCAATCCCTCTTGTTGATGGCTTGGACCGGACAGCGAGTACCCACTGAAGTAAATGGCAGTGTGCATATATTGCGTAAGCCTCTAACCCAAACGAGCTTGATCTCAAGCTTGCCTCGGTTCTCGATTTAACCAGAGCATTAATTAATTCATCATTTTATGAATTAATTAATGCAAACCACCTCATAGATCATCTTCTACTCATTGAAAACTATGTATATTTCCCGATATTGTGGCGAATTAATTTAATTCACTTAGAAAAAATAGGGATTTCATGCGCAGTTTAGTGTCTTATATTTGTTTAATTATCGTGGGTCTGGGGTTTTGCGGGCAGAGTTTTGCTGAGGTAACAGAAACTGAAAAGTTATTAGCCGAGATGGTGACGGTTCAAGAAAATGACCACTTATTACAAGCGGCTATGGCAGAGGGTAAGGAGCGATCTCTCTTATGTGGCAATTGCCACGGTAAGGATGGCAATAGTGTTCGTGATTATATTCCTAATCTGGCCAGTCAAAATGCCGCCTATTTATTTAATCAATTTGAGCTATTTGCCAGTGGTGAGCGGAAAGATTACGTAATGAGTCGCTTGGCTAAAAATCTAAGCCGTCAAGATAGGGTTAACATCGCACTCTATTTCTCTAATATGCCGGTTGTAGTGAGGGGGCAAACGGAGCCCAGCAGCCACAAAGGCGAGCAAATCTATAAAAGCTTATGTTTTACCTGTCATGAACAGGATGGACATGGCACTGGGCGTTATCCGAGAATTGCGGGTCAGCCTTATAAATATTTAGAAAAAACGTTGAACGGTTTTGCTGGTGGGGATGATCGACGGGCCAACTCACCGATGGCTGTCATCGTCGGCAATATGGATAAGCAGCAGCTACAAGACGTGGCGGCGTATGTTGCGAATATGCCTTAACTTTTTTAGTGATAGGGTTAAGGTTTCTATTTGGCCTTTTTTATTCTGAAGTTTGTAGACGATACCGAGCGGTAAAATAATCGTGTATTTTGTTATTGGTCAGAATGTTCAGCAATTGGTGAACATTCGTGATTTAGCGTGGTCATATTTAGACCAGTGCCTTAGAATGGATATATGAAGCATCTAATAGACCCTTTTGGGCGAAAAATTGAATACCTTAGAATATCAGTAACCGACCGTTGCGATTTGCGTTGTAGCTATTGCATGAGTGAGGATATTGAATTCTTACCTCGTCAGGACGTTTTAACGTTTGAAGAGATTATTCGTTTAGCAAAAACTTTTGCTGAGCTAGGCGTGACAAAAATTCGCTTAACCGGCGGTGAGCCGTTAATGCGAAAGAAACTGCCTGAGCTAGTGGCCAGTATTAAAGCGATTGCCGGTATCGAAGAAGTTGTGATGACGACGAACGGCACCTTACTGACAAGATATGCCAAGCCTTTATTTGAGGCCGGTTTGTCGCGTTTAAATATTAGCTTGGATACGCTGAAAGCTGAACAATTTCAAAGGCTTACTCGTCGTGATAGATTGCAGGCTGTGCTCGATGGTATTGCTGAAGCCAAAAAATATGCCTTCGATAGTATTAAATTAAACGCGGTTATTATGCGTGGCATGAATGACGATGAAATTATTCCTCTCACCGATTTTGCTTTGGAGAATGATTTAGACATTTCCTTTATCGAAGAGATGCCATTGGGTGAAGTGGGCTATGACCGTAGCGTGACCTTTCTGTCCAGTGCTGATATAAAAACTAAAATAGAAGAAAAATATGATTTAAAATCATCGACTTATAAAACCGGTGGGCCGGCGGTTTATTCATCTATTGATGGTTTTAAAAGTAGAGTTGGTTTTATTTCTCCTCATACGAATAACTTTTGCAGTGACTGTAATCGAGTTAGGATTACTGCCGTTGGACGTTTGTTATTGTGCTTAGGTAATGAAAATAGTCAGGACTTGCGTACCACTATTCGTAATGGTTGTACGGATGTAGAGCTGCAAGACAGCTTGATATCTGCGTTGCAATTAAAGCCTGAAAAACATAACTTCGATTTGGCGGAGGAAGTTCAGATTTTAAGATTCATGTCCCATACAGGGGGTTAATCTGCCTGTCTTTTGTAATTTATTTTAAGGTAATTCTATCTTGATGAGATACAAAAAAATAATTATGGTCTAATTTAAAAGTACGAATTATGTGAATTGGATAGCCCAAAGCATTTGTAGAATTTGTGGCTAGCCCAATGCTATTATGATTAAAAATCTTTACAATATTCTTACTCACTAAATAATAATTACGATAATAATAATATGTCAGCCAAAACATTACCCGATCAGATTACGGACTTGCTTATAGCAATGGTCTTTGTTGGTAAGCTCGAACCTGGTGATAAGTTACCGCCTGAGCGACAGCTAGCCGAATATCTAAGCGTTGATCGCACCTCTTTGCGTATGGCGTTAAGAACCCTTACAAGAATGAAGGTTGTTCATACTCTTCAGGGCTCCGGTATCCGAGTTCTCGATTATAAAGTGGATGGTGGTTTAGACTTTTTGGGTAATCTGTACCAAATTAATGAGCTTGAATTAGGCGGCGAATTTTTATTGTCAGGGCTGGAGCTTTTTAATCGTGCTATTCCATCAGCGATTAAAATGTCGGTAGAGAAGAGTGCTGAGGATTCACAGGGGAAAATTCTAGGCATTGTGCATAAAATGTATCAGGGTGTTCAAAATGGCGATGACTACCGTGAATTGGCAAAGTTAGATGTAGAGCTAGTCGATACGTTACTGGCGTCGACCAACAATATTTTTATGCAAGTGGCTGGTGGCAGTTCGAGACAAATTCGCCAAGCGCTAACAGAAAAAAGTTATGAGCTTATTGATGTTAAAGCGCATCTTGATTGGTTGGTCGGGATGATGATGCGTATAGCTAGTGGTGTTTTAGAAATGGACGAGATGATGAGTCAGTATATTGAATATATTGATAAAACTTCTCAACCGTTGAAAGATTATTTATTAACATTACCAACAGGGCCGCGCCTAATTTCTTCGCCATTACACAATGGTAAAAACATTATGGATCTTGATGATATTATGAAGAAGCTGCCGACAACGCCTCATGTAGAAGAATCGAATGTTGTGCAGTTGGCTGACGCTAGATAATGAAGGCAATTGATCAGTAGTTAGATCAGACTAATGATAAAAAAGCTCAGCCTTGCTGAGCTTTTTTTATGCCTGCTGTTTTACCTAAGCGTTATTTACTTAACGGCTGCTTATCTAAAAATAGCTTTCTTTGCCATAAGCCCATTAATAGAATTAATAATGAAAATATTAATAGCGGCCATAAACCAAATTGCATGAAGGGAGTTAAACCTTGGCGAGTTTGTGCATGAGCGGTGAGTGTGGCTCTTTGGTTGGTGGGGAGTTGCTTAACGATTTCGCCTTTATGGTTCACAAGAGCAGTAATGCCGGTATTGGTTGAGCGTAATAAATAACGTTGAGTTTCCAGTGCTCGCATTTGAGCAATGGCCATGTGTTGTTTTGGCCCTAGGGAGTCACCAAACCACGCATCATTACTAATGGTAATCAGTAAATCTGACTCTTTCGCCATTTCGGCAACAAATTCTGGGTAAACAATTTCGTAGCAAATAAAGGGCGCAATTAAAAAGAGCTGGTTATCTTTCTCGACTTTTAATAGCGGCTGTTTGTCATCACCTTGCTTGAAGCTAGACATGGGCAGGTCAAAGAACGGTAATAATCCTCGAATCGCTTCTTCTAGTGGAATGTACTCACCGAAGGGGACTAATTTCTGTTTGTGGTAAAGCCCTTCGCCTGTGCCGATAGCTAAAATACTATTATGAAATTCGCCTTTAAAAGGACCTTCAGTATAGCGAAAGGGAATGCCTGTAATTAGTGTCGTGTTGTTGTTAATAGCTTCTTGATTAATCGTATCGAGATAGGCTTGAAACTGGTCCTTGAGCACAGTCACCGCAGTTTCTGGCCACAGTACTAAGTCGCTGTCCCAGTGTTGGCGTGTTTGTTCTAAGTAGGCGTTAATCGTTGGGCTGCGTTGCTCGGGTAACCATTTAACTGCTTGCGCAATATTTCCTTGTACGGCACTCACTTTTAATTCGTTGCTGGCTTCTGTCCAAGCTATATTTTGCAATAACAAGCCGGCAGGCCAGACCAGTAACAATGCTAAATAGGCAGGCTGTTTATTTCGTATACCATAATAAATTGCGGCGGCAGTTAATGCTGAGAAGAATGATAGTCCGTAGACACTTAAAATCGGGGCCCAGCCATTCAGCCAGGTATGTAGGTGTGCATCACCGGCAAAAAGCCAAGGGAAGCCGGTCATAAACCAACTACGAAACCATTCATAAGCAAACCATAAGGCAGAGAATGCCAGCATGGAAATCAGAGGTTTGTTAGATTCTTGGTTGTAAAAGCGCTGAAAGAAATACATGAAAAGAGCAGGGAAGGTTGCTAAAAAGGCGGCAAATAAAGCCACCATCAAGATAGCTACTATGGCAGGGGTGCCACCATGATCGTGCATGCTGACATAAATCCAAGAAACGCCGACAGAGAATTTACCCATGCCGAAAAACCAGGTGCGAATAGCCGCTTCTTTTGCCGAACTATCTTGTAGGCTGAATAACAGGCCTGCTAGTGAAACGATGACGATAGGCCAGATAAAGAAGGGGGCGATTGCTAACGGAAATATTAACCCTGCGAGCAAGGCAATTAACCGCGGCTGTGCGCTTATTTTGTGAACGAGAAACATAATAATCCTTGTTATAAAAAACAAAAAAGAAAGCACTTGGCTTTCTTTTTTGATCACTCGAGTTCTGCTTAATGATATTAATCTATTGGGGTGACTTCCATTAAGTTAATTCGACGGCCTGTGCCGTTAACAACTTTAAAGCGCCAATTATTGATGGTGATGGCTTCATCACACTCAGGGACGCGGCCAAAGTGCTGAACGACAATCCCACCGATGGTATCAAATTCTTTGTCGTCAAACTTGGTTGAAAAGTGCTCATTAAAGTCATCAATAGGGGTGAGTGCTTTCACCATACGAACATCATGGTCGAGTTCTTTAATGAAGCTATCATCATCGTCTTGATCATGCTCATCTTCGATTTCGCCCACGATCTGCTCTAGAACATCTTCAATGGTGACGATGCCTGCAATCCCACCAAACTCATCAACAACGATCGCCATGTGGTTGCGAGTAGCGCGGAATTCTTTTAATAGAATATTAAGGCGTTTACTTTCTGGCACAAAAGCTGCGGCCCGTAATACGTCTTTAACACTGAATTCTTCACGGTTGTCATTAAGAATGAGGGGTAATAAATCTTTTGCTAGTAGCACCCCAAGCACTTCATCTTGGCCTTCGCCCAATACTGGAAAGCGCGAGTGAGCAGATTCTATAATGGAAGGGAGGGATTCTTTGAGAGATTCTTCGGCCTTGATGCAGACCATTTGAGAGCGCGGCACCATGATGTCGCGCACCTGCATGTCGGAAACTTGCAATGCACCTTCTAAAATGGAAAGTGTTTCGCTATCGACTACGTTGCGCTCAGCGGCTTCTCGTAGTATTTCTTTTAGGTCTTGACGGTCATTAGGATCGTCGGAAAACAAGGTGGATAGCTTGTCTAGCCAAGTTTTAGATTGGCTACTCGGTCGCTCTTCGCTCATGGAGTGTTGTTGATCTCTCAAATTTCAATGATGTAATGCTTACTTTATAAGGCCTAAACCTTAAAAAGCAAGCTTTTGGTGGTTCTTTATACTTTTTCAACCATTAGGCTGCCGATAGAATAACCCGCGCCAAATGAGCAAATTAAGCCTTTATCGCCTGATTTAAAGTCTTCCTTATATTTGTGGAAAGCAATGACAGAGCCGGAAGAGGCGGTATTGGCAAATTCATCGAGCACTACTGGCGCTTCTTCCAAGGTGGGGAGGCGACCTAATAACTTCTTCGCGGCGAAGTTATTCATATTAATGTTAGCCTGGTGTAGCCACATGCGTTTCAGGTCTTCTGCCTTCATCTCGCTTTCTTCTAACTGTTCAGAAATGAACTTTACAATTAAAGGTAATAGTTCTTTAAAGACTTTGCGTCCTTGTTGTTGGAAGAAGGGGCGGCCTTCTGGTAACTCGTCAAAGCAATAATCCGCATAAGAGGCATCACTGCGAATATTATCTGAGTATTGGGTCATCTGCTTAGTACCGATGATGCGGAATGCGCTATCACTGGTGCAGGTTGCTTCAGGTTCTAATATCGCAGCGGTTGCTACATCGCCAAAGATAAAATGGCTATCACGGTTTTTGAAGTTTAAGCCGGGTGTGGTAAATTCTGGATTGATGAATAATACACACTTAGCAATGCCTGCCGCTAATGCGGCATAAGCGTTGATCATACCGAAAGTAGCCGATGAACAAGCGATGCCCATATCGTAGGCGCTGCCTTTAATGCCAAGATCGCGTTGGATTTCAACTGATATTCCAGGATAGTCACGTTGACGGAAAGTGCTGGAGACTACGATGAGGTCGATGTCCTCGGCTGTTTTTCCCGCGGCGGCCATTGCTTCCTTCGCTGCCGCAATGCCCATTGTGACCATTTCGGGCGTTTTGCCTTCTTCCGTCATCGGAAAAACAGGCTGCATGATGTTTGGGTCGATAATGCCGTCTTTGTACATGGCGTAGCGGGATTTAATTCCAGACGCTTTTTCAATAAATTCTGGGCTAGAGCCGACTAAAGCTTCTACATCGCCTGCTGCAATCTCAGCGGCGTGCTGATCATTAAATTTTTCTACGTACTGGTTGAAGGCAATGACGAGTTCTTCATTGCTAATAGCGTATGGCGGAATGAATAAGCCTGTACCGGAAATAACGAACTGAGACATGTGCAGTAACCTAAATAAAATTGAACGGTAATTATGCGCTCTATGCTATCAAAACTATTTAAGTGGGTCTTGTGTGTGTGGCGTAATATGCGCACTTATCTAGGCTTTTTCGGAAACATTGCAGTTCCGCAAGAGAAATAGAGGCCGGGATAGAGTAAGTATGGGGGAATAAGCGCCGTGAAAGTACAGGCGCTGATTACGTCTAACCTAAGAGATTAAGATAGGTTAGAAAGCTTCGGGTGAGCTTTAGGATTGCGGCGTACGATTAAGGCAACCTTGCCAATCTTCTGAATCAATTCAGAACTCGTTTTTTTCACCATTTCGTCAATGGCTTGAGCGCGCATATCGCGTTCACCAATGGCGACTTTTACTTTAATTAATTCGTGATCATCAAGAGCACGGTTCAATTCTTCCAATACTGCATCCGATAAGCCATTGCCAGCTATGGTTACAACTGGGTTTAGATTATGGCCAATAGAGCGCATTGCTTTCTTTTGTTCAGCAGAAATTGCCATCAGATTCGGTTGCCTAACTTAATTAAGTGATAAACTCTGATTATATAGTAATAAATCCTAATTTTCCGCTTAAAGCGGTAATCTGTAGAAAACCAATTGAGAAATAAAGATATGGCGCGTTCAAAATCGAGTAATGATTGGATGGATGAGCATTTTAATGATCATTATGTAATGAAAGCTAAGGAAGAGGGTTACCGCTCTCGCGCCTGTTACAAGCTAATGGAAATTGACGATAAAGATAAATTGATTAAGCCAGGAATGGCCGTGGTTGATCTGGGTTCGGCGCCGGGCGGTTGGTCACAGGTTGCTGCCAAGCGAGTAGGTGATCATGGTTTGGTTGTTGCGTCCGATATATTGCCGATGGATGGCGTCGCAGGGGTTACCTTCTTACAAGGTGACTTTACTGAAGAAGCTGTTTTTGATGAGATTATGACGACCATCGGTGATCGCCCGGTAGACCTTGTAATTTCCGATATGGCCCCCAATATGAGTGGTATGAGTGCAGTAGATCAGCCAGGTGCGATGTATTTGGTTGAGCTCGCGCTGGATATGGCACGACAGGTATTGAAGCCCGGTGGCAACTACGTGGCTAAGGTTTTTCATGGTGAAGGCTTTGATGAATATCTAAAGGATATGCGCTCATCATTTCAGAAAGTAGTGACTCGAAAGCCTGAATCTTCGCGTGCGCGCTCTCGAGAAGTGTATTTAGTCGCAAAAGGTTTCAAAGGTTAGTCAATCTTTTGCTAGAGTAGTTAATAGGGTAAAGAAAGGTATAAATGCCGGTGTTTACCCGTATAACGCTGTTGATGGACTAGAGATCAAATTAAAAGCTGCGTAAGCTAAGGGCTTACGCTACATATAAAATTAGAGGTATGCCTGTTATGGCAAAGAATTTAGTACTTTGGGCCATCATCGCAGCAGTATTGATGACGGTTTTTAATAATTTTCAAAATGTCAGCCAAGCCAAAGAACTCAAATATTCTGAATTCATTAGCAGTGTGCGCACAGGCCAAATTGAGCGTGTCAGCATTGCCGGTCAGAATATCGAAGGCGTATTGAGCAATGGTGAGAGTTTCTCAACTATATTGCCTGCTTACGACGATAAATTGATCGACGACTTGTTGAATAATAACGTACAAGTTGAAGGCAAAAAGCCTGAGCAGCAGAGTATTTGGACTCAGTTATTGGTCGCTTCTTTCCCTATCTTAGTGATTATCGCTGTTTTTATGTTCTTTATGCGACAAATGCAAGGCGGTGGTGCTGGCGGTAAAGGCGGCCCGATGTCATTTGGTAAGAGTAAAGCCAAGCTATTAAGTGACGACCAAATTAAGACAACGTTCGATGACGTTGCTGGTTGTGATGAAGCGAAAGAAGATGTTAAAGAATTAGTCGATTTCTTAGTTGATCCCGGCAAATATCAGCGTTTGGGTGGTCGTATTCCACGCGGTGTTTTATTGGAAGGCCCTCCCGGTACCGGTAAAACCTTACTTGCTAAGGCGATTGCAGGGGAGGCGAAAGTACCTTTCTTCTCTATCTCGGGTTCTGATTTCGTTGAAATGTTTGTTGGTGTCGGTGCATCTCGTGTGCGTGACATGTTTGAGCAAGCTAAAAAACAAGCACCTTGTATCATCTTTATCGATGAAATTGATGCCGTTGGTCGTAGTCGTGGGGGCGGTCATGGCGGCGGCAACGATGAGCGCGAGCAAACATTGAACCAGTTGTTGGTTGAGATGGATGGCTTTGAAGCGAATGATGGCGTTATTGTTATTGCCGCGACAAACCGCTCGGATGTATTGGATAAAGCGTTATTGCGACCAGGTCGTTTTGACCGTCAAGTTGTTGTAGGTCTACCTGATGTTCGTGGACGTGAGCACATTCTGAAAGTACATATGCGTAAAGTACCGATCGCAGATGATGTTAAAGCATCGGTTCTTGCTCGTGGTACGCCAGGATTCTCGGGGGCTGATTTGGCCAACCTAGTAAATGAGTCGGCGTTGTTTGCAGCGCGTGCGGCGAAAAGCTTGGTTACCATGGAAGAGTTCGAGAAAGCTAAAGATAAAATCATGATGGGCGCTGAGCGCAAGACCATGGTGATGTCAGAGAAAGAAAAAGAAAGCACGGCCTATCATGAAGCAGGTCATGCGATTGTGGGTTGCTTATCTGAAGAGCATGACCCAGTGCATAAAGTAACGATCATTCCGCGCGGCAGAGCATTGGGTGTGACTTTCTTCTTGCCAGAAGCTGATCGAATTAGCGAAAGTCGCAGAAAGATTATGGGCGACATCGCTACTGCGTATGGTGGTCGAATTGCAGAAGAGATGCTTTACGGCAAAGAAGGCGTGAGCACGGGTGCTTCTCAAGATATTAAAATGGCGACGTACTTTGCTCGTGCCATGGTTGTGAATTATGGTTTGTCAGATGCCTTAGGGCCGCTTGATTATGATTCTCGTGATTCGGATGGCATTGGTTCGCGCCATGTGTCTGATGAGACGTCACGTTTGATCGATAAGGAAATTAAGCGTATTACTGAAGAGTGTTATGCCCGCGCTGAAAAGATTTTAGAAGATAATCGCGACATATTGGAATCAATGAAAGAAGCATTGATGGAATTTGAAACGATTGACTCGAATCAGGTGTCTGATTTGATGAATCGACAGAAAGTGCGTTTACCGGCTTCTTGGGATGATAAAAACGGGGGCTCTCCAGCGCCTGTCGAAGAGACTGATCTCGGCGAGCAGAGTGATAGTGACGATGCTGCTGACGATAAGGTTGATGTGTAGGTTAGGTAATTAACCGCTACAAATAACGGGCTTCGGCCCGTTTTTTTATGTTTGTTTTTTAATCTCACTATTTTATAACAATGAATTATAACTCGAATGATAAATGAATTTTTAGACTGTGGCTCGCGTAATGGGCGGGCTCAAAAGCTGGATTTAAACCGCTGTAATATTATGGGGATACTCAATGTAACGCCGGACTCATTTTCTGACGGCGGATCCTTTAATAATCTCGACAAGGCTTTGTTTCATGCTGAGGAGATGATCAAGCAAGGCGCGGACTTAATCGATGTGGGGGGCGAATCAACACGACCAGGAGCGCTGGCGGTTTCGCTGCAGGAGGAGCTGGATAGGGTTGTTCCTGTCGTGGCGGCGATACATAAAAACTTCGATGTGATTATATCAGTAGATACCAGTACTCCAGCGGTTATTACGCAATCTGCCGCCGTTGGCGCGGGCTTGATTAATGATGTACGTGCGCTGCAGCGAGAAGGAGCCCTAGCGGCGGCGGCGGCAACCAATCTGCCTATTTGCCTGATGCATATGCAGGGGCAGCCGGATAGTATGCAGCAAACCCCCAGCTATGATGATGTCGTTCACGACATACATGCCTTTCTGGCCGAGAGGATAAAGGCTTGTGCGGCTGTGGGTATTAAATCATCACGCTTGTTGCTGGATCCAGGGTTTGGCTTTGGTAAAACCCTGGCGCATAACTATCAGCTTTTGAATGAGTTGGAAAGTTTTCATCAATTTGATCTACCGCTCTTGGTCGGGATATCAAGAAAGACTATGATAGGCAAGGTTTTGCAGGATGAGTCTTTACAAGACAGGCCTGCGGATCAGCGTCTCTATGGAAGTTTGGCTGCTGCGGTGATTGCGGCAATGAAAGGCAGCGCCATTTTACGGGTACATGATGTGGCGGCCACCTTTGATGCCCTGCAGGTTGTTGCAGCGACAAAAGAATTTAGCAAGGATTGAGAGTAGATATGAGTAGAAAGTATTTTGGCACCGACGGTATTCGCGGTGAAGTCGGAATTTATCCCATTACCCCTGAATTTGTTATGAAGTTGGGTTGGGCTGCGGGCAAGGTTTTTGCTCAGCAGGGTAAAAGTAAAATTCTCATCGGTAAAGATACACGTATTTCGGGCTATATGTTTGAATCAGCTTTAGAAGCTGGACTAGCGGCGGCTGGGGTTGATAGTTGGTTATTAGGGCCTATGCCTACTCCTGGTATTGCTTATTTAACGCGCACCTTTCACGCAGATGCCGGTATTGTTATTAGTGCTTCTCATAATGCCTATCAAGATAACGGCATTAAGTTTTTCTCTGCTGATGGCACCAAGTTAGACGATGCGATTGAATTAGAGATCGAGAAATACCTTGATATGCCCATGACGACGGTAAAATCTGATCAGTTGGGTAGAGCGTTTCGTATTAACGATGCCGCAGGGCGTTATATCGAATTTTGTAAAAGTACTGTGCGCCGCTTGAAATTAAAGGGAAAGCGTATTGTATTGGATTGTGCTCACGGCGCGACGTATCAAATAGCGCCAGCGGTATTTGAGGAGTTAGGCGCTGAGGTTATCGCTATTGGTACTGCTCCAAATGGATTGAATATCAATAAAGATGTCGGTTCAACTTCGCCAAAGCAGTTGCAGCAAAAAGTGGTCGAAACTCGTGCTGATTTGGGCATAGGTTTCGATGGTGATGGTGATCGCGTCATTATGGTTGATGAAAAGGGTGAAATTGTCGATGGGGATGAATTATTATTCATTATGGCAATGCACGCTCGCAGCCGTAAGCGTTTAGGTGGTGGTGTTGTCGGTACACTCATGAGTAACTTAGGCCTAGAGCTGGCGTTGAAGAGGGAGAAAATTGACTTTGTGCGCGCAAATGTTGGTGATCGCTATGTAATGCAGCAATTGAAAGAGCATGATTGGCGCTTTGGCGGTGAATCTTCTGGGCATTTGTTATGCTTAGATTCTACTTCCACCGGTGACGGCGTTGTTTCGGCTCTGCAGATAATGATGGCGCTGCAGGACTCAGGTAAAAGTTTGTTTGAACTTAAGTCTGGTATGACTAAGTGCCCGCAAACCATGATCAATGTTCGTCGTAATAAAGATGTTGATGTTAAAAAAGATAAAACAATACAAGCCGCGGCCGCCGCGGTTGAGGTTGAGCTGGCGGGTCGTGGGCGAGTTCTGTTGCGTCCTTCAGGTACTGAACCTGTTGTGCGGGTAATGGTAGAAGGCGAAGATGGGGACTTGGTTGCTAAAAAAGCACTGCAATTAGCTGAAGTTGTTGAACAAATTATATCTTAATTGTGAATATAGCCATCTACTGCTTGAGTCAGGTGGCTATATTCGCTACTATCTTGCCCTGTTTTATATCGTGAGGTGATTATGCGTCGTCTATTGGTGGCTGGTAACTGGAAAATGAATGCCAGTAAGGTCATGTTGAATGAATTGTTAGCTGGTATTGTAGAAAATATTCCGCAGCAAACTGACGTCGTTGTATTTCCACCGGCTCCGTATTTAATGGCAGTCGCAGATAAACTGCAGGGTAGTTCAGTAAAACTAGGCGGTCAGAATCTAAATGCTAATGGTAGTGGTGCTTATACCGGAGAAATATCAGCCAGCATGTTAGTTGATTGCAGTTGTGATGCTGTCTTGGTTGGGCATTCTGAGCGTCGAACGCTTTTTGCTGAAACCAATGCCGATGTGTTAGCTAAAACAGAAGCAGCGCTTGTGGCGGGCTTAACGCCTTATATCTGCGTTGGTGAAACGTTAACAGAACGTGAAGCGGATAAAACTGAAGTCGTTATTGAACAACAAATTAATGCGGTGTTGAGCGGATTAAGCGTTCAGCAGTTAGCAAAATGTGTATTTGCGTATGAGCCTGTCTGGGCAATTGGTACCGGTAAAACGGCCTCTCCAGAGCAAGCGCAGCAAGTGCATGCATTTATTCGTGGCTTGTTAGCGGCGAAAGATGAGAAATTAGCGCTGAATAGTCATGTTCTTTATGGCGGCAGTGTGAAAGCGAGTAATGCGAAAGAATTGTTCGCACAGCAGGATATTGATGGTGGCTTAGTGGGCGGTGCATCGCTACAGGCTGAAGAGTTTTTAGGAATCTGCAATCCAGCGTAATGTTGGTATCAGTAATTAGGTAGAGAATATAATGGAAAAGATTACCCTAGTAGTACACATCTTATTAGCCTTTAGTGTTATTGGCCTAGTGATGATTCAGCAAGGCAAAGGTGCTGATGCTGGCGCTTCTTTTGGTGGCGGCGGTTCTCAGACTGTCTTTGGTGGCCAGGGTTCAGGCAATTTCCTAAGTCGTATGACGGCTATTGGCGCGGCAGTATTTTTCGCAACCAGTATGGTTTTGGCTGTTATTGCGAGTGATAAAGCTAGAGGTATCAATGATATTGGTGTTCCAGCTCAAGAAATGACAGAAATGCTTGAGCAAGACGCCCCTATTGTGGAAGAATACGCACCTGCGACAGATGCACCAGATATTGATGTGTCGATCGATGATGTGCCAGTGCTAGAAGTACCAGCACAATAAGCATCGAGCAGTAGAGATTCGCGGATGTGGTGAAATTGGTAGACACGCCACCTTGAGGGGGTGGTGGGCTTACGCCCGTGGGAGTTCGAGTCTCCCCATCCGCACCAATTCGCTTTTTTAGTCGATCAGGCATATAATTGCCGCAGATTAGAAAAGCAAAGCAAGAAGCCCCTCGTTAGGGGCTTTTTGTTAGGCGTTGTTTTTATCAAACACGTCGATCAGAGAAAGCTAATGACCGCGTTGTGCGATTTGGTTTTCTTGTCTGCAAAGCGTTACGCGGACTGGGCACATGTTGCCCAGTTTTTGTTTCTGGCGTTTGAAAAATGCAGATTTTTTATGAAACGTACAACATAAAGGTTACTAAGCTTGGCTAGTAAAGAAGAAGAATTACGTGAAATGATCGCTCCGGCGATTGAAGCGATGGGCTTATCCCTTTGGGGTTTAGAGTATTCCGCTCAAGGCAAGCACTCTGTGTTACGCATTTACATCGATAATGAAAACGGTGTAAGCGTTGATGATTGTGCCTCTGTCAGTCGGCAAGTCAGTGCGATCATGGATGTTGAAGATCCTATTAGCCAGGAATATACCCTGGAAGTGTCATCACCGGGTATGGATCGCCCGTTGTTTACTCTGGAACAGTTTAGAAAATACATTAACGAGTGGGCTGATATCCGTTTACGTATGCCATTTGATGGTCGTCGTAAATTTAAGGGTGTCATTATTAGTATCGAAGATCAGGATGTCGTCGTGCAGGTTGACCAGCATGAGTACTTACTGCCCATCGATATGATTGAAAAAGCACACGTTATTCCCCAATTCAAGGACTAAGGCAGAGAGCGAGGCTAGAAATGAGTAAAGAAATACTTCTGGTCGCGGAAGCGGTTTCAAACGAAAAAGGCGTTGATAAAGAGATTATTTTTGACGCCATTGAATCCGCATTAGCAGCGGCGACGAAAAAACGTTACGAAGACGAAGAAGCAACCATTACTGTAAACATTGATCGCCGTACGGGTGATTATGTGACTTTCCGCAGCTGGTTAGTCGTAAGCAACGATGTAGTACCTGGCTTAGGCGATGAACTAACACTTGAAGAAGCGTTAGAAATCGATGAAAACTTGAAGCCGGGTGACGTCTATGAAACTGAGGTCGATAATGCTGGCTTCGGTCGCATTGGTGCTCAAGCCGCTAAGCAAATCATTGTACAGAAAGTACGTGAAGCTGAGCGCGCCATGGTTGTTGAGCAATACGAAGATCGTGTCGGTGAACTTGTTAGCGGTAGCGTTAAGAAAGTAACTCGCGATAACGTCATTGTTGATTTGGGTAATAACGCTGAAGGCTTATTGCCAAAAGATCAGCTTATTGGTCGTGAAATTGTACGTATGGGTGATCGTGTACGTGCTGTTCTAGACTGTATTCGCCCAGAAAATCGTGGACCTCAATTGATGCTGAGCCGTACTGTGCCAGCGATGATCATTGAGTTGTTCCGCATTGAAGTGCCTGAAATCTCTGAAGAAGTGATTGAAATTAAAGGTGCTGCTCGTGATCCAGGTTCTCGTGCCAAGATTGCTGTGAAGACTAACGATGGCCGCATGGATCCTGTTGGAGCTTGTGTGGGTATGCGTGGTTCTCGTGTGCAAGCGGTAACGAATGAATTGGGTGGAAACGAGCGTATTGATATCGTGCTTTGGGATGATAACCCAGCACAACTTGTTATCAATGCAATGGCTCCTGCCGAAGTTAGTTCTATCATTGTTGATGAAGACTCTAACTCGATGGATGTCGCAGTCGCCGCAGAAAATTTAGCGCAAGCGATTGGTCGTGGTGGACAGAATGTACGTTTGGCTTCTGAGCTTACCGGCTGGGAAATCAACGTAATGACTGAAGCTGCAGCTGCTGAAAAGCAGAATGAAGAATCGGGTGGCATCATTGATGAGTTTACCCAGCAGCTTGATATCGATGAAGACTTCGCAGAGATATTGGTTGAAGAAGGTTTCACCACGCTAGAAGAAGTTGCTTACGTTCCGATTGCTGAAATGATTGCCATTGATGGCCTTGATGAAGAAATCGCAACTGAGCTTCAAAATCGTGCGAAAGATGTGATTTTGACACTCGCTATTGCTTCCGAAGAAAAATTGGAAGAAGCAGAGCCCGCTGAAGACTTGCTAACAATGGAGGGTATGGATAAACATCTTGCTCTTGTATTGGCAAGCCAGGGTATTTGCACAATGGAAGATCTAGCAGAGCAGGCCATCGACGATATTATTGACGTTGAAGGCATGACAGAAGAAAAAGCGGCAGAGCTCATTATGACGGCTCGTAAGCCTTGGTTTGAAGGCACTGAGTAATAGATTCACTCGGCCTAGGAGAGATGCATGACCGATACAACAGTTCAAGAGTTCGCCGACGTAGTGGGTACCGATTCCGATCGATTACTGACTCAAATGAAAGAAGCGGGCTTACCTCAGACTAACGCAGATGATGCCGTTAGTGCTGACCAAAAAGAGGCCTTATTAGGTCACTTGAAGAAAAATCACGGTGAAGCAGCTGATGCTGAACCGAAAAAGATTAGTCTTAAGCGTAAGACAACGAGTACTTTGAAAACGGGTCAGGGCGGCAAGAAAGATGTTGCTGTTGAAGTTCGTAAGAAGCGTACTTTCGTTAAGTCTGATGCTGACGTAGCCGTTGTTGAAGAAGCAATTACTGCAGTTAAGGCTGATAAAGTTGCTATCGTAGACGAGAAAATCGCTACTGAAAAAGCAACGGTTGAAGCGAAAGCCGCTGCCGCCGCACTTGATGCAGCAGCAGTAGCTCAGGCCGCCGCGAAAGCGAAAGCCGCTGCTGAAGCGAAAAAGATTAAGCCCGCTGCTAAGCATAAGATTTCTCAGAAATCTCAGTCTGAAGCAAAAGCCCGTGGTGGCGTGAGCTCTACAGCTCGTGTTGCAGCGAAAGCTAAAGTAGCTGCTAAGCCAAAAGCTGAAGCGAAGCCGAAAGCGACAGCAAGTGCTAAGCCTAAAGCCGGTGCTAAGCCTAAGTTAAGTGCTAAGCCAGTTGCGCGTGATGCACGTAACAAACGACCAACCGCGACAGCTTCTGCGAAGATCGTTCCTCCTACTAAGGAAGAATTAGCGCAGAAACAAGCAGCAACTGAAGCCGCGAAGAAACGCGCTCCAAGTGCTCCGCGTGCTGGTGCTCCAAGCGCTCCACGTACGGGTGCTCCAGGTAGTGCTCCTCGTGCTCCAGGTGGTGCTCCTCGTGCTCCAGGCGGCGCTCCACGTTCAGGTGCTCCTCGTCAGTTCCGTACTGAAGATGGTTCAGCCAATCAACGTGGCCGTCGTAAGAAGCTTAAGGGTAAAGCAGCGCGTACTGCACAAGCACAAGCAGATAACGAGCACGCGTTCACACGACCTACGGCGCCTGTTATTCACCAAGTTGAATTGCCAGAAGCAATTACAGCGGGTGATCTTGCCGCTAAGATGGCAATTAAAGCCAGTGACGTAATTAAAACGTTGATGGGTATGGGCGTAATGGCCACCATTAACCAAACTTTAGATCAGGATACTGCAACGCTAGTCGTTGAAGAGCTTGGCCATAAAGTAACTAAGTTGATTTCAGATAATAAGCTTGAAGAAGACGTATTTGAATCTGTAACTTATGAAGCTGATGAAGAAGATCGTGCGCCAGTAGTGACCGTAATGGGCCACGTTGACCATGGTAAGACTTCGCTATTGGATTATATTCGTTCAAGTCGTGTAGCGACTGGCGAAGCCGGTGGTATTACTCAGCATATTGGTGCTTATCACGTAGATACGGATCACGGTATGATCTCGTTCTTAGATACACCAGGACACGCCGCGTTTACCTCTATGCGTTCTCGTGGTGCTCAGTGTACAGACGTTGTTATCCTAGTAGTTGCCGCTGATGATGGTGTAATGCCACAGACGAAAGAAGCAGTACAGCACGCGAAAGCGGCTGGTGTTCCGATCGTTGTTGCGATTAACAAGATGGATAAAGAAGGCGCTGATGTAGATCGTGTTAAAAACGAACTATCTGCGTGTGATGTGATTCCTGAAGATTGGGGCGGCGATGTTCCTTTCATGCCAGTATCTGCACATACCGGTGAAGGTGTTACTGAATTATTAGACGCTGTTTTATTACAAGCTGAATTGCTTGAACTTAAAGCGGTTATCGATGGTCCTGGTCAAGGTGTTGTTGTTGAATCTCGCCTAGATAAGGGTCGTGGTCCAGTTGCTACATTGCTTGTTCAAAACGGTACTATTAAGAAGGGTGATATCGTTCTTGCCGGTACTTGTTATGGCCGTGCTCGTGCGTTATTGGATGAGAATGGTAAGCCAGCTGAATCTGCCGGTCCTTCTATTCCTGTTGAAATCTTAGGTCTTAATGGTACACCTGATGCTGGTGCAGCTTTCATCGTTGTTGAAAGCGAGAAGAAAGCACGCGAAGTAGCAGAGCACCGTGAATCTAAGCGCAAAGAAGTTATTCAGCAGCGTCAACAGAAAGCGAAACTGGATGCCTTGTTTAATAACATGGGTGGCAGTGAGCAATCTAACTTGAACATCATTCTTAAAACGGATGTTCGTGGTTCTCTAGAAGCCTTAACCGCTTCTCTTCAAGGTCTTGCGACTGACGAAGTGAAAGTGAATATCGTATCTTCTGGTGTTGGTGGTATTTCTGAAACAGACGCAACATTGGCTTTGGCTTCTGAAGCGGTTATCTTCGGCTTTAACGTCCGTGCAGATGGACCCGCGAAGAAAGTTATTGAAAGCAATGAATTAGATCTTCGCTATTACAGCATTATCTATGATTTGATTGACGATATCAGAGCGGCTATGTCTGGCTTGTTGTCTCCTGAATTACGCGAAGAGATCTTAGGTGTTGCTGAAGTACGTGAAGTATTTAAGTCGCCTAAATTTGGTCTGATCGCTGGTTCTATGGTTACAGATGGTGTTATTCATCGTAATAAGAGAATCCGTGTACTTCGTGAAAATACGGTTATCTATGAAGGTGAACTAGAATCTCTACGTCGCTTTAAAGATGATGTTCAAGAAGTTCGCCAAGGTATGGAATGTGGTATCGGTGTTAAGAACTATCAAGATGTTCGCGCTGGTGACCAGATCGAAGTGTATATTGTGAATGAAATCGCACGTACGCTTTAATTAGCTGTCTATTTAGATAGTAGGTTAGCTAAAACGAAAAACGCCGCTTTATGCGGCGTTTTTTCGCTATGCTGGTTATATTGTTAGTTATATAGGCTAGCGATATAGTTGGTTGTATAAAAGATATTTAGGGGCGACATAATGCCAAAAGATTTTAGCCGTACTACGCGCTTAGGCGAACAGATCCAGCGAGATCTAGCGCAATTGATTCAATTCGATATGAAAGATCCACGCTTAGGTATGGTGACGTTAAATGCTGTTAAGGTTGCTAAAGACCTTGGTTATGCAGACATCTATTTCACTGTAATGGGTGCGAAAGGTGATAGTGATGAGGCTGATGAAGCGGCTATCCAAAAGCAAGCAAGCAAAGTCTTAAACGATGCGGCTGGTTTTTTACGCGGAGAATTGTCTCGTCAGATGACGACTCGCATAACACCTTTATTGCGTTTTCATTATGATGAGTCGTTATTACGTGGTCATCATATGACTAACTTGATAAATAAAGTGGTTGCTGAAGATGTTGCTCGTGCAGGTAAACCTGTTGACGATAGCGAATAATAAACGCTATAGCAGAAGCAAAGATTAGCAGCGAAGAGTAGACATAGAAGTATGGCGCGTATAAAAAAAGGCCGTGATATTAGCGGCATTATAGTGCTCAATAAACCATTGGGCCTTTCTTCAAATCAAGTCCTGCAAAAGATTAAATGGCTTTTAGGTGCTAAAAAGGCCGGTCATACCGGTGCATTGGATCCTATGGCATCGGGTGTATTACCTTTGTGCTTTGGTGATGCGACTAAGTTCTCGCAGATTCTTTTGGAATCCACTAAAGGCTATATCACGACCGCTAAGCTGGGCGAAATTCGCACGACGGGTGATCAGGATGGCGAGGTAGTTTCGACGAAGCCGGTACCTGAATTCGACGAACATTCGATTGAAATAATTCTGCAAAACTTCCGTGGTTTAATCACCCAAGTACCTCCAATGTATTCAGCACTCAAGCATGAGGGTAGACCTCTGTATGAGCTTGCGCGTAAAGGTATTGAGTTAGATTTAAAGGCCCTAAAGCAGCGACAGGTAAGTATTCATTCTTTAACATTGTTGGCGGTACGCCCTGATGTTGGCGAGATTGATCTAGAAGTAGTCTGTTCTAAGGGTACCTATATTCGTAGTTTGGTAGAGGATATTGGTAATGAAGTCGGTTGTGGTGCTTACGTGAGCATGCTTCATCGAAATCAGGCAGGTCCTTTTACAGAGGCTCAATTTGTTGATTATCAAGTTCTGCTAGATCTTGAAGAATCACATCCAATAGTATCTGAACGCCATGCGGCAATGGATGAGATGCTAATTCATTCAGCAGAAGCTATTCCTGACTGGGCCAAGATTGAGCTAACACTGGCTGAAGGACACAAAATTTTACACGGACAGCGAGTCAAAACTAGCTTCCCGCTGACGCCTCAAGTACAATTATGGGTTAATACTCCTGATGGAGTAGTCTTTGTTGGCGTTGGTGACATTACTGACAACGGCACATTGATTCCGAGACGGGTTTTTCAAGTCAACTTGCCCAGCGAGATGCCTAGATAAAATTAGTTTCAATCGATTTCTGGCTAGCGTGAGCTTCTTTGTTCTTTTGAATGTGAGGAGTTCGTGCAGCATCCTACTGTTAATATGCACGGTGGAGATGTATGGCCGATTTAACCGCATATTATGGAGATACTATCATGGCATTAACTGTCGAAAATAAAGCGGCAATCGTTGCTGAATACCAAACTGCTGAAGGCGATACTGGTTCACCAGAAGTCCAAGTTGCTTTGTTGACTCACAACATCGTTGGTTTGCAGGATCACTTTAAAGTGAACCATAAAGATCACCACTCCCGTCGTGGTTTGATTCGCATGGTAAACCAGCGTCGTAAATTGTTGGATTACTTGAAGGGTAAAAACGCAACTCGTTACACTTCATTGATCAAGCGTTTAGGTCTACGTCGTTAAGATGTAACCTTTAATAGAAGCCCTTTTTAGGGCTTCTATTTTTTTATCTCGAACAAAATATTTACTTAACCATTTAATAAACACTGTACTGTCAGTTCTTAGCTACTTCTAACCATTCGCCTTTCAGCCCCTCCTTTCTATTAAATAAGATGGAAAAAGCAGGGATGCGAAAAGGGCCAATGCTTAGAAGTGCTAACAGCGCGGTCATTTAAGGATTTAAAGAATGAGCATTATTCCTACAGCGATTACCAAAACGTTCCAGTTTGGTGAAGATACTGTAACTCTAGAAACTGGTCGTATTGCACGTCAGGCTTCTGGTGCTGTTTTAGTTACTATTGGTAAGACTCAAGTATTAACCACAGTTGTTGGTGCTAAATCTACTAAGCCAGGACAAGACTTTTTCCCATTGTCTGTTCACTATATTGAAAAGACTTATGCTGCAGGTCGTATCCCTGGTGGTTACCTGAAGCGTGAAGGTCGTCCTTCTGAAAAAGAAACGCTGACTTCTCGTCTTATTGACCGTCCAATTCGCCCATTATTCCCTAAGGGTTACATGAGCGAAGTTCAGGTTGTTTGTACTGTGATTTCTGCAGACAAGAATGTTGATCCAGATATCGCAGCAATGATCGGTACTTCTGCTGCTATCTCTATTTCTGGTATTCCTTTCAGTGGTCCAATCGGCGCAGCACGCGTTGCTTACACTGAAGATAAGGGCTACGTTTTAAACCCAAGCTATGAAGTATTAGAAACTTCATTATTGGATATGGTTGTTGCGGGTACTAAAGACGCTGTATTGATGGTTGAGTCTGAAGCAGACGAGCTATCTGAAGATGAAATGTTGGGTGGCGTATTGTTCGCTCATCAAGAATTCCAGTGTGTTGTTGATGCCGTTGCTGAATTTGCCGCGACTGTTAATACTCCTGCATGGGAATGGACTGCTCCTGCAATTGATACCGTATTGTTTGATGCAGTTACTGCTCAAGCCGGTGCTGCTATTGGTGACGCATATCTTGCGACTGATAAGATGGAGCGTTATGGCAAAATCGATGCGGCTAAGAAAGCAGCAGTTGAAGCTTTATGTGGTGACGAAGAAGGCAAGCCATCTGCAGACGATGTTGCTGGCATGATTGCTAAGATTCAAAAGAATATTGTTCGTCAGCGCTCTGTTGTGGGTGAGCCTCGCATCGATGGACGCGATAACGATACTGTTCGTGCGATTACTGTTGAAACGGGTGTTCTAGGTAATGTTCACGGTTCTGCTTTGTTCACTCGTGGTGAAACTCAAGCAATCGTTACTGCAACGCTAGGTTCTGGTCGTGATGCTCAGATGGTTGATACTTTGTTCGGCCGTACTGAAGATCCATTTATGTTCCAGTACAACTTCCCTCCATACTCTGTAGGTGAAGCGGGTCGTATGGGCGGTGTTGGTCGTCGCGAAATTGGTCACGGTCGTCTAGCGCGTCGTGGTATCCAGGCAATGATGCCTAAGCACGAAGATTTCCCTTATTCAATCCGTGTAGTTTCTGAAATTACAGAATCTAACGGTTCTTCTTCTATGGCTTCTGTTTGTGGTGCTTCTATGGCATTGATGGCAGCGGGCGTACCGATGAAGGCTCCAGTTGCGGGTATCGCAATGGGCCTTATCAAAGAAGACAACGGTTTTGCAGTATTGACTGATATCTTGGGTGATGAAGATCACTTAGGCGACATGGACTTTAAAGTAGCGGGTACTGACCAAGGTATTACTGCTTTACAGATGGATATCAAGATTCAAGGTATCACTGAAGAGATCATGGATATCGCATTGCAGAAAGCTAACACTGCTCGTATGACGATTCTTGCGTCTATGAATGAGTGCATTAAGGTTCCTGCTGCTGAAATGGCTGATAACGCTCCGACTATGAGCACGATCAAGATCGATCCTGATAAAATTCGTGATGTTATTGGTAAGGGCGGCGCAACTATCCGTTCAATCACTGAGCAGACTGGCGCAGACATCGATATCGATGATACAGGTAACATCAAAATCTTCGCTGCGGGTAAAGAAGCATCTGATGCTGCTAAAGCGATGATCGAAGGTATTACTGCTGAAGCTGAAGTTGGCAAGATCTACCGTGGTAAAGTTATGAAACTAGCTGATTTCGGTGCTTTCGTTAATATTATCCCAGGTAAAGACGGTTTGGTTCACATCTCTCAGATCTCTGAAGAGCGTGTAGAGAACGTTGCTGATTACTTGAAAGAAGGCCAAGAAGTTAACGTTAATGTATTAGACGTTGATCCTAAGGGTCGTATCAAATTGACCATGAAGGGTGTTGCGCAAGAAGCGTAAGCTCTGATTGATTGCTTGATCTGAAAAAGGCGCTAACGGGTAACTGTTAGCGCCTTTTTTGTATGTGATGGGTTTAATTTAAGCGCCGCTTGTTGGTTACTTCTTGGGTGTTGGTTTTCTAAGCGTGATTGGCTTACGTTCACGATGGAGATTGAATTTTTTACGGAGCGCTGCAAGGTACCAGCCGTTCCAGGTATTCACGGCGTTAGCGCTCCCTGTAAGCTCGCTAAAAGATCCCTCTTTTAGACGTCCTATAAAATTAATCTCCATCGTTCACCGCAAATCACTCCATCTTTGAAACTAAATAAGCCTTCTCTTTGATGTATGCGCAGCTTGTCGGGAAGTGATAAGCCGTCTCTATATAGAATAATGAAACTCATTAAAGCCAACTCAAATGTTTGTGGCGATGTGTCAGGTGGTTCGTTTTCTGGGCGTCATTTCGCAGGGAAGCGAAATACGAGTCTACAGGGAGAGCGAAGCGGCGTATTCACGGCGTCCCATAAAAGGAATTACCTGATGCAGAGCGTGAAAAGGCATTGAATTACGGCGTTTCCGGCTAATTAATATTATATGCGTCTATATAGGTACTCTTTTTCTGTCTGCTTTGTCTATTTCAAATACTTCCTTAATTTTCCTCCAGCTTCCTTGTATCTCTCTAATTTCTATCTATTCTCCAGTTCCCGGTCTGATTTGTACGATTTCTAAGCTGTTGTGATGGTTTGTGGATTAATTTCATTCATTTGTAATACTTTCACAGGAATCAGTTGACGGCGCTGTGGATAAGCGTATTATTCGCCGCCTGCTTAGACAGAACGACCTTCGGGAAGTGCTGAATGAGTTGAGATAAGGTGTTGTTTTTAAAGGTTTTTTTGAAATCTTTCTGAAAACAAAGGCTTGACTCTCCGGCTGAAATCTATAAGATACGCAGCCTGCTCAGAGAGACTTTGAATAGCTTCTTCTTTTTATTAAGAAGAGTCTTTGAAATCACTTTAGAGTAAGAAGATAAGATGTTGTTTTGTTTAGTCTTTCTCTGAAAGTTAAATGAAATTAACCCTTGACTTCAAAACCGCACAATATATAATGTGCGCCCACTTGAGCTAAAGCTCATTGGAAACGTTCTTTAAAAACATATTCAGATAATTCGTGTGGGTGCTTACCTTGATTGAGCTGAGACAGTCACTTAACGATTCTTTTATTAGAGTTGTTAAGCTGACATCAAAGCATAAAACAAAGTAAGAACTTACGAACTCTACATTAATTTGGTGAGTATAAAAGTTAGTTTTTATTTTGAGTAAGATTTAAAACTGAAGAGTTTGATCATGGCTCAGATTGAACGCTGGCGGCAGGCTTAACACATGCAAGTCGAGCGGAAACGAAGGTAGCTTGCTACCAGGCGTCGAGCGGCGGACGGGTGAGTAATGCTTAGGAATCTACCGAGTAGTGGGGGATAGCCATTGGAAACGATGATTAATACCGCATATATCCTACGGGGGAAAGCAGGGGACCTTCGGGCCTTGCGCTATTCGATGAGCCTGAGTGAGATTAGCTAGTTGGTGGGGTAAAGGCCTACCAAGGCGACGATCTCTAGCTGGTCTGAGAGGATGATCAGCCACACTGGAACTGAGACACGGTCCAGACTCCTACGGGAGGCAGCAGTGGGGAATATTGCACAATGGACGAAAGTCTGATGCAGCCATGCCGCGTGTGTGAAGAAGGCCTTCGGGTTGTAAAGCACTTTCAGCGAGGAGGAAAGGTCAGTAAGTAATATTTGCTGGCTGTGACGTTACTCGCAGAAGAAGCACCGGCTAATTTAGTGCCAGCAGCCGCGGTAATACTAAAGGTGCAAGCGTTAATCGGAATTACTGGGCGTAAAGCGCGCGTAGGTGGTTTGTTAAGTTGGATGTGAAAGCCCAGGGCTCAACCTTGGAACTGCATTCAAAACTGACTCACTAGAGTACGAGAGAGGTTAGTGGAATTTCCTGTGTAGCGGTGAAATGCGTAGAGATGGGAAGGAACACCAGTGGCGAAGGCGACTGACTGGCTCGATACTGACACTGAGGTGCGAAAGCGTGGGGAGCAAACGGGATTAGATACCCCGGTAGTCCACGCCGTAAACGATGTCTACTAGCCGTTGGAGGACTTGATCCTTTAGTGGCGCAGCTAACGCGATAAGTAGACCGCCTGGGGAGTACGGTCGCAAGATTAAAACTCAAATGAATTGACGGGGGCCCGCACAAGCGGTGGAGCATGTGGTTTAATTCGAAGCAACGCGAAGAACCTTACCTACTCTTGACATCCAGTGAACTTGCTAGAGATAGCTTGGTGCCTTCGGGAACACTGAGACAGGTGCTGCATGGCTGTCGTCAGCTCGTGTTGTGAAATGTTGGGTTAAGTCCCGTAACGAGCGCAACCCTTGTCCTTAGTTACCATCATTCAGTTGGGGACTCTAAGGAGACTGCCGGTGACAAACCGGAGGAAGGCGGGGACGACGTCAAGTCATCATGGCCCTTACGAGTAGGGCTACACACGTGCTACAATGGCATGTACAAAGGGTTGCCAAGCCGCGAGGTGGAGCTAATCCCATAAAGCATGTCGTAGTCCGGATTGGAGTCTGCAACTCGACTCCATGAAGTCGGAATCGCTAGTAATCGTGAATCAGAATGTCACGGTGAATACGTTCCCGGGCCTTGTACACACCGCCCGTCACACCATGGGAGTGGGTTGCTCCAGAAGTAGATAGCTTAACCTAGCTTGCTAGGAGGGCGTTTACCACGGAGTGATTCATGACTGGGGTGAAGTCGTAACAAGGTAGCCCTAGGGGAACCTGGGGCTGGATCACCTCCTTAAACGATATTCTCAGCCAATCTTGGCTAAGTGCTCACACGAATTATCTAAATATTTGTGACCTAAATAGGTCTGTAGCTCAGTTGGTTAGAGCGCACCCCTGATAAGGGTGAGGTCGGCAGTTCAAATCTGCCCAGACCTACCAATTTATGTCACATGTTAACGAATGCATCTCTGTGAAATGGGGCCTTAGCTCAGCTGGGAGAGCGCCTGCCTTGCACGCAGGAGGTCAACGGTTCGATCCCGTTAGGCTCCACCATTTTCAGAAACAGAAATCAGACTTAAAATATCTTTTTAAGATTTTTTAACTCTGGTTTTTTTATGCCAGACGTTCTTTAAAAATTAGGATACATGATATGAGTTATTGATTAACTTGTGACGACAGATTGGACTTAGGTTTACCTAAGCTTGATGCTGAAATTGCAGATTGATTATTTATCTCAGTGCTAATTCTCTATTTATACTTATTAGCTTTCAATCTTCGGATCGAATGCTAATTCTGTGTGAAAGAAAAAAATATTAAAGTGATAAGCAAACTCAGTTAGTTGATCAAATAATATCACCCTTAGCGTTAATACTTCCACAGTCTCTTGTGACTGTCGAGGTGGTTTTGGGTTATATGGTCAAGTGACTAAGCGTGCACGGTGGATGCCTTGGCATCTGGAGGCGATGAAAGACGTAGTAGCTTGCGATAAGTTGCGGTGAGGTAGCAAACAACCTTTGACCCGCAAATTTCTGAATGGGGAAACCCACCTGCTGTAAGGCAGGTATCTTATAGTGAATACATAGCTATAAGAGGCGAACCCGGGGAACTGAAACATCTAAGTACCCGGAGGAAAAGAAATCAATTGAGATTCCCCTAGTAGCGGCGAGCGAACGGGGATTAGCCCTTAAGCTGTTTTGTAGTTAGTAGAAGGCTCTGGAAAGTGCCGCCATAGTGGGTGATAGCCCCGTATACGAAAACTTATAAGCAGTGAAATCGAGTAGGTCGGAACACGTGGTATTCTGACTGAACATGGGGGGACCATCCTCCAAGGCTAAATACTCCCAGATGACCGATAGTGAACCAGTACCGTGAGGGAAAGGCGAAAAGAACCCCTGTGAGGGGAGTGAAATAGATCCTGAATCCGTGTACGTACAAGCAGTGGGAGCGGACTTGTTCCGTGACTGCGTACCTTTTGTATAATGGGTCAGCGACTTACTGTCAGTGGCAAGGTTAAGTGTTAACGGAGCCGTAGAGAAATCGAGTCTTAACTGGGCGTTGAGTCTCTGGCAGTAGACCCGAAACCGGGCGATCTATCCATGTGCAGGTTGAAGGTTGAGTAACATCAACTGGAGGACCGAACCCACTATCGTTGAAAAGCTAGGGGATGACGTGTGGATAGGAGTGAAAGGCTAATCAAGCCCGGAGATAGCTGGTTCTCCTCGAAAACTATTTAGGTAGTGCCTCTCGTATCACCATTGGGGGTAGAGCACTGTTAAGGCTAGGGGGTCATCCCGACTTACCAACCCTTTGCAAACTCCGAATACCAATGAGTGCAATCGAGGGAGACACACGGCGGGTGCTAACGTCCGTCGTGGAAAGGGAAACAACCCAGACCGTCAGCTAAGGTCCCAAAGTTACAGTTAAGTGGGAAACGATGTGGGAAGGCTAAAACAGCTAGGAGGTTGGCTTAGAAGCAGCCACCCTTTAAAGAAAGCGTAATAGCTCACTAGTCGAGTCGGCCTGCGCGGAAGATATAACGGGGCTCAAACTGTACACCGAAGCTACGGATGCGTGTTTACACGCATGGTAGAGGAGCGTTCTGTAAGCTGTTGAAGGTCAAGGTGTGAACCAGGCTGGAGGTATCAGAAGTGCGAATGCTGACATGAGTAACGATAAGGGGAGTGAAAAACTCCCCCGCCGGAAATCCAAGGTTTCCTGTCCCATGCTAATCAGGGCAGGGTGAGTCGGCCCCTAAGGCGAGGCAGAAATGCGTAGTCGATGGAAAACAGGTTAATATTCCTGTACTTGTTTATATTGCGATGGAGGGACGGAGAAGGCTAATCGAGCCAGGCGTTGGTTGTCCTGGTTTAAGGTTGTAGGCTGGGATCTTAGGTAAATCCGGGATCCTAAGGCTGAGAACCGATGACGGTAACTCTACGGAGTTCGAAGTCGATGATGCCATGCTTCCAAGAAAATCTTCTAAGCTTCAGATATAAAGAAACCGTACCCCAAACCGACACAGGTGGATAGGTAGAGAATACTAAGGCGCTTGAGAGAACTCGGGTGAAGGAACTAGGCAAAATGGTACCGTAACTTCGGGAGAAGGTACGCCAGTGACTGTGATGAGACTTGCTCTCTAAGCGGTTATTGGTCGAAGATACTAGGTGGCTGCGACTGTTTATTAAAAACACAGCACTCTGCAAACTCGTAAGAGGACGTATAGGGTGTGACGCCTGCCCGGTGCTGGAAGGTTAATTGATGCGGTTAGCTTCGGCTTAGCCACTTCAGCATTCAAAAATCAGCGGCTTTGCTCGGCTTAGGCTATGACTCGGTTATTGCGATTGCTC
>JBALXI010000089.1:0-1690 GCA_036960605.1 Oleispira sp. | reverse complement strand
AAATTAAACACGATATAGGAAGATTTTGCGGTGAAGGCATCGTCTATTTTATCGCGCCATTTCAACCAGATACCGATTTCAATTTCATGATAGGGAGGCTTCTTGGAAGTTTTACCCTTTCCTCTTATGTATCTAATGCATATTAAGATATACAGAGGGTGCAGAATAGAGAATATATAATCTATAAAAATAGGGTATTGTCTGGAATATTCAGTACTGCTACTAGCTGGATCAACTCCCACCATAAGTAGCATTAAAGCAGCTAATAAGAGCCACCCCTTCAGCAACGTAATTTCTTCAAAGATCCATTTATTCAAAATAATCTCCTTATAAAGGCATAACGTTCGCATATGGGGCGGCAGAAACGCAGAGAGGAACGAACGAAGTGTAAGCCGTCCCAGCAGCCGCAGGCTGCGATCATGATGCGTTTGTTATGAGTTTCTCTAACTTGATACATCTAAATTTTTCCTCCCAACATACTATGAAATGATGTCGCTACCCAGAGCAGCTCAAAATAAGCCACGATAGAGCCTATAAATAAAGCAGGAAGAATGACTAAATATTTATATTTTGGAAAGCCATTATAAAGCACATAAGAGTAAAAAATAGGCAATGCAAATACTCCCAGTATAAGGAAGTTAAACCAGCTCTGTTGCTCCATCAAGAAGCGTACGAATATATAGTCCAATACCATTAAGTATATTAAGAAGAAAACGGTAATGGAAAAAATTCGTTTCAGTAATCTAGAAAATGAGATATTCAGCTGTTCCATGTGCATTTACTCATAACGCTTTTGTTGTGGGGCGCTGAAAGCGTCCAAGCCCCGAAGGGGCTGAACCACCAACATCTTGTTAGCCATTAGTGGCACTGTAACTCAAGGTGTATTTCATCCTTGTGCTCTGAGCATCTATAAAAATAAACTAGACCAACATCTCCCCACATTAATTCTGCTTCATCCTCTGAATCAATTTGTGCATAGAACTCCATTTCAGAATTGCACTTTATACAAGTAGCACTAACTTCTCCCTGAACATAGCGAGGATAACCACCAAGAATGGTTGAATAGTCATTTAAGCATTTGGCTCTAACAACACTTTCCTCATAGACTTCCCAAGGCGAATCATTATCAATCTCACAGCAGAGATCACTAACCTCTTCCGATACTGAATCAATACCTTCCCAGTCTGGCAATATCATTGCTGAGGCAGTCGATACGCTGCACGCAGTTATAGGAAATTTATCTTTATTCTTACGCTGTATTTCAGATATGTTTTCTATTGAAGGTTTTTTATACTGTCTAGCTATCCATTGGCCTTTTTCTTCATCACCAAGTCCCCAAGGACCACATTCGTTGCAATAAAAAAATACAAAAAGAGTATCTTCTTTCTCATCAAATATTTGGTTGATAAAAGTAAGTTCTTTTTTACATGTTGGGCACGAAGGCCAACAATCACCAGCTTCGGCATAAGGCAATCCACCGAACTTACTTTTACAATTTGCAGAGACAGCTGAACCATCGGCGACCGGAGTTAACTTTAGGCCTTCTTTTATCAAAGGCCTCAATAGAATATCTAGCTTATTGTTACTCATTCAAACTTCCATATTAAATTGGCTAACGTCTTTGTTGTGGGGCGCTGAAAGCGTCCAAGCCCCGCAGGGGCTGAACCACCAACTTTTTGTTACATGCGAG
>JBALXI010000088.1:0-1972 GCA_036960605.1 Oleispira sp. | reverse complement strand
CTTCAGCTCACCCCACACCTTCAACTTAAGTGCAGCGGCACAGGCTAAGATACTGAGTAATATCGATAACTTTAAATGCATTAATTTATCGCCGCCCAACCATGCCTCGAGTTGATAGATGGCAGGAAGATACATCTCCGCCGACTTAAAAACAGTCAACAGCAATAAAATCAGGCAATAAATTATGAAGATAATAATCAATGCACGTGACTACCGGAAAAACCTTTAAAAATGGTCAAGAAAACAATTTTAATATCCATCAGCAAAGACCAATTACGAATATAATCTAAATCGTAATCAACTCGCCCTTCCATTTTATCCAGGGTATCGGTTTCACCGCGATAACCATTTATCTGTGCCCAGCCAGTAATGCCCGGCTTCACTTTATGGCGCAACATGTAATACGGAATCAACTGACGATATTCTTCATTATGGGCAACAGCATGCGGACGCGGCCCAACCACCGACATACGGCCCTGCAATACATTAATAAATTGTGGCAGCTCATCTAACGAGGTCCGACGAATAAAAGCGCCGACCTTAGTAATGCGAGCATCTCCCTTGGTCGCCTGCACAACTTTAGCGCCATTATCCATTGACGACATACTGCGAAACTTCCAAACAAAAATTTTGCGACCGTCTAAACCGTAGCGTGCCTGCTTAAAAATAACCGGGCCTGGCGAGGTGAATTTAACAGCAGCGGCAATAAACAACATAGGAATAGTGATGAGAGATAAAATCAAACTAGCAACAACCACATCAAAGCTGCGCTTTAAGAAATCGTTAAACCCTAGAATAGGCGTTTCATAAATGCTCAAGGTTTGCACAGTACCGACTGAACCCATGCGAGCGTGCAATAAGTTATAGGTAAAGAAATCAGGAATTAAATGCACACTGGCCGTGGTATCACCACAGCGCTCTAAAATTTGAGAAATACGTTTTTGTGCTTTTAACGGCAGCGCGATAAAAATCAAATCAATACCGCCGGCTTTTGCTTGATCAATTAATTCACTGATCGAGCCTAATAGAATTTCATCAGGGTGCTCTTCGTGTAAACGCTGGGAAGCACGATCATCATAAAAACCAGAAAAACGAATACCTAGATCAGGCGCTGCATTAATTTGATCACGCATGCGCAACGCATTGGCATTTAAGCCGACGATCGCCGCCGTACGCGAGTTGTAACCTTTTGCTCGCATGCCGCGTAAAACTTTCTTGAAAATTAAGCGCCAAGCCATCAGGCTAATCCAGCTGCCTAAAATCCAACTACCAATAACGACCCGAGAAAGATCGGTACTGACCTTGGCAAAGAAACCGAGCAACAGAATTAGTAATGCCGCAAGACCCCAAACCCCCGAGGTGATTAATAACATTCTGGCACTGGTACTGGCCCGCCACGAACGATAAAGCCCTAGCGACTCCGCGCATAACATAAAAACAATAGCCGCAACTAAACCAGCAGAAGTGTATATAGAAGAAAAACCGACCCCATAAGCAGAAGCCGCGACAAACAAACAGATATAGATGATCGAAATATCAACCAGCCGATAAACAAAATTAAAACTACCCTGGCGAGAGCGGATCATTCCTTGATTGGACATGTACTTTCCTTTTGCACTGCATAATTCACAGCATACTGTGTAGATAAGAATATAGTCTTACAAAATATTTGGCGGATTATGTCACACGCAAGAATTTTGTCCATAGCACTTAGGATTTGTATATACTGCGCAGTAATCGACATAATTACATTAAACCTAGCGATATAGAACGGATTTGGATTGAACATGAACGGACACACTATTCTAGTAACAGGCGGCGCAGGCTACATAGGTTCACATACTTGCATAGAATTATTACAAGCTGGATTCGACGTACTCGTCGTCGACAACCTCGCCAACTCAAGCGAAGAATCGTTAACACGGGTTAAAGAAATTACAGGAAAGACAGTCAGCTTTATAAAGCTGACTGT
>JBALXI010000087.1:0-2038 GCA_036960605.1 Oleispira sp. | reverse complement strand
TAAAGGATTCGCCCCTGTTCCATCTTCTACTACAATTGCCATTATTTAAACTCTCTATTATTCATAGTGTGAATATATCATATTTCTAGCATGAATAAACTATCTACCAATACAGCATCAGACATTATCTTTCCTCAATCAAATAAAAACTATCAACTTCAAGCGTGGCGTCATTAGCCCCTGTATTATTAGCTATTTGAAAGTATATATAATCGTTTTGATCTAACCTGATAGATGTAAATATAGTAAAAAACGCGACATCTCTACCACCAATAAAAGAGTGCACTTGTCTAAGCTGGGGTTGAAACTCTAGGAAAGAGCTGGTTGCGTCCCTCCAAACCCGTATCCTCACAGCTAACACATCATTAGGCGTACATTCAACTGTAAAGTCTGCCTGCACTCTAAACTCTATAGGATTTACACCTAAATGCCTCAACTGACCTGCTGATGGACTGTCGTAATGAGTCATGTCCTGAGCAAGCCAGTTAGCGTTTAAAGTATAATAAGTACTACCTGCATTGATAGAGGTTACAACTGTGCTTGTTACTTTTAACTTACCACCAACATACGTATTTAATAGCCCTGTATTACCTCTAAAAGATGATTGTACATCGTCCTTTGAGATATTGGGGGTTATAGTGCTATCGGTAGCAGAAAACACGCCATTTCTTGTTATAATGCAGCTATCTAACTGCAAGGTATTAGGGTTAGGGAAGTTTGCCGGAGCAAAATCAACGAATGCTACGCTGGTATTTAAATCAAGGTTTTGATTACTTCTAAATCTTGATGCCATACTAAAGCCTGCCCCCGCCTTATACAATGAGTAAGCCCCATCTGTTAAGCCCCTGGCAATTGATGACTCAATAAAGTAACCGCCTAACCATGTGCCAGCTAAGGTTAACTCAGGAGTCCCACCGAAACGACCAGTACCAGACTCAAGCCCCTGTCGATAGCCTGATATAACGCCAAGCGAGGTGCAATTATTGTAATTTATGCGAGCAAGCTCAAGCGCGTTAAGCCCTGTAGCGTCATTGATCTCATATACCTTTGAATCAGTACCGGTCACCTCGATAGCGTAATCCTGCGCAACTAAATCACCTGAGCCGCCAGCTGGAGAGGTAAACATTGTGTAGTTTGGCTCACTTGATATTAGCTTGGAGACATTAAAGTTATACCCTGAGAAGTTAAGACCGCCCGATGGAACTTCAATAGACTGACTGCCCATATCAATTACACCGTCAATAAAATACTCTTTTGTGCTATCAAGAGTCCCGGCCAAATCCGATGCGGTCTTAACTGTTACTTGATTGCTAAATTCCAGTCCGGCAAAATTAAGGTTGAGTATTGATGATATTGAAGACCATAGTCCGGTATTTGGTACATTTTGATTAGCCATAAGTAGACATTTCCGTTGTTGGTTCTAAGAAGGTTGAAGGCGTTAGGCCGAATACATGAGCGCGCTCGCCTATTTCCTCGAACACAATATTAATAAATACAACTTGGTCTGAGCCGGTATTCTTGACCACTATCGAGCTATTCTTTTGATAGCCAGTGATGAATGATAATGATAATACTGATTCACCCGCATATAATAGATCACCATTAGCTAAGGCTTGTTCGTAAAGCTGGCCCTGGCTGGGGCTTACATCAATACTTAACTGATTCATGTTATTAGGCAGGAAAATGCCGTCTGCGTTACCAGTGGCATGATCACCATGTAAGGCAATAGGAAGCCCGATAACAGTAGAAGCTGATTTAATCACACTATCAGCCGCTAGGGATAAATTTAACGCTAGACTATCGCCAGCCAGTACGGATACCCTAGCGGATATGGAGTAGAGCAGCCCATTAAATGCAGCCGCAATATTAGAATCCTCAGAACTAACCTTTAGCCGTCTAATGCCTTCAGCCTCACTAGTCATTAAATCACTAGGGCCGAAGTCTTTTATATTATACGGCTTTGTATGGCTCATCTATAAACCCTCCTCTTCTGGCGTATTCAATACTAAGCACTCGCGCCATTCAGTCATCGTTAAAT
>JBALXI010000086.1:0-2137 GCA_036960605.1 Oleispira sp. | reverse complement strand
AATTTCTTTTACCGTGTAACGCTTTTGTTGTGGGGCGCTGAAAGCGTCCAAGCCCCGCAGGGGCTGAACCACCAACTGATTGTTACATGTTTTCAAATACGGAACTAACACTTTTTCGCCTGATTAATAATGCAAAAATAAAGCTAATCACAGCTATAGCCACACTTAAAATATTCGGCGTAGCATATTCTAATGGCATTTCTGAAATAGGAAGTCCACTCTTAAAGCAATATATAGCAAAAGCCATAATGGGCATAAATGGCCAAATAGTTAATACATAATTAAGCGAAACGGTAAATGCAAAGCCCCATTTTTTTCTTCTCATTATCCCTACAAAAGAGATAATAAAGATACAAACAAGTAAGCTGTCAAAAAGGAAAAAATTGCTCTGCTCTATGTCTGGTACTTCGCTCCATAATGTAGACGAATATCGTGCAATACCATTCATAATAATCGCAACTATTACGACTGAAAACCAAATTATATTTATGTATAAAATTTTAGGCATAAAACCCTACATGTAACGCTTTTGTTGTGGGGCGCTGAAAGCGTCCAAGCCCCAAAGGGGCTGAACCACCAACTTTTTGTTAGAACTGCTCAAGATATATTACTCAGCTACTTGTTCTTTCTTAGCCTTTTTTCTCAAATAATCAGCAGGTCCAGCAAAAGCGATAATCCAAACGGCTATTTTTATGAGCCCTTTAATCGAATCATCAATATTAATATGAGGCATTACGAAGCTCATGATAAATGCAGCAATAATTAAGCAAGATAACCCTGCAGCAGCGGGAATAATAAGTGTTTTTATCATGGTAACCTTTAAATAATATTAAGTTCTAACATTTTAATCATGCGCATGCGCGTTTGCACGGAAGTGACTTTTAGAAACTTCACGGCAACTGATTGATTTAACTCGGTAATTTTCAAAGTCCATTTCCAAGCTCCAGAAATACGCGCATGCGCATTTGCCTAAATAACGAGGGTCTCGTTATGTCAGGGCTTATATTGATAATGTACTGATTTTGCTACATTTTTTATATTTCTTCCAGTACAAACGCGCGCAAATAAAAATCAGTCCGTGCAAACGCGCATAATCTGATCTACTATTTAAATATCAACTGTATGGATATACAGCATTTAAAAATGCACATAAACACACTTTTTGATCAACAATAGAGGCCTGAATATGACATTACGCAGCCCTTTCATGCAGCAGCTTCAACAGAATATGCGAATGCGTGGTTATAGCATTCGCACTGAACACACCTACCTTTACTGGATAAGAGATTATATTCGCTTTCATAATCGTCAACACCCTATGAACTTGAGCTCTGATCATGTCGTACAGTTTTTATCCTATTTAGCTAATAGCCGAGATGTGGCAATTAATACTCAAAAAACGGCTCTCAATGCACTTGCTTTTTTGTACAATCAATTTCTAAATCAACCTTTGGGAGATATTGGTTTTCACTATGCAAAAAGACAACGTAAAATCCCCATCGTTATCTCTAGCAATGAAGCTGAAGCTATTCTTAAACTATTGCCTAAACGTGATCGCATTATCTTTTCATTATTATATGGATCAGGGCTACGAATCACAGAATGCCTTCGCTTACGTGTAAAAGATATTGAATTTGATAGCTCAAGTATCATTGTTCATGACGGTAAAGGAGGTAAAGATAGAAAGACTATTCTTAGTTCATCATTACACGATTCATTAAAAACTTTAATTCAAAGTGCTATTAAATTACAGCAGCAAGATAATCAAAGAAGCATCGGCCCTTCTCTACCCCATATGCTCGGAAAGAAATTCCCAAACGCTTATCGCCAACCAGCCTGGATGTTTATCTTCCCTTCTACCACAATTTGCCAACACCCTGTCACAGGTAAAACGTGCAGACATCACTTACATGATTCAGTGCCACGTAAAGCGTTGAAAAAAGCAGTTACTGAAGCGGGGTTAAATACCAAGAAGATAAATTGTCATACCTTTCGACACAGTTTCGCTACAGAGTTATTACGGGCTGGTCGGGATATTCGTACAGTGCAGGAATTGCTAGGTCACTCAGATGTTTCTACGACCCAAATTTACACTCATGTGTTAGGTCAGCATTTCGCGGGCACGAATAGCCCGCTC
>JBALXI010000085.1:0-2709 GCA_036960605.1 Oleispira sp. | reverse complement strand
AGGTTGGCGCTCAAGAAATCTTAGAGGATGGAACTGTTATTCAATCAACACCGGCAGGAACTAAAGTTTATAGTCCTACTGGCGAGTTGGTAACAGGTCAGGCAGCAGCAGATACGGTCAAGCTAGCTAGAGCTGAAAAGGTTGCTAATCTAAGAAAGACAGCAGGTGAGAAAAAGCTAGCAACGCTTGAGGCCCAGAACGAGTTAGAAGGTGAAGTTGCAGCTGGAGTAATCAGCCAGAAAGAAGCGGCAAACGCATCAATAGCGGCCTTTGACAAAATAGAAGCAATCAATGAAAAGATTGGTCTTTATGATGAAGGTATTGCTCTGATAGATAGTGGTGCAGGGTCTGGCCGTATTGAAAAAATGCTACCTAGCTTTAAGGCGGCAAGCATAAAGCTTGATAACCTAGCTAATAGATTGGGTCTTGATGTTGTCGGAAACACTACTTTTGGCGCACTGTCTGCTGGCGAGCTTGCTATGGCAATGTCTACGGCGCTACCTACAGGACTGGATGGGCCAGAGCTTAGGGAGTGGCTTGTTGAAAAGAAAGAGGTTCAAGAAAAGCTATCTGATTACTTAGAGTCAGCAGCTATCTATCTTGGAACACCTGGCAATACAAAGGTTGGTTGGATTAAGAAAAAGAAGCTTGATCGGTCAAATAAAGGAGGCAAGGCAGGCGGAACCCAGTCAACTCCAGCAACAGATAATTCATTTACTAGCCAGTCTGGCATATCGTTTACGGTGGAATAGAAAATGCCAAAAGTTACCGCGCAAGGTAAGACCTTTAATTTCCCTGAAGGCACAACCAATGAGCAGATTGGACAAGCTGTTGATGAGTATTTCGCAGCTAATCAAGTTCAGCCTGAAGAGCAGCCACAAGCTGGAGCAATGACTGAGGATCAATTTCAGGAAAGTCATGGAGATGCGCCTGATATATTTAATCAAACTATTCCTGATGAAGTAGTGCCACAACCAGAGCCAACGATTGGCGAAAAGATTACCGGCGCTGGGGAAGCGGCTTTAACTGCTGCAACTGGCGCGACTGGCGGATCACTTGGAATGATGGGCGGAACTCTGCAAGGTGTTATATCCGAATTACGATCTGGAGAATTTGGCAGCAATGCAGCAGCTCAGCGAATTGCAGACCGTGCCGAGAAAGCAATGGCTGATTTAACATACGCGCCGAAAACTGAAGCGGGTCAAGAGTACGTTGAGAATATTGGTGAGGTTGGCGCAGCATTAGCTCCATTAGCTGGTTTAGGTGGTCAAGCTGCACAGATTGGTCAAATGGCTAAAGCAGCTAGGCCACAAGTAACACGGGTGGTAAGGGCAGCATCACAAGATACGAAGGCGGCAATAAAGCCAACGACTGATATTGCTAAGGGTATTTTTCAGTATCAAAGCCCTACCAAGCAGAGAATAGCCAAACTATTGATTGACAAGGTTGGTGATGTAGAAACTGCCAAGTATAAACTTAAAGGCGAATCTCCAGACGTAAAGATTAGAGGCGTAGGCGACAACTTACTAGATGCTCCTATTAAGCCTGAAACATTAACAGATAAGCTTAAGGCCGCTATTGATATTGAAGGCCCTAAGATTGTCAAAGACAAGGAAGCTATTGAAACAATCAAGCAAGGTTTTGATGAAGGCGTAATAGCGTCCGTCAAAGCTGGCTCTAAGAAAGATCGATCAAAGATGGCTAAGATGGTCGATATAATGGAGAAAGGCAAAAAGAACAAGGTTTATGCGGTAAGAAATAGGCCTAGTGACATTGCAGGCGACTCTTTAATGGATAGAGTTAGAGTGATTAGGGATACCAATAAATCATCCGGCAAAGAGCTTGGAAAAGTTGCTGAAGGGTTGAGGGGTGAAAAGGTTGATAGCCTTCCTGCTGTTAACTCGTTCATAGATGATCTTGAGTCTATCGGTGTAAAAATAACAGATGATTTAAAGCCGGTATTTCAGGGGTCTGACATCGAAGGTGTTGTTGGCGCTGAGAACGTTGTAAAAAATATTGTCAACAGAATGAGAAACACGAAGTCCCCTGATGCTTATGATGTTCACCGCCTTAAAAAATACATTGATGAGCAGGTGACTTATGGCAAGACCACGGAAGGATTGACTGGAAAAACAGAATCCATTCTAAAAGGTCTTAGGTCAAAGCTTGATGATGCTTTAGACAAAAAGTTTCCTGAATATGACCGAGTAAACACAACATACAAAGATACAATTACAGCGCTAGATTCTATTCAAGATGTGGCCGGTCGAAAGATGGACCTATCTGGAGGTAGTGCGGATAAAGCCACAGGAACACTATTACGAAGACTTATGAGTAATGCCCAATCAAGAGTAAGGCTTTTAGATTCCATTGATGAGATTGAAAGTATTGCGAGTAAGTACGGCAAAAAGTTTGATGACGATCTATTAAATCAAACTTTATTTGTTGATGAGCTAGATAGGGTTTTTGGCCCAGTCGCTAGAACTTCATTTCAAGGACAGATTGACCAGGCTGTAAAGCAGGGTGCTAGAGCGGCAACTAGTGAAGCTGGTGCGGTTGATGCTGGCATAGGAATTGTTGGAAGGACTGCTGAGAAGCTAAGAGGGGTAAATGAAGAAAACGCCTTTAAATCAATAAAAGAATTACTTAAAGAAAAGTAAAACACCACTAAAACTAAATCAAAGGTGAAAGAAAATGGCTAACGCTATT
>JBALXI010000084.1:0-3084 GCA_036960605.1 Oleispira sp. | reverse complement strand
AAGCTAAGATTCTATCTATGAATCGGGAGCATGCCCCATTTGAGCGATAATCGAGCCAAAAAAGCCAGCCACAACGCATCGATCTATGTCGGAGTTCCAGACTCAGACCCTGAGATTGTGGCTAATCAATTGCAGATTGTCGGTATTCAGGAAAACGGTACAAAGGTTAATCTACCACAGCCGGTACTTACTGGCAGCGGCGGCTATCCCATTTATAATGGTTCGCCAATTCGCCTTTCGGTTAATGGTGCTTGCTCGTTAAAAGTCCTTGGTAAGCACGACAGTCAAAAATATTACTTTGCAAATGTTTTAAATGGCGCGCCAATAACAACAAATGACGGTACTATAAGCTACAACTCATTAACCGAGGCCGTTGCTGATGCTGGCTTTGCGGTGGGTAATCGAGTCTACACCGCTTCTTATCGATCACAGGCAGAGTGCACAACTCTAGGCATTGATTATCCTGACGGCGGGGGTGCTGATTATGTCGTGGAGGACCTAGGCATGCCGGACGGCTATGGTAATCACGCATCTGGAACCAAGCAACTGACGCTGATAACTGGGAGGTCGCTTAAATTATTACAATGGGGCTGGGTTCCTAATGATCTGACACCTACCAACAATTCCACTAGGGCGGCAGTGGAGTATTTAAATAGCTTGGGTGGTGGTGAGCTATTAATACCATCGGGTATATTTTGGTTTGAGGGTAATAATTCAATAGCCCTAGGGGTTGGCAATATTACGGTTAGAGGTGAGGGTAATGACGTATCGATTCTGCACTTTGATGAAGGTACTACTGCCCCACCACAGTCTGCGGATAATTTCATCTTTCGTGACATTGACAACATAGCAAAGGGATCACTAACTTTTAAGGACTTTCAGTTTAGAGGCACGCTGAATAATACTGACAGAGCTGGTCGATGGTCTCACCCTGTTTGGTTGGATTATTATACTGACGTAGCTGTAGATAATGTTAAGTTCCTTAATATTGCTGGTGTAGGTATGGACTTCCATTTCCTAGATAGCTTTTCAATAACAAACTGCCACCTAGAAAATATCGCTGCTGATGGTGTGCGGTGTAGAGACACACCAAATATATTGGTTGATAACAACTTTATACTACGCAACGGTGATGATGCGATCGCGTGTCATACCACTGACTTAGTGGACGACGCAAGAGATAACCTAATAGTCACAAACAACATACTAATAAACGCAGGCTCTATAAAGAACATCGCAGCCAGAAGCATGACTGTTGCCAATAACCTACAAATACTTCCTAATTTTGTAGGTATATGGGTTTTTGCTGGAGCAGGCCCAGAGGGTGGAACTCAACTTAGAGATATAAATGTTCATGATAACTCTATATTAAATCCCATTTCAATTGATGCAAGTGGACTGCCAGAAACAACAGCGGGAGGAATTATATTAGCAGGGCTAGACGCAAGAGGAAGCGCGTCTACTAATGGTGTAGCGCCAACAGGCTACGATTCTGTATCGGGCGACTTTATATATCCATGGGATCATCAAGACGGATTTGAGCAAGACGCAGCCGACGCAATAGCGCCAATGGCTGGTATCAATGTGCATAGTAACGTCATACGCAGAACCTTACCAAGCGTAGCTGCTTTTTCTGATTACGGTTACGGCACACGGTTGTTTCAAGGGGTAGGGTACGACCCTGCGATGGATGATACAGCACTGCGTTATAATGATGGAGTTAAGCTTGAAGGCGCAATACAGGCATCCTCCATTCGTACCAATACCATCATGCACTGTAAAACAGCTGTTAACTTGTCGCAGTTGATAGATAATGACGGTTTTGTTTATGAAATTGTTATATCTGACAATATAACCTCAGACATAACGAATCGCGCCTTTATTATGCAAGGTAGTTCTAATTATGACGTAACCTTGCGTAATAATAACTTTGATGGTGATAAGTATAGAAAGCAAAGCAACTCTAATACTGATGGCACATACTCTTCCAGTGGTGTACCTACGGCTATTGATACAGGGTCGTCAAAAGGCGTAAAGCTAATTGGCAATAGGTTTAAAAACTTTAACACCTTGCTAGCAACTAACGTCGAAGCTGATGTATATGTTGACAGTAATATCGTATCTTGCGACCCATCCTCCACTGGATTTAGCGTATTAAATAAGGGTGTAGGCACTGTTATTTATGCAGGCATAGGCTGGAGGTATGAGATTGTTGATAGTGACCCTACATCGCCTACATATCAGCAGCTCCAGTCCACACAGCTAACCAGCTACCAATTTAACCCGACAACATTGGGCCATAAGTGGGTTGAGGGCGCATTCGTTGAATCCTCAAACCCTAATGTAACTGCTGATGGTACGCGGCTTGGATGGAAGCGTTTAACTACAGGGCTTGGTGATGTTATCGACACAGATTGGACTATCGTGAGAGTGGTGGGCAGCACAAGCTAAAACCCGTGCGGGATTAGCAACCCCGCACTCTTATTTTGTGCTCGTTAATTTCCTTTCGTGTGGCAGAAATGTATTCGTCATAATCAAAGTCATTCCAATCCAATATATTCACCTTGCAGAATTGCATTTACATGATCCATGCTTGCAGCAATTCCCGCGACCCCTCCAGATGACTTTATTTTATTCAAGTGATTAAGCTGGTCCTTTGATGCTCCATGATCCTTGGTATCGAATTCTAACGGAGTTTTGTACTCTATCCCTATAATCCTTCCGTCAATGGTAAATCCAGTTGTATCAGGTGTTCCAGCGGGGCAGAGCTGCATCCAGCCACCTCTAACTTTAACCTTTCCAGACTGGGTCCTGTATATTTCACTAACTAAAGCATGCTCTTTGCACAGGTCCATGCCTTTCTTTTGAATTATATTTTCTTCGCTAGGCATTATTTATTCCAATCCATTATTGACTCGAGAACTTCATTAGGTGACGCTTGGCTGTGTTCTGAATACTCATACATTTTATCAAGCCATGCCTTAGCTTCATTGCCTTGGCGCTTACCACCCAGTGGAAAGAAGGCATCATGGGCGCAATTACAATGGGAGTGAAGCATGGACAATACTGCTTAGGCTGCTGTTG
>JBALXI010000083.1:0-3212 GCA_036960605.1 Oleispira sp. | reverse complement strand
GTAGTTCATTGGGGCGGATTGCTTCTGCTCTTGCGTGGCAGTTTGGAGTTGTTAAGCTTTTAATTCTGTCAGTGCTTATTAAAAATTCAGCGATTCTGAAGTAGTAATCAATGCCCACCAATAAACCGCCTAGAATATTGGCAGCATCTTGCAGATTCTTTTCGTCATCTAGGCAATTACTCCACTTTAGTCTAACTTTATCATGGCATGAGTTAACAACTTCAAACCCCACTCTAGATAAATCGTTAATTATTCCATTATCTAGAATTAACTGCCTAACCTTTTCAACGTTTCCTTGCAGCTCAATCACTTTAATTAACTCCTAATTAATGTCATTTAAATATAATCCAGCCCAATCCATTAAACCAATCACCTTTCCCTATACCCACTATTCACCAGATAAATGACTAGACTATTGACTTGACCCCTTTTTGTGTATAATGAATCTCAACGGGGCTGGGCCTCACAAATAGAACTGGGTTCTAAATGACTGATAAGACGTACACGCAAGAAGAAGTTGAGGCTTTAATCGCTGACAAAATAGCGGCTGAAACCGAAGGCTTAAAGAAAAAGAATGAGGAACTGCTTACTGAAAAGAAGCATGTTTCACAAAAGCTTACTGATTTTGAAGTGTCGCAAAAGCAGTCAGAAGATGACGGTTTAAAACAGCGTGAAGAGTTCAAAGAGCTATATGAGCGCGCAGAAGCAACGAATAAAGAATTGCGCGAAACTATTATTGCCAAGGATGAAAAAGAGCGCAAAGACGCTTTAACACTGGCAACGGTTGAGTTGAGTGGTTCACTTACCCGCGATACAACAAAGGCGGGGCTATTAGCAGAGCAGGCGGCAAAGTTTGCAACCTATTCTGATGGCAAAGTAATTTATGAGATTGGCGGCGTTGAAGTTGATGCGGCTGGATTGAAAGAACATTTAACTAGTGGCTTCGGCTTCTTAGTAGATGGTAGCGGTAATACTGGGAGCGGGGCTTCTGGTAATCAAGGCGGCGGGGCTGTCACTAAGAAGTTTAGCGAACACACAGCAGCAGAATTGAAATCTATTAAAGATGCCGATTCTGCTAAATATGAAGCACTAAGACAAACTCGATAAGGAAGACCTTAAATGGCTACTACACAACTAGTTGACATCATTGATGTTACTATTTTTCAAGATTTACCTGCCGTCAATTCACCAGAAAAGACAGCATTCTATGAATCTGGCGCAGTACTACGCTCGCCAATGCTTGATAACCTGGCTTTAGCGGCTGGCAAGAAAGCAGAGCTTCCATACTGGAACGATATTGACGCAGCGATTGAAGCAAACCTATCTAGTGATGACCCAGCAGCTATTGCAGCAGCTCAGAAGATCACGCAGGGCGAGCAAATCACACGCAAGGCAATGCTTAACAAAGGCCTATCTTCTTCTGATTTAGCGTCTGAGCTTGCTATGGGTGAAAACGCCATGCAGCACATTCGTAACCGTACTGATAAGTATTGGACCCGCCAATGGCAGCGCCGTTTAATCGCATCTTGTGATGGTATTCTTGCTGATAACGTAGCAAACGATTCTAGCGACATGGTTCATGATGTTGCATCAGAAACTATTGCTGGCCAAACTGCTTCGACTAAGTGGTCACGCGGTAACTTTACAAGCGCAGCCTTCACTCTAGGTGATGCTTTCAACAATACTGGCGCAATCGCTGTTCACTCTGCAATTTATAAACAGATGGTTGATGCTGATGATATTGATTTCATCCCTGACTCTCAAGGCACGATGACTATCCCAACCTTCATGGGTAAGCGCATTGTTGTTGATGACGGAATGACTGTTACGGCTGGCTCTACTGACGGCTTTAAGTACACTACTGTTTTATTCGGTGAAGGTGCATTTGGTTATGGTAAGGGCGCACCAGATTTCCCAGTTGAACTAGAACGCTCTCAAGCTGGCGGCAACGGTGGCGGTATTGGTACATTATGGACTCGTGAGACTTTCTTGCTACATCCATTAGGTTTCCAGTCTACCGGTACACCTGCTGAAGATTCGTTCAGTATTGCTGAGCTTAAGTTAGCTACTTCTTGGGATCGTGTAATTGATCGTAAGCTTTGCCCATTGGCTTTCTTAGTAACTAACTAAAGATTAGTTAATTAATATTAAGCCCTGCGATAACATCAAGGGGCTTTTGAGGTATGAAAATGTCAGAATTAAATAAAGACGGCCTAGCTCCAGGCCAAGAGGTTGATTTCGCAACCTTAATGCGAATTAACAACAAACATAGAACTGAGGCTGCAAAGAATGTCAATATCACTAAACAGCCCAAAGTACGCGGACGTAAACAGCCTATCGTATCAGATGCACAAGAAGCAGCAGGACAGGAAGAAGCGTAAAGCCTCACTGCTTCGCTACTTTCGTTTAAACGAGGGAGCCACTGATGAGATATCGATACCTGCATTCACCGCTGCTGGTGAAATAGTAATAACCTGCAAGTTTATGTCTGACCCAACAGGTGGTATCCAGCCTTTGTTTTACTTGGGTAGGATGCTTTGTAGGGTTCAGGATGACAACTCTGTCCGCGTATGGGGGGACACTGCAATACCTGGTGCTGTTTTCCTAATACCAGAGGGGGTCGGAGGGCGCCTGAATGAAATTACTATAACACAATCAACAGCTAACTCTGATGTCGAGGTTATCTATAACGGGGTTAGCCTAGGTGTAAAAACTTCTTCAAATGCAAACCCGGGTGGTTCAACTAACTACAACATAGGCGGTCACTTTGGAGATAAGATGATCGGGGTCATAGCTGACTTTAAACTGTCGGTGGATGGCGCACTGATCAGAAACTACCCAATAAACGACAATGGCAGCACAATACGCGACCTAGTAAGCGGTCAAGATGGCACTGTAGTTAATGGCAATGCTGATGACTGGGGTTTATTTAAAGAGAATCCGACTTCATGGGAGGGTCAGAATCTTAACGTACCGCCTTGGGATTCAGTAGATCAGGAGTTAATCAAAGCATGACATTACGATCAATTGTAGCACTAGACACTGAGCTAGAAGTTAACGAGGTGCCGCCAGAAGTAACCTATAAGGGTGTGACTGGCTTGTTACTGCGCAGACTTGCCAATCCATCACTATTAGATTTAACGATGACTGAATGGCGCGAGTGCTTAGTATTGAATACGCCAGAAGAGGAGGGTTTATAGATGAGCCATACA
>JBALXI010000082.1:0-3282 GCA_036960605.1 Oleispira sp. | reverse complement strand
GGATTTCAATCACGCCGTCTTTAACAGCGCCGCCTACACCACATTTTTGTTTTAATTCTTTAGCCAGCTTTTTCAACACCAGCAAGCGCACAAGGATTGATTGAGATGGCTATTACGTCAGGCGCTGACATTGATAAGCTTGAGCGACTAATGCAGCTTCAAGAGCGTTACGATGCGAAGAATGCGCGGTCTAGCTTTGCTCAAGCACTTGGTATGTTTCAGGCAAATTGCCCATCAATCAAAAAGCTGAAGAAGGGTCATAACTCAAACTACGCACCATTAGAAGACATTATCTCTCAAGTAAAAGAGGTTATGTTTAATAGCGGCCTTTGCTATTCATTCTCACAAAAACAAGCAGACAACCAGATAGAAGTATCCTGCCACCTATCTCACGTCGATGGACATACAGAAACAGTTTCAATGCGCTCTGAGGCTGACAAGTCAGGCAACAAGCAAGCGATACAAGCGATAGCCTCAACTGTTACATATCTTCGCCGATACACATTTACGGGCGTTACAGGGATTGTGCCATGCGATGAAGATTCAGACGGTCGCATTGAAAAGGCTGTGGTCATTGAGCATTGCGATTCTAGTCAGGTTATTAAGATAAATGAATTGCTTGATAAGACTGGCACTCATGAAGGTGATTTTGGTATTTATATTAATCAGCGCCTAGGTATTAATAGCGCATCTTTTTCGCAGTACACCAAAGAGCAGGCAGATTTTGCCATCAAGCAATTGGAGTCAAAACTATGATTATTGTTGATTGCGAGCAGGGATCGAATATTTGGAAAGGTCTTAGGATTGGCTTGCCTAGCGCTAGTCGATTCAAGGATATAATGACCAATCCACGCAGTAAGACTGAGCTATTCAGCGCAACAGCTAAGTCTTACATGCTGGAATTGATTGCTGAAATCTTAACTGGTGAGCAAAAAGAAATATCAGGCCGTCCGCTTGACTGGGGCAAGGATAACGAGAGGGGCGCTCAGATTGAATACTCATTTGAGAAAGGTGTAACGGTTGATGAGATCGGGATATGCCTTACTGATGACAAGCAGATTGGCGCTAGTCCTGATGGTTTCGTTGGCGACTACGGAGGCTTAGAAATTAAATGCCCTTATAACTCAGCTAATCATATCGCAACAGTAGTTGCTAACGAGATGCCTAAAGAGCACATACCACAAGTTCAGGGCAATATGTTAGTTAACGGTCGTCAGTGGTGGGACTTCGTAAGCTATGACCCGCGCATTGACGGTAAAGGCCGCATATTCATTACTCGAATTAATCGTGATGATGAATACATTGAAAAATTACAAGTAAAATTAACCGCGTTTCTAATTGAAATGAAGCGCATCCTTAAAGAGTCGTTCGGAATTGAGTGGAACGGCGCAATAATAGAAGAGAGTAAATAGAATGGGACGTTCAGTAAATAAAGCAATGATCATCGGTACTTTGGGTAAAGACCCTGAGATGAAATTCATGCCAAATGGGAATGCAGTTGTAACCATTAGCGCAGCAACCGATGAAAGCTATAATGACAAAAACACGGGTCAAAAAGTCGAGGCTACAGAATGGCATCGATTAACGGCTTTCGGTAAGCTAGCTGAAATTATCGGCCAATACTTGAAAAAAGGCTCTAAAGCTTATTTCGAAGGTAAGCTTAAAACTAACGAATACGAAAAGGACGGCATTAAGCGTTACTCTACTGAAATTGTTATCAGTGAAATGACAATGCTAGACGCAAACCCTAACGCAGGCCAGCAGCCAACAACTCAGCCACAGCAAGGCGGATTCGCCCCGCAGCAGCAAGCACCACAACAAGGTAGTTTTGCCCCGCAGCAGCAGTCGCCTCAGCAACAAGGCGGATTCCAGCAGCAATATCAACAGCAGGGCCAGCAGCAACAGGCACCGCAGCAACCACAACAGCATGCACCTCAAGGAAATTTCAGCCAGCCCCAGCGATAGGGGCGCAAACATCGCACGCGAATGGGTTTGATGAGTTTGACTCGGATATACCGTTCTAAATTTAACCAAATACAGCCAGGCTAATACCCTGGCAAAGGAGATGTTATGAAAGATATTAAGTGGGAAGATGCGCCAGAGTGGGCTGATAGATTGATGGAATGCCGATTTGTTAAATACTGGTGCAGTGTAGAGCGCTACACAGAGGTTGGGCTTAATAAAGATAGTGATTTATTTAAAATTGGAGGGGTTACCATTGGTGATCTAAGTCTAATCGAAATGCGCCCAGAGCAGCAAGAAGACAATGCAGGATGGTTGCCTGTTGTAGGCGAGGAGTGTGAGGTAAAGTATTTCCATGAATCAGAATACAAATGGGAAAAGTGCTTCGTAATTGGAAATACGAAGGACGACAAGTGCTTTGTAATCAATGTATATCATGATGACAGTCTTCATTTTGCATTCAAACAATCTGGATCACTTGAATTCCGCCCACTCAAAACCGATGAGCAAAAGGATAAGGAGGCGTTTGATCTTAAGGCGTATAAAGTATACAGGTCTTGCATGACCTACAATGAGTTTGCCACTGCTTTATTCAAGGCTGGATTTACTGCGCCAGAAGGTGAGTTATGAAAGTTAACTATTTGGCACTTTTTATTCTTGGCTTAGTTGTAGGAATTAAACTAAGCCAGTGGGTGGTAATTGATGAGATCAAAAAAAATACAGTCAAAGATTATCATTGCGCCCCAATCACAAAACACACTAGCCTTGAATCAGCAAAGGCTCAGGTATTGATTAACCAAAAGTTAGGGAGTGGGTTATGAGCTGTTTCGATATTAGAACGCCATGGAGATTAGGAAGTGAGGCTGTAATGAGCATGGCGGACATTGAGCTATGCGCTGAGGCTTCATATTATGAGTCGAGAGGGCATATTGGGATTATAAAAAAAGTTGTACAGAGTAAAATATTAGTAGCGTGTAACGATGCAGACAATGCAATTAGAAAGATGATGGGTAAAAAATGAATAGTTGGGAATACAGATTGTTTTATCGGGAACAGATTTGGAGTTATGCGGTTTTGGCTTGCTATGCAAAGAAGCACGAAAACCACAGTCAGTTCAAAAGCTATCACGGAAATATGATTAATTACATTGAAGCGTTATCTGAAATAATGAAACAAGAGGCTATATCATGAATATTATCGAAATGTTGGAAGTAGAAGAGGGATTCAGAAGTAAGCCATACCTTTGCAGCGAAGGCTTTGCCATCAATCATCTGTGGTTTAAACTTGTATTTGTAAAGCGCTCGAATAGCAGAGCGTTCG
>JBALXI010000081.1:0-3416 GCA_036960605.1 Oleispira sp. | reverse complement strand
CAATTAACTTGTGGCTAAGGGTGCGGCTGTAAGAGCCTTTCTTACGCATGCTGGCATCGATTCTTAATATTTGCTGCATGAAAATCGTTCAAAAAGTTAAAGGCATCGACCATCGTCACCATCGTATCAAGGCGCACAATATCTTTAAGGCTAACGCCTTCATCATCTTCAAAGGTAAAGGTTTCAGCAACAGGTAAAGGCTCTGAAATTCCCGTCGACTCAATCACCAAATAATCGAATCGGCCCTCTTTCGCCATCTTCGTCACTTCTTCGAGAAGGTCTTCACGTAAGGTGCAGCAAATACAGCCATTGCTCATTTCAACGAGCTTTTCTTCTGTACGACTAAGCGTGACTGAATTTTTAATCTGCGTTGCATCGATATTGATTTCACTCATATCGTTAACAATTACCGCTATACGACGGTTTTCGCGATTATGAAGAATATGGTTCAGCAACGTCGTTTTTCCGGCCCCAAGAAATCCAGATAAAACAGTGACTGGTAAGCGCTTATCGTTATTACTCATGCTCTATCCCCTGTAAAGAAACGCAATGTTATAATATAACAATAAGGGATTCAATAAGAATCTTTCATCTCAGAGGCAGAGAGATCCAAAAGGCTTTAATTTACGCCCGAGTCTATCCACACACCCAGCAAAATTATTGGCGTCGATTCACCCCACCAACCCCTTGCTTATCCTCCCCCGTGCCCATAAGTTATCCCCATCGAACTATAAAAATAAATACAGCCTTCAATACAGCTCTCTATACAAGAGAAGGAAACTCGCCATGAACGATTTTACAGTCAACAGCATGACAAACGATGCAATGGGCGATTGTGACGCCACTGCACTTGCTAAAAGAATCGCAGATAAAGAAGTAAGCGCCGCAGAAGTACTGGAAGCTGCCATCGCCCGAGCTGAATTAGTAAACCCCAAGCTGAACGCCATCGTTACCGAATCTTATGATTTAGCACGCCAGCATACTCAATCTCACTCTGCCAATTCTCTGCTAAAAAGTGGCGCTTTCGCAGGCGTACCCACATTTATAAAAGATAATACAGACGTAAAAGGACTGCCCACGTTATTCGGCAGCCTCGCTGTAGCCAACAGACCCGCTAAGGGCAATGGCGAGTTCACCGACCAAATGCTATCAACGGGCCTAACCATCTTGGGCAAAAGCGCATTACCTGAATTTGGCATACCGCCAGTGACAGAATCCGTCGCGCGCGGTGCTACCTGCAACCCATGGAACATTAACCACTCAAGCGGTGGTTCTTCTGGTGGTGCAGCCGCATTAGTCGCCGCAGGCGTAGTGCCGATCGCGCACGGTAATGACGGTGGTGGCTCGACCCGTATTCCCGCCGCGTGCTGTGGTTTAGTCGGTTTAAAACCGACACGCAATCGACTGGTTAACATGCATGGCACAGAAGCCCTGCCGATTAATGTCGGCCACGAAGGCGTCATCACTCGCAGCGTAAGAGATACCGCGCTGTTCATGGCAGAAGCAGAAAAACATTTTCGTAATCCCAAATTGGTAGAACTAGGCCATGTGCAAGCACCGAGTAAAAAGCGCTTACGCATAGGCATCATTACAGGAGCGTTAAAAGGCATCGCCATCCAGCCCGATGTGCAGCGTACGCTTAATGAGACAGGTCTACTGTGTGAAAGCCTAGGCCACCACGTCGAAGAAATTGCCTTCCCATTTGAAGATCAAATTGCCGACGACTTTATTACCTACTACTCTTTCTTATTTTTCTCACTGCATCGCTTTGGAAAATTTGTCATTGGCTCAGGCTTTGATAGCTCTAAAGTAGAAAAATTGTGTGCCCACCTAAGTAATAGCTTTGTCGGCAACATGGGTAAATTTCCTTTTGTGGTAAGACGCTTAAAAAATGCAATCAACGTGACCCGTGAATTGCACAAGCATTATGATGTTTTGCTATGCCCCACACTTTCATCGTCGGCACCGAAAAATAACTACATCTGCAACCAAGCCTTGCCTGCCAGCTCAATGATTAAAAACATGACCGAATTTGCCCCCTTCGCAGCGCTGCAAAATATTACCGGCGAACCGGCTATCTCATTACCCATGGGCACAAGCGATAATGGCCTCCCGATTGGCATGCAGTTCTCGGCAGGTTACGGCGAAGATAAAACATTACTCGAACTCGCTTACGAACTAGAAGAAGCGAAAGCGTGGAAGCACATTTACCAAATGGTCGCGAAAAAGAAAACCAAAAGATCAACGAAAAAATCTTTGGCATAACAGTTTAAAAGCATGCTGAAAAAGAAAGATAAAATAAATAGCTAAAAATAAATAGTTAAAAAGAAGACTTAGACAAGGTATTAGAAAATGAAAAAGCTCGGCGCTCGCAGCAGTACAAGCGATGTTCTACAAGGCAAAGACCTAACAGGAAGAACCGTTGTTATTACCGGTTCAAACTGTGGTATTGGTTTTGAAACCGCTCAAGCATTAGCGGGCGCGGGGGCTAAAGTTATTTTTGCTTGCCGCAATATAGAAAAAGGCGAAGAGGCTTTGCGTCGTTGCAAGGCTTTACACCCTAAAAGTAAGCTTGCCTTTTTTCCACTCGATCTCGCTTCGGTCGATAGCATTAAACACTTCTGTGGCGAAGTAAAAAGCGAAGCCATCGATACGCTGATTTGTAACGCGGGCTTAATGCCGACAAATTACCAAGAAACAAAAGAAGGTTTGGAAATGACCGTAGGCGTATGCCACTTCGGGCATTTTCTACTGACTCAGCTTTTATTGCCCCAGCTTTTAACAGCAAAAGCCCCACGCGTGGTTATGCTTTCTAGCGAATCTCATAGAATGCCTGCAAAACTCAACTTCAATAAATTTCCGTTAACGAAAACCGATCGTTTCTCTGCGCTAACCGCCTATGGCCAAGCCAAATTGTGCAACGCACTGTTTGCTAACGAATTACAACGTCGCTTCGAATATAAAGGTCTCACTGCTTGCTCGCTTCATCCAGGCGCACTGATTACGACCAGCTTTGGTCGCGATTCAGGGTTTCTATCTTTAGTATTTAAACTGGTTAGCCCGCTAACTAAAAATCCAAACCAAGGCGCAGCTACAACTGTTTATTGCGCGAGTCATGAAAATGCTGAGGAGCTTGCAGGGAAATACTTTTCTCATTGCAAACCCGTGCGCAGCACTAAAGAAGCCAACAACCCTGAGACTGCTAAGAAGTTATGGGAAGTGAGTGAGGAATGGCGAAGGGGCTTACAGTTATATAATGAAAGTAACAGACACATAGTCCGGACAATGTCGGGCTGGAATCACTATGAAAACTACCTTGCTTTCAATCGCAATTAAAGCTGTTATTAGTTCAAGGTTGCTCTATTCAGGAGGTCGCTGCACAACTTAATATTGCGGTTAATACGGCACGTAATACG
>JBALXI010000080.1:0-3957 GCA_036960605.1 Oleispira sp. | reverse complement strand
AGCAAAGCACATAAAAATAGGGCCATACAAACAAAAACGGAGCATAAGGCAGGCCTTATACTCCGTTTCACTTTGTGCCTGAAGAACAGATTCAGCAACCTTATTGCCTTTCGCTACAACCGCTGCAGCACGTAAATCTTCAATACGGCTATTGGTACAAGAACCAATAAATACACGATCCAAGTTAATATCAGTAATAGCCTGACCTGGAGTCAAACCCATGTATTCATAAGCACGGGTAAAACCACTGCGCTCTACATCGTCTTTCGCATCTTCTAAACGAGGAACGAAACCATCAATCGTCGTTACCATTTCAGGGGAAGTACCCCAAGTAACCTGCGGCTTAATATCTTCCGCTTTAACTTCAACTGTCTTATCGAATACAGCATTTTCATCAGAGGTTAAATCAGCCCACTGCGCCAACGCCATTTCCCAATGATCGCCTTTAGGCGCAAAGTCGCGACCTTTAACGTATTCAGCAGTCAATTCATCGAACGCCACCATACCCACGCGTGCGCCCGCTTCGATGGCCATGTTGCACATAGTCATACGACCTTCCATGCTCATGCTACGAATCGCGCTGCCGCCAAATTCCATTGCGCAACCATTACCGCCAGCGGTACCGATTACACCAATCACGTGCAATACCACGTCTTTACCGGTAATGCCTTCGCCTAATGTGCCTTCAACCTTGATCAAAAGGTTCTGCATTTTACGCTGAATCAAACACTGAGTTGCCATGACATGCTCAACTTCAGACGTACCAATACCATGAGCCAATGCTGCAAACGCACCGTGAGTTGCAGTGTGGGAGTCACCGCAAACTACCGTCATACCTGGCAAAGTAGCACCCTGCTCTGGGCCAACAACGTGTACGATACCTTGGCGCTTGTCCATCATATCGAACTGCGTAATACCGAATTCATTACAGTTATCGTCCAAGGTCTGAACCTGGATTTTAGAGACTGGATCTTGAATACCTTCAATACCAATATCGCGCTCTGTCTTCGTTGTCGGCACGTTATGATCAGGGGTTGCCAAGTTAGCACTTAGCTTCCAAGGCTTACGCCCAGCAATACGAAGGCCTTCAAAAGCCTGTGGCGACGTTACTTCGTGTAGCAACTGACGATCGATGTAAATTAACGCGGTGCCGTCGTCGCGCTGCTTAACCAAGTGTGAATCCCACAACTTGTCGTATAACGTTTTTCCTGGCGCTGTATTCGATGTCGTACTCATAACAATGCTCTCTCAGATACTATGTATGATTTCTTTATTTACTCATCATACGAAAGAATAACGAATAACTCCAATTCATATTTTTCATAAAGTGTATTACTATTTGGAATACACTGAGTTTATGCGCTACACCAACGCATAAAGAAAACGAATGGTAACTATTCAGGTAGTTCAAATGTAGACAGAGTAAGATCCATTACTGGGTGTTTGTGGAGCAAATATGCGAGGCAGGAGCCGAACTAAGGCTACAGGGAGCGTATTTACGCCGTTTTGTGGAATAAATACCCAGTCAGGGATCGTTTTTAAAACCTACTGAATGGTTACAACAAATAAACGATAAATAAGTGGGCACCTAATATGGACATACAAGCACTCACCGCCTTCATCGCCGTGGCCGAACTGCAATCGTTCTCTCTCGCCGCCGAGCAGCTTTACCTGACTCAGCCAGCTATCAGCAAACGCATTAAGGGCTTAGAAGAACAGCTAAACAGCCCGCTATTCGATCGCCATAACCGCAGTTTAAGCCTAACCAATACCGGACTCTCCCTATTACCCAAAGCCCGAGAGATCGTGCAACTGGTAAGCGATACGCGACTGTCCATGCGCAATCTAAACCACCAAGTCGAAGGTCGACTTAAGCTCGGCACTAGCCACCACATTGGCTTACACCGATTGCCGCCCTACCTTAAGTCCTTTGTCAGCCAATTTCCTCAAGCCGAACTGAATCTAAGCTTCATGAACTCAGAGTCTGCGTATCAAGCCATTGCCCAGCGCCAAGTCGAACTGGCATTAACGACGCTGGAAGCATCAAATAATAACGACCTACCCGAAGGCATAATCAGCGAAGCACTCTGGCAGGATGAAATGGTTTTTGTCTGCGCTATAGATCACCCCCTCAACAAGCTTGAACAGCCGATCCTGAAAGACCTGAGCGGATACCCCGCCATCTTGCCAGAACCCAATACTTTCACTTTCAAATTATTGGCTGAAAAATTCAAACAGCAAAATTTATCCTTAAACGCCCCAATGCCGACCAATTATTTAGAAACGATTAAAATGCTGGTCTCGGTTGGCTTAGGCTGGAGCCTACTTCCGGCAACCATGTTAGAGAATGCAGAAGAAACAGGGCTGGTGGTTCTTCAAATCGACCAAATAAAGCTCACACGCCCGCTAGGATTGCTATATTTACAAGGTCGCACCCTGTCTAACGCCGCAAAAGCTTTTATCGCGCTTATAAAGGCCTAGAATATTGATATAGAGCAACTCAAATGCAACAGTTTGAGCTACATTATCTTGAAGTACTGCAAATACAGAAGCGTCCCTTTGCAGTCGATTAATTATTCAAGGAGCTTATCATGCTAGACATCAACCACATCCTTGTCGTACTCGACAGCGACCATCCAGAACAGCACGCATTTGATCGCGCCCTAGCACTAGCCAGCTCACTCAAAGCCGACATCACTATCTTAGGCAGTTGCTTTGAAAGCTACTGCGAAGAAAGCTCTTCTTTAGAAGTAGAAACCAAGCATCAAATTAAAACAGCCCTAATCAACAACTGTGACTTATGGCTCGAAAGCTTTGCTAGCGAAGCCGAAAAGCAAGGCATCGAAATCTCAACCGAAGTTCATTGGCAAAAGAATCTACACAATGCCGTTATGGCCTCAATGAACAAGTCGAACTTCGACCTAGTTATTAAAGCAACACACCAGCACCACGGCATCATCGATCGTATTTTCACTCATAGCGATTGGAGTCTACTGCGCCACTGCCCAGCCCCCGTACTATTAGTTAAATCGTCCAAGCCTTGGGCCAACAACCGAATTCTTGCCTCCATTGATGCAACCTCTCATGACGAAGGCCACCGCCTAATCAATGAGAACATCCTAGACTTTGCTGAACACCTAGCCGATCACTTCAAGACCGACCTGCACCTGGTCAACTCCTACCCAATGGTCGCACTGGCCTTTGCCATGGTGCCCGAAGTAACCGCACCCGATGACATACAGAAGTACATTACCGAACAACATCGAGACAAGTGCGAACGCTACGCCGAAAAATACAACATCAACGATGACCATATCCACATCACTGAAGGCGACCCAGATGACGTTGTTGAAGTGATGGCGAAAGAAATCGAAGCCGATTTAGTTGTTATTGGATCAGTAGCGCGAGAAGGTTTATCAGGAGTATTACTAGGGAATACAGCAGAAAGAATTGTCGACCGCGTTAACGCCGACGTATTGGTTATTAAGCCACTTGATGGTGTTAAGCCAGAGGTTAGCTAAACAGTACTAAGTTAGAAAGTTAAAACGGCACTCAGTCGAGTGCCGTTTCTCATCAAATCTCCGTAACATCATGAAAAACCAAAGAAACAGCATTTTTATCCGCACGATCAATGCGGCACTGAACAAAGCTGCCCGGCATCAACTTAGCAATTAAATTACTAGGAATTTTCATCTGTTTCACCACCTCATAAGGTGACTCATGCTGGTCTGAAAATACTTGCAAAGTTAAGCTGTAACGCCCCTTCTCTTCTAGCTCGGCTAGAGACTTAACCTGAGCATTTGCAGCGATAGCTTCACCCGAAACTTGGTTAATTGCTGTAGCGCTGGCATCTGCAATGATTTTCTGTAAATCAACTGCAGAAGTATCTAAAGCTGAATTTACAGCACCCACATCCTTAACAGGCTCCACCTCACCTCTTATCACCGCATAATCAAC
>JBALXI010000007.1:128835-144317 GCA_036960605.1 Oleispira sp. | reverse complement strand
CACTAAAAATTAATCCTAGAGCAATCGGTATACCAAAGTTCATGCTTAGAGTAATCGGCATGTAGTACTTGTACTGCCACATGACAATAGGATCATTCATCAGGTTTTTAACGTTATCAAAGTTAACCACACCACTAGGATATTTACGCAGCATCCAACCCATGTGAGAGAACCATAAACCACGCTTAGCGGAATAAGGATCTAGCTCGATATCATCACAATGTCTATGGTGGACTCGATGACCAGAGCACCAATCTAAAATGGTATTTTGCATCGCAGCAGCGCCCCACAAGGCGTACCAGACACGCAATATAGGATGGGCTTCATAAGCATTGTGAGACCACAACCTATGATAACCGCCGGTAATAGACATGCCCGTTAACCAGGTCATGGCTATAAAAGCGACAATCGCGGAGGTATTGTAACCATATTGGAATCCGTACCAAGGCACCAAGGTCAATAAACCTAGCGTACTGATCGAAAACATAATCACAGGCACCCAATTAAGGGCTGGCTTTTGTTCTGTATTATTACGATTCATAAACAACCTAACTATTAGAAACTCTTAAAAAATCATCATCCATCATAACAGCATGTAAATCCTAGGCACATGATAACCGATTTTAATTCAGCGAACATCTGTTCCTCCAAATTAAATCCTGTTCCAGATCAATTTCTTTGCTAAGTCTGGCTGTCATGCCTTGAATGGGCAATCTATTAGGCTGAAATAGACACATAATTCAATAAGACTTTCCTTCCTAGGTGTTTTAATTCTTATCCTGCAGGGAGTCACGTTACCGCGTTCTCTACCTACCCTAACCCTTATGAAAGCAACGTTCATAGGCATTAGAGAGGCATTAGAGAGGCATTAGAGAGGCATTAGAGAGGCATTAGAGAGGCATTAGAGAGGTATTAAAGATCAAGGAATGATACTTAGCGGCCAGTGAATTTAGCTTCTCGACGCTGTAGGAAAGAAGCTATGCCTTCTTTGGCATCATCACTCTTCATCACTTTAGGCAAATCTGCGAATAATGTCTTCAACGCAGCTTCTTGGCCATGAACTCGACAAGTCTTTGCTGAGCGCAATGCGGCCTGCACGCCTAGCGGTGCCGCTTTGGCAATTTTCTTAGCAATTGAGCGGGCATGTTCATGTAATTGATCATGCTCAACCAACTCTTGCACCATTCCCCAATTTAAAGCCTGTTCCGCGCTAAATTCATCGCCCGTTAAGATATATCGCTGAGCATTACTCCAGCCGATCTCTCGCGGTAAGCGCACCGTGCCACCACCACATGGATAAATGCCACGCTGAACTTCCAGCTGAGCAAAGCGCGCTTCTGGGGTAGCAATACGAATGTCGGTATTCAATAACAACTCCAACCCAGAGGTATAACAAATCCCCTGCACCGCCATAATTACAGGTTTGGTTAATACCTCACCTTTATTACCATAAGGATCCAGATGCTCCGGTGGTAAATCAGGATATTCTCCATTGGCAAAGATAGGAGCCCACTTATCTAATTCTAAGCCCGAGCTAAAATGCTTACCATTGGCCTGTACTACCGCGACTCGCAACTCATCATCATGCTGTAAGCGATACATCGCTTGCGCTAATAGAAAATAGCTTTCTGGATCAAGCGGGTTATACATTTCTGGGCGATTGAAAGTGATCGTCATAATGTGATCACTGACTTCTACAATTAACTTTTCACTCATAGCGGCATCCATAACTTTTTGTAAGTATTCAGTAGGTTTTAAAACCGATCCATGATTAGGTATTTATTCCACAAAACGGCGTAAATACTTCCCTGTAGCCTTAGGTTCGGCTCCCTGCCTCGCATATTTGCTCCACAATTACCCAATAATGGATCTCCTTCTATCTAAATTTAATTAATCAATTGTGCGATCAAAACCAATCGGCTTGCATCGACATGCAAGTCTCATCAAAACCTTGTAATAAATTGGCTTGATGCTCAACCTTTGGCAATTCCCAGCGAATAAAATACTGAGCGGCTTGTAATTTCCCTGCTAAAAACTTCTGATCTTCTTCTGAATCTGAGCCTGCAAAACTATCTATCGCCTTATCGGCCATTTCGATCCACAACCAAGCCACAACCATCTTGCCCATCATATCCAGGTAAACGGCCGAGTTGGCTAAGCCTTTTTCAACTTCACCTTTCTGCAAGGCACCGCCTAGAGTCATCGTTGTTTTAATAAACAAATCGAGGAATTTTTGATATTCAGAGACGAGTTCCGCTAGAGGCTGCTTAACTTTGGCTGACTTTTCTTTTACTGAATTAAGTGTTTTTTGAATTTTTTGCAATAATAACTGCTGGCCTTTGCCGTTATGCAGCCATAACTTACGCCCTAATAAATCCAATGATTGAATACCATGAGTCCCTTCATGAATCGGATTTAGACGGTTATCGCGATAGCACTGCTCAACCGGATAATCCTTGGTATAGCCTGCCCCAGCCAATACTTGAATCGCAAGATCATTAGCTTTAGGGCCATAATAAGAAGGGAACGATTTAACCACAGGGGTTAATAAATCCAATAACAGACCGCTATCAACATCACCCCCGACTTCCGATTCATCCACTAAGCGCGCGGCTAACAAACACAAGGCCAGAGATCCTTCGACAAAACACTTCTGCGCTAAAAGCATGCGCTTCACATCAGTATGTTCGATGATATTTAACGGCTTACTGTTCGGATCCTTACTCGCAACCGAGCGGCCCTGCGGACGGTTTTTCGCGTAATCTAACGATTCCAAATAGCCACGATAACCAATCATCGCTGCACCCGTGCCGACACCAATACGCGCCTCGTTCATCATTTTGAACATGTACTTCAAACCATGATTCGCTTCGCCGATTAGAAAGCCTTGGCACTGTTCATTTTCGCCAAACTGCAATACCGTACTCGTTGTTCCGCGATAGCCCATTTTATGTAATAGCCCAACCAGCTTCACATCATTAGGCTCACCTAATGTGCCATCTTCATGAGTTAGTATTTTCGGCACGATGAATAATGAAATCCCCTTCGCCCCTTTTGGTGCACCTTCAATGCGCGCCAATACCAAATGGACAATGTTTTCAGTAATGTCTTGATCACCACCAGAGATATACATTTTCTGGCCTTTGATACGATAGCTACCATCGTCTTGCGGAGTCGCTTTTGTGGTGAGGTCTCCTAAAGACGAACCCACATCGGGCTCTGTCATCGCCATGGTGCCGGAAAAACGACCATCAAACATCGCAGGTAAATACTTCTTCTTATGCTCATCTGCCGCAAAGGCATTGATAAGATTCGCCGCTGCACTGGTTAAGAAAGGATAGCCCGACGTTGATGGATTGGCCGACATAAAATAGCTCACACACGCGGTATTAATAATGGCAGGTAATTGCATACCCCCATCCTCATAGCTATGACGTGCAGCTAATAAGCCAGATTGAGAATAGTGCTGCCAAGCAACCTTAACTTCATCAATGGTCGTTACTTTATTGCCATCAAACTGAGGCTCATTGGCATCTGCTTTGGCGTTATGAGGTAAAAAATATTCGGTGGCAATTTTTTCAGCGGTGGCGATAACGCCATCGAAGGTTCCCTTATCATGGTCTTGATAAAAAGGCAGTTCAGTCAGCTGCTGTGCTTGAAAAACGTCATACAATAAAAATTCTAAATCTTTCGCATTAATTAAGTTCGACACAATAATCACCCTAAGAATAAATCTAGGCTCTAGTATCCGACTTGCAAACCGCAGTTTGAATTGTCAATATAGACACATATAGGGCTGATACTGCCAAAACGCTAAATCAGCATCTTTGATGCTAGCGAATCACACTGCAACTAGGCACGACAAAGACGAAATGATTAACATTTATGTATTAGGGTTTGATCAAGCCCTCGCCTCAGCAATCACTGGCGTCGTAGATTTATTTGCCTTAGCAGGTGTAACGTGGAATCGCATACAACAGCAAGAGACGGCAGTCGCCTTTAATATTCGCCTCGCCAGTGCGCAAGGGAATAACGTTCAATGTATAAACGGCTTACAACTGGCTGCACATTACAGCTTCACCGATTTAGAAAATGCTTTGAGCTCCAAGGTATCCTCAACCGCGCCTGAATCAAATATTTTAATTGTTCCCACTATCGGCGGACCGATTCAGCAAACACTCGACAATAATCCTGAATTAATCCAATTATTACGTAAAGCACATAACGCAGGCTGGACCATCGCGGGGAATTGCACAGGAAATTTCTTTTTAGCAGAAGCAGGCATTTTAGATGGAAAGTCAGCGACCACACACTGGGGTTTTGAAGCTGAGTTTAAACAACGCTTCCCACACGTGAAACTGCAAGCCGAACAATTGATTACCCGCGATGGTAATATTTTTTGTGCCGGCGGAGGCATCGCTTGGTTTGATTTAGGCTTGCATATTATTGAACGCTGCGTCGATTTTGAAACCGCCATGCAAACAGCCAAAGCATTTGTCATTGATTATCGACGCGATAGCCAGTTATCGTATTCACTGATGTTAATCTCGAAACCTCATCAAGATGATTTGGTGCACCAGATTCAAGCTCAAATTGAGCAGGACTGTACAATTTCGTTAAGCATCGAAGATTTGGCAGAACAGTATAATGTTTCTCAACGAACGCTCATTCGACGCTTTAATAAAGCTTTAGACATGCCACCCAATACGTATCTGCAATCGGTTCGTATTGAACGAGCCAGAAAAATGTTAGAAGAAAGTGATTTCAACGTCGATACCGTAATGAACAAAATAGGCTATGAAGACGCCAGTTCTTTTCGACGTTTGTTTAAAAAGAAAACGGGAGTAACCCCTACAGAATATCGTACCCGTTTTAGTCGACGCTCATAGCCTTTTTAAAAAGCACTTAATTTCAGGGAGTTAAAAAGAGGCTTGTCGGTTCAAGACAAGCCTTAATACGCAAAACAAAAACGTATGAGACACCAAAATCTTAGATACTAAAGATTCGGTGTAAAGACAGACAGAATGATTAACTGGGATCCTACATTAATCAACAGGTCAATTAACGCATTTCAAATAGTGTTTTTCAATTCTCTTTCATGACACTTTATTGTTCATTGGCGCCACGTTATGTAGCGCCGTTTTTAGAGACAACAAATAATAGTTACTTCACGCCTGGAAATTCACTTTCAGCAACAAAACTAATTCCCGAACTCGCTTTCACAGTAAAATCACCTGACTGACCACTGGAATAAGTTGCCGCAGTAATTTTGTAATAATCTAGACCGTCGCCAGCATTGGTATCTAAATTAATACGAGAGTTATAACCCTCACCACCATCATCGTTTTCAGACTGCGCGCCAGTCGTAATTTCTTCAACATACAAATATGTATCAATATTGGAGGTTAAATCGATGGTTACATTCGTACCTTCAGCAACTGTCAGGATGTAACTTGGGTTATTGCTAGACGAACGATCACGTCCACCTGAATTACTCCAATTGCCATTAACCGTGCCCGTAAATGGTGCTGGCTCTGCTGAACCTTCTGGAGTATCAAAAGTAAGGTTACCGGCGATTGGGAAATGATCGGATAAATCGTACTTGGTAAATACATCAGCGTGAATGCTACGAGGCACTAATACTTTTGCAGAAGAGGACGTCGGTGTCAGGTGCGCTGTTGAATACAATACATAATCCAAAATTTCAGGATCACCATCAGTCCAGTTATTAATACGACCATCAGCGGTATATTTATAACCACCACTGCGAGGCACTTCTTCAGCATTTAATACACTCAACATGGTGTTGTATTCTTGTGGGAAATCTTCTTTATCAACATTCAAATCCCCCGCAATAATTACCGGCTCACTGCTGCTGATATTTCGGCTATCAATAAAGTCACGCATTTGTTGGAACTGGCTTAGCCGAGTCGCCTGATTTTCTGCAGCTGTCCAAGCTTGCGTATGGCTGCCGAAAATATGATAAGGATTTCCGCCTTTATTTATCTTGGCGTAGATAACCCCTTTTGCTGACATACAATCTTCTGCATCACAGGCGTTAAAAGCAATCTGAGATTCAGAATCAATAGGATAACGACTAACAATTAATACGCCTCCATCTTCAACTGAACCAGAACGATCAACGACCTGAGTCTGATGTGGATATTCAGTTTTGAGTGCGTTAAGCAAAGTTTCACGACGGCTATTATCAAACAGCTCAGAGAATACAATTGCATCGTAGCCGTTTAATTTATCTTTCAGTAGATTCAAACGTTCGCCAACGCTTCTTGAAACAATACCGGGTAGCAAAGCCCATACGTTATAAGCCAAAACATTTAAGTTGTTATTCAAGCCACGTGTCACCGTTTCTTCTTGAGGCTGAATAACATAATAATAATCGTCACCGTTAGCGCGAGCTGCTTCTGCTTTAAAGGCAATCGTACTGTTGGCTCCGACAAAATCTTGAGTCACAGAATGAATATTGCGGTCATCATACCAAGAAGATTGTTGCGTACCGTGCCAGATATCACTGAAGTTCCACGTACCGGTCAGTTTCTGCTGCAACATCGCCGTGCTGCCATCTTCTGCGGTGACGGTGGTATCAAAATAATAATCCTTACCCCACTTAATACCGCTATCACGATTTGTTTCTAAATAACGCGCAGTACCGTAAGGAGGAATAGATGTGGCGTGCTGCTTCCAATGATCGCCCTTAGTCAACGAAGAGCCACGCTGATTAACCGTTAGATCTAACGTTTGATCGGTATTATTGGTTAAGTAGATATAGCTCTCAGACCAAGCAGAAGTGCTTGATAAAGAAGCAATCGCGGTTAATAAAACGGAAGCCGCAGAAAAAGCGCGCTTTGAAGATTTCTTAGAGGACACTGTTCGCATGTTTGCATCTCGATTAAGGTATTGTTTTTATTATTCATATTCTTCAATTTACCTCCGATGCATCCTGCGGTGAGGCGGGTATTCTAATCATTAAAATACCCAACTCTAACGTTCACTACATTGTCGTAAGGTGACAGTCTAATGCCATCCTACGACAAGTTTTAATGCCTGCTTTACTGATTACCCCAAGTCCATTTTTGATTAGCACCACTGTGTGTTGACCAAAGAGCGACTTGAGAACCGTTATCCGAACCATACGCATCTACTGCGATAGAATGATTCGAACGTGGCACCAACTGATCGCCGGTGAAATTCCACTGCTGGTTGATGTTATTTTCATCGCACTGCCACATATGGATACCACCGCCTGAATAAGGCTGACCCATATTATCTAGGCAATAATCAGGATTGGCTTTATTACGTAACAAGCCTGTTGCTTGATCATAAGCCCATTTTTGCCAAGCAACATTGGCGCAGTCCCATAATAAGGCTTGCTTGCCATTTGAAGGACTAGCCCCTTCGAAATCTAAACACTTATTCGAACGACCATCACGAAGCTCTTTATAAACTAAAGAAACGTCTACTTCGCCTTCTGAGGTTTCAAAGGTTAAATTACCGGCAACCGCAAAATGGTCAGACAAATCATACTTAGTAAAAACATCCGCATGAATACTACGAGGCGTTAATACTTTAGAGTTCGAAGAAGTTGGCTGTAAGTGCGCAGTAGAATATAAAACATAATCTAAATCTTCAGGGGCGCCATCTGTCCAAGCATTCACGTTACCATTATACGACGACGCATAGCCGCCATTGCGAGGTGCTTCTTCGGCGTTCAATACGTTCAGCATCGTATTGTATTCTTGCGGAAAGTTAATTTTGTCGACGTTTAAATCACCCGCAATAATCACAGGCTCGTTCGTACTGATTGAGCGACCATCAATAAAATTACGCATTTTCTGGAATTGGCTTAAACGTGTTGCTTGATTTTTCTCAGCATTCCAAGCCTGCGTATGGCTGCCAAAGACATGGTAAGGATTTCCGCCCTTATTAATTTTGGCGTAGATCACACCCTTTGCTGACAGGCAGTCTTCTGCATCGCATTCAGAGAACGCAATTTGAGATTCGACATCAATAGGCCAGCGGCTAACAATTAAAACACCACCATCTTCAATAGAACCCGAACGATCGACCACCGATGTTTGATAAGGATATTCTGTTTTAAGTGCATTTAAGAAAGTACTACGACGACTGTTATCAAATAATTCAGAAAAGACAATGGCATCATAACCATTTAGTTTATCTTTCAATAAATTCAGACGCTCACTGACACTTTTAGAAACCAAGCCCGGTAATAAGGCCCAAACGTTATACGCCAATACATTGAAGTTATTATTTAAACCGCGAGTAACTGTTTCTTCTTTTGGATGAATAACATAGTAATAATCATCACCATTAACGCGCGCATTTTCAGCTTTAAAAGCAATCGTCGAATCTGCGCCTGCAAAGCTTTGCTTCACAGAATGTATATTACGATCATCATACCAAGGAGACTGTTGGGTACCGTGCCAGATTTCACTAAAATTCCAAGTGCCCGTTAGCTTCTGTTGCAGCATTGCCGTACTGCCATCTGCAGCCGTCACAGTGGTATCAAAATAATAATCTTTGCCCCACTTTATTCCCGTATCTCGGTTGGTTTCTAAATAGCGAACGGTGCCTAATGGCGGAACCGAAGTGGCATGCTGCTTCCAGTGCTCGCCTTTTACCAACGAGGAACCACGTTGATTGATGGTTAGATCTAGGGTTTGAAGGGTATTATTGGTTAGGTAAATATAGCTTTCGGCCCAGGTTGCCGCAGACATTAACATCACGCCTGCTGCAAAAATAAGCTTGGTGGGATTCTTAATCATGTTTTGCATCTCGTTTAATAACGTTATTATTTTTATAAGGTATGCAGCCTCAGATGCTTCCTGCAGCGAAGACGATAGCATTGACAACTAATACTATCGTCCCATTATAATAAAATCATTGTCCAAAGATGACATTAACCATTAATAACAAATTCTTCACTGTCAGGTTGCTGATGAGCTTTCAATACGTCTTTATCAACAATGATCAACTTGCCATAACCTGAACTCACCATCCCTAGCTTTTGTAATTGACTTAATTGCTGAGCAACGGCTTCTCTCGTCACCCCCAGAAAAGAAGCTAAATCAGCCTGTGTTAGTTCTAACTCCAATGTTTGATAGCGCTCACTTAAAGATAACAACGCTTGAATCACACGAGATTTCAAAGGTTTACAGACAAAATCCATCAAGTGATCACAAAAGAAATTTGTATAATAAGACATTAGTGTCAAAATTTTTCGATAGATTAAAGGGTCTGACTCTAAAACACTTTCGAACGTCATCCGCGGTAAATAAAACAATTCACAGTTATTATCAGCCTTCAAATCATGAGGCCACTGTGCACCACAAAAATGTCCTGAAAAACCCATCCAGTTCCCAGGGACCGCTCGATGAATTAATAAGCAACGTCCATGTTCATCGGTCTTCGAGACCCTTACCTTGCCACTTTTCACAGCAATAATGTAATTCAAAGGCTCACCTTCAAAGCTAATCCGCTCACCCTTTTTTTTCTGAACAAGCCTTCCTTGGTCTAGGATCAATTGTTTTATATCATCACTCGCGATGTTGAATGGACTTTGAGGATTAAAGAGTATCTCGCTAATTTCGTTTGTCATAATGCATTACCTAATACGGCTTAGTTAATTTGCTCTGCGATGGTTACTCTCAACGATTACTGTTACTTCGGTGGAAGATGAATATGCATCTTATCCGCCCCGACCACGATGTCACCGTCATAAAGATCATCCATGCCATCAACAAACATATATTCAGCCAACCAGTTTGGCGGCCCTGGAATAAAATGACTCAAGACCAACTGCTTAACCTTGGCTCTTTGCGCTAATTTGGCAATTTCTAAGGTGCTAGCATGATAAGGAATAATAGCTTCAATTTGATCAGCTCTCGCAGACAGACCAAGCTCTCTCGCTATTTTTACCGCATTGATATTCATTGCCACATTTAACGCTTCATGAATAAGAATGTCGGCCTGCTTAGAATACTTTTCGACATTGGAGGATATTCTAGTATCCCCTGAAATAACGACTTTACGGCCTTTATATTCAACCAAATAACCTAAAGCAGGCTTCACCGGAGCATGATCCACTAAGAAAGCGCTAACAGTGACGTCATTCTTTTGATAAACCACCGATTTTTCTGCGCTACCCTCGGTAATAATCACCGGTTTAGGTAGGGCGAGAGCAAATTCTTTATTTAATGCCTCTTTCTGCAATCCTGAGCGATAAGAAATATCCAAAGCATAACTTTGCTCAATACCCGCAATTACGCCAGTAACTCCCGCAGGGCCATAAACCTCTAATATCTGTTTACGGCCAAATACCCAAGAGGAATTCATCAAATAGTCTAATCCACTAAAGTGGTCTGAATGCCAATGACTAATAAAGACGGCATCCAACTCCTTCGTCGGCAGCCCCATCGTATCCAGCCTACGGCTGCTGCCTTCTCCGGCATCAAAAACCAAATATTCACTGCCTGCGATGATCGCTAAGCAAGAAGGGTTTCTCGCTTCATCGGGGTAAGGCGTCCCCGTTCCACAAAGGAAAACATTGATCCCAGAGGGTAACAAAGAAGTCGAAGCCTCTTTAGACAAAGCTGACTCCACGGCTTTGTCTGCAAAGTATGAACACCCTGTCAGCACTAAATTACCCATGACAACAACGCACATAACTATAAATTTATTCCATTGAATCTTTTTGATAAACATAAACTCATCTCTAAATATTATTAATTGCTGCTAAATTCTAAGAATAGCTTAGTCAACTCATTTAATGGCAGCTCGTACTCATAAAACCATGACGAGAAAACTACCAAAGCGAACGATTTATACGATGACAACTTTTGCATGATGCTTGAGCGCGCTCTAAGCCAGCTTCTGCCTCTGACAACATGTTCCGCTGGCTGGCAGTTTCAAGTTGCTGAAAACCCATATTTAATTCCATCAACAGCTGGTTAAACTTCTCTGGTTTTTCCCAGACAAATACCTTGGCACGCGACCCTTCATGACTACCAATAGGGAAAAGTGCTTTAAGGCTTGCCGCATGAGCGACTAAGTGCTGACTATTTAGCATTATTTTCTGCCAATCAGGCTTATCTTCGTCCAACAAATTTTCTACCAAATCTGATTTATCCTCAATCGAAGCAAAAATATCTTGTCTGCTTTTAATTTCATGCTCAAAAGCAGACTCTTTTGCATATGCGCTTCCTGCCACTAGCAACGCGATAGAAACAGATGCAAGGGACCTTGCAGAAATACTCAATAAGAACCTTTTCATTATTTTCCCCTTTAGTTTTTAATTTGAAGAAACGTTAACTTACACAACAACTGTTGCTTATGCAATAATGGCAGTGTAAATTATTGCCTAACCATAAGGAATAGTAAAAGGATACGCATATGACAATCTGGGATTTACCAACACGTTTATATCACTGGCTTCAAGCCGCTTTATTTATCGGCTTAATCATTACCGGCTTTGCAGGAAAAGGCCCTCACGTCTATCTAGGACTAGGGCTATTTACATTGATTATGTGGCGCTTCATGTGGGGTTTAATGGGTAGCGAAACGAGCCGATTCAATCAATTCGTACGTTCTCCAAAAACCGTTATTCGCTACTTAACCGGTAAGCATGAGCATCAAACAGGGCATAATCCTGCAGGTGGCTGGATGGTCATATTAATGATCGTTTGCCTATTATCTCAGTGTATCGCTGGTTTGATTATCGCTGATTTTTTCAACAACATTCCTATATTGCATCTATGGATAACTAACTCAGTCGTTGATGTATCCACTCTTATTCACGGCGTTACAGCCCGCCTACTCCTTCTCATCGTAGCGCTGCACTTAATCGCTATCATTTTTTATAAACTGCGCGCTAAACCCTTACTTTGGGCCATGATTGTGGGCAAACAACATAACCACTCAGGCGCTCAAATCACCATTATTTCAAATAGCAGAGCACTTGCTGTCTTTGTCGGCTGTGGACTGCTAACCACCCTAATTGTAATGATGTCATTTATTTAGAAATGACATCTCAATGAATAAACACTACTTAAATTACTTGAGAGAGACACAAAATGGAAAATAGAATCACCCAGCTCGCATTATTAATGGTCGGAATATTCACCGGTGCCATGTTATTAATTGGTGTCGGTTTAATCCCTTACTGGAATTCATTACCGCCGCTAGAATTTGCTTTATGGTTTTCTAAGAACTCCCATTTCCTTGGTACCTTAATGATTCCTCTAGGGATGTCCTCCACTTTAGTCACAATCATAGCGGCCGCGATGGGTATTAAACAAAGATCAGATCAATCCTATTGGTTAGCAATAGCGGCCTTCGCAGCAGTTAGCGCTGCCATTATTTTTCCGATTCATTTTGTCGGAGCAAACGCATCGATACAATCACTCACCATGACCTCAACAGAGATCGTGACCGAGTTAGAAGCATGGAGTAACTGGCATTGGTTACGCACGGCCTGCGCCACCGTTGCTTACATTGCTCTGGTACAATCCATATTCACATCATCTCGAAAACACTAATCCTATCCAGGTGGGTCAAACTTATTTGACTCACCTCTTATGCATATCCGACAAGCCCCATTAATAAAACCATCAGAAGATATATTTCCAGCGGAGAATTAGTTACCATCGCAACAGTTGCACTGTTTTCATATGAGAGTATTAAATGAGTAAAACGTTTGAACGCCAATCGAGCTTTGGCTGGTTGGTCAATGCCCTCGCTAGCCAAGCCGCTAAACGACTTGACGGCGAATTAAAGAAACACGGACTAACAATCGCTTTATGGCCGACTATGATGTGCTTATGGGAAGAAGAAGGCGTAACCCAACGTGAAATTTCAGATAAGTCCAAAGTAGAGAATTCAACCACTACTAGAACATTGGATAAACTTGAAAAATTGGAATTAGTTGTACGCCGTGCAGATCCCAATAGTCGTCGCTCTTATCAAATTTTTTTAACCGATAAAGGCCGATCACTTAAAGAGGTTTTGCTCCCAATTCCACTAACCTTGAACCAACAAGTGCTGAGCCCTTTAGAGCAAGATGAACAGCAAGAACTTATACGTCTTTTACAAAAAGTTCTTTCCAATCTTTAAAGAAATAAAGTCATAATTTAGTATTGATTAAGACAGCTCTTGCAGCCCATCACCATGAGTAATGGAACTCATCTCGAGCAAAGACACCCTATCTAAAATAATTATCTTACGGTAGCCAGAAGCTATGTGTTTAGATTTTTGCAACTGGCCCAGCTGCTGTGCTACCGCTTCTCTAGTCACGCCTAAAAAAGCGGCTAAATCCGATTGAGTTAAAGGGATTTCATTTGTTTTATACCGCTCCGAAAAGGAGATCAAAGCTTGAGTAACCCTGATATTCAAGGGCTTACAAACAAACCCCATTAAATGATCTGCAAAAAAGCTGCTGTAATAAGCCATTATTTCTAAAATCCTACGATAAATCAGCGGATTTAATTTTGTCACTGCCTCTAATGTACTTTTTGATACGCTAAAGAACTCACATTCTCTCATCACGATCAAATCATAGGGCCAGCATCCATTATAAAAATAACCTACAAAACCGACCCAGCTGCCCGCGACGGCAGGATGAATCAAAACACTCCTGCCACCAACGTCGGTTTTAGATACTTGTACTTGGCCGCTTAATATTAGAATGACATTATCAACAGAGTCTCCTGCCAGATAAATTGCTTCTCCCTTTTTCTTTTTACTCAACCGTCCTTGTTCTAATATTATCTTTCTAGCTTCCTCATCAGCAATATCAAAGGGGCTTTGATTGCCAAAGAGTAATTCACTATCAATTACACTCATTAATTTAGCCCTTGTCTGCCATTCCTAAAAATTATTATATTTAGATGAAAGTTAGCTATATCAACATCCCTATAAGTCACTAATTCACCAGTCATTCGTTAATAGTTCATGCTAACGTTTAGGCCAGCGCTCAAAATCTCACTGAAAAAAATCCATTAATTACTTAACTAACCGAGCTCTAGCATAATAATTTTTACTGCGCTTCGTAATTTCACCCGTACCTAAATTCATAGTAAAAACCTTATCTGAGTCTGCAGGATCTTCTGTTGCACTCCAAAATTCATTACGCCCCTCTTCAGGAACAAAGTGGTTTCTTTTATAAAAATCATCATCCGACGATAGTGCAGCATTGGGGAAAACAAAGGGATCGGCATAAAATGTTCCATGAATATCCTGCTGATTTGCAGCCAATGTTTTTAACTCCGCCAAGGTCGGTAATCGCCACCCTGATTTCTGCTTGGCAATAGCTTCCTCAAAGGTATAAAAACCATCAACATCGGTTAACTTTCCATAAAAATCTCTTTTTAGATCATCGATACAGTACGTGCTATAAATACCGAAAAGCGTTGTTACTCTTCGAGTCGTGCCTTCTGAGCAGATACGCCACTGCAGACGCGTCACTACGTCATCAACAAAACTATACTCACCACGGGGGAAAACAAAACGAAAGATAGGCTTTGCAGCTTCAGCATTACCGCGTACCAGTCGAATCGCAATTGCATTTCGCGCTTTTGAAAGCTCACCATGAAATTCTTTTAAATCCATAACGATGGCGTTTTCTGGGGTATTAGCCGCGGTTTCCTCAGTCCATAAACGGCCTTGCTGCTGATTAGCCAGAGGAAAATATTGAGTATCAAATAAATCATTACTGGTATAAGAAATGATCGTTTGTAGTTCTTTCGCCGTTGGCAAGCGCCAATCACTAAAACCACATATCGCTTCACGATTAAATAATTGAGCATAAGCTTCAGTATTACAGGCTAATAAAGCATCGCTGCCATCGTCATCACAAAAAACTCGGCCATCAATACCCGGAATAACATCTGGAGAATCACTGCCTATTTGACCTAGATTCTTTTCTGCATCTGTATTTTTCCACGCATACTTATGGCCCACGTGCCCTGGGTAACGCGTATTAAAATCGGCTGTATCATGCTTAACTTCCCAAACCAGCTTGCTATTATTATCAAACACACAATGCCAGTTAGCCGCCTCTTCTTCTAATACTTCGCCCTCGTTAGACAACTTAGCCAAGCTTTGTTCGAAATCAATAGTGTGTGTATTACTCGCTCGCGTATATTGATCAGGAGACAATCTAATAACAGCGCTGACCTCGCCCGAATTGCCCTCGGCATTAAGAGCACGCACCCAAAGTGAGTATTGCTGAGCATTATCAAGCTGATTAAAGATCGCCTCATTCTCTTTAACTAAAACAGAGCGGCATTCATTACTACTTTCTGAACAATCGATAAGGTTATTAATCTTAGTAGAAATGAAAACCTCATATTGACTCGCATTACGATCAGATGAAAACGTTAAGCTAATTTCTTGATCTGCTGGCTTTGCTTTCAAATTTTTAACGACTGACACTTCGGCAACATCTGGCT
>JBALXI010000007.1:0-128737 GCA_036960605.1 Oleispira sp. | reverse complement strand
CTCTGCAACATCTGGCTCTGCAACATCTGGCTCTGCAACATCTGGCTCTGCAACATCTGGCTCTGCAACATCTGGCTCTGCAACATCTGGCTCATCGGTATCTGTAGCAAGCTCAGTCTCTTCTTCTGAAGGTGTATTTGGCAAGCCTTCTGCAGCAACACCAGAGCTAGATTCACCACCACAAGCACTCAGCAATGCCACTAGAATTAGAACTGGGTAATTTTGGAAGACTTTCTTTATCTTTGAATTCATTTCGACTCTCATCTTAAATCATGAATATGACTAATTCTTAATCATTATAATGAGTAAAAAAAAAGAGACTGTAATCAAGATTACAGTCTCTTTTTAAAGATAATTACTGGATTATTAATGTTTAAAAACGTGATCCTAATCACAGATATTTAGCGCTGAGGTATCTCTTTACGATCGCTTAAAGCATTAATCGCTGCAAGCTTACGCTGTCCACCCGACGTACCGTAGTTTAAGAAGACATCAGTAGTTTCTGGTAAAACATTTCGTAATAAGCGTGCTTCACGCGGTGTTAAAGGCACATCAAAGGTACCGCCAATATCGCCACATATTTCAGTACCTTCCGAGAAAGTCCCTAACGTCTCTGTTACCTGCCAGTAACCCGTTGCCATTAGGCAAGCAAAAGCCAAGGTAGATCGAGAGCTGCCCGCAATAAACTGAGGTTCAAGGGCTGGAGTTGTACGACTCATGATAGCGACATTGTGATTCCAACCTGCCTTACCGATCTCGCCTGCTCTCCAGCTCCAGATTTGTGATTCAAAGCGCCCACCTGACTCAATATCATCCCAATCAATACTATCCATGCCCAGCACGTTGGCACCCGCTTGCATAAGCTGAGGTATTTCATCACCCTCGGCAATGCGAACTATGCTATCGCGGTCATTAAAAATACGTTCAGGATCTAAAGGGCAGCTAGGGTGGCCGCACTCATAAATTCTTTTGAAACTATCTTGAAGGATGCTATCAAAATCTAGATTATTGCTAATACCTGCACTGTTATGCACATTGGCAAAGGCCCATAAATTCAAACCAGAAGCCTTACTATCACTGCTGCAGCCGGCCCCCATAATCAAAACACGCTGACCATTGGCTTGCATTTCATCATACGTTTTACCATAAGGCACATTTTGACAGCTCGTACTGCTGGCATTTTCAGGACGATAAACGTAATCCCCTAGACCATCAGCAATAAGCTTTGCTAGGAAGTTATAATTATCCAAATTTTCCAATTCATTTTCGATATATAAAAAAATGAAATCATCATCGGTATTACCCTTCAGATAGTTATGAATTTCACTAATTAATCTAGGAATATCGACTCTCGTCCAACTCAAGTCACAATCTACAGCATGACAAGCAACCAATTCATCACCCTTGTTGTGCAGGTCCAGCTCCACCATTCGCGAACCCATTTGTAATTGCTCATAGAGAGTAATGTCATGGTTTGGACCAACAAGACTTAGGCTATTACGGTAATCCCAGCTGTTATAAGAATTATGAGTTCCCATAATATAACCACGCTGAGCTGCAACCTGATCGGTTAGCTTGCGCTGCTCTAGCATACGATTAACATAATCAGAACGATTACCGGTATGGACCTTGATGGAATCGGCATTATCGTTAGCGTCCCCCGTCATCTGGCCTTGGCTATGGTTATAGCGCCATTTAACTTTTTCGAAAGACTTGTCTTCATAAACATCGACATAAGCATCACCCACCGTAATTACAGACGATGCATTATTACGGCCAATACTGCCATCTAGATTCGAAATCTGCTGACCACTTTCAATACAAATTGGCGTTCCGCGATAGCCTTGATGCTCGTACAAGCACGCAAAGTCATCAGTTTCACGGATCAATACTTTTAGTGAATCAATTTCATCGTTTAAGGCATCAAATTTATGGGCATCCAGCATTATAATGGTTTGTTTGCCACCATAATTCTTATCTTGATAAGCGCGTACATAAGCATTGCCATAGACACGTACCGAGGTGAAGTTATTATGATGCGTATTACCCACATCACTGATGTTTTGTCCTGGCGCATAGCACTCTGATGTGCCTTTGAAACTATCGCCATGATAGAAACAGACTTTATCTTGTTCTACGGACTGCTCTAGCGCAGAAGCCTGTGCACTGGCTAAAGCCAACAAGCCCACTCCTGCTAGTGATTTCAATAAGGTCATAAAAGCCTCGCGATGATTTAGTATAATTATTGTTAGGAAACCTTAATCATCTAATACTAACGTACTAAGAAAGAATGTAATCTGGATTACAAAGTGCCCGTACGCAGGAGGAACTTACTTGATATTGACTAATTAGAAGGGGGGAATCGTAGGAATTTGAAGCGTAGAAGCAGATAAAAAGTTGCGTTGATAAAATCTCTAGCAGCAACAAAACCGCTAGAGATTGAGTAACATAAGGTAACTAGTTACCCCAATTCCATTGCTGGTTAGATCCGCCATGGTTAGACCACAACCCAACTTTAGAACCATTGTCACGACCATAAGCATCTACAGAAATGTAGCCATTCGCTTTCGGGCGCAAGTTATTTCCAACAAAATTCCACTGCTGATTCACGTTAGACGCATTACACTGCCACATATGAATACCACCACCAGAATATGGCTGACCCATATTATCTAAGCAGTAAGCTGGGTTCGCTTTATTACGCAGCAGGCCTGTCGTCGCATCATACGACCACTTCTGCCAAGTAACATTCGCACAATCCCAAAGCAAAGCCTTTTTACCGTTAGCCGGTGTAACACCTTCAAAATCAAGACACTTGCCAGTACGTGCATCACGCAATTCACGGTAATCAGCAACGTTGTTTAAACGGATAATATTTTCAATAAAACCCTTACCTGGGAAATCTGTCATCACCATACCGGCAACACCAGAGTTATAGGCTGAGTTCGCGATGTAGTTTGCCGTTAGTGTATTCGTACCTTCAAAGGCAATAGTACAAATACCGATAAAGCAGCTAACGCGTGGGAAGTCAGGGTAAGAACTGTTCCAACCAGGAGTCGTAAGGCCAGTTGCCAAACGCGGTGCTGAAGTACCTGGGCTAGAGTGACCACTTACAACAAAGTATGGGAACGAACCATTAGCACCACTTAGGTAGTTCATGTAGATCGTATTGCGATTTCCATTTTTTGATTTATTCAAATGGTTTTTAACAGCCGTCCACTTGTCATACAGTGCCCAATTCGTAGACATTGCATAGTCGTCTTGCTTATCAATCGCGCCATAAGAAAGTCCGTAAGGCTTGCCATCAGGGGCATAACCAGAGAATTCTTGCAAGATTACAAACTTACCGCGAATTTCATTTAGGGTTGGATTTGAATTAGTAGGAACCCAGCGCTTAGCACCCTTCGCCGCTAAATATTTATTCAAAGTTTGAGTATAACTTTCAGTATTATTCTCTGACGTATGTTCAGTACGCAAACGGAATAAAACAGTCTCGCTTGGATTAGCCGCTAAGAAGCCATCGATATCATTTAATACATTATTGAAATAAGTATCTTGGGCGATAATCCCGTGATGCATACGTAAGCCGTTATTGATATGACGAGTACGCATATCAAACACACGCACACCAGACGTTAGCTGCTGCGCTAAGGTCATCGTTTGATTTTGCCAAGCATCACCCGCACGAATAGACATGGTATCGTGGGTACCTGGAATCGATAATTCACTGACTCGCTTATTACCATCAACACCCGCCATCCAGGCAGAGTTAGAGGCAACGGCGCGATAGTCATGACTATAAGCAGCGTCATTATGCGCGACAGAAATTTGAGAGAAGCCGATTAAGCCGGAAAAAAGCCCCAACAAAGCTTTTGATCCTATTGTTTTAACAAATGGATAATTCATATTGATACCTGACAGTGGTTTTATTTTTATTATATAGCCGTACATTATTTGTACTTGAGTCAGATTAAAGCAGTATCAAATAAGAAGAACAATACATAATACTCAGAATGTCGTATAAGCACTAAGTTTAGCAAACTTGATAATCCATATTGGATATCGCTACAATATTGGTAAGTCCAATTAAGTGATCGTTTTTATTACCTCCCATTATGTACTCAGCGGCTTTCGCCGCTGGCACATCCCTTGATATAGTCAGGGATATAATTCGCTATAAACCAATCTGACGATTCCAATCAGCGTTATCCCAGAATAAATATTCCTCTGCAATACGTCCGTTTTCCCAGCGAACCAGTGTCACGATACGAATAGAGAATTTTTTACCCGTTGGTGGAATAACAGTGCCGTCTTGTAATTTCATCGGTGCAGAAAATGTACCTGTCGTCACACTCATACCCGCCGTCCAGTTATCTGAACCAAACTTGATAGGGTGTTCATTAATTTCGATATCAGGAAAGGTATCAAACAACCACTGCATTTCATGTGTGTGTTTATCCATACCCTTGGTTAAAGAACCGTCTGGGTTATAAACCTCGACATCATCCGCATGAATCTCTTGAATGGTCTTCATATCATGCTGAGTGAACGCCACTAAATCCATCTTGTCGTACAAGGCAATGTTTTTAGCCTCTAATGCCTCGGTTTGTTTATATTGAGCCAGCTCAGATTCAAGATCAGCAATGCGAGAATTAGTACTCGCACATGCTGATAGACCTAAGACAGCTACCGTCGCGGTTAATAGCTTAATCGCTTTTTTCATATTAACGTTCATATTGTTTTTCATATTAGCTTCCTCGGGTTATACATATTAAAATTTATTACTGCGATCGTGAGTCTGGAACCAGTCAATAACAGGTCCTTTAGGCACTATCCGCGTAGGATTAATGAAGTTGTGTGAATAGAAGTAGTGCTGCTTAAGATGCACTTCTTTAAATGTCGCCACGACTTCTGGGATTTGCATAGCATCAAGCAAATATCCCCATAAATTCGCATAATCCTGTATGCGTTTATTATTTAATTTAAAATGAAAGTAATAAACTGAATCGAAACGTAACAAGCTTGGGATTAATCGTACATCACTCATCGTTAGTGTATTACCGTGCAAAAATCGCTGTGTCGAAAGCCGGATATCCAACTCGTCTAAAGCTTTAAATACATCATCGAATGCGCTGTCATACGATGCCTGCTCTTTTGCAAAACCTGCCTTATAAACACCAACATTAATTTGTTCATTCAACCATTCACACAGCTCATCAATGACGTCTCTCTGATCAGTAGGACTCAAATTATTTGGCTTCGTTGCTATACTCTGCCATTCATCATTAAACCACTGCGCGATACTCGCCGAATCATTACTGGCAATCACATTCCGTTTTTTATCCCACAATACAGGCACCGTAATACGCCCGGTAAAATCTGGCTTGGCTTGGGTATATAGTTGCTGTAAATGGCTATAGCCAAATAGCGGATCAATATCAGTCTCGTCAAAAGCCCAGCCACATGAATGACGATTTGCCGCCATGCTAGAAATACTAATAGCATCCCCTAATCCCATTAGGCTATGCACCAAATAAGGCCTATGAGCAAAAGGGCACGCATAAGAAATATACAAGTGATAACGCCCTGCTTCTACCTCACCAAAGTCATCAAACGTATCGGTATAAGTAAGGCCTTCTTTATCTTCATCGGGTAACCAACACCCTTGCTTCATATATGCCATGTCATTTCACCTTTTATGTTACTGACGTAATCTGGATGCAGCGTTGGCTGTTGAGAGCCGAATAACAGCAAGAGACAATAGGCTCATAATAAAAAAAGCGGATACCAGCGGGTATACATCACCCGAATAGAGCTGCCCAACGGCTCCACCAATACCAACAGAGATGAATGTCTGCAGTGACCCAATCACTGAATTAGCAATACCTGCGATATGCCCTAATGGCTCAATGGCGAGCGCATTCAAGTTCCCGAACAAGGTCCCCATCAACAAGAAAATGGAGCCAAGATAGATTAAGAAAATAACTAACGAAGACTCTCCTCCCGATACACTTAAAACGAGAAGATATAAAGCCGAAAATGCAGTCATAAACATCAGAGACATGTTCGCTAGCTGGGCCATACCATAGCGCCCTATTAATTGAGAATTCACAAAAGAAGAAAGTCCAATGAACAAAGCTAAGCCACCAAAATAATAGGCAAACTGGTTTCCTAGTTCATATTGAATTTGCAGTATTTGTTGTGCAGAACTCAAGTAACCAACAAAGGCACCAAAGATGAAACCTGAAGCCAGTGCATAAGCTCGTGAAATAGGATTCTTCAATGTTTCTTTTATGCCACTAACAATATTAGAGAATGAAAATGGAATACGATTTTCAACAGGCAGTGTTTCCTCTTGCATGAATTTCAAGAGAACCATCCCTAAAACACCTAAAGCAATCAGCAGTGCAAAAATGGTCTGCCATTCATAGTAATATAAAACGAACTGGCCCAATGAGGGGGCAATAGCTGGGACAATAATAAAAATCATCATGATTAGAGACATAATCTTCCCCATCTCTGCGCCACTGAATCTATCGCGTATCATTGCTAGAGAAACCACTCGACACGCTGCTGCGCCAAAACCTTGTAAAAATTGACCAACCAGTATCATTTCCAAGCTTTGGGAGGTATAAGAAACTATCCCTCCCATTACAAATAAAGAGATTCCTAAATATAGCGATTTTTTACGACCGAAGGCATCAGATAGAGGACCGTAAAATAAAATCCCAAAAGACATACCTAAAAATACTATCGAAATAATCAGTTGTGTATCATTATCACTTTGTATGCCAAGGCTTGATTTAATACTCCCTAATGCCGGCATAATCATGTCAATCGCCAGTGCCGCAAATGACATTAAAAAGGCGACTAAAAAAATAAATTTATTCTTCATGCTTTACACCTAATATAACGGACTAAATTCTATAAAGTTTTAGATCACTAAATTCAATTCAATCATTGAAATAAAATTCAGCGATCTAAATAGAAAGAAAATTAGCACCTGCTAACTCAATAATTATAATTCTCTAACGAATTCATCAACCACCAGCGTCAATTCGTGATCTATACCCGAACTCAATTTACCTTCAAGGAAATGATCATAAAAACTACCTAGACTGTATGTCGCTTTCACATCGCCACCCCACCAAGGCATTAAGCTCGCTAAGTGTGCCAGTCCGTTTTTTCCACCTGTAGGCCCCGGCGAAGTGCTTAATAGCAAAACAGATTTTTTCTCATCACCAAAGAATGGCTGCATGGGTTCAACCATGCGAGACAGCCAATCAATTGTATTTTTGAATACTGCTGGCATTGAACCGTTATGTTCAGGTGATGCAATGATCAATGCATCATGCTCAACGATTAATGCTTTCAGTTCTTTCGCTTTATCGGGAAAACCTTCATTTTGCTCTAGGTCTTGGCTATAAAGAGGCAATTCATAATCCTGCAGGCTGATAATAGTCACCTCTGCATCCTTCAATTTGGATGCAGCAATCTTGACTAAGGCCTGATTAATTGACTGACTGCTATTGCTACCTGAAAATGCGATTACTTTTTTAGTCATTTTCCATCCTCACTTTAATAATGTATTTCGCTAATAAATAGCTCAACCGAAGCTCTAAAAACTGTTCTAAAAAGGCGCTATGCACCTTGTGGTGAATAGACTTCGCCCGTGACAAATTCGTAAGACGCAATAATCACATCCTGCATAACTTTCATTTCTTCTTCATTTTGTGGCGCATAAACTAATATTTCGTTTACCCCCATATGCTTGTACGGATGAACCTCTCCCCATTTAGCTTTTAGTACAGCCTCTACATCCTCATCGGGTAAACAAACGTGAATGCTGCCATCTTTATGCAAGTGAGCGAATTCACGGCTATGGGCTGGCGGCATAAAGCCCTCTGGCGGAGTTGGCTTAACCGACTCATGCAGCCACATCGCTCGGCTGCTAGGCACAGAAATTAGAGTTTCGTGTTCACGAGACTTAGGGAACGACCCAAACATCCAATCCGCCAAACTTTTATAAATATCCCTAGGGCTATGCTGGTCATACTGCAGATGAGGAGGCACAGGATTCGTCGCTGGCTTTTCCCCAGTTCGCACGGGCATGTTGTCCAAATTTCTCGTCTGTAAGTTGCTCATGATCTTTTCCTCTTTATTGCTGACTGAAACCAGTCTATGCCACTTGCATTTGATACAGAACAGAGCAAAATGAAAAATTACTTTTTCTAATTTGAGAATAATATGAATCAGCTTAAAGCCATGGCGATTTTTGCCGCCGTTGCTAAACAAGGCTCTATGTCAGCGGTTGCACGAGAATTGGGAGTCGCTAATTCGGTGATCAGCAAGAATATTAATGAGCTTGAGAGCTGGTTAGGACGAAAGTTGCTTTACCGATCGACTCGCAGCTTATCGCTGACCCAAGAAGGCAAAGATTACTTAGACAAAATGCAGCAGATACTCGATCAGGTCAGTGAACTAGAAAGCCCCGCGAGCATAGAAAACAAAAACCTCACGGGAAGGGTTTTAATAGCCGCTCCTGTCTTTTTAGGTACAAAACTGATCGGCCCTTTACTCAAGGAGTTTCACCAAGAATATCCGGGGATTCAAATAAAATTAGTCCTGAACAATCTATTCAATGATCTAGTCGATGAAGGCTTTGATATTGCATTAAGAGTTTCACGCTTACCGGATTCCAACTTCATTGCAAAAAAGTTAAATGAGATCAGCTTAAAATTAGTTGCTAGCCCCAGATACATAGAGAAGCATGGCGTGCCCCACAGTCCTGATAGCCTGAATCGGCATAACTGCTTGATAGACTCTTCAATTGCTAACGCCCACCGTTGGCACTTTAAAGACCTGAAGCCTAAGAGTAATAATAAAGTTCAAACTATTGCGATTAACGGCCCATTTGAAGTCAACAGTGGTGAGATGACAGCTGACTTATGTGAATCCGATTTAGGTATCGCACAACTTCCTGATTTTTTTGTAAATGAAGCCATTCAGAAAGGAGACTTAGTTGAGATACTCCCAGAATACTCAATAGATGATTTTTATCTCTCGTTAATTTATCACGCACAAGGTAAAAGAAACCCTATCAATAAAATAGTCATTGATTTTTTAAGTGCAGGTTTAAAAGAAGGGTAGATAAATATTAAATATATTATCAATGCTCTTCAGAACATAATTCAGTATGAACTTTTACCCTCAATTACTGCGAGATCAGCCATCCGATGGCTGAAAGATAGGTAAATTGACAGTAGTTGATTGATACACGGTCGCATCAATCGCAATAACATCCTTATCAATCACATTGCCAAACAAGCGTTTTTGCTGCTTTCGAAAGACCTTCTCTACAATATTCTCTTGCGACCAAGGGCATACTCTAAGACAAATGCCGCAACCATAGTTATCAGTCATGTATGGAAAGCACTTATCAAAATCGACATAGAACTTCTCAATACCCCGAACCATTTTCTTGCCATCACTGATAGCATCAGGTGGGCACTCACGAGTACATATTTGGCAACGCATGCAAAAGTCATCAATGCCAAACTCAGCGGCATTGTTAGTTTCTAACTCTAACGTGGTGTAAACACAGGCGATGCGGAAATTAGCGCCGAGCTTTGGATTAATTAAAGAGCCATGCTTCCCTAACTCACCTAATCCAGCCTCAATCGCTGCTGGAGTTAAAGTAAACTCCCCCGCTTCTGGTCCACCATGGCCATAAGCTCGATAGCCTTTCTCTAAAATCCAATTAGCAACAAAGATTGCGATATCCGAACCTTGATTGTATTGATTCGCTATTTCTTTAGAAAATGCCCAACTCGGTGAAGACTCAAAGCTCTCCTTCTCATGCTGAACCGCCATAATAACGAGGTGCAATTTATCCTCATTCAGCGCCTCTTGAGCCCATGCAGGTAATTCATAACCCTCAAACATCCATTCAGGGCGCATCTTAGTCACCCCAACGGTTTCAGCACCCTGAGCAATGCATAAGTCTTTAATGATGGTCGTAGCATCATTACCTAAGTCTTGAACATTCGGGTTTGGCAGAGCTTTCTTCAGTTTCTTTTTTGCTCGCTTCATCTTGATAAAATGAATCGCCATATCAAAATGGCGCAAAAGAATTCTAGGGCGAAATCGAGATTGGAATAATAGCTGCACCAAGCGGTGACGAATAAACTTCAGTCGGTGCCATAAGATCGGGCTGGGCTGGCGAAGTTCTTCTTCGCCTAATCCATTAACCTGATTACCTGAGGTCTTAGGTTTTAATACGCGATAGATCCAAGGAGACTGATAGCCCTTATCTGTTAACTTACCGATCCAAAAACCCATAGATTCAACCACGCTATTTTCATTATTATTTTATTGTTTTTACACAATAAACTTTAACGAAAATGGCAGAGTCGAACGAATAGCTTCTGGCTATATGGAATATGCAAAAATCAAATAGAGCCATTAATCAGAAATAGTCATTGGCCAATGCTCTTTGAAAGTCGCGGTAATGATATTTCGAATATATTGATGCAGCTTATCTTGGTCTTTAATCGCCCCCCAATACAAACTGTATTCAAAGCCTTTGTCACCCGTCGGTAACTTGTGCTGAATTGCTTGCGGGCATAAATATCGCGCAAGCCCTGCAGGAGCAACCATTAGACAATCAGATTTCATTAACAAAGAAAATGCCGCCGCAATATCAGGGGTTGTCACCACATTTTGTCGACGAACGCCCTTAGCCATTAAAGCTTTATCAAAAAACTCATCAGAGAAACCAGAGTCCCGAATCGATATATGCGGATATTCCAATAAGTTTTCTATTGTGACACTGCTCGCCAAACCATGATCTGGACGATGCACCAATACGAACTCATCTTCGCTAATTGTGTATTTTTTAATGTGGTTGGGGCATTCAGGAAAATAGCCAAAGGCTAAATCAACATCCCCGGCTTTTAACTGATCGATTAAATCAATCGACCAATAGCGATAAGAAAATTCTATTTTTGGAGTCGTGCTTAAAATACCTGAAGGCAAATTCTCCATAGAGAATTTACTAATAAAGTCAGGGGCAGAAAAACAAAACTTCCCCGTCACACTTTGTGGTTGCATAGGCACAGCGCAATCCATTGCTAAGTCTATTTGTTCAAACAACGGTGCAAGCTTAGTAACTAATAAATCAGCTTTCGGGGTTGGCACCAAGCTATCTTTTTCTCTTACAAATAAACGATCGTCGTATTCGTTCCGCAATTTATTTAGTACACGGCTCATAGAGGGTTGAGTTACCCCCATCACCTGAGCCGCTTTTGTGACGCTGCGTTCTCGATACAATACAAACAAGCTCTTTAACGCATTTAAATCATGACCCACATCATCACCTTACTTTAAGCATCACACTTTATATTCACTCTTCACACTTAACGAGCCTACAAGGAACCGTTTTATGCGCGGGAATACCGGTTAATTCATCACGCCAGCGATAGTCCGTTAAATCATTAGGATTAATACCAAACGGTTTAAGTTCCCCTTCATCATCAGGGTATAACAATCCTAAACCATTCGGGATAGAAACATTATCATGACGCATTGCAGAATCTAAAATAACTTGCAGCTTCGCTTGCCCAGCAGACGTTATTAACTCAACCCAATCATCATTTTCTAACCCTAACTTACTCGCTTCCTCTGGGTTGATTTTTAGTAAGCAACGACTTGTGCGGCCCTTACGCCACGATGGATCACGCATAATCGTATTGGCCGTGCCAGGGCTGCGCTCCCCTGCTGATAACCACATAGGGAATTCATCAGTCGTCTGAAAAGATTCATTCACCACACGTTTAAAAATAGTCAGCAATGGCTTAGGTAATAATTGAATCTTCTTATCTTTATGCCCCAGAGCCTGCTTTAAATGCCAATCCCAAGGCAGCGTCGCCATAATGGTGCCATTAGGGTTATCCAAAATCTGTCGAAACCATTTTGTACCCAAGATAAAAGGATTACGAGTTGGAGACTCCAAACCAGGCAACGTTTTAAACTGACGATAACGAGTAAATGCAACGAGCTGGCAAGTCAACCACAAACTGGCGGTATGTTTTGCCGGCAATGAATCCCCAACCACATCGTAGGCCCAGTTTACCCAGCGCACAAATGCTTTCACCGGATTACCTTTCGCCGCGATCATTCCGCTGACGATAATCGCAGGGCCAATCAATTTATTTTCCCAGCCTTTTTTACCCAAACGCTTTAACCACTTCGGTGCTTTTGCAGGGCCTCCACTATGGTGTAATAGTTGATTAAATATTTCAGCCTCTACTTTTAAATCCCCAGTCGGCTTAACAACAGGCGGACGTAAATGTACAGTAAGATTTGGGAATTTTCTGCCAAACGTGCTCCACTCATACTTCTCATAACCACCCGGTGTCGCCAACACATAATCGGCGGCCATAGCTGTTTCGGTATGCGAAGTATCCATTACCACTAAGAGATCAAGCTTTTCAAAGGCCTTCTTCATCTCTGCCGTATTGGCATACGATCGCAAGGGATTTGCGCCACACACAATCAAGGCTCGAACATGACCGGCATTGATTTCATCCACCAATAAGTTAGGCGAAAACATATCAAAGGGACCCAACGCAGGAATTCCGCGAATGCCTGAAGCCGGTGCAACATAGGGCTCTTTCGCTTCTAACAAATGGCCATCAGCCATAAAACCAGGGCGCAATGCATTGCCCCCTTCACGACCATAATTGCCAGTAATAACCAGCAATACTCGCAATAACCAACTGACGATGCTGGTATGGGGAATCCATTCAATGCCGGTATCCCAAAACAAACTGCCTTTATCCGCTTGCGCATAAGCCTTGGTCATCGCAAGAACGGCCTCAACATCCACATCGGCTTTTGCACATTGCTCAGCGATATCAATATCGTTGAAGTGCTCAACCAATTCAGCGCCCCCAATCACCCACTGCGACATGTATTCTTTATCTTGCCAATTATTTTGCACCACCATGGCAACCATCGCCGTCAACAACCACACATCACTGCCCGGTCGATGAGCAATATGAACGTCTGCTTTACGAGCGGTTTCACAAAGACGAGGGTCTATTACAAATAACTGTTTATCCGCTTTTTTAAACGCACGTAAGTTCTCTGCCGTTTTATAACCCCGATTAGAATGCAAAGGGTTGCAGCCGATAATAATCAGTACATCGCTTTTCCACGGATCAGGGTGAATCATAGAGTGAGGCGGTGAATCAAACATCCAGCGTTCAATCATATGGTGCTGAGTTTTTTCTTGAGCGTAGGCACTGAAAAACCAATGAGAGTTAAACGACTTCAATAGTGACAAACCGTAGAGCACATCAGAATGATTCGCTTGGCCTCCTAAACCTGCGATCGCTATTTTGTCACCACCGTATTGCTCTTTGATGGCTTTTAAACGCTGACCGATTTCCGGCAATACATCGCCCCACTTAGCCACTTGCTGAATACCCTTCGCGTCTTTTTTCAACGGGGCTTTCAAGCGTTGCTTATGGTTCACATATTTATCAATGCTAAAGGCCTTATTACAGATGTGCCCCTGAGTAATCGGGTTCTCTTTATCGGCTTCAACTTTATTGATTTTGTTATCTTCTACCGAGACGTTTAGGCCACAATTCATTGAGCACAAAACGCAGGCGGTAGGTTTTAAGGGAGTATTAGTTTGAACATTAGTATTTATCATTTCAACAGTGTGCTCGATGTTCACATTTTCACAAAGGCAGAACAGCCCAACTTTAAAAACGCTACGGCCAACGACTTACGGTAAAGCACTGCTATTATTGAGACGTTATTAATCAGGTTACGTGCAGATTAGCCCATGAATAATTTAATAAATTGCGAAGCCAAGGTTTTTCCGTGGCATTTACACCCTGCACAGCTCTATTCCATGGCCATGGAGTTTGGCCTCAGCAGTCGTGATTTGCTCGCGGCTGGCAAACTCACATCAGAAGATATCAAACAACCTGACCTGTACATCAGCTGGCAGCAATACAGTTCGATTGCTAGCTGTCTAAATAAAGAGGGTCTTGATGCTCATTGGGGCCTAGAGTTAGGCCAACGCTTAACCATGGCCAGCCATGGATTATTAAGCCTCGCGATTATGAACTGCAGCACATGGCGCCAAGCACTCGACTTAATGATTCAATACAAGAACCTTGTCACTGCACTGTTTTATATCGAAGTGAAAGAAACAGACTCGCATATTATCTTAGAACTCCATCCAGAATTTACCCGCTCTGAACTTCTTACCCAATATATTGATTGTTTTTTCACCATTGTCTATCAAGTTATTTATCAACTCAGCAGCTTAAAAGAAGAGTTAAAAAGTGAAACCAGCGGACTGATTATTCATATTAAATCGGACAGAGAACTGGCCCAAGCAGAGATAGAAAAGATCTTTCATGGGAATTGCATCGATAAAAGTTACGGCAACCAGATATGTATTCACAAGGATTATCTCGATTCTGAAATTCACTCTGGCCATGCCGCAAATTCGGTTGCTGCCAATAGCATGATTACTTTATTGCGAGGCCAGTTAGCGCAGCAGTCCGGAGGGTCAGAGAATACTGGCGCAAATAAAGGCGAGTTACACGTCCTGCACGATATTTTTCGCCAACAAGAGTATTCCCAAGAACAATGCGCGACATTATTAAATACTAGCCTGACTTCCTTTAAGCGAAAATTATCCTTAGCCCAAACGAGCTTTAACAAAGAGCTTATTCAGTTTCGATTAAACGAAGCGTGTTTTCATTTGGTGCACTCGGAGTTAGAGAACGATGATATTAGCCAGTTATTAGGGTTTAAGGACACAGGGAGCTTTAGGCGTTTTTTCAAAACGCATATGGGGTCAACACCCAGCGAATACCGTGTTAGGGGAAATCTATAATACTCCAGCTATTATCCCCATGTTTAAGAATCTAATGGTTGGAGTTTCAAAGGCAAAAAGTATATTAATTTTAACGGGATGGCCTTCTAGGGAGAGCCCACATCATTTTGTAGGCGATTTATAATGTGCTTATTAGGCTAAATTTGTTAAGTAATTACACCAATAACGGTACCAATTAAAGTAAGTTCAACAATGCTATGTGCTGAATTTATTAAAGTTAGTTTTGAAGAGGTACGAGCGAAACCATTGTAGTAGCCTAGCGATGTAAAAATAAGTGCCGTTGCAACCACCGCACCAAAAAGTGCTCCGCCCAGAACACCTGTTATATTTAATGCTGCCATAAGTAAGGCAATACATAAGGTTTTTAATAGCCCTGAAATTAAAGACATAATGAAAGCGCCTCCAAGACCTTCGGTATTATCAGCCTCCTCTTTTGTGATACCTAAAGCATTTGCCCATGCTTCACCAAAAATTGCCCAATGATACCAGGCAAAACCAAGTACATAGCTTGAAATCGTCGCAATTGCTACGGCCACGTAATTTATGCTTTGTAATTCTGAAATCCAATTCATATATTTCCCTGATATTATTTTGAGTAGCCTAACGCTCAACTAAGGAGCGCTCTTTACTTCGCCTGATCTTCCCCCGACAAACTTGTTATGGGGCCAACCCTAAGGGCACACTTATAATAATGACCAAGAATAAGGCAAGATAAAGCGTAATGAATACGCTCATTGTTTTTCCTAAAGATGCGACACTTTGATCATTTAGATATCGCCATTCTCTTTTAAACAAAAACATCATAAATGAAATATTGTTTGATAATGAGTTGTTCATTATCAGGCTAGGTTTTCCTATATCCTCATACTTCTCAGGATGTTTGAGTGCTAATGCTTTGAACATCTTATTGCATAAGAAAAACCATACCAACACAGATATGAATAAGATACCGAACAATATTAGAAACACGTCCTTCATTTAAAACTCCTTAGAACTATAACGCTCGCGTAACGGGTGAATTTTGAAGCTCAACGGTAAAAATCAATTCGTGTTAACGCGATTGTTAACAGGGTTACAGATTTATATCATGCCTATCTTCATGCCAGAAATCGTACCATCTTGTGTAGCAGCCGCCCTAATAGCACTTAGTTCGCCTGCATCCAGCCAAACTCCCATACATTTCGGACAGTAATCAATTATTATTTCATTCTTATGACTTTTGACCATGACGGTACCATCTGCCGGACAAAGCCTCTTTGGCTCTCTACCAATTAGTATTTCCATCTTGCAAGCAGCACAAATAGGCTGATTTTCAAAATCCCGTTTAGTTTTATTTTTTCTGCAGTGCATACATTCTTTATTCTTCTTGAACCAAATCATTTAGTACTTCCTAGAAGATAACGCCTAGCATTTGCGGCGACTTTTTAGCGGGGTACGAGCGGAAAAATCGTCCAAACCACGCAGTGGTTAATGCAACATGTTTTTGTTATACACTTACTAAATTTCCTCACACTTACCTTTTACTATTTGTGAGCCAGAGATATTGTTACTGAAGGTCCTATCAACGTAATAAGTGAAGTTTCCTAATTTATCAATCAATACTTGCCCGCACCATGCGGTGGTCCCACAAGTACAAAAGTTCTTAGTTGTGCAAGGAACATAGAGCTCCTCACCAAACTCCTTAAATCTAAGTGAGCCTTCTTTATTTGATAGTAAATATTTAGCATCTGAAATATCGACGTTCGCTAGAGTGATTTGTCCATTAGGCTGTTCTAGTAAAGCAGCTGACTTGCTACCAATACAGATCATCGAATCAGCCATTGAATTAAATGACATAAAAATCACTAGAATTGAAAAATACTTAGACAACTTCACGGCTCTTTCCTTTGTGTATAACGCCCGCGTAATAGGTGCGGGCTTGCGAGTATCCTAATTGACGTGATTGTTAGCTGCACTGTACCACCACTCATACCCAACACCCGATATAAGAACGAAGGAAAATACATAAAGAACAATACTGAACGCAATCATCTTATTAGGGCTTCTAAACTTCGACGTGATTTGCGCAACAAAATTAATTATTGGCCGTTGGTTTGGGCTAACTGCAAGCTGAATTACAGATGTATAAAATACCAATGAGAGAGTCTGAAGTAACATGGCTATTGCTAAAGTTAAAAACCCTAAAGCTTGAAACATTAAAAACCCAACCCCTTTCAAGCCAAAATTTTTGAACATACTGGCAAGCCCTCCATCCATAACGATGCTGCTCATGTTATTTACTTCAAGTGGCGCATAGATCGGATTAAGTGCAATGTACATTAATGGATAGCCCAATAAAGCAAGGAATAGAGTTGTATATAGGTATCGAGTCCAGCTGTGGTCATGAGCTATATTTTTGCTAATACCAAAAAATACTGTAAATAAAACAAATGATAGAATGAATGTACTAAACCCTAAGACTACAGCAACAACTTCAGTTTGATGCTTAGCATAAAAGAATGATAGAAATAATAGACCGATGCCTATTAAAGCAGGAGCTGGGTCGTCCCTTCCATTGCGAGCTCCACTGCGTCTTGTTTGTGAAACCGGTCGTGAGGCTCTCTTTCTTTCCTTAACCTCTACAACATGTTTTACGACTACCTCTCGAACATACTTAAAAGTTACGATTTTTTCTTCGTTCTTTCCCGAAAAAAACTTACTTAATAAAAACAATATCAACCCAACGGCTAAAGGCCCCCAAAATGCTGCCAGCCATAACTCAGAAAAAATATTTTCAATACTCATATGCTTAGATAGTCCTTTCTATAATTTTTGTACGATATTCAGAGGGCAGCTAACGCCTACATTTGCGGCGGTTTTGTAGCGAGGAACGAGCGGAAATACCGTCCAAACCACGCAGTGGTTGATGCAACATGTACTTGTTAAGCATGATTTTCCTCAATCATTCTACGAAGTGATTCACTACCAGGCTCTTCGCCCCATTCTTTAAGTAGGAAATCATTAGCTTCATCCCAATTACCTTGGACAGAATCAACTGAAAATGGCTGACCTAAATATGAAGCATTTCCATTAAAAGTAGAAATAACTTTTGATACAAGATTTAGCGCTTTAGTTTGATCTGAGCTAGGCCTTGATGCCAGTAGATAGAATAATATAATTTGGTTAAAGTCGTCTTGGGCGTCAACCTCTACTCCATCCCGCCTTAACTCAATATCCAAAATTGATTCAGATTGCCAAATTTCATTTTCAGAAGCTTCAAAGGAATAAACATCATAATGAAGTATTGCACCAAGTTCGCGAAACAATCGATTTCCTTTACCCGCCCCAATAGTTTCGGATAAAGAGATATTAATGTTTTTTGATTCGTGAAGGTCTCCCCACATGGTGCAGATTCTCCTTATTGCTTAACGCCCGGCTCACCGAGCAAATTTTTGATGGCGGTTTTTGTGCGTACCTTTGCACAAAAGGTGACAGTGGAAATTTGTCCGGTGCAGCCGCTTGTTACAAGTTGGGTCAGGAAAAATACTCCATTACCGGTTTATCTTCAGTAACTATATGATCAGTTAAATGAAAGACATCGCTAATCCATTCATGGGTCAGAGCCTCTTCACGATCAAGTATGTTGCCAAGAAAATCTACATGACCCCAAGGTGATTCTTCTTTATCGATAACTCTTACAACCCAATTATCTTCAGTAGACCAAATGTCTACTGCAAATGCTGTGCGTAATTCAGGGCGGCCTTCTTCTCCCCATTCACCCAAGCCAATAAGTGAATGAGCGATTTTATCTTCGTGACCTTCGGTAAAAAGCACATAATATACAGCGAATGCATCGTCATCTTGATACACAAACCTTGTAAGCCTAACAGTTGTGTTTTCACAGCAACTGCATTTCTCTCTAGTTGGTTCTTCAAACTCAATTTCAATCATAATTTAAGACTTGTAACGCCCGACTCAACGAGCAAATTTTTGTTGGTGGCTTTTGTGCGTGTTTTTGCACAAAAGGTGACATCGAAAATTTGTCCGATGCAGTTGTTTGTTAAATCACTCATCACTAGTACCATCTGCGTGACGAGGGTACGGTGTTTTACCTAGTAACCAATTTATTTTGCAGACCTCGCAGTAATGATGAATAGGAGAGCCTGGTAGATCTAAGATTGGCTGTGATTTTGGTATGTGAGTTTTACAGTTAGGACAACGAAATATACTACGCATATATTTTTGCCAGAAGTACATTACAACGAATGCGGCAATCAGCGAAATGAATGCCAATCCAAGAAATTCACTATTAGAAGAAAAATATTCTCTTAAAATATTGAGTAAGAATATCAAACCACCAAGAACTAGAAAACATCCACCCATAACAGATAGATTGTGGTTGTTTGGAACTCTTTCTTCAATCATATTCATACCAGATTTAACGCCCGACTCAACGAGCAAATTTTTGTTGGTGGCTTTTGTGCGTGTTTTTGCACAAAAGGTGACATCGAAAATTTGTCCGATGCAGTTGTTTGTTAAATCACTCATCACTAGTACCATCTGCGTGACGAGGGTACGGTGTTTTACCTAGTAACCAATTTATTTTGCAGACCTCGCAGTAATGATGAATAGGAGAGCCTGGTAGATCTAAGATTGGCTGTGATTTTGGTATGTGAGTTTTACAGTTAGGACAACGAAATATACTACGCATATATTTTTGCCAGAAGTACATTACAACGAATGCGGCAATCAGCGAAATGAATGCCAATCCAAGAAATTCACTATTAGAAGAAAAATATTCTCTTAAAATATTGAGTAAGAATATCAAACCACCAAGAACTAGAAAACATCCACCCATAACAGATAGATTGTGGTTGTTTGGAACTCTTTCTTCAATCATATTCATACCAGATTTAACATTTTAATCATGCGCATGCGCGTTTGCACGGAAGTGACTTTTAGAAACTTCACGGTAACTGATTGATTTAACTTGGTAATTTTTGAAATCCATTTCCAAGCTCCAGAAATACGCGCATGCGCATTTACCTAAATAACGAGGGTCTCGTTATGTCAGGTTCTATATTGATAATGTACTGATTTTGCTACATTTTTTTTAATTGTTCCAGTGCAAACAGGCATGATTATAAATTCTTTCGTGCAAACGCGCATGGATTGACCTCACCCCAAAAAATCAACTGTATGTACACACAGTCTTTTAAAATGCAGTTGAAATACACATATTTAGTTCCTATGAGGTCTCATTATGCAATTACGCAGCCCTTTCATGCAGCTACTTCAGCAAGGATCGATTGGATATACGACACTACGATAAGCAGTTAGCCAAATCCTCTCCTGACCTTTTAAGTCATCAATTCAGCCTTAGCTGTCGTTTATTATTTGACCTGCTTTCGTTCTAATAAAGTCGGTGAAAAATATAACAATAATTAAGGTGCAATAATGATCCCTAAAAAGATAATACCTTTAAGCATATTGGCTGGAATGCTGAGCTTGCCTCAGCTGGTAACAGCCCATACTGATGGAGCCTTCGCACACCAGTCCAGTGCCGTAGCGTCCAATCCAGACTGGATGAAGTTCGTTGATGGCAGCAAACGTATCAGCGAACTTTCGATTCCTGGCACCCACGATACGATGTCAGTTAAAAGTGGCGCTATCTGGCAGAACCAGACGATGTCTCTGGCGCAGCAATTAGAATCTGGTTTGCGTGTGTTTGATATGCGTACTCGTCATATCGACAATAAATTCCGTATGCATCACGGCATCATTGCTCAAGATACGTATTTTGATGATGTGCTAAAAGATATTGATGCCTTCTTAACCGCTCACCCGAATGAAACTGTGCTATTCCGTTTGCGTTCTGAACATACTGCTGAGAACAATACTCGCAGTTATGCGGAAACTCTGGATTCTTACTTGGCCGTTAATGGCTCCAAGCGCTATACCGGCTCTAGTGATAATCCAGCACTGGCAGATATACGTGGCAAGTTTGTTATCTTGCAAGAATTTAGCGGTTCTGATTACGGTATTCCATATGGTAATTTGGACAAGCAGGATGACTACAGCTTCACCACAAATTGGGATTTATACGATAAGTGGACGTCGGTTAAAAACCACCTAAACAAATCGCGCACTGGCAGCTCAGATACGATTTACATGAACTACTTAAGTGGGGCTGGCGGCTCTTTTCCTTATTTTGTAGCCAGCGGTCACTTTACCAATTCAACCGACTCCAATCGTTTGTCTACGGGGTTCACTACACCGGGCTGGAAAAGTAAATATCCAGACTTCCCGCGCACCAGCTGCTTTATAGGCATTTGTACTATTTCTTTTGAAGGCACGAATACTTTAGCCGCTGATCACATGGTGACTTCGGGTTTCTTAAATAGCGGTGCTCGTGCGGGCATGGTGATGGCGGATTTTCCGGGTAAGCGCTTAATCGAAAATACCATTCGTTTAAACAACGAAGGCCCCTACACTTTTACCGAATTTACTTGGGGCCTAGGCACTGATCAAAACACTCCGCTTTGTAATGGCAGTAGTTCTTGTGTTGAAGGTGATAAATTTGCGTCAGCGCCTCCTGCTGCAAAAGATTCGCTAACGGTTGTTTCTTACAATGTTCTGCGTGCTGGCGCTGACCGTGTAAAAAATCAAATTGCCTGGTTGAAGAATAAGTTTGGCGAGCAAGGCCCAGACGTTATTTTGTTAAGCGAAACGGTTCGTGGTGCAGGCTGCAGTGCTGATGTTTCTCGCGAATATGCAAAAGCCTTTAACGCCTATTATGTGAATGGTAATGAAGATGGCGCATCTTCTTGCCAAACAGGTAACTCGATTATTTCTCGTTACCCTTTGGGTAATGTTCAGAAGGTTCGCTTTAATACTCAACATGGCGATTTCAGCAGTTCAGCCGAAACGGCCAGTGGTCGCTCTTATGTTGTTGCCGACCTGAAAGTGGGCGACGACATCGTTCATGTATTTTCAACCCATACCGCATCGCCGTTTGGTGCCTCAGGCGATTCTGCTCGTAAAGGGCAGCATGCAGAAATTATTGCTCACGCTGAAACCAAGCGTTTCACTAAAATTGTCGGTGGCGATTTAAATGCAATCGGCCATATCTTTGCTGATCCGCTAGGGCTGCATGATATTTCGTTAAATCCGATTTTTGAACGTGGATATTCTGATTCTCACGATAGTCTGCCAACCCACCAGCGTATTACTTCAGAAGCAGGCTTGGTTGATAACGACTGGACACTACTGCTGGACTTTATCTTTGTTAAAGGGGGTTCAACGTCGGGCGCGGGTGTTTGTGGCAGTGAATGTCGTGATAAAAATACCCTATCTGATCACGTGCCTGTATGGGCAACGGTTAGCTACAAGGCAAACGCTGCTGCGCCGACGGATGCTGACTTAGCAACGATGAAAGTCGGCGATCAATACTCATTCAAACTGAATACAACCGATAGCGATGGCGAACAATGTCGTATGGAGTGGGATGGCGGTCTTGAAGATGGTGAGCGTAATGCTAAGTGGGATTGTGCGTCTAATGGCGACCCGATGAGCTTTCAGGTACTAACGGCTCCTACACAGACAAGTACTGGCCACTATGAAGTTAAAGCAAGAATTCATACCTTGAATGGCGGCTGTGGCTTGCAGTGGGCTGGCGGTGATGCAGATGGCGGCGAACGTAATGCCAAGTGGGATTGCGATCCATCAACCGATGACATGCTCATTACTAGCCGTAGTAATCTGGGCACTGGCCGTTTAGACAGAGCCATTATTACAAGCGCTGCCAATAACTGCGGTTTGCAGTGGGACGCGGGTAAATCGGGCAATGAGCGCAATGCAAAATTCGATTGTGACCCAGCATGGGACACGGTGAACTTTGTTAATGTCGAAAAGAAATTCAGTGGCTATGCGCCGTTGAGTAATACAGGTCACCAAACGGCTATTCAAAGCACTTACGGCTGCGAATCGGGCGATAACCGCTGTAATGATTATTTAGAGTTTGGTGGTAATGATGCCCGAATTGGTGGCGATTTAACGCTATGGGAAATGCTACCTGCGGATAACACGGGCAATGTATTTTTCCTACGTAACAAATACAACTGCGACAGCGATGCCCGTTGTGATGATTGGTTAACCTATGCAGGAAATGGAAACGACGTAAGTATCGATGCTTCCGATGCAGAAATGGTTCCATGGGCATTCGAACCTGTTCCTGGTAAAGCGGATACTTATTACATTCGCACACGCTGGGGCTGTGAAGTGAATGACAGCCGTTGTAATTACTATCTAACCTTCTCTGGCACCGATGTCGTGATTCACCCGACTGATAAAGTAGAGTGGAAATTACCAAAGGATTATCGTGAATTGCGTGTTAAAAATTCCGGTAAGTGTTTGGATATTTCTGGCAGTACCGTTGAAGAACGTGACTCGGTATTTATATACAGCTGTGCAGGTGTTGATTGGCAGAAGTGGAACTACGACCCTTTCACTGGGTTAATACGAAACAAAGCTAACCCTGCTATGTGCCTGGATCACAGAGGAAGTCTGAGTAATGCAAACGGCGAGTATGTTCACATGTGGACCTGCTATGACTGGAGCACGAATCAGAAGTGGGATTTTATAAACGGTAATCTTCAACCTCGTGGTAGTCAGGGCCCTACTCTGGATGCCAATGGTACGGGTAACGATGCAGCAGCAACGCTTTGGGAAACTCACGGCGGCGACAACCAGAAATGGAGCTGGGGGAATCGCTAGCAAAAGCCAACTTCCCTAAATCAAAAAGACTGCTCAATTGAGCGGTCTTTTTTAGCATTATAGATAGGTCTAAGACAATGAAAAAACAGATGCCCGCTTCTCTTGTAAATTTAAAAGTACTCGCAAATTTAATAGCGCTCGCCAGCTTATTTGCAGGCGCTATCGCATTGATAAACATAAATCCATTCACTGAGCAGGATTTGGTTTTCCGCGAAGCCGGTGTTCAGCCGTCTTCTAGTTTACAAGCTTCCAATACTCAGGTTTTAAGTACTCAGGTTTTAAATACTCAGACGTCATATACTCTGGATTCCAGCAGACAAGCTAATTCCGTTCATACGAATAAAGGCCATGATTTTACTACAAGGGAAGTAGAAGAAATATTTCCTGCAATTACACTTTTAATGAATTCAGACCTACCCGATGATTTAAATGAATCCTCACGAGCGGCATTCATTGAAAAGTTTAAACAGGATGTCGATCCTAAAATATATGAGATTTATCAGAGCTTACAGGCTATGGAAAAAATTGATTTTCCTGAAAAAGAGAGATATAAGAAAATTGCTACACAAAGAATTCAGCAACTGGAACACTTAAAAGGCCTTTACTGATAACAGCAAAGGCCTTTCTTTATAACCGTTAATTTATGGTTTAACTAAGCGCCACTCAACGGCATCTGTCGCATGAATTTTGCCACTCGTACCCGAGAAGGTAAGATAATCATCACAACGTGCATCACCTGATTCACAACCGTAGCGGCTTTGAATGTTAAACGTATCGTTTTTACCTTCTACTGGTGTGAGCTTCCAAGCAATCTTATCGCTGCTATCAATCTTCACATCAGTACCACTAAACGTTAACCAGTCAAAGCAGCGCTGATCACCCGAATCGCAGCCATAAGTATTACGGATAAAGAACTCATCTGTTTTACCTGCAACAGGAATAAAGTCCCAAGCAGTTTTATCACCGCCTAAACGAACATCAGAGCCAGAAAACTCTAAGAACTTATTGCAACGGCTATCGCCAGAATCACAACCATACGTATTGTTGATGGTACGAGTCATCTTCACACCCGTTGTTGTTACACCATACAAGCGCATAGCGTCCCAGGCTGGATCACAGTCAAACTTAGCGTTACGTTCGTTATCGTCGGCATCACCACCTGCCCACTGCAAACCACAGTTATTATCAGAAGTAATACGTACATTTGACGTTGTACCCTTCGAATCACTGATAATGGTTACTGGATCAGCTTCACCGCTGCAATCAAAGTGTGCATTTTTTTCGTTATTGCCTAAATCTCCAGACCACTCTAAACCACATAAATACCCCTGAGCTTCAGCTTTAATATATCCGCGCACACTGGCTTTACCATCGGTCATTTTAGGCGCGTCTATAGGAACGAATAACAAAGGATCACCTTTGCTCGCACAATCAAACTTAGCATTACGCGTATCTGAACCGGTATTGCCACCATTCCACTCTAGCTCACAAGAACCAACAACTGTTTTCATGAAAAACTCATAGGTTTTACCCGGTAGAATTTTAGCAATATCAGCAACGCCGTCACGATAGTCGACTTGGTGATTTGATGTTAACCAAATACCCTCTTCAGCCTTATCGCTGTAGTTTAACCAGATATTAGTATGTCCAGCTGTCGCTTTAGCGGCTTTAAGAATTTCGTTTTGCATACTGTTAGTAGGAACAGCGAAATGCCACTGAGAACCTGTTGCCTGACAAGCTACTTCACCTGCCGCTAACGAGTTTTCTAAACCTGAGTGTGTAGAGACAGCCCATTGCTTACCATCGCTTGTTTTACACGCATAGTGTCCATCGTCTGAGCAGTTTGAATCACGGAACAAACCATCAGCGCCATGATAAGCACAATCATAAGCCGCATCAGACGCTGTTGGATAATTTTCTGCCCAGCTCCAGATAGACGCTTTAATGCCTGAATCATTAATTACGAGTTTGTCATAAGCGACTTGGTTAACACCGCACTTCAACGCCGTACGAATTTGAGCATCGGTATATAAACCGTTGTCATCGGCAAAAGTTGTACCGAAGAAAGTCTCTTGTTCAAAAATTCGCTGAATACCACCACCGTTCCAGCTTGCATTGGCGGTTGCACAATCAGCAGCTTGAGAAGCTGGTATAGAAGAATATCCCCAGCCACCATCATAAGCTGCCGCTGCCCATGCGTTGGTAGAGCAATCGCCGTTGAGCAATAGCATTTGCTTACCGGCTTTTAAAATATCTTCTTCGGTTAACGTTTTAGCGGCCTCAGAGAATTTGGTGCAGCTACCGGGTTTATAGATTAAGTCATCTAGCGGAGCGAGTGCCGCAAGCATTTTAGATTCGTTATCTGCCCAATAATCTTCAAAGCCCATGTACACGACGGCGCGAGGATTTTTACGCAACCAATCATTCACTTCATCAACCGCATCCGAGAAGTAGCGCTCTAAGGAACTGCAACCACGCTGACCGCCAAAATGGCAAAGTAGCAAGTCATCGCCCACAGGGATGTCTTTCGATTGATGCGTCCAGTGAACATCCAGTTCTAGCGCACGTACGCCAATATCGAGTTGCTCAGTAATTGATAGAGTATGGTTAGGGTCAATATAAACAGCGCCATATGCCGAGCTATTGAAGGCATTGTGTGAACTGCTGTTATAGCCTTGCGCGATAGGCGTGGCGTTATCCAGTAAATCTTGCTTTTGATACGCTTGATACGCCCATGTTTTTTGATGCTCTGCCAAGGCAGAATAATCATTGTCGGCAACCGCGGGCGCGCCGCTAAAGGCATAACTGGTCGATGCCAGTGTGCATAATGCAGCACTCACAAAAGCGGGAATGAATTTCTTAGTCATATTGCTCTCTTATTATTGTTATCGGTTTGAAAATTTTAGAAGACTGCTCCAATGAATATTAGAGCAAGAGATTGCAGGAAATTAAACGACGGTAGAGACCAGATTAATATCACATGAGGTCAGACTTAGTGTTGGCTTATTTTTAAACTGTTCCGGTATTCTTTAATGGTCTGCCCTGTCCAGTTTTTAAAAGAACGCGATAACGCTGAAGGCGCTGAATATCCTAGATAACAAGCTACTTCAGTTAAACTGACTTGTTGGTTTTTAAGCATATCTTTGGCGATCTTCTCCTGTAAGTTTTGGCAAAGTTCAACGTAGGTATAGCCCTTTTCTAGAAACCTACGCTTTGCTGTGCTCTCGCTAATATTAAAATGCTTAGCCACTCGCAATAGCGTAGGGACACCCACGTGAGGTAAACCTCGTTTAATATATTTTTTCACATCCAAAATAAAATCATCGTCCTCAAGACTTATGCCTAGTTGACTCATAAAATTATCAAGAATATTTTTATTACCCTTAAATATGGGTTTCGAAAAATGTTCAAGCGCAAATGAAAACTCAGTCACTGGCTGATCAAATTTAATGTCACAGTTAAAGTAATCATTTATTTCCTGCACATTCACAGGACAAGAGTGAGCAAAAGATAAAGATCCTAGAGTATGAGTATTTATATATTTATTATCTGTCAATAAATGGTACATACGCAGATAGGCAGCAATATTCATCTCTACCCAATGACGTGGTATTTCGGGATCTAACTGGGTTCTAAATCGAATGACGACTGAATTATTTTCAATATGGATATCATTAGAAACTGTTTTATTACCAAACGGATTGGTTTTGATAATAAGCATCATTGCCTGCTGAATGTCTTTGCAGTTTTGAATGACATAACCCATAATCCCCAGATCTGAAGGATGAAAATTTGAGCCGATATGGAAACCTAACAAAGGGTCACCAGTAATGGTCTCTGCAACTTTCCATGCTTTATAGTAGGTACTTACTTCAATCATGGAGTTTTCAACCCCAATATCGTTAATATTGAGACCTGATTCGCGCAAAAACCTCTCAGCTTGAGCCTCTCCTACTTGGTGTAGTACCGCATCGTAAAGTGCCTTAAAAGCAATCCCAGTGACGTCCCCTGACATGCAAGTATCCCCTGTATCTAATTGGGAGTTAAAATCTGAGTTTAGCTGAGGTATTAACGACATAGCAGATACTTACTTATTATAATAATTACTCATAACTTATCTTCTATCTCATCATATTGCATGATCAGAAAGCGACATTATGATGGCCTACTGCGACATTTTCATGGACTTAAATATCACCTAGCTTTTAACTCCTGCAACGGCCTGCTGCCTTAATATTTTTAAAAAACACGTAAAACAAATAATAGACATTAAAAAAGGGCGATTCCGTAATGAAGCGCCCTCAGAAATTTAAGCCTTATTTAAGAAGCAAGCCACCCTGACTGGTTATCAAAGCAAACGCACCTGATTGACCTGAACTATAGGTTGCCACAACAGCAGTATAAGTACCCGCCGATAACGTCTTAACAATTTTGGAATTATAACCAGAACCACCATCGTCATCTGAAGCAATGATAGAACCGTTAGCATCTAACAAATACAGATAAGTATCCGTACTAGAGGTTAGATTAATCTCTACAGAGGCTTCATTCTCAATCGTGAGTTTATAGTTTGCATTGTTACCAGCATAAGCATTACGACCGCCAGAATTAGACCAGCTGCCACTGACTGATGCCTTACCTATATCATGGCGAACTTCAACCATGCTGAACGCATCCCACGCTGGGTCACAATCAAACTTAGCGTTACGTTCTTTACCGCTGCCACCAGCCCATTGCAAACCACAATGATCATTATCATAACCCGCAGCGCCCACTGAAGTGATGATGACATTACTTAAACCACCATCGGCATGACTGGTTAGATAGAACTCATCCTTGCCACCATTACAATCCCACTTAGCATTACGTTCGCCATTAGAAAGAGTACCGTCCCATTCAAGGCCACAGTCCCCACCCATAGTGTAAATATGACCACGAGTTGCTTGGTAGCCATTATGATCAACCCAAGGGCTCGCACTTGGAACAAAGATCAGTTCATCACCCTGCGATGCACAATCGAATTTAGCATTACGCTCATTACCACTTAAGCCACCATCCCACTCCATCTTACAAGTAGAAGAACCGATCTTGGTTGCTAGCTTAAAGTTAAGACGATCACCCGCCTTCATCTCATTAATCTTCATCGCCGATAAAGCAATACCGTTAGGCTGAAATTTCACATTAGCCCATACAGGAGCATGGTCAGACATCACATCGCTATTACGGCAATAATCTGTAGTACATAAGTTCGCATCACTGCTGGTCGCATCTTTGGTGAAGATGAAATCTAAGATCATCGTCCAATCGTTTTCAACCAAACCTGCTTCTGCAGAAATACGTTCGTGAGTCCAAAGATCATCATGAGCATCGGTATAACCTTTATCGAAATAAGGGTTCAAAGAGATATCATGCAAACCTAGCGGATCAGCGAATACATGGCCAATCGAGTTGAGATCGCCACCTAAGATTTTAGAGTAAGGCTTACCTGCAGCGTGCTGAACCATTTCGGCGTTCTGCTTTTTACGAATAGAGTCGCCGCCTGCGCCAAAACTATGATGAGTATGGGTAGAATACACATGCACCACATCACCACCGACATTCACGTCAGCATAAACCGCTGAACGACCTGCTTGTGGATCATTACTCCAGCGATCTTCCTGGGAATTAAAGCGCAACATACCGACGTTACCCATTGGGTAGCGAGAGACTATTGAGTTACCGGTTTGGCAGCTAGAGCTTGGGCCATCTTCATTAACGTTCACGTAATACGCATTAAACGCTTTCGCATATTCCCGAGCGGTATCACGACCTGCGCCACAGGCTGCACCACGCTGAGTTTCGCTTAGCAAAATAACGTCTGGGCCTTGTTCGCCATACTGACCTTTCAACCATTGGATTTGGTTTTGAATACGCTCTGCCGATGGGCGCAGTACGTTATAGCTAACAACACTTAATTCAGACTTGGCAGCTGGCACTGCATTAGAGAAAGTATCACCTTCAACACACGGGCTACTGCCATTGCATAAGCGTACATTCGCATCGGTGCCTTCTCCCCAAGTGAATTCACTGTAGCTATAGCCATTTAGATCATTCAGGTTAATAACATTTTCAATCAGCTTTTTACCGGGGAAATCCGCCATCACCATGCCGACAAAGTTTGACTGGCCATTGGCAATATAATCAGCCGTTAAGGTATTAGTGCCTTCAAACGAAATAGTACAAATGCCTATAAAACACGTTGTACGCGGGAAGTCAGGATATGAGCTGTTCCAGCCAGGCGTGGTTAAGCCCGTTGATAAACGAGGGGCTGACGTGCTATTGCTAGAGTGACCACTGGCCACAAAGTAAGGCATAGAGCCACCCGCACCGCTGAGGTAGTTCATGTACATAGTATCGCGGCTACCCTGCTCTGATTTTTCCATATGCCCTTTAACGGCACTCCACTTATCGTAGAGGTCCCAGTTGGTCGACATAGAATAATCGTCTTGCTTGTCGATAGCGCCATAAGACAAACCGTAATTAGCACCACCAAATTCTTGCAGAATTACGAACTTGCCACGAATTTCGTTCAACGTCGGATTACTATTGGTGGGAACCCAGCGCTTGCTGCCGTTCTCGGCTAAGTACGTATCTAAGGTTTCGGTATAGCTGCGGGTATTATTTTCAGAGGTATGTTCTGAGCGCAAACGGAATAAGACCGTCTCTGTTGGATTAGCTTCTAAAAAGCTATCAATGTCTTTAAGCACATCATTAAAATAAGTATCTTGAGCAATCATGCCATGGTGCATACGAAGCTTGTCATCAATATGGCGAGTACGCATATCAAAGACACGTAAACCAGAGTCCAGCTGTTCACGCAACGACATGGTCTGGTTCTGCCAAATATCCCCCGAGGCAATCGACATGGTGTCGTGGGTGCCCGGAAGATTGATTTCGCTAACCCGTAGGTTGTTCGCCAAGCGAGACATCCACTGGACGTTATTGGCTACTGCATCAGAGCCGTGACTATAAGCACCATCGGTATGAGATAGACTGAGCTGTGAAAAACCTAGTAGGCCTGCAAATAGGCTCGCTAGCTTGGTATGACGGGTTAGTTTCATATTCATGCCTTTTTATTATTATTTTGCTTGTTAGCAAGTTATCTAATTAAAAGACACAAGGCATTGTCCATCCCTGACAAGATACGCCCATTTCGCGACATTCTACCAATAGAAAAAATGTATCAAAATAATGCAGTTCTGATTAGCACCTAAACTCAAGTTGAGTCATTTCCGGAGAATGCGGTATGGATAATTAACGGGGATATTACCAGCGGAGGGAATTAACGCTAAAGCGCGTTTAAATCCAGGAACCCTTTCTTAAGTTCATTCAACATCATAGATATTTCGAAACTTGAAAACTCTTCTTCTAAAGATTTAATATCAAGAGTACTGAGTTTAAGCAAAGGTCTTTTATCCGCTGTATCTTGGACATTCGATTTTTGTAATATTGGGATAAATCCCTGCTTTTTATCGATGTTGCTAAGGATTTGATTCAATGTGCTTGATAAGGCAGAGGTGCTTGTAGGCTTGCCTGATTTTTGCTGCAGAAAGGTTAATCCCTGCTTAGCGGATGCAAATAAATGTATTGAAGTATTTCTAATCGCTTTGGCGGGAATACGGCTAAAAGTCTTCGTATAATCTGCAGTATTAGGGTGAAATACAACACGATCGACCGAGGTGAATTGGCATTCACCTTCTGAGTATATTTGCTGAGCCCCTGAGGAATAGGTGGGGATGTATTTACATAGCGTTTTGATTAAAATTTGACCCGCTCTTTTATTCGAAACGTCTTGCAAATTCCAGAATAAATCACTCTTAATGTTGCTATGTTCGAGCTGTTGCATAGGGTAAAGGCCAATGTTTTATGTTTGCTTGTTTGAGAGTATTAATTTATCTCGATAGCCTCAATATATCAATACTTAGTGACAACAGTTTACGAAGTTTAACAGTTAGTGCTGAGTATACCGCCCATTGCCAAAGGTCGATGCGTCGTCCTAGTCCTAAGACGTTATGACTTATAATAGTATTAGTCACATTCATTTTAAGTTAGCTACGGAAGTGTTTTGGTGGGTAACCCGTCCAACGTTTAAACGCATGAAAAAAATTAGCGGTATCAGAATAGCCTAAGCGAACAGCAATTTGCTCCATAGTCAAAGTTGTTTCCTGAATGAGTTGAATGGCTAACGCTTCTCGGACCTCATCCATTAAAGCTCTAAATGAAGTGCCCTCACTATTTAATTGTCGGCGCAAAGTACGTAAGGATACACATAATTCGCTCGCAATAGACTCCATAGCACTGCTCTGATCAATTCGGCTCAAAATACAATCTCGCACCTTTAATGCGACGCTATTTTCAGCATGTCGTTTTTGCAGCAGGTCTTGGCATTGAGCCAATAAAATCTTTCGACTTTGCTCATTCGCAGTCGGCAAGGCTAAATCTAATAATAATCGGTTAAATATGACTCGATTTTCATCTTGCTGGTAGTTAGGCAGCTTTGGATAAATAGGAAGATACAGCTCAGTATTCCCACTATTTTTCCATTGTAACTCTAGCCCTTCAAGAGGCATCGTCTGACCAAAGATTTCTCTGTGCATACTAAGCATGGCGGTCATATCACGCTCAACAACAAAGCGTCGAAGCTTTTCTGGGATATGGTCTGCGTCCACAACCATATAACCTAAACTGCCCTCTTCTCGCATTCTGAATTGGCTAAACGCAAAGGTGAGTGGTAAATAACTCAGCCCAACTTCAATCGCACTGCGTACGTTCGGGCTGGTAGAAATGGCAAATCCAAAAATACCATACGTCGTAAGATGATAATGCTCCCCTATCTCTACCGCGAACGATTCTCCTAGTCGCTGATTAACCTGTTGATCCACTAAATTTTCAATCAGTTTTAGCTCTTGTTCAGGGTTAATCTCTATCTGGCTATCCGCCAACGTGTCAGCCGTTATACCCGTACCACTTAGGCATAGCTCTTGGCTGATACCTTTCTTTTTAGCCACATTGATCATTAATAGAACACTGATCGTGCTGCGTTTTCGGGTTAAATATTTCATGGCCTATGCCTAGCGCGTTTGTCGTATAGTTAATGACTATCGGTTAACTTACCGCGAGTGACCGAAAATCACAATAACAATGTCCTACCCTGCCATACCCTTCGTGTAGCAAATATTGAACAATAGCGTTCTACTTTATAAAAAAAATCGAGACTTAGCTTGCAGACACTCATAAAAGACATTGCCATTATTGGCACCGGTTTTGGTGGTTTAGGAATGGCCATCAAGCTAAAACAAGCGGGTCATGACGATTTTGTTATCTTAGAAAAAGGGGCAAGCTCAGGCGGCTGCTGGCGTGAGAACAGTTATCCCGGTGCTGCCTGTGACGTTCCATCACTGCTGTATTCATTTTCTTTTGAGCCCAAAACAGACTGGAGCCGGGCCTTTGCCCCTCAGCCAGAAATTGAATCGTATTTGAAACACTGTGAAAGTAAATACGAACTCAGCAATAATATTCAATTTGATACCGAAGTTGTTACTGCAGTCTTTGATGCCGAAGTCGGTCGCTGGTTATTAACCACAGCCAATGGCCAACAGATCTGTGCGCGTATTTTCATCTCAGCTTGCGGTCAGCTAAGTCAGCCTGCCATGCCACACTTAAAAGGAATCGAAAATTTTACTGGTAAAGTAATGCACTCTGCCCGCTGGGATCATAAACACAGTTTAAAAGGTAAAAAAGTCGCTGTCATAGGTACCGGGGCCAGTGCGATTCAGTTTGTACCTGAAATCGCTAAAGAGGTTGAAACGCTGCACGTACTACAACGCAGCGCACCTTATATTCTACCGAAGCCTGATCGAGCTTATTCTGACAAAGAAAAACAACGCTTTGAATCGTCACCCCTGTGGCAAAAAATTTGCCGCCTTGGGGTTTACCTGACTCATGAAAGCCGAGCTTTAGCCTTTACCCAATTCCAGCAGTTAATGCGTGCTAGCCAAGCGAAATGCGCTCGGCACATGAAAAATACAATTAAAGATCCTGAGCTACGCAAAAAATTTACACCGGATTATGATATTGGTTGTAAGCGTGTGCTAATTTCCAATAACTACTACCCAGCATTTACCCAAGCCAATGTTTCTCTAGAAACTGAATCCATCGATACCATTACTAGCCAAGGTATTAGGTTAAAAGATGGTCGTGAAATTGAAGCCGATACGCTTATCTATGGCACCGGCTTTAAGGCGACTGAGTTTTTAACCCCAATGGAAGTAACAGGACTTAGGGGGAAAACGCTTAATCATGAATGGTATCAAGGCGCGGAAGCCTATTTGGGGATTACGGTAAAAGATTTTCCTAATTTCTTTATGCTCTATGGACCTAATACCAACCTTGGGCATAGCTCTATTGTTTATATGCTAGAAAGCCAAATTCATTATATTTTGAACGCCGTAGAAATACTGAAAACCGACAAGCTAAAATACCTAAACATTAAACCCCAGACTCAGGATCAGTTTAATCAGCGAGTACAAAATAAATTAAGAAATACCGTATGGGAAAATAATTGTATCAGCTGGTATAAAAATGCAGACGGTAAAAATACGGTTAACTGGCCTGACTTTACTTTTAAATATCGTAGTCAGACTCGCCAATTGAATTTAAATGACTACCACCTAATACCTTCAAAATTAGAAAAATAATAATATGAAAAACTCCAACATTAATTCAAAACTAGCACAGCACCCTTATAATTTTTATCGCTGCCAATCACCGGGTGCTCCGCTGCGCCCAGCCCCAAAAATCAGCGCTAACTACAACCCCATTTATACGGGCTATCGTGAAATGCTTTTTGCCAGCACAGATTATAAAATCAAGCGCTCAGCAGAAGAATTCAAACCTTATGAAGCGCTCCTCAGTCGCTGGTCTGATACTGAATGGGAAGGCGATTATACCGGCGATACATTAGCCACGTGGATGAAATCAACACCCAATAACGAGGGTCGAAAGTTATTTAATCAAGCTCTTGAAGCAGGTATCGACAGCGTCACTGATGCCCCTCAAATAATGAAAGATTTTTTCAAGCAAGTTGATGCAACTCCGCACTTGTTTGATATGGAGAAAGTACAAAAAGGGGCCGATGTATTAGCAGATTTATCGCCTATCATGCATTACCTCGCAAATACCAGTTTAATGTGGACGTCTACCACACTAGGGCCAGTATCTCGAATGGTCGGCGCAACGGGCCGCTTTTTAGACGTGGCTAACTCTCTTAGCCGTTTTGTCGAAACCAGCTCTTATGTTGTCGGTGACGTATCTTCTGCCAATGTTTTTCAGCGCGATAGCCCCAGTCTAAAAACTGGCGTTAACGTACGCTTAATGCACTCGCTTATTCGTAACCAGGTGATCAAATCTACCGATGAAAATGTAGTCGATTTCGAGAACCGTGGCCATCCTATTTCAATGAGGGTTGGCGCCAATGGCGGCATGATGTTTTCACTGTATTGTATTTGGTACAGCGCCTCGCTAGGCCGAAAATACAGCCGCGAAGATTATGAAAATTGCGCCGAGCTGGCTCGCTGCATTTCTTATATCAATGGTATTGATTACGAGTGGCTACCAAAAGACTACGATGAATGCTGCCTCTATATCGATCATTCATTAGCGATGTGTGAAGGACAAACTGTTTATACCGAAGGCCTTAATAAAGCATTTTATAGCGGTATCCCACAGCTGCTGGCCGAACGTCAATCTTCTAAAATAATGTCGAAATTGATGGCGGTTACTACGCCAATATCTCAGGGATTTTTATTGGGTATTAACCAATGGAGCTACGGCGAAGAAATTTTTGAAGGTATGCCCGGCATGCCTAAGCGTGCTGCTTGGCCAAAGTACCTATTTATGCTGGTTAAATTCATGCGTCCAAAAGTATTAACACTGGATCAAATGATTCCAGGATATGAAACTCGGATAATCAAACGACGAATTAAGCACAGAGAATTTACTAATAAGAAGTTTGTATCTTTGGTGGCAAAGCTAATGAAGCGCTCGGATAGTGCCGAGATTAAGATGACCTACGATTCCCATGATCATTCCAGCGAGAAAGATTTGAAATCAGCAGAAAAACAATAAAGGAATAATTAGTTTAAACCATAGAAAATCATATGGTTTTTATAAAAAAAGCCGCGCAATGCGCGGCTTAATATTGTTTAAAAAAAGATGATTTAGTTACTGCCGAAGCTGAATTGCTGGGCTGCGTTACCGTCCGCCTTGTATAGCTGCAGGTTAGCGCCGTTATCGGTGCTGCCATACAGAATATCTAACGCTAGTGCGTGGTTTTTACGTGGTCGAATCGTATCACCCACCACATCCCACTGTAGATTAGGATGGTTTTCACAAGTCCAGATGCTCACGTTAGTGAAGTCTTCGTTACCGTTAGTGCTATCTAAGCAGAAGTTAGGGTTATGCTTGCTGCGAATCAGACCCGTACCTGGCTCGTGGTACCATTTCTGCCAAGCTGCACCGTGACAATCCCAAAGGTACGCATTGGCACCGTTGCTAAAATTGCTAGGAGCAACATCAATACACTTGCCCAGCACTTTCAACTCACGGTATTCAGAAGGCAATTTAACGCCATACAAGGTCATGTCATCCCAAGCAGGACCACAATCGAACTTGGCATTACGTTCGCCATCACTGTCCGCATCGCCACCCGCCCACTGCAAACCACAGTTATTATCAGACGTAATACGGACACGTTCAGTAGAACCATTGGCATAACTGGTAATCGTTAGTGGATCAGCACTGCCAGAACAATCGAACTTGGCATTACGTTCGCCGCCAGACTCTGAACCGTCCCATTCAAGACCACAAGTATGGCCACCGGCACGGGTTTTAATCACACCGTGAATGCTGACACTGCCATCACTGTTCGTTGTGGGTGCATTATCAGCAGAAAAGAACATCGGATCGCCTTTTGCCATGCAATCAAACTTGGCATTACGCTCACCCGTTCCTTCATCACCGCCCTGCCATTGCAGCTCACAATTATTGCGCGTCGCCTTCATGTAAAACTCATAAGTCAGACCAGACTTAAGCGCATTTAAAGAAACCGTACCATCACCATAATCCACTTCATGCTTCGACGTTTTCCATACACCTTCTTCTACAGCATCGCTGTAATCCAACCAGATATAGCCTTGCCCACTCACGGTTTTAGCCGCTTTTAGGAATTCGTTTTGCTGGCTATTGGTAGGAACGCCAAAGTGCCATTGAGAACCAGTTGCCTGACAAGCCGCTTCACCCGCTGCTTCACTGTTTTCAGTACCGCGTGTATTAGAGACTGTCCATTGTTTAGCATCAGACGTTTTACAAGCGTAATAACCATCATCGGCGCAATTTGAATCACGGAAAAGACCATCAGGGGCGTGGTAGGCACAATCGAAGGCGGCATCAGAGCCTGTTGGGAAAGTCTCAGCCCAACTCCATATAGAAGCTTTCATACGGGAATCACCAATACTGATCATATCTAATGACAGCGCAGTAATACCGCAACGACCTGCTTTAGCGGCCAAAGCTGCATCAATTTTAGGACCCGGATCACCGAAAGTACGGCCTAGGTTCGTCATATCCTCCCAAATACGGTGAGCGCCATCTTGCTTACTAACATCCGCTAAGCAATCGGCTTCTGACTTGTCTAAAATAGACTGACCACCACCCGATACCCAATTATGAATGCTATTCCAAGAATATCCTGTCCAAGGACCACGGCCAGAACAGCTGCTGCCCATGATTACAATTTGCTTGTCGGCCTTTAAGACATCTTCTTCAGAGGTCGTTTGCACCATGTTAGAGAAGTTATTGCACTCGCCAGCGGGCTGTTTGTAGATTAAATCATTGATACTCGATACGGCACTGACTAGCTCAGCATCATGGCCTTCCGCATCGTCTTGGAAGTAAAGGACAACGACTTCTTTAGGGTTTTTGCGAATCCAGTTATTAACCTCATTCACACCGTCTTTTAAGTAACGCTCAAGGCCACTGCAACCAAAGTCATCATCTCCGGCATGACACATCAATAATGCGCTACCACCGGGTAGATCTTTGGTCTGCCATACCCAGTGATAATCCATTTCAATAGTACGAACACCCAGATCCAGTAATTCAGTAATGGTTAATTTGTGGTTAGGATCAATATGAACCAAAGAACTGTATGCCGAACTGTTATAGGCGTTATGCCCCATAACATTAAAGCCTTGTGACATGGGCGTGGCATTATCCAACATATTCTGGTGTGCCAACGCCTTAAATTCCCAGCTCTGCTGGTGATTAGCAATGGCCGTATTATCGGTCGCAATAACGGACGGTGCGCCGCTAAAGGCTAATACCGTATGGCTAAGGCCAATTAAGGCACCTGCTAAAACGGACTGAATAAGATGTTTTTTCATGTTTTTCTCTTATTTTTATAATTCACGATCAAAGTAAGAGTTTTTGAGGTCAAATACATCATCCAAAGATGACAATATCCTGAACTATTGCGCCATTTTTTTGAGCTAAACTGCTAACGATTGGCTAACCCAATATTAATACTAAAGCATTACAATATGCGCTAAATCTGGTAGATTCTATTTAGGTCAAACGAAGCCAATATCCCTATATATAAGTACTATCGTTTCATTTAGCTCTATAATACCCAATCGAAAAAATAAAAAATAAAACTATGCCTAATGCTTATAAGCACCCATCCGTCAGTATTCATTACCTAAACATTATTAATAATGCGTTAGAGCGAATGGGATTTCAGTCACCTGAAATTCATGCACTTACCGGGCAATACAGTGAGCAAGAATACTATTTCAATCGCGTTCCTTTAGCGACGTTGAATGAAGCTTGGCAAAGTGCAGAAAGTATTACCAGTGATCCAATCATTGGCCTACACGTCGGAGAAAAAATACATCCTAATGATTATGGGCTTTTAGGCCAGATCATGATGAATTGTAATAACTTGGCAGAAGCGTTAGAAAGCATTCTTTCTGTCGAATTTATTATCAACAATATTTTTGTTTCCGAAGTCATCATTGAAAATAACTGTGCGGTCAATCGTATTCATTCTCAGCAATACGAAGCTGAGAGTATCAGACACATTATTGAACAAGATATTTCGGCTTTAATTAATATTGGCCTCTTTGTTATGAACAAAGAATACGGCGAGCACAACCGCCCTATCGAAATTCATTTCCGACACAAACCCGCTGCTAATATTGCAGAATATGAGCGTATTTTAAAAACTAAAGTGCTGTTCGAGCAAGAGAATAACCAAGCCATTTTCCCTTTGGCGATATTAGAATCTCCCATTTATAATCCGAATCCGCGTATTGCTGAATTACTAAACGTTGAATTACATCAGCTGTTGCATGAAGTTGAAAACAAAGATGCCTTAACGTTAAGACTGTGGCGTTATTTACAAGTACAGGATGTAAGTTTTACGGTAGATATGGAGAGTATTGCCCAACAATTTAATATGACACCTAGAACTCTGCAGCGTCGACTTCAGCAAGAAGGTACGAGTTTTCAAGATGAGCTTAAGTTCTTCCGTACACAACAAGCAAAACAGTTGCTGAATAATAAGCAATTAACAATCTGCGAGGTCGCTTTTCAGATGGGCTTTAACGATAACAGTGCATTTCATAAAGCATTTAAGCGCTGGACAGACTCTACTCCTAAAGAATATCGTCAAAAAATGGACAAATAAAAACACCTCACTCTATCGGTTTAAACCAATAGAATAAGATGTTTTTATTATGAAGTGAAAGCTTATGGCAATCTAAGATTTTTAAGTTTACGTTTGGCTATTTCCTTTCCCTTTCACTTTATCTCTCAACGTCTGCATCGCTACATATAACGCTGGAATAAAGAAAATACCGATAAACGTTGCGAATACCATACCGCCCAATACTACAAAACCAATAGAAATACGGCTGGCAGCACCTGGGCCAGAAGAGACGATCAGCGGAAGCACACCCAAGATAAAAGATAATGCCGTCATCAATACTGCACGGAAACGTAAGCGCGCAGCATTCTTAGCAGCGGTTATTACGTCTTCTCCCTTCTCAAAACGTTCTTTAGCAAACTCCACAATTAAGATGGCCGTTTTACTGGCCAAACCAATCAGCATCACCACCCCAACCTGCGAATAAATGTTATTGGTCAAAGGTGCAATCAACCATAGCGGTAAAATTGCGCCGCATAAGGCAATGATGACAGACAGCATAACCGCAACAGGAATCGTCCAACTTTCGTATTGAGCGACTAAGAATAAATAAGCAAACAAAAAGGCCAAAGCAAAGATAATTAATACTAAGCTGCCAGCTTCTTGTTCTTGTACCGCCGTCCCCGTCCATTCAATAGCGTAGCCATCAGGCAATACATCCTTAGCAATATCCTCTAAAGCCGCTATGCCATCACCTGAACTGTAGCCATCAGCAACGGTGGCCTGAATAGCCGCCGTTCGATAAAGGTTATAACGGTTCAGAGACTGAGGTCCTAACACAGGCTTAATACTAATCAGCGCATTAATCGGCACCATATGGCCACTATTACTGCGTACATGAATACTATTAATATCTTCAATATTATCGCGGAATTCAGCATCGGCCTGCACCATTACACGATAATTTTTACCGAACAAATTAAAGTCGTTCACATATTGCGTGCCGAGCTGAGACGCTAACGTTGAGAAAATTGTTGCGACGGGAATGCCTAAACTCTGCGCTTTTTCACGATCGACAATGATTTCTTGCTGCGGCACATTGGCAGAATAAGTACTGTAAATACGTTTAAATACCGGAGACTGATTAGCGGCAAAAATTAAACTACGGGTCGCTTGAGCAAGGTCTTGCGGAGAGCCACTGCGAAGATCCAATAATTGCCCTTCAAGTCCACCGGCCGTGCCTAAACCAGGAATTGGTGGCGTCGGGAAAGAAATAATATTACCCGCTGCAATCCCCTGTAGCTCCGTATTAATACGTCCTAGAATTTCATACCACGCTAAACCTTCGCCAGTACGCTCACTCCAATCATCCATAATAGGAATTGCCAGTGCCGAGTTAGACGCCGCTCCGCCCAATAAGCTGAAGCCGTTAATGGCAATAATATCGCTAACGCCGTCTATTGCTAGCACCTTATCTTGCACTTCACGCATGACTTCCTGCGTTCGATTTAACGATGCGCCATCGGGTAATTGTGCATTAATAAATAAAGCGCCAGTATCTTCGTAAGGAATAAACCCTGTTGGAGTTGTCGCAAACATGTAGACAGTGCCTACTGTAATTGCAGCCAACAAGCCCATGGTAAATCCCAGATTACGGTTTAAAAAGCTGACTTTATTAATATAGCCATCACGAACTTTATCTAGGCCAGAATTGAATTTTCTAAAAATCCAAGCATCGCTGTCGCCGTCTTTTTTCAATAACAGAGCACACAATGCAGGCGACAAGGTTAAAGCATTCAGCGACGACAAGCTGACGGCTATCGATATCGTCAACGCAAACTGTTTATACAGCTCACCTGATATCCCAGGCATAAAAGAAACAGGAATAAATACAGCTAGTAAAACCAAGGTCGTCGCAACAATAGGACCTGTTACTTCTTTCATCGCGACGGCAGTTGCTTCAGGGGCCGATAAGTCATCATCTTGCATGTGCCGCTTAACATTCTCGACCACCACAATGGCATCATCCACCACAATCCCTATCGCTAAAATCAGCGCAAATAGCGAGATAGTATTAATCGTAAAGCCAAACGCTTGCAGTGCGATGAAACTACCGATTAACGATACTGGAATTGTCGCTGCAGGAATAAGCGTTGCACGCCAGTCACTCAAGAAGAGATACGTGACTAATACCACTAAAACGAAAGTAATCATCAAGGTCTGTACCACTTCCTTTAAAGACGCGCGTACAAATTTGGTACTATCAAATAGAATGTCGTACTTCATACCTTCAGGAAAACGCTTAGATAAATTTTCTAACTCTAGATATATATTATCGGCAACATCAATCGCGTTGGCCCCAGGGCTTTGATAAATAGCGATGTTCGCCGCGGGTTTTTTATTCAACTCACTACTAACACCGTAAGTTTGAGATCCCAATTCCAAGCGGGCAACATCTTTAAGATAGACGTTGGCAGAGCCTTCAGAGCGTATAATGATGTTTTCAAACTCTTCGACTGACGTTAAACGTCCTTGAGCTCGTAAGGTATATTGAAACTGCTGTTCACTAACAATAGGCGGAGTACCAATCGTACCGACGGAGGCTTGTACATTCTGGTTTTTAATCGCGCTAATCACGTCTTCAGTGGTTAAGCTTAAAGACAATAAGCGATTAGGGTTTAACCAAATACGCATTCCATAATCTTGCGCTGCAAATTGAGATACGTTGCCGACGCCATTAATTCGGGCAAGTGAGTCTTGTAAATTAATCGAAGCATAATTACTTAAATACAATTCATCGTAACGACTATCGTCAGAGAACAAATTGATAATCAATAACATATTCGCTGCTTGCTTCTTGGTAGTCACACCTTGGCGCACGACTTCTTGAGGCAATACACTCGTCGCCAGCGCAACACGATTTTGAACATTAATCGCGGCTTGATCGGGATCAGTACCGGCAGCAAACGTGATTTTCAATGAGTAACTACCATCATTACTGCTGGTCGAGCTCATCGATATCATATTATCAACACCATTAACCTGCGCTTCAATGGGCGCTGCCACGGCCTGCTCTAATACTTCTGCATTCGCACCAGGATATTGCGCAGTTACCTGCACTTGTGGCGGTGTAATTTCTGGGTATTGCGCAACGGGTAAAGATAAAAGAGATATCCCGCCAGCAATAATGGTCAATATCGAAATAACCAGCGCAAATTTCGGCCGCTTAATAAAAAATAATGAAAACATAAATTCGTTCCTATTTATCGCAACGGCTAGTGAGTTTTAGTGGTTTGTTCTACAGCATTCACTTTCATGCCTGGCTGCACTTTTTGTAACCCCTCAACCACAATGCGCTCACCAATGTTTAACCCGGCGGTGACTTCCCATAAACCTTTCTCTTGTATACCCAATTGCACTTTTCTTACCTCAACCTTATTCTCGCGATCAATCACCAATACATAATAGCCTTCGTTATCTTTTTGAATCGCGGATTGAGTCACGGCTATAATCGGTTGTTGATTTTTTTGTGCGATGCGCACGCTAACAAATTCCCCTGGTAGCAATAAGCCCCCTTCATTCGGAAAAGACGCACGTATCAAAATAGTATCGGTATTGATATCGACTTCAGGGCTAACAAACTCAAACTGACCTTTGTGCTCATAGAGGCTGCCATCACTTAATACTAACGAAGGTGCAACAGGTGGATTTTCTAGATTTAATCCTTGGCGACGCGCTTCAATCATCAACTTCTCACTGATATTTGATTCCACATACACAGGATGCGTTGTCACGACAGTCGCGAGCACTCCCGAGGTAGTACTAATAAAGTTACCAACACTAAAGCTCGCTTTGCTGATACGACCAGAGATCGGTGTTTTAATTTCGGTATACGATAGATTTAAAATGGCACTATCCAAACCAGCCTGAGCAAGCATGACCTGTGCTTTAGCTTTATCACGGTTGGCTTCCGCTAATTCAACTGCAGATACTGAAGAAGCCCCTTTCTTACGGAGCTGCTGACTGCGCTTTAACTCAGCCTCGGCGTTCTTCAGGCCTGCTTTTGCACCGGCAAGCTCTGCTTGCGCCTGCTGCTTTTGAATTTTATAACTGGCTTGCTCAATACGAAATAAAACGTCACCGGCATTAACACTGCGGCCTTCGTCAAACAAACGTTCTTCTAAAAAACCCGATACTCGAGATAATATTTCAACGCGCTCAGTCGCTTGAATACGTCCAATAACATTGAACGCTGGACTAATATCAGAATAATCAACGTTCGAATAAATCACACCCGGTAACGGTTTATTGGTATCAGCATCATTCGCTAATAATACGGTAGGTGATAGCAAACCACACAAGGATGTAAAGGTGAGCAGGTATTTCGAGAACGATGGTTTCATAAATGCCTCAAAGCATAAGTATAGAAAATTTAATTATATATAGAATATGTTAAATATAGCCATCCTGCTTACTTATTACTGGCATTAACTTGCCGAAGCTCAAAATTTTTATAGATTTCATCGATGACAATGAAATACATACAAAAAAGCCGTATTAGAATCACTTCTAATACGGCTTTTCTGGCTGTACTTTAATCAGCATTCCTACCAATATTTTCGCTATTTTACGACAACTAAGCCGACTGTAAATCGAATGAAAACTGAGTGCCCTTACCAAGCTTACTGATGACCATTAGCTCTGATCCGTGTAATTCAATAATGCGCTTACTAATGGCTAAGCCTAATCCGCTATTTAGACCCTTGCCTCGTACGCTATTACTGGCTCTAAAGTGAGCATCGAAGATAAGGGGGAGATCTTGTACTGCTATACCAAGGCCTGTGTCTATTACGCTCACCGTTAATTGACCCGCATTGGACGAAGGCATTATATTAATTTCAATGCTATCGCCCGCTCTACAATGACGTAATGCGTTATCGATCAAGTTGGTGAAAACATTTTCTAGCTTTTCGATATTGGCCATTACCACAATAGAAAGGTCTTTTGGCTCTATGTTTAAACTCACCTCCTTTTTACTCGCCTCTAGCGCCATTTTCTGCAATACATCTTGCGCAAATTCTGCGATGCCTAATGGCTCGGTGGTTAACGTGATAGTTTCACTGTCTAAATGCGCTAATTCAAAAAGTTGTTCAATTAACCGACTCATGTGCTGCGCGTTTTTCATCGCCACATTAATCAGTTCTTCGCCCTCTTGTGGCGTTAGTTGTTTATTTTTCAAATGCCATGTTTCCAAATACCCTTGCAAGGATGCCAGTGGCGTACGTAAATCGTGTGAGACGTACGAGATCAATTCACGGCGTAACTCATCGGTATTCTTTACTTTTTGATATTGAATATTGAGCGTCTTCGCCATCTCATTAAAAGTACTGCCTAAACGCTCTATCTCATCTGCCGAATTTTGTTGCCACTGGGACGTCGGTAATTGGCCATATTCAAAGCCTTCTTGCCTAAACTGCTGCATGTCTTGGGTTAAGCGGCGTAACGGTCTAGTTAACAAAGCAAATAGAATAAGAATCACTAATAAACCAAAGAACAGGGCCAAGCCTAAGCTCCAGGCCGCTAACGATAGAATATGGCTTTGCTGCAACAAGTCGACGATGCCATCGTAGATCTCACCACCGATGATGATGTACAAATATCCTTGTAAGACTTCTTTGCCTTGAATACTTTCAAAAATAGGCGCCGCTGAAAATATTTTATGTTTATCTTCGCTTCTTGGGTCATCCCCAAGAATGGGCAAGTTCGATTGGTTATTTAGAAAGTCTTGAATGGGTTGAATATCGATAACGTGTTTTTTTATACGCTGAGGGTCAGCGGAATACGTTTTAACCTGCCCTTTTGGCCCGAGTATATAGAATTCGAAACTGGGTCCAAGAATCATCATCGAATGAAAAGCGTTTTTTAAGGCGTCATGATCAATTTCACCATTTTTTAACAGCTTGTTATCGTGCACTACGTGCGCTGCCAACTGCTGGTGTAGTTTTTGTTCCACTTCGTTTTGATAGCTACGCGTTAGATACTGAGCCATTACCAACAAAATAATACCCATGACGATAAAGCTAAAGACTAAGCCTAACGACAATTTACTGTAAAACGAAAAGACAAAACTGCGCATAACAGGACTCTTAATAATTTTATTAAAGGGATCTAACAAAACCCATTAACGATGACTGCCACCAAATTTATAGCCCACGCCCCAAACCGTTAAAATATAGTCTGGCTTTGACGGATTTATTTCTAATTTATTACGCAAACGGTTGATATGAGAATTTACCGTATGTTCATAACCACTGTGTTGATAACCCCATACACTATCCAATAACTGAGCACGGCTAAAGACCATCCCGGGCTGACGAGCCATATAAATAAGCAAATCGAATTCAGTACTGGTGAGTTCTATTTCTTGATCACACAATACAACTTTACGCTGGCCCACATTAATTACTAGATTATCAATCACCAACTCATCCGCTGGTGGAGCAGGTTTATTCAGCATATCCATGCGTCTGAGCATCGCTTTAACACGAGCCTGTAATTCGCGCACACTAAAAGGCTTAGTTAAATAATCATCAGCGCCCATTTCTAGACCCACGACTCTGTCAGCTTCACTATCTCGAGCGGTTAACATCAAGATAGGGGTTATGATATTGGCGGCTCGTAACGTTCGACAAATCTCTAAGCCATCCATTTCTGGTAGCATTAAATCCAATACCATTAAATCGTATTGGCCATTGCTAGCCATTTCAAAACCTCGGCGACCATTACCGCAAGTATCAACATCGTGGTTCATGTCTTTAAGATTCATCGCGACCAATTTATTAATATCTTGATCGTCTTCGATTACTAAAATTCGTTTGTTCATTTTTTGCCAACAATGCTTTTTTAGTATGAATCACTAATTATTAACGTGAATTAATGACGTAATACGCTAAATATTACTTAGCGGTCAAATAGCTTTGATGGAATGATAGAATTAAAGTTCCCATGATCTGCTTGCTTAATTAATAAGACAGATCATGGATTCAAAGCCTATCGATGTTACTCAGTACGGGTAATCGTTAGCACAGCGGTTGGAGAATCAAAACCATGAGTACTGTTCAGTACTGACTCACTGTACCCCTGATCAACTCCAACGACACCTGGATGTCTTGCGACATAATCCACATCGTCACGCGCCATATTAAATCCTTCACCGCCATCTGCTGGGCCTGGAATAGTGCCCGCCAGTTCGCTATTGGCTTCTGTACCCGAATCGTATGTCGGTAGCGTGTATTTTACCGTTTGACCTACGGCTAAACTCGACAAATCCATACCCGTTTTACCGACGAAAGCATCGTTAGTATTCACCAGCATGCTAATTAGAGTTAGTTTCAGGTCAGAACTCATTTCAGAGTTAACGTCAGCTTCTATGCTAAGCATACCGCCTACTCCTGGCCCTATGGCTCCCACCCCAGATACCGCGCTGTATACGTAAGACGATTGTGCATTTAACAAGGCGCTATTATCGCCCCCTTCCGCCAATATCTCCAGATTTTCAGAGGCTGCTGAACCTATTTTCCAAGCACTGTATTCGCTGCTGTGAAGCTGAGCGAACAGAGGTGATAATGGCTGATTACTGGTTAGGTTAGTCACGGTAATGTCGTAAGACACAGTGTCCGTTTCATTAGCATTGTCATTACTGCTACTGCCGCAGGCGCTAAGTAAACTGGCACTTAAAATAGCAATAGCCAACGTGCCCGCTTTTCGATTTAAATATTTCATATTCAAAACTCCTATTTAACGGTCACAACTACTTTGGCTACAGGGTTCAACCAACGGTGTATGCGGCTATCCACATCACTAATACCCGCCGTTAAACTGGTATCACCGGTATTACCACGATGAATATGTACAGTCTGATTGCTTTCCATATCGGTTACACCGCTTGCGCCTGTGCCTGCATTCATACCTGGTGCCGCTGGAATACCATCTTCTGCACCGCCATTAACCGTATCGACAATCTCGTCATTGACTTCGGTACCGGCATCATAGCTATTCAATAAAATCGTATAAGAGCCTGCTTCCGTTGGAATTTTCCAGCCATCAAGACCAATAAAACCATCATTAGTTGGCAACATCATAGCCACAATGGATAGGTGAGTATTAGCGCCTGTTTCAATCGCCGTTACCGGTGAACTTGCTGAAGGTGCCAATAGGCCAGCCGCAATATTATCCGTATTCACTACGGAGTCGGCACTGGCTGCGATTAATGCGGCTGTATTACCACCTTCTGCCATCGTCTGTAGTGCTGCCGTAGCTGCTTGGCCTGAGCTAAACAAGTGAGTATTACTATCATGTGCGCTAACTAATACAGGCGTAAAGTGCATGCCGTGAGTTAGGTTAGTTACTTGCACATCAATTGACTGAGAGAATGCCATGGCGCTGGCAAGGCTTAATGGCAGTATTGAAAGTAAGAATTTGGTTTTCATGATCTGTCCTTTATTAGATTCAGGTTGGAACCCTTACAAGACTAAGCGCTACATTTAACAGAGGTTTCACGGAGTTCTAACAAAAGTATCACGAGATATCATAATTTAATGAAAGCGTATATTCCCCTCTAACAAAATGTATTTCATAGGGTCACACTAAATGTATGTTCTGTATAGCACCCGATTACACATTCGAAATATAAAGCTCTATTTAAAACTCTATATTCAAAAGCCAATATTTAAAAAAGGAAAACCCTATGAAATTAGTCGCTAAAAATTTAGCAGGCATAAAGCTATTATTAAAACCCGCTATCATTGCAGCAGCCATTACTCTGACGGCCAGTGCTTCTCAAGCAGACTTTTCTGACCTAAACAATTTTAAAACCGAAGCCCAAAATAAAGGGCTACAAGTCGCTACCTTCGCAGGGGGCTGTTTTTGGTGTGTGGAAGCAGGCTTTGAAAAATTAGACGGCGTAGCAGAAGTAATCTCTGGCTACAGTGGTGGCATTATTGTGAACCCTACCTATCGTCAAGTCGCATCAGGATCTACTCGCCACATAGAAGCGGTACAAGTTTTTTACGATGAAGATATTATCTCTTACCAGGCACTTTTGCACTCGTTCTGGCGCCAAGTAAATCCCACCGACGATGGCGGACAATTTGTCGACCGCGGCCATCAATATAAGCCGGCTATTTTCGTTCATGATGAACAACAAAAATTATTAGCCCAACAGTCTAGCCAAAATTTAGCGTCGACAGGACGCTTTAATGATTCATTAAAAACTGACATAACGGCCTACAATGAATTTTATGCAGCTGAAGATTATCATCAAGATTATTACAAAAAAAATCCTATCCGTTATAAATTTTATCGTTACAACTCAGGACGCGATCAGTATTTAGAAAAAACGTGGGGTGATGATCTGCATCAGCCGTATTTGATGGAGATTAGGATGAAAGATAAAAGTACCACGCGGTATATAAAGCCCAGCGATGCAGTCATCAAAAAAATGCTAACGCCTTTGCAATACGATGTGACTCAAAGTGATGCAACCGAGCGTCCTTTTAAAAATGCGTACTGGAATAATAAAGAAGCGGGCATTTATGTGGATATCGTCAGCCAAGAGCCCTTGTTTTCATCGCTTGATAAGTATGAGTCAAAAACGGGATGGCCTAGCTTTTCACGTCCTTTAGTCAACAAGAATGTAAAAGAAGAAACTGATTATAAATTAATTTATCCTCGAACCGAAGTACGCAGCCATATTGGTGATTCACATCTAGGCCACCTATTTACTGATGGCCCTGCTTCTACTGGCTTACGTTATTGCATTAATTCTGCGTCATTGCGCTTTATTGCCAAGGCCGATTTAGAAGCAGAAGGTTATGGCGAATTTACTAAGTTATTCCAATAAAAAATAAAAGAACAAACAGCAGAAACAAAAAAGCCGCATTAGAATTCCTTCTAATGCGGCTTTTTTGGCTCTGTTTACCAAAGGCTTTAGTTATTCTCTACTGGAGAGCATTAACTAAAACTTCCATTAACCAAAGTCATCTAACATGATGTTCTCAGGTTCTACGCCCATTGCTTCAAGCATAGTAATCACTGATTGGTTCATGATAGGGGGTCCACACATGTAGAACTCGCAGTCTTCAGGTGCTGGGTGGTCTTTCAGGTACTTCTCCAACAATACGTTGTGAATGAAACCTGTTAAACCTTCCCAGTTATCTTCTGGCTGTGGGTCAGACATAGCTACGTTCCAAGTGAAGTTCGGGAACTCAGCGGCTAGGCCGTCATAATCTTCTTTATAGAATAACTCTTTCAAAGAACGAGCACCGTACCAGAAGCTGATCTTACGATCTGACTTCAAGCGCTTAAGCTGATCAAAGATGTGCGAACGCATTGGGGCCATACCTGCACCACCCCCTACGAAAACCATCTCAGCATCGGTCTGCTTAGCGAAGAATTCACCAAATGGACCGTATACCATCACCTTGTCGCCTGGCTTCAAGTTGAACACGTAAGAAGACATGATACCTGGGTTAATACCGGTCGTGCCTGGAGGTGGAGTTGCAATACGAATATTGAACTTCACTACGCCCTGCTCTTCTGGGTAGTTCGCCATAGAGTAAGCACGAATAGTATCTTCAGTATTGATGCACTTATGTTCGAAGAACTTAAAGTGTTCCCAGTCACCGCGATATTCTTTTTCAATATCGAAGTCAGAGAAATTAATCTCAAACGGAGGGCACTCAAGCTGAACATAACCACCGGCACGGAAGTCAACAATCTCACCTTCAGGCAAACGCAAGGTCAGCTCTTTAATGAAGGTTGCTACGTTAGGATTCGATTCAACAATCGTTTCCCACTTTTTAACACCAAATACTTCTTCCGGTACTTCTACTACCATGTCCTGCTTAACAGGAACCTGGCAAGACAAGCGCCAGCCTTCACGGGCTTCGCCTTTAGTGAAATGTGCTTCTTCTGTTGGCAGCATAGAGCCACCACCGTCAGTCACTATGCATTTACACTGTGCGCAAGTACCACCACCACCGCATGCGGATGATAGGAACACTTCGTTAGCCGCAAGCGTTTGTAACAACTTGCCGCCCGCTTCGGTTTCAACAGTCTTTTCACCGTTGATTACGATTTTTACATTACCAGAGCTAACTAATTTAGCTCGAGCGCTGAGGATTATTGCCACCAAAGAAAGTACGATGACAGTAAACATCACAACGCCGAGGATGATTTCTATATCCACTGTAACTACTCCTTATAGTGACACGCCAGAGAACGACATAAAGCCAAGAGACATTAAACCAACGGTAAAGAAGGTAATGCCCAAGCCTTGAAGTCCTGCTGGAACGTCGCTGTATTTAAGTTTTTCACGAATGCCTGCTAATGCAGTAATCGCTAATGCCCAACCTACGCCTGCACCAATACCGTAAACGGTTGATTCAACGAAGTCGTAATCACGCTCTACCATGAACAAAGACGCACCCATAATGGCGCAGTTCACAGTAATCAAAGGAAGGAATACACCCAAAGCGCTGTAAAGTGCAGGTACGTATTTATCTAGGAACATTTCCAAGATCTGAACGATCGCCGCAATAACACCAATGTAGGTTAATAGTCCTAAGAAGCTAAGGTCAACCGATGCATATTCAGCACCCATCCAAGCCCAAGCGCCTTCTTTTAGAACGTAGGTATAAATCAAGTTATTGATTGGCACAGTAATCGCCAATACAACAATCACAGCGATACCAAGGCCAATAGCGGTTTGGATTTTCTTAGAGATGGCCAAAAAGGTACACATGCCTAAGAAAAACGCTAATGCCATATTCTCTACGAATACGGCTTTAATGAACAAACTAATATAATGTTCCATTAGTGCTGCTCCGAGTTAACAGTATTAGGCAAGATTTTGAAATCTGGCTTTTCAACTTGTTCAGTTTTCCAGCTGCGCAATGCCCAGATGAATAAACCAATAATGAAGAAGGCACTTGGTGGCAATAGCATCATGCCATTTGACTGGTACCAGCCCCCATTAGTGATTAATGGTAATACTTCAAAGCCAAACAAGTTACCCGCACCAAACAATTCACGAACCGTTGCAACAACGATCAATACTACTGAATAGCCAAGACCGTTACCGATACCATCGAAGAAGCTCATCACTGGGCCGTTCTTCATGGCATACGCTTCTGCGCGTCCCATAACGATGCAGTTAGTGATAATCAAACCCACGAAAACCGAAAGCGACTTACTGATTTCGTAAGCATAAGCTTTCAAAATCTGATCAACCACGATCACTAAAGAAGCAATAATGATCATCTGTACGATGATACGAATACTGTTTGGAATGTGATTACGAATTAACGCAATACCAAAGTTAGAACAAGCTGTAACGGCGGTTAATGCTATACACATCACCATCGTTACTTGCAGACTGGTGGTTACCGCTAACGCGGAACAAACACCTAAGATTTGTACTGCAATCGGGTTTTGAGAAAAAACCGGTTCAGTAATGACAGATTTAAGAGACATTAAGCACCTCCCGCTTTAGCAGTAGACAAGAACGTACCAAACGCATCAGCACCTAACCAAAAATTCACTAGGTTAGAAACACCACGACTGGTCAAAGTTGCACCCGATAAGCCATCAACACTGTTCAAGTCGCCAGGCGCTGCTTTGCCTTTAACTACCTGAATCGCTAACTCACCTTCTGCATTGTATAATTTTTTACCAATCCACTGAGCTTTCCAAGATGGATTATCCACCTCGCCACCGAGACCCGGTGTTTCAGTATGAGAGTAAAAGCCAAGACCTGCGATGGTTTCTAAATCGCCTTGCAGCGCAACAAAACCATACAAGGTAGACCATAAGCCATAACCATGAACAGGAAGAACCATCGTCTCTACGATACCGTCTTTCTCAACAGTATAAATAGCGGCAAACTTCTCTAAACGCTTGATACTGGCGATATCTTTTTTAGCATCAAGTTTTGCAGAAAGGTCAGGATTTTTAGAAGATTTTTTCTGATCAAACGCTTCAGGATTAAAACCCGCTGCCGTAATTTCAGCCAATTCAGCTTCTGTTGCATAAGCACTTGTTTCCAAGTTAACAATACGCGTCGTAATCTGCTTGAACTGTTCTTCAATAGACGGACCTTCTACGAGAAGGCCAGCAGCTGCCAAGATGTTTTTGTTTTTATCCAATTGCTTGTTTGCAATTTGCAGAGGTTTCAAAGAAACCGCTGCGCCTGCAACAATGATCGAACAAAACAAACACAATAAAATGGCAACCAATAGTGTTTTTTGAATTGAATCGTTATTACTAGCCACGAGACATTCTCCGTTTAATATTAGCTTGCACGACAAAGTGATCGATTAGCGGTGCGAATAAGTTAGCAAACAAAATAGCCAACATCATGCCTTCTGGGAAAGCTGGGTTAATGACACGAATCATCACCACCATGAAACCAATCAAAGCACCAAAGAAGTACTTACCAAAGTCAGTCATAGAAGCGGATACAGGATCAGTTGCCATAAAGATCATACCAAAGGCAAAACCACCCAATACCAAGTGCCAAGTCCAATCCAGAGCGAACATAGGATTAGTATCAGAACCGATCGCATTGAACATCAAAGACGTTGCAACCATGCCTAGCATTACGCCAGCAACGATGCGCCAAGAAGCAATACCCATCACCAATAGAACAGCACCACCAATAAAGATCGCTAGAGTCGACGTTTCGCCAACAGAACCTTGAATCGTTCCGATGAACGCATCCATCCAAGTAATACCTGAATCAAGAATACTCTGAATGCCGCCTTCGTTAGCAAGACCTAAAGGGGTTGCGCCCGATACGCCGTCAGCTGCAGTCCATACCGCGTTACCTGACATTTGAGCTGGGTAAGCGAAGAATAAGAAAGCACGACCTGTTAAGGCTGGGTTTAAGAAGTTTTTACCGGTACCACCAAAGATCTCTTTACCAACAACGACACCAAAGGTAATACCTAAAGCGACCTGCCATAAAGGAATAGACGGAGGAAGAATCAAAGCAAATAGCACAGACGTAACGAAGAAACCTTCGTTAACCTCATGGCCACGTACCGTAGCGAAAAGCACTTCCCAGAAACCGCCGACAATAAAGACGACAGCGTAAACAGGAAGGAAGTAAGCGGCACCAAAGACGATATTGTCCCAGATACTACCCACATCATGACCACCCCCTAGCAATTGAACTAGGCATTCACGCCAGCCTTCAATCAAGGTCGCGTCACCGGCAATTGCCATATTGGCTTGTAGGCCAAGATTGTACATACCAAAGAACATCGCAGGGAAAGTACAAACCCATACAGTGATCATAATGCGTTTCAAATCGATACCGTCACGAACGTGTGCGGTATTATTGGTTACATTTGGCGGAGAATATAAGCCAGTATCCAATGCTTCGTAAAGCGGATACATTTTTTCAAAGCGACCACCCTTCTCGAAGTGAGGCGCTGCGCTATCTAATAGTGAACGTAGACCCATTTATCAGCCCTCCTGTTCGATGCGAGTTAAGTTAGTACGCAAGATCGGACCGAACTCATACTTGCCTGGGCAGGTATAGCTACACAATGCCAAATCTTCTTCGTCTAACTCTAAAGCGCCTAAATTCACAGCAACTTCCATATCTTCAACAATCAATGCGCGCAGCAATTGCGTTGGTAAGATATCTAATGGCATAACACGCTCATACGTTCCGATTGGAACCATTGCGCGCTCGCTACCATTGGTAGAGGTGGTGAAATTAAACGTTTTGTTTAAGAAACGAGAGATGTAAATCGGCATAACCGAGAAACGCTCAAAACCAGGACGAAGATAATGCAACATTGGGCGATCACGCCCTTCTTCTAATACCGATATTTGATTATGGAAACGGCCTAAGAAAGCCAAATCACCACCCGCCGTACGTCCACCGAATACAGAACCGGAAATCAGTCGATTTTCGCCTTCCGCTAATTCGCCAGCCGTTAGCTCCGTTAAGTTAGCACCCAATAAAGTACGTACCAAACGAGGCTTAAGAACCTGCGGACCCGCCAAAGAAATCACACGCTCAGAGTTCAAAGAACCTGTGGTGAATAACTGGCCAATCGCAATCACGTCTTGGTAGCCAATGCTCCAAACCGTTTTAGTCACACTTGCCGCATCCAATTTATGAATGTGCGTTCCCGCTAAACCTGCAGGGTGTGGACCAGAGAATTCTTCAGTTGTTTCAATACCCGCCGTTGGGATATTGGCGCCAGGGGCTTTACATACGAAGACTTGACCATCGGTCAAACGCTTCAGTACTTGCACACCCGCTTTAAAAGCATCAGCTTGCTCAGCAATCACCAACTGAGGATCTGCCGCCAATGGATTAGTATCCATTGCCGTAACGAATATAGATGCTGGAACTGTGCCGAGAGCAGGCGCTTTTGAATATGGACGGGTACGTAACGCTGTCCATAAGCCAGAATCTACCAAATTCTGCTGAACCGCTTCACGGCTCACATCATTTAGCTTATCTGCTGTATAGCTTTGAAAAGTAATTTCTTCATTACCTTCAACTGCTACTACCACTGAAAGAAATACGCGTCGGTCGCCACGGTTGATTGCCTTCACTATGCCACTCGCAGGAGCAGTATATTGAACACCAGCCGTTTTCTTGTCAGTAAAAAGAACCTGACCCTTTTTGACTCGATCACCTTCTTTCACAACCATTGTCGGCTTCATGCCAACATAGTCTGGGCCTACAACAGCAACTTCTGTTACCGCATTTGCCTGACTAATTGATTGCTCGGGAGTACCAGTGATGGGTAAGTCGAGACCTTGTTTAATATTGATCATACGTCTTGCCTAACCACAGTTATATGCCGCCTATTGTTCTGATAAAAACCTATGCTCAGCTGTTTATAATCCGTACAAAACAGCTAAAAATAATTTTTTATTTAGAAACAAACACTTGGCCTATTATATTTAGTTAAAAAATCGCGCTAAGTATAAAGATGACAATTCCATTTATCCACTGAAAAGCAGTCAATTCCCTTGTTAAATCTATTTTTAGCCGTTATAAGCCCAATACTGTACAAAGCTTAGACAAAAAAAAGCCGTTGTGATGAAACAACGGCTTTTTTTAGCAACAAGAATGAAAGCCTTACGGCTCAAACATTATTTAGCAGCAGGATACGTTGGGTAGAAAACACCACACATCTGCTGTGCTATACGCACTACCTGACGGCTGTAACCAAACTCGTTGTCATACCACACGTATAAGTTAACGCGCTTATCAGCAGTAATGGTTGCTTGTGCATCGACGATACCGGCGTGAGAGTTACCCACGAAATCGGTTGATACAACTTCTGGAGAGTTAACCCAGTCGATTTGCTTCTGAACTTCAGAGTGCAAAGACATTTCACGAAGGTAAGCATTAACGCCTTCAGTGGTAATGTCTTTCTTCAGGTTCAAAGATAGAATCGCCATAGAAACGTTTGGTGTAGGAACACGAATCGCATTACCGGTTAGCAAACCTTCCATAATAGGAAGCGCTTTAGCAACGGCTGAAGCAGCCCCTGTTTCAGTAATCACCATGTTCAATGCCGCAGCACGACCACGACGATCACCCGCGTGATAGTTATCAATCAAGTTCTGATCGTTGGTATACGAGTGAATCGTTTCAACGTGGCCATTAATAATGCCATATTCATCGTTGATCACTTTCAACACAGGCGTAATAGCGTTAGTCGTACAAGACGCCGCTGATAAAATGTTATCAGTCGCTTCGATATCGCTGTCGTTAATACCATAAACGATGTTCTTAATATCGCCTTTACCAGGAGCTGTTAGCAATACGCGTGCAGCACCCTTAGCTTGTAGATGACGTTCAAGGCCCGCTTGATCACGCCAAATACCCGTATTATCAATGACTAATGCGTTATCAATACCGTACTGAGTGTAATCAACATTTTCAGGCGCATCAGAATAGATGATCTGGATGTAGTTACCGTTAGCAACGATGGCATTCTTCTCTTCGTCAATCGAGATAGTGCCGCGGAAAGAACCGTGGATAGAGTCACGACGCAATAAGCTTGCACGCTTCTCAAGATCCTTACCCTTACCTTTACGTACAACGATTGCACGTAGACGTAAACCGTTACCACCACCCGACTTTTCAATCATGATGCGTGCTAACAAACGACCAATACGACCAAAACCGTAAAGAACAACATCACGATTTTCTTTAGTAGCAGAGCTGCTTTCACCAAGAACGTCATTTAGCTCTTCGTTCAAGAAAGCCTCAACATCACGGCCGTTCGCTTCGTTACGGAATTTAACCGCAAGCTTACCCACATCAACGTGAGCGCGATCTAAATCCATCGCCATCATCGCTTTAACGATTGGGAAGGTATCCAATACAGAAAGCTCTTGGTCTTCCATATGACGAACAAAGCGGTGTGCTTTCAATAGATCAATAACAGAACGGTTAATGATTGGGCGACCGTATACAGAAGTAACAATGTTCTTCTTACGGTACAAAGCACCAACCATAGGAATCATTGCTTCAGCAGTTGATTCGCGGTCCGTCCAATCCTGCATGCAGGCATCAGTCATATCTTGGCTCATGGGTTTACCTTCCATATTCACAATACATTTCAGTGAGAGCGTATGTAGCCAACTCTCACCATCAAAATTAGGGCGCAAATTATGCCTGTTTTGGCTTGTTTTGACAATCCAAAGTCTCAAATGGTGTATTAAAACGGACTATTTTCAATAGAAAATGACAAAAAAGGCTCACTACAGAGGGCACGAAGCCGCTGCTCATATGACCATCCGTGGTGAATTATCTTTTTGCCTGAGCTTTACTTTGTAACCCAGCCCGCATCCGCTACACTAAGCGCCATTTATATAGCCAAATAAAAATAGAGTCTATTAATGCCTAAGCCGTCTATTGCCAGCCCTCTTTCTCCTGCCATACCCACCAAAGCAGGTGATCGCCGATTTTGGGGAGAGCTAAACAACAGCAACCAAGCACTTGCTATTGCCAGTGCTGCGCAAAAGCATCAAGGCCTGACCCTAGTCATTACCAAAGACACTTTAAGCGCTCAGCGCTTGGAAGAAGAGATCGCTTTCTTTTCTGAAGATCTACCGGTGCTGCACTTGCCAGACTGGGAGATTCTGCCTTACGATACTTTCTCTCCTCATCAAGACATTATTTCTCAGCGTCTTTTTACTTTTTCACAGCTGCCTCTGATAAAGCATGGCTTATTAATTGTTCCTATCAGCACCTTGTTACATAAAACAGCGCCGAAAGAATTCTTACAAGCCAATAGCCTTGTCATCGACATGGGTCAAAAACTTAATGTCGAAACGCTGCGCTCTCAATTAGACAATGCAGGTTATAGCTGCGTTGATAATGTGTATGAACATGGCGAATTTGCGCTTCGGGGTGCTATTTTTGACATTTTTCCGATGGGTGAAGATAAACCCTTCCGTATTGAACTTTTTGATGACGAAGTAGAAACCTTAAGAACTTTCGATCCTGATACTCAGCGCACCGCCGATAAGATTGATCAGATTCGTGTTTTACCAGCAAAAGAATACCCACTTCATAAGGAAGGCCAGCGTCATTTCCGCCAGAGTTGGTACGAGTTTTTTGAGACCGACCCCAAATTATCGTCCTTATATACCGATGTTAGCCAAGGCATTGCGCCTGCAGGGATTGAGTATTATTTGCCACTGTTCTTTGGTGAGCTGAGTAACTTATTCGACTTTTTACCTGAATCTAGCTTAATCATTCACGATGGCAATATCGAAGCCGCCGCTAAGCAGTTCCGTGATGACGTGCAGTTACGCTATGAAGACCGACGCCACGATATTCGTCGCCCCTTAGTTGCGCCTAAAAATCTATTTTTAAATCCAGATGAATTGTTCTCTGCTCTCAATCAGTTTCCAAGAGTGCAGTGGTATAACGACCAAGCACCAGAGCGCGCTGGCAGTGAACAATATGCAACGCCCGATATCGGCGACATTAGTATTAACGCTCAAGCCGAAGAGCCGCTAACACTATTAAAAGCGTTCATTGCTAAAAACAGTGTTTCAAGTAACGCCCGAATTCTATTTTGCACCGAATCTGCGGGCCGTAGAGAGGCAGTTCGTGAATTACTGCAACGTATTCAAATTCGCCCAACAGAATTAGAAAACTGGTCAGACTTTGCTACGGATGACTGCCCAATTGGCATTACCATTGCTCCTCTAGACAAGGGCTTAGTCGTCAGCAACGATGTTGGTGAGCCTGAACTGATTCTTATCAGCGAAAATCAGTTATTTGGCCAACGCATTATGCAGCGCCGCCGTCGCAGTAAGAATAAAGGCAATGCCGAAAATATAATTCGTGATCTAACTGAGCTAAAAGAAGGCAGCCCGGTTGTTCACCTAGATCACGGTATTGGCCGTTATTTAGGCCTGCAAACATTAGAAATCGACAATCAAATAAACGAATTTCTGATGCTGGAATACGCTGGAGAATCAAAACTCTACGTTCCTGTGTCATCCCTACACCTAATCTCCCGTTACGGCGGCGATAGTGAAGGCGGCCCTGCGCTGCATAAGCTCGGCACAGAAAGATGGGCGATCGCCAAACGCAAAGCCCAAGAAAAAATTAGAGATACGGCGGCCGAGCTATTAGATGTGTACGCCCGTCGTGAGGCAAGAGTAGGCTTCAAGTTCAATAAACCTGATCAAGATTATGAGCGCTTTGCTGCTGCCTTCCCTTTCGAAGAAACTCCAGATCAGCAAACCGCGATTGAAGCTGTTATTGAAGATATGACCAGCCGCAAACCGATGGATCGATTAGTTTGTGGTGATGTAGGCTTTGGTAAAACTGAAGTAGCGATGCGCGCAGCCTTTATGGCAGTACAAAGCGGTAAGCAGGTCGCCATCCTAGTGCCAACAACATTATTGGCCCAGCAGCACTTTGAAAATTTCAAAGACCGCTTTGCCGATTGGCCGGTACAGGTTGAAGTACTTTCACGTTTTAAATCAGCCAAAGATACTCAAATTGCCTTAGATAAAATGCGCGAAGGCAAAGCTGATATTGTTATCGGTACGCATAAATTATTGCAAAAAGACATCGTCTTTCATGAACTGGGCTTACTTATGATCGATGAGGAGCATCGATTCGGCGTACAGCAAAAAGAGCGTATTAAGTCCTTGCGTTCAGAAGTCGACATTCTTACGTTAACGGCAACCCCTATTCCACGTACGTTAAATATGGCCATGGCCAGCGTACGTGATCTTTCGATTATTGCGACACCACCCGCTAAGCGTTTATCGGTAAAAACCTTTGTTCGTCAGTATGATAAACCGACTGTAAAAGAAGCGTTATTGCGTGAAATTCTTCGTGGTGGCCAAGTTTATTATCTACATAATGAAGTCAAAAGCATCGAAAAAGCCGGCCACGAAATTAGTGAACTCATTCCAGAAGCCCGAGTCGGTATTGCTCATGGCCAAATGACTGAGCGCGAATTAGAATCGGTGATGAAAGATTTTTATCACAAACGTATTAATATTTTGGTCTGTACGACCATTATTGAAACGGGTATCGATATTCCATCAGCCAATACTATCATCATCGATCGTGCTGATAAATTTGGCCTTGCGCAACTGCATCAATTACGTGGCCGTGTTGGTCGTAGCCACCACCAAGCTTATGCCTATTTATTAACCCCCGATAAAAAAATGAGCAAAGATGCCGAAAAACGTCTTGATGCCATCCAAAGCTCACAAGAGCTTGGCGCTGGCTTTATGCTGGCCTCACACGATTTAGAGATTCGTGGCGCAGGTGAGTTATTAGGCGAAGAACAAAGTGGTCATATTCAGGGCATTGGCTTTAGCTTGTATATGGAAATGCTGGAACAAGCGGTTAAGTCGATTCAATCGGGCAAGAACCCGAATGCAGAGATTCCACTGCACCACGGCGCTGAAGTGAACCTGCATGTGCCATCACTTATCCCAGACGACTATCTACCCGACGTTAATAGCCGTCTGACGCTGTATAAACGCATATCGAATGCGCAGAGCAATAATGATCTGCGAGAGCTGCAAGTTGAGATGATCGACCGCTTTGGTTTATTACCCGAGCAGGCGAAAAATCTATTCAAAGTCACCGCGCTAAAATTACAGCTAACCCCCCTTGGCATTCAAAAACTGGATGCTGGGCCGGAGTCTGGCCGCATAGAATTTGGCAGAGAAACAAACATTGATCCTTTCCGCCTTATTCAAATAGTACAAACTCGACCCGCAACTTATAAACTTGAGGGTGGACAAGCCCTTAAGTTTATTGAGAACATGCCTAAAATTGATCAAAGAATCGCAGTCATCGAACGCTTACTGCTCGATCTGCAAAAGGACCCTAACTCATAATGAGTCGACTAATCTCAACAGCACCTGCCAACCAACTACTTACAGCCCTTGCACCTAAGCGGTTACTAACATTTATATCAATGTTTATATCAATACTTGTGCCTGCACTTAGCCAAGCAGAAGCACCGCGCTGGTATGACGTTGAGGTCGCCTTAATCGGTTACCAAGATAGTAAGAAGATTAATCATGAAAACTGGCCTGAGATACTGACTAATGCAGAGCAATCTGATGCTTTAGGGGATGAATCCAATCAACTCAATGCCCAGCAAGCAGAGCCTTGGTCTTGGATTAATTGGTGGAACAATCAAGGCGAGACAACCGATAACTTATACAATGTCCAAGAAAACCTCTCAGCAAGGCCTAACCCTGCGCCCATACTGCAAATCCCCTTTACTGAACAAGGCGTCGCTTTTGCGAATAAGGTGAAAAGAATTGCAGCGACAAAAGGCTTACAGCTGATCTGGAGTCAGAAGTGGCAACAACCGATACCTGAAAAATCGGAAGCCACTGCGGCTGAAAATACAGTTAAAATTAATTTCAGAACGCCACTAAACTTCCAGCAGGCGTTGAAAACATCAACCCCGCTATTAGAAGCAGAGGTCACGGGTGAGATTTACCTTTATCGCAGCCGCTACCTGCACCTAGTATCAAAACTAAACATTCAGCATTGGCAGCACCTAGACAACACCGGCTCACTGGACAAATCGATTGAGCTGCTACCAAGCCACCCACAAAACAATACCAACATCATCCCGTCAAATAGCAGCACGCCCCTTACCGCTATTAATGAAATTCCGATCAGAGCTGCCATGGTCAATCAAAGTCGTCGTATGCGCAGCAATGAACTGCATTATATTGACCATCCGATGCTGGGCATCTTGGTGAGAGTGACGCCGCGAGCAGAATAAAACGCTTAACCAAGATGAAAACCTATAATTTCATCTTGGTTACTCAACGCGCTGATCCTATTAGGAAATAGTTGAATATCATTAGGGGTTATCAGAATAACCTTATCGTCGAACAAACCGACCAAGCCAGACCGAGTCATTTTCATAAAACGCCCTTCCTCTTGCTTTAAATATAAAGCTTCTTCCAGTTCCGCCGAGTGCAAAAGACCATTCGCTAAAGGGTCTTCAATCGCCCCATGATCTTTATAAAGGCTCAAGCCGTTTTGTGCTAATAACAAAACTTGGCCATTAATCAGCTGAAGGGCTTCAACCTGCTCGCCATGAGAAAGCACTAGCAGTTTAGACGACTTCACGATATCAGAGTTATTTTCAATCAACATACGTTCAGTTATATTTCACAATTAAGGGAGTTATTTAAATTATGCCATAAAGCGTAATAACAGCATATTAGTCTTAGATTATATCGCGTTATATCAATAAGCATTTGTGGCTTGAGAGCACTTGACCTCCATCAATGTGGTACTTATGATCAATCTACAATTCTCATTTTTCTCTAATAATAAAGCACAAGGAGCCGCTTAATAATGTCCACGCCTACTTTTAAGCTAACCGTCGACGGTCTTGAATTAACACTTGTTGAGTTTGACGGTGTAGAGGAAATGAACCGCTTATTTAAATACACCTTTACTGCAGAAACTCCCACTACCGGAGAAAAGCTGATCGATGTGATTGATGGCGACGCCATTTTCACCATTGAAGAATACGATACGAGCTTACATACGGGCAATATAGAAATACCCGGGTATATATCAAAGGCCTCAAAATCTAACGGTTTCTGGATTTTAGAATTTTCCCCTAAACTATTAAAAACAACCACCAATAGCCGAGCTGAAATTTACTTCAAAGAAGATGATTCCCTGACGGCACTTACCGTTATCGATTCTGAATTTCAAAATGACATTCTTCTCAATGACCGCGTTGCCGTTTTTGATATCACGGCCACACTGCCGACCCGAAAATTATTTTGCCAGCTACACGAATCGAATTTCAATTTTGTTGCGCGCTTATGCGATCACTGGGGTTTCCATTTTTACTTTGATCATTTTTTAACAAAAATAGTTTTCGCTGATAATAATTTATACGACCAAGTTTTCACTACTGAACTTAAAACGACCAATGCCACCGCTGACAACTCGCCACTCAAAATAATTAACTGGCAAGAAGAAGTAAAAGCACTTGAAAGCTATACCACCATCATCGGCCATGACCATGCGAATGCAGGAACTCCGATAACCGCATCATCTCCTTCTGATAGTGGCAGCCAAGGCACACTAACAGAAACCCGATTAACCTTTGCTGATGTTAATTCTCAAGTTGAAGCGGATTATATTGCCCAGATCCGCCAAGAATCAAAAAATGGTTTGAACCATAATGCATCAGGGGAAAGTAAAATCCCTTATATTTTCCCTGGTTTCTTAATCGATACCGATGATACAGATTTTGCCAAAGCGTTTGTCATTAGCACTGTATCCAGCGGCAGAAATTTAAACTCTTCCAACTCAGGTAATGCATCCAGCTTTACCTGTAAGTTCAGAGCTATTCCTGACAGCGTTTGCTTTAGACCCAACGCATTCTACCCACACCCCATCGCGACAAATGTTATTGGCAGAATAATTTCTGAAACTAGCAATGTTAATCAGGCCCAACGAAATGGCACAGGTGAATATAAAGCTGAATTAATTGGTTTTGAAAATGAAACATCAGTGCATCCATGGCTAAGAAAGGCACAGACAACAGCCTCTACCAATAGCGTCGATATTCCTTTAACACCCAATACCGAAGTTGTTATTGCTTTTTTAGACAACAATCCTAACTGCCCCTATATCGAACATGCTTTACACAACTCGCTGCACCCTGCTCCCGTTACCAATGCCAATCCTCATCATGCGATTATTGGCACCGATGGCATGTTGGTCACAAGTTCTTTATTAGGCCGTCAAAACTTTTCCACTACGGGGAATCATACCGCTACTGTAGACGGCACCATTAGTGGCACCATCAAGAATTACTTTACCGATCGCGGCGCCTTTGATCAGCACACTAATTTTATTGACCCATCAACAACCGCACTGGATTTTAGCCACGATGATGAAAGCTCGGGTAATTATATTTTCACCCGCCATTATGGCGACAGTGTAGAAATACACGAAGGCGATAAACTTCATTGGCACAATGGTAACTTGTACGACTTTGGTGGCTATTGGAATTACAACTTAGGTAATAGTTACGAAGAAAATTTTATTGACCAAGCCGCACCGCTTAATACCAAGGTAAATAAAGACAGCCGCAGTGGCGATATTCTAACCGCGGGTCCAAACCCTGGGGCGATCTCTTTTAGCACGTTAGCGAAAAATGGATTGAGCGAAGCAGATGTTAAACCCGCCTCTTATAGCAATACCGGCGTCGCAACGACAGACGCTAGCAAAACGTTTAAGGTGAACTCTGAAGGTGCATGGGATGCCAATGGCATGAACATCACCAAAGATTACAACGCGACCTACGATTATAAATTCGGTGAAGGCATTGAAGTCTCAGACCGCGTCAACTCATTAGAAATAACCCACACAGACGCAACCACAACCGCTATTGAAATGAATTTCAATGCAGGCATTTTACGCTCCTGGGATAAAACTGTAGGTAGAACTAATTGGACTAAGTCATGGAATGGCAGCGGTACTAAGACAGCAGAAACTTATTCAGATGGCACTACCTCTGAGGAAACGAACTGGCACAGCAAAGGTTCGAATCACAAATCTTCAGATTCAAAAACCACCAAGAATGAAAGTTCAATCACCACGGACTCTAAAACATATAATATCAATACAGGTGCACTGGCCACACATAACATCACCAAATCTGATGGTATGGGCGCCAGCATCATGGACTTCTCCTATCAAGAGACCAATAAGGCTGCGTTCAACTTTGGCGGCGAGCGATCATTTTCTATTTCGGCCCAAGGCGCGGCCTCTATCGCCATCAGCCTTTCTGGTAGCGCGGCCATAAACATTGGCTTTGGCTTAGCCTTTGAACTTAAGACCGGTGTCGAGGCCGGCATGTCTCTCGACCTGCGTACTGGCATTGATATAGGCATTAATTCAAAAGGCAAACTTGAAGTGAGCGGTATTGGCTTTAAAGCCCGAGCAGAAACTAGAGCCGATGCGAGAAAAGAAGGCATTAAACTAAGAAAAGCTGAAATGGATCTAGATTCAAAACTCATGTCGATAGAAGACAAGCAACTTGATTTAGAAACAGCGGTGATCAGCATTGCTTCTGGCATGCAACTAACCGGATTATAGGCATCTCTCTGTGAAAATATTTAGTCCACTGCAAATTGCACAAAACCAGCGAACATTAGAACAAAATAAACAATATCACTGGGTCGTGTCGCCCTCCCTTTACGTACGTATTTCCACCGGCAAGGTGGAATTGCAGCACGATGTTATTGCCGACATTATGGAAAGCATGGGCGACTTGCCCATGCCTGACATGGGCATGCCGAAACCTAAAGGTGAGTGGCTTTTAAACGGCAGTTTATACGCCCCAGAAGGTACTACAACGCGAGCAGGACAAGCCAGCGTCACATTTAATGAGCAGAAAAAAAGTCTTAATGTGTTTGGCGACCGGCACTGGCAAGGCGGCATTCCTTCCAGCCCCACTGAGTTCTCGCAGATGATGCTTGATTATAAGCATGCTTTTGGTGGCGATGAATTTCCGCTAAATCCGACAGGGTCAGGTTTTAAGGCCGATGATTTACCCAATGTAGAATCCTCACAAGATACGATCACCAGTAACAGCAATCAACATGCCCCTGCTGGCTTTGCACCACTCGACCCAAGCTGGCCACAGCGGGCTAAGTTCCAAGGCAGCTATGACCAAAAGTATATGGAAAAGTTTTTCCCAGGCTATCCAGAGGATATGGATTGGCGTCTGTTTATGACGGCTCCTGAAGATCAATGGTTTGAAGAATTTTTTCAAGGTGATGAACACTTCAAACTAGAAAACATGAATCCACATAAAGCTGTTCAGCAAGGTCAACTACCTAACCTATATCCACGCTGCTTTATAAAAGATACCCGCGCCGCTGAGCTTGAGCAGTTTAAAGAAGTCGATTTACATTTAGATACCGTCTGGTTTTTTCCTGATAAAGATATCATACAACTGATATGGCGCGGAGGCATGATCACTCAGGATGATGAAGCTGAAGAAATTAGCCATATGTTGCTGGCCTATGAAAGCCATAAGGATCAACGCCGCTCTGGAGATCACTATCGAGTAGCAATGGAACGTCGTATTAATGATCCCGACCCATTGCAAGACAGTTTAAATACTCAAGATCTAATTCCCCTTGGTGAAGCCAGTGCCATGCAGCTGTTACAGCAGTCGGCATTAGAGAATGCACTGCCTAGCGCTTTTCAAGAAAATCTGGAAACCAAAGCCAGCACTATTCAAGCCACTGTTGATGAGCAAGTCGCAGGCGCACTAGAGGATCTAAAAAAGCAACTCGCCAGTCCATCATTAACCGATGAAAAACGCACTCAAGTACTTAAACAACTCGATTCGCTCAATGCTCCAGCCCAAGTAGATGGCGACAGTGCCGCCCTGATGAACAAGCTTGATAAAATTCTTCCTGGTTTAAGCTCTGGCAAGGCTAAAGATCTGGATTTATCTGATTTTTCTTTTAAAAAAATCGATGACATTTTTGCAGAGATTGATTTATTTAGCACTGACCAAAAAGCTAAAATGCTTGAACAAGTAAAACCACAGATAGATGATCTCAGCAAACAGCTACAAGATAATAAGACACAAGAAATGTTAACCGAGCAGCAGCGCGAAATCATCCAACAACAGCTGGATGATTTATTAGCATTAGATGATGAGAATTTGCCGTTAACGCTAACGGTACTTCCTCGCTTGGATATTGAAGCCATTAAGCAACAAATAGCCACCACGACGCCTGAATTGGAAAAAGCAAATCAAGAGCTCCACCTAATGCTCAGCAACCCCATGCTGAAAGATTCTGATCGTCTTGCGGAAGCCAAGACTAAAATGGAACAACTTCAGGAAAGTGCACTGTCTAATACCAATCAACAACTTGATGATGCAAAAAAAGGTTTTCTAGAAAGCTATGTCATGGCAGCCCATTTTTCAGATCACGGTTTATCACCTCACGAAGATGACGACAAGCAACTGAAAAAATTATTAACCATCGTCAATGGTGATAAAGATGCTAGCAACCAAGACTGGGCATGCCTTGATTTATCGGGTAAAAACCTTGATGGTATGAATTTTTCAAACTGCCTAATGGAGCAAGTCAACTTTTCCAGCGCTAGCCTCATAGGTGCTAATTTTGAAGGTGCCGTATTAGCACGCACAGATTTAACCAATGCTAACTGTACGCAAGCGAATTTTAACAATGCCAACATAGGCAATAGTAACTGTCACCACACTAACTTTACTCTTTGCCAATTCGATCAATCAAAATTTTCTAAAACACGTTTTATTGGCTGTTCTTTTATCGATACAAAGATTACCCAGCCCGAAGTTTTAGAAGTTATTATTGAGGATAGTGACTTCAGCAACTCGACAATAAAGAACTTTCCATTTATAGAATTGACGCTGTCTAGTGTGAGATTTAACAACGCTACGATGGAAACCTGCAATTTTATCAGCTCTAACTTAGAAAACTGCTCGTTTGATCACGCCTCACTGCCCTCCACCGCATGGGCTAATACCTCAGTGCATAACAGCAGTTTTATAAGTGCTGACATGACGAGCAACTGCTTTGTTAGCTCTGACGAGGACAACCCTTGTACTTTCTCCGGGCTAAATTTCAGCGATGCGATATTGAATAAAGCAAATCTGCAGAATCTTTCTTTGAGCAACAGTATTTTTGAACGCTCCAGTCTAGAGAGTGCTAACTTTGCCGGTGCCGACTTAAGCCACAGTAATCTCGATGATTGTAAGGCGAGCAAAATAATTCTACGCAAAGCAAATTTAAACCAAGCCAGTTTAAAGCGTGCCAACCTTATGGAAGGCATTTTAACTAAGGCCATTATCACGCATACTGATTTAGAAGCTGCCAACCTGTACGCTGTTGACTTTCTGCAAGCAACCGTCAAAGGTACGCGCTTTAATAGTGCCAATCTCGATGCCACCATACTGAAAGACTGGAGACCCTCATGATTGATCTATTAAGTACTCCAGCGCCGACTTCGGGTAAAGAATTGAGCGATCAAATTAAAGCCGGTGAATTTCTAGGCCAGCAAACCTTTGATAAATTTAATTTACAGCAGCAAGACATTAGTGGTGCTATTTTCACAGAAATCATTTTTAAGCACTGCGATTTCAGCCAATGTAATTTGCGCCAAGTCATGTTCAATCAATGCCAATTCATCCAGTGTCAATTTAATCAATTAGATTGTGAGGATGTGAATTTCATTGACTGCCAACTATCCCATTGCAATTTTGAAGGTAATCAGCAGCGAAAATTCAATTTTATTCAATGCCAATTTGAACAGGCACGTTTCAGCAATAATAAAATTGATGGTGGTGTTTTTCAGCAATGTTCACTGATCGATGCGGTATTATTTCAGAACCACATTGAGATTGGCGTATTTAATGAATGCGACCTTAGCGGTGTCGAATTTGAAAAAAATCAAATGAGTAAGACGACCTTTAACGATTGCTCGTTCAATAACAATCGCTTTGTACAATGTCAATTTTCACAAATGTTTTTTAGCAACGCCAAATTGCCTGGGGTTGATTTTAGCAATATGTTGCTTAATAAATCTCAGTTCATGAATTGCGATTTAAGTCACTGTGACTTTAGCGCTAGTCAGCTGCAACAGACGGGATTCACCGGCAGCACGATTAGTAAGTGCAATTTCAATGCTGCCAATATGGAAATGGCAAACTTGTATGAAGCTGACTTAACCGGTGCCCAGTTTAAAAATACCAATCTTAATCAGTGCAGCTTACAAAAAGCTAAATTACTGGGGTGTGATCTAACCTCAGCATCCCTTGAAATGTCACAACTGAAAGAAGCCAACATTACTCTCAGTATATTCAGTCGCGTTAACTTAACCTACGCCGACTTATCAAACTCTTTTATTTCAGAATGTGATTTCAGTGGCGCCAATGTTTATATGGCTAAAATGCACGAATCCTTCGAAGAGAAATGTATTTGGAGCGGCGCCAATCGTGCCAGTGCTCAAGGTACTAACGAACAGCTTAAAAAAGCCGAACAGTGGGGCAAATAATGAATTTACCAGCCGACAATATCATTCCAATTTCATCCAGCAGTGCTAGTAACGTTTCTGGGCGTATCATAAACATTCAAGATGGCCATATTCATATTGAATACAGAGGGCAAATAATCAATGCCCAAAAAGCCTTCAGCTGCTTAGTTGAACCGATGCAGAATGACACAGTATTATTTTGCCAAGATCAGCATCAGCAGGCTTATGTGATCGCGATACTGCAACGTGACGAAGAAGACTCAATGCACTTGCAACTAGCGCCCAATACGACGCTGGCAAGCACGGAGAAATTAACCTTACACAGCGAACAGATTAATCAACTGTCTGTTAAGAGCCTGCAGAAAACGAGTGAAGCAATACTTCATTTCCAGCAAGGTCTGATTAAGGGCGAAAAACTTCATAGTCATATACGTCATATCCATAGTATCAGTGATTTAATCAACACGATGGCAAAGCAAGCTATCCAAAAGTTTAATAGCTATGTGCGTAAAACGGAGTCTTCCGACCAAGTACAAGCGGCCCAAATGGGACGTAAAGTTGATGGTTTGTATACCATGAATTCAAAACATACCATCATGGTCAGTCAAAAAGACACCAAGATTGATGGCGAACACATTCATATGGGCTAATGCGATAGCATTAACAGCGTCAGCATTAACAGCGTCAGCATTAACACGTTAATATTTAAAGCGTTAGAATAAAAGAAAGGGAAAGTATTATGTTTGCTAATTGTTCTATGGGCGGAATGCAGTTCGCTATGCCTGATGTGTGTTTAACACCTATACCGTCACCGGCTGGTCCTATTCCCACACCTATTCCCTATCCGAATACCGCCATGCTACCGATGGCCATTCCACCAACCTGCTCAATGAAACATTTTATCTCGATGATGCCTGCGCACAACATGGCGACAATGGTACCTATGAGCATGGGTGATAATGCCGGTGCCATCGGGGGGGTTATGTCGGGGATGATGATGGGACCCGCTCGCAGCATTATGGGCAGTGTAAAAGTATTTACCGGCGGACTACCATCGACCAAGATGCTTTCCCCTGCCATGCAAAATATGACCAATGCTCCAACGGGTATGACCTTAGCGCCTTCGCAGGTTAAAGTTTTAATAATGAGCTAATAAGCAGAAAAATATGAGTCAGCAGAAAGAAGATAATACAATCAGCGCCTACGTTTCACCCGACTTAGAATATTGCTATCGCGATATTTCAAATATTTTTGTCGGCGCCAACGAAGTTACTTTTGAATTTGGCAATCACCATAAATCAGCGCCAGGCAATGCGGTAATCAATAATCGTATTGTTATGTCGCTGGGCAATGCTTATGACCTGCAGCAACGCTTACAGCAAGCACTGATGCAGGCTCAGCAAGCAATGATGAAGCAAGAGTAGTTTTTCTATTCGTCAGACACAAAAAAGGCGCTTCTAATCAGATATTAGAAGCGCCTTTTTTTATGCTGCTTTAGTTACATTTTCTAATCTAACTTAAGACTTTTTCTTAGCTTCTTTCGCAGCTTCTTTCTCAGCCAATTCTTGATTTGCTAAGTACTCATCGTAAGTACCCTGGAAATCAATAATTTCTTTATCTTTAATCTCGATGACTCGAGTTGCCAAAGAAGAAACAAATTCTCTATCGTGACTTACAAAGATCAAGGTACCATCGAATGCTTTCAAAGCTTCGTTCAAAGCCTCAATCGCTTCCATGTCCATGTGGTTAGTTGGCTCGTCCATTACCAGTACGTTAAGATCCATCATCATTAACTTACCGAACAACAAGCGGTTCTTTTCACCACCGGAACAGACTTTAGCTTTCTTAACGATGTCATCAGCGCCGAATAACAAACGGCCTAATAAACCACGAACCATTAGATCATCGTACTTAGCCGTGCGCCATTGAGACATCCATTCAAACACATCTAGGTCGCAATCAAAATCTTCTGTGCTGTCCTGTGGGCAATAACCCACTGTCGCATTTTCAGACCACTTGATAGTACCGCCATTGGCTTTTAGATCGTCAACTAAACAACGTAAGAAAGTTGTTTTACCTGCGCCGTTTTCGCCGATAACTGCTAGCTTAGCGCCACCTTCTAAAATAATATTACCATCGCTAAACAAGGTCTCACCATCAAAACCATGAGTAAGATCTTCTAATACCAACGCTTGACGGTGCAATTTCTGATCTTGCTTAAAGCTAATCGATGGAATCACACGGCTTGAAGACTTAACTTCGTCTAAAGAAATCTTATCCATCTTCTTAGCACGTGAACTGGCCAACTTAGCTTTAGAAGCGTTCGCGGAGAAACGGTTTACGAAAGCTTGTAGCTCTACGATTTCAGCGGCTTTCTTTTCATTACCGGCAAGCAGCTGCTCGCGAATAAGACCAGAAGCTTCTAAATAATATTCGTAGTTACCTGGGTAAACACGCAATTCGCCATAATCAATATCAGCCATGTGAGTACACACAGAGTTTAAGAAATGTCGATCGTGCGAAATGATTACCATGGTGCACTTGCGCTGATTCAAAACATCAGACAACCAGTTGATGGTATAAATATCGAGGTTGTTGGTTGGCTCATCTAATAACAAGATATCAGGATTAGAGAACAAAGCCTGCGCCAACAATACGCGTACTTTAAAGCCTGGTGGGATTTGAGCCATCAAACCAAAATGGAACTCTTCAGCAATACCTGCTTCAAGCAAGATATCGCCAGCACGACTTTCCGCGCTGTAGCCGTCCATTTCAGCAAATTCAACTTCAAGGTTCGCAACCGTCATGCCATCATCTTCAGACATGTGAGGCAAAGCATACATACGCTCGCGTTCTTGCTTAATTTCCCATAACGCCTTATCACCCATAATAACAGCATCAATAACGCTGTATTCTTCAAAGGCAAACTGGTCCTGACTCAAGGTACCTAGCTTATCACCTGGAGTAAGAGAAACGTTTCCAGACGTTGGCGCAAGCTCACCGCTTAGGATTTTCATCAGCGTTGATTTACCGCAACCATTGGCGCCAATCAAACCATAGCGATGGCCATTACCGAATTTTGCCGAGATGTTTTCGAACAAAGGCTCAGCGCCGAATTGCATTGTAATATTAGCGGTAGATAGCAAAGGAATTTTCCTAGAAGTGTCTGCGGACATGAGAACGCGAAAGAATGAAAAGGTGCGCACATAAGAATTGCGCGCACTATAAAGAGTTAATGGCTAATTGTCGAGATCAGCTGGCTAAATAACGCACAATTAATGCACAAATATCCTGCCAGCCCATTAACTAGGCTGAGTTATTTCGGCATTAGGTACAAATTTAAACTGTTCGGCCAAACAGCTCGTCCCCAAGCCATTGAGCTTTGTCACTTTTATTTGTACAGGAATGCGCTCTTTCATCGCTTCAACGTGGCTAATAACCCCAATCATCTTGCCAGAGGCATTCAAACTATCCAGCGCGTCCAGTGCGGTATCTAAGGTTTCATTATCCAGCGTACCAAAGCCTTCATCTAAAAATAACGACTCAATTTGAGTTTTGTGGCTGACCAAATCAGACAATGCCAGTGCTAGCGCGAGGCTGACTAAGAACCCTTCCCCGCCCGATAAGGTTCGGGTATCTCGTACATTGTCACCCTGCCATGTGTCTAGCACCTGTAATTCCAGTGCCGCGTTATCTTTACGCTGTAACAAATAGCGTCCGTGCAGACGATCCAGCTGTCGATTCGCTAAATAGACTAGATGATCGAGGGTAAGTCCTTGCGCAAAGCGGCGGAATTTATCGCCTTTTTGCGAACCGATCAAACTGTGCAGATAGGCGATATCATCATAACGTCGCCTTGCCTGCTCAATACTAGCCAAGACCTCTTTTTGTCGCTCACGACGCTGCTGATCGCTCTCTAAGTGGTGATTCACCTCGCCCTGACGCTGAGCTAGGCTTTTGAGCTGTTGCTTGCCACTTTCTAACGCCTGCTGAATGAGCAATTGATCCTGATCGCCCACTGCGGCCTTCATCTCGCTTTGCTGTAATTCACGATCAATCCCTTGCGCCTGGGTTAATAACGTCTGCTGCTGAATTGAGCGCTGCTTTAAGTCTTGCTCCATCGCGATTAAGGCTTCGCGCTGCTGCGGTTCTAATACCGCGGCTAAGAATTCTTCCGTGGTCGCAAAAGGGCTAATATCCAAATCGCTCTGCCATTGTTGCTTTTTACTGACTGAGTCTTGTTCATTAAGCACGCTCTGTTTCTTAACGATGCCCAGCTGACCCGAGATATTTTCTCTATTTTGATTACTTTGCTGCAAACTGGCTAAGCTCGATTTCGCATTTGCAACGACTAAGGCTAATCCCTGCTCGGCCTTTGATCGGGCAAGATTAACATCGCTATCGGGCAATAAGGATGCTCGTATTTTTCTAACGTCCGCTAGCTCATGCTCAGCACGACTACGGTGTTCATTTAACAGCGTGAGTTGATGTTCGACCTGTTCTTTTTGCAGCTTGCTCTGCTCATACTTGTGCTGACTTAATTGCAACGTCTGCTGCAAGAGCGCAGCATTATCTTTATACTGCTGCCAATGGCTCAGCGTTTTTTGCTGCTGCTCTATCCAAGCATCAATAAACTGGGTATCGGGTAACTCAAGACCGTATTGAGCGAGCTGTTCAGCCAGTCCTTGCTGCATCGCGATTAATTCTTGCTGCAATACTTCGAGCTGTTGCTCGCTTTGAGCTATTTGCAGTTGTAAATTTTGTTGCTGCTGAACTAATAGACTCAGGCTCTGCTGCTCTGCCTGTAATATTTGCTGCTGCGAAGTCAGTTCAGCAATCGCTTGCTGTAACTGCTGGTCGCTTTGCTTTAATCGATTAGCCGCCTCTTCAAGTGATTTTAATTCAGCCTGCATTGCCAGTTGGCGCTGCTCAGTCTGTGACTGATTAATTTTCTGATAAGCCTCTATTTTTGGATGTTCTATTGATCCACATAAAGGACATTCTTCATGGGCCTGCAATTTATTGCGCTGCTCGGTCAAGTCCTCAATCTTTCGTTCTTGCAGTAAGATCAAATCGATGTCTTTTAATTGCTGGGCATACGTTTTATAACTAGCACGCAACTGCTGCAAACTTTCTTCTACATTCATCTGCGGCAATAACTGCTGCAATACAACTTGCTCACTGTTTAGTTTTTGATCCTGCAAGCGATTAACAAACGCTAGGTTCGCATTAATTTTACCTTGCTGATCGACCGCTTGTTGATTGAGTAATGACCCTTGCGTTTGCAATTGATCATACCCACTTCGCACAGCAACGATATTTTGTTTTAACGGCAGAATACTGACCAGCTGGCTACGCCATAAAGGCAATTGCGCGGCAATAAATTCGACGTGAGCGTGCTGCTGTAAATACAGTTGATGATTACTTAGCTGCTGCTGTTGCTCTGCTAATACGCTGGCACTTAGTTTTATTTCAGCCACTAGATTGAGGTGCTGGTTCTGCACGCTTAATAACTCAGAACTTTCTTTCTCTAATGCCTTAGTTTTGTGCGCAATTTCAGTATCGAGAGGAATAATTTTTTCATTTAATAATCGATTAAACTCACTCTGCTTTTGTTCCGCTAAGATCAATAGTTCATTCTTATTATCAACATCTTGCTGTAGTGATAGCGCTGTCTTTTCCACGTCTTGCAGCTGTTGCAGTAACGCTTCTAACTGCTGCTGGGTTAATGCCAATTGCTCATTGGAAACTTGCAGTAATTGATACGGCCCTCGAAGCTTCTCTGCTGGCTCTGATTGCACCAAGCGCAGCAGATTCTTTTCTTGCTGTTGCTGCTCTTGCTGAATCTGCGCCAGTTGAGTTTCAGCCAACTGGACTTGCAACTGGTTTTTTTCAACGTTTAATAACCAGGTCAGTTTATTTTGGATGATATTAAGCTGAGCATCTTCGGCTTTCACTTGCTCTAATAGTTGCTGACTCTCTGCTTTAAACGCTTCGATCTGCTCTTCGTTTAATAGCTCGGCGCCTTCTGAGCGGGCAACTAGTTGCTCTAAACCATGCTTACTTTCGCTAAAATCGCGATGCACTCGCTCAGAGATTAATCCGTAAATTTCACTGCCGGTCAGTTCTTCTAACAATTCAGCGCGTTCATTTGCCGCTGCATTTAAGAAAGCGGCGAACTGCCCTTGCGACAACATCATAGACTTGGTAAAACGCGCGAAATCGAGGCCGGTAATTTCCTCAATTAATAAAGCCATTTTCTTTACTTGCGAGGCGAGAATTTTACCATCTTCAATTCTTACCAGCTCAACCACGGAGTCTTGTAAATTACCGTCTACTTTATTGCGCGAGCGGCGCTGACTCCAAAAGGCTCGATAGCCTTTGCCTTTCACTTCGAACTCAACCTCTGCTAGGCAATCTGAAGTGCCTCGGGTCATTAATTCATTACTGCTTTTATTGATTCCGCCCAGCCTGGGTGTTTGCTGGTATAAGGCTAAACAAATAGCATCGAGAATGGTGGTTTTACCCGCGCCTGTTGGCCCCGTAATCGCGAACAAACCATTATCTGAAAAAGGCGGCAGCGTGAAATCAATCTTCCACTGTCCTTGTAGGGAATTAATATTTTTAAAACGCAGGCTATTAATCTTCATCGACAAACTCCGACTCAATGGCAGCGACTGTTTTTTCAAACTGCTGTCTAAGCCTTATTAATTGTTGTTGCTCAGCATCGGTCGCAAAAACTTCTAATGCTAAACGTCGTTCGAAGACATCCATAGGATTAAGCTCGGCTAATACTTCCTTACTATCGCTTTCTATACGCTCTTGCTGTTGTTTTTTGGCGCGTCTTAATTGCAATATTTCGACGTTCATCTTTTCAGTTAATAGTTGCATTCGCTGCTGCAGATCATTTAAATAATCCTGAGTTTCAACTTCTATCGATAACCAAGTTGGCAGGCTGTTTGCTTCTGCAGCTTCACTATTTTTAACTTCAGAGCCGTGAATTTCAATCAACTGCTTTTCAATGCTTTCAAGATTCCCTTTAATAACCTGCATAGGTTGAAATAAAGGAATGTACAGCGGCTCTACTGACTTTAGTTTTCCTGCCGAAAATTCAACCATCAATACTTGTTTTTGACGTCCTAGCTCATCAAAACTCAAAGGAATCGGCGAGCCGCAATAACGAATATGGTCACTTTTGGCAACGATTTGTGAGCGATGAATATGCCCTAAGGCAATATAATCTGCCGGTGGAAATGCACTGGCAGGAAACGCCTCTAAGCTGCCGATATAAATATCACGCACAGATTCTGATGCCGTTACCCCCATTGCGGTAAGGTGCCCCGTCGCGATAATCGGCACTGATTTTTTCAGTCCAACTCGCTTCTTCTCTGCCACTTCAAATAACATCTGGTAATGATCAGTAATGGCCTGCCCCAAGGCTTGTTTCTTCTGCTCTCCTGACTCACCCGCAGCGCTTTTCATGATATCTCTGGGTCGTAAGTAAGGAATCGCACATAAGATAGCCCCTACTTCACCGTGCTGATCATTCAGCTCAATTACTTGCTCTTCTAGGCACTCACCTGCGGCTGAAATAACGCGCGTATTCAGCTGCGCTAGGATATTCTTTGATTCATTTAAGGTTGAAACTGAGTCGTGATTACCCGCCAGTATCACCAACTGCCGACCTAGATTATTCATTCCGATGACAAACTGATTGTAGAGTTCTCTGGCATAACTGGGCGGCGATCCGGTATCAAATATATCGCCGGCAATAATCACTGCATCAATATTTTCTTCGACTACTTTGTCTAATAACCAGGTAATAAACTTTTGATGTTCGGGTAAACGGCTTTTATTGATAAAAAACTGGCCTAGATGCCAATCTGAGGTATGGAGGATACGCATAACATGAACTCGAATATTGATCTCGCTAGTGTAACTCAACCAGTAAGAAAATAGCTCTTCAGTAACTAGATAGAATCTTGACGAATTTTAGACAAAAAAAAGCAGCCCAAAGGCTGCTTTTTTCACCGAGATTAAAACGTTACGTTCTAGCCTGCTGGCTTTGTATCACCATGAATCTTCTTATGACGAGCAATGATCTGCTCAGGCTTAAGAATAAACGTAGCCAATGCCGGTAGTAAGATCAAAGCACCTAGCATGTTCCAGATAAACATAAACACTAACAAGATGCCCATATCCGCTTGGAATTTAATCGGAGAGAAAATCCAAGTGCCTACACCAATCGCTAGCGTAATACCGGTAAAACTAACTGCTTTACCCGTAGACTTAAGCGTTTCGAAGAAAGCTTCTTGCAGTGACTTACCCGCAATCAACATAACTTCTAAGCGGTTATAGATATAAATACCATAATCGACACCAATACCCACACCCAATGCAATTACAGGCAGTGTTGCTACTTTAACGCCAATTCCTAGGTAAGCCATCAGCGCCTGACAAAGAATCGAGGTCAAGGCCAAAGGAATTAGGATACAAGCAATCGCACGGAACGAGCGGAAAGTTGCGAAACATAATACGAATACAACAGCATAAACAAAGATCAGCATGGTATTTTGCGCATCGCCAATAACTTCATTGGTGGCGGCTTCAATACCGGCATTACCTGAGGCAAGCTGGAAACGTACAGGAGCACTGCTCAATTCGCCAGCGTCAATAGCGGCTTCAAGTTCGGGCATGCTCATTGCAAAATACTTAGCATCAACCTTATCATCGTACTTAACTTTAAAGGCTTCAACGGCTGCTACCGCATTTTCTAAGGTCTCAGCTTTATGATCATTAAGATAAACGATAACTGGAGCCATAGAACAATCTTGGTTCAACAAACTAGCAGGTGCACGCTGAATCGAAGTATTCAAAATAGTTTGGTTACGTGAAAGCGCAGACCACTTCAAGTTACCTTCATTCATTCCCTTAGTAACCAGCTTAGAGACCGTCACCATAGAAACAGTAGATTGCACACCTGGGACGTTTTCCATGTACCACATAAAGCGGTCAATGGCGTCCATCACCTTGTAACTATTACACTGCTCTTTAGACGTTTCTACCATCACTAAGAAAACATCAGAACTGGTGGAATAATTAGACACCATATAGGCATTATCTAAATTATAACGAGAGTCTTGACGAAGCTCAGGTGCACCCGCATCAAGGTCACCAATTTTTAATGACTGGCTTTGATATAGACCGCCTGCAGCCATAAGGATGGCAGCAATAATCGGGTACGGAGCGACTTTTTTGCTCGCTATTTTAGAAAGTAACTTCCAAAGTTTAGGTTCCGCTTGTTCATTATTCTTAGCGTGGCGAATACCCGACTTGCTAATACCGACATAAGACATCACCAAGGGTACTAATACTAAGTTTGTAATAATGATCATTGCGACACCGACACTAGCAGCAATCGCAAGTTCTTGAATAACACCAATTTCGATGAACAATAAGGTTAAGAAACCAAGACCATCACTCAACAAAGCCAACATACCGGGTACATACAAACCACGGAAGGCTAAGCGCGAGGCCATTAATTTATTAGCCCCTTTACCCGACTCAATCGCGATACCACTAATAATCTGCACACCATGACTAATACCAATTGCAAAAATCAGGAACGGTACGAGTACAGAATAAAGATCAATGGTGAAACCCATTAAGGCTAAAGCACCCAACTGCCAAACAACAGCAATAAGAGAAGCCGCGATGGGAATCAAGGTGCCTCGAATACAGCGAGAATAAAGGAATAATAAAATGGCAGTAAAGATAATAGCGGCCAAGAAGAACCAAACAATCGAGGTAACACCCTCAAGTAAATCGGCTAACTTCTTCGGAGTACCTGTTACATAGATAGTAATTTTATCACTGGAATAAGCATTACGTATTTTTTCTTCTACTGAACGAGAAAGCTCCTGATAATCAAGCTTTTCACCGGTATCAGGATCCACTTCTACTAAAGGAATATCAATGATGGTAGAGCTAAAGTTATTCGCAACTAAACGGCCAACTTGACCCGACTTTAATACATTCTGACGTAGCTGTTCTAAGCTTTCTTCAGAACCATCATACGTCGCTGGAATAACTGGACCGCCTTGAAAGCCTTCCTCAGTTACTTCCGTCCAGCGTACGTTAGGCGTCCATAAAGATTTCATAGCTGAGCGATCGACACCATTAATGAAGAAAACTTCATCATTAATGAGCTGCAAAGTAGCCATGTATTCTTTACTGAATATATCGCCATCGTTACTTTCAACGGAAAGTTTGATATTTGATAAGCCACTGCCTAATTCATCTTTATGAACTAGGTAGTTTTTTATAAACTCATGTTTCAGCGGAATGTACTTTTCAATACTGGAATCGAGCTTAATTTGCGTTAAACCGTAGGCAAAAATCAGCGTCAATACCGCTAAAATAGTTAGCACTAATGGACGCGCTGCAAAGAGCACACGCTCTAGAAAAGGTTCTGATTCTGGAGAGATCAGATAATGTTCTGGCTCAGATTTAATATTTTTCAATTTATTATCATTTGTCATAATTAAAAGTCTCCCATCGCCATCGTGATGGTTTCTTTGATCACTGTGCCATCAACGTCAACGCGTTCAACACCGGCTTCACCAACGATTACTAAAGTACCATCAGGGGCTTGAGCAACTGCTGCAGAAGTTGTACGAGCTGGCAATATAATGGATTTTGGATCTTCCGAACGACGGTTTAATACAATAATTGAACCGCCATTACCGACCAGCACTGACGTTTTATCAGTTTTTGAGATACCCGCCATCAATGTTTGTTCAGACTTGGTATACACTTTTTCCCATTGTATGCCGCCATCGACAGAGTGGTATAAGTTGCCCCGTAGGCCGAAGACTAAAACATTATCGGCTTTCGCCATGATGCCGAAAAGAGAACCTTCATAAGGAGAAGGTAAGGCACGCCAATTATCGCCCATGTCATCAGAACGTAGAATCAAACCTTGTTCGCCCACTAACATCAATGAACGCGGACCAACCATGGTTAAACCATTGATATGTAAGCGGTCATTGTTTTCTAAATGTGCAGACCAATCTACCCAACTTTTCCCGCCGTCACGAGTATGAAATGCCATTCCATACGCACCCACAGCAAAACCAATTTTGGCATCGTAAAACCAAATATCTAAGAAAGGCTTAGTAGAACCGCTTTCTTTATCGTACTGTGCATCTTCAAGCGCGTAAGTTGTATTCTCAAGATGCATATCTGCATTATCGATTGCCGTTGAGTCACCGCTATTCTTAGCACGATCTAGCTCTGTAATGGCCAGTTCTTTACTTGCACGAGCGCCTTTAACAATGGCACGATTAGCAAGATAACCATCAAATTGCTTAACCCAAGTTTCTCCTGCATCATTACTGTGCAAAATCAAACCATCATGTCCTGCTGCCCAACCTGAAGTCGCGCTAGGGAAATAAACAGAAGTTAATGTTACAGATGAAGGTGTACGAGCTTGAGTCCAGCTTTTACCACTGTCATCAGAATAAACAATATGTCCATGCGCGCCTACGGCGACAAGACGACTGCCAATACGCGTAATATCAAGCAATAAACTTTTGTGTGCACGATCCGTAGCCAGTGCTGGAGATTCAAGGGGATCTTGCCATTGCGCTTGCGTCAGCGCAGAAACAGAGAGGCTAACCGCTAACATAATAACTTTAATCATTGAAAGTCCTGGGACTGCCGTAACGATTCGATTTAGAATCGATTGGAATCTCATAAAACACTCCATTTTTATAATTTTTTTGAAGGGCCGCTAGTCTAGCCGACCCTTGGTGAATTATCTAACGTCCATGTGTTACATAATGTTATTGGTTAAACAAATTAACGTTTACCACGACGTCTCAGCGCCGAAGGGGTGAAATATTGATCATTTGGTAATGGTTTACTGAAATCTACAGTGCCACGTTCTTCATTATCCAAACCCTGTACATGATAACGTCGGGCTTTAATGTCATGGAAAACATCTAACGTAGTCCACGTTACTGGCATTTCATAATAGTTTTTCAAGTAAGCCATGCTTACACGCCATAATTCTCCAGCACTATCGTATTGATCCGCAGCGGCAATACCCCAAGTATCTTCATCGAGATAAAAGCGTCGAGTTTTATAAACATGGCGCGCGCCTTCTTTTAAGCTCGCTTCAACTACCCAAACACGATGTTTTTCATAACGCGTAAAGTCTGGATTGATGTGCCCTGGTTTTAAAATCTCTTTATACGTTAGGTTATTACTCGAAAGATCATAGTTATTATAAGGAATGTAAATTTCTTTTTTCTTCAGTAATTTCCAATTATAACGATCAGGTGCGCCGTTATACATATCAGTATCATCGGCATAACGAAGGCCATCAGCTGCTGCAATAGGTGTATCGTAAGCTAGGTTCGGTGCACGACGAACTCGACGCTGACCGGCATTATAACCCCAAGCTTGACGCGCTTCTTCAAGCTGATCGATTGTTTCATGAACCAAAACGGCACCACCGGCTAGACGCGCAGGTGCTTTAGTAAACGACAAGTAATAGAAAAGAATATTATTCAAATCTTCAATTGTCGCCTTTGGGTTGTAAAAGTTAAATAATACTTCCTGCTGTACCGTTACTAGCGAAAATGCACCATCTTTATGTACTGCAACTTCAGATGAACGACGCGTGAAGAAGGTTCCACGCCAGCGAGTAATGTGATTCCAAATAGCTTCTAAACCATTTTTAGCAATCGGAAACGGAACACCACCATAAGCATAACGTAGACCAACACCATTCGAATTCAGCTCAGATCGGATTGCATTCTTGTAGGTATTTTCATAAACCCACTCTGGCGCAGCAGCGGTGCGTCGAGTTTTATAAATAGGCATTTGAAACGTATCAGGGTACGTTTCAAACAGGGCAATCTGCCCATCTGTTAGATGATCTTTATATTTGTCTTTATTGCCTGCGGTAATAACAAATAAAGGTTTGTCCTGCGGATAGGGATTTGGATGGTGCTGCCCTGCTTCTTGATAGCTTAAAGCTGGGACCGTTAGACCACCGCGCCAAGGTGGAATATCTTTTCCATTACCCGCACGCTCAGCACCCAAAGGTGTTAAATCATTCTTCAATCGTTCAGCTTGTTGAACAGAAACTGCTGCGCTGGCATGCTGGCAAAAAGATGCCAAAACCAATACGCCAGCCGCGACCCAATTATTCTTTTTCATTCTGCGACCTCTAATTAAACCCACTGATGTGGATTATCTATGCCCTTAGCATAAAGAAACTTAGGCTTGGGCTCAATGCGCCCAGCCCAGTAATTTATTCATTGATAGAAAACATGCTGTTTTTGTTCAATAAACAACCTATTTAGCCACTAAACTCTTAGAAACTATTTCATAAACGTCTTTCGATAAGTCTTCTTGGGCCATAATTCGCTCAAGTTGCTGCTTCATCTGCACAGCTTGTGCGCCAACATATCGAGACCACTTACTTAATGGCGCCACTAAACGCGATGCAATTTGAGGATTCAATCGATTCAGCAATATGATTTTATCCGCCAACAACTGATAACCAGAACCATCAAGCGCATGGAAATTAATCAGTGATTGTCCGGCAAAAGCGCCGATAACGGAACGTACTTTGTTAGGATTTTTAATATCAAAAGCTTCGTGTTCAAGCAGCTTTTTAATATTCTCAATATTGCCATATTCAGCCGATCCAGCTTGAACTGCCAACCACTGATTCACCACCAAAGGTTCTTTTTGCCAAGTTTGATAGAAAGACTCTAAAGTAGATTGCGCTTGTGACTTATGCTCAGAATTCACCAAACTCGCCAGTGCCGCCATGGTATCCGTCATATTGTCGCTATTTTTAAACTGCGCTAACGCTAACTCACAATACTTATTATGCGCTGTTTTCAGTAAGTAACTCAGCGCTGTATTTTTCAAACCGCGTTGTGACATTTGCTGAGGTTCAGGCAAATAACTCTGCTGAACATTTAACTGTTGATATAACGCCGCTAAGTCTTCCGCCAAGGCTTCCGCTAAAACAGACTGAACATGACTGCGCGCTTGATTGATTGCATGAATATCGATGACTGATTGAGTCTCTGCAATATAAGAAACGCTAGGCAGCAATAACATCTTCGCCAACATGGCATGATCAATATCATCACGCTTCAATACATTGCGGTAAGCGGAGATTAAGCGGGCATCGACTTTAGGTGCATCACCGTCCGCAAACTGCTGCATAACTTCATAGATCACATCTAGCGCAAGATTCTGCCCCGCATCCCAACGATTAAATCCGTCACTATCATGCTGCATTAAAAATAATAACTGATCACGACTGTAATCATAATTTAATTTTATCGGTGCCGAAAAATCACGTAATAAGGAAGGTACAGGCTCTTCTTTCACATTGGTAAAGACCAATACTTGCTCTTTTTCAGTTAATCGAAAAATACCTTGCGCATAAGCCCCTCTTTTATTGATTAATCCTGGGGCAAGTTCCGTTTTCAGCTCTTCTCCATTTTGAGCAATCAAGCCAAGCTCAATCGGAATTAAAAAGGCTTCATCACAAGATTGCTTAAAAGTAAGCGTATAGGTTTTAGCACTAGTATCGTAATAGCTTTCGACATCAACCACCGGAGTACCCGCCGATTTATACCAGCGTTTAAATTGTGTTAGTGAGATGCTATTAGCATCCTCCATCGCACTGACAAATTCATTAATCGTAACGGCTTGGCCATCGTGTCGCTCAAAATACAGATCAGCGCCTTTACGGAAGCCTTTCTCACCTAACAATTTATGAATCATGCCGACGATTTCAGCACCTTTTTCATAAATAGTGACGGTATAGAAGTTTGAAATTTCCATAAACGAATCAGGCTGTACCGGATGAGCCATCGGCCCTGCGTCTTCGGCAAATTGAACCGTGCGCATGATTGCGGCATCTTCAATACGTTTAACCGCTGCTGAATTCATGTCGGCGGTGAATTGCGCATCACGATAAACAGTAAAGCCTTCTTTCAAGCTTAGCTGGAACCAATCGCGACAAGTCACACGATTGCCCGACCAGTTATGAAAATATTCATGCGCAACAATCGCTTCGATACGCTGATAAGCGGCATCGGTAGCAGTTTGTGGATTGGCTAATACACACGAGGAGTTAAAAATATTTAACCCTTTATTTTCCATCGCGCCCATATTGAAATCATCAACGGCAACGATCATAAAGATATCAAGGTCATACTCACGACCGTATTTATCTTCATCCCATTTCATAGAACGCTTAAGTGCGTCCATCGCGTAATCTGTTTTATCGATATTTTGCGGCTCGACAAAAATTTTCAACTCGACTTCACGACCGCTCATAGTGGTAAAAGAATCTTCCTTTACCATCAAGTCCCCAGCAACTAAGGCAAACAAGTAACAAGGTTTTCTGTGCGGATCATGCCAGCTAACACTGTGACGCCCAGCCTCTAAGTCATGATGAGCAACGGCATTACCATTAGACAATAAAATAGGATACTTGGTTTTATCGGCGATCACTTCGGTAGTAAAAATACTCATCACATCAGGGCGGTCTAAATAAAAGGTAATCCTTCTAAAGCCCTCTGCTTCACACTGAGTACAGAACATACCGCCTGATTTATACAGGCCTTCCAGTGCCGTATTATTTTGCGGCTCATTGCGCGTTGAAATTTCCAACTCAAATGAATCACTCAAGTTATGAATCGTTAAGAATTCACCTTCAAGTGAGTATTCAGTGCTTGTCAGAAGGTTGCCATCAACTTTAATTGCTAACAGTTCCAACTGCTGGCCGACGAGCACTAATGGCCCTTCATAACTCGCATGCTGATCTCGATTGCGACGCATCACTAACCGACTATCAACCTGCGCATAGTCCTCGAATAAATCAAAGCGCAAGTGCGTTTGCTCTATAACAAAGTGGGGTGGCTGGTAATCTTTTAAATAAATATTTGTCGGTTCTGCGTCGCGCATCATCAAGTCCTTTATTTTACTTTCTATTATTGTTACTAAATGGAGTATTTATTAATGTTCATATACATAAATCTGCATTTAGCTTAATAAGTAAATTCAATATGATAAGAAGTAAACTTTCTTAAATTAATAACACCGCAATCAAGCAGTAAGTACTGGCCTTTGATTCCCATCAGCTTCCCTTCTATCTCAGCCGTTTTATCAAAATTCAGACTTGAAACTTTAGTTGGGAATTCATCAACAGGGAATTCAAGCTCTACCGTTTTAAGTTCGGGTAAATGGGTAATTGCCCCTGGCCCATGTTCTAGCTCAATCGCGTTCAAGCCTTCTGCGTATTCCTGATAAAGCTGATCACGAATAGCTTCTAAGTCAATCGCTTCGGCATTGCCTTTCAGCATCGCGCGCCAATTGGTTTTATCCGCCAAGGTTTGCTTAAACAAGGTTTCCACTAAGCCTGAAAGTAAGCGGTCACGTACTCGAAAAATAGGTAAGCCTTGAGTAGCGCCCTGATCACACCAACGGGTTGGTAATTGAGTACCGCGGGTAATGCCAACCTTTAATGCCGAGGAGTTGGCAAGATAAACATAATGATCCTGCATACAGAAGTCATCACCCCAACTCGAATCACGACACGTGCCCAAGTGATAATGACATTTCTCAGGGCTCATTATGCATAAATCGCACTGCGGTAATTTTTTAAAACAAGGATAACAATAGCCCTGACTAAAACTTTTATTGGTTTTACGCCCGCAATGAGAGCAATGTATTTCACCGACATAATTCATCTTAATCGTCTGCCCTAGCAGAGGATTAAGATCGAGTCGTTCATCATTTAAACAAAGCTGATATTGTATTTTGGAACCATTTTCAGCATTAAGCTGAGTTGCCATCTTACTTAGATGGCCAGAGATTGTCGGCATAGGTGGGTATCTTTATTTAATGATTAACGTTTGCGTATCATCATCTTTGCTCGATTTACACGCGGCTTCCATATAGCCAATACGCTGATCTGCTGGCAGGTCTATTATATTTTCATAACGAATCAAGGCCTCCATACACAAAGGCTTTTGATCTTTTTCCATCTTGCGCCCATCCGGCCAGCGACTCAGTTCCAAAGCGCTTTTCATATTACGATACACATCAGGAGTCATTGCTTTGATTAATTCATCGACTGTCATTTTCTTCACCTTCAACTTCTTGTTTTACACTTAATGTTTTATTTCGTGGCCAAAGCAAGGCTAGAATCACACCTAGTACCGCACCTGCCAAATGAGATTCATGGCCAATTTTCATTTCCATTCCGGCGCCATCCACCAGCATCATTACCAACATTGAGACCATCATAAACGGGAATAGCCAGTTTGGTAGTTGGTAACGCGCTTGCTTAAAGCTTTGTCGCCCCCAAGCCCATCCCATCAAACCGTACGTTACCCCAGAAAGACCTGCAAAATAAGGACCTACGGCTAAGTATTGAGCAAAGGCAGAACCAATGGCTAAGACTAGGGTTAATACGATTAAACTAAAATGGCCATCGTGGGTTTCGATTTCTTTACCCAAGACCCACCACCAAAAAGAATTCATCAATAAATGCATCAATGATAAGTGAATAAGGGCAGGGCTCCACCAGTGATAAAATTCATTATCCCAGAAACTTGAATAATCGAATTTTTCCCCGGTCCAGAAGTTAGTTTGTAATAACCAATCAGCAATATCCAGCAAACCTAACTGCTGTAAAAAAAATATTCCTACAAGAAGCACCAGCATCGAAACAGTGAAAGGAAAGCCGCTAATCTGAATTAAATATTGCTGCAACTTAACTTGCCAAGGCATTTTTTCAGCATCATCGGGCTTGGCCGTTAACTGCCCTGCCTGCCACTCTTCCACCCAAATTTTCACTTGCTCAGCATCTTCTGGCCGAGCAACCCAGAGATCTTGGCTATTGTCATTCATGATGACTCGATGAGGAATACTTGCCTGCCAAAGGCGCTCGGTAATGGGGCTTAAATTAATATCAAGACTGGCTTGAAAAACAAGGATCGAGCTCATAGGTTACTGCTCCGTTTTATCAACCCGAACCCAGGTGAACTTGCCATTATTCAAGCTGTGCTCACCATCCATTCGGTAAGCCACTAAGCGTCCGTACTTCACCGCACTGTAATCAAGGCAAGCGATATTTGAACGAATGACCGCAGGCACACCCGACATCCAATAATGCCCAAAGAACAGGGGTTTTTCGTTTTCAGAGTAATACAGCAACTTTTGTTTTTCTTCTGCCGTTAAGCGAGCGTGCGCTAGATCAACGGGCAATGGATCGGGTTGAAAAACAACATCATTATATACCTGCGGACTGCGCGACCAGAATTTAGTGCGGAAAAATTGACGTACCATGCCGTCTTTTGCCGTCATCGAACGGTTATCGGGTAACTTCAGTGAAGTACCCCGTAATACTCTATCGAGAAACTGATAGAGAAAAGTATCAGGATTCACCGATTCAGATAATAAACCTTGATGCAGCTGATTACCGCCATAGCGACTGGTAAATTCATTAATCAGCGCATGATCCCAGCAGGCATGAATAACCCGAAAGTGATCGAAATCCATAAATAAAGGAAGTTCGGTAAACCACTCAAGATACTCTTTAAATTCTTCTGGATGATTGGCAAATTGCTCGACTGTTTGCTCGACAATAAAACTATTACGCTCAGTATGTGGGCGCAAATAAGGCCGATCGACCCCCGCTGGCGCTGGCGTCATATAAGTAACCAAGTTATATTCATGGTTACCCATAATCATATGAGCATTACCTGCATCCACCATGCTGCGAACAACCTGGCAGGCCAAGCGAATATGGGGCCCTCGATCAATGATATCGCCTAAAAAAACAACTTTGCGGCTTTTATGCTGATAGACACCATTAATTTTTCGATAATCCATTTGCTCGAGCAACTGAATTAACGTTTCGCCACAGCCGTGCACATCACCGATTAAATCGTAACCTTGCTGCATTAATTAGCCCCTGATGTTTCCCAGCCCAATTTAGTGCGGCAAATCTCATAAAAGTTATGATCTTTCGGATGAATCAATTTAAGCTTGTGCGGTTTTTTACGAATCGTTACCACATCACCGGGAGCGCAAGAAAGGTGCTTCTGTCCGTCACAGCTCACCGTTGGATAAGTTTCGTTACCCTCACCGATGACCAATTTAATTTCACTATTGCCATCCACCACAATCGGGCGGCTTGATAGTGTATGAGGGAACATGGGAACTAATACAATAGCGTCAAGCTTAGGATGCATAATCGGTCCACCACCGGAAAGCGCATAAGCGGTAGAACCCGTAGGAGACGATACGATCATGCCATCGGCGCGCTGGTGATGTACAAATTGACCTTCAACATAGAGATCGAAAGAGATCATGCGGGCTGACTTACCTGGGTGTAGCACGACGTCATTTAACGCTTCGCTGGCCGCAATCGCCACACCATCACGCTTGATTTCAGCATCTAATAAAAAACGTTTTTCTTCTATGTATTCGCCATCCAAAACCGCTTGTATAGCCGCTTCCATACCCTCATCAGGGCTGATATCTGTCAAGAAGCCTAAGCGACCGCGGTTAATACCTAAAACCGGGGTATTATGCTTAGCTAACGCACGCGCAGCACCTAATAAACTGCCGTCGCCACCGACCACAATCACCAGGTCACAAATTTCACCTAGCATCTTCTGATTGCTAACTTGCATGCCATGACCCGGCATCACTTCAGCAATACGATCTTGCAGAATGACGTGATACCCTTCTTCAAGTAAATAACGTTTTAAACGGCGGACCGTTTCAATCACTTTTTTACTGCCTAATCGACCGATAATGCCGATATTACGAAACTCTTCCATCTCGATGGATCCAAATCATTATTTGTTAAAACTTATACCATATTTGCCTACTAAAGGCTTGCCACGATGCACAATCACATGAGCAAACAACAAGTTTTTCGCCTTCAGCACCAAGTCGTTAGAGATCTTGCTTGGAGCCTTTGGGGGCCTGCATTATTAATCCACCACGCTCCATACAATGAAGTGCCCGCTACCGATAACGCACCTTTCCCTCTCGACTGGCCTTGGTTACAACAACTCGATCATCAGCCTCACGTATTAATAGACTATCTGGAGCATAAAAATACGCGCTTATTAGGCACCTATTTTGAAGCTTTATGGCAGTTTTATTTTAGCCACCACCCTAGTTTCGACTTGTCTATCTGTAATCTACAAGTCAATGATGCCAGCAGAACCGTGGGTGAATTCGACGTTTTAGTCACTACCCATCAAGGTCAAAAGTTTCACATAGAACTGACCTGTAAATTCTATTTAGAATGGCAAGATAACCTACAGACAATGCTCTGGATCGGCCCTAATTGCGGCGATAGGCTGGATATTAAGTACGATAAGACCCACAACCATCAACTGCCATTACTCAAGACTGAGCTTGGCCAGAAAGTATGTGCGGAACAGTTTTTCAATACTGACGCTGCTCAACAAGTGGCGATTTGGCGCGGAACAGCCTTTGATCGCAGCCACTGGTTTCAAGTCGCTGAGCTCCATAACGACTCGGCACTCAAAGAATGGAAGTATGATAATCAAGTTTTATGGTTCATTGCAGATAAACGTTTTTGGCTCTCACCGATTATTCAAGATCGTGACGCGTTAAAGACCTACTGCCAAATACAGCAGCAGATAGAGGATCATTTTCAGCAACCCGACCATACAGACAAACAACGTGCAACACTGATGCTTATTGCTCTGACCTTCGATAAGACTAATCAGCAGTGGCAACAACAGCAGAAATTTTTAATCACCCCGAACAGCTGGCCCTATGGCAAACTGGCAGATAGCGCCGCAACCCCTCTGCGCCCCTGCAAGCCACCACTATGAATCAACAAATAGCGCTTATTTTCAGCAAGCTTTCCCGCTTGCCAATATTGCTCAAAAGCCATCACTAACTTAGCTGTGTAAACTGGGTCTAGCGGTAAATCATGAGCATCGTAGCCTTTTATTAAATCGACCAGTACTTCTGGGCAGCGACCAAATCCCCCCAAATGATTGTCACAATCGATTGAGCAGTTACTGCCTAAATCCGCTAATAAAGAAACAGCCAAAGACTCTCCACCTTTAATCGCCATCATGCCTTGCAAACCAATAGAGGGTTCTGATTTATGCAATGCCTGAGCAATACCGGTAAACGTACAACCGGAACCAATACTCATCCACACTTCATCATATCCTGCGCATTGCTCCGCTATTTCTGCACAGCCTTTTCTGCCCAAATCATTATTGCCACCTTCAGGAATCCAATAACTGCGGTATAGCTCTGCCTGCTGCTGACACCACATATCATCATAACGATTAAAATAAGTTTTCTTATCAACAAAGATTAATTCCATCCCCAGTTTCTGACAATCTAACAAGGTCTCAGTTAATGGCAGGTGTGAATAGCCTCTTACGAATGCAGTCGTTTGAAAACCTAATACGCTGCCGGCGCTCGCCAAAGCATGAAGGTGATTAGAATGTGGGCCACCGCATGACAATAAGCGTTGATGGCCAAGCTGAGTAGCGGCCTCAAGATTATGTTTTAACTTGTACCATTTATTGCCAGAGACCAAGGGGTGTATTTGATCAAGGCGCAAAATATCAACCGCCGCCAATGGGCTTAAGTACTTATATTTCTCTAAGATAGGCAAAGCCTGAATCACCGATTTTTTAAACTCAATCAAAATGTAATCAACTTGCAGCCATACTCTTCATTTGGCGGTGCAAATTACAAAAACTCTGTAATTGCACGGAGTAATCTTGCGGGTGCTCGACCCGAGGAATTTCTTTACGACATTGTTGACACTTTGGATCATCATAATGATCTAACCAAGCACTGTATAATGCTTCATCAACCTGGCACTTCTGCGCGGCATAAGCCGTGGGATTCTCGGCATAGCTTTCCATATGTTCAGCAGCAATCGTTAAATGTCCGGCTCCCGAATGAAAACAGACCAATACCGCTTCTAACGCATTAAGGCGCCCAATAAAATGTTCGACTGAACGCTCCTCCGCCCTTAGTGCAACGTCTTGCAGCTGAGAAAGTTGTTGCTGTAAAGCATCGATATCTTCAGTGCGCTTTATTTGTACCGGTTGCGATTGCCTTAAGGCGTCATTCGCTTCCTGTTGCTGGGCCAGAGCCTGCTTTAGCTCATCCATTTCTTGCTGATGACTTTGCATCTCATGTAAGTGCACTTGTTTTAACTCAGACAATTCTTGCGCTAACTGCTCATCACCCACCAAGCGCTGGGCTTTATCTGCCATCACTTTTTGTCTTTCGATTTCGCGCTGCAATTGCTGTAATTGGTTACGATAAGCTAGGGTTTCGGCTTTTAACGCGTTTTTTAATTGTTCGACTTCGGGGTCAGCATGACGCTTAGACATAGCGCTAGCCACACCTGCACCGCCCAATGATACTGAAGATATACCAATGGATTGATCCATTGTTTCATTATTGGTTTCATTCATTGATAACGGTTTTTTACCGATCAAGTTGTCACGAATCGCTTTACGGATCGCCATAAAATCACTGGTGACAGGCTCCCACATCGCTTCTGCATGCCAAGATATTGAGCACTGACTCTGGCACGCCAATCGAATGCGGCCATCACCCATATTAGGTCCATGCCCAGCCCCATCCGCTAGGCGGCGAAGAGGTAAGTACCAACCGGTATCAACAAAACCTTTGTTCGTCACCGGTAATTGAAACAAAACCATCGCCTGGGCAAAATCTTGCGCACCAATAACTACATAGGCGGCTTTAATTTTTTGGTCCTTAAAATCACCTAAAGCCTCTCGCTCACGTACTAGACTTTCAAATTCAGATAGCCAATAGCCCTGACAAACTTCGTTTTCGTTAAATATATAGATCGCTTCTTTCTGACTAATACTACTCACAAAGTCACACCTTCAAAGCCTGTTTAGGTAATTATCATTATTTCCACAACATGCCGTGATTTGCGCAAAAGCTCAAGGGCCATAAACGCCAATTTGTTAAACCAATCACATAAATTAGAATTTTTGCTTGGTATCTTGATTAGGATCCGTAGGAAATCCATGCTCGTCTTTATCAGATTCTGCTTCTTTAGATAACTCTTTTGCTAAACTGCCTCCCACCTCATCTTTGCCGCCGTTAAATAAAGCCGCGGATTTCTTAGCCAACTCCTTCACCCGCTGATTTTTCTCAGGATACTGCATATTAAAATCAATCAGTATTCTACGCGCGGCTTTATAATAGCCGCTGGCCGTTGTCACATCCCCTCGCTGAGCAGCTACATCTCCTTGCGCCGAAAAAGAATCGACTTCCATTTCTAATATGGAGATACGTAAATAACGACGAAACTCTAAAATCGTGGCTTCCGATGCCGTTTTATTTTTAATCATCGGTCCAAAAGATTTTAGTACCTTGGCGAACTGTTTTTTGGCGTATCGTATTTCACGATCACTTTTAAGCACTCGTTTCTTTTTTCCTCCTGCCGCTACCTTCCCTTTCAAATCATCTAGATCAACAGCACTGGCACCTTCTCGCTCTTTCTTGGGTAAAGAACTGACATAACGCTCATTCAGCTGTTGAATGCGTGCAAATACCAGCGCCTGGATTTCAGCTTGATCATCGACCTTTACCAAAAACTCTAATGCTTCCGCTAATTCAGCCACAAATTCCTTTACAGACCGCGCCAGACCTCGCTGACTCGCTTTCTTTTGATGCTGTCGACTTACCAAAACGGCAATACCGAGCAAGATTAAAATGGGAACCGCTATGGCAAAAACCAGCCCTATTGAAGACATTAATACTTCCTACTTAATTGATTATTCTAAAAATCCAGCTTAGCTATTAATTAGGCTAAAACCTGCGTCTATTTAAGCAGTTTAGCAACGATTTTCAGAGTCGCATTTTAGCCATTGAATGAAAATTCATTTCACAAGTGCTTGACCCGAAGGCTCTGAGTGCATATAAATTGTCATTTTATACTGATTTGAATCGGTAATTTACTTCTTTAATAAGGTTTTTTAGATCAATATGGGCAAATCGCTGGTTATTGTGGAGTCGCCTGCCAAGGCTAAAACCATCAACAAATATTTGGGCAAAGATTTCATTGTGAAGTCCAGTGTTGGTCATATTCGTGATTTACCTACGTCAGGTTCTGGGGCTAAAAGTGACCCGAAAGAACGTGCACGTCAGGCAGCGATTACGCGCAAATTGTCTCCTGACGACAAAATTGTGCATAAAAAGCGCAAATCAAAAGAGCAACTGATCAATCGTATGGGGATTAACCCAGACAACGATTGGGCCGCCAACTATCAAATTCTTCCCGGCAAAGAAAAAGTCGTAGAAGAACTGCAGCGCTTGGCGAAAGACGCCGATACCGTCTATCTCGCGACGGATTTGGACCGCGAAGGGGAAGCCATTGCTTGGCACCTGCGGGAAGTTATTGGTGGTGATGAAAGTCGCTATCGTCGTGTTGTATTTAACGAAATTACTAAAAAAGCGATTACAGCCGCTTTTGAACAGCCTTCTGAGCTCGACATTAATCGTGTTAATGCCCAACAAACGCGTCGCTTTTTAGACCGCGTCGTTGGCTTCATGGTATCGCCGTTATTATGGGCGAAAGTCGCTCGTGGTTTATCCGCCGGTCGAGTGCAATCGGTTGCGGTACGTATCGTAGTTGAACGTGAACGTGAAATTCGTGCGTTTATCCCAGTTGAATATTGGGAAGCTTTTGCCAAATTAGATAGCGAGTCAGGCGACCAGTTACGCTGCCAGATCGTTAAAGAAAATGGCGCTGAATACAAACCAACGAATCAAGATCACAGCGAGAAAGCGATGGCCGTATTGCAGTCCTCTGCTTTCACCGTTGCTAATCGTGAAGATCGCCCTACTAAATCTAAGCCTGCTGCGCCGTTTATTACTTCGACGCTACAGCAAGCCGCCAGTACGCGTTTAAGCTTCAGCGTTAAGAAAACAATGACCTTGGCTCAGCGTTTGTATGAAGCCGGTTTCATTACTTACATGCGAACTGACTCGACCAACTTGAGCGGCGAAGCGGTTGAAAATGCGCGTGAGTTTATTGCTAAATCTTACGGGGAACAGTATTTGCCGGAAGAAGCACGCTCGTACAGCAGCAAAGAAGGCGCTCAAGAGGCCCACGAAGCGATTCGTCCGTCGAACGTTGAGTTCTCAGCTGATGACCTAGAGAAGATGGAACCGGACGCTCAGCGCCTTTACGATTTGATCTGGCGCCGCTTTGTAGCTTGCCAAATTAATGATGCGCAGTTCACAAGCTCCACCATCACAGTGAAAGCCGCTGACTTTGAATTAAAAATTAAGGGCCGCGTTATTCGTTTTGACGGTCACTTACGTGCATTACCTACTGGCGGCAAAGGCGACGAAGATATTCTTCTTCCTGATGTGTCTGTCGGCGATGTGCTTAAGCTAAACGAATTACAGCCTAAGCAACATTTCACTAAGCCTTCTCCACGTTTCTCGGAAGCGGCATTAGTAAAAGAATTAGAAAAGCAAGGCATTGGGCGTCCATCGACCTATGCTGCGATTATTTCCACTATTCAAGATCGTGGTTATGTGCGCCTAGAAAATCGTCGTTTTTACGCTGAGAAGATGGGTGACATTGTTACCAGTCGCCTAGTCGAAAACTTTGATGATCTAATGGATTATAACTTCACCGCGACCATGGAAGAGAAACTCGACCATGTTGCGAGTGGTGAGTTGAAGTGGAAGAACGTTCTTAATGAATTCTACGGTGACTTCCAAGATAAATTGGAAATCGCTAATGGCGAAGAAGGTATGCGCCCTAATGATCCGGTTAATACCGACATTGAGTGCCCTACTTGTTCTCGCACCATGCAAATTCGTACCGGTTCAACCGGTGTCTTCTTAGGTTGTTCAGGTTATAGCCTGCCACCGAAAGAACGCTGCACCACCACAATGAACCTAACCGCCGGTGATGAAGCGATCAGCCTAGATGGCGATGAAGAAGCCGAAAGCCGTCGCTTAAACGAAATGCGTCGTTGCTCTATTTGCAATACCGCGATGGACAGTTACTTATTGGATGAGCAGCGCAAACTGCACATCTGTGGTAATAACCCAGATTGTGATGGCTACGAAGTCGAACTAGGACAATTCAAGATTAAAGGCTATGACGGCCCAACGCTTGAGTGTGATAAGTGCGCCAGCGAAATGCAGTTGAAATCTGGCCGTTTTGGTAAGTATTTTGGATGCATGGCTGACGAGTGTAAGAATACTCGTAAATTGCTTAAGAGCGGTGAAGCAGCGCCTCCTAAGATGGACCCGATTAAGATGCCTGAATTGCAGTGTGTGAAAGTAGACGATACTTACATATTGCGTGATGGTGCTAGTGGCTTGTTCTTAGCCGCGAGTCAGTTCCCGAAAAACCGCGAAACACGCGCGCCGTTGGTTTCTGAAATTATTCCTCATCAGGCGGAACTTGATCCTAAATACCACTTCTTATTAGATGCTCCACGCTCTGATAAGCTAGGTAACTCTGCGATTATTCGCTATAGCCGTAAGACTAAATCTCAGTACGTAATGTCTGAAATTGAAGGTAAAGCGTCTGGCTGGAGCGCTGTGTTCGAAGACAGCAAGTGGGTAGAGACTGAGCCGAAGAAGAAAGCACCGGTTAAAAAGAAGGCTCCTGCAAAAAAATCTCCGGCGAAGAAAAAAACAGCCGCTAAGAAGAAAGATGCTGACAAAGATGACTCTTAGTAAGCCAGCTCGGAGTTAAACTAATTCTGAGTTAGAAAACGACCCAGTATAATGCCTTATTATGCTGGGTTTATTTAACCGCCACCCTCTAATTTCATTCTATTGTCCTAATGTATTTCCGCTAAAACCTGCTATTTTTAAAGTTCTCTCATAAAAAGGAATTTTACTATGAAATCATGGAATGTATTTTTCAAAGCCATCTTACTCTCTCTTGTTTTTACCCTGTCATCGGTACAAGCCAGTGAATCATCCAACCCTATCTTAAATATTAATAACGCCAGTATTGAGCAGTTAGAACAGATCAAAGGCATTGGTGCAAAAAAAGCCCAAGCCATCATAGAATATCGCTTACAGCATGGTAATTTCGCCACGATAGAAGACTTAAGCAAAGTAAAAGGCATCGGGGAAAAATTCATTACTAAAAATCGACCTTGGATGTCTGTTCAATAGTATTATCATCAGGCTCTAGCTAAATCACCTGATAACTAGAGCCTTCACCTCAAACACGACTCCCTCACATATTTACTTGCCCAATGTCATGTTTCGTGGCAAATTTGCTATTATATAAGAAAGGATCTTCAACTCATCCGCATTTACACTCCATAAAAGCAAAAAAAGGGATTTTTCAGTGCCTGACACTGTACAATATACAACCAAAAAACCTTCAGCAGGACAGCAGAAACTCGCAGTTAAGCTTTTAACCTATGTATTAATGTTCAGCTTTTTTGTTACTCTCGCAACATCAGCCTATATCATCTACTCAGATTACCTGCAGGGCGCTAATGAGTTAAATCAGAGTATTTCTCAGATAAAAGCCGGTTATCAAGAAAGTATTAGTTACAGCTTATGGAATTTTGATAGCCAGCAAATAAAAACTCAGCTAGCCGGTATTTTAAATTTCCCCGGCGTACTCAACGTATATATCGAAACAAAAGAAGGTTTATTACATAGCTCAGGTGATTTTGAGCAAACGGGTTCTCAAAAGCATGCCTTCGATCTATTCTTCACCAGTGCCGAGCGACAATACCCACTAGGGGTATTGAATATTAATTTAGATTATAAGGGCCTATATGAGACCTTATTTTACAAAGCTCTAAATATTCTTGCGACTCAATTTATCAAAACCTTTTCTGTATCCCTTTTTATCCTCTTTATATTTCAGCGTTTGGTAACTCATAGATTATTAAGCATGTCGCAATGGGCAAACAACTTTAGCTTAAACGATCTAGATCGCGAGCTATCCCTAAACCCTTCTGATCATTCAAACAAGCAAGATGAAATTGACTCCGTTGTTAATGCCATTAACGGCATGCGCATCAGTTTAAAGGAGGATATTAAAAAGCGTGAGCTCACTGAATTGGCGCTGAATAAATCCCAATACAAACTCTCCATCGCTATTAACAATGCCGAACTAGGATTTTGTGAATACAGCCAAAAAACAGATCGTTTTTCAGGTAACGAGCACTTTTCCAAGCATCTTAGCTTAGATCCTGGATTACTAGAAAAAATTGAACATCCCATTGACTGGTTCAAAAACCATATCATTGGCGACCGTACGATTGAGCAACGCGAGCGCATTAACCAGTTGCTACATGGGCATATGGAACGTATTTGCACTGAGCTCAGCATTCAATGCGGTGAAAATAACATCAAGCACTTCGACACCACCGTCCAGGTCTCAGAATGGGACGATAACGGCTTACCCATTACTATTGTTATCTGTATTCTAGATAAAACAGAACAAGTAAATGCGAGTAAACAAGCTGCAGATTTAAACTATGCCCTGGAACAGAAAGTTACCAAACGCACCGAAGAGCTGACTCACGAGCAAGTGCAATCAAAAGCAGAAATAAAAAAACTGCAATTGCAGCTGGTTAACTTTGAACAGCAGAAGCGTCGCCAACAAAACCAAGAAAACCTACGCCCTTTACACAATGCATTTTTGCAACTACATGAACTCATTCGTCCGCCGCTGGAAGAAAGTAACAACGCACCTGAACAGCCGCAATTACATCAGGCAGAAAAATTACTAGACCTATTAGCCAAGCATCTTCAAGCAAGCAATCAGTCTAATAGTCAAACATTTGATGTGGTTGTATTAATACAAGAATCTCTGCAAGAATTTTTAACTCAGCGCCAATTTGAGCCATCAGTCAATTTGCGCTTACCGTTTTCGCTGATGTTAGATAGCCATAAAGATCTACTTAGATATTGTTTTGAGCATTGCTTAGTAACCATACAAGCTCTCTCTGATACTAAATTTGAAAGCCAAAATCTCGCTATTTCTCTCGACTTAGAAGGTGATCATGGCGTGATTTTACTCAACTACAACAGTGCTGATATCATCACCAAAATTGAAAACCCGAACCAACCTGCCAGTAACGAAATGATTGTTCTGACAATGTGCCACGCCATGCTTGAAGAGCGTTTTAACGGCTCTGTTATCGTGACGCAAGTAGAGTCGACGGTCAGCCTTGAGCTGCGCTTCTGCATTAACGCAAGAAATTAAAGCCTGCTCGGTTTAAATACAATCCGTATTACCAGCGGTCACGCTGTAAACGCAGCGCCTTAAAGACGTCTTTAGCAGAAGCTCCTTCTTTATTTTCCATCATAAGCTTTGATATGAGCCTTGGGCTTTCCAACCTTAGAAAAGGATTATAGAGCCTCTCTTGCCCTAGCGTCATATATGGCATTTGTTCTGAGGTGAAGTCTTTCACTTCTTCTTTCCAGAACTGGGTATCAGTATTATCAGGCTCCCAGGCCAATGAAAAGTCTAAATTTGTTTTCATGTAGTCATGACCCGGATATAAAATCGTCTGGTCAGGTAGCGGCATTAACTCGCGCTGAAAGGTCTCATACATTTCATCGACATCGCCGCCATTAAAGCAATTACCCGCGCACGCATTAAACAAAGTATCCCCTGAAAACAACACCGGTATTTCTTCACTCAACGTTAATAAGCACACATGTACGGGGGTATGTCCGGGGGTCGGCAATACTTTAAATTTAATGCTACCAAACTCGATCACTTCATTAGCGACTAAGCCACGAGCAACGTTGGGGATTTTCCCAATGGCATGCTCACTGGCCCAGATTGGAGCGCCTGTCGCAGCCTGTACGACAGGGTTACCTTCAATATGATCATGATGCTCATGAGTATTAATAATCAGCTTAATTTGCCAGCCTTGGGCCTGTGCTGCCGCAAGTACAGCATCACCATCAAGCGGATCCAGCGCAATGGCCTGCCCTGTTTCTTCGCAACCGATAACATAATTAAAATTACGTAATCGGTTATTCATATATAAACGTACAACTTTCATCGAATACTACCGTTTCAAACAAGGCTTCATAATTACCAATAAATACTATTTTCTACATCGTCTTCGGTCTCAAGATCGGCAATAAAATGCGAACCTAAAATGTTCTGCAATTCAGTGACCCGCACTTCAAGCTCATCAGCTTCATAAGCAATCGCAGGACTATGACCCCAAACTGGCCCAGGCCATGCTGGATCATCGGTATAGCGGCAAATATGATGCTGATGCAATTGCGGCACGACATTGCCAAGAGCGGCTATGTTCATCGAACTGGCAGAAAAATGATCAGCCATTTTTTCGCTGACCATGGTCGATTCTTTCATCAGCTGGCGCTGATCATCTTGGGATAAATGATAATACTCGTAAATGTCATTTTGAGCCGGTACTAAAATAACCCACGGATAGCGCTTATCATTCATCAATAGCACTTGGCACAAGGGAAAACGCCCAATCAAAACAGTATCATTTTGCAATCGTTGATCTAATACGAACATACATTCTCTCAATTCAGGTATTAAAAAATAGTAAATAAACAATCAAATAAAATAGCTATCGTTTTATTTTAGGCGTTTTTCCTCAATGGGTCATCCTTACTGCGTCACATTAAAAGCGATAAGCCAAACTACCCCGTACCATTCTTGGCTCAGTGGGGTGTAAATGAACATCTTCGACATCAGCAGTCTCACCTGGTAAACGAGATTCATACAAGTAGGTAATATCGTTACCTTCTTCATTGGTCAAATTAATAACATCGAAAGACGCGGATAAACGCTGACTGAAATCATACCCCAGCTGAGCATTCAACATAGTCACGGCATCAGCACGCTGGCTATTATCTTCATTCAAAGCGAAGTCACCAAAGTGACGTAGACGTAAACCTGCATCCCATTGACCAAAGTCATGCACGGTAATACCTAAACTGAATACTCGCTCAATCGCACCAGGAATGTATTGTTCACCCTGTCCTTTTGGCTGTAAACGCGCTTGGCTGAAAGCAACATCACTATCAATAATTAACCAAGATTGAGGCTGCCAAAAAATGCTGCCTTCAACGCCTTTACGCTCAGACTTGTCCGACGCTTCTGTTTCGCCATTATCACCCACAAAAATCAATTCAGACTCTAATGTTAACCACCACAAAGATGCAGCCAACTGCAAAGTATCCGTTAGTTGAGTCTGAACACCGATATCAGCGCCTTCACTGCGCGCAAATACATCGGCCTTCTCATTGGTTGCACGACTGCCTTCACTAAAACCACGCGCATCGTTGCTGTGATAGCCTTGACCATAATTTGCGAACCAATGCGTAGTATCACTGGTGCTATAAATAGCATTGATTTTTGGGCTAACCATAGTATCACTGGCATCATTTTTTTCGCCCGTTAAACGATTTTCAACATCGGCCTGTAAATAATCAACGCGCGCGCCAATTTGAGTACGAAAACTATCGGTCCAGCGATGGTTATTTTGTAAAAATAAACCTAGTCCTGTTTCTTCAACTTTATGGCGGATGAGTACTTCCTGCGTCTCTCGCTTTGTCGTTGCCGACAAGCTCACATCACCAATATTATCATGACGCACATCTACCCCTAGCTGCCACTCGCCGCTATCAGTCGGCAATATATCAAACAACAAAGACCCTCCGATTATTTTTCGTTCATCGAGTTGACGAATTTGATCACCGTTATCCTGATCGGTTGCATAAGTATGATTGGCAAATAACTCCAAACCATAATCAATAACATACACATTACTTTGTAATGCTTTGCCTGCAATGTCGTGCCATCCTTCATAATTCACACTATAACGATGAGTTTTACCACCAGTTGTATCATCTAAAGAATCATAACGGTCACCGCCATTATCAATATAACGCTGAGGAATTTGATCCGTCGCAATCCAAGTATTATCGAATCCCATAAAACTGACATTGCCGCCATTGACAGCATTTCCAAAAGTATACTTCGCCATGGCAGAGTATTTTTCTTGCTCTTGAGCAACATCCCAAGGGCCGTCATAACGCGTCGTATCCAATGCTGCCACAAAACTGTCGCCATCACTGAAAACGTCATTAGTTCCTCCGGCTAATAGCAAACGCTGATAACCAAATTGGCCAAAACCTATTTTAATCAGCGAATCGTCCATCGTACTTTTACTGTGCATACGCACGGCACCCGCATTGGCAAAATCTCCTTCTTTGCCATAATAAGGACCCTTACTATAATCAAGCGACTCAATCATTTCAGGAATAATAAAGTTAATATCGGTATACCCTTGGCCATGAGCATGAGTACGGTTATTAACAGGCATACCATCAATAAACGTTGCCATGTCGGTTCCATGATCTAGGTTAAAGCCGCGCAAGAAATATTGATTCGCTTTACCTTCACCACTATGCGACGTCACGATTAGACCCGGTACCGTTTCTAAAATTTCGCCTGCACGACTGATCGGACGCTGCTCAATTTGCTCAGCAACCACGGTGCCCATAGAGGCCGATACGGCATCGCCTACTTGGGCGCTGCCACTGATTGTAATATTACTTAATTCAGTAATATCCGCCGATGAATTAATACCCGCAGCCTGTGCATTAACGCTGATAAGTAAATTGGAGGCGAACGAAATCGCCAAAGCTAAAGAGCTTTGTTTTATATGTTTCATTTATTACTACTTTTTATCTATAAAAGGATTATTTGATATTGATTTAAATTACTCGCGTACTTTTAAATTACTCACGTATTTTTAGGTTAATATTTTATTGGCTAATTAATATAAGCTTTCCGGTTTCAGGGTCTTTATAAACTTGTCCCATCGATTGATATCCTTCCGACCCTTGCACTGAATTTTTTAATGATTCAGGGACATCCGTTAATTCCTTACCTTGGCTAATCGTTTGCTGAACGGATTGCTCAACTGACGCGGCACTCTCAACATTAAAGTGCTGCTTTAAATCACCACTTTGAGCAACTAACGCCGCGATGAGACCACAGGCAAATACCAGCATAATATCAACCAGATTTGCTAGCGGGCCTAAAGGCTCTTCATCTTGATTATCAAAAGAACTGCTACGCCACTTATCCATGGTAATACTCGTCTTTCTGCGTTGAGCTATTTATTGAGTGCTGCAACGCGGCTTTCATTTCCAGCTCTTCCATCGCAGCGTCATACCAGCGACGACGCATACGTCCTAATACAAAGCCAATAATGCCGGCCAATAAACCAATCACCGTGGTATCAAACGCAACGGTCATCGCGGTCGTCAGTATGGTTAATTCACCATTACCCAAGCCCGCCAAACCTGGCCCTAATGGAATCAATGTTCCCATTAAGCCCAACATAGGGGCAATACGCGTAATAAAGTCTGCACGCTCAATACGACGTTTACCGGCTTGACGTAAACCGACAAGGCCTGAAGTATCTGATAAACGTTGAATACCGCCAAAGCGTTCGCCTAGCGCAATGCCGGTTTCATAAACTGCCAGCGCGATAAAAAATAACAAACCCCAAACCACGGGATCTAATAAAAACCCCGTTATTTGGTGCATTAAATTAAGTGAAATTGATGAAAACATGTCGATGACCTTTTAATAACTTTATTTAATAACTGCAATTAATAACTTACAAACGACGAGCACGAACAAAGCCGGTTAACATCAAAAACAGAGCAAATGCCAATACGCCGTATAAATACAGATCTGCGTCCGCTACCTCTGAAACTTCCGTGCTTGTTGGATCCGTTGCTTCTTGCTGATCAACTTGTTGTTCTGGCTGCGGCTCAGGCTGCAAGTCAATTTCCTGAATACGTACAGGGCTAACCTCCTCATTAACCACGTCATAGTTCATGCGACTGGCCGCTAGCGTCTGCTCTAATTTTTCTGCCTGCTCAGTTTCTAGCAGCGGCTTAACGAAATCATAAACGGGATGATTAGCATGGGTATGGCCACTGCCCGGAATGCCTTTCTCGATAATGTTTTTAGCAAAGGCTTCAGCCAACTGCTGCTTGGTCGCATCGTCGGTTTGCCAAAAGCCCTTATCAATCGCCACCAGCATCACCGCAAGAATATTAGTTTGAACATGCACGTTATGACTGTCTTTTAAGAAGTCATCCAAACCGACATTTAACGAATCATCAACATACACCGATTTAACTTCTTCCCAGACCCAAGATTTAATAATCTCAGGGCTCGTCACCTGCCAACCCCACAAATATTCAACAAACTCACTGCCCATTGTGCGTGCACCGGCATAACCTTCTTTCATTAGAGGTTCGATCCACTGGCGATTTAAAAAGCGACCGCGTAGCTCACCTAAAAGAGCAACCTGCAACGAATCCATTTTTAAATTTTGATTATTGGCGTGAGAAATTACAAAACTATCGGGCTGCTCACCCGTAACGGTTTCAATCGCAAGATTTAAGCCCCCTAGATAATCAAAGGCATCGTTATTATCGATTAAGCCATATAAGTTACTGGCACGACCCAAATAGGTATTACCGACATTATTAAGCTGGGCCTTGAATAAATTCTGCGCTCCGGCGCCACTATTAAAGTCTTCTGACTCAACACCATAAGCATGGCCCATACGCTTAATAAAGACTTCACCCAGCTGCTTTCGATCATCCCAAGCACCTGAACGTTCAGCTAAACGGTTTACGCCTGCGCCATAAGCACCCGGCGCCGTTCCGAATACTCGCAAGCTCGCTTGACGAGCCAATATGTTCACATCAACTTCAGGGTGAGCAATTAATAAGGCTTTGGCTTCATAAACCCAGTTACGGGCAATTAGATTTTGATCTAGACTCTCGTTATCCCAAGTGCGCTCAGAGCCCTGCTTCAAGTTTGTGTCCAGCGCAGCATCTTCGACTAACCCTAAATCCAGTGCCTCAACCAAATCAGCCACAGGTTTTAACGCCTGAACCAGCATCAGTGTTAGCGCAGGGTATTGCTGATTAATCGTTTCACGGCTGGCTGCCAGCCCTAATAAGACAGATCGATCCAACAGCTCTAATTGCGAGCCATATAGATCACGAAACAAACCCGAGCTGGTGAACAAAACATCACGGCGCTGTGTACGATTTTCGTCCAGAGGCAATAGCTCAAGGCTTTTAATAATACCGCGGCTATTCCAAACAGGCTTTATACCTAGCATATCCAGACCAAACGCGATCATCGCACCTTCATCACGCACAGCGTCTGAGGCCCATAAAATAATGGCTTCTTTTTCTGCGATGGCATTCTTTTCTAGCACGACTTTATTTTCATCACGGGCTTTCTGCGCTAACTGCTGACCAATTTCCACACCCAACTGAGTCGGTAATAAACTGCCATCAAGAGCATAGAAGTTTCGCCCCGTCGGCAATGCTTCCGGAGTTCGAATAGGATCATTACCTTTACCCGGCGCGACGAACCCACCATTCAACGCATTGATAAACGCACTCATTTCAGCCTTAGGCGAAATTGTTAATGCCGTGCGAATAAGATCTTGATTCTTATTTAACAAATTCTCGCCATCGGCCATCGAAGTCATCATAGTATCAATCGATTCCTTCGCCCAGTCACGGCCAAAAACATGCAGCCCTAATGGCATAAACTCTTCTTGCAAATGCGTTAGGTAATGCCCAACTTCATGCAATAAGAAATCATCATCAACCTCACTAAAACCAACCCCTCGTACAACCAACTCTTCATCCATACTGGCGATCAGTTCATCACGCAGATTCAATACATCAATTTTATGACGAAGTGCTTTAATCGCTTTTTTCTGGGTGGATTCATCACTCGCCGCTTCCGCACTTTCGATCAGCTGACGTAACTGCAATAAACCATCATACAATTCAGTAATTGCCAGCGGTGGCGTTAGGTGATCAACCATAATCGCAATACCGCGACGCTTAGCTTGAATGCCTTCACCCACACCATCAACAATGTACGGGTAGATGCTAGGAATGTCCTGCACCACGATGGATGGATAATCCATAGCCGACAAGCCCACACCGCGTTTAGGTAGAAATTCATAGGTCGAGTGACGACCGACATGCACGAGTGCATCGGCAGCAAAGTCTTTCGCTAAATATTTATAAAAAGCCAAATATTGATGTGGCGGTGGAAAAGACATATTGGCGTGTAACAGCTCTTCATTCAGCTCCCAACCACGTGGTGGCTGCGGCCCTAAAAATACATTACCCAGATGCACACCCGGAATTAATAATTTATTATTCCATACCATAGTCTTTCCCGGTGCTTCACCCCAGCCACGCACACCTTCAATTTGCAGCATCAAAATAGCGCGCTGAAGTTTGTCGGCTTGCTGCCAGCTAGCCGTCGTTTCTTTACTCTCTTTATAAGCATTGATATCCGATTTTTGCGCTTCAATTAATACCACATACGCTTCTTCGAGCTGCTCCAACAAGTTCAACGCACGCTCACGACCTTTATGGCGAGTACCATCCAGCGCGTGATGTAAATCGTGCATGGTTGAATCCATCATTTCATACAATTCAATTAAAATTCGTAGACGCTCAGGCTGAGAAAGCCCCAATAAATAATCATGACCCTTGCCAAATATAAAATGCTCAATGCGCTGATGCATAAACCCTAGCGGCCCTTGCTGCATTTCTTTTTGTACCGGCTGCGGTAACGTTTCAAACCAAGCTTGGTAGCTGTCTGCGGTCATATTATGAATAAGCCCTGACATCTCCTGCAAGGCTTTCGCATCTTCTGGCAAATTCACTGCTTTTTGCTGCAATAAATCTAATAATGCTTCTGAATTGGCAGGAAAATCTGCTTCTGGCCCTAGGTCATAACCCTGCTGTTTTAGCTCCGTGAGCATCTGCCATAAGGAATCAGGTACATTAAGGTTATCAGCACCGATATTATGGCGACCTGGAGGATGGTTATAAAAAACGATGGCGACTTTTTTGTCTTTGTTGGCTTTTTCTTGCAGCGCGAACCACTTTTGAATGCGATTAACTAAGCGAACAATCTCAATATCCACGGGCTCCGTTTTTGAAACTTGGGCACCTGTTAGCTCATCAATGTCGGTAGCAGCCGCAAGCGCCAAGACATGCGCTTGGCCAATACCCTGTAATTCAGGCATGGCAATACGGTAATGCACACTGTCGGCCGGTAAGCCTTGGCTGGATAAATCATACAGCGCGCTATTCAGTTCCGTTACTCGAATACCTTTAAAGACCGGCACATTCAACTCAGTAAATAAATCACTCACCTGCTTGCGACCATCACCACCACCGACGACAAAATCTTGTAATGAGATAATCACAAAAGGCTGGGTACTATGACTATTAATGTCCTTAATCGCTTTAACGGCATTAATACTGGCATCGCCCCAGGCAGATAAAACCGAGATGCAATGTGCTTTTTCAGAACGAATATTGGAAGAGATGGCTTGGCAAAGTCCTTTATGCAACTGCCAATCGCCAGGGCGGTCACCGGTATCATGATCAAGAATATACACAGTCGATTGCTGCTGACTTTTAACTAATGTCGCGAGCTCCTGCTGGCTTTTCTTATGCTTGCTGTCTAGGTAAAAACGCAATGTTTCAGCCGCTTTTAATTCCGGCCAATTGTTACTGCTAAGCGCTTCATTGCTGCTTTCTGCTAATAACGTGAATAAAGAGAATCGATTTTCGTCACTGCGATTCTTCCAATACCCTTTAGCTTGCAACCAATAACTAAACTGCGGCCATTTCTTTTGCTGATCTTTGAGCTGCTGGGCATAACTACCCTGCTCTGCGTTAGTCAGACGTTTGAATAAGGATTTCTTTTGATCATTCGATAAAATATCAAACAAGCCCGTTTGATATTGATTCAGCGGATCACTATTTAAGGTTAATAAACGACGATCGCCATTAATCGCGACTCGAGTTTGCTGACTGGAATATTTAAGATTAAGAAGACGTTCGACTGGCTCGGCAAACACCGCCGCCATTAAAATTGCATCGGCTTTCGATACTAAGCCAATCAGCTCTTCATCACTCAGAAGATTGATCTGGCTGACTGAGCGAACTTGAATCGTATGCTGAGGATTTAAATCTAAGAAACGATGAGCGGCAACGACAAGGCTGCCACTGGAACGATCTGAAACAAAGGCGACGATGTTTTTTGAATCATCATTAGCCACGGCGCTGCTTATAGAAAACATTGAGACTGCTAAAAAATTCAATAATGAAATCAGCAATAGAAAAAAACGTTGTATTACAGGCATGTGCCTTCCTCAAAACTATAAAGTAGCTAAAGCGAGGAAAGAGGCGTGCAGAAAGATAACTTCTATAAATACCTGCGTTATATAAAATTTATACACAGTAATAGAAAGCCAAACATCATTCTGTCATGCGTTTCAGGGTCACCCCGCCTGAGATATCATGTTTAACAGGCCGGTCTCCGGACTCAGAAGGTTAACATTCATTAACTTTCCTTACCGTTGCGGGGGCAGTACAGGTATTTTACCTGTTTCCCGATTATCCCTGCATTAACGATCCATTATATTGATCATTGAATGCGGGCACCTGAAAGGACGAGAGAATACCAGTAGATCAATTGAATTCAAAGCAAATATTCTGCACACTACGGCTGAATAACTTTCATGTTTAATACTCTCATATTTAAAAGAAGTCTCAATATTATTGTTGGCGCGCCTAGCTACCAGAGAAAACCGTAGTCTATGAAAAATACCGTTAGGTTCATTAGCAGCATCCATCACATTGGCGCTGATACATGGCAAGCACTATCCAATACTGACAACCCGTTTTTACGCTTTGAGTTTTTAGCCGCCCTAGAAGATTGCCAGTGCATTGATTCCCCGACTCAAGCAACGTCATTAAACAGTGGCTGGATTCCAAGTTACGCCATTCTCGAGAGCTATGAATCAAAGATACTTGCCATCGCGCCGGTTTTTCAAAAACGTCATTCCTACGGCGAATACGTTTTCGATTGGGGCTGGGCCGAAGCCTATGAACGCCACGGCCTTCAATATTACCCCAAGTTAGTATGGGCCATACCTTTCACACCCTCTACCGGCCCAAGAATAATCAGCCAAGGGAATCCTGAACAGCTTGCGCATTACCATCAACACATTGCTGATGGATTAACAGAGCATTGCCAGAAATATCAGTTTTCCGGCTGGCACTGTTTATTCCCCGACTCTTTAGGTAATGCCTCTTTAGCAAATGAATCACTCGCTAATGAATCGCTAGCCAGTGAATCGATAGCGAATAAGACTCAAAGCAATAAAACTATCACAAATAAGATCATGCCCCGCATCAGTTGTCAGTTTCATTGGTTCAATAATGACGGGCTTAATAATGAAGGGGTCAATAATGATGGATCCAATAGCCGCTTTAAAGACTTCTCTCACTACCTAGAAAAGTTCACTAGCCGCAAACGCAAGAACATAAAAAAAGAACGTTCAAAACTGACCGATTCGGGCTTTGTCTTTAATAAAAAATCTGGCACCGAAATCACACCCGCCGATATTAAAAATTTCTATCACTGCTATCAACTAACCTACGTTAAACGCAATATGCGTGGCTACCTTACGTTAGAATTTTTCCAGCAGATACTGCAAACAATGCCCGACCAAATATTATTGATACAAGCTCAGCATCCTGCAGAAAATGGCGGCAAAACAGTGGCTAATGCATTGTATTTTAAAGATGCCGATAATCTTTACGGCCGTTACTGGGGTTGCTTAGAAGAATTCGATAGCCTGCATTTTGAATGCTGTTATTACCAAGGTATCGACTACTGTATTGAGCACGACATAAGCCACTTTGATCCTGGTACCCAAGGGGAACATAAAATCAGCCGCGGCTTCGAGCCGACAATCTGCCATAGTCAGCACTGGATTGCACATCCGCAATTTAGCCAAGCGATTGATGACTTCCTTAAAGAAGAACAACTAGACATACAAGACTACGCGGTTCAAGCTGGCGAGCATCTTCCTTTTAAACACCTTCCTTTCAAGCACAGTAGCGAATAAGACAATAATGATTAAGACCCTATTATCACAATACCCAATCCCTTTCCGTATCGCCTTCGCCCTGTATGCACTATTAGTTGTATGGGCCTCATTACGAACAGGGGGTGGACCGCAACCGATTGAGCATTTTGATAAAGTCATGCACTTTACATTTTATGGTTTATTCACTGTTATTGCCGCAGGTTGCACTACGCAGAAAAAGACCTTTATACAGCTGAGTATCTTTATTGCTTGTTACGGGGCTTTAATGGAGGTTTTTCAATCGTTTGTGCCGTCACGTTTTATGTCGGTTGCCGATATGGTAGCAAATACTTCTGGGGTTGTTATTGTACTTTTTAGCGTTATAAAGCTACGTCTGAAAGAGCCCACTCACACAATATAAAGGCAAAAAGTGGGAAGCTCATAATAGCTATACCACTACACAGGGTATTCAATTGAATCGAATACCCTGATCTTAGTATTAGTACTTACTAGACACTATTTTTTCCGTTCCATCGTACGAGTATAGGCTGCTGTAAGCTGGCCACTTGTTGGATCAACGGTATACGCCGTACCGCGAAACTCATCACCTTGAAGCTCTATATAAAAGAAACCTAAAATATCATCTTGCTGCCAGTGCACAGGATTTCTATTTTCATTAAGGAAATTACGAGACTTCGCTCCTGCGCCTGAAACTATGTGAAAAGTACCTGGGCAAGATTCTTTCTCTTTTAACCACTGCAAAGCATGAACATGTCCCGTAATGATCACATCCGCATTACCGCAAACATTTTCTTCTAACATATCACGATAATACTTCCCCTGACCTGCAAGGCTATCGTAACTGCCCGCATTGCCATGCGAACCATTAGAGATATACGGGTGATGGCCAAAGGCTATTTTCCAGGGTGACTTAGAGGCCTTAAAGCCCTCTTTTAACCACTTACCTTGTGTAATGGAATAATCTTTTTTGTTGTAGTTATTGCTAGGGTCACCCGCTGAAGCCGAAGGGTTAGTATCCATAGAGAAGAAAGTAACTAAAGACGTATTATTTAGAGGCGCATTAAATTGATACATGCGTGATGGCATTTGCCACTTCTCACTCTTGCGGTCGGTTCGATAGTGATAATCGACCTGAATTTCGCCTTTAGAATTATCGGCACCATCGCCACCAAAGATCCAAGAATTATCATGATTACCTAACGTCATATAAAATGGGAAATTAATGTCTTTATACGGGTCTTCAAATTTCAGATCGAACTGAATATCGTTGACACCATCAACACCCCGCTCATAAATGTTGTCACCCATGCCTAAAGCAAAGTCACAGCCTCGCGCTTCGCAAACGACTTTCATTGCCTCAGCGACCTGGTATTGGCCCTCTTCACCTGTGCCGGTATCACCCACTGCGATAAAGCGCACGATAGTATCTTCTGCTGGATAAACAACTGTTTCATCCACGGGTGCGGGGGCAGGACTGTCCGACATAGCACTCGCAGTTTGTGAGGTCATCGCTGCAGAGATGAGAGCAACGGATAGCAAAGTTTTTATCATTATTTTTCCTATTTTTCAGGTGATTATTGGTCAGCAGTCTTGAATGATGCTCAATAATATAAGTTTTAAATACATAGCACGGAGAGTTGGCTGAATGTATCGAGTCACGGTTAAGTTATTATTATTTTGTGACAATTTAGCTTAATTTGTATGTTGCTGAATTAATAGGACAAGGTGCGCTATTTGATAAGTGTCATTATAATTTGATAAAGGGTTAATAAATCGCTATCGATGGACTAGCCATTACCAAAGGCAATAATGGTCGTAAGTATTAGCGTATATTTGGCGATTCAAGTCGTCTCAATAACAACTGATTACTTAGCAGCCGGTCAATAACTTGCTATAATGCCCTTACTCACACTGATGCAGAAATCAGTGACTTTTGACAACCGTAAAATTGCGGTTGTTTCAGCTAGATCATACGGACTTTCCTAATGACAGATTCCAACCCTCCTGCAACTCCAGAAGACTATTCACTGAACAGTCAAATAACGACGACACCTTTAGTCGGTAAATATGCCGTATTAGAAGTTGGCGAACTTTTGCCAATGGGTGCGCTATTACTTGCAGGAGAATTTGGCAATATTTTACTGCCCAATAAACAGGTACCCGACAAGTGCGCCGTCGGTGATGCTGTTAAGGTATTTATCTACCTTGATTCAGAAGACAGAATCATTGCTACGTGCCAACGACCCCGCGCAACCGTGGGTCAGGTCGCTAACCTTCAGGTCGCTGACGTTAACGAGACCGGCGCATTTTTAGACTGGGGATTGGTTAAAGACTTATTCTTACCTTTCGCCGAACAGAAAGTACGCGTAGAAGCGGAACAGCACTGCATTGTGTATGTTTACATGGATAATACCGATCGTATCGTTGCGACAACTCGCTTAAATCGCTTTATCAAAGATGAAGTCGCGGTAATGTACGATCACTATAATCCTGGTGATAAGGTTCGTATTCTTATCGCAGCGCGTACTGAGATGGGTTATAAAGCCGTTGTTGATAATAAGTACTGGGGTCTGATTCACCACAGCGATATTCATCAAGAAGTTCGCGTTGGCCAGAAAGTCGATGCCTATGTTCGTAAGCAACGTGATGATAAGCGCTTGGATTTAAGCCTTCAGCCAATTGGTTATCAAAAAGTGGGCGGACTAGCAGAACAGATTATGCAAAAAGTTGAAGAAGGTAACGGCTTTCTTCCGTTGAGCGATAAAAGCCCAGCTGAACTGATTGAAATGCATTTTGGGGTGAGCAAACGCGCCTTTAAGATGGCCATTGGTAAGCTGTATAAAGATCGTAAAATCACGATTGAAAGAACAGGCATTCGCGCCATTTAATACGTCATTATTAGCCAGCTATACATCCATAGCTGGCTAATAGGTTAACGCAAAGTCAGGTACGACCCTGAGCAGAGAGGATTGTTTAGTAACTGTTTGTGAATCCTAGGCTTGATAGAAAACAATACCTTTTCTTTGGATATGATCACGAAGATCAGGATTATCGATTTGTAAGAGTACCGACAGATCAATTTCATAAGGCAATAGTAAGTCGTCTAATGACAAGCTGATCTTATTAAGCAATGACAAATCAATTACCCCTCTTAAGGTTAGATCAATATCAGATCCTGCCCTATAACGACCCATAGCTCTAGAACCGTATAACAAAGCTTGTTCAATTTGAGGAAAACTCTGGAATACTTGCTGGATAGACAAGCGCTGCTGATCTGTTAAACCATCACTCATCCATAACACCTTTCAACTGGGTTAGTTTCTCTGCTAGCTGACAAAACCGAGTGTGATACTGGTTGACTATTGCCCCAGCAATTTGTTTCGCAGTCTCTTGGTTATAGGTATGCGACGTTCGATTTCGGCTAGCGATCATATCCATCCACACCTCACCAGAAGTAATCAAACCGACAGAAAAAGCTTTGCGAGTAGCATCACGAGAGCCCATTAAGTTTTGCTCACCCTGATATTGCAAATAGTCTTTAAGACAATTCCAAGCTAATTCATGAGTAAATTCAAACGCTTGAATTAGCCCCTGCTGCTCTAAGTCTGATAATGCTCGCTGCTCTGTCAACTGAACAGCTGAGCTTAAGCTTGCTAAAGCTTGCTGATAATTGGAAAAGCGTTGCAGCCAGCGAATATCTTCATTCATAGTAAGCTCCAATAATAAATTCCGAGCATGATAACACTGCTTTATATTAACGCCTAAAACCTACATAATTAACGGTATACTGAGCACTACACCACTGCAACAATCGTAATCACATTAGTGACAACTTGTTTTCCCCACAAGGTAGTATCAAATCGCAAATACGTTAATATAATGCCCCGCTTCCCTGCGTTACCCACCCACCCCATTATTCTAGGCGCGCTGCTGATATTACTTGGCGAAGCACTGTTGGGCATTATGGGCGGTATTATCAAACACTTGTCCGCCGACCTATCGACCCAGCAAGTTGTTTTCTTCCGCAATATCGCGGGCCTAATCATGCTGCTACCCATACTCATGAGAACCGGTTTTTCTGAACTGAAAACCCAACGCTTTCATTGGCATCTGATGCGGGCCTTGGTCGGTTTAAGCGCTATGTATTGTTATTTCTTTGTGCTGGCGCGCATGCCTTTAGCAGAAGCGTTTTTGGTTAAACTCACCAGCCCTTTTTTCATGCCCTTAATTGCGTATATCTGGCTGAAAGAAAGCATAGGGCCCAATACTCGCTGGGCGATTTTGATTGGTTTTATCGGCGTCGCCTTTATTCTACGACCGGGCTCGGAGAGTATTTCTTACTTCGCTATTATCGGTTTAATTGGCGCGGCCTTAGCCGCCCTTGCCAAAGTGACCATCCGCAAAATGGGCAATACCGAAAGCAGTGTGGCGATTGTGTTCTACTTTGGCCTGATATCGACCATTATCTCTGCACCTCCCGCTTTTTACGCGTGGCAAACGGTACCGGATAATGCCTGGGGCTGGATTCTATTAATGGGCACTGTCGCGACCTTAGGGCAATTAGCATTGACTCGAGCCTACCGCACGGCACCCACCGGCAAGATTGGGATCTATGTATACTCGTCGGTTATCTACGGTGCTTTTATGGGCTGGCTGTTTTGGGGAGAAGTTCCGCTTTGGACGACTTGGTTAGGCAGTGCGTTTATTATTGCGGCGGGTTTGATTAATATTCGGAAACGCAAAAAATAAAATCAATAACGTCTATTTCGAATCGGCTAAATACCTTGTACCTTGTGGGATGAAAATCACTCACATTCGATTTAAAACAAAAAAAGCCCCAACTCTTTCAGCTGAGGCGCTTATGATCATTTCAAAATAAAAGCTCTACTTCAGCACATCAGGATCATTCAACAGTGGATCGTGCATTTCAGGAATTAACTGGCCTTCTTGCCCTGCACATTCGCTTTTCGAAGGGTAGCCTTTAGACCAGGTTAATTCATACTCACTCATCCAGTTTTCGATCTGGGCTTCTAGCGAGATCTGCAACTGATACTCGCCTTCTTTTAACGTATAAAACTGATAATTCTGGCTGGCTAACTTAAACCCTTTAGTGGATGTGTTTTTAGACAACGACGTATAGTGTTTGCGCCATACAATAATATCTGGGCTTGATTCATTCCCGTCAAACTCTCCCATAAATACTTTGGCGTAGGTCTTTGTGCCAACATAGTGCCCTTTATTCAGATTAAACTGAGAAGAGTATTGATATTTAAATCGATCGCTCAAAGCATAACCATCAGATACATCCGTAAAAATAGTTCGAGCAGAAAACTGTATTTTTTCTTTTTCAGGGTTAAACATCACAATATCCAGAACCTGAGATTCATAGCCGAGAAAAAGAACTAATTCGTCTTTTCCATCTTCATTCAAGTCACCGTAACGCAAAGGGTGCTGAGCCAAACAGCCCATTACCGCTGGCTGCTTTCCAATAGGATTACTATTTGCTGGTTTATAGGCATATTCTTTTGCAAATTCTGGATCACTTCCCAACTCGTACATGGAAGCTATTTTTTTGTTTTGTAATTCTTGGGGCCAACGCGTTAGCGGCCAACCTAGTACCTCTCCCTCTCCGCTAAGATTGTATTTAGCGATACCTTTCCCATCACGGGAAATCCCCCAGTACATAGATCCAGTACCTACTTCGACCAAGCTGAATGGACGATATCCGAAGCGTGATTTTATACTTCTGAAAATATTTAAATTATCAGGTCTAGAAAAACCTAGCACTAAATCCGCATTCACTTCAGTAGTAATTCCTAATAGAAGGATAACTACTAATTTATAAATCATTTTGTTCATAAGCATTTCACCCGCAAAGCCGCGTCATCTGTTGCTTCATCCAAATAGTCTAACTTCACTGCATATCTTGTCGGCCTACCTGGCTCAATCACCTGAAAAGGACTCATCCAATCCAACTCACCATATGCATAACACCAAGGCGTATTCGCTTCGATAACGCCATCAGCATTGGCGACATTAGAAATAATAGTATCACCATTCAAATCTAATCCTAGCCCAGCCGCTCCTGGTAAATTATTCGGCCAGATATAGGTTGTGTAAGGTAAATATCCAGGCTGGGTATCGGTTTGCGTATGGCCCTTAATTGCCATCCAATAACCAAATCTAGTTTTCACATAACTGCCTGAACTTACCTTTCGGGTACTACCTAGCATACGATTACCAAAGTAATGCAAAACTTGAGTTCCTGCCGTTATTGGATCCGGATATCTAGATCCCGCATTATAACCCGCCATGGCTTCTCCTAATAAGTGCATACCTGCGTCTTGAGAGAAAACTACATGGACATCAGAAAACTACATGGACATCCATCTTAACGAAAACTACATGGACATCCATCTTAAGGTATTTCTATTCCGGTGTAAAAATAGGTGATTCCTTATGATTGACTACGGGTTTTAAGTAATTACTGAAGACTTCTTACTATTAGTTAGCTTTGAAAGCGTGAATTACTATTTCCGCACACAGAAAAGCCTCAGAAGACTCTGATATTGATTTATGAAATTAAAAAATCAAGAGCTAATGGAACATCATCTTACAGGTAGCAAGCCCTGGAGGCCGTTGATACTGGAGACTTTCACACGCCATGCGTAAGCTGCTTTCTCCCCCGACGAATGAACTGAAACAGCCCTCAAAATTGGACGTCATTTCTAGCCATTGGTCTTCGTCAATATCGAGTCGATTTAGAATCTTTTCTGTACCTGCACTAATCGCTCCACGCTTGTCATTTCTTAGAACCCTGCCGGTACTATCAATCAACTCTAAATAATCACTCAATTTCATTTGAATACCTTCAGGCTGGTTTTGCTTAGGGTTTCCAACAAAAGGATAAAGTAACTTTTCCTGCTGATTAAAATGATTAGGTTGTTTGCTTTGAACAGCCTTTTCACAACGTTTTTTAACTGAGGTATGATCTGACGTTTCTGGTGTTTTAGCCATGCCAGCACGGATAGGGTTTAAATCGACATAAGCCATACAGGCCATCAATGCTGCTTCATCAAGCAGGGCTTGGGATTTGAAACGCCCTTCCCAGAACCGGCCAGTACAGCCATCTTCAACATTCGCTTCACGCGCAATACCTTCATTTAGAATTCGCATAAACCAACTAATGTCTTGAAGGCGTAAACGCCATTTATCAATCGTTTCTTGAAAAAAAAGCATCTCAACTTGGGTAAGTTCACCTTCATTCTTAAGATATTTTTGAGAAAGCACATTGCCATTGAAAAGCTGATGCCAGCGCGCTACCACTTCAAAATCTGTCCACGTTTTAGCACGCTCTGTATTGATATGCAGTATCACATGATAGTGATTGCTCATTATGGCATAAGCGGCAATGTCTACTGCAAAGACCTTGGGAAGCTCTAACAGCCTACCTTCAAGCCAAGCACGTCGGTGTTCATAGTTGTGACCTGTGGTTGAATCTACGCCACACAGAAAAGCTCTACGTACACAGCGGGCGACACAATGATAGTAAGGTGTTGATTCTACAGCGATGAGTGATTTACGAGGTTTGGGCATGTTGACCACCAAGTTAAATTAAAGGCTTAATTGAACTTTAGATCAATATTTGAACCTCCATCACTCATGGTCACATTTGGCAGTTACTGTAATGGATGTCCTATTTATTTCTATTTTCTTAGCGCTTCCATGGGTCTTTCACTTCAATCTTGCCTTCTTTTACATCTTGCCACATTTGCTTGAATTCAGGGATAAAGTCTCGTTCATCTAAAATTTTACGAATTTTGTGAACAAACTGAGTTCGGCAAGTATCGCCTTCCTTGTCTGTGTCGAAGTGGTAGAGGCAATAAAGTGATTTCTGATATGACTTGACGAATTCGGGGATTTCAAGTCCTTTTAAAAACTCACCTGACTGTTCTTCGGTCAAGGTCGTCAGGCCCCATTCAAGCGCTTTATCAAACTGATAAATACAATGTAAGCTTAATGGCGAAGCTTTATCTTGCATTAACCACCGCCTAATTCTTAGAAAGTGTTCAAACCCCATAAATTCCAAAATATATTTAATTTTCTTTGAAATATTTTGTTGAGAATCAGGAAATCTATTAATTTTATCTTTTACATAGCTTACATCTTCAAACATAATATTAAAAAGTAATATGTTTTTATCCCCCATGAATGGAAATGGATAATCTTTTAATGATTTTTTTGAAGACGGAGCCGTCCTAAATTCATGTTTCAAAAACAAGGTGTATCCTAATAAAATATCTTTTCTATGTATTAAATCTGACTCCATATATTCTATGTACAATGGTTTTAGAACTTCATAATCAGTACTCGGATGTAACCATAATAAATGCATCAAGTCTAAATGCCTATAAAGATCATCCCAATCTTGATATCTCTCCCACTTTGGCATTTTTCCACGCAAGAAGTATTGCTTAATCACATTAACTTCTGTTCTCTTTCGATTATCACTTACAACTTTTTCAATCGCAGGCCATTGCGCTTTGCGCTCATCAAACCATATTTCATCTTTTGTTAGCCAATAGCTAGTATCAATACTATCAAGACTCATATTCGTTATTACCTATTCAATACCCATTAATTCTTGCTTAACAGCCTTAGCAAAATCATTGCCAATGAGATCTAATACCTCAGTAAAATACGATTTTGTATCTCGTAATGTTACCTGTGTAGAGGTTTTGTCCAAACACCAGCTCTCAACTTTCGCCCTAGTACCTTTAAAGTTATATTGATAATCTTCTATGCGAACATCTGTTGGTTTCTTACAGAGTTTTTTACTAACATTTTCTACTTGCCTCTGCTTGGGTGCAGCAGCCGTATTACCTGCACCTTTTGGCACAGTGAAGTCCTGAAAATACCAGGTATAAATATTATTTATTTTTCTGGTTTTACCATCCACCTTAAGTATTTCACCCTTATACCTTGGGTTAGTGCTTATAAAACCAACATTTAATCGGTAATCATGAAAGAACTCTCTAAAGGCATTAGCAGCAAATCTAAATGGACATCCAAGTCTACATAGACATCCATCTTAAGGTATTTCTATTCCGGTACCTTGATTCAAAATAGAAGTACACCACCCTCTATAATCAACGATAGGATTTTGGGTGATAATATAATGGAAAGCCTGCCTATCTTTAATGAAAGGCAAGCGACCTATTCCAATAAACCTTTCTACCTGTTAACTCTTACTTTTTGAACTACGGGCTCTGAATAAAAAGGCTAAAATGGCCAACAAAAATGGCTGCATCGCGCCGACTGTAATAATGGTGCTGTCTGAAGAAATAGCACCGTGACTATCTTCTACACTGGCGGTTAAAGTATGCGTACCCTCTGATAAAACTGCAGGCGAAATAATACTTCCATCAAGATCTGACTCCCAGTTCACACTGTTGACTAAATCACCGTCATCATGATCATTTGCTTCAGCAGATAACGTCACTCCTGATCCGTTACTAGGAAATATGGTGCCAGTTTGCGGTGAAAGGATGCTGATAGTGGGTGGAGTATTAATAAACACTGGAGAGACTGTAATTCTGGTGCTATCTGAGGAAGCGGTACCATTACTATCTTCCACACTAGCCGTTAAAATATGAATACCTTCTGATAAAACTGCTGGTGAAATAATACTTCCATCAATATCTGATTCCCAACTCACGCTGTTTTCTAGATTACCATCCTCATGATCATTTGCTTCAGCAGATAACATTATCGCTGATCCGTTACTCGGATATGAAGTTCCAGTTTGCGGAGAAATAATACTAATTATAGGCGGGGTGTTAATGAATACAGGCGAGACCGTAATAATCCACTTATAGTCAATATTTAAATCCCAGCGTTGGCCTGAAAAGCTAACAAGGGAAAGCTCGTAGCTTTTATTGCCACCAAGCGGGTAACTAAGCTTAAACGAGTTATCCAGCAATACATCACCATTTAAATAAATAGTTCTATTTGTATTCTCATCTTCCGATAATCCGGTCTCATTCAAATGAAAAACATGCTTTGCTAGAGTTCGCTCACCATACTCACTGACATTAAAACCAAAAGACGTATGAGCGCCATTATCAACTATATTAGTTATATCTACGATGACAGAGGTGATTTTTAAGCCTGAAGGAAGGTCTACTCTTGGCCAATCATAATCTACTTCTGAGGGATTGGATGAGGCGCCAGAACTCCCCGTTATAGTATTAACACCCTCATCTAGCGCTCCTATATAAGTAACTCTCCTATCCAAGTCTCCATCACTTTCCTCATCGTAGATGAGCGGAGCAGCGAGTACTGGAATTGGAATAAGAGCAAGTGTAACAAGCAGTACATGCAGATTTTTCATAATATCGTCCTTGACATATCATTGATTTTTTAAAAAAATAACAGTAACAAAAATCACATAATACAACTAGTAGATAATAGAAGGTTTTTTTGAGACTCGACAAACAATGCAGTTTCGTGACAAAAAAATCATTCTTGCTCCAATACCGTAAAACCGTCCCTATTGAGTGAGTTATAACAAGTCATTACTTAGCCGCCGTTACATTGGCTGTCCAGCTAGCATTAGCCGCCGTTACATTGGCTGTCCAGCTAGCATTACAGCTAGCATTAGTCCAGCTAGCATTATTAATGCTGTTTCATCAAGCTAAGCAAGTCAATGTTCGTCGATTTGATACGTGGTTAATATTACTCGCTGGCAATCATCTTTCGCATACGGTCAAATGTATGCAGTACAACAAAAGGGGCAACATTCGAATTGTAGGCTAATAGCGTACTTTGAATGTAGCTCCATTTTTTTAGCAAGGGTTGATATTGAACATCTGCTTGCGCTAATTCAACCAACTGTTTATTCAGAGTCTTAATCTGCTGCTCTAGTGGCACATTGCCATAACTCACACCATAACCACCTGTGGTTGAATTCGCATAACCCATATACTGACTTAAGATGGTTTCCATCTTTATTTGAACATCTTCAATTCCACTCACCTTACTAGCAGCGCGCGTATCTAGAATCACATTTAATTCTTTTTGATGAATACTCCAACCTGCCTCAAGACTCATATCTACACCATCGAAGTTATGAGCCTGATAGGAATCTACAAAGTCAGAAATCTTTAGCCATTTGAGTTTTAATTCGACTTCCGAATCTGGCAGCGAAGCGATCGCCTTATCACCTTGATTTTTGGCATTCAATAAGCGAGTACGATTACGGTCGTCACCCTGAAAATAAATAAAAGAAGAAAAAGAGGAGAAAAGCTGCAAACTAGAGATTTTGAATTGAATGAAATTGTCAGTATCAGATTCGGCATGGGTTGCCGATGATACGAGGATAAGACTAAGTACTAAAATTTTTTTAATAAAGTTGTTCACAAGAATCCTTCTGCACACTTATTGTAATCATTAAGTATGCAGAAGAATTTTGTTTAATACAATCTAACGTTTTTTAGCACGTTGCTTACGCGCTTTTTCTTTCTTAATAGCACGAATATTTTGCGTTCGTTCCATTTTCTTCATACTAAGCTGATGAAGCGAAGGCCCTTCTTTCTTTGCTGCGAAAGGATTCTCAGCGCTCTTGAAGTTCATTCGGATCGGCGTACCGTGAATGCTCAATACACGACGGTAGGTATTCGCTAAGTAACGCTTATACGCTTCCGTTAACTTGTCTGTTTGCGTACCGTGAACAACCAATATAGGTGGGTTAGAACCCCCTTGGTGTGCGTAGCGCAATTTAACACGACGGCCGTTAACCATTGGCGGCTGGTGATTTTTCACCATGTCTTCTAGCAAGCGTGTTAGCTGGCTAGTTGACCATTTCGCCATAGCCGACTCATACGCTTTATCAACAGACTGGTACAAGTTGCCAACATTACTTCCGTGCAAAGCAGAGATGAAGTGGATATCGGCGTAGGTAATAAATTCTAAGCGACGGTCCAATTCTTTCTTAACGCTTTCACGATCTTCTGCGGTCATGCCATCCCATTTATTAATGGCGATAACTAATGCACGGCCTGCATTTAATACGAAGCTCAACATGTGTAGATCTTGCTCAACAATACCGTCTTTGGCATCTAGAACTAAAACACATACGTGGCAATCTTGAATCGCTTGCAACGTTTTAATAATTGAGAATTTTTCAGCAACTTCGGTAATGCTCTTACGACGACGAATACCGGCGGTATCGATCAAGGTATAATCTTGGCCGTGACGCTCGTAAGGAATATAAACACTGTCTCGTGTCGTGCCCGCTTGGTCATAAACTACAACGCGGTCTTCACCTAGAAAGCGGTTAATCAGAGTCGACTTACCTACGTTAGGGCGACCGACTACCGCAATTTTAATACCTTTAACGTTTAGCTCTACATGCTGAGCCTTAACGTCTAGAACTTCTTTCTCACCGTAAAGCTGTTCCCACTCTTCATAACCGGTTAACTCACGCTCGACTTCAACTTCTTTCGGGCCATGCAGTTCGGTTAGAACGTGTTCGATTAACGTATTAATACCGCGGTTATGCGCCGCAGCAATTGGAATAGGTTCGCCCATTCCCAATTCATAGAATTCGGCTAGAACAACATCCGGGTTACGGCCATCGATTTTGTTGGCAATAACGTAGGCTTCTTTACCCTTTTTACGCAAATAGTCTGCTAGCAGATGGTCGGCGTGAATAATTCCCGACTGTGCGTCCACCATAAACAATACGATGTCGGCTTCTTCAATTGCCAGAAAGGACTGTGAAGCCATTTCAGCATCGATACCGACTTCTTCACCACTGATACCGGCAGTATCAATAACAATGAAAGGTTCGTCGCCAATTTGGCCTTCACCGTATTTACGGTCACGGGTCAGACCCGCAATTTCGGCAACCAAAGCATCGCGGCTTTTAGTTAAGCGGTTAAATAAGGTAGATTTCCCAACATTGGGACGCCCTACAAGGGCAATAACAGGAACCATAATAATTTAGTTTTCTTCAGTCTCTAGCTGCAAAAGCAGCAATTCACCCGCATTGGTATAGGCTAGCAGACCTTTTGAGGTCGATTGCATCACACTACGGATACCAAAATCTTTGCCACGCAAAGGACGCCAGTTATTCATCTCTGGCTGGTTTGGCAAGGTCATGTGTAACGGTTTAGGACGAACACTGAGTCGTCCTACCATTTCTCCATCAACTTGCGCTAATACATGCACATATCCTTCAAAGTCAGCCACTACGACATAGTTCTCGTATTTAACAGGCTGATTTAAGAAGCGTCCTTGTAGTGCTGATTGGCTCCATACAGAGGCACCATTAACTTGATCATAGGCTTGAACATGATCATCGTCGCGGGTGATGTATAAATTGCCTAATCCTAACGCCGGGCCAAAATAGCTCGAAAGCTCTGTTTCCCATTGCGTTTTGCCATCAAAACCGATGGCTGATAATTTACCGTGATAGGCCGTTGCGTAAACAATGCCATCTTCAACTAAGGGCGTGCCGTCAAGATCGACTAAGCGCTCTAGTTCTGAGCGGCCCTGAGGAATCGCCAAACGCTTATTCCAGCGAGGTATTCCTAATTCTTTATCTAATGCAACTAACTTTCCGTTTGCAAAACCTGTAATTACTAAGCTTTTTAATAAAACAGGTGAACCCGTCCCATGAACGGTTAACACCGGTAACGATGCCTCATAAGTCCAGTTTTGCTTGCCATTACTGCGTTCAAACGCGGTTAAATGGCCATCTATGGTACGGATATAAACCTGTGTTTTATCAACCGTAACCGGGGCAATACTTTCACTACTTAACGGTTGCGACCACTGCACCTCTCCATTTTCTTTTGAGATGCTATGCAATATTCCATCTTGTGTTGCGATATATAGATCATTCTCAGCAACAACAACACCACTAGTAATGTTTTGATCAAATGATTGTGACCAAAGCTCATCACCAGAGGCTAGCTCTAAACTCACAAGCTGCCCGTTGTAATCGGCCATATACACTTTTTCGCCACTAACCGCAGGGCGTAAACGAATATTTTTCGCGCCTGAGCCGTTGCCCAAAGTGCGACGCCAAGTCACATCAACATCAACTGTTTCATCAAAACTAAAAAGCTCAGCAGGCCCACTTTCGACCTCTTCATCGATGCTTTTAGATTTTGTGCTTTGGCTACTGCAGGCCAGTAACAATAAACTGGTCAATATTACGGCGATTACTTGAGGCATCATCAGTTACGCATCCGCTCCGGCGAGCTTAGCACCGGCAAGATCATCAATCTTACGTAGCAAGACTTGAGTATTAATACCCAAAGACGTGGCAGCAGCGCGTGCGGCTTGATAAGCGCTTAACGCCTCAGCAAGATCACCTTTAGCAAATAATACGTCACCTTTAACTTCTTCATATTGAGCTGCAAAAGAAGCTTCTGGAGTCGCTGCTACTAATGCTAGAGCTTCATCCAATTTTTCTTGTTGAATGAAAACACGAGCCAAGCGAACTTGAGCTAAATAAGCTATTGGTCCTTTTTCGCCCGCATCAACTAATGATTGCAATTCAGCCGCGGCTGCTTCGAAGTTATTCGCTTCGATGGCAAATTTGGCTAAGTATAAACCGGCAAATTTAGCGTATAGGCTGTTTGGAAATTCAGCTTTAAGTTGAGCGGCAACGGTCTCAATTTCAGTTTTATCAGCTTCTGTTTGCTCGGCTAATGGCTTAGTCGCTTTATTAACCAGTTGCTGATATATACTTGATGCGGCTTCACCTTGAACGCGTTGATTTTCTTGATAACCGTTCCAGCCAAAGTAACCGGCTAAAACAACGACAATAGTAATGATTAGGCTTTTGCCATTTTCATTCCACCACTTCTTAATCGCTTCAACTTGTTCTTCTTCAGTTCTTAACTCTTCAGACATTTTCAATAACCCTTTCAAAAATACTTCTTATTGTAATTTCTACTGCCGATAAAGCTAACCCAGTTGGGCCGCTAACCAGCTCGCAATTTCATCATTATTTAGCTCTACTTGTTCGCCATCTTCAGTCAATGGTTTCATTCGAACACGCTTAGCTTGCACGTCATCATCCTCTAAAAGAAGGACAAAACGGGCGCTGCTATTTAGAGCTTTTTTCATCTGGCTTTTATAGCTACCACCACCACAGTGCGTTTGAACTCGAACTGACGGTAGTTGTTGACGAATTTTATCCGCTAACAGTAACGCAGCTTGGTCTGTATCGCCACCCAAGGCGGTGATATAAACGTCAAGAGTTGTATTAACTGCGGCTGGAATCACATCCAAGGTTTCTAATAATAGAATTAAGCGTTCAACACCCATAGCAAAGCCAACAGCGGGTGTCGGCTTACCGCCCAGTTGCTCAACTAAGCCATCATAACGGCCGCCTGCACAAACAGTACCTTGGGAACCTAGTTTATCGGTAACCCATTCGAATACAGTTTTGCCATAATAATCTAAACCACGCACTAAACGCTGGTTAATTTTATATTCAACACCTGCAGCATCTAGAATTTGAGTCAGCTTAGCAAAATGCTCACGGCTGTCATCATCAAGATAAGCGTGCAGTTCAGGCGCATCGTTCAATAACGTCTGTGTATTTCGATCTTTAGAATCCAAAATACGCAGCGGATTCGTGTCTAAACGACGCTGACTGTCTTCATCTAACTGATCTTTGATCGGTGTCAGGTACTCAACTAAGGCCGCTTTATAATCGATACGGGTTTGAGCACTGCCAATGGTATTAAGCTGTAATTCAACGGCATCTTGAATCCCTAACTGCTGCCATAAGCGCGCTGTCATTAGAATCACTTCAGCATCGATATCCGGCGTCGCCATACCAAATGTTTCAACACCAATTTGGAAAAACTGGCGGTAACGACCTTTTTGCGGACGCTCGTAACGAAACATCGGCCCGGTATACCATAAGCGCGGGCTTTGATTATTGGTTAAAAGCGAATGTTCTTCACAAGCACGGACACAGCTTGCCGTTCCTTCAGGACGCAAGGTCAAGCTTTCGCCATTACGATCGTCAAAGGTATACATTTCTTTTTCAACGATGTCGGTTACTTCGCCGATAGAGCGCTTAAACAAGTGCGTTTGCTCTACAATCGGCATACGGATTTCTTGATATCCATAACCACTTAAGATCGCTTGCACACTGCTTTCTAAATACTGCCAAACCGGAGTTTGAGTCGGTAATACGTCGTTCATGCCACGAATGGCTTTAACCTTCTTGTTAGCCAAGAGATTTTCCTTCTATTCTTTAATAACGATATAGATCGATTAACTATCTATAAAAATCAACTATCTATAAAAATCAACTATCCGAAACAATTAGCTATCTGAAACGATAAGATCTTTCAATGCTGCCGCTTTTTTCGCTGCACCTTCACGCACAAGCGCTTCTAGGCCGTCTATCAAGTTTTCATTTTTCAATTTTGTGGCTGGCTTACCGTCGATATAAATCAAATTATTCGGTGAGCCCCCAGTTAAACCTACGTCAACTTCTTTCGCTTCGCCTGGACCATTAACCACGCAACCAATAATGGCGACATCGATCGGTGTACGAATATCTTCCAAGCGATTTTCGAGCTCGTTCATGGTTTTAATCACATCAAAGTTCTGACGTGAACAAGATGGGCAGGCAATAAAGTTTACACCGCGAGAGCGTAGCTTTAAGGACCTCAACATATCCCAACCGACTTTCACTTCTTCAATTGGATCGGCCGCTAGAGAAACACGAATGGTATCGCCAATGCCATCAAACATTAGCAAACCTAGACCGATCGACGACTTAACTGTTCCACCCCGCAAGCCACCCGCTTCGGTAATACCGAGGTGCAAAGGCTGCTCAATTTGATCGGCTATTTTGCGATAAGCCGCCACCGTCATGAAAATATCAGACGCTTTTAGGCTTAGCTTAAAATCAGGGAAGTTCATACGATCTAGAATATCGATATGACGCATGGCTGACTCTACCAAGGCATCTGGCGTTGGCTCACCGTATTTTACTTGTAGATCTTTTTCTAACGAACCAGCATTCACACCGATTCGGATAGGAATTCCATTATGTCGAGCGGCGGCAACCACCTCACGAATACGATCTTCACGACCAATATTACCGGGATTAATACGCAGGCAATCTACCCCAAGGTCAGCAACCTTCAGAGCAATTTTATAATCAAAATGGATATCGGCCACTAACGGCACAGTCACTAATTTCTTAATTTCACCGAAAGCATCTGCCGCTTCCATTGAAGGTACAGAGACACGAACAATATCGACGCCGGCATCTTGCGCGCGCTTAATCTGCGCTACCGTTGCAGCAACATCTTCAGTTTTGGTATTGGTCATCGTCTGTACTGAAATAGGGGCATCGCCACCTACGGGTACATTACCAACCCAAATTTTACGGCTTTTACGTCTAACAATTGGAGAATGTGAATGAATACTCATAATTGGCCGCCGTTACCTATTTCGCTGTTAATTAACAATGTTCTAATATGTTTTGCTACTTAAGCGCCAACTCTCTAGCAGGCGCTACTGTAACTAAAGCGTTTTGCGATAAAGTTCATATTCAGAGGATTGCGAAAAATTACTTTTTAGCTGTTCTGAATAATCTTTAACGGCAGTCGTATCTTGATTAATACGCCCTAGCTTAATACCCAACCAAAGCGAATTGGCTGACTGCTCGTTTTGCTTACGCTCTACAATTTGGGTAAAACGATCATAATAATGTTGGGCTTCATCATAACGACGATTTTCTAATAGCAGCGTCGTTAAATTTACCAATACCGGTACATTAAAGCGTTGCGATTTCAACATGCGCTCATAAGTCGAGATGGCTAAATCAACTTGGCCATTACGGTAATAGCATAAACCTAAGTTTTGAGCGGCCTTGCTACGCTGCTGGTATTCAACATCATCGGCGGCATTGTCTAAAAATGGACAAGCCTCTTTATAGCGGTTGTGCTGCATCAAAAACATGCCGTAATTGTATTGCCCCTGACTGAACTCATCATCAAGATCAACGCTTTTCAAGAAATACTTTTCCGCCAACTCTGGCTCATGCTCAGATTGCAACAATAACGCCATGGCGTTATTCGCAGGCGCATAATCTGAATCAATTTCTAGAGCGCGATTCAAGCGGGCACGGGCACGGCCAAATCGTCCCTTCTGAATATACCCCAAACCAAGCTGGGTATAATTATCAACCGCCTTTACTGGATCTGCTTTACGGGTCAGTCTGCTTTCGATGGTGGTAACACACGCCGACAAAAACAAACTGCCACATAATAAAATAACAAGCTGTAAAGATTTCATGTTGAACATCCTTTATTCGCCCTAGAAATAAGAGCCTGTACTCTATTATGCGTTAAACCGCATCCGAGTCATTAACCTGGTGTAATTCAATATATTTCTGTTGGCGACGGGTTCTATCTTCAACCTGGCCGACCAACTGGCCACACGCAGCATCAATATCATCGCCACGCGTAGAACGGATAGTGACAATAAAACCACGCTCATGCAATAAATCACGGAAGCGGTAAACACGATTATTACTTGGACGCTCGTAACCTGAATTAGGGAACGGGTTAAACGGAATCAAATTAATCTTGCACGGTGTATTTTTCAATACTTCGGCAATTTCTTCCGCGTCAACGATACTATCGTTCACATCTTTCATCATAGTGTATTCGATCGTCGCTTTACGGCGATCAGGCAGCTTGGCCAAATAACGATTTGTCGCCGCAATTAATTCTTTAATCGGATACTTTTTATTGATCGGTACAAGCACATCACGCAGCTTGTCATTACCGGCATGCAGCGATACTGCCAGCGATACATCAGCAACATCACCCAACTTATCCATCATCGGCACGACACCGGATGTACTTAAAGTAACTCGACGCTTCGACAAACTATAAGCAAAGTCGTTCAGCATCAATTCCATCGAATCGACTACGTTATCAAAGTTTAATAACGGCTCACCCATGCCCATCATTACTACATTAGTAATACGGCGAACGCGCTTTTCCCCTGGAGTATCTAGAGCCTGAGAAGCCACAAACAACTGGCCAATAATTTCAGCAACACTTAAGTCACGGTTGAAACCTTGCTTACCGGTAGAACAAAAGCTGCAATCCAAAGCACAACCAATCTGTGAACTAATACACAGTGTGCCACGCTCTTTCTCAGGAATATAAACCGTTTCAATCGAGCTGCCACCGGGCATCTTCATTACCCACTTACGGGTACCATCGACAGAGGTTTTGTCCATAACGATTTCTGGCAAGCTGATTTCAGCAACTTCAGCCAGCTTGGTACGCATTACCTTGCTCATGTTGGTCATTTTATCAAAATCGGACTCGCCAATTTGATGAATCCATTTCAACATCTGCTGAGTACGGAATGTTTTCTCGCCTAAGCCGGCAAAAAACTCATCCATTTTCTTAGGCGTTGACTTCTTAGCGGCTGTTGTTTTAGGCTTCTTATCCATAGGATTAGTTTTAGCCTTAACC
>JBALXI010000079.1:0-4454 GCA_036960605.1 Oleispira sp. | reverse complement strand
ATTATCACTCATCACCCTATTAACGTTATCTTTGAGTGCTTCAGTCAAAGCGGAAGGCTCATGAGCATTCGCTGTTCCAAGATTGTATTTCTTGTAAGCACTATTCAATGCTCTAGCAGTAGTTTTTACTTTTTGATCAGTAAACGAAAGGGAGGTTTTCTTTTTCATGAGATATATTCCAAAAAGTACTAATTACAAGTAGTTGTAATTAGCCTCATTGCTCTTAAAGAGCATTACGTAATGTGAAGGCTTTTAAAACATCACGCTTGGAGACAGAGTCATCAAAATGAGCGGATGATATAATTAATAATATAATGTGTAATTTATGCAATTTGGATTGTTTAAGTCGCCTACAACTTTGGCCTCCTAGCAACTTCCACTATGTCGGAGTCACGAGCCGTTGAAAATACTACGGCTATTCAGCTTTATAGTCAATTTTTTCGCTTCGATTACCAAACAACCTACAACACCCCTCAACATGACTTACTCGTTGGGAATTAAAGGGTCACATCATAATTTTCATAGGGCCTCCCGGTACCGGTAAGACCATGTTAGCCAGTCGCTTACCGGGGATTTTACCCCCGATGAACGACCAAGAGGCTTTAGAAAGTGCCGCCATTTATTCCATTAGCCAACACCACAACGACTGGTTAAAGCAGTGGCGACAAAGACCCTTTAGAAGTCCCCATCATACTGCCTCAGGTATTTCTTTAGTCGGAGGCGGCGGCAGACCAAAGCCCGGTGAAATTTCCTTAGCCCATGGTGGTATTTTATTTTTAGATGAGCTGCCAGAGTTTAGCCGTAAAGTGCTCGATGTATTACGAGAGCCATTAGAAAGTGGCGAAATTTGTATTGCACGCGCCAGTCAGCAAGTAACCTACCCTTCTCGATTTCAATTAGTTGCGGCCATGAATCCCTGCCCGTGCGGTTATTACGGCGATGCTTCAGCAAAATGTACCTGCACCGAAGACCAAGTAAAACGTTATCAAGGACAAACCTCTGGGCCGTTATTAGATCGTATCGATCTACAAGTTGAGGTGCCGCCGATTTCAATTTTAGAATTACAAAAGAAAAACTCACACACCCTAGAAAATAGTGCGACGGTGCAAGCCAGAGTATTAAGCGCTTGGAAAAAACAAACTGAACGTCAGCAATGCAGTAACGGCCAATTGAGTAATGCGCAGGTTGAAGCCTTTTGCAGCTTAAGCGAGGAAAACGAAAATTTATTAAGATTGGCGATTGAGAAGCTAGATTTAAGTGCACGGGCTTATCATCGCGTATTAAAAATATCTCGTACCATTGCCGATCTGGATGATAGTGAAGATATCCACACCGGTCATATCATGGAAGCACTCAGTTATCGAAAATTAGAGCGTTATCGTCAGAAGTAATGAATACGAATTTAAGACTTATTTTGAAAAGGACTAGAGTGAACGACCATCACCGATATTTGTTTGTATTAAAGGCGCAAAATTTTGCTCTGCTCGTATTAACAAATCTTCTAATGCCAAAGGCCTAGAAAAATAATAACCTTGTACACGGTCACACCCTAACTGCTTAATTTTTTCCATACAGCGGGCATCTTCTACCCCCTCCGCAGTCGTTTCTAAATTGAGCTGTTTTGCTAAGCCAATCATCGCCGCAGCAATATGAGTTTGCGCACCCTCTTCAGCCAAGGGGGATACAAAAGCTCGATCTAATTTAATACCACTGATCGGCAAATCACTTAAATGTGATAACGACGAGAATCCGGTACCGAAATCATCCAACGAAATTTTAATACCCGCATTTAAAAGCTGCTTAAGATTTTCTACAGTAACCTGCTCATTTTTGATAATAGTGGTTTCTGTCAGCTCTAATTCTAGAAATTCATGAGGCATATCATTTTCTTCTAATGCTCGTAAAACTTCTTCAGCAAATTGCGCATCAGCCACCTGCGGAAAAGAAACATTCACCCCCATACAAATCATGCGACCGGTATCAATGAAAATAGTTTTCCAAGCACGAATAGCTTCCTGCAATGCCCAGCGACCTAATACTGTAATCAGCCCTGTCGATTCCGCTTCTTTAATAAAAGCAGCAGGAGGTAATAAACCAAAACTAGGGTGCTGCCAACGTATTAGAGCTTCTGCACCGACCCACTCACCTGTTTCCACCTGCAGCTGGGGTTGATAATGAAGTACGAACTCTTGGCGCTGTAAGGCTAAATGCATACTGCTCATTAAACCAATATTCGCCTGCTGGTATGACTGCCACTCGAATTTAGCTTCCTGCACTAATTTGTCCCGAGCAATTTCTTGTACCGCTTGTTGCATAGCCAGTGCCAGGCTTTCAGAATCTTTTATTCGCGTCGCTGTGCTGGTATAAACCAGCAATTTGATATCACTAAATTCTTGCAAACAAAGTTGATGAAAACTGTCTAAATTACGTTTATCCATCGGCTCATTATTAATCGATAGCAAACCGGTTTGCTCATCCATTAATCGCCCTAACAACGTTCCTTTTTTAACATACTGAGCTAAAAATCGTTCGAATCTAACCCGTAATAATTCGCTATCTTGCCAACTTAATTGTGCACTTTTGCTTTTTAACCAACGGCATTGTAGAAGTTGAAAATATTGCGGCTGCGTGACCTGAGCTTTTGTTAATAGAGAATCTGCTTGCTGAAAAAAAGCTTGGCGATCAAGAATAACTTCCCCTTGCCGCCCATTGGAATGGGTCTCTATATCAGCAAGCTCATCAGCGGCATGATGATTCAAACGATATTTTAAGACGGCCATATCAATCGCACGATTAAGATAATCTTGGTCTAAATGCTCTTCGTTCAACCACTCTAGATCAATCGCTTCATGCTCCAACCCTGCTAGCGCTTTTTCAGGATTAAGATTTGAAATAATTACCACCGGCCACTGACCAGCAATGGCTAAATATTGAGCCACCAGCTCAGAAGCTAGCTGTGATAAATGCAAGACAATACAAAACCAATTAGCGTTAGCATTCAATGCTTGCCCTGGTTGCCAATGACTTATTTCAGAACCCCGCTGAGCTCGCTGTAATAACTTAAAACTACGGGACTGAGACTCACTCGAAGTGGTCATAAATAGCAGGCGCTTGGCATTCGTAGGCCCTGTATTTTTAGCACTGTTTAATTCTTGTACCGCCCTCGATACCAACTTATGTTCAAACAATGATCACTTCCTAACAATAGACAACATAGGTACCTTATTTATAGGTTACAAATCAGAATCTGTCTGCCTGATGAGACTGATCTCTATCAAATTTCGTCATCATTGTTAGAATAGCCTGCTGAATCAGAGAGGAATGTTCGTGGTCGACTTAAGTCATCTAAATCCTAGGCAAAAAGAAGCCGCCAAATACATCGATGGACCATTATTGGTACTTGCCGGTGCAGGCTCGGGTAAAACCAGTGTGATCACCCGTAAAATCGCCTACCTGATCGAAAGCTGCGGCATCAAGCCCCATCACATTGCGGCGGTAACCTTTACCAATAAAGCCTCGCGCGAGATGAAAGAGCGTGTAAGCCAGCTATTAGAGGGCGGCAAGGGCCGAGGCCTGACAGTATCGACCTTTCACAATCTAGGCTTGAATATTATTCGTTCAGAATGCCAAACCGCGGGTTATAGAACGGGCTTTTCTATTCTTGACCAAGATGATGCCAAGAATATTCTGAAAGACATCATGATGCGCGATCACGACCAAGATGATGACGCGTTAGATATGGTGCAAAGCGCCATCTCCAATCATAAAAACGACATGCTAGACCCCGATCAAGCCATCGCTAAAGCTGAAAACCCGCAAGAGATGATGATCGCTCAGTGCTACTCGGTATATCAGCGAACGTTGCGCGCTTATAACGCAGTGGATTTCGATGACCTTATTTGGGTCCCGACCATGCTGTTTAAAAATCACCCCGAAGTACTGAAGCGCTGGCAGAGTAAGATCCGCTATTTACTCGTGGATGAGTATCAAGATACCAATACCAGTCAGTACGAATTGGTGAAAATGTTGCTCGGCGACCGTAATGGTTTAACCGTGGTAGGCGACGATGACCAATCGATTTATTCTTGGCGTGGTGCCCGTCCCGAAAACCTGAATTTATTAAAAGTCGATTACCCGCATTTGAAGCTAGTTAAGCTGGAGCAAAATTATCGCTCTACTGGTTTGATTCTTAACGCCGCCAACAAGGTGATTGATAACAACCCGCACGACCTCATCAAGAAACTTTGGTCGGATAAGGGTTACGGCGACCCGATTAAAATTCTTAAATGCAAGAATGATGAAATCGAAGCGGAGCGTGTCGTCACCGGCATCGTTGAACGTCGCATGCGTTATGGCGGTAAGTTCTCTGATTTCGCCGTGCTGTATCGTGGTAACCATCAATCGCGCATCTTAGAAATGAAGCTGCAAGCGCATCAAGTGCCTTACAAATTAAG
>JBALXI010000078.1:2813-4584 GCA_036960605.1 Oleispira sp. | reverse complement strand
CATCGCCTCACGTATTTCAGGTAACTTAGCCGTTAACGCTTGGCCTTGATAAAGGGCTTGAGCACCCACTTCGCTGGCCTTAAAGCCGTGGGCGAATCGTGCGCGATGCCATTGGAGTACTACGATAACAACATCAACAGTACCCTAGTGCTGTGCCAAGCCATGCAAAAAGCCAATAGCAAGAACCTAGTATTCAGCTCCAGCGCAACAGTTTATGGCGACCCAGAACAACTACCGCTGACCGAAGACATGCCATTATCAGCAACCAACCCTTATGGCCGCTCTAAGCTCATTATCGAAGAAATGCTACGCGATCTACCGGCAGCGGATGCACTCAACAAAGAAGCGAGCAATTGGTCCGTCGCCCTACTGCGCTACTTCAACCCTGTTGGCGCGCATGACAGTGGAAAAATTGGCGAAGACCCTAGTGACATACCGAACAACTTAATGCCGTTCATCACGCAAACTGCTGTTGGCCGCCGCGCTGAACTGTCGATCTTCGGCAGCGACTACGACACTGTCGACGGCACGGGCGTGCGCGACTACATACACGTGGTGGATTTGGCTAAGGGACATGTGAAGGCGGTACAGAAACTGCTGTCTACGGAAGGCATAGACGGGGTGCAGGCTTATAATTTGGGAACTGGTAATGGGATTAGTGTATTGGAAATGGTGAAGGCTTTTGCTGCTGTGAATTCTGTTGCTGTTCCTTATAAACTAGTTGAGCGCCGCCCTGGGGATGTGGCTGCTTGCTATGCCGATGCTACTCGAGCCCGGGTTGAGTTGGACTGGGTGGCTGAGATGAGCCTGGAAGACATGGTTAAAGACAGCTGGAACTGGCAGAGCCTAAATCCTGATGGCTACAAAGGTTAAGAGCCTAAAGCGGTTCACCACAGAGGACACAGAGCGCTGCGCTTCACAGAGGAAGAGATAAAGAGATAGATAAAGAGATAGGTGAGCCTTATAGGCTCACTCGTTTGATTCCATCTACTAGTCTGGTTACATTGAAATTTATGATCAAGCCTCGCTTTATGCCGGTGAGCTTTAGGTAAGTTAGCAGCTGCGCAGTATGCACAGGAGTTAACTTATCAACTGCCTTCAATTCGATTATCAATTTATCGGGGATCAATATATCTAACCGATAGCCCGTACTTATCTCAACACCCTTATAATGAATCGGCAATACCACCTGGCAATGCGCCTGAATTCCTTGAAGCGCCAACTCATGCATCAAACAACATTCGTAACTAGACTCCAGTAAACCAGCACCTAACTGCTTATGCACCTCTATAGCACAACCAATAACACCATTAGTAAAACCATCCATAAAAAACCCCCCATCAATTCTATTTAATTATCCCTAGCTCCTAGCTCCTCTCTGTGAAGCGAAGCGCTCTGTGTCCTCTGTGGTTAACCGCTTTTAGTCTTTTCCCATCACCGATCAGGAATCAAAACCTCACACCCAAACAACCCCTCAAACTCCCCCTTCAAAGCCAACTTAGCCCCATTATCCCCATGCACTATCCGTATTTTTGAAGGCCGAACCCGCATCCGCTTAACAAAGTTAACCAAGTCCTTCTGGTCAGCATGAGCACTATAACCCCCCAACGTATAAACCCCAGCCCGCACAGCCACCTTATCGCCTTTGCGGCCATCGTCATTAAACTGCACATAAGCCCGCTTATCTTTGCTACCAGCCCCAGCGCCATACTTCTGAATATCCCGCCCCGGCGTCCCCTTCGCCTGATACCCGACAAAAATCACATCCGTG
>JBALXI010000078.1:0-2803 GCA_036960605.1 Oleispira sp. | reverse complement strand
GCAGCGGTAATAACGAGAGGGAAAACAATACCCCGCACAAGGCGAATAGCTTAAAGCCACCAATATCACATCAGTACGCTCATCCGGCAACAGCTCCTGCAAATAATTCTGCATACGCCCGCCAGAAAACATACCGCTCGCCGCAATCACAATCGCCGCCCGCCCACTCTCTTTCAAATGCCCCAGCAACTTCTCATGCTCTTGATGAGAATCAATCGTCAACAACGACTCAAACGATAACGGATGACGGCCACTGGCCACCTTACGCTGCGCCTCTTTATCCCATAAATACTTAAGCTCGCGATAATGCTCGGTAAACCCAGAAGCCAGTGGCGAATCAACAATTTCATCAATATAATCGGGTTGATTCAGAATCGCCTCCAGATCGTCTTTCGGCATTAAATCGGTCCATTCAATGGTTCGATACTTCTCCCCTGCCTTTCCTGAGAGGCGATCAGTTACCGCTTTTGAGTCCGAAGAATAGCCCGTAATAATAACGCCACATAACAGCAGAAATAATCCGAGGAACGTCCATGATTTATGAGTGGAATGAATCAAGAGAAATCCTCTTAGTATTTGCGACTCGGTAATTGTAATCTGGGATTTGCTATTGGCGCCAGCAATAAGTGTTATAGTATAACATAAGTTGTATCGGCATTAAAAAAACAAGAGGTGGGCTTAGGTGACAGTATCAATACGCAACTTACAATTCTCTTATGACAAGACAAACCATGACCCTATCCTAGAAATTCCCGAATGGTCCGTCGCAGCAGGAGAGCATGTTTTTCTTTATGGCCCCTCAGGCTCAGGAAAATCAACGCTGCTCAATCTTTTGGCTGGCGTTTTAACCACAACAGAGGGCAGTATTAAAATACTTGATCAATCAATAGACCTTATGTCGGGACGCCAAAGAGATAAATTCCGAGCCCATCATATCGGTCTAGTTTTCCAACAGTTCAATCTTATTCACTACCTATCAGCACTCGACAATATCCGTCTCGCTAACCACTTTACCAGCGCGCCCTTCCGTAGAAAAACGGACTCTCGTGCTAAAGAACTGCTACAGGCACTGGGTATCAATGCAGCGCTACATCACCAACCCGCCTCCGCTCTTAGCACAGGACAGCAGCAACGTGTGGCGATTGCCCGCTCGTTAATTAATACCCCTGAGCTATTAATTGTCGACGAACCTACCTCCGCATTGGATAGCCAAAGCCGTGATGCCTTCATGACCATGCTGATGGAAACAGTAACGCAGCATAATATCACGCTGATTTTCGTCAGCCATGATCAGTCACTTACCCGATACTTTTCGAGAACCGTTGCATTGCAAGAAATCAATGTAGCCAGAGGTCATCACTCATGTTTATCCGCTTAGCTTGGCGCAGTTTATTGAGCCGAAAAGGTGCCGTTGCCATGACGTTTCTGGCAATAACGGTCAGTATTTTTGTACTCTTGGGCATTGAGCATATTCGCCAACAGGCAAAATCCAGTTTTAACAATACGGTCTCTGGCATTGACCTGATAGTGGGTGCCCGAACAGGCGAGATCAATCTATTACTCTATTCAGTATTCAGACTGGGCAATGCGGCCAACAACATTAGCTGGTCAAGCTATCAAGATATCTCGACAAACCCAAAAGTAGCTTGGACCATACCGATATCGCTCGGTGATTCGCACAAAGGTTATCGAGTTATGGGAACGACGACCGATTACTTCAAACACTTTCACTATGGCCAAAAACAAACACTAAATTTCACTCAAGGTAAGCCCTTCTCCGAAGTGTTCGATGTGGTATTGGGAGCCGAAGTCGCCCGCAAGTTAAACTATCAATTAGGCACTCAGCTCGTACTTGCCCATGGAGTGGCCAGCACCAGCTTCACTCAACACGATGACAACCCCTTCCGTATTGTCGGTATCCTCCAGCCTACTGGCACACCTGTTGATCAAACCGTACATGTGAGTTTACGGGGTATCGAAGCGGTGCACTCCAAGAGAGGGCAGCACGACTTTACACCAATAAGCATTACAGCCTTCATGGTCGGCCTAAAGTCCCAAATGGCTACCTTTCATGTACAACGCGAAATTAATAACTACCAGCCTGAACCCTTGTCGGCCATTCTGCCTGGCGTCGCACTATCCCAACTGTGGCAAATAACAGCCATAATGGAAAACACACTAATACTCGTATCAATTTTAGTATTACTCGCATCTTTACTGGGGTTAAGTGCCATGCTATTAACCTCTATTCGAGAAAGGCGACGGGAAATTGCTATCATGCGATCATTAGGCGCGCCCCCATCATTTCTGTTTTTATTGATTCAAACTGAAGCTTTGCTGATAACACTCGCGAGCTCAGCATTTGCACTATTACTGCTATTTTTATGTTTATTATCGCTTCGTAGCTTTCTCACCGAGAATTTTAGTTTATCGATCAGCACGAATATTTTTGATAATAATATTGTGTATCTACTTCTAATCATTTTAGTAAGCGCAATGATCACCAGCCTAGTGCCCGCCATATCCGCTTATTCAAATGCACTGCAAAAAAGGCTAAATAATTAATAGCCGATAAGGGCTAAACAACGTATATATTGTCATCCGTTTTCTTTGCATAGAAAATTATTTAAAGAAAATCAGAAACCAAAAAAAGGAATGAACATGGCTGGAAGCAGTTTATTAATGCTGATCGATGATATCGCCAGTGTACTTGATGACGTTGCCGGCCCAGTGTTGGCGTGTTTGTTCTAAGTAGGCGTTAATCGTTGGGCTGCGTTGCTCGGGTAACCATTTAACTGCTTGC
>JBALXI010000077.1:0-4824 GCA_036960605.1 Oleispira sp. | reverse complement strand
GATGAAATTTGTTGCCCATCCTTCAGATAAATAGGCTCGTCCCAAATCGGCACTGCTCAAAATATAAGAATGTTGGTGGCAGCCGCGGTACCTTCATCAAGCAAAGAGGCGTTCGCCAATTCCATGCCTGTCATGTCGCAAACAAGTTGCTGGAAGTTTAATAGGGCTTCCAAGCGACCTTGAGCAATTTCTGGCTGGTAAGGCGTATAAGCCGTATACCAACCTGGATTTTCCAATACGTTGCGCATGATAACAGGCGGAACAATCGTATCGTTATAACCCATGCCGATGTAGCTTTTGAAAACCTTGTTCTGGTCAGCTAGGGTGCGCAAATAATTGATCGCTTCAAATTCTGTACGGCCATCAGCAATTTCTAAAAATTCTTCACGCAAAATATCTGCAGGAACAATCTGTGCAGAAAGATCTTCTAGGCTTGTTGCGCCAACTGCTTCTAGTAGGGCGTTTTCTTCAGCGTTATCAGGACCAATGTGGCGACCAATGAAGTTGTCGCGCTGTTCCAGTGTTACCAGTGTTTCTGTGCTCATGGGCTTGCTCATATTGTGCTAATTTAGCGAACTCAAATGTTTGCTAAATAGTTTACGAAAGTTAGGGAATGAACGAAAATATTTGAATATAAAAAAGCCCCGGTGTTCCTTAAATTAGTATCTCGTAATAAAGAGGACAGCAGGGCTTTATATTTGTGACTAATTACTCACACTTTGCAGCGTAGTCTTCAGCAGTCATCAAACCATCTAGAACGTTAGGATCGGTTGGTTCCATGCGGAAGAACCAAGCATCGCCATACGGGTCATCGTTGGCTTTTTCAGGAGCATCTACAAGTTCTTCGTTTACGGCAACGATCTTACCTGAGATTGGTGCGTATACGTCTGATGCTGCTTTAACCGATTCAACAACAGCGATGTCTTCGTCAGCTTCAACGTCAGTACCGACTTCTGGCAATTCGATGAATACTACGTCACCGAGTGCTGCTTGTGCGAAGTCAGTGATACCAACAGTGATGGTGCCATCAGCTTCTAGACGTAACCATTCGTGTGATTCAACGTACTTTAGTTCTGCAGGAATGTTGCTCATTTTAATATTCTCTCAAGCTAAATTTTTTTAAACTGTTATTCGAAAACTTTTTTGCCATTACGTACGAACGGCATTTTTACGATGCGGGCAGGGATTAGCTTGCCACGCATTTCGATATTACATTCGCTGCCAGTATCATAAGGAACACGGGCCATGGCGATGGAGTGCTGAAGTGTTGGAGAGAAAGTACCGGAAGTGATCTCACCTTCGCCGATGCCTTCAACAACTACTTTTTGGTGTGAACGCATTACGCCACGAGTTTCAAGCACGATACCGACTAACTTGCTCGGTACGCCTGCTGCTTTCTGTGCTTCTAAAGCTTTGCGGCCAATGAAGTCACGATCAGCAGGTTCCCATGCAATCGTCCAGCCCATGCCAGCTTGTAGCGGTGAGATGGAATCGTCCATGTCGTTACCGTACAAGTTCATGCCAGCTTCTAGACGTAAAGTATCACGTGCGCCTAAACCGGTAGGGGCTACGCCAGCGGCGATCAATGCTTCCCAGAACTCAGCAACTTCAGCTGCTGGAACGATGATTTCTAAGCCGTCTTCACCGGTATAACCTGTGCGCGCGTAGAACCATTCGCCGACTGGCAAACCTTGGAATACTTTTAATTCGCTAATCAAAGCAGCTTGTTCAGTGCGAACCTGCTTCACTTTTTCGATAGCGTTAGGGCCTTGAACGGCAACCATCGCCAGTTCAGGACGCTCTGTTAATGTCGCATCAAAACTTTCGATTTGCTTGTTCATCCAAGCCAAATCTTTTTCGCGTGTACCGCAGTTAACGACTGTGCGATACCAGCCTTCCATTTTGTAAACGATAAGGTCGTCGATCACGCCGCCTTCTTCGTTCAACATGCCGGTATAAAGAGCTTTACCAGTAAAGCCAAGCTTGGATACGTCATTGGCTAGGATTTTTTGTAGGTAAGCCAGAGCTTCTGGACCTGCGATATCAACGATAGTCATGTGCGATACGTCGAACATGCCTGCGTCTTCACGTACTACATTATGCTCTTGTAGCTGAGAGCCGTAGTGAATTGGCATATCCCAGCCACCGAAATCGACAATCTTGCCGTTAGCATCTAGGTGTTGTTGGTACAGAGGTGTTTGCTTACCCATATTTCTATGATCCGTAAAAGTCGCTTCTTATAAAAAGTAAGAGCTGATAGCGCTAAAAAAGGCCCGCAAGTATACCGATAAAGTGTGAGCTTGGCATCTCGCAGATTAATTATGATGGCGAAAAAACGCCTTATTGGTACGATGGTACGCCAAAAGATAAGTAATTTCTAGCATGACACTATCTGACAGAGAGAAATGGGCTGCAGAGTTGATTATTCCTGACTTTTTGGTCAGCTATTGTTGGGAGGATTTAGGCTGATCGGTGGTGGATTCAGTAATAAAGCACGGCTGCCAATCATTATTTGGGCTTTTAAGAAGTCATCAAAAGGCATAGGCAGCTCCCTATTAATATAAAAGCCATCAAGAATCAGTGACGCCGCGCCGTGAACTTGGGTCCAAAGCGTATTTGCCAGTATTAATGCACAACCTGGAATGAAGTCGCCCGCCTCAATGCCACGCTCAACTTGATCGATGAGTATTTGGAAAGATTTTTCTCCGGCTTCAATCATGCTTGGGTAGCTTTGGCGATTTTGAATGCGGCTGCCAAAGATCACGCGATACTTCTCAGGGTTATTAATCGCATATTGCAAATAGACTAGGCCCGTCGCATGGATGTTCTTTATCGGGCTTTCATTAGGGTCAATGGCGGCCATGCTGATGGCATAAAGTTCGGTGAATGCTTGAGTAGCAACTTCTGATAATAGATGATTTTTATCTTCAAAGTGGCGATAGGGCGCGGTCTGAGATACCCCAACAATACGCGCAATACCCCGCATGCTGAGCTTTTCGACACCATGTTCTTTGATTTGATCAATGGCCGCATCTAGCAAGGCTAGGCGCAAGTTACCGTGATGATAGTTAGCTGTTTCTATTGTCATTTTTGAGCTTTTATCTACTTCTTGTATCGACTAGAAAGGTGCGAATTAGATGAAAGTTTGTTGTTTTGCAACGAACTTGTCAATCGACAAATTAAATGAATTGGGTTGATTGGCTATACGTTTAACGACTGATCTCTTAATGGTGTTGACGGTGTATACATTGAAGGCTACAATCAGAAAATACTAATGTGTTCGGTGTAAACTTAGTGAGCTGTTTTCCTAGTACACCATCTAATTTGAGGTCCTTCAAATGACGAACGTTTCTCTTCTTTCTCGTATGCTGCTTCTAAGCAGTTTATTTTTCTTATCGCTGACTTCTTTTGCTGAGGTAGCTAAAAAGGTTCTTGCTGAGAGCACTGTTCCTGTGGAAGTTACCAATGTTTCTTTTAGTGATTATGCCAAGCCGTTACGGGTTAGTGGCTTACTAGAGAATAAGTCGGAACAAACCTTAGCGTTTAAAGTGAGTGGCTTGGTTGCCAAGGTTTATGTTGATGAAGGCCAGCTGGTGAAAAAAGGCCAGCGTTTAGCCATTTTGAATTTAGAAGAAATTGATGCTCAAGTATCTAAAGCGCAAGCAGTATTAGCCAATGCCGAGCGAAACCTTGAACGCTTCACATCTTTGCAAGGTCGCAACGCTTTATCAGTTGATCAACTGCAAGCATCTGAAACTCAGGTTGATGTTGCCCGTTCTGATTTAACAGTAGCAAAATTCAATCGTCGTCATGCTGAAATTAAAGCACCGGCTAATGGCCGAATTCTAAAACGTAGCATTGATCAAAATGAATTGGTAGGCAGTGGACAGGCGGCTTTTATTTTCGCCTCTAAAAAACAAGGTTGGGTATTACGTACCGGTGTAACGGACAAAGATATTGTACGTTTGAAAATGACAGATTCGGCTGAACTAAAATTTGATGCCTATCCTAATGATGTTTTTAAAGCTCAGGTTTCGGAATTAGCGGGTCGTGCGGATAATGCAACGCAAACGTTTGAAATTGAGCTGCGCTTGGAAACTCTTGAAGGAAAAAATAAGCGAAATTTATTAGCCGGTTTTGTGGGACATGGTCGTATTTATCCTAGTAATAAAGAATCTCTTGCATTATTGCCGCTAACCTCTGTTTTAAGAACCAAGGCTGACCAAGCGGAAGTCTTTGTTTTAGGTGCTGATAATAAAGCGCATTTGCGCACGGTGAATATCGCATTTATTGAAGGTGGATTTATGGCAGTACGCGATGGCGTGAAGCAGGATGAGCGTATTGTTATTCAAGGTGCACCGTATCTATCAGAAGGCAGTGGTGTGTCTATTCATATTGCTGCTAATCGATAACGGAGGATTTTTATATGCAATTACCTGCGTTAGCGATTCGTAATCACCAATTTACTTGGGTGGTGTTTTTATTGTTGGTGGTCTTAGGCATAGTATCTTTTTTCACAATGCCTCGTAGCGAAGATCCTCAATTTGATTTCTCTGCGGCTGTTATTAAAGTTGTTAACCCTGGTACAACGCCACTTGATATGGAAAAGCTGGTGGTTGATCCGATTGAAGAGGTGATTAACGAACTTGAAGATCTTAATAATGTAAAAACCAATGTAGAAGATGGATTGGCTGTTATTCGTGCTGAGTTTTTATACGGTACTGATCCAGAAGAAAAATTTGATGATGTTGTATCGGCGGTTTCTCGTATTCGAGACAGTTTACCAAACAGTATTGTAAGCCTTAAACATTGGCCATTACTTCT
>JBALXI010000076.1:0-4878 GCA_036960605.1 Oleispira sp. | reverse complement strand
CTTCACCACGAGGATCGTTTTCTGGGTGAACAGCCAGAAGAGTCGGAACACCGAATCCACGCTTGTATTCTTCACGTACTTCAGAACCAGGGCACTTAGGAGCAACCATGATTACGGTGATGTCTTCGCGAATTTTCATGCCTTCTTCAACCACGTTAAAACCGTGAGAGTAAGCAAGAGTAGAGTTCTTCTTCATCAAAGGCATAATTGCAGTAACAACTGCAGTATGTTGCTTATCAGGAGTAAGGTTCAGTACTAGATCCGCTTGAGGGATCAAGTCTTCGTATGTACCCACAACAAAACCGTTTTCAGACGCGTTTACGAAAGAAGCACGCTTTTCGGCGATTGCTGCTGCACGTAGCGTATAAGAGATGTCTAAACCAGAATCGCGCATGTTCAAACCTTGGTTAAGGCCTTGAGCACCACAACCAACGATGACGATTTTTTTGCCTTTAAGCGCTTCACAACCGTCAGCGAATTCAGTGCGGTTCATGAAACGACAGCGACCAAGTTGATCAAGCTGTTCACGTAAGTTTAACGTGTTGAAATAGTTGTTAGACATGAGTCTCTCCAATCTATAAAGATTATTAGGAATTTGGGCGAATTGGGTAATTCGATGGCGAGCATTCTAAGCGAAGTTTGTCGTTGCGTAAAATGCTATAATTGCTTTTTCTTGTTGCGTTTTTTGCAACGCTTGCGCTTTTACTAATGGGTTTGAGTTTTTGTTATGGAATACAAGGATTTAGAGGTATTCGTTCAACTGGCTGAACATCAGAATTTAAGTGTGGTGAGTCAGTTGGTGCACTGCAGTCCTTCAACATTAAGCCGACGCTTAAAACGTATGGAAGAAAGTGTGGGGTCTAATCTATTCAATCGTGAAGGCACTCGATTGCGATTAACTGAAGAAGGCGAGTTATTTCGCCAGCATGCTGAGCAAGTATTAGACTTGTGGCATCAGCTAAAGCTTTCTATGCAACGCCAAGCGAGTGAATTACAAGGGCAGTTGAGTATTTATTGCTCTGTGACGGCGAGCTATAGCTTTTTATCCGAGCTGCTAACTCGATTTCGTGCGCAACATCCGTTAGTCGATATTCGTTTAAAGACCGGGGATGCCGCTGAGTCTATTTCCCATGTGCAATCAGGCGATGTCGATATGGTGATTGCAGCTCGTCCAGATCAGTTGTCGGCCAATTTAACCTTTAAAACCATTACACCAGCACCGCTGCTATTTATTGCACCCTTATTGAGTCATGCAGTTCCGGAATTGTTAGATGAAAATATCTGCTGGGACAAAGTGCCATTGGTTCTTTCAGAAACGGGGTTGGCAAGAACTCGGGTCGATCGATGGTTTAAAAAGAAGCGCTTAAAACAGAATATCTATGCGCAAGTTTCTGGGCACGAGGCGATAGTCAGTATGGTCAGTTTAGGTTGTGGGGTTGGCGTTGTGCCAGATCTAGTACTGAAAAATAGTCCATTAATGAATAAGGTGCGTATATTAGATGTACAACCTGAGCTGGAGCCTTTTGCGGTAGGCCTTTGTGCGCAAAGTAAGCGCTTACATGAGCCTCTTATTTCAGCCTTGTGGCAAACAGTAATGTGGGAATAGCTGGTGATTCTTCGCCTGCCTCAGTAAGATGGACCATTGTAATGGTATATCTATAGCAATCTAGCGATGTACCAGCGCTCTAAAGATGCAGTAGCGCTTAGCCCGCGATTATGCGAATGATGGCAAATAGCATCTATTATATTAGTAGGTAAGATTTTAATTTATGAATGATCAAGATAATAAGGTAGTGAAATTGAACGACGATATTCCAGATAGCGCCACCGAATCAACAAGCTCCGAAGAAAGTGCTAGTCCTAAACCTCGTAATAAAGGCATTTATTTATTACCGAACCTGTTTACGACAGGGGCACTTTTCTCCGGTTTCTATGCAATTGTGGCCAGTATGAATGGTCATTTTGAAAGTGCTGCCATTGCGATATTCATTTCCATGATTCTTGATGGGTTGGATGGGCGAGTTGCTCGTATGACCAATACTCAAAGTGATTTTGGTGCGGAATACGATAGTTTGGCTGATATGGTTTCTTTTGGTGTTGCGCCAGCGTTAGTTGCGTTCACTTGGGCGTTGCAGGATTTAGGGAAAGTCGGCTGGGTTGCAGCATTTGTCTATGTTGCAGGCGCCGCGTTGCGTCTAGCGCGTTTCAATACACAGCTTGATACGGCGGATAAGAATTATTTTACCGGTTTAGCGAGTCCAGCAGCGGCCGCAATTGTTGCCGGGACTATCTGGGCTTTTAGTGAAACGGGTGCAACGGGCCAAGAAGTATCTTGGATAATAGCGGTATTGGTGCCTCTAGCAGGCATTTTGATGGTTAGTAATTTTCAATACCACAGCTTCAAAGGTCTAGACCTAAAAGGAAAGGTTCCTTTCGTAGCGATGCTCGCCGTGGTTATGGTCTTCGTGGTGGTATCAATTGATCCTGCCAAAGTATTGCTCGGTGTCTTTATGGCTTATGCCTTCTCAGGACCTGTCGTAAGTGGAATGAAATATTGGAAAAATCGTAAGGGTTAATTATTACTGTTTTGTTAAAGGCCTCACATATTGAGGCCTTTTTTATGCCTGTTTGTTTTTATTTGAAATCTCTGCTGAATTATTTTTGTAAAGCTGTGTCTACAGTTATGATTAATAAATTATAAATATTTTAAGCCACGAGTTCATTATGCTGATTAAACCTGCTGCTGATATTAGATCTTCTGAAATTACTTCGCATTCGGCTTATTTAAACCGCCGAAAGTTTATGCAGCAGAGCGGCGTGGCTTTAGCAGCCATGGGGCTTGCCTCTACTGCGGGGGCGTTGGAGTCACACTCTGGTAAATCACCTAAGTTTGGTCCTGATTGGTTAAAGCACCAGGTTGCGGGTGCGCTAGACACTCCATTTGGAAAAGATGAAAAGTTAACACCTTATCGTGATGTCACTTCATATAATAACTTCTACGAATTTGGTACAGGTAAAGATGAGCCTGCTCGAAATGCTGGCTCTTTAATCACCGATCCTTGGTCAATAACAATAGAAGGTGAGTGTGAAAAGCAGGGGACTTTTAATCTAGAGGATATTTTAAAGTCGATGCCGTTAGAAGAGCGTATTTACCGACTTCGTTGTGTGGAGGCTTGGTCTATGGTGATTCCTTGGATTGGCTTTCCTTTGGCAGAGCTGATTAAGCGCTTTAAACCGTTATCCACCGCTAAGTATGTAGAATTCACTACGCTAGAAGCGCCAAAGCAAATGATTGGTCAGCGTTCTCGCTTCTCTACTATTGATTGGCCTTATGTTGAGGCGCTTAGAATCGATGAGGCGATGAATCCGTTAACATTAATGGCCGTGGGTTTGTATGGTGAAATTCTGCCTAAGCAAAACGGCGCACCTATTCGCTTAGTTGTGCCCTGGAAGTACGGTTTTAAGAGTATCAAATCGATTGTCAAAATTCGATTCACAGAAACACCGCCTATTAATACTTGGCAAGCCATTGCGCCAAAGGAATATGGTTTCTATGCCAATGTGAATCCAGAGGTATCGCATCCTCGTTGGAGTCAGGCAAAAGAACGTCGCCTGCCTTCGGGTTTATTTAGCGTTAATCGCATACCGACCCAAATGTTTAATGGTTATGGCGAGCAAGTAGCGCATCTATATAAAGGTATGGATTTGAGGAAGTCGTTCTAATGCCAGTTTTTGCACGACGATGTTTGGTCTTCATTGCTCTGTTCTCTCCATTTTCCTATATTTTGGCTCAAGTCGTAGCTTTGCAGATGGGAAACTATGAAATACTCGGACCCGAGCCAGGTAAGGCGATTGTTTGGTTTACGGGGGAGTGGGCATTTAATATTTTGCTACTTACTTTAGCTATTGGGCCTGCTCGCCAATGGCTACGTTGGAAGTGGCCATTAGCACATAGGCGTATGCTTGGCTTATTTGTGATGTTTTATGCGACTCTGCATCTATTATCTTATATGGCATTTTTACTAGCTTGGCAGTGGCAAGATATTGGGAGTGAGTTGGTGGAGCGTCCTTATCTAACGTTAGGGTTCTTAGCTTGGCTCTTATTGATTCCGCTTTCTATTACTTCTACTAAGGGGTGGCAGAGAAGGTTGAAGCGTAAGTGGAAGTCCATGCATAAGCTTATTTATCTCATCGCTATATTATGTGCGGTGCATTATTTGCTGCAGATTCGTTCGAATTGGTTTGATCCGAGCTTATATGCCTTTATTACTTTAGTTCTATTAGGGCAGCGTTTTTCTTTGGCTAAGTTTAAAGGATTCTTTATTCGATCTATTTAGTTGAGAGTGGAATTGTTAACGCTGCTTGTTGCTTGTTTCTGGAGTGTTGGTTGTTTCTGGAGTGTTGGTTTCTAACCGTGATTTACTTGCGCTCACGATGGAGATTGAATTTTGTACGGCACGCCGTGAGCCGGGGGCTCGCTCAAAGATCCCTCTTTTAGACGTTCTGCAAAATTAATCGCCATTGTTCACCGCAAATCACTCCTGCCTTTTGAAACTGAATCCCCCCCTTTTTTCTGATGCAGTGCGTGCAACGTTCTGGAATTACGGCGTTTTGCCGCTAAGCAAAAATGTATGCGTCTATATAGGTACTTCTTTAGTTCTTTCTCAACATGGCTAAACCTTCTTATATCTACCCAAATCCCCTCTATTCTTCAGGTTCCACCCTTAATTGTACGATTACTGAGCTATTCGGGTTGTTTATGAATTCATTTCATTCATTTGTAATACTTTCACAGGAATCAGTTGACGGGGCTGTGGATAAGCGTATTATTCGCCGCCTGCTTAGACAGAACGACCTTCGGGAAGTGCTGAATGAGTT
>JBALXI010000075.1:0-4954 GCA_036960605.1 Oleispira sp. | reverse complement strand
AGAAAAATGGGATCAAGCACTGATCTTCATCGAGAAAAAACACGACGCCGCTAATGTTTTTTCACGCATCGCTTGGCTTCTATCACCATGGATACAATCAGCTTTAATACCACGCTTTTCTAGCTGGCTAACCAACTTTGCGGCGCCGTGTTTTTTCTCGATGAAGATCAGTGCTTGATCCCATTTTTCTTCAACAATCAAATGGCTAAGCAAAGCTGACTTAGTATCTTTGTCGATAGCCACTAACCACTGACTAATTGTTTCGGCGGTTGTCGATGAAGGAGAAATAACAATATCTTCTAAATCATCATAAAATTCTTTGTTTTCAAAACCAACACCCGTAAGGCCATCACCAGAGAAGCTATCGGCTAACTTGCGAACATCTTCGTTGATCGTTGCAGAGAACAATAGGTTTTGACGATCAGCAGGTAGACGCTCAATGATCTTGCTGATGTCGTCGATAAAGCCCATATCCAACATACGGTCGGCTTCATCTAATACCAGCATCTCGATTTCATCAAAGTAAACAGCACGCTGATGTAATAGATCTAATAAACGACCTGGGGTCGCTACTAAAATATCAATACCTTCAATTAGGCGTTCTTTTTGCGGTTCAACATCGACGCCGCCATAAAGGGCCATAGACTTAAGATCAAGGTACTTGCTGTATTGAGCAACACTCTCTTCAATCTGAACGGCTAGTTCACGTGTCGGCGTAAGGATCAGTGCACGAATGCGCTTGCCACGCAGAATGTCGTCTTGTTGCTTATGAGAAGAAAGCTTCTCTAACATCGGTAATACGAAGCTGGCTGTTTTACCGGTACCCGTTTGAGACGTACCCAGGATGTTTTTGCCTGACAATACAGCAGGAATTGATTCCTTCTGAATAGGCGTCGGCTTGGTATAACCCAAGTCAGCGACCGCTTTAACAATAGGGGCGCTTAATCCAAGTTTGGAAAATGACATAGTAAAGTCTCAATTTGGGTCTAAATAAGGGGGGAATAGAAGTCTAATGGCTTCAGTATAACAGTAAGCGGCAAATAAGCAGATAGTAGAAGCAGAGAGTTGGTATTAAAAAAGCGCTTACTTTAAGGTAAGCGCTACGCATTATAGGAATAAACTAAATGTCTTAATGACAGTCGTCGCCATTAAAAAATATAACGGTAAAGGTAGCCCGCGGTGACTGCCATCCCCAAGATCACTACTAAGAAGGCAATAATCATTTGATTCTTGAAGATTGATTTCAGCAAAATCACCTCCGTCAGACTCGCCCCCGCACTGCCTATAATCAACGCCATCACAGCGCCTAAGCCCATACCTTTCGCGGCTAAAGCAGCGCTCAGTGGTATCACGGCTTCCGCTCGAATGTATAAGGGAATGCCTATAACAGCCGCGACTGGAATCGCAAACGGATTATCATCGCTGGCAATACTGGCCACTAGGTCGGTTGGCATAAAGCCATAAATGAGTGAGCCAACAGCAATACCGCCGATTAAATAGGGCAATACCCCTTTGAAATCTGTCCAGGTTACCTGCCAGATTCTCATCCACTTGCTCACTTCAGGCTTTGCTTCATCCGAAATTTGACCCGAGCAGCCTGAACTTGCAGCACCGCAGCCTTTGGCTTGCGGCTCGAGGTATGCCTCGGCTTTGACATATTGTTCAAACCCTAGCTTTTCTAATAAATAACCGGCTAATACTGATACGCTCATCGCGATCGCAAAGTAAAATACGGCCACTTGCAATCCAAAGGTTACGACGAATAAACCAATAATGATGGGATTTAATAATGGGCTAGCAAAGAGAAAGACCATCATAGTGCCAAAGCCTGCTCGTGCCCGCAGCAGTCCCTTTAAAAAAGGAATCGTTGAGCATGAACAAAATGGGGTGATCGCGCCTAAAAAAGCAGCGATTAAATACCCTTTACCATGGGCACCGCTCAATATGCTTTGTATCTTGGCGGGAGGAATGTATTCCTGCAATACACCCACTAGGTAACTAATTATCAAGAACAACAAGGTTAGCTCGACGGCTAAAAAAGCAAACATACTCAGCGTTTGCTCAAGCATTTCATAGGTTATGGTCATATTACGCTCTCTTTTTCACCTTAAATGATTTGATATTTCTAGATATATAGAAATAATATAAGTGAAAGATAGGCTTCAAACATTCCCACGTCAATATATTTCTAGTAATATCGAAATATATAGGCAATTGCTACCGACTAAGAGATATTCACATGGAATTAGAAATTATTGCCAAAGCACTGAAAGAGCTTGGCCACCCTACTCGTCTGGCGATTTTTAAGCGCCTAGTAAAGTCTGGGCATAAAGGTATTGCAGTGGGTGTAGTACAAGAAGAACTCAGCATTCCCGGTTCAACGCTGTCACATCATCTCTCGAGCTTGGCGTCTGCAGGGTTGATTAGTCAGCGTCGAGAAGGCCGCACGCTTTATTGCGTTGCCGAATATGAAAAGCTTACTGGCGTGATTGGATTCTTACAAGATGAATGCTGTGTTGATGAGTCTGCCCGTCAGAGTTAAGCCGTGCTCACATAAAAAAGGCGCTTATCTTTCGATAAGCGCCTTTTAAATAAGTGCTAACTAAGCACTTTTATCAATCAGACTAAAAATCAGTCCTTATTAATACTGCTGCTTGAAGTAAACACCGCTATCGCCAAACTGTGATGTTTTAAACGCAGAGTCCATAACAATAGATCCTACTTTAACAGCGCTGTCACGACGCTCACGTTCATAACGAGCCTGCTTCCAAAACCAGATAGACGTTTTGATCGCTTGGTCTGTGGCGTAGATGTCATATACCGCAGTGCCTTCTGTTAATGACGTAAGGTCATCACGGAAGTCATGAGCGGCTGTATCAAACTGACCTTTAACATCGGCTGTTGGTACAAAGTAAACCTGAGTCGGTGCTTTAGCGGCTGCTACTGCACTACCATCTTGCTTAATTGCGGCCATATCACCCGCCGTTTGATCGTTAGACTTGTTAATGCCCTTTGTGAATCCAGCTTTTGCTGTTGCTATTTCATGGCTCTTAATTTTTACATAATGAGACAGTTCGTTAGCAAAGATGTCGTGGTTATCACCCTGACCAGAAATAGTATATAAGCCATGAACATTCTCTGAAGGCTGACCATCAACGAATGATTTCCATGTTAATCCTGGCTCAAAACCCGAGTCTGCTGGATCACCAGAGACCGACATGCGCAACAAGCCACACTCGTTACCCTGGAAAATACCGGTAAAAGGATGTCCTGCAGTCGGAACAAATTTCGCTTTCGCCATGGCACCATGAGCATGAATTGGTTGTTCGTAACCCGCTGGAGCAACGTCTTGATCAATTTCTGCCTTGTCCCATATAATTTTGTTTATAAGAGCCATTTTATCAACTGAAACTAAAGCAGGAACATTGCTGGCTGCATATTCAGTACGTAAAACACCGTTGCTCCAAAGTAGCTCTTGCTTCTCACAAGCATCCCAAGAATTGTATTCTGCAGGAATCTTCAAACCCCAAGGTTTAAAGGCATTCTCAGTACCTGCCAAGCTATTCGTTAAGCTTGGGAAGTGACGACGGATAACATCTAACATGGTGTTTTCTTCAACCCAATCCATACCTTCCTGGGTATACACTTCAGCGGTGTAATCCGTAGTATAAAAACGGTCAGTCATTAGACGACGTGATGCGTTAATGATGAATACTTGGAAAGCTGTTTCACCGAAGGCAAAACCACCTGGGCGTACAGTCTCAGCCAATTGGCCAACCATGGTATCGATTTGCTCAACGTCATTGCTATAAAGGCGTTTTAACTCAGCCAAAGTTTTTGGATCTGAAGTCAGGTCTTCAAACTTGTTGATTGGCGTTAAACCAATTTGACGACGGAATTCGTTATAACGCGGAACACCACGCTCACGGTCACGTACGATATCAATCGTTGCCAAATCGATGTTGCCGACTAATGGCACCTCTAGATTACGCAAAAATTCAGGGTAGTTATGCAGCGTTAAAGAACCAGGATGAGTAATACCCATTGAGTACCAAAGGCGCTCGCCAGTTTCATCTTCCAACATAGTTTCAGCATCACCATCACGGGTATCTTCTAACGCAACAATACTTGATGGAACGTTTGAACCCACATCAAAAACTTTGAAGTTATCAGGCAACAGTGGGTGCATACGATAAACAGCAACAAACTCTTCAGTTAATGAATACGCAACACCATGGTTTTTAGGTACCGCAGCACCAACAACACCGGCAAGAGCGTGATCGATTGAAGAAGCACCTGTTATTACGTCAGATAGCTTAGGGTCTAATCCCAATAGCTTGATGCTTAACGAATCAGCTTTTTCAAGATCTTCGATAACTTTACGAATGCCCGTTTGATAAGCATCACGGCCTTCACGATCGCCTAACAGGCCCCACCAGTTTGCCGCCATGGCTTTTTCTAGTACTGGGTTCGCCAGTATTGCAGGCGTCCACTCTGTCGTATGAATTTTCGCCATTAAAGCCGAGTTGGCTAAGCGTGCGCGGTCATAGACCCACTGATCAGACGCTTCAGGATAAGCTTCATTAATTTTGTCTGCAATTGCGTTGTGCTCCAAAGTAAATACCTGGTGCAACATGCTTAAACCAACCCACCAGTTGTTATTAAAGCCTGTTACTGGCTTACCTGATAGATATTCAGTCGGTAAAGTACCGTCGCTATCTAGCTTTAATTTACCATCAACAAAAGCTCGGATTTCATTGTTCTTTTCTAGGCTGCTGCCATATAACTGAGAGCCATCCCACCAATGGGTATTTACGTTTTGGTAAGTCGATGGATTAGCATCTTCTGACATTAAACGACTTGGATCTGGACGAGTACGCTGTAGCAATGTAAGGAACTAGAGTTAAATGCACAGACAACGCGCGCTTAGAACCCAGTTCAACTTTCATTTGAC
>JBALXI010000074.1:0-5330 GCA_036960605.1 Oleispira sp. | reverse complement strand
TAAGGTTCTCATTTGTCGCTCTGCGCGTTCTGGCGTTTGCTTTGCCCAGCGTGAATCAAGGCCTTCATGCGCCGCATCATTCCAACACTGTGTCTCAATAGCTTCCAGCATGTTTTTAAACTTCATTAATCCGTTAATACCCATTTGATATGCCATGCTAATCAGTACAGCCTGGCGACATTCACTTAAGTCCTTAAAGAACTCGAATTCATTAGATAGATTCGCAGTGATACCCGCTATTTTGAAGTCTAGCTGAGCGTATGCTGCTGCCTGGCACATTGAAATATGCTTGAAGTCAGATAGTGGTTGCCCCTTACTACCGATGCGCCAGCCTATTCCTACTGTGGCAAAGCCTTCGCTGCAAAGGTATGGCTCCGATCTAAAGCCCTCTTCAAAATCTAACATTTCGGTAATATTCATGATATAGCCTCTTGTCTCTCAAGTTGCGCGAGGCCATCAACAAGCACGTCGCGTTCTTTTTCGTATTTAGTAGCCTGAGTTTTGTTTGCGTTCTAATATCGAAACAGCTCATAATCTCTCACCCCCCTTAGCTTTCTCAATCTCAATAGCCCGATTAAGTGAATCGCGCGCTTCTGTTAAATCCTGAATAACACCTTTAACGCCACGCTGGCCAGTTGCTAATTGTTTCTTAATAGCATGATCATTGGCTTTGTTGGTCGTTTTAAATGCCGTCAGCACATCGTAAACATCAACATAAATATCGTGATCAATGCCATCGACCACAATCGTTTTAATCTTGCGGCTGTATTTGTTGTTATTGTCGTGTTCAATTACATCATCAGCTTTCATTATTCAACCCCTTCTGGCGCAGTAAATCCAGCCTTGAATAAAGCAGTGGCAAACTCATCGCAGCTCATGCAAGACTTGTATACTTTAAGCGCCTTAAGATCAAACGCCTCCTTAGCCTTTTGCTCATCGGTTTTCAGTGGGCGGAATTCGCTTGCTGGGTCGGAATAATAACAAGTGCTTCTGTCATTCTGGAATACATAAAAACCATCCTTGTCTATTCCGACAATATTAACCTCCTCTTCTTGCCTTGTTGCCATACCTCCGCCGTAAATATGGACGCATCGACCAGCAGGCACCCATTTTGCATTGTCTTCTTGCTGCTCTTGGCGGCGATGTACTGAATGTTTATATTCAGACATTTCGGTACGGCAGAAATTGCCTAGACTGGTATAAACCCCATCGTCTTCTGATATTGAATTTACGACCGCAACACCTTTAGGTGTATTAACTCTAGCGTCAATTTGAAGCCAGTCCGCATTGTCTTCTTGCTGCTCTGGTAGTTCGATTGCCGCAGTCCATTGATCGTGATAAGTCTGTTTTCGCCAAACATTATCGATATTGCAAAGCATGTGAGGATATCCGAGCACCATCTTATAGAATGCAAAGCTACCATTTAAATTTAACCCAACCTTAGTAGAGCCATCTGGAACACTAACGCCTTCAAATTCTGTAACTTTCATAACATCTCCTTTGCCAGGGTATTAGCCCTGGCGTATTTGGTTAAACCCAGCCCTGAATATTCATACACTGCTGGGGTGCCATTTGTCCTTGATGCCACATTTTAACCTGAGCCATTTGCAAAGCTTGCACAACATGAGGAGGACAAGGTTGACCATTACTCATGAAGTAACCTGGTTGTGGCGGCTGTTGCTGCTGCGGGACAAAACCACCTTTCTGTGGTGCTTGTTGTTGTGGCGCAAATCCGCCTTGCTGGGCTGGTGCCTGACCTTCTTTCTTGTCACCAATCAAATCAAGATCACCAACAATTAGTTTGAGCATCTTATTTTTAACACCGTCTTTTTCCCACTCATCCATGGATAACTCACCAGCGATACAGACCTTTGCGCCCTTAACCAGATATTGAGGTAGCTGGCCAGATGCACGCTTACCAAACAATGAGCACTTAACCCATACGGTTTTTTCTTTATCCCCATAACCAGACTTAACACCTACCGAAAACTCACACACAGCATCACCGTTTGGCAAATACTTAACTTCTGAATCGCCGCCCAAATTACCTGTAAAAATCCACTTATTCATATTCTTTCTCTCTTGGTATTGCGAGCTATATGCCCGCGTTAGTTTTAATAAATGCTTTGTATGCTGGGTCGTTGATTTGATCCAGTACTGTATTGTCTTGCTTAACTGAAGCTATCCAGCCTTGTGCGATTTCATCCATTTGGAATGTTGCAGGGTTGCCGTTAGTATCCTGACTGTCTGCATCCTTACTATCATCAATTAAGAACAATCCATTTAGCGCATATTTTCGAGCGTAAGAGCTTGTTGATCCTGATAACTGAGCCGACTGCATGCCCTTTTGATCTTCCGCCTCTCTTGCGTAGGCAGTTGATGATATTTCATTTTCGCCATCTGATAGCGTAGCTGTTGCTTTTACATAAAAGCGACTACCTATCACTACCAACTCATCACGAACTATAACCGTAAGGCCGTTAAGGTGAGGCTTTAGCCCTTCAAGAATATCCTCGCAGTTACGAAACCAGAATTTGCCATGCTTATTATACTGGCTTTTTGGTGCCTTTAATTCCTGCTGAATTCTTGCTAATTCTTTATTAATACTCATGCCTGCCCTTCCTTCTCTTTCTTTTCCGTCAGCCATCTAGCTAATTCAGCCGATGCCTCGTTTGATTGTTTCATTGCGTGCTGAACTACCCGATCAACTCGCCTTTTTTTGCTCTCTTTGCTTTCTGGGGTCCATTTGACTCTCTTAGGCTCGTAAGGTGCTTTAATTGCTGCAATCTTATCTAGCACCAAGCTTGCGCTATGAGAATCTATCTCTCTTGATGCTTGCCTATGCCCCATCCAAATAATTACTTTTGGGATTTTATTGTACTCATCAACTAGAGCGTCAATCTTAGCTTGCACACCTAGTGGAATATCCATTAGAAACCCGTGTCGTAATCGTGAATTAGTGATTTTGCAGCCAGGTCAATATTTCGCTGAATCATAGCTTTCTGCTTTGATAGGCTAGGGTCATTACTGTTAATGACGTAAGTAACTAATCGAAGTTTAAACTCTTCACTCATATCATCAAGAATGCGAGCTGTTGAATCTATCTTCTTATCAGAGTGCAAGATATTGCCTGCTTCTAACTGCTCAATAACAAGCCCTAACGTCTGATCTTCAGTATTAGCGATTGATAATTCAGCCACCGTGTAAATCTCATTCATAATCAAACCCTCTTTCGTGTTTCTTAATTTCTGGATTCATCTTAGTTAGATTTTTATCTACTGTCTAGTAATAATTTAGATTATTTTCTACTAGACAATTAAAATCTATTTCACTACTATTAAGCCAACTAAATAAGGATTTAAAAATGAAAGATATATCAGTGCAAACTTTTGATGATGCATTCAAGGTATTAAGGGAAGGGTTCTATAAAGGGCTATCTATCTACCAGATAACCGAAATGACAGGACTGGCTCAAAACACTATTAACAGGATAGCTAGTGGGGAGAAGTCAGCTACTTGCGATGTAATTAAAGCAATGTGTATACCTGCTGGCCTAGGGCTTAGCCATGTTCTAAGTAATCGAACCAAAGAAGAAATAGAAGTAGCTAGAGAGGCCTCTGTGAAGCGAAGAGCATTAAAGAAAGCTAATCGCAAACCTAATAGTAAGTCGTTAATTAAAGGTGATGAATCATGAGCATATTCAACTGGACAAAGGTTGATAACCATAAAGAAATATCATTTATTAGGTTTGACTACTACACAACCCGGTCTGGAAAGTATGCGATCAGGCTCTTGTCTGGATTTGGAATTGATAAAAATGATAGCGGATCACCCATATTTGCAGAGGTACCGACTATTAAATATAGAGCTAGCAAGCACTTAGCTAGAAGGACTGCATTTCAATTGCTGGCCTCAAAAGGAATAAAAGACTCGTTAATATCTTCATTTGACGATATTAAGCTATGGGGCGAATCATAATGGGTGCGCCATGGACTGGTAAAATGCAGAATGAATGCGCCAGGCTTTACAGCATGGAAGGCTCTAGCGCTGCTGTGGCCTATACCGGCAAAACACTCAAGGCAGTTAGGGGGATGATGGATAAAATGGGCGTTAAATGCGCCCATACTAAGCCTAGAGTTAATCTAAATCTAAACCCTCGCAAATGGTGGGCTGAAGATGTTGCAGAGCTTTTCTGCATGGTTTCCGATGGAGTTACATATTCTATTTGCTCTGAGTATTTCAACACAACAAAGAAAGCTATTGAGAGCGTTATGCATAATGCGCGCACCAATGGCTTTGCGGCCTATCCAATGAGAGGTGAGCAATGAAGCCATTTAACCAATACAAAAAGATCAGACGGCCATTAGTCAGCAAACCCAAGCCATGCACCCATAAAACAGTTATGAGTCTGGATAGCATCGGCAAGCGACTTTGTTATGACTGTCGAGAGTTGATAGATCAATAAACCCACGCATAAAAAAGGGAGCAATTAAGCTCCCTGTTCGTTTTCTGCCGGGTAAACCTACTGCCCGATCATTATACACATTCTGTTTATTTCTGCTTATTTCACTTTATCTTACGTTTAGGGGTTGTTTCTGTCTGGTGATGGTGTATTATTACCTTATCGAAACAAAACAACGAAAGAGAAATATCATGTCATTATTTGAAACAAAGAACTTAGTAGTAACAAGCGCAATGATTGCACAGTGCCACGAAGTTAGTGTTAAGACTTTCTTTATTGACACAAAAGAAGGAAAGGGAATAACAACAGCAAAAGACTTAGATTCAGCAATTGCTTTTTCTAACTCATACCAAAAACTACTAGGTTAACACCTAGTTCTATCGAGGGTAAAAAATTGAGTAAAATCATAAGCATATATAATAATGATCACGTAAACCTAGAGATTGTTCTAAGTACTAATTCGCTACCTTTCTTTAGGCTTAGCGTTCCGAATAAAACATATTGCTACGGTTTAATTGAGTGCGTTAAGCGAGCACTAAAGGACCTAGCAGAGCATGAATTAGATGAAACTAAAGAGGAGTATTTAAAAGAGCTTACTGCATTGAGAAAAATCGCTATTGATGGCGCTTATATTTCATACTCTGAACTAGCAAAGATAGAGGAGCTTTCAAAGAATCCAATAAAAGTGTTTTTAAATGCCTACTCTCCAATAATTCCCGAGCTTTCACGTACCGATAAATTATTAATGGATGAAGTTAGGTATGAGTGCCTGAAAACAGAAATAGAAATTACCAGTAGGCTGCGACACAAGATGTCTTAACAGGAATACATAACCGTCGTGGTTTTGAAATGCTTGCACAAAAGACTC
>JBALXI010000073.1:0-5663 GCA_036960605.1 Oleispira sp. | reverse complement strand
AGCCAGCATTGCGTATGGCGCTGCAGACTCGTGAACAACATATCCGTCGTGAGAAGGCGAACTCTAATATCTGTACTGCACAGGCATTATTGGCCAACCTTTCTTCTTTCTACGCGGTTTATCACGGCCCACAAGGTTTAAAAACTATTGCTGGTCGTATTCACCGTCTGACCGATATCTTAGCGCTAGGTTTGAAAAAGGCTGGCATCAAGCTAGTTAACGATACCTGGTTCGATACGCTAACCATCATCACTGATGATCGTGACGCCGTTATTCAGCGCGCACTTGCCGCTGAAGTTAACTTGCGCTTAGATAGCCCAATGTCTGTCGGTGTTTCACTTTGTGAAAAAACATCGGCGGCCGACATTGCAGAATTGCTGACTATTTTCTTGGGCGACGCTGCAGAAGATTTCGACCTAGACATCTACGCACTCGATGCTGAAGTTGTTGCAGCTCAGTCACAATCTATTCCTGCAGACTTAGTTCGTACTACTGAATTCCTAACGCACCCAACCTTCAACTCGTACCACAGCGAACACGAAATGCTGCGCTACATGAAGAGCTTGGAAGTTAAAGATCTCGCGATGAATCATTCAATGATCACGCTGGGTTCTTGCACCATGAAATTGAATGCCACGACTCAGATGATTCCTCTGTCTTGGCCTGAGTTCTCGACAATTCACCCATTCGCTCCTAAAGACCAAACCATTGGTTACGAGCAAATGATTGATGAGCTAGATGACTACTTAAAAGACATTACCGGTTTCTCTGCTATTTGCATGCAGCCTAACTCAGGCGCACAAGGCGAATACGCTGGCTTAATCGCGATTAAAAAATATCACGAAAGCCGTGGCGAAGGTCACCGTAACGTTTGTTTGATTCCACGTTCTGCACACGGTACTAACCCTGCCTCTGCACAAATGGCATCGATGAAAGTTGTGGTTACTAACTGTGATGAATTGGGTAACGTAGACTTCGCAGACTTGAAAGCGAAAGCCGAAGAAATTGGCGACAACCTTTCTTGCTTAATGATCACCTACCCATCGACGCACGGCGTATACGAAGAAGGGATCAAAGAAATTTGCGAACTTGTTCATAGCCTAGGCGGCCAGGTTTATATGGATGGCGCCAACCTAAACGCACAGGTGGGTATTACTCAACCTGCGTACTTAGGCGCTGATGTATCGCACATGAACTTGCACAAAACCTTCGCTATTCCACACGGCGGCGGTGGTCCAGGTATGGGTCCAATCGGCGTAGCAGCACACCTTGCACCGTTTGTTGCTAACCACGCAGTTCGTCCGATTGAAAACGAAAGCAAAGGCCAAGGCGCGGTCTCTTCTGCTCCTTATGGTTCTGCGAGTATCTTAACGATCTCTTGGATGTACATTACGCTAATGGGCGGCAAAGGTTTGCGTAAAGCAACTCAGAACGCTCTATTGAAAGCGAACTACCTAGCCAAGCGCCTAAGTGAACATTACCCAATCTTGTACTCAGGAAATAACGGTTTAGTGGCTCACGAATGTATTATTGATTTGCGTCCATTAAAAGAGCAAACCGGAATCACTGAAGTTGATATCGCTAAGCGCTTAATGGATTACGGTTTCCACGCACCGACTATGTCGTTCCCTGTTGCGGGCACGTTCATGATTGAGCCTACGGAATCTGAAAGCAAAGCAGAAATTGATCGCTTCGCTAACGCAATGATCTCGATTAAAGGCGAAATCATGGCGATTCACAGTGGCGAGCTAGACGCGGAAGATTAAAGGCGAAATCATGGCGATTCTACGGCAGATGTTGTTACCGGTGATTGGGATCGTCCTTACTCTCGTAAGTTAGCGGCCTTCCCAACTAAGAACCTAGGCGCTCACAAATTCTGGCCTTCAGTTGGCCGTATTGATGACGTGTACGGCGACCGTAACTTGATTTGCTCTTGCCCTGCTATTGAAAATTACGAAGACTAAAACTCGCTGAGTGTTAGTTCTTATTCTTTAAAAAACCAGCCTAGTGCTGGTTTTTTTCTTTAATATTTCCATTAAATAAAAGGAATTTAATGATGGCAACTGACTTACGAATTGCGCGGGTTCATAATCCACTATTGAGTACCTATTGGAAATATTCAGTGGAGCGTCTACTCCCAAGTACTGATTTTTATAAATCTTACTCATTAACACCTCATGAAGTTGAAAAGAAATTTATTGATATTACCCCGAAAGAAGCCCCTGCAGGTTTAAAGATATATGAGTCTCCTCTAATACCTGAATTTTATCTGGCTATGAAAATAACAATTCAGCGTAAAAATATTAAGCTATATGATGTATATAATTTTAATGGCAACGCTATAGTTTCAGAAAAAGCTAAAACTATTATTGAAAAAGAAGATTCTTTATCGCATCAGTATTACCCCATTGTGTTACTTGATAGACATGGTAAACGCAGACATGAAGAAGATTACTACTTCATGTTTATTCGTCGATTTATTTCATTGGAAGGTGGGGATGATGTTAGCCCTGATTTCAAACCATACAGGCCTACTTATAAGCAGCAAAATGAATACTATTCCGCCCTAAAAAAACGGCCTGAGTACCGAGATTTTTTACAGTCTATGTGTATTTGGAATCAGCCAATTGAACGTGATGCATTTTATTTAAGTAATGAATTCCTAGCATCGTTACGTGCCCAAGGCTGTAGTGGTTTGTATGAAGGAGATTCTACAAAAGATGATACGCAAGGAGCGCCAGTTATTTATGTCTGAAAATTCAGATAAATCACATGCGGATATTTCTAATATACATTTTTTAGAACACACCAAATATGGCAGATGAAATTTACATATCTAAAAGTAGGAAGCTAATTATGGAACAATATCAAAGAATCGCTCGTTTACAATCTCCTGGTTTGTATCAGGAATGGAATTATGAAGAAATCCGCTTAGTGAAAAATCCAGACTTAGATATTCCGATGATTCAGCCCTATGAGTTAGAGTCTCGGTTCGTAACAATAAACGATAGAGAATCTGAAGCTCCAACTAAAGAGCTGCTAGCCCCAGATCTGGGTGATTGGCACATGAAAATAAAATTGATAATTAAGAAAAAAAATCCAGTAGTGTTTGATTTTTATCAATACGGAGATTTCTTGATCGTTTCTAGTAAAGTCAAGAAAGTATTTGAAGATGAAGATCCTCTCTCACATCAATACAGTCCTATAGAATTGCTGGATAAGAAAGGGAATTCGATAGTAGATATGCAATATTATTTGATGTCGGTTAAGCGTTATGTGGAAGTGGTTGGTGAATACCCAGAAATGCCAAATGATAAATTGATTTCACAGATGAGTAAGAGAGAGCGCAAAGTGAGATCAGCACTAGTTAATAACCCTGAAGTTAGAGGTGAACTTGTTGATTTTCCTCTTTGGAAATTACCGATAGAGCGTATGACTATATTTATGTCACTTAAAATGTTGCAAGCCTTACGCAGAGCAGGTTGTACAGGGCTTAATGATTACAAAGTAGAAGAGCGCCATAAGGGCTCACCAGTAAGCTACGTTTAACTATTCAGAACACGGGATAGAAAAATCAACATGATAGTGTTCGTCATGCCTAACCCATGCTCGATTTTTAGAAAATGTAATGTGTTTATTTAAATACGGCCCATAAGGTGTTGTATATAAATTTGGCTGTAATTCAGGAGCCAAAATCACTCGCCATAAATCATAACCAGCTGCTTTTGCTTGCTTATGCAAAGCAACGATATGAGCAGCAATCGCCTCGTAATCAATACCCATCCCGTCATACTCATCATCTTTATCAAATTCGATATCATAACCAAATTTATTTAATGGATGGGTCGGTAAATGAACTGATACATTATTCTCATCAATAACGGGAGTCATGAAATCAACTGAAAGCCCATTACGATGAGTTTTATGCGGTTTAAACTGCCCACCCTCTTCGAAACCTGTCTCAGCATATTTATAAACTTTATTAGGCTGTTCTTCTTCAAGATCTTTATACGCCGCTAGCATAATGTCTTTAACCGATGAATGAACATAAGTCCTGCCCGCTAATCGAGCTACTGTGCTATAGCCTACGAAGTTGGCACCTGCTGATGGGAGTTGAACGCCATTTTCTAAATGGCCATTTGAAGTAGTTCCATAACACGTACTATCTTGTGCATATGCATTGAGTTGAAAAATCAATAGTATTGCTAAAATTTTTATTAGAGTAATTATCATATAATCACGAAGTAAGGTATATACAATGACTATACCTTACTTGATTCTAATTCAGACATCGATTCAAGCAAGTTAAGTGCATTCGCTCTTGATCGTAATAAATAAACAGTTGCTTCCATTGCCTGGTATTCCTCAAGAGACATCACCACCACAGAGGCCTTTCCCCTATGCGTAATCACAACTGGAGCATTATCATTACAAACTTGATCCATCACCTGAGCAAGATTTCTACGAGCTGCGGTATAACTAATTGAGTCCATACTTACCCCCTCCACTTTTCCTGTTAGTGGCACTCAACAACCCATCAATAGCCATTCCAATATCCATAGATTCACCCGCCCACTTAGTAACTGCTGTTTTCTCGTCAATTGCATGGAAAATTATTCTCGGTACTGCCTTCTCTAGTTCGGATGCTTCCAATGCAGAGTCACCACAGCAAGCACAAGTAAACTTAGCGGGATTAGCTGCAATAACAAAGTCTTCCGAACGATTAAAGGGCGCATCAAAATAACGATCAACCTTAGAAAAACACAACCGCTCAACAAAGCGTACTGGCTTATCACCTTTAAGTTTTTTAGTCGCTAGAACGTGCGTTTGTGGTTTAACAGAAAGAAAGAACGAGCCTTTATGCAGCTCTCGGTGATGATACCTACATAGAGTCACTAAGTTATCCAACTTAGTCTCACCACCGTCCGCCCAGTGCTTTATATGATGCCCTTCGGTATAACGTGCTTCACAACAACCCGGAAACTGACAGCCGCCATCACGAATCGCTAAAGCCCGTGACATAGCAGGGGGAATAATCCGTGTTTTACGACCTATATCCAATACATTACCCACCTCATCCTCTTGCACCACCAGCAAGCCCGCATCACACGCCAAGCGCCTTGCAGCATTGGGCATTAGCCAGCGGCCATCTAGGTTCGCAGCATCACTGTCTAAGCTGCTGCCTGCCCTTACGTGCAGTACTAACTGACAACGTTCTGCACCTTTTAATGAAGATAGACCCTGAGATCCGCCTGAACCTCTAGCAAGATAATGCTCTGCAATTGCGACCAAAGCATCTGCGCGGCGTTGGGGGAAAGTAAGCTTCTCTTCTTCCTTCTCCTCTTCCTTCTCTATTAGAGAACCAAATGAGAATGTTTCCATTTCCGTTTCCGCTGAAACGTCTTTTTCATTATTTTCAGCAGCCTCATTATCGACTTCTCTCTTTTTAGCATCAGCAATACTATCACCCAGCTCTTGTAATGCCTTGGCAACTAAAGCGCCCTCTTCCGCAGGTAGTCTGGCTTTAATAATCCACATACCATCATCATCTTGATAACACGAGACACGGCGACCTTCTTGTTCTAACTGCTGCTGTCTTAGTTCGTGCTGAGTTTCACCTAATACACTCTTTTTGCACTCGTCTATTTCAGCTGCATTAAAGT
>JBALXI010000072.1:0-5672 GCA_036960605.1 Oleispira sp. | reverse complement strand
TCGCATACCGTCAGAAAAGTTTTTCGCATTGTGCGATCTGTTTGGTGAGTTTGGTGACTATTTTGAGGACTAGGTATTTCATTAATAATGTCACCAAGGTCTTTTGTTGACGCATTTAAAAATAAGCCACCTTCAGCCGCATTAGCCACCTTCTCAAATACATCTTTACCAGTGTTATGGCTGTATTTGGTCTGCTTGTAAAAAGTAAGGTCAAGCCCTTTTCTCTTAGCGTACTCAGTTGAAGCCTTAGCACTAAGCCCAAAGCCACCAAAACATGCGTTATATGCTACCTTCATAATCTCTCTCCCTATTGATTTAAACTCAGTGTATACGCTGGCTATAGTTTTGCAACCAAAACATTAATTTAATTTTGATTTATTAGTGAGCTTGCGATTCAAATTCTGTCTTAATGTCCTTTACTCGGAAATATTGCATCTCAGCCATAGTCCTAACCGTACCTTGTGCACCATCACGGTTCTTACCGCAAATTATTTCCATAATGTCGGCGTCTAAAGTATCTGGATTAAATACAATGTCCCGATAACAGAAGATAACGCCGTCAGCATCCTTGTATAGCTCTGTAGACCCTGCAATATCAGAAGCTATTGGCCGCTTATCTGCTCTGGTTTTATAGTCGCTATTCATTTGAACAAGAAGCAAAACTACAATACCAAGCTCCTTGCCTAACGCGCGTAATTCCTTACTAATCTTGCCAAGTGATGAACTTGGGTTGCGGTGGTCGTAATCCATCAACTGAACGTAATCAACCGCCAGAACTGCTTTCTTACCATCCTGGTAAGCTGTTTGTGATGTTATCCAGTTGCGAGCGCGAACCTTTAACTTCTCAACTGTCAGCCCTTGCTCATCATCGATCATTAAATTCTTATCGCGCAACTTGGCCACAGATGCGGACATTCTTGTACCAATGTCTTCTGTAAAGTTATTTGACGGATCTTTAAAGAAGCTACTCTTAATTGATCCAGCGGACTGCATAAAACGCTTAGCAACCTGGAGTGCTGGCATTTCAGCAGAGTTAAAGTAACAAGGCACACCATTGAATATCTGATTCTCCATAAACGCTTGAAGCAATGTAGTCTTACCCATGCCTGATAAGCCGCCAAGCAAGTACAGGCCGCCCGACTCAAAAGGCATATATTCATCAAGTTCAGTAAAACCAGTCTTATAAACTTCATTCTCCCCGCTCATTCTCTCATGAACTTGATCCACAACCTCTTTCATAGCGTCTGTGAGCGTTGTTTGTGTATTTCTGATATCAGTAGTGCCTATTAGATTCAGCGCCTCTCCAAGCTTGTCTAGGATGACTTCTGACTTTTCCTTATCCGCCTGCATTCCTGCAATCATGTGACCGATTAAATTAATCTTACGCTGTCGGCTTGATTCAAGAACTGATTGACCATAGGCCATTACGTTTGATGGCGTTAAGCAAGCGTCCGACATGTCAACCAGGTAAGGAATATCGGCGCCATAACTCTCAACCGATTCCAATTGCTTAGCAACAGTGAAGGCATCGGCATTGTCGCCTAGATCAATAATCGCCTTGAATATCGCCTTGTGTTTATTGCTTGAAAAATCATCTTCAGTCAAAGATTCTTGAATCTGGAAAATATACGAAGGTTCGCACAGTAGAGATCCCAATACCTGGCACTCTGGATTGTTAATCATTGCACTCATTACTTAATTCCTTTCATTACTGCGTCAAGGCTCGCTTTAAATTCGGCTCGTTGTTCGGCGGTCGATTCTGTCTTTTCTAATCGAGGAAGTAAATTGTGACATTGTTCTTTTCGCTCAGGCTTACACCAGCGAACAAACTCAGGAACGCTAGGCAAGTATTGACCGCCTTCTGTTCGTGCCTTGCGAAAGCCTTGTTGAACGCACTCGAGCGTATTTAAGCGGTTTTCAGTCAATGCTTTGATCATCTGTACTTGATACTCGAAAATGTCATCAGGTTTCATTGTGGCGCGAAGGCTTGGCCAGATACCGGCAAACTGTTTAATCAGTTCAGCAGCGAATGTTTCGTTATTCATTAGAAAGCACCTCGCAATGCGTCATCAAGTGATTGTTGTGGTCGGCGAACCGCTACTTGCTGGCCTGTGTTTGAATTGACTTTAACAAAGTAATCAACCTCGATTGAAGTCCATCCAGCATCGCATTGTTTGCCGATGGCGTATCCAGGGTGAATATTATGTAAGCTCTTGAGGTCATTCAGAGTGTTCTCAATATTATTAAGTGCTCTGGTTGAATCACTAGCGCCTTTTTTAGTTCTAAGCTTGGCCCATTCGATTAATAGATCATCAACAACGAGGTTCAATACTGGATACATATCTATATTGGATCGAACTTTATTAAATAATAACTGAGCCTTGGTTAACTTCTTTTCTGCTTTAGCAGCCACTTGTTTACTATGGTGTTTATTATCTGTGTTTATATCTGGTATAGGTTGTTCAAATTGTGACAATGCATTGTTCAAATCAGGACAATGGAGTGTCACGTTTTGAACAATGACTGGTGACGCGGCCTGTAGGGCATATTCGGGCATTGTGTACCACTTTGTGCGGTCATATCCTGCTCTATTGTGATTACCTACAATAACTATTCCATCGGCTTCTAATTCACGCATTAATCGACCTATCTTGCTAGGTGAGATATATGGGATTAATTCAGCAAATGCAGTGGCACTGTTAAACGTCCAGTAGTAGCCGTCAATAGCTTTTTTACCGTTAGCCTTGGCATGGTCAAGCCAGTACTTTAAATTATTCAGGAGAACAGCTTTCTCAACGCCATATAGCACAGCATCGTCCACCTGAAAGTGGTGTGTCTTAATCATAATTTTATATCCTGTTAATCCGGAGTAAAGATGGCGCGGAACGAGTGGATTATGCTCAATCAATCGGGTAATTAGTCCGATCTATCCGCGCTGGGGATGGTTAGTTTATCAGGTCGTGCTCTTCAATTACAGCCCAGTCAGCAGAATCCTTAACTTCTGAAAGTCTTTCTTCTGCATTAATCTTTAATGTATAGCAGCCTTCTATTTGATCCTGACTGCCCCAATTCGCTAGTATAATGTAAATCTTCATAATATTCCTTTGCCCGCAATTAGCAGGCAAGTTGTAAGTAAGGCTTATTTGTTATTAGCAGGCTGTAGCAATTTAAACCTATTAGATACTGAATTGTGATAAACAAGAGTAGGCGTAACCCTTGAGCATTTGCTAGCCACCAGCTTAAATAGAGCTGTAATGTCAGAAGTCCACCAGATCACATAAGTCGAACCCTTGGCGCTCTCATGCGAGTTCTGGACATTGCCAGCAGGTCGAATGCCATACGCGCCGCGAACAATCTCTTTAACCGCCCAGGCTGGAATCGAATATTTATCATTCATTCGCTTACATATTCCTGTGATACCTTCAGCGTTTACCGTGCATAATGATAAAACCTTGTCGCTTGTTTCAAGCCTTGCGACCTTGCTTGTAATGTCATCCAGTGCCTTGGCTTGCTCATTCTGCTTTCGCTCGACCTCAACCATTGAGCCGGCCATACCCGCAATCATTTCAAGTTGGGTGAGTGGCTTTGCAACAAAGAACTCAACAACCTTGCGTAAGTGCTGAATATTCCACTTAGCCGCAAACATTTGAGACTCGATCTCAGGTAGGTGGTATTCAATAACGTAGCCGCGAGCGTCTAGAGATGATTTGATTTTACGATCATCTATTTCGGGCTGGAACATCTCCTTGATCTTGAAGTTGGTCACGCTTTTACTGTAATCAAGCAACTCACCCAGCTGACTAGACGACATTGTTTTTGCATTTACTGATATTTCATTCATAATATTACTCTCTGGTTGGTTTAGCCCTGTTGGCGCAGGGTTTATTTAATTAATGCTTTTAGTGTTGGGCAAGATTCAAGCAGCTCGTAGACATTTAATGACGCATTATCTGCAATCTCCTTCTTTATCTGATCCGCTCCAGCCCATGTTAGAACTCTTGCTTGTTCGGTAAAAATGCCAAATCCACCAGCCTGAGTGCCAAGACTAGATACATTTTCTTTTAGCATTTCCTCTCTATCAACAAGTCTAGAAATATCTTTATAGGTGTATTGTTCAAGTTCCATATTATTCTCCAGTAGTTAAGTATTAAGCATAGTATACATATAGCGACCATGCAACCACTTAGACAAATCACAGGCGAAAAAAAAGCCCGTTATGGGCTGGTGGGTTAGAGCATTGTTATTTTTTCGGCGAACTTTTCAACAAGTTTCTTCTCTACTTCGTCCTTACTTTCGCCATTCATTACTATTATTGACATTCTTTTATCACCTACCATTGCCTTAAATGACTTGGCAGATGATGATCTTAAGTCTTTCTCACTTCTTGATTGTATTACTTTCTCTTTTTGATCAGTCGTTCTCATTGCTCAATCCAATTAACTGATAGTTTCTTGTCGTATGTTAATAAAAATCTATGTTTCTGTGTTCTTGGTCTCCACTCTCCAGGTACACCCTTAGTCTTTCCTCTTGAGTGCTTTATATAACTACCGTCACCTTGAAGTATCCAAAAATCCTTTTTAAATGTAGATAGTCCGTAATACTTAAAGTTAAGCGCTCTGTAAACGGTGCCATTATGAAAAGACTCATCAGCATACGAAAGCACAGCCCTAACCTTAAAAACCTTCCTGAGCTGCTTTATACACCTGGATACAAACCAGCTTGCAAGGTTGTGTTCTGTCTTCTGAATGTCTGGGGTTAAGCAAAGCCTACTTAATTCATAAAATCCATCCTGATCCGTTCTTTCTAGTCCATAAATACCTTTAACTAACTCAGGAACGGGAAAGCCTGTAAATATACAGCAGCCAATTAGCTTGTTATTATTAAAAAGCCCAAAGTTAACACCACTTTTGAATCCCTTACTAATATCTTTAAGGTAGTGGTATTTTAGCAATACATCAGCCGCCTGGAGTTTTGTTATTAGCGATACCGTGAAAGATTCCTTACTCATGCTCAGCCCTCCAGGTTATTTATCGATTTAAGTTTAACAATGTCCATTTCGCACTTCTTACGCATGGCATCAATCAGCATCAAGTCAAACCGCTTTGGGTCATCATTGAATATCGTATGAAGGTGTGGGCGGCTATAGTCGAGAATGACGGCCATAGTCGCTACGTTTAAGCCGCCTTGCTTGGCTCTTTGTGATGCTGTCATTTTTAATCCTCAATGAATCCTCAATTAAGAGGCTATTTTTGATAATCTTTCGCTTGCAGTCATGTACCCATAATCAGCAGCAATCCTTTGGTCGGTAAACTTTTTACCTTTCTGACAGACACCAAACTCCTTGCCGTTTACGCACTTTTGAACAGCCACAACAAAAGACTTTTTCCCACTCTCGATAACGTCCCAAAGAATTACCATAAATTGAACCTTGCGGCCTTTTGTATCAATTTTAAAGCCATCTGCCATTACTGAAAACTCACTAGATTTGATCATAATTTACTGCCTTTCGTTTCTATGTATTAAGTCGATATGTGTATATTGCGCCTCAATGAAACAGAAAGCAACACTTTATGTAAGATTAAATGAAATTAGCAGAATTAAATAATTGGCATCAATAAGTTATTCGTCATAAAGAACTCTCCCATGCGCGCTAATAATCCAGGGCGGTCAGC
>JBALXI010000071.1:0-5703 GCA_036960605.1 Oleispira sp. | reverse complement strand
AACTATTTCTAATAAGATAGCCAGTAAAAGGAGGCGTGTCAAGCCTCCCTGTGAATTAACCCTGAGTTGTTGGTGCTAGCTTCTGCAAGTTATCAATCTGCTGACCTACATCAGTAGTAGTTAGATTCTGCGTTTCAACCTGAGTCTTGATTGTGTTCGCATCCTTGTTTCTAATGTCTGCTACTGCCTTAGCCTCACTAATTTGGCCGTTGTTGCTGGCCTCCATAGCCTTCTGCTGAAGCTCCATCATTTTAATTTCTTGAGCTTGTGCATCGAGCTGTAGCTTGCCCTGCTTAATTTGAAGTTCCATTTCTTGAACTTGAGCTTTCTTCATCTCAGCTTCAGCAAATACCATGTTTGCATCAGGTTGCTTAGGTTGCTGAGATTGCTGCTGCATAGCTTCCTTTTCTTCATCGGTCATTTGGTCAGGCGGTATCATTCCAGCTTGTAGCATCTGCATACGTTTACGCTCTGCAATCTCACCGACCAAGGGCGCATCAATAGCATTGAGCATAATGTCTCCGCCTTGCTGAACGATTGAGGGATCAATAGCCGCATACTTGAGCATTGCATCTAATCCAGCTTCTAGTTTATTAGCGAAGGCAGGACCAGCATCACAAACAACCTTGTACTTACCGGCATTAAGATTGTTCTTCTTAATTAACTGGCCTGACTGTTGGTCGTAAATCTCTTCATTAAGCATTACCAGGTCTTCAGTGCCATCCATGCCAGTGATTGCAAACTCTCGCTTGGTATCATAAACAACCGGGATTGTTTCAACCAAGATGTCACATGTGCGGCGAATGCCATTAATCAAAGCATTAACCCATTTACGAGTTGCTGCTGTGCCTCGATCGATCTGCATTCTAACTGTATCTTCGGACATCTGACCTTGAAAGTCGCCCTGCATGGCTGAAAATACGCCAGCCTGCTCTTTAATATCCATAGCCATCTGGTTGCCAAGCGTATTTAAAGCGGGGTTAATGTTGGCTGTTTGAGAATAAAAAGGGACTGCTCCGGCCTCTGGGTCTGGATTATAGAATTGAATAGGATCGGCGCTAATGTTCATTCTAGATAGTTGGTCTTGATGGCCTACCGCCTGCTTCTTAGTCATCCACCACTTAGAGCGTGGAGCTAGTGCACCCTCTTCAATCTCACGACTCTTAGCATAGTTATGTACACGCTGTGCATCCATTTCCTTCAGCACTATACCGCTATACATAATCTTAGAGCTTTGACCCATGTGCTCGTAATTGCCGTATACAGTAACAACAGGGTTTGATTTAAATACCGTTTCAGTTTCACCCTGGAGTATTCCGCCGCCATCGAAAACTGCATAACACCACTGGAAGTCCTGAACCTTTTTAGTCCTGACTTCAGTGATGCCGTTTTGCTCCAGCTCATCCTTAATCTTTTTGTAATCGTCATCAACTTCATGCACATCGCCGTTGCTCATTTGAGCTATTTCAACAGTGCTTTCTTTTCTGTAATAGCGCTCAGCAATTGTTACTACTTCAGGCTGATAGTCATCACCATTATTGCCATTACTATCCATATCAAAGTCATCAACACTAACACCGCTGCCATTAGGCCACTTCTTCTTGTATGCAGCAGGCGACATAGAGCTAAGCACATAAGCGGCTTCTGAGTCACTACCATCAGCTTCATTAGACGTATTACTAGTCCATACGCGATTGATAGAATTAGGGATAGCTTCAATGAATAGGTCTTGTTCAAAGCTCCAAGCGTCAGCGTACTTAGCACGAACAATCCATGCATCAAAACCACGACGCATCAATCTGCGGCAAGAGTCACGGAATAGCGAATCAGAGCGCGACATATTCTGAATTGTTCTAATCATTCCCTCATAAGTTTTAGCTAGGTCTTTATCTGCACCGCTACCGGCAGGCTTAACATTACAGCCAAAGTCCATGTCCTCAATATCGGCCATCATGGTTTCAATAACCGGCGTAACCTTATCGAACGTGTATCGTGGGCGCTTCTGGCTATCAAGCTGCTTGGCAATATTATCTTCCCATTGACCGTCCTTCTCCAGTAGAAAACTATCAGATTCCCGAGCATTGTCGCGCTGGTCGGCATCAGATTCTTGCCACTCTTTCAGTTCTTGCGACCATTCAAGGAATGTTTGATCATCGTCTTTTGACTTGCTCCGGCTCTTATTGCCGCTATTTTTAGCCATTGCTTTTACCTAAAATATTGATTGAAAGTTAATTTCTTCTGTATTGACTTGCTCAATTATACTTGCTTTATCGAAAGATAGCACCGCAGCATCAAATAGGTTAGGTGACGGGATAACAAACCTACTACCATCGGGCATAGTGACACCCTTCCTTAGCTCATCTTTCGTATAGAACTTAACAGTATCGCCGGATTTTATTGGAACCTTTGACGCCTCCGCCTTAAGCTTCTCCAACATTTGTGGACTTATCGTTTCAGAGTCAAAACTAACCAGAGTATCGGGGTCATGATACTTGCCCTCAACTACAGCCTCCCAAGTTCTAAACACACGCTCTGCAAAACCTATAATGTTCTGCGCTTTCTTATTATATAAAACGTCTTTGTTCTTTAGTGTCTTGCTTCTGTTGGTTAGCCCGGCTGTTTCACTTTTGAATTCTGCTAGTGGATCATTAATCTCTGTTGAGCCCTTATAGGCGTATATGTTAGTAGCCTTGCCACTGAATGCCTTATCTACATTATCCCTAAGTGTCGCACCCAGCCCATCAGCATCATACCCAAACGAATCACACCCATCAGAGATAGCCATCTTGCAAGCGTCATCCATCTTGCGGTTACCATTCTCGGCTTCTATTTCAATGACGTTAAAGAAGACGATACCTTGCCTAGAAGTAAAGCCACAAGGATCATTACCAGTATCAGAAGGATCACAAGCAGATACAATAGCGCCACGCTGTTCAATGCCAAGCTTCTTGTGAGCATCAATACATGCAGTAAACCAATCCTCTTTGATAATCGAGTTAGCAATATCATCATTGAATTTACCAAGCCATATACCATCAAACCTAGACTTCGACATAATACCCCGCTTAACTTTGTTAGCATCCTTCTCAAGCTCCTGTTGAAGTGACTCGTCATGTTCAAACCAAGGATTGTCTTTGTACGTCAGGTGGACAATTAAATGATGGTCGTCCTCATAGTATCCGTTCTTATCAATTTCAGCCTGATATGGGATTATGAATTCTTTTGACATTGGGTCTTGAGAGCTGCCAGTGTTCCATAAATACCAAAGCTCAGCACCCTTGGTGTCTCGAAGTGTTGGCCCTAATGTATCGATAGTTACTTGCTTTGTTTTCTCTGCCTCCTCCATTAGAAAGTACTTATAATCAGCAGCACCTTTCATGTCGATAATATTTTGCATACCACCAAAGGTGAACTTACCCCCGTTGCCATTTCTTATTTCATATTTTGACGGAACCGATAGGAATCCGCCCAGACCACTACGTTTAATGTTTATTTCTATACCCGCATAGATTGACTCTTTAAGTGAGTTCATTCGTTCGCGTAAGCAATAAACCCTAGAGCCGCAGGAATGAACATCTGCCGTCATTACATTCTGAGCAAATCGTGTCTTCATACCACCGCGACCACCATATAAATTCTTATATTTCTTATGCTTAAGAATAAATGGCTCTAACTTTGGAACAAGTAAAACAGTTGGCTCTTCTTCTGTTGGCTCCATATTACCAATGGAGCCTTTCCATCTTCGAATAACATTAGGCACTAACTCCCCATTAATATTATCGACCCTATCAATCACGCCATACACGGTAGGTTCCAAGGTTCCAGATTGTGCCATTACTAAAGGCTCAACTCGCTCAAGCCTTCTCATTAATGCACTACCCATTGCCGATACCCATTGCTTTCTCAAGAGACTCTAAGCGCTTCTGTAGCTCCGTTACCTCATCAATCTTAAGCATACTAGCAATGGCTGAAACAAATGTATGAGCTATGTCGGGAGGTATTTCACCTTTAGCGGCGGCAGTAAGCACCTGAGAAGCTTGTTCACTAGGCGTGGCTTTAGCACTGAATTCGAATTCAACTAATGGAGAAGTGCTTTTAAGCGGCGGCTCAATCCTACTCATTACGATAGTCATTAGAGTGGGGTTAGGCAGTATAGGTGGGTCAGACAGCGGATCGCCTAATGATGCCTTGATAACATCAAGCAGATAATCCATCTCATTCCCGGGCTTGCCATCAACTCCGCAATGCTGGCGAATAGCATCAAGCATTAATGTTTTCTTACTCTTGCCTCTAGGAGTTCTGTTTTCTGGACTAGGCTGATTATCCTTATTAAAGGACGTTTGATTCTTCTTTGCCATAATGCCGTCTTATTGCCGTTAAAGCCATATAATATCACACAAAAAAGCCAGCGTTAAATTACTAGCTTGATCGATACTTAATTTGCTTTACTTACTTAGGCTACTATAATAGATTATATTCTATTACCACTATAACGAGTAAATGAAATGACCCACACCGAATTAGTAACCGTTAGAAATGCCCGCCCATCTATAAACTCAGTACTGAAGGCTAAACAGCACATTGACATACAAAATCAAATTGAGGCTTTCTTGAATAAAGGCGGCAGTGTTGAGGAGGTCAATATTGATGAGCCGTTAAAGACCTTTACCGCCAAAGAGCAAATGCAATCTAATTACGATAAGTGCGTGGCTAATGGAAATAAAATGGATAAGCCGCTAAATCCTAAGAGTAGAATTAAATCCTAATATCAACCTTACGGCATCTTTTACATATACTAGCGTAAGGGCTTAGCATTTCCTTATGCTTTGGTATTCTCCACTTATGACCTGGTACCAAGCATTTAATACTAGGCTTGTGCGGTAAGTTTTCTTGGTTACTCATGCTTAGATTTTAACTTCTCAACATTTAAAACGTGTATTTCATTCTCACGCTTGTTTTTCTGCCATGCTACGAACGCGTGTATTGCGCCAAATGCTAGCATTCCGATCAAGTACCAGTGATCAGTCAGCATCATCCCTACGGCCGTCATTGCGTAAACGATTAGATTTGACCATGTGCTCCCTGTTTCTATAGTATTCACGTACCGTATCCTCAGTGTTTATGTATGCCAACAAGGCGCTTAATGCTGCCAGGCAGATTCCGCAAATCATCCAGAACATATAGTAATGAACCTTTTTTATCATCCATCATAAACACTAATAGTATTTGAATATAGGTTATCAGCCCTGTTATCCAGCCTATGCCTTGAATGGCTGTTGATCCGTTGGCTATTGATATTAGATTAAAGAATGAAGCAAACACCTCGACAAATAAAGTTATCGAGATGACGACAGGAAGAATTAATTTTGTTTTGTTGAAGTGTATCCGCATTGCAAATAGTAATAGAGAGTTACAGCAGCATGCCCATACCATTGCGTTAAAATCTGTCGGCTCGCTCATTATTACGCAGAAGCCGATACACATCCCTAGTGCCATCCATGCGGCGACACTAGTGCGCTTGATAGCGGCAATCGATAACATTATAAATGGAGCAATCAAAAAAGATGTCTCTGTGCTATCCATGATCAACCCTTCTTCTTGGAGCCGTAACCACCTAAAGCACCGGCCATTTTCTTAGGCTTTGACTTCTTAGCGGCTGTTGTTTTAGGCTTCTTATCCATAGGATTAGTTTTAGCCTTAACC
>JBALXI010000070.1:0-6045 GCA_036960605.1 Oleispira sp. | reverse complement strand
GACTATTTTTAAGCTTCTACTGTATTTGGACATGAAGTCCCCCAAAGTTATTTGTCTAACTATTGGGGGTCACTTCAATAAATTCAAATGCTCTAGCCTTTTTAAAGTTAAAATAATACAAGTACTGAGCAAATGTTACATCACAAGATCAGTAAGACCACAATCATTTTCAGGTAGTGAATTAATCCAAGCCCTAATCAACTCAACACCCTCAGTATGAATACTACCACGACCTAATTCAGGCATTTTATGACGGCCATCGTTAGTATTCATGCGAAAGAGTAAATATGATCGATCAGCATGCTGAGGGATAACATCCCTAGGGTACTCACTACTACCGCCAGCAGCTACCGCCGTTTTGCACACACCAAATCTAACTGGGTTAGCATCAAAACTACGATTAAACTCTACCGTCAAGCCACTATCACCAGCAGCCCCAGCATAGTTAGGCTCTGGAATGGTCAATGCATCTCGATGACAATGCGCACAGTTAATATCTATATATCCACGCGCCATGATATTTAAATCCTCAGGAGATAAAGCCGTTATATCGGTTGTATCTTCAAAAATAGGCGCAGAAGCAATCGTCATCTTATCCGTCGGTACTGATACCAGAATACCTTCACTTTCCCAATGAGCGAGCTGATTTTCAACTTGACCATCATAATCATAATTATTATTTAAGAATCGAGCCTTGGGACCAATAGGCTTAAAGATAGATTTACGCTGATCTTCTGGCCCCTGAAGATCAGGCACGACCGCATGGCAGTTAGTACACTGGCCCTTTTGCGGCACACCATAATCAAATGTTAATGAGTTATCAGTTGCTGGGTTATTATCATCATGAGTAATCGTTATATCTGTAATAGTTTTACCCGTTACGATATAAGACGCATCAGCTTCCGAGTCCCAGTAATAAGGAATGGCAGCCCAACCGTCAGCACGATGTATCAATAAACGAGTTTCAATATTCGTCTCATTAACTCCACGATTAGCCGTATCGGCAGGCATAGAAAATGTTTTTACTAATACTGTACCTACAGGAAACTCGATAACTTCGTGCTCTGAGTAAGTAGCCACTTGGCCTTCCGGTACAAAAACAAAGCGATATTTAGTCGCATAGTCGGTAAATAAGGAGGTCGATAGATCATATGGAATACCACTATCATTAGGCCCAGTCGTTGGATCACTCGCATCGACAAACAGATTATAGTTAGATAACTTTGAGCAATTAGCCGTCAAAAGCGCTTCCCAGTTCACTCCCACAACCTTCTTCGCACACAGACCTCCATCTGGATCTACACCAGGATCTACACCAGGATCTACGATTGAATCCTCAGCTGTATCTGAATCACTTCCAGCCCCGCCACATGCCACCAATACCGAACTAGCTGCAATAAAGACCGACACTTTAAATAATTTTTGAAATCTGTTTGTTATATTCATAAATCAACCTTCGAATACATACTGATAAGTTTGGACATAACCCAATAGAAATTTTTCTGAGGCGAGATCTATAGAAAAATAGACCTCGCTCAAGTAGAGAGAACTAATTAATTAAAGCGCACAAGCTGCCAATGCTGCATCATCACCAGTACAGCCGTAGACAGTACCTTTGATAGTTACAACCGCAGGTTCTAAGCGCTCAAGAGTACAATCTAATAGTGTATTGTTTGCCATTAAATCAATACGCAATGTTGGCTCAGGAATTCCACTTTTAAAATTAGCTGAATCCGCTGGGTCTGCTCCATAAACCATCGCCACATTCAGGTCATGATTGAAGTTGCCGGTATTTTTAATATTGTCATGCACACAAATAGCATCTTCTGCAGAATAAGCATCGTGATCAATACCCGCTTCCTTAGCCGCATCACCTACAAGATATGTATCAAAGTCCGCTAGCGCACCAGCATTTGACAACAATTCACCAATGCCACCATAGATAATTGCAGGAGCTACCTGAGGAGAGCCACTAAAGTTAGCCCCAAACTGATAGGCAGTAATGATTTTTTCTAGCAACCCTGCCTTAGGCGGAGAAAGAAGACTGTTATCTTTAAAGGTATTACTGTGAACGTTAATATTCTTAATTAACGGACTCCAACCATCCCCGATAGTCGCACCATAATTAACGCCATAGCCGGCCACGTTTTCATCTGCTAGGAAATAACTGGCAATTTCAACCCCTGCCGTATCATTATCGGTAATCGTATTATTATAGATTTCAACATCGCTGGTCGCGAAAATCAAAATACCGGTACCTGACGGTGCAAGATTTACGGCTCCATGGCCGACATTGGTCGTATTATTATCATAAGTATTATTGCTAAATATACGTACGCCACCACCATAGGCTTGAGGAAGGCCTGGAAGGTCAAAGCTTAAAATACCCGCCGCATTATCAAAGGCTACGTTATTGTACACATCGGCGTTCGTCGAATTTTCAATTTCAATACCAGCAACGTTATGCTCGGCAATATTGTTTCGAACAACAATGTTATTAGATTGTCCTACATATATACCGGCATCCGCAGAGCCTTTAGAGTAGTTATTCTCCATTAGTACATTTTGACTAGAGACAGGATACAAACCATAAGCGCCGTTATCATCACCCCCTTTTTCTAAATTTTCTTCCCATATTGCAGACGTGTAGGTTATGTGAATACCATTAACACCATCTGCTTTAATTCCATTTTTGGGTGCTTCATACACTCCTAAATCACGAATGGTAATATCCGTACCCCCGGCAAACTTGATGCCATCATCCTCAGGTGCAGTGCTAAAATCTAGCTTAGTTGCATCAAGACCATGACCCGTGATAGTAATACCCGTCGCATCAGTAACCGTAATAGACGAACTTACTACAAATGATCCCTTCGGCAGAACAACAACCGCATTATCAGCAATATCAGTTAGAGCAATAATAATGGCATCTTTTAAATCTGTGCCATCGACTGCATCAGGCGATACATAAATAGCACCTACTGGAAATACAAAGCCAGAAGCGGTACAAGCTGATTCACACACAATTGGACTACTCCCCCCGAGAGCATCATTATTCGAATCATTATCATCACCACCACAACCTGTCATGCTAACTACAGCAACCGCAATGGCTGATGCCAAACCCAATTTAACTAATGGTATATTCATTTTCATTCTGTGCCTCAATATAAGGAAGGTCCCATTTAAGGGTAATTATCTTTTTTATAGTTTGGCTTCAAAGAGTATTCGGAATTATCAGCGGAGTTAATTTTATAATGGCTAATACGAAGTCTTTTGAAGTGACTCCAGTAAAACGACTGTTGAGCAATAGGTAAATCCATTTCGCTGACTAGATCGTTACAATCGTTGTGCAATTCTTTTAAAAGCCTGTGTTAATAGGGGCTACAGAGGTGATGCTTTCACAAACCAAGCGCTTGCTTAATTGTTATATTTATACAAATAAACTGTCATTTCACGTCAATTTGATTCGCGATAAGCTGTTGGGGTCGTTTCTTTTTCTTTACGGAATGCGCGATTAAAAGAACTTAGCGTGCGATATCCAACATCCAGAGATATATTGGATATCGGCGTCTCTGGCTCTGAAATCAATCTCTGGGCAGCTTCATTAATTCTATATTCATTAATGAATTCATTAAAGTTTCGGTAACCCAGCTCTTTATTTATGACCTTCCTAACCTTGTACTCAGGCAGCGCTAGCTCTAATGCAAGGTCTCTTAAGGTTAACTTTTCCTGCCTATAAAATCCTTGCGACATAATGTCCTTCACGCGAGAGAGCTCTTCAGACTCTTCAAGCTCATCCGCTAACTCAACAACCTTCTCAATGTGGCTTTCACTCACAGGAGAGGCATGCTCTGCAACGATATCTAAAGTAGCAGTTTTTACAACGACATTTTCGCCGCCCCAAATGTCACTGCGTCCTTTGAAAAGAGTCCATATAATAATTAATATAGAAGCATCGATTGCCAATATTCTGGAAGTTGCAGAGCCAAAATTTAAATTAAATGAGAACACAGCCCAGCCTAACGAAAGTCCTGAAGCCCCCATAATGGCCCACCGCAATCGACGTCTCGACTCAACTAAATCATCATTCTGGCCTCGAAACAAAGCAAAAACCCCCATAATCACTAAGGCATATTCGCAATATTGCTGTACTTCTCGCCCTAAAAATTCAACCCAATCTGGCGTCATATCCAGCGATAGAGTTATCAAATGCTTAATGACGGGGGTGGTAAAACTATAAATGGCTATAAATAATCCGATACGAGGCAATCGATAGCCTTCTTGAAAAATTAGCCGACCACTCATCCAGAAGAATGCAGGAGCTGCGCTCTCAACCATATAAGCATAAGAAGACAGTGAAGCAGGTAACCAGTTATGGCACATATGCACAAAAGCACAGCCAATTAAAACTAAGAAAACTCGCGCAGCAACAGAATGATAAAAATCTTTTAAAATAAGCATCATCAAAGCGATGCACATGCCTGCGCCACAAGCAGAAAGAAATAGCTCTAACATGAATAATTTGGCCTTTTATTATTTTTTTGCCAGTTTTAAAATACTAATTATTCATACTAAAGACTTTGTTGCAGGCTCGCTAGAGCATTAGCGAGCTATTTTTGAATAAACCGAAATCAAGCCGCCTTTCTCAGTAATAATAAACCCAAGGTGAGACTGCCGAATATTGGAATAATACTCGCCAGAACAGGCTCAAATCCCAAGACAATACTCGCAGGAGAAAGTAACTCTTCAGCGTATTTATAAACCATACCAACAATAATGCCGCTAAAGATTCTATAACCCGGCGTCACCGAACGTAAAGGGCCAAAAATAAAAGAGATACCTAAAATAACCAGAGCAAAAGTACTTAACGGCTGCGTCACCTTACGCCAAAAAGACAACATATAAGCATCCGAATTCAAACCTTGCTCATCAAGGTAGTTGGCATATTGATACAGCCCAGAAATCGACATATCACGTGGACTTACAATCACGACACTGAGTTTTTCGGGCGTAAGTTCGGTATCCCAGCGCCCAGTCGACTGCTTTTCTTGCCAGACATTATCATCTTCAAAGTGAGTAATAACAATGTTTTCCATTTGCCAATATGCTCGCTGATACAACGCCCGCTGAGCATAGACAACCCGCTTTAATTCATGCGTCTGCGCGCCATCACCCTCGGCAAATTCGTAACGCGTAATACCGTGTAATACGCCTCCCGGCTCAACCGCATTAAAGCGCATGACAGTGCTACCCTCTTTGTGCCAGTAGCCTTTACCTTTATTCGACAGGGCCTCACTCGCACCTTGAGCTACGGCTTTATGAGCCTGAGCAATTTTCTCCAAAGAGGGCACTACGTACTCACCTAATATAAGAGAAACAAACATCAAGACCGCCATCGGTTTCAATACAGCCAAGACAATGCGATTTATCGAAATCCCCGCGGCTCTCATTACTGTTAACTCACTACTCGCGGCCATAGAGCCTAGACCTGCCAAACAACCGATTAAGCACGCCATAGGCATATACTCATAGACACGGCGTGGCAGTCGAAGGCCTGAAAAGAAAAGCGCATCGACAAGCTTGTAGTTGCCTTTTAAATTATCGAGTTCATCCACTAGAGTAAAAATAGCATCAAGGCCAACAATCACGACCATCACAACCAAGGTCGCCATTAATACATTACGGGCGATATAAGAATCTAACTGGCGCATCATAAACTCCTAATCTTACGGCGGCGATTCCACTCGGGAATAAACAATAATCCCAAACCAATAAGCGCATACACCCCATGCACCCACCACATACCAATCGCAGGCGATATATCTCCCTTACTCAACATTCCCCGTAAAGAAATGAGCAATGTGATATACACCATGAATAAAATAATCGCAGGAAATAGCCGAGCAAAGCGCCCTTGTCGAGGATTCACTTTCGAGAGAGGAAAAGCAATCATGGCACAAATCGGCACCATAATAATTAAAGAGAGGCGCCATTGTAATTGAGACACGTGTCGAGCTTGGTCTGAACCAAATAACTCAGAAG
>JBALXI010000006.1:57252-148230 GCA_036960605.1 Oleispira sp. | reverse complement strand
GTGCTAACGCATCTGTTTTATCAACCCACTCTACAACCGTTCCTAAACGCTGACCATCTTCAAATACCGGCGTTGCATTTCTAAAATACAGGTCAAGAACAAAAAATTCACTAGCAAGTATAATGGAAATAAAGATACCTACTTTTTTGTTTTCGCTAAGTAGCATGACACCAACACTCATGGATATCAGCCAGAACTGAATGCCTGAATCCCATCCGATTAAAATCACACAAAGTGCCTGATGTGTCGTAAATTCAAATCCAAGGAGACAATAAGCCAGTATAAATTTACCTTTTCTAAGGTAGATAATGCTTGTTATAAAAATAACTACACTGAGAATATTAAAAATAAACAAGGGTCTAACATTTAGCATCCAGAAAACAATTAAAAGAATTACATGAACGGCTAGTGCAAGTATGAAAGCGATAAGTTCACTATAATAATAACGATATTTATTGATATCCACAGTATCAGGGACTTTGGAAAAGTAACGCTTTGCTGTATTAAATATATTTAACATCACTATTGCTTAAAGGTGACTTTTGTATGGGTAATTATAGCTATCGAATCCAAAACTTCCATTGCTTGCAGTATGCTTGACCAGATTTAAGAATCCGTTGCTTTATCTTCTATTAATAGCGTCACTATTGCTCAAGCGTCACTATTGCTCAGAAAATAGTATGGCTAGCCTTGTGTTTTGTTGCTGCGCGGATCGCCCGCTTTCTTTAAGTACTATTATTACGTTTAAGGCAACATTTTATCCTTTCATAATATCAGTGATGCTCGTTTGCATTCCATCCAGTTAGATCCATACTCATTGTATGAAAAACATACAGGAGATACGTAATGGGCGGCATTAAAACCAGCTATTCAGCCGAACTCAATGATGACCAAATCACTTGGTTAAAACAGATGGCTGAGAAATACAGTCTCGACGATGAAGGTAAGGCTTTACGCATCGTTCTGGACTTTGTACAGGAAGAGGCTGATCTTGATACCGTATTCGAGCAAGTCCGCTGCGGCCATTGCGATTGACCGCCCTGATATTACAGGCGGTTGGGTATTCACATGGCTAGCTATTCAATATCTACCAGCTACGCTTTATTTATTACAATGGGACTTAAGTTCCTATCCTATGAGCAACGGAGATAAGCTTTTGAATCAAGCTATCAAGGCAAAACCGATTTTAACTGTTTTGATAGGGTGTGGTTTAGTCGCCGCTCTTGCCTTGGCATATATGATTTTTTCAGAACCTAAAATAATCACGGTAGGAATCGCTCGCTGGGGATCCAATCCAGAGTATGATCGAAGCATTGAGGGCTTTAAAGAAGGCTTAGCCCTAAAGGGCTACATCGCAGGGGAAAACATCCAGTTTATCGAAAAAAATCCAGAAGCAGATTTGGCTAAACAGCATAGAATCATCGAAGGGTTTATCAGCCAAGAAATTGATTTAATCTATTCATTGACCACCCCCGGCACCACCATCGCTAAAGAACTTACTGAAAAAATGCAGAGCCCTATTCCTGTTGTTTTTTCGATCTGCACCTACCCTGTCGAGTCAAATTTAATTGCGTCGTTAGACAACTCAGAAAATAACCTAGTCGGCAGCCGGAATTACGTGCCGCTGGCTAAGCAATATTATATTTTTGAGCAACTGTTTCCGGATACCAAATCGCTGGCGGTGGTGCGCCGCAAAGGAGAATCCAACTCGACCAATCAGCTGAAAGAAGTTAAAGCTCAATTAGAAGAACGTGGCATCACGATTATCGATATTGCGGCTGTCGATCTAGAGGATATCCAAGACCAGCTGCAGAAGAATGCGGCTGATATTGATGCGATCTTTTCCACTTGCGATACGCTGACCCATGACGGCGGTGATGCGATCATTGCTGAATTTGGTAAACGTCATAAAATACCGTCGTTCGCTTGCAACAAAGAAGGCGTAATCAATGGTTTGTTAGTGGGAAATATTGGTGATTTCAAGGCTATCGCAACTATATCTGGGGAACAGGCTGGGCAAATTTTTGACGGCGCTGATCCGGCCTGGCTGAAGACCGAATCCCCGAGAGATAGCTACATTGTTCTTAATGAAACCACCGCTAATATTCTAGATGTGAATATCAGCCCTGTGTTCTTAGAAAGCGTGAAGGAAATCATCAAGTAGATGAAGATATTTGCAAAACTTTTTCTTGGCTTTTTGATTGTTTCTATCTTGGCGGGGCTAATCGGATACCTTGGTCTGCGGCAATTGGAAGGCATTGCCAGTCTTCTTAATAATGACGTTACCTCGAGCATCGATGAGTACCAAGCTCATTCGAACATCGATAGCCTGACTGATCATGTTGAATACGTACAAGAAGTTCTCATGCATAGCGCTAACCAATACGCGTTTACCCAGAAAAAACATTGGCAGCAACGTTATTTCGCGTTTTCATATGACATGAATCCAGCCATTACCACGTTAATCGGCAGTAGCCATCTACACGACAAGTCTTTTTTCAAGCAAGCCCAAGAGGCGAGGGCAGCACAAACCAAGATAGAGCTTGCGGCTATCAATAGGATCAAAGAGGGTAATGTTCTTGCCGCACTGGCCGCTTTAGAAGATGAGAGCTACACACTCAATGCTCTTAATTTTGATAATGCGCTGCGCGACTATCGCCTCAGTAACCGGCGTGCCGGTCAAAGCTTAATAGCGGTAAGGTTGGCAGCCAAGCAAGCTCAAGTGACGGTGCAAAAAAGCCAGCAATTATTGGCGATCTTTATCGTCTTCACCCTGCTGATCGCTATTACCATTGGCCTTTTAATAACGCGCTCTATTACACGGCCCTTAGCCGTTTTAACTCGACATTTAGAACTGTTTAAATCCGGTAGTTTTGGCGATCAAATGGTCCTTCCTGACAAAAAATCAAGCTTGCCATTTTATCAATTTCTAATGAAGCGCTTTCCTCGTTTTTTTAGCAATGAAATGACCGAGTTTAGTCTGTCGTTTAATCATATGAGTAAGGTACTGGAAGAAAACGTCGTGTCTAGAGACTACATGGATAACATTATTGAAAGTATTGCCGATGGCCTTTTTACTTTTGATAGCCAGGGTGTGATTCTGTCCCATAACCATGCAATCAGAACCATGTTCGATTATGAAAACGATACCCTTGTTGGCTTAAACCTTGAGCAATTTATCCATGGGGCAAATCAAAGCGGTCGTAATCTGGATAGTTACATTATAAACGGCCAGGTTACCGAGATAGAAGGCGTGCGTAAAAATGGCTCCGTATTCCCTTTGGAAATATCGGTCAGTGAAATCAACATCGATACTATCAAACGTTTTGTCTGTATCAGCCGTGACATAACCGAACGTAAAGTCGCCGAAGTGGCATTGCAGGAAGCTAAAAGTAATGCTGAAGCCGCAAGTCAAGCGAAGAGCGAATTTTTAGCTAATATGAGTCACGAGATTCGCACGCCGATGAATGGCGTCATCGGCATGAGTCACTTATTACTCGGTACTACGCTAAACGAAAAGCAGAGACTCTACGCCAGTACCGTTAAGTCCAGTGCCGATTCGCTGTTAACCATTATTAATGACATCCTCGACTTTTCTAAAGTTGAAGCCGGTATGCTGGAGTTAGAACTGATTGATTTTGACTTGGCTGCTCTGACCCACGAGATTGGCAGAACGATGTCATTCCAAGCCGATGCCAAAGGGCTAATACTGATCTGCCCTGTCAATCCGATCGAAGAATTGTGGGTCAGCGCAGATTCTGGACGTATCCGCCAGATTATCAATAATCTGATCGGTAATGCGCTCAAGTTTACTCAGCAGGGTGAAGTATCGGTGCACTATACTCTGCAGCCCGGATCTACTGAGGCGCGTACTCAAGTGCGTTTTGAAATTACAGACAATGGCATTGGTCTCAGTTTAGAACAGCAGACAACGCTTTTTGATCGCTTCAGTCAGGCAGATGGATCTACCACTCGACAGTATGGTGGCACAGGTCTTGGATTATCGATCTGTAAGCAGTTAGTGATACTGATGGATGGTGAGATTGGTGTTGAAAGTGAAGAAGGTAAAGGGTCAACGTTTTGGTTCATACTCGATCTTGCCCATGCCGCCAACGGCCACGAAATAAAAAACAACCCTATAAACAACCCTATTAAAGAGAAGTTGGGGCTCTATGGCCGTGTCTTAATCGTAGAAGACAATGTCATCAATCAAATTGTAGCCCAAACAATACTCGAAGAACTGGGTATCCACTCAGACATAGCGTGCAACGGTGTGGAAGCATTACAGGCCCTTGAAAATCTACCTTACGACCTAGTTCTTATGGACTGTTTGATGCCGGTAATGGATGGCTTTGAAGCCAGTCGAAGAATTCGAGACGCTGATTCAAAAGTACTGAACAGGTCCATTCCAATTATTTCAATGACCGCGAGCACGATGGAAGATGACCGAGAGAAATGCCTTGCTGCAGGCATGAATGACTTTCTCTCTAAACCTGTAGAAGTCGATAAACTTCAACAGACGTTGCTGAGCTGGTTACCCAAGACAGAATCGAAAAAAATTGAGCCGGTTAAATAAAGTATTTACGATGAAGGTAAGGCTTTACGCATCGTTCTGGACTTTGTACAGGAAGAGGCTGATCTTGATACCGTATTCGAGCAAGTCCGCTGCGGCCATTGCGATTGACGCCCTAGCCGATAGATCTCTTAGCGTTTACCAGCTTCCATGTTCGCTCTAACTGGTATATCGAGCTCAACAAACACGTCAATAATACCAGTAGTGATAGTGGTAAATTAAACTGTTCAAAACCGACGATAAAGAAAATCGAATGAATACAAAAAGTAAGTAAGCCAAGCATACTGCAGATAACAGAATAAAAAATGGCTTTATCCGTTGATAAAATAACGTGCCTATAGCCCCACAAAAGAACGGGCACAACAATGATATTAAAGACTAAGAAGCCTTGAATACCTCCAGGAATAAAGAACATGTCCCACTCCTTCCAGTAAGCTGCATCAATTTGGTGGATAATTAATGCCGTCATCGTCATTAAATAACTTCTTTCCATTTTCAATATCCTCTTAATTTTTATGTCTACTAATCTAGAATATTTTTCTGAGACTTAGCGCGATAGATTAAATATGACATCACCCCTATTGATATTAGAGTCACGGATAAAAAAACAAACATAATTTGTATTTTTATCGAGTAGCCCTGCTGTCGAGAATCTTTAATCATCCAAATACAGAACAGTAGAACCAATAGGTAAATATCCACCATGACATGGAATTGTAAACTCGATACATTCGCCAGCATCTGGGCCGCTTCCACCCAGATAGGCGCGGTTGAGGTTAAGGCGATGTATAGGGTCAAAAGTATAAAGGCCGTCAGTAGCCCAATTAGACCTGTTATTTGTTTTGAGTCATTCATTGTTTGATCCTTCATTGTTTGATCCTTCATTGTTTGATCCTTCATTTTTTGATCCTTCATTGTTTGTACCTATTGACAGAAGTTCTTTATTAACAGAAAGCTGCTCTCGCAAGCACAGAGTGATTATCTGACTATTAATATCGAAAAAGAATTACCTAAGAGGTAAACTTCACTCTCAATTATAAAGGTGTTCAATCATGGCAAATGCTCTTTTTGGTGAAGCAATACGTCAATGGCGCAAGACCCTAGGGCTCAGCCAAATGGATTTGGCCATGAATGCGGACATTTCGATTAAGCACCTTAGTTTTCTCGAAAACGGCAGATCCCAGCCCAGTATTGATATGGTGATGCGTCTTTGTGCAACCTTAGGCATGCCACTTAAATCACAAAACTCATTACTGATCGCAGCAGGCTTTAATCCTCGCTTTAGCAAGAGCGCTTTAGAGTCTCCGGCGATGACCAAGGTTCGTCACGCATTAAAAAGAATGTTAGATCATCATGCGCCTTATCCGGCCATTGTCATGGATGCTCTGGGCAATCAACTGATGGCCAATAGTGGCACCGTTAAAATGCTGCTGACGTTTCTGCCCGCCAGCACGTTAGATAAATACAGCAACGTATACGATTTATATTTAGCCGAGGATGGCCTTAAGCAATTTATTCCTGACTGGGAGGATGCTGCCTCGGTACTGTTACAACAACTGCAAAATGAGTTGCTCAATACCCGTGATCCGGCGGGTTATGATTTGCTGAATAAATTTTTGTCTTGGCCGCACATTCCCAAAGATTGGCAATACCGAGCGGGTAAGTTAGACCAAGGACCGATTCTCGAATTCACGATTAAAAACGACAGTACAACATTAAGTTTTTTCACTGCATTGACTACCTTTGGTACTCCGCAAGATATAACGCTACAAGAATTACGTATAGAGAGTTTTTACCCAGCAGATGAGTCAACGAAGCAATGGTTCAGCCTTTAAGGGTCGATAGGCTGTCAGTCTGGATAGAGATACTCGGGTAACCAGTGGAATGAATTATTCTCTGCTTGAACTTTGATATACCTGTGACGCACAGGTCTTGGGCTATGCAATAATCCACCGTAAATACGGGGATAACCCGTTAATAAATTAGTCAAAACACATCTATACTGACGTTAGTATTTTAACTTTTAAGTAAGTAATACGCTGACTGAGTACTTAATGAATAGAAAGTCTTATATTCACACTCGCCTGCCATTTGTGCCTATCATGCTTATGGTTGGCCTATTAGTGACCATCGCGTCTATCGGTGTTCAATACCGCATCTCTATGCATATTGAACAAGCCAAGACATTAGAGCTGATTGAAGGCCAGGCTCGGCTAGTCGCGGCCATTTTCCGTTTCGATTCTCAGCACAGTTCAGACGCCAATCCTTTAGGGGCAAAAGAAGCAACGTTAAGCCAATTATTGAAAACCTTCAGCCAGCGTGAAAAATTATTCTATAGTGGTGAGGTGCTATTAGCCCATAGAAATGAACAGCTTGAGCTTATTCTTGATTACTCGCCTAGCAGCATCACGGCTTCGCAACCGTTGTCTGGGGTCAGTGAGCACGCATTAAACTTGGCGCTTGAAGGCGGCTCGGGCAATATTTTTGGTATTGACCATCGAGGTCAGAAAGTCTTAGTGGCCTATACCCCACTACCCGATTTAGACCGAGGCTTGGTCGCTAAAGTAGACATTCAAGAGCTGCGTAAACCTTTTATCTATGCGAGCTTAATCGCGACCGGCGTATCCTTGCTCATAGTGGCTTTAGGCAGCCTTTTGTTTAATCAAATTCGGCTACTCAAAATTTCTTCCAATAAACGCGGTGGGATTCTTGATCGTCACTCCGGCATTAAAGAATACGAACGCTTTTTCTATTTGGTGATTGTTATGGCGGTCATCTGCATCACTGTAAATTTGTGCTCAGCAATCAGCTTGTACCATTCATCTTATGAGCGTCATCAAGAGTACTTATTAGAGCTGATTAGCAGTCAAGCGAAGCTTATTGATTCTGTCGCTGAGTTCGATGCGATACATAGCCAACAAGATCACCCAGATGGCGCAAGAGGGGCTACGCTCTCGCAGGTGATCGATGCGTACAGCCAAAGCCTAGGGTTTGGTATTACTGGTGAATATGTTATTGGCCATCGATCTGGTGATTACATTGACATTGATTTTCACCAGCGTCATCGAGATATTCCTAGCAGTCAACTATCCTATTTCTCTAACGAAGTTGAGCCCATGCGGCAAGCTTTGAAAGGAGCTTTTGGCATTTTTATTGGGCCGAATCATCTCGGCCAGCAAGTAATGGCGGCATACGCTCCTCTGCAGATAGGTTATGGCCTCGTCGCTAAAATGGATCTCGCTGAAATTCGCGCACCTTTTATTCGCGGCTCAATTGTGACCGGCTGCATTGCCCTTTGTATCATCATAATTGCGTCCGTGCTGCTCGCACGAATGACGCGACCTTTTCAAAAACAACAAACTGATATTCCGTTCATTAATAGCCAGCTACCGTTACGCCCTACGCCCATCAGTTTATTATTTTTTACCGGTATATTAATACTAGGAATTTTAACCTTCGATATTTTTGCACCGCTGCACATTGATGGCGACATACTCTATGTTGCCGTCGTCACGATGGGATGGTGGTTTCCACAGCGTCGTCACATATTAATTCTGGCGACGGTTGTAACCATACTCTCGTTAACGATCTTTTTTATTAATTTTGAGGTTGAAAGCTGGGAGTCTCTTATTAACCGTGGCTACTCTCTTTTTGTTGTCTGGGTAACTGCGCTGACTCTCAATCTTGCAAAGGCGTCTGATGTTGCTCGCGATAAGCAAGCGTATTCATTAAAGAAGTTATCCCTCGCGGTAGAGCATAGTCCAACGGGAGTTATGATCACGGATATCAATGGCATCATTGAATATGTTAACCCGAGTTTACTTGATAATTCAGAATACTCTGTAGAAGAAATGATTGGCAAAAGCCCTAACATTTTACATTCAGGTGAGACGCCAAAACCTGTCTTTGTCGAGATGTGGTCAACCATTAGCCGCGGTAAAATGTGGACTGGGGAAATTATTAATCGTAAGAAAAACGGCGATTTATATTGGGAAAAAACATCGATTTTTCCAATACTTTCTGAGCAAGAAGAAGTGCAAAACTTTGTCTGTTTAAAAGAAAATATTACTCAACGAAAGCTTGCTCAGGAGGCTTTACAACATAAAGCGACCCACGATGTGTTAACAGGTTTGCCCAATGCCTACCTTGGTAAAGATCGATTAGATAACGCCATTGCTAGGGCCCGTCGAGAAACCGGAATTGTTGCCGTGTTATTCATTGATCTTGATGGTTTTAAAGCCGTTAATGATACTTTTGGGCACGATATCGGCGACTTTGTATTACAACAAGTGGCCACAAGACTTAAGCAGATCGTTCGAGAGGTGGATACTGTGGCACGCATTGGCGGCGATGAATTTCTTATTATTTTAGGGGATATTAATCAGACGCTGGATGCTGAGCTGGTTTCTAAAAAAATAATACACACTCTTTGCCAGCCCTTTATTTTTTCAGAAAATACGATTGCCATCGGCTCTAGTATCGGGATTGCTCTTTACCCAGAGCATGGCGACCAATCAAGTCAGCTCATCAAGCGTGCTGACATGGCCATGTATTCAATCAAGCGGGGGGAGAAGAATAATTATTGTTTTTTTGATATTAGCGAATGAGTGAATGTATCTTGGATGACTGACTGGCATCGCTCTACTCTTCTCTGGCTAAGCTAAACTCTTTCCAATCCCAATAACTGGTTAGAATATAAAGCGCAGACAGTGTCGCTATCCACCATTCAATAATATTGGTAGCTTCTCGGCTAAGTTCAGACACAAGGCTACTGAATAACCACAGTAATAGTATGACTTGGAATACATTGATTACTTTCTTAATTTTTAGTGTCACAAATTCTTTATGATCTTCGGTGAGGCTAATGCTCAACCACCACGTTACTGCGATTTGATTAATGGTGGTTAATAAGAAAAACAAGACGGCGGTTATGGTATGCAGTTGCCATAATCCTTTTGTCACTTTGGAGTCTGACATATGCGGACCCAGTACCGTAACGCTCACGATTAATAAAATAGACGCTAAAATACCGCTTTGGAATACTACCCTTAACCAATGACTCCAACGCTCTGCTCGAATCTCACGCAAGTAAGCACGCATGCAGTACCACCAAATAATGATCAAGACTCCCGCGCTGATAAAGCCTGCTCTAAAAAAATAGGCTTCGGGATAGGTAATACCGGTTTCAGTTATAGCAGCGCAGCCTTGTAACCAAGGAATGCACAGTGGCACTGAGCCATAATTCACGGCGATGATGTAGCAAACGGTCATGGTGATTAGTGATAAAAGTGCGGAGCTTACTGAGATGCGTTGCGGCAGTGTCATAACTTTCCTTGTAGGGAATTTCCTATTTGAGTTATTCATTAATAGGTTATAAGTCAATTACTGTACAGTCGTTCTGAGTTATATGTCGTTACGGATTGTAAGCACGCTATAAATTTTTATCGATGCGCTGCTTTAAGATAGGAAGGACTTCATCCGCAAACCACGGATTTCGTTTCAGCCAAATATTATTTCTAGGGCTAGGATGCGGTAGGGGCAAAACAGCAGGATGAAATTTTTCTAAATACGCTTGCCAACATTGAACGGTTTCAGTGAGGGTCTTTTTCTTTTCAGGCAGATGATAGGCTTGAGCGTATTGGCCAATTGCCAATATCAATTCTAGATTCGGCAGTTGTTGCAATAGTTTTTCACGCCAAGCGGCTGCGCACTCAGCCCGAGGCGGAAGATCACCACTTTTACCCGTTCCTGGATAACAAAAACCCATCGGCAGAATGGCTATTTTTTCGTCATTATAAAATGTGTCTTTTGATATTCCCATCCACTCACGTAAGCGGTCACCACTGGCATCATCGAATGGAATGCCAGACTCGTGAACCTTACGACCGGGTGCTTGACCAGCAATAAGAATTTTAGCTTTGGGATTGATTTGCAAGACAGGCCGTACGCCATGAGGAAGGTGTTCGGCACAGAGTGTACAGCGCTGCACTTCTTCAATGAGTTTAGAGAAAATCATCATATCGAAGTGCACACTTTTTTATCAGTCAGTTTATAGAGATCGACCAAACATTAAACTTCCGTTATCGATACTTAAAGTATTCGCACCGTTCCCTAACGCTATATCGATTGGCTCCAGTGTTCCGATATCACCTAGACCTGAATCTTGACCTGGACCATTATCGTCATAAGTAATGGTATAAGTGATTTTACCGGTGCCCGCATCATAGGCATAAGTTCCTAACTCTAAGCCGTTCGGTTCGGTTAAATCATTCTCTGCGTAGATGAAGGTATTGTTCGAATAGAGGATCAGGTGTTGAGATTCATGCTGATGGGTAATAGACCAAGCGCCTACGATAGAACTGGTATCTAAATCATCTGCGGTGAAAGTTAATGCGCCATTGGCGATGGCCATTGTTTCATTATTATTCGATAGCACGATATCGTTAACGACGTCTTTACCAATATCACCCACACCTGAGTCTGTACCCGGGCCGTTGTTATCGAAAGAAATAGTTAACGTCATATTGTCGCTTTCAGTATCGTAACTATAATGGCCGAGTTCTAAGCCATTAGGTTCTAGAGCATCATTTTCTGCATACATAAAAGTATTGTCAGCAAAGAATATCAAATGGCTTTCAGAGTCTCCGGTGACAATACTCCAAGATCCAACGTAGGGCGTTTGTGATTCAACGGTAGATTGTAAATGATCTTGCGCATCCTGCGCTGATACTAACGTAGTGGTAGCAGAACCTGAATTAGCAATCATGTTGATTACCGCAGCGTTACTGATGAAATTTTCTGTCGGTACAGTCAAATTAATCGCAGATGCGGCAGCGGCAGCCCCTGCTGGAATAGTAATACCATCGTCAGGATTACCATTGGTATCCAATGACTGCAGAAGTATCGCGATATTGGTAACTTGCTGATTGCCAACCGCCGCATCTCCCGACAAGGTCATCGGTGTAATGACACCTGCCGCCTTTACTACTGGAAAATTTAGCGCTCCGATTGAGAAGGTAACATCTTCACCTTCTACATAGCTGAACCTTCCTTGGCTATCGGTGCTGCCATTTTGGCTAGCTGTTTTATAGCTTAAGTTACCCACTGCGCTATCAAGAAAGATGCCTATCTTGATGTCAGGTTGTTGATCTCCGCCGCCTGTATCTCCATCGCTATCGCTACTACTGCCGCCACCGCAACCCGTCAAGATAAAAGAAGCACTGCATAATGCAGCTAAAATTTTATGATTCATGATCCATTCCTCAGTTTAGGCAGCCAGCCAATAGTGATGTATTACGTTTTTTAATCGTGCTTAATTGTTAATGATTATTTATCTGTAGTTTTATTTTTTTCCAGTCCCAATAGGACGTTAAAAAATACATGCAGATTAATAGCGTTGCCCACCACTCTGCTATTTTGGTGCCTTTCTTCATATGCTCGCCGATTGAGTTAGCCACAAAAGCCACCAGCACGATCCAGATTAATACGAACAATACGGCTTTAACATTAAACGACGGCACTTCTAATAATCCGTCTTTACGGCCACGCCAAATTAAGTAAAAGTTAAATGACAGCGCTAATAGAATACCTTCAAAGAAGGTATTGGCGCCTCGAATATGCGGGCCCCATAAAACTTGATCTTTCAATGGCGCTAATACGGCGGTGCCGACGATTAAGCCAATAACAGCGAGCATGCCAAAGAAGGTCATTAGATTTAGGTTTATGCGGCTGGCTCGGGTTTGAATGCTGGGCTGTAACCATACTCGCATGCAATGCCACCAGACCAAAAGGAATACGCAGCCACTGACGAGACCGCCGCGAAAGATGAAGCCTGCATCCCCGGCGAGCCCGGTATAGGTAATGTCGGTGCAGCCATCGAGAAAAGGATTGCAGATATTCACTGTTTCTTGCGCAACCCCGACCCAATAAGTCAGTGCGATGGTGCCTGCTGATAATATGAAACTCGCTAATGCGATAAATTGTCCGAACGACATGGAGATACCTGACCCTAAATCTGTGTGAATACTAATGATGAATACTAACGACAATAGACGGATAAAAAAATAGCGCTGCACGACGATTAACTAAGTTAACTTACCTAGTCAGTCATCATGAGCGCTATATTATCATCTAGGTACTTAGCAGCAACTATTTAGCAGCAGCTATTTAGCAGCAGCTATTTAGCAGCAACTAGCGCCTGTTCAATATCTTCGATGATGTCGTCAATGTGTTCGATGCCCACAGAGATACGCACCATTTCACGGCTAACACCGGCAGACTTCAACTCTTCGTCGTTTAACTGACGGTGAGTTGTGCTGGCTGGGTGACAAGCGAGTGACTTAGCATCGCCAATGTTCACTAGACGCTTAACCAATAACAAGGCATCGATGAACTTAGCACCATTGGCTTCTCCGCCCTTGATACCAAAGCTCAGAATCGCTGATGGCTTACCACCAACCACTTTCTTCGCTAGCTCATAGAACTTATCGCCTTCAAGACCCGCATAGTTAACCCACTCAACCATCGCGTGAGCCGACAAGTATTTAGCCACCTTAAGAGCATTCTCAGTATGACGTTCCATGCGTAGGCTGAGTGTTTCTAACCCCTGCAGAATGAGGAACGAGTTAAACGGTGAAATCGCAGCCCCCATGTTACGTAGCGGTACTACACGTGCACGACCGATGAATGCAGCAGGACCAAACGCATCTGCATAGACCACACCGTGGTAAGACGGATCAGGTTGGTTGAAGGTTGGGAAACGTGGGTGATCTTTCCAAGGGAATTTTCCAGAATCGACAATCATGCCGCCAACCGATGTACCGTGGCCACCGATGTATTTGGTCAAGGAGTGAACAACAATGTCAGCACCTTGTTCAATCGGACGACAAAGGATCGGCGTTGCCACCGTGTTATCCACAATCACAGGTACGCCATGCTTGTGCGCCATGTCAGACAAGGCTTGAATGTCGACGATGTTACCGGCTGGGTTACCGATAGACTCACAGAAAAGTGCTTTGGTATTGTCGTCGATTAACGCTTCTAGGCCAGCAAGGTCATCACCTTTCGCCATACGCACTTCGATGCCTTGGTTCGGCAAGGTGTGAGCGAAGAAGTTATACGTGCCGCCATACAGCTGGCTAACACTGATGATGTTATCCCCTGCGCGGGCAACGGTTTGAATCGCTGCCGTAATCGCTGCCATACCAGAAGCAAACGCTAATCCGCCGATACCGCCTTCCATTTCAGCAACACGCTTTTCTAGCACGTCGTTGGTTGGGTTCATGATGCGGGTGTAAATGTTGCCTGGCTCTTTTAAATCGAACAGGTCAGCGCCGTGTTGTGTATCGCGGAAGCTATAAGAAGTTGTTTGATAAATAGGCACTGCGACTGCGCGTGTTGTTGGATCGTCTTCAAAGCCAGCGTGGATTGATTGAGTTTCTAATTTCATGCCCTAGTAAATCCTTTATAGTTTTTTGTTATGATCTATTATCCGTCCCCGATACTACCAATAAGATTATTAACTGTCTTGTGATGGAATAGGATTTTAAAAGGAAGATTCAATTTATGCGTATAGCCCTATTAATACCGATGTTATTACTAATGGCCTTCGCCTCGCCTTCAGCGTTGGCTTTAGAAACCGCTGATAACGGCCTATCGTGTGAAGAAGTTATTGATGTAGTGAAGCACTCAGATTGCGCGGAATTGGTAAAACCTTTAATGGAAGGTTCATATATCACCGCTGGTTTGGCGCTACGCAGCCTCTCTGTCACGATTAAAGATAATAGTGATGACAGTACGTTAGCGCACGTCAGAGATACCGCAGTACCCGCTCCTTTCATCTCACTTGAACTTAAACCCAGTTATTTTGACGACAGTTCTTTCGGCTGGGGGGTAGGCTTTAATTACGGTGATGCCTATGCGCTGGATCAAAGAGTTATTCGCAATGGCAAAAATAAGGATGTGGATTTAGGCACTTATCTTACAACGACTATGTTAGCGCTCACTCCAAATGCTTTTTACCAATTTGGCGACCACTATAGCGACCGTTATTTTCGCATTGGCATTGGCGCTGCCCTAGGCTTTGCCTCTATCCGCGGCACGGCAATATTAACGGAAGATAAATTGGACACCGAATGCTATCAAGCGGGAAATGACTTAGTCCATGAGTCTGGCCCTTCAACGCAACGATTACGGGTTGAAGCCATTAAGAGCAAATGCCAGCAGCAAAACTATAATCAAAGCAGTTTAGGATTAGGGGGCAACTTTTTTATGCAGGGTCAATATAGCCATTGGCAAGCTAGTATTAACATTGCCAACCTGCTTTTAACTAAAAACAATCGAAAATTAGAGCCTTCTATCATTAGTTTTCAAGTCGCTTATGTTATTCCCCTATAACGGTAGCTAAGGTATTCTGGTCTCATATTTATTAGATAACTGAATTCAAATGGCGAAGAAAAAAACAGCCTATGTCTGCACCGAATGTGGTGCTGACCATACTAAATGGCAAGGCCAGTGTGCTGAGTGTAATGAGTGGAATACGCTGACTGAATTTGTGGTTGCGAGCAGTGCGAAAGCGGCGACCCGCGATGTAAAGTTTGAAGGTTATGCCGGTAATGGCGAAGAAGCGGGCAAGATCAGCAAGCTGTCGGATATTAATCTTGATGAGGTGCCGCGCTTTTCTTCAGGCATGCAAGAATTCGATCGCGTATTAGGCGGTGGCTTGGTGCCTGGCTCGGCTATTTTGATCGGTGGCCATCCGGGTGCGGGTAAATCAACGCTGCTATTACAAGTGATGTGCCATCTCGCGCAAACCATGCAGACCCTGTATATCACGGGCGAAGAAAGCCTGCAGCAGGTGGCTCGCCGCGCTAAGCGTCTCAAGCTGCCGATGAATAATTTGCAGATGCTGTCGGAAACCAACGTTGAGGCGATTACTCGCATTGCTCAAAAAGAGCAGCCTAGAGTCATTGTGATCGATTCGATTCAAGTGATGAATATGGATGGCGTTGAATCCTCTCCTGGCAGTGTTACGCAAGTACGCGAATGCTCTGCTTACCTCACCCGCTTTGCTAAGCAAACCAATACTGTGCTCTTTTTAGTTGGCCACGTGACCAAAGACGGTAATCTTGCTGGGCCGAAAGTTTTAGAACATATCATTGATGCATCATTGATGATCGAAGGTGAAAGTGATAGTCGCTACCGTACTCTGCGCGGCATTAAAAACCGTTTTGGCGCAGTGAATGAGTTAGGCGTCTTTGCCATGCTGGATGTCGGTTTAAAAGAAGTTAAGAACCCCAGCTCGATCTTTTTATCACGCTCAGAAGAACCCGCCGCAGGCAGCTTGGTGATGGTGGTTTGGGAAGGTACGCGCCCGTTGTTGGTGGAAGTACAATCTCTGGTCGATGAATCGAGTATGAATAACCCACGCCGGGTTGCCGTTGGTTGGGACTTTAATCGCTTGCACATGTTATTGGCGGTTTTGCATCGCCACGGCGGTTTGCACTTAGGTGATCAAGACGTCTTTATTAACATTGTCGGTGGCGTAAAAATATCTGAAACCGCGGCTGATCTGGCGCTTTTGATTGCAACTTTATCCAGTTTTCGTAATCAACCGTTACCCAGAGATTTGATTGTGTTTGGTGAAGTGGGTTTGTCGGGAGAAATTCGCCCGGTGCCTTCTGGCCAAGAACGTTTAAGAGAAGCGGCTAAGCATGGTTTCACGCGCGCGATTGTGCCGAAAGGTAATATTCCCAAAGGTGGAATTCCCGGCATGCAGGTCATCGGCGTCGAGAAAATAAGCCAGGCGCTAGAAGCTATTTAATACTTAAGCCGCTTGAAGAATGCTAATTAATAATAACAAATAGGTATCATTATGAACTTCGTCACGACACCGGAAAGCCGCTTTAAGCGTTTGCCCAATTATCAATTCAAGGCCAATTACCTTGAAGTTGATGGTATGAAAATGCATTACGTTGACGAAGGCAATGATGAAAATAATGACCAACAAAAAACCGTGCTGATGTTGCACGGTGAGCCGAGCTGGTCTTATTTATATCGTCATATGATTCCTGTTTGTGTGGCGGCTGGGCATCGCGTTATTGCGCCTGATTTAATAGGCTTTGGTAAGTCTGATAAGCCTACCGATATCAATGATTATTCTTTTGCGACGCACATGGATTGGATGAAGGCTTTTATTGAGCAGCTCGATCTAAAGAATATGATTTTAGTCTGCCAAGATTGGGGATCATTAATTGGTTTGCGCTTAGCCGCTGAAAATGAAAAACGCTTTGATGCGATTACCGTGGGTAATGGCATGTTGCCCACCGGTGATGAAGGTAAGTTACCCAAGGTCTTTAAATTATGGTTGGCGTTTGCAACGCACAGCCCGTGGTTTCCAATTGCCCGTATTGTCGACGGCGGCTGTTTTAAAACGTTAAGTAAGGATGAGCGCCGCGCTTATGATGCGCCCTTCCCGAGTGCAAAATACAAAGCCGGTTCGCGTGCTTTCCCACGTTTAGTGCCGATTGATCCGAATAACCCTGCTAGTGAAGCCAATCGCGCCGCTTGGAAAATATTAGAAGAGTGGAATAAGCCGTTTCTTACCTGTTTCAGTAATGGTGATCCGATCACTCGGGGTGGCGATAAATACATGCAGGGTAAAATTCCTGGGGCGAAAGGCCAGCCACATGTCACGTTAACGGGTGGCCATTTTCTGCAAGAAGATTCCGGTGCTGAGTTTGCGCTTGAAGTGAACCGCCTAATCGAACGCCTTTGATTAACAGCCTTTGATTAGTCGTTTTTAATCGGCAGGCTCAAAAGAATACGAGTCCCCTTCGCGGCGGGTTGGAATTTCAACTCGCCTGCTAAGCGCTGCACCGCAATACGAACAATCGCTAATCCTAATCCGGTACCACCCGTTGCCCGATTACGGCTTTTATCTAAGCGGGTAAACGCTTGCTGAATATATTCCACATCTTTCTCTGGAATGCCTGGACCGTCATCACAGACTTCAATGTAAACATGACCCTCATCCTTCCACTGCCTTAGGCTGACGTTGCTTTCTGCGTAATGACAGGCGTTACTTAATAAGTTATCCAGTGCCAGCTGTAGAAAACCAACATCCGTTTGCAACTGACAGGCTTGATTGGATACGGATAACGTCAGCTCTGGAAAGCTGGCATTAAATTTTTCACCTTGGTTATTAATAAACTCATCTAGGTTTATCGTTAACAGGTTAATTTTACTATCCCGTAGCGTCGCTAGCCGCAGTGTATTATCGGTGATCATTTCTAGATCATCGGTATAGCGCTCTAAGTCGCTGACCAGTTCTTTGGCTAATCCTGCTAACGGCTGACGATTCAATAACCCTAAGGCTAATCGAAAGCGGGTTAACGGTGTTCTTAATTCGTGGGCGATGGCATTGGCGAGAATGTTCTTATCACGAATATGGCCTTGTATACTTTCTGCCATGCTATTAAAACTGGATGCGAGATTGCCTAAAGGTTGTGTTTTATATTCGGTCAAACGTACGTCATAGTTTTGCTTAGCAATTTCTTCACTGGCGTATTGCATATCGCCAATCCAGCGATTGAGTTTACGTACCGGAATGTATAAAAACAGCGCTAGAATAAATAACAGAATAAAGATGCCATACATAGCCCCAGTTAATGCGATGTCTAAACCATCTTCATCTTCTTCGGCATACTCACTCTCTTCTACAGAATCATTCTCTTCTGCGTTTAAACTATGCGGCTGTGCATCTTGATTCAAGTCGTCTCGTATAATGAGCCAGAAGTCTTTATTGATGCCCTTCACTCGCAATGGCATTGTGGCGAGAAAGCCTTCTTCTTGATTGTCGTGATCAAAATAATCGTAAATCCGTTTATCGCCGACTAACCCTATTTCTTCCGCCTCTAGCGCTTCTTTATTCAGCGCTTTTCGATTTAGATTTTCTCTATCAAGTCGGGGTTTTGTTTGGCTGAGTTGGATGATGAAATTGAATAATCCATCATGTTGAGCGATACAATTTTTCAATTCAAAAACTTGTTTAGCGGGCGCACAGTTTTCTTCTATTTCTGTACGCAGTATTTGTACATCGTCGGCAAAGTCCAAGACTTGATCTTGTTCCATCGCAAACAGTATCGAAAAATACAGCGCCAATCCGCAAATCGACAACCCCAGTGCGGTGCTGCCGAATAACAACCAGAAAAGATTATTTTTCATTGCCAGATGCCAGCATATACCCTACGCCTCGCACGGTTTTAATAAACCGATGAGGAGACTTTTGATCCATTATTTTTTTTCTTAAGCTGGAGATTCTCATATCTAACGAACGATCAATGCCGTCGTAATCAAAACCGCGTAAAGCTCGGAAACACTCATCTCGACTGACCGCCTGCCCTTGGCTTTGCGATAACAACATAACTAGATCGATTTCAGAACTGTGCAGGTCTACCAGTTCATTATCTAATAAGACTTCGCGGCGTGATGAGTTGATGGTTAATTCGTCACAATGAATATTTTCTACTTGTTCGCTCTTGATCCCTTGGCTACGTCGTAATAGCGCTTGTAAGCGCATGAGAAGTACCTCGGGCTTAATCGGCTTGCGCACATAGTCATCCGCCCCCACTTTGAACGCCGTCAATTCGGTGATGTCGTCTTCACTGGCGGTGAGCATTAAAATAGGGCCTAAATAAAATTCTCGTGCCTGCTTACACACTTGTATGCCGTCTTGCCCAGGCAGCATGACATCCAAGATCACAATATCGGGCTTCGCTCGGCGTATTTGAGTTACCGCGTCATTACCATTGTGGCAAAAACTGATGGCGAACCCTTCAGTCTCTAAAAATAATCTTAAGAGACGACAAATTTCAGTATCGTCTTCAACGACGAGTATGTTTGCTTGTTGATTGACCATTTCTACTTGAACTCTTGTTGATGCGGCAACGCTATCGATAGCAGTCAGTGTAACGAAAAGCATATCGACTTATATCTCTTCATTGTGGCCCTTAAGTCAGCGTTTGTCAGATGACGAGTTCTGACATTACCCACACAAGCTTGTGACAGATCTAGCACGCGGCAATATTTATGCTAGAGCTCTACTCATGAGGAATACGTTTATTATGAAACTTATACGCAAACATCATCTTGTCTCCATCAGTCTGGCTACGGGTCTCCTCGTTTCGTTGCTGTCAGCGTGTGGCGGCAGCAGTGATTCTAATAAGAGCAACAGCAATACCGGCACTGCTACTAAGACTGACAATGGCTCCACGACCGTTACCGGCAACAACTGCTATGCAAGCAATACTCTAGGTATTGATAAACTACCTGAGGCTAGCACGGCTCTGTACAAGACGACTTTTTGTAAATACCTTGGCCTTTCGGCCCCTAATGGTAAAAGCATTGGTTTTTATGCCCAACAAAAGGTCAGCGATGACCAATTAATTCGTGCTCAACGTATCTTGAAATTTTACCTTCAAGGTAAAACGGCTGTGGCTAATCAGATGGCCAATAATAACGCCCATATGATGTTATTAAACGGCGCCGATGGCGATATTGAACTGGCTGATGGTTTACAGGGCCAACCGCTCTATGAAAAAGAGATGATTAGCGAAGGCTCTGTGGGGTATTTATCTTCTGACTTAGCCACTTACCGCGATGCATCTTTCGAAGAAATATTACATTTGATGCATGACTACGGTATTGGTACCGCGTCGCAACCCGGTGCTGACATGGCCTTTAGTCAGCAAGTTAAAACAGCGCAAGAAAATGCGATGGCCCAAAGCTTATGGCCAACATCTAACGCTGACGCGAGCACACTCAAGTGGATCGAAGAATTACGTAAAGAAGGCAGTTTATCGCAAGAGTACCTCGCGTCGGTGCTCGATAGTTATTACGGTTTATGGCAAGTATTTACTGAGCCCGGTGGCATGTGGGGCATTTATAGCGCGAAGTCGCGCGCCGATATTCAAAGCCAAGATCCATTAGGCTATGCCGCGATGCAGGCTTTCTTTCAGCCGAACCTAACGTATATGGCCCGCATTGATGCTGCCTTTACCGGCACCTTCTCACTGCAGCTCGATAATAATAAATCCTATACTTATAAATCTCAGTATCTAACCCACGCTCGTTTAACAGGCAATCTTAATAGCAATCTATTGGCTAATGCTTTGGATAACCAGCTCGCGGGTAATTCAGGTGCCAATGTTTTAGATGGGGCTGAAGGTAACGATACGGTATTACTGCAAGGCAATTTCGCTGATTACAGCATTCAGAAAAATGGTAGCAGTATCTTGATTCAAGACAGTGAGAATGAGCGCGACGGCTCAATTGAAATTCGAAATATTGAAGTGATTACCTTTAAAGATAACAGCATTAATACGATCGATTTATAACGGTTTTCATAGTCTTCTAACGATAGGCACGATTGTTGCGAACCGTTATTCATATAATGGTTCTCAACACTATTAGCTTATTCCAACGAAGGAGATTGAAGCTATGAATTACAATAAAGCAATGATCGATTTGATTTCAGAGGCACGACGCCGTGCACCGAGTGACGATAAACCGAGTATTAAATTAGCAAACCCCGATGTGCTCAGCGAACTCAATAAGATTTATCACAATTCTAGCGATACCGTTCTAAAAGCGGTTATCAAAGAGACGTTTAACTTAGCAGGGGAAGGTTGGCCTAATAAGCTGGTAGAGAGAGTTGAAGAGGTCGAAGGGGCCAAACAGCCACGTTATATAACCAAGGTCTATCGTGGCCAAACTCAGTTGATTGAAGTTCCACCTGCGGCAGAAATATCAGCGACTAAAAGTAAACGAATGTATCGTGGCCAAATGGTCGTTTCATAAAAATCGAGGGGAAGCCTATCATTTGTATCATTAATGTCTTTCGCCCAAACATAGGGCAAAGACTTAATCATTCGCTCTGATTCAGTGCGGGATGACCTCTCCCTATTGGTTTACGCTATTTGTTCGATTAAAAAACCTAGCTCACGCTCTACTTCAACATTGTCAGCAAGGTTCAGTTCTAATAAACGTCGTAAGCTTGTCATGCTATCTAAGGACATCGTTTCTGCACGAAAGCCTACTTTGTTCCCTTCACGATGAACCAGAGTACACGGCATCTCTATTTGCACATCTTCCGATAACATCAACAGCACTTCGCAAGGCGTACCGATACTGCAAGAGAACTGCTCAGGTACTTCTAGCAACATACCGCGCATTGAAATATCAATACATTGCGCCTGCCAATTATGCTTTTCTGCACCCTCTACATCATCGCTAACAACCTGTACGGCATCCACAAAATCAATACGTCGAAATCGTCGATGCTCTTCTGCGCTTGTTGAGTCTTGCTTGGTCATTCAATTACACTCCAAAAATTACAACTAATTTAAGTTTAGCTACATTTCTTAGAAGTGTAGGGGGTTAATGCTCAGTTTTCGTATAATTCGTTATTAACAACTTCCCAATCATAAAGCGTGACGAGCTGGCCCTGCTTTTCGAGCTGTATTTTATACACTTCCATCATCCCAGCTTCACCTTCATCGGTGTGTGCTTCGCCGGTAATAATCGCGGCCTGACCGGAATAAAGGCTCAGGTCATCGCGGCTCATACCGGTAAGAATAATACGGTCGGTCGCAGTAACAAGATGAAAGTCACCTTGATCAAAGGTAACTTGACCTTCAATTGTAGTCATATCGGTAGCGTTTACCGCTGTTGCTAGAACAGCGGAGCTTAGTAGAATTGCGGCAGATTTAAGGACTGTTTTCATGATCATATTCCATTGAATGTTGCGGTTAAATTTCAATTAAATAGATAATTTATGACAGAAAGATGAATGAATTATGTCAGATTAATGATCACCTGCATTTTGTAAAGCAGGTGGCATTTCTCCTAAGCCCCACTTTTTATAGATGGCTTGCATGCTGCCCGACTTAATCATGGCTTCAACTTGCTCGTTATAGACAGCAACTAATATTTTAGAAATCGCATTGTCGGCAAAAGCAACATAGACGTCTCGCCCTTTGCGCATGTCGTTCATATTATAATCTTCGATGGCTAGATTTTTATTTTTTAGAACAATGGCTAACTCATCCCATTCATCGATAATGTAATCCAACTTTCCCGCATTTAATAATTCCAGCCCTTGCTCAGTCGTTCGATACTCGCGCAAAGTGAAGTCACGCTGCGACTCTTTAATCACGTTGTAATCTTTGATCCAGCCAACCCGCTTTCCTGTTAGCGAGCGCAGACCTTGCCAAGCCGGCATTGATTGCTTAGAAAATGCCGACATATATTCAACATCAATGGGGTATTTAGGAAATATTAACGCCTCTTTACTATCGTTATATTCACCTATAATCGCATTGTATATTTGATATTTAGTCACCATTTTTAGCGCACGATTCCATGGCACGATAGACGGCTTTAACTTGATGTTTTCATTAGAATATATCGAACGCATTATCTCCCAATACATGCCTGTACCATCGGCATTGGTATAATCTTCCCACATGGGTGCGACGACATTGATGGTTTTAATCTGACTGCGCTTAATTTCAAACGAACGCTCTTCTGCAGAAATTGCGCTATAAGATATAAAAAGAGTTATTAATACAACGAGTATTTTCATGCTGGGCCTATCAGTGTGATGTGCAAGATCGGTGATTCAATACCATAGCGAATACCGCCTAATAATTAAGGGTAGTGCTAATTCATATGAATTCGTCGTCGGATGCACTTATTTAATGTGTCTTTATTGGCGGGGCAGGATACAGGTTTCGAAATTATTAACGCGAATTACGGTAGCATTGAGCCGATGTTTAACAATTTATTACGAATAGCGGGAGAAAAATTTAACGACCGTGGCAGAAATAAGATTGTGGTTATATCAATAAGATTTTTTGTATCTAAATGAAATAACCACAGCCGATAAAAAGTGAAAAAAGGATAAACCTATTAGCTTTATGAAATGGCCAATGCCGCCTCTTCAATGACCGAATTGTCGATGGTGACAACATGATAATCCGCTAAATTAATCTGTTTCGTTTGGCGAATATAGTTATACGTGTAGTCAGGCCAGATGGTGAAGTTTTTACCAGAATCGGATAAATACCAACTATTGCAGCCTGACGTCCAAGCCGTTCCGACCATTTTGTCTTGCATGCTTTGACAGAATTCACTCTGCACCGACTCTTTCACGTCGATGTATTTAATGTCTTGTTGCTTAATCTTTTGAATCGCATCCATGATGTAATTGAATTGCGCTTCAATCATCACCACCAGCGAAGTATGCCCAATACCGGTATTGGGACCGGCTAAAATAAAGGCATTTGGAAAGCCTGCTACCGTCGTGCCGTAATACGATTCAAAGCCGTTATCCTTCCAAACCGCATTTAAATCTTGGCCATCGATACCTGTGACGTCGATGCCCATTAGCGGTTCATCAACCTTAAAGCCTGTGCCCCAAATGATGACATCAACATCGTGAGCCTTGCCTTGCTTATCAACGATGCCTGTTGCGGTAATGCGCTCAATACCGGTATCAACAACGTCGACATTATCTCGTGCCAGTGCCGGATAGTATTCGTTCGATAATAAAGCGCGCTTACAACCAAAACGAAAATCAGGGGTTAATTTTTCACGTAAAACTTCATCTTTAATATGATGGTGAATGTGCTTCGTTGCCCCCCACTCTGCGATTGAGCGAATAAAAGATTTCTCTTTTAAGAAGCCGCGTAATGAAATTTCATTGGCCCAATATAACGACGCACGGTGAGCTAAACGCCAACCGGGTAAGTATTTATACAAGGCTTTTTCGATGCCGAAAATCTTACGATCAGGCTTCGGTAGAATCCAAGGCGCGCTGCGTTGAAATAGTTCAACACTTTGAGCATCTTCGGCAATGCGTGGCACAAACTGAATCGAACTAGCACCGGTACCAATAACTGCAATTTTTTTGCCTTTAAGGTCTGCGGTATGATTCCACTGTGCACTGTGAAAAATAGGCCCCGTAAAGGTTTCTTTACCGCTAATTTCAGGTATTGAAGGATTACTTAATGGCCCGACTGCGGTGATAACAAAACGTGCTCTGGTCTTGCTGCCATCAGAGAGATTCACTAACCAAGTGCCACTGTCTTTATCAAAGTTCGCGCCTTCTAAGCGCGTATTAAATTGAATTTTTTGACGCAGATTATGCTTGTCGGTAACCGCAATAATGTAATCACGAATTTCATTCCAGCTGGAATATTTTTTCGACCAATCGGCTTTAGGTTCAAACGAGAATGAATACAGGTGTGATTGCACATCACACTCACAGCCCGGATACGTATTGTCGCGCCAAGTGCCGCCGACTTCATTACCACGTTCTACTAATTTGAACGAATGAATACCCGCTTGTTGTAATTTAACGGCCATACCGATACCGGCAAAACCGGTACCAATAATAACGACTTCATAATCGACTTCTAAACTCATATCGCCAACCCAAAATTAGTCGCGTCTGCTGCTTTCTTTTCGGCTTTGGCATTCGCGCGCTGTAAACCTAGGTCATGCTCTGGGCGATACATTTTCTCTTTCCACATGTTCACCAGCTCTTGATTGGCGTGATCCCAAGGGTGAAAGCCTTCTTTGAAATAATCTTTATAGTTGCTACGGATACTCGGGATTAATCCGTACTTTTTGCCAAACATGAAAGCAGAGAAGCCTTTCACATCTTTCCAAGACGGCATTTTTCTAGCCCAAAATAATAGCGCAACCATATAACACGCGATGCGAAGACTGAATAATACAGTGATTAAACGCAATACTCGGCGCAAGTATTTTTGGTCGTTTTCACACAACATAAACACATCAAACGCCACGGCTTTATGTTCAATTTCTTCAACGGCGTGCCAGTATAATAATTCTTGCACGGTTTCATTCAACGGCCCTAATGATTCCGGCGTTGTTAATACATGCTCGGCCATGATCGCGGTTAAATGCTCCATGCCGACTGTCATCGCTAAACGAAACTTAGGCGTTGCGTGCTTACGCTTCATGTATTTTTTTAGATCGTTTTCTAAATCTTTCTCTAGACGAACGGCATCGATGCCTAGCTCAGTCAGCGCAATATTGGCTTGTTTATGCTGATGGCTATGATGGCCTTCTTGGCCGATAAAGCCTTTGATCTGTTGTTTTAATGTTTCATCGGTCACTTGATCACGATAATTACGTACCGATTCAATAAATTCTGCTTCGCCCGGAGGAAAGGTCGATGATAATGCGCCAGCGAAAACAGTTAACAATGAATTACCACCAAAGAAGAATTTATCTTTCACCTCAGAAAAAGGAAAAGACATGTGGCGTGGTTTAATTTCTACTTTTCCGCCCAGCGCTGATGCGCTTGAAGTTTGAGTCATGATCGGAACCCTTAGACTTATTATTGTTTTGTTCAATTGTGTCTATGATGGGCTAGTTTGGCATGCCTGCGTAGGTGCAAACATGCCAATTTCTTACTATTAAAGAGGTTCAGATGTGTCTTTAATAGCAAGTTAGTCTTACTAAGTTTACGCCAAACGCTTGTACTTCATACGTTTCGGCTGTGCATCAGAACCTAAACGAGCCTTACGGTCGGCTTCATAATCTGTGTAGTTACCTTCAAAGAAGTTCACTTTTGAATCCCCTTCATAGGCCAGAATATGTGTAGCGATACGGTCTAAGAACCAGCGATCGTGCGATACCACCATCACGGTACCCGGGAAAGCCAATACCGCTTCTTCCAAGGCACGCAAGGTTTCTACGTCCAAATCGTTTGATGGTTCATCGAGCAACAGTACGTTAGCACCCTGACGTAGAGTACACGCCAACTGTAAACGACCACGTTCACCACCGGATAAGTCGCCAACACGCTTTTTCTGATCGCCACCTTTAAAGTTAAAACGACCGATGTAGTTACGGGTAGAAACTTCGTGAGTACCAATCATGAAGGTTTCGGCGCCATCAGCAACCGCTTCCCATACGCTTTTATCATCGTCTAGCTGATCACGTAGCTGTTCAACAAACGCCAGCTTCACACTATCACCCAGTTCAATCGAACCAGAATCAGGTTGTTCTAAGCCTGTAATCATTCTAAATAGAGTCGATTTACCGGCACCGTTACCCCCCACGATACCGACAATGGCACCGGCTGGCACACTTAAGCTGAGATCATCTAGCAATACACGGCCGTCAAAAGACTTAGTCACGTTATTAAATTCAATCACCTTGTCACCTAAACGCGGTCCAGGTGGAATGTAGATTTCGCTGGTTTCTGCACGGGCTTGGAATTCTTTCGAGTTCAGCTCTTCGAACGCGGCCATACGGGCTTTGCTCTTGGCTTGGCGGGCTTTCGGGTTTGAACGAACCCATTCTAATTCGCGCTGAATCGTACGTTTGTGAGATTCTTGCGACTTAGCTTCGCCTTCTAAACGTGCGTTTTTCTGCTCTAACCAAGAGCTGTAGTTGCCCTCGTAAGGAATACCATGGCCACGATCGAGTTCTAGAATCCACTCGGCGCAGTTATCCAAGAAGTAACGGTCGTGGGTAATTGCCACTACCGTACCCGGATATTCTTCTAAGAATTTTTCTAACCAAGTAACCGATTCAGCATCCAAGTGGTTGGTTGGCTCATCTAATAGCAGCATGTCTGGCTTCGACATCAGTAGACGACAAAGTGCTACACGACGGCGCTCACCACCCGATAGCTTAGAGACATCGGCATCCCAAGGCGGCAGACGTAATGCATCAGAAGCGATTTCCATTTGGCGATCTAAATCATGACCACCTTGTGATTCAATAATCGCTTCTAAACGGCCCTGCTTCTTCGCCAACTTATCAAAGTCAGCATCAGGCTCGGCGTAATCAGCATAAACTTGCTCAAGTTGCTCTTTAGCGTCCATTAGCTCACGTAAGCCGTCTTCGACATTACCTTTCACGTCTTTGCTCAGATCCAGCTCTGGCTCTTGCGAAAGATAGCCGACTTTAAGATCTGGCTGTGCGCGTGCTTCGCCAAGAATATCGGTATCGATGCCTGCCATAATGCGCAGTAGAGTCGACTTACCTGAGCCGTTTAAGCCCAATACGCCGATTTTGGCACCGGGAAAGAAGGATAGTGAGATATCTTTAAGAATTTGACGCTTAGGAGGCACGATTTTGCCTACCCGATTCATGGTATATACGTATTGAGCCACTAGGCTACTCCGTTAAAAATTGATTCAAATGTGGAATGTTTGTCAAACTACTGAAAAGTCGACCAATTAGCAATTCCAGCCGCATTTCCTGAAGCATTTTCTTTAATTCACTCTATACTCAGATAGTAGTAATAATAAAAGTGAGTTACATCCTCAGCATGCAAGGCTTTATCAATTCTGGCAGTACAGGAAGTTCTGACAGTACACACGACTCTGACGATACGGATACTAACTCAAGCCAAGATAAGTCATTTCTGACGATATTTATGGTGTTTTTTATCTTCTTATCGCTTGTGCTTGTTGCCTATAGCTGGCACCAATGGAATGAAGCTGAACAACATTATAAACTCGACATGATTAAAACCGTCGATAGCTTTGTCGCGCAAGCGTCAATCACTGCCAAAGCCTCTATTCATGTTAATCAAATATTTAGCCAGATCCACAAAACCGAACTGCTCAGCTTAATTCATCAACCCGATACCGATATTCAATATAACTTACGCCAAGAGATGAATAAGAATTTCTTCAATCTCACCGGCTATATGTTGGTTGATAATCAAGGTGAGTTATTATTCTTAGATGGCCCTTTGTTAGCCGAAAATGAAGCGATATCCATTAAACGGTCGGTCGCTAATAACGATCATAGTAATCGTTTCTTTGCTCATCACTACGGTGATAATGGCGGTTTTTATAGCATTAGTTGGATAACTCAAGAGGATAAGTCCTACGGATTTATTGTACGTCGCCCTTATAACAAGTTTTCTGCCCTCATTTATAACGGTGGCTTCTCTGGCTACCAGCTTGCTTTATACGATCAAGAGCTAAAGCGCATTATCATCACTGAAAATCATTATTTATCCGATAAAAACGCCCTGCCATTGGAAGGCTTAATTAATCGCTTAGAATATCGTCGAAGAATCTCTGCCTCTCCTTGGGAGTTGCTGGCCATTCGCACCCCGAGCTATATGCAATCAGTACTTTGGCGACTGCTTTTACCGAGCATCTCTATCTTGGTGGTATTTCTACTCGTCACCCTTATATTACGTGTTTACCTACGCGCGCTCTCACAAAAGCAATTTATAGAAACATCGGCTCGTCGCCAAGTTGAACAGCGGGCTGAAAAATCATTAATGTCGATTGATGAAGCTATTATTACCACCGACAATCAAAAAATAATTACTTACGTAAACCCCAAGGCCAGCCAAATATTCAGTCGATTGGGAAACATACAAGTCATTGGTGAGGAATTGGCTAAACTTTGGCCTGATGAAAATTCTCTTTGGGCGAAAGACTTATCGATTAAAGAGCTAGAATTTTTACAGGAAGAACAACGAGAGCTGCATCTTCACATTCAAAACGATGAGCTTATTTTAGAACAGTCTTACAACTTACTGTATGACAACAGTAAAATATCCGGTGTTGTTTGGTTATTACGTGATGTCACAGATGCTGTTATCAATCGACGCGCATTAGAAGTAAGCCGTACGCGCTATAAAGCTATCTTTGACGAAGCCGCTATTGCTCATTGCATTATCATTCTCCCGAGCAATCAAAAGTTCGGCAATGAACCGATTCGTATCGTTAATGCTAATGATGCCGCTATTGAGTTATTTCACGCTCAAAATCAGCAACATTTAATTCACGCCTTTCCACAATTAATGTCACGCCAAGTCAGTTCGTTACAAGAGAATATCCAGAGTACTCTGGATGACGGCAGAAGCTGGAGCGAATTTGAACTTAAGGTCAGTGACTTTTTAGGTAAAGATCTCGTACTCTGGGTCAATATTAGCCTATACGCAGGCAGTGAAAAAAATGCCCTCATTACCTTTATAGATATTACCGAACGCGAAAAAGCAACAGCCGAGCTGTATCAGCGAGAACAGTTTTGGGCAAAGATCATGGACGAAATTGTCGACATGATTTATGTACTTTCCTTTAACGATAAAATGCAGCCGCGAGTAGAATACTGTAATAGCAGCATTAACCAACTATTTGGCTTGCCCGCAGCAACAGGTCCTTATATGAAGGACTGGAATCTGACCTTTCATCCAGACGATGCTACCAAGCTGACTCAGCTAATAAACAATACTCGCAACTTAAAATCCAACGAAACTATACTTGAAACTTGCCGAGTAAAAGATAGCAATAATCACTGGCGCATTATTCGCTTCACCAATACCCCATTTGATTTTGATGATAAAGGCTATGTCTGTCGCTACATTAGCTCTGTGCGTGATGTCACCGAAGAAGAAGAAGCGCAAATAGAATTGGTCGAAAATGAACGCCGCTATCGTTTATTGGCTGAAAATGTGACCGATGTTATTTGGTCGATCGATAATCAATTGAACTTCACCTTTATCAGCTCTTCTATTTTTTCAATGCTTGGCTATAAGCCTGATGAGATTTATCGTGGAGCGGTTAATGGTGTTTTCTCGCGCGGTGATTTAAAGAAAATTGAGCAGCGTATCAGAGTCGGTTTAAAGAATGCGGCGACCTCAACCCGTGAAACCGGCGATGCTATTTTCAAAATTGACATGAAGGCCACCTGCAAGGGTGGCCAAGAACTGATCATTGAAGTTAAGGCGAGCTATCTCTGGGATGAGAACAAAAAGCTTGAAGGCATCTTTGGCATTGTGCGCAACGTCACCGAAGCACGCCAGATTGAACGTGAATTATTGTTAGCCGGCCAAGTATTTGATAACAGTACCGAAGCTATTTTGGTAACTGATAACAAGGGATACGTTATTAACGCGAACCCTGCATTTTTTGAAGGCTCTCAATTCTCTTTAGAAGAAGTTCGCGGTTTACGCCCTGATGATATTATCAATCAAAAATTTCATGGCCGCGAGTTTTATGCCGAAGTTGGCCAAGCTGTCTTACAAGATAGCTACTGGCAAGGTGAAGTTCATTACCTACGTAAAAACGGCGAGGAACGTGTTAGCTGGACAGGAATAAGTGCCACCCTTAATCGCTCAGGTAAGGTTCAAAATTTAATTATCATTATCTCTGATATTACTGAGCGTAAAGTCATTGAGAGTCGCATTCATAAACTTGCCTATTTTGATCCTTTAACAGGATTGCCCAATCGTAGTCAGATGCATGAACGTTTAGATCAGATGGTGGTTGCCGCACGCCAAACCAATACTCATATTGCTGTTCTCTTTTTAGATCTGGATCGCTTTAAACCGATTAACGATACCATGGGGCACCCTGCCGGTGATCGCGTCTTAAAAGAAGTCGCTACACGCTTACAAAATTGTATAAAAAAACAAGACTTAGTATCGCGCATGAGCGGTGATGAATTCACCATTGCAATTACTGATCAAAAAGATGCAGACAGTGCCGCCAATACCGCTGTTAAAGTGGGCGAGCGAATATTGCATGCCTTGCAGCAACCTTTCTTTATTGAACAAAGAGAGCTGTTCTTAACCGGCAGCATCGGCATCGCCATTTTCCCTCATGATGGGCAAACCGTTACCGAATTATTAAAAAATTCAGATATGGCCATGTATCACGCGAAAGATGGCGGCCGTAATAATGTGCAGTTTTTTGATGAGCAGATGAATAAAAAAGCAGTTGATTTACTGGAGATGGAAAACGATCTGCGCCATGCCATTGATCGCGGTGAATTAGAACTCTATTACCAGCCGCAATACGCTGCCGCTGACTGCAGTATGCAGGGCGTGGAAGCTTTATTGCGCTGGCACCACGATACCAAAGGCATGATTCCGCCAGGCCATTTCATTCCTATTATCGAAGATACTGGGCTCATCATTCCTATCGGTGAATGGGTGCTGCGCCAAGCTTGTCGTGATATGGCTGAATGGCAGAAGAACAACATTGCCGTTGATCGTATTGCTATTAATGTTTCTGCTCGCCAGTTTAAACAACCTGGTTTTATTGATTTGGTACAAGAAGTTATTGCAGAGAGCCTGATAGATCCTAACCAACTTGAATTAGAGCTCACCGAAAGTATATTAATTGATGATTTGGAGCATACCTTAGACGTATTGAATCGATTACGTGCGATGGGCGTGAGAATGGCTATTGATGATTTTGGTACCGGTTATTCTTCCTTGAACTATTTAAAACAGTTCCCTGTTGATACGCTAAAAATTGACCAAAGCTTTATTCAAAATTTACCTCAAAATAATGATGATGCACAGATCACTCGAACCATTATTTCTATGGCGCATAACTTAGGCTTGGGAGTTATTGCTGAGGGCGTTGAAACAAAAGAGCAGCTGGAGTTTTTACAGCAAATTGATTGTGAAGAAGTACAAGGGTTTTATTTCAGTAAACCGGTACCTGCCAAAACGCTCATCGATAATATTAAAAACAACCGACAAACTAATTGCTAGAAAAGAAATCCATATCCTCAGCGCCTAAAGGAAACTGTAAACTTAAAGGATGCTGATCAATACCTGCTAACTTTCTCATGCTCTGCTGTATATCTTTGGGCTGCAATACAATGCCACCAGCATTGGCCTGAAAACTCAGCGGATCAATTGCCAGTGCTGCATGGTCGGCACTGGTACTGCCGATCACTCGATTAGCCCAGCTCGCATTTTTCTGCATAAATACCGCACTGCCAATGGGCCAATGATCTTTTCCTTGGCCGTCATTATATTCTGGCGTACGGCCAAAGTCGGAAGAGACTAATACTTTTAATTTATGCGCGATACCTTGGCGCTCTGCTTCAGCCCACAAAAACTCAATGCCGTTTTGCAAGCGGCGCATTGCCGTGCCCTGATCAATATCATGATTGGCATGGGTATCAAACCCCCACGAAACTAAATCACAGCTGACGCACAAGCCCGACTTATACGCGGCTAGTGCGATTTGCGCTTGGCGTAATAACGGATTCCATTCGCCATCATTATCAAAATTATCGACCAAAGCTGTGGGAATATTGGCGGCTAATCGATCCAATAAAGGTTGGCCATTTTTAGCCGAGGCAAATTGAGAAATTGATTTTTCTAACCGGCTGGCAAGACTTGTCTGAGCTTGTAAACGATCTAACCGTTGTTGCTGGTATTGAGCAATAATATCGCGGGTATTTTTACGATGATAAAAACGCGCTAAATCATCAGTTTCTGGATCAAAATCTAAAAACTGATCTTGATAAACCAGCTTATTCAAAGCACTTGGATCTTGCATCAAGGTATAGGTTAAAAGATCGGCGGTTTGGTTATAGCTGCCGTTACTAATGTAGGCTAAAGGCAATTCGGGTGCCTTAATCGCCGCGACCAATGCGGCGAAAGAAGGATAGCCTTCCGCCAAACGGCCACTCCAATTATGTCGACGTCCTGCTTGATGCGCATTGGTTTGTGCATCAATACCATTTACCACCAGCATGTCATTATGATGCTGAGTAAAAAAGCGTTCGTTATGAGCAAACGGCGCGTATTGAATCGGTGAGCCTGAAATTGTTTTTGTCGTATCTGTTAAAGCCCATTTATTAATATCGGCATTCTGTTTAGGGTCACAAAAACTCGTTACATCCCAGCCGCCTTCGGCATCGATTAAGACATAGAAGTCACCGCTATAAGGCGTTATCTCTGCTAACGGATCGGCCGCGTGTGCTTGATGGGCAGGCAGCATTAATGAAGGCAGGGTTGAAGTGAGTCCTGCGCCGGCCATTAATTGCAAAAAACTGCGTCGCTTCATCATTTAATATCGACCTTTGTCATGCAATCGTCCTTACTCATATAAGATGGAGAAGTCACTTAGCAAGTACGTTAATAACGCCATCCAAGTCCGCACTGTATGATGCTCATCATGGCGTAAGGCTTGGTCATTTTCCCAATCTAGCACACAAAATTCGTCATCATCACCGGCATTCGGGCCATCCGTTTCATCATTATGATAAAGCCAAATACTGGGTGCGTTAGCGACTCGATCTTGCCAAACCGCATTGAATAATTGATAAGCCTGTTCTTGCTCAACCGCCAAATCAGTATGCACCTGACTGCCCCACAAGCGAGCGATCAGTTGATTAATCTGATTACGCACCGCTGTGTTATTTAAAGTAGGCGTATCACTGATGTCGACCAAATTAAATAATAAACGCTGAGCTTTATCTTGTTCGAATTCATCAATCACGACCCGACACGGCAGCTCTTGTGACATGCGCCCAGCAACCGCTGACATCAAGGTATTTAACTCGGTTGCTCGTTCATTAATACTGTCGCTATCGATGCCTCCGAACAGACCATAATAATCGCGCAATAGCTGAATATTATTTTCATCCCAAATATGCTGCCAGCGCTTACCGACCAGTGCTTCTAATTTACGATCTAATTGCTCTGGAGTTAATAACTGCCCGACGCCCATTGAAGACAGCTCTGGTATTAACCCTGGTATCACCTCTGGCGCTGCTTCTTCAAAACTCAATGCTCGAAAAGGTTCGGCTACCATCATTTCTATAAACAAATCTTTTAAATTTAATGAACCGTTCGTCGCCGTGCCTGCGGTTCCTAAACGAAACGTATTAGCAAAATTTTCGACCAAGCTTTGCTGGGCATTATAAGCTGCCAACTTCTGTTGATAATCAGCATCATCAACCGCCGTCGGGACGATTAAAAGTTCATTGCCGTAAATAGCCGGCCACCAAAATTTTACCGTGCCGGTGGCAAAGCGTTCATCGGCAGTCATTTCAAACGCTAACCAACGCAAACTGGCATCATTATTACTGTTCGACATATTGGTATTATTAAAACCAGGACGCAGCATATCGCTATACCAATGGTCGCCTAGGGTAAATAAATCTGAGTTTTTATAGCTATCCGGTAACGCTTCATTGCCTCCCCAGCTATCGCGATAATGGCCACTATCGCCAAAATTCTGAAATGCCCCAGCCACCGGGTCCATCACAATATGGCACACCGTACAGGCAGGATTATTGAGCGTTGGGTTGTTGGTATCCATCAAGGCGGCAGCATCGGTTGGCCGAGTCGCTGTTCCTTCGATATCAACACCTAAGAAAAAGTAATACGCCCAGCGTGCTCGCGCCCGATTACGGTTGGTATCGGTTGAGGGATAACGCGCCAGCCACATAATGTCAGTAAGAATACCGGCGTGGGGAATATCGCCGTTAAGATAACCGTCGGTAATACGCCCCGGCTGCCATGCGTCTTTATCATTATTATCAGCGAAGCTTAAACCGGTTTGATAAACATCATTGGTATAAGGATTCACCATCACATAGTTGGCGGTCAGTACTTCACTATAAGAGCGCTCTAATAACACAATAGAAGACACCAATTTTAACGGCGCTTTCGACAGACCATAATTGGTATTTAACCAAGCCTCACCAAATGCTTGCTGCGCTAATGTACGAGCAGCCTCATCGACGGCATTATCAACTGCGACTTGCAAAGGGCCTAAACGGCTTTCAACGTTGGGGAAACGTCCGCCTTCATAAATAAGGTCTAATCCTGGTGTACGCTGATTATTCCACTTATCGGTTAAAAACTGACTGTTAGCGCCTTCTTCGACAAAGCTCTGAAACTTATCCCCAACCATCAGCTGGCGAATCATCAGCTTTAAACTGTCATCCCCCTCTTGCTGTAATTGCGTTTCTTCGGCAGTGGTAGGCAAACGCCCAGCCATTAATATCGCGGCTTTGCGTAACGTTTCCTGAGAAGATAAAAGATTGATACCTTGCCAGAGATCTTTCGTTTCCCCTTGGCACGAACCTAATTGATCTTGGCGGGCCAGCCAATTCACTAACGCTTGGTACTGTGCAGAGTCGGTGGTGAAGTTTTGGCCACCGCCATGAATGATTGCCCCTGTTGGCTTATCTAACAACCATTGGGCGCGCTCACTCTCACTGGAGTAATTAACTAGGCGAGAAAAACTATTCGCTGAGCTGACAGGATCGAATACTAAGGAGGTCGTTGAGGCTAAATCACCCGCACGATGGCAATTGATACAGGTTTCCAGAATCACCGGCTGCCACAGGGTTTCTTCAAACCACAGTAAATCATCCGCACAAATGCTCTCTGCACCACTATCTAACGGCAAGGCATCGCCTTCATGAGACGTTAGCTCACCGTCATATTGCGGAGGCGTCGCATCGCAAGCCGCAAGTGCCAGCATGATGAAAATGAGTAGACTAAGCTTCATAGGCAAAAAATAATTTAAAGACATCCATTCAGCATAGGCTTTAAGCGCCTTTATTCACAGTGCACTTAGGCTGACTTATGACAAGGTAAGGTTATTTATTGTTACTGGCTCAACGTTAGAAGCGAGAAAAAGGCCATAATATTGGATTGAAATCCTAACCACTTAATCAGGTTAGTTCTTTTTTCATAAAGATTCTCCAACTTGAAGAACAGTCATGCTGTTAATGACAGCTTTTCAAGTGTCAGTACTGGAACTTTAATGTAGAATGCCGCCCATAAATCATCTTATATGATTACATCAGAACCCTTATACGAGGAATCTCCGTATGTTTAGCCGTGATATGAATATTGCCGACTTCGACCCAGTTTTATGGGAAGCAATGAAAGCAGAAGACGCTCGTCAAGAACACCACATCGAGCTTATCGCTTCTGAAAACTATACTAGCCCTCGTGTAATTGAAGCCCAAGGCTCTCAACTTACTAACAAGTACGCTGAAGGTTACCCTGGTAAGCGTTACTACGGTGGTTGTGAACACGTTGACGTGATCGAGCAACTTGCTATCGATCGTGCTAAAGAATTGTTTGGCGCTAAGTTCGCTAACGTTCAGCCACACTCTGGTTCACAAGCCAACGGCGCGGTTTACATGGCGCTTTGTAAGCCTGGCGATACCATTTTAGGTATGAGCCTTGCCCACGGTGGTCACTTGACTCACGGTGCTTCTGTATCCTTCTCTGGCCGTATCTATAACGCCGTTCAGTATGGTTTGAACACAACGACTGGCGAGATCGATTACGATCAAGTTGAAGCGTTGGCGAAAGAACATAAGCCAAAAATGATCGTTGCCGGTTTCTCTGCTTATAGCCGTATTGTTGATTGGCAGCGTTTCCGTGATATCGCGGACATGGTCGGTGCTTTCTTATTCGTTGATATGGCACACGTTGCAGGCTTAGTGGCTGCAGGCGTTTACCCATCTCCTGTTGGCATTGCTGATGTTGTTACTACTACAACTCACAAGACTCTACGTGGCCCACGTGGCGGCTTGATCTTAGCCAATGACGACGAAGCGCTAAACAAGAAGCTTAACTTTGCTGTATTCCCTGAATCTCAAGGTGGCCCTTTGATGCACGTAATCGCTGCTAAAGCGGTTTGTTTCAAAGAAGCGATGGCTGACGATTATGTTGCTTACCAAACTCAGGTTGTTAAGAACGCTCAAGCAATGGCAGAGACTTTCATCAGCCGTGGCATTAAGGTTGTTTCTGGCGGTACTGACGATCACTTGTTCCTAGTAGACCTTATTGATAAGGAATACACAGGTAAAGATGCCGATGCAGCCCTAGGCCGTGCCAACATCACTGTGAACAAGAACTCTGTGCCAAACGACCCTCGCTCTCCTTTTGTTACTTCTGGCCTGCGTATCGGTAGCCCTGCTGTAACAAGCCGTGGTTTTAAAGAAGCTGAGTGTATTGATCTGACTAACTGGATCTGTGACATTCTTGCTGCTTTAGAAACTGGAACTTCTGACGCTGTTGAAGCTGAAGTTCAAGCGAAAGTTGTAGCACTTTGCGCAACATTGCCTGTTTATAAATAAGCCTGTTTATAAGCTACTTATAGACACGTAGCAGTAGTTTTTATACTGCACAAAAAAGCCCGTTCTTAGATTTTCTGAGAACGGGCTTTTTTTTGACTCTAGCTTATGGATCTAATTTATGGATCTTACTTATGAGTCTTTGTTTTCTTCTGCATCATTTTTAATTGGCTTACAGCTGTCGTACCAAGCTAGCAATATGATTGGCAGCATAAGTAACTGCACCCAAGATTCTTTCATCAACGACAGAATAACAATTAATATAGCGACTAAAGGCAAGAGTACTTTTAATATTGAATTTGCTGTTTCTTTTTTCATGTTTTAATCCAACAAGAAGCTGTAAGTGTCTTTTTTCCGCTTATCTAAAAAATCTATTGCCTCTTTGTTATTTTCATAGAACTCACCTGAATACTCAATCCCCACATCGGTTAGCTTAGGCGCATCCAAATAACCTTCAATCTTCTTAATTTTTGTATCATGTATCGCAAGATCATACAGTTCTGGCATTTCGCCCATATTTTCCATTTTCGTAATTTCCGTTTTAGAAAGATCTAGGCTTTCTAATCTTGGGAGATTTAGGTTTTCCATCTTCTTTATAGCAGAGCCTTTAAGCTTGAGATCTCTTAGGCTAATCAAACCATCTAACCCCTCAATTTTAGTTATATTTTTATTATTATTTAAAGTTAAGTATTTAAGATTTGATAAATTTTCTAAGCCAGTTATTTTTTTAATCGCCGTCCTGCTAAGCTCTATCGTTTTAATTTCCTTTAATTTCGAGAGATCTGGAATACTATTAAACTTATTACCTATGAGATAAAGTTTTTCAAGATTAACCAGTGAACTCAAGAAATTTAAGCTCCCTGCACCACCGTTGATATGTAACCTCTCCAATTTCAATTTCTCACCAAGAGGAGAAAAATCAGTAACATCTCCTACACTCATTGTTATATTACGCAACCCCTCAAGACTACGAATTTCTTCAATAGACACTATTTCTTCTGCATTTATGCGAATGTACTGTAGATACTGCATCACCTCCATCCCTTTTAGAGAGCTGATTTTACAAGGCTTACACTCCAAACTCTTCAAACTTTTCAGTCCACTAAAAAATCGTGTACTTTCTAATGAGTTATAATTTAAGTTTAAAAACTCTAGCCTTGACAAATATCGAAGAGATGAGGCGTTTTTTATATTATTTCTTGATAAATCTAACCCTCTTATATTTTTTAACTTAGACAAAGGTTTTAAATTTGATATTTCATGATCACGAATCTTTAAAATTTCTAATGCTTCAAGATTTTCAACACCAGACAAACTCGTTAATTTCTTACCATCAACACCCTTTGGGATTTTCAAATAAACAATTCTACCGCTTTCATTTAATAAAAAATATTTGAAGTGTAATTTGTGTTTATTCTTATCATAAGGATAAACATTAACTAGCGCCGATTTTTTAAGTTCAATATCAATATGGTCAACTCGCCTTGTTGTATCAATGCCCGCTATCGATAAGCCAATGTCCTTGTACATTTTTTCGACAACTGATAAATCGGTTTTATTGATTGGCGCTGCTATTACTGAAAAGCTTATCAATGATAAAAAAAACAATGATAAACGGGTTAAAAATCTCATATTAATACACCTTATTAAATATTAAACTCATGCCTTACTTACTCCTCATCTCACTTCACCGCCACCGCCACCGCCACCGCTAAATTGTAATCAAACCTTTCTCTGATGCGGGTAATCTAAAGTGCGGATGATCCCAATGTGTATACAGACTTGTGATTTCTGTGCTTCTGGGTAAAAAACTCAGCCAATCATCTTTATCAAACTCGGCACAACCTCGACTTTCCAACTGTTTAAATACCTCAACAACCTCATCGGTTTCCCCTTGCGGCACATACCGTCCATTTTCTAGCTCACTCATAATGGTATGGTAGGGTTTGTTACTGCATTTAAAGACAGGCACGATTTTTGAATCACTTATAATTATACTTTCAATATAATTATAAAATCGAATAAAGCTTTCAGCGGACAATAAATGCGTCACATCTTCGGCTTTTACCATGATATTAACACTCGTTTGCTTTGTTTCTGCATGCTCGTGAGGCACTTCTATCATCTGGGCAATCGATTCTATTAACTTTTCATCACTTGCCTTGCGCTTTCGCCACTTATTAAATAAAGGGACCGCCTCACGCCATGATAAGTGCCCCCAACCAGGTTGTTCTTGCCCTAGATATTCATGAAAATTATTCTGAAATGCTAAAATCTCTTCATACCCTTTTGCTTCTTGACTACCAGACCTAATATACTTTTTATCGTAATATGCTTGACCGCTATCTTGCAGTTCTTCAAACTCCTGCCAAAAATAAAATCCTACCGGGTGCGTCTCAAGGTAATTTTTCATTTCGTAATATTGATAAGCACCGATCCCTATTCCCACAACCACAAGTACTGCTCCCGCTATCATCAGAAAAGGGGCTATTCCAGATATAAATACTAATAAAGCAAAGCGTCCTAAAAATGCAGCCCCAAACTCTGTTGTTGCAAAGGCCCCTACCAATAGCATAGCCTCACTGGCCATCCCAATACTGGCCGTTTCTCTGGCTGTAATCTATGGAGGTGCACATAATAGTTGGTGCCATTTTTTAAGCTATCCATAACTTCATAAGTTAATTCACCTAACGGCATACTGGTGCGATCGAGCCAGGCTTGGAATTTTGAGATACCGCGATTGCGCGCCATGCCACGAGATTTGTGGATATTTACGCGCTCTCAACATCGGCTTTGGCAAAGAATGGGCTTTCTAATAGATGGAGGTGGCGCCACGCTAGAAATTTTGCATGTACTAGTTCTGCCATGATGATGTATTCAACCGAAGTCGCTCCTGCGGGGTTGGTGTTCTTCCGTGATTTTGTTGAACGCCTGCACTTTAATTATTGATGTGGCCTAGGTCAAGGAACGAGTGAAATATGTGGCGATCCATCATCTTAGATAAATACCCCCAACTGCTTTATTAACGGGATACCTCCAAAGATATTACCCGCCCAACATTACAGCCTTACTAAAACAGCACAAATATAAAAAGTATCTTTTTACCCCACCTTTGTAACTTGATCATGTGACGCCATCCAAACTTTACGATAGAATTAAATAGCTTGTATATTATTTAGCACTAACGTCAGAAAAGGATTTAGATGTCAGTATTGATGCCCATAAAAAACAAAACTGCTGCAGTATTATTCAAGAACAACCTTGAAGGAGATAGCGGTCACTATTTAATCGGTGCTAATCGCCATTGGCATGGAGGTATGCACTTCAATATGAAAGGTGAAGTGCAAGCTATCGCAGATGGTAAACTTATCGCTTTTCGCTTAGCAAAAGATTACCACGAGGCCGAGCTGCGTTTTACTGACCACAACAAACAGAATCAATACTCTAATTCTTTTGCTCTAATTCAACACTCCTTAACTGTTAAAAACCGTACGCTTAACTATTACTCGCTGTACATGCACCTTCAACCAGCATCTGTTTATGTAAAAAATTCAAAACAAGCTATTCCCGATTTTATTCGTGTAGAAGCCACGAAACCTCACGATGCTATAATCACAACAAATGAGGATAAGCCCAGAGGGTTAAATATTCGAGATAATAAGTCAGGAAAAGTTCTTATTACGGTCCCCAAAGGCTCTATCATTCAATTAGACAGTTCTCCAATTGATACGAAAAAAGACGAACGTTTTCTTCTTAACCAGAAAAGAAATTCTGATTACCAAAAAGTCATATTTACAGACCATAAAGGACAGGCTTATCAAGGTTATTCATTCTTGGGGACAAATCAGGTTAAAAAAGAAGATAATGGTTACCACGTGATTACTATAGAAGATGATGACAAGCGCTTGTCTGAACTGAATGGCGTTCGTCAGCGAAGCGCTAATAATTATAAGGACAATTCCAACATTGTCAGGGTAATTCCAAAAAATACAAAAGTAAAAATAATTCCACAAAATTCGCAATGGGCAAAAATCATTGAGGTTGACGGTGAAGCTCAATCTAGTGAAAATTACATATACTATCAAGACAATGTGAAGTTCGATGAAAATGACATCGATGAAACATTGTTAGATAAAATAATTTGCCCTAATCAACTTATATCTTCTGGATCATTATTAGGATTTCCCGGTAAAAACTTTAATCAGCTGAATTGCTTACATTTCGAAATTTTTAGTGATGACAGCATTATTAGCTTTATTGAGCCTCACGATAGTCTTGAAGAATCTGATTATACTATTCTAGAAGTAAAAAAAGACACCAAACTATATAAACGAATTCACGCTCCTGTTGAGAAGGCTGATAACGCTACTGTTTCAAAATTCAGCTTCATTCAATTAGAAAATGATAGCTCAGTAGAAGGTTTCAAAAAGATTTCAGTTCTTCAGCAAGGATTTGTCGCGAAACGAGTTGATCTGGGGAGATTTTCTAATGACTCCAAGCAAGAGTACGATGGATTCAAAGCAAACTTAGATGTATATAAAAAAGAGGTGCCTTTTTTAACATCTGATAACCGCCCAATACTTATTCACTTGTGCGACAAAAGTGGGAAAAAATTACCTGACGATTCAAACACAGATTATCGAATGGTAATAATCGATTTACCTCCAGAAAAAGTAGGTACCTACTGGATAAAGTCTGAAGGCTATGAACTTTATAGCCCTTGGAAGGATCAAGCTCTGAAAGGTCATATTATCGCCGAAAAATATTCAGAACTTTATAAACTGTATTCTTTTGAAGAGTCTGAAGCAGATGGCAGTAGTGATGATGCCTATATAGACCGGTCTAATTGCGAGGTTTGCATCGATGATGAGGGGCAGCGGTGGTACAAAGCAGAGCTTCCATTTGATGAGAACGGCATCTATCACTTCATCTATCACATGATGGGGGAAAACCGTAATGATATCCGCAAAGGTTGGATAAAAGCAAAGGATACGACGTTAACGTCTTCCCTTAACTGGCCTGGTTTCCGCATCAATAAAGAAAAAGGTCAGGGCGGTGCAGACTCAAGAATTAATATAAAAGAATGCAGTTCATTTTTTTCCGAATTACTTCAAGATATCGATCTGAATAACAATGGCAAAATCAATCCCAAGGAAATGAAAGCAGCACTTGAGAATGATATTATTGCTGAACGCCTAGGCCGAGTTATAGCGAATCATCCTTCTGAGTGGCAAAATGACGATCAATACAGTAAGTGGAACCACCTAAAAGAATTACTAGCCGATGACAAAGCCCTAGAAGAGGCAAAGAAACAGATTAAAGCAATGTCTTGGTGGGATGAAGCAAGCAAATCGACAACAGACCTTCCTAAATCATCAATAGTGCATTCGCTAAATGGACTCAGCCTAATTGAACAAATCAATAGTATGCCTTTAGGGATTTTAATTGGAAAAAATACATTTTCCAGAAATGTAGATGTAGGTACTAATTGGAAAAAAGGCTTTGATCGCAATATGGGCGATCAGAACTTGTACAATGAGTATTTATTAGAGGCAGGTAAGAAGTATCCGGATATTGATTTATTAGTATTCAAATCATTAATATCGCAAGAAAGTGATTTCAAACCTAAAGCTCACAATAACTCTGGGTATGCCGGGTTAACACAGGTTGGCTTTAGCGAATGGAAAAAAGAAGCTGAATCTTCTGTTGGAACCAGTAAAAAAAATAAAAGTACTGGAGACTATTATTACGATATGGAAGGTGATGAAAGATTCGACCCCAGAAAGTCAATATTTGGAGGATTGGCAGTATTAAAGGTAACAATCGACTATATAGATAAACGCTTCAAATTATATAACCCTAATATTTCTTTAGAAGAAAAGTATAAGTTTTATATGGCTGGTTACAATGCAGGTCAAGGCAGGATGAGAAATTGCCTAAAAATCGCGTATGAATTAAAAATTAAAAACCCTACCTGGGAAGATATGATCACCTTACCTAAAGAGAGTTCTGTTTTATGGAAAGCCATGCCTTCGAGTCTCGACAGAGCTGGAAAGTTTAAAGAAATTACTGAATACGTAGAGTTAATTATGAAGAGAGTTTCGCAAAAATGAAATATATAATATTACTATTAATACTGCTTCCATTGTATGGGAATGCTCAAATAATAGAAAAAGATGGCAACATAATTTTAAATCAAAAAGGCCACGCTGAAACAATATTCATAAAAAATGAAAACGAATATTCTATTATTTTATATGAGATTTATGGTATGAGTAAAGACAATAAATGGGCGACTATAGTAGAAATAAATAGCGGTAAAAAAAGTAGAACTACTGAAAAACCATTTTTATATTACATCCCATATAAAATATCAATTGAAGATGGATTTTCCTCCTTATACGATCCAGAGTTTTACAATGATGAAAATGGCACTTACTTCGAGGACGGTCGAGACAACAAGATATATCTAAAGAAGTTGGAAGACATGATTACGAAAAGAAAACTCCTAACGGTATCAGAGTGTACGGGGGGGAGGACTAACTATACTCGCTGCGGAATTTATTTTAATACGAAAGATAAATCAAAATACCTGATACTAGATACCAATGAGGCCAACTACTCTACAAAATTAATTATAGCCAACAACACCCCGATACAAGCAATAATTAAGCCTTCATTAATAAAATATACGGTGGATATTAAAGGGGGATACAAAACATACTACTGGCACTATACAACAGGGCAAGTTTACGAAACTACTGCAAAAAACAATTCTTCGCGACCAGAGCTATCGCACAAAGATACAAACATACCTAAAGATGCCCTTCGGGCAATACTTGAGTCCTATACCTATCAACTAGAAACAGATAAAAATACAAAACCAGTCGATATCATTGGATCATACACTCTGATCCCTAATGATTTTAAAATGTATGTATATACACAAAACAATCAAATAAGATTTTCAATTTTCAACGATGATAAGTACATCTCGATGGGGAGTATATTAAAAAAGGGTGAATATATCATAGTAAAAATTGATGATTCAAAAACAAACACTATAGACAGCATGACCTTCGTAAAAGGATTAACTGAAATAGTCATAAAAGGAGAATACCTATCTGGTTCTTTCGAACTAAAAAAGATTTCTTCTGAAAACAGTCAGGATTACTAACAAAAGGATATATTTCATGAACGATTCAAATAAGAAAAACCCTCCAGATACAACGAACTGGTCGAAAGAAAATATAAGTGAGATACAAGCAGTAAAGGGAACTAAAGTAAATTTAAATAAAAGTCAGCAATATAAGTTCATCATCAAAAAAAATAAGGATTTTCTATTTTCGATGTGATTCCTAGGTTTATTACAATCAATACAAAGAATTAAGGGAACAAAAAATACTTATACTGATCGCGTATTTTTTGTTCCTATCTAGGGCATCATCTAATCACACTATTAACGTCTTTATTTTTCGACGTTAACTCACAAATACTGATCAAATCCTGGAAAATGCACTCTGGCACCATCCTGATCAATCCCTTCAACTCGAGCACAACCTTGCTCATCCAGTTCACCTTCGGCATATAACTCATCTTGAGCATCGAATACCTGATATTGGGCAAAGGCCTCTGGAATATCATCTTCATCCAATAGCTCGATATCTAAATATCGGTTGGTGATTAGGTATTCCATCTCGTGAACAATGGTTCCATCTGGGCGATTGTAGGTATTTGTCTCTTGCAGGGCGGTGATTAGGTTGTTGGCGATGGAGGCGTTTAAGTTCTTATTATCGATTAGGTCTTTTCTAATCACCTTCATGCGATCTGGTATGGCAAAGACTTCAAACACATCACCTGGCTTGGCGCGGAATATTCGGCTTTCTGTATCGAGAATAACGTCGCTCTGCTCTTGTACTGGTAGAGTATCTTGGGTGGTATTAAAGCCTACGAGGGTGATTTTGGCTTGTTCTGGCAGAGTGCTGCCACTGGCTTGTTTTACATCCAGTACAAACATGTGTTTTTCGGTGACATCTTGGGTCGGCTGATTGCTTGCTTGTGCCGCAGTCGTATTGGGAATTTTACGCACGATGACGGGTTTAGGCGGATCTATCCGCTTCAGCATTATTCGCAGCTTGTTTCGCAGTGCGGGGGCGACATACTCGTGCACCTCCCATCCACCGTTGATACCAAAGAAGCTATCTGTTTTTTCATCGCTTGAGCTCCAATACAGCAAAGGTCGCCGAGGCTTTTCTGTATGGCGGTGCACATAATAGCTGGTGCCATTTTTTAAGCTGTCCATCACTTCATAAGTTAATTCACCTAACGGCATACTGGTGCGATCGAGCCAGGCTTGGAAGTTTGAGATACCGCGATTGCGCGCCATGCCACGAGATTTGTGGATATTTACCGCGCTCTCAACATCGGCTTTGGCAAAGAATGGGCTTTCTAATAGATGGAGGTGGCGCCACGCTAGAAATTTTGCATGTACTAGTTCTGCCATGATGATGTATTCAACCGAAGTCGCTCCTGCGGGTTGGTGTTCTTCCGTGATTTTATTGAACGCTTGCACTTTAATCGTCTAGATAAGCAGGGTCAAGATAGGCTGCTCTCAAACCAGCCTTACTTCTCATTAACCTCGCGTTATTTCGTTAACAATAAGGATGACTCTGGGCTCAATGTCGCTATCATGGTTAATACACTCTTAATAAGTTAGAGCTGCAACCTCTATGTCTGATTCTACCGATACTCGTATTCAAGAGCTCAATAGCGAATGGAATCAGCATAAACATACGCACCACCAGCTGGTCTTGGGTTTAACCGGGCAAATACAGCTGCAGTTGGCCGATCAGAAGATCATTACCTTTGAGCGCCAGCACGCATGTTTGATTCCTAGCGAATGCTGGCATGCCTTCCACGGGGCAGAAAACAACCGTGTTTTGGTGATTGATATTGACCCTTCTGATGTGCGTATTGATGCGATGGTATTAAGCAGTTTGTTTTATCAGCCGAAGTTTTTATTGCTAGATAGTCAGTTGGTGAAATTAATCTCGGCGCTCAGTGATGAGCTGTCGCTGCAAAGCCGCTCTTCAACTAAAACTAGTGCTATTCAACCTCATTTCATTTCGTTGATTTTATTGAGCCTGCAGCACCGATTGCAGCAAGCGAACGTGGTGCACGACAAACCCTCCAGTGATATGAATTCGCGCTTGAATATCGAGGGTTTAAACCATTTTATTTTGGAGAATTTAGCCGAGAAAATCAGTATTGATGAGCTCGCCCGCTTTTGTCATATGAGCAGTAGCCAGTTTCATTTACGTTTTCGCCAGCATACCGGCATTACTCCACACCAATATTTATTGCAGCAACGCACGGAAAGAGCGATCTGGTTATTGCGCAATTCTGGTTTAACCATTGCTCAAATTGCGGCGGATACGGGTTTCACCAATCAGAGTGCGCTTAATCATGTGATTAAGGCAAAGCTCAATACTTCCCCAGGACAAGTCAGGAAAGACCGTCATAAATCCTCTATTCAGAGTTTTTAACAAAAATAGCAGACCTTCTCACAATTATTCTGTCGCTAAGCTCTCTATAGTGAAAATGACTAGATGATTTAATCATAATAATAATTGTTCAAATATTTGAGCCATCCATCCTCCTTGACTCTCGAAGTCTATTTTTAGGAGCGCAACTATGAGCGCTTTCGACGCTAGCCAGATTTTATCTACCCAAGAACAAGCGATTACCAGTGAGCAATGGTTTGAGCGCATCGTTAACCATTACGCGGTTGATGAAGATGACTATATGGCCGAACTGGTGACCTTGGCAGAAGCTGATCATGAAGTTCGTCATAAAACTGAAAATCGTGCCCGTCGTTTAATCGATAAAATTCGCGAGCAAGGTGACATTGCCCACGCGGTGGATAAGTTATTACAAGAGTACAGCTTGGATAACGAAGAAGGCGTGATTTTAATGTGCTTGGCCGAAGCGTTGATGCGTATTCCAGATGCGGATACGGCCGATGCTCTGATTCGCGATAAGCTATCCGGCGCCGAGTGGAATGAACATTTAGGCCAGTCTGAATCGTTGTTGGTTAATGCCTCGACTTGGGGTTTGATGCTTACCGGTAAAGTCGTCAACCTTGGCGGCGAAACTCAAAGCGCGGGCAATTTGCTATCACGTTTGGTGAAGCGCGCCGGTGAACCGGTTATTCGTAATGCGATGAATCAAGCCATGCGCATTATGGGCAAGCAGTTTGTATTGGGTCGCGACATTAATGAAGCGATTAAAAACAGCAAGAGCTACCGCGCTAAAGGCTATACCTATTCTTTTGATATGCTCGGCGAAGCGGCGTTTACCGATCAAGACGCCGAGTTCTATTTTCAGTCGTATTCACAGGCTATTCAGTCGCTTGCCAGCAGTGTAAAAAAAGGCAATAAAGAGTGGCGCAGTGATCGCCCACAGCCTAGCATTTCGATCAAGCTCTCCGCCCTTTTTCCACGTTATGAAGAATCTCATGATGCTTGGGTAATGGATGAGCTGTTCAATCGAGTCATCGCGCTCATCAAAGAAGCACGCAGTTTAAATGTGGCACTGACCATTGATGCTGAAGAAGCCGATCGCTTAGAACTGTCATTACGTTTATTCCAACAGTTGTATCAAAGCCCGGAAGCGAAAGGCTGGGGACAATTTGGTTTAGTGGTACAAGCTTATTCAAAGCGGGCGTTACCTGTTTTAGGTTTTCTCGCCAGCTTAGCGCGTGAGCAAGGCGATGAAATTCCTGTGCGCTTAGTGAAAGGTGCGTATTGGGATAGTGAAATTAAACACGCCCAGCAGCTCGGTTTAGCGGATTACCCAGTATTTACCCGCAAAGAAAATACAGACGTTTCTTACATGGCCTGCGTACGCTACTTATTAAGCACCGCTACCGATAACTGCATTTATCCACAATTTGCTAGCCATAACGCGCATACCGTTGCGGTTGTGATGCAAATGGCTGAAGAGAATTCTAGCCGTGCGTTTGAGTTCCAGCGTTTACACGGCATGGGTGATGCTCTCTACGATACCTTGTTAGAAGACATGGCGGCTGACCATAAAACGGTTAACGTGCGTATTTATGCACCAGTGGGCGCGCATAAAGATTTACTGCCTTACCTGGTGCGTCGCTTATTAGAAAACGGCGCGAACTCTTCTTTCGTTCATCGCTTGGTCGATGCCAATACACCGGTCACCGAGCTGATCAATTCCCCGGTTGCGCAAGCGCAGCGTAACGGTCTTTATCGCAATCCAAAAATACCTCGCCCCGGTGAATTATTTGCCGAGCCAAGCAAAGGTAATCGTCGCAACTCACAAGGCTACAACCTGTCGATCGCATTTGAACGTGAGCCACTATTGGCGGATATCCATGCGTTTGATGATAAAGAATGGTTTGCTTTTCCACTGATTAATGGTCAAAAAGAGATAGGCACTGAGCAATTAACGATTCGCAGCCCCTATGATACTCAAGCCATTGTCGGTCAGGTTAACTGGGCGTCGGCCGAGCAAGCGCAGCAAGCGTTAAGCAGTGCTGATGATGCTTGGTTTGCTTGGGATAAAACGCCGATTATTGAACGCGCCGCCTGCTTAGATCGTATGGCCGATCTGATGGAGCAACATACCGCCGAATTAATTGCGCTGTGTACTCGTGAAGCCGGGAAGACGATACAAGATGGTATTGATGAAATACGCGAAGCTGTCGATTTCTGTCGTTATTATGCTGAACAAGCGCGCACCGGTTTGCAGCTGACTTTATTACCAGGGCCAACCGGTGAAAGTAATGAACATTATTACGCTGGCCGTGGCGTCTTTTTATGCATTAGCCCGTGGAATTTTCCGTTAGCGATTTTCCTCGGCCAAGTCAGCGCCGCCCTTGTTGCGGGTAATTGTGTATTGGCGAAACCTGCCGAGCAAACGTCATTAATTGCCGCGCGGGCGATTGAATTATTCCACCAAGCGGGAATTCCTAGCTCGGTCTTGCAGTTTTTACCCGGTGCCGGGGCGACCATTGGCAATGCGCTATTAAGTGATTCGCGCTTGGTCGGTATTGCGTTTACTGGCTCTACCGAAACCGCTCATTTAATTAACCGCACTCTAGCACAGCGTGAAGGCGCGATTGCGACCTTCATCGCAGAAACCGGTGGCCAAAATGCCATGCTGGTCGATTCAACCTCACTTCCTGAGCAAGTCGTTGCTGATGTGATGGCCTCCGCTTTTTCAAGCGCAGGTCAGCGTTGCTCGGCGTTGCGTATTTTATGTGTGCAAGACGATATTGCTGATCGTGTGATTGAGTTAATTGACGGTGCGCTGCAGCGTTTTGAATTAGGCAATCCTGAGCTGTATGCCACAGACTGCGGTCCAGTGATTGATGTCAAAGCTCAGCAAGGCTTACAGCAATATATTGAGCAATGGCGCAGCCAAGGCAAGGTGCTTACTGAAGCGCGTCATCATGGTGAATTAAATAAAGGCTATTTCGTTTTACCGGTGGCGATTGCCATTGATTCAATTAACGATCTCGGCCGTGAACAGTTTGGCCCGGTGCTGCATATTCATCGCTATCAAGCCTGCCAGCTTGATCAGGTAATTGATGATATTAACCAAACGGGTTATGGCTTAACGCTAGGGATTCACAGCCGCAATCAAGTCACCGCGGCTTATATTGAATCTCGGGTTCGCGTGGGCAACTGCTACATTAACCGTAATCAAATCGGTGCGGTGGTCGGCGTTCAACCTTTTGGTGGTCGTGGTTTATCGGGCACTGGCCCGAAAGCGGGCGGTCCAAATTATCTCAAGCGCTTTGCAACGGAACGTGTGCGCACCATTAATACAACCGCCGTGGGAGGCAATGCTAGTTTGCTTTCTCTTTAACGATGTAACGAATACAACTCGCACAGTACGCTAGGCATTTAATGCCTAGTTTGATAAATACAATAACAATTACAAAAGGATCACCCTTATGAGTGCATCAATTTCCGTGGCCATTACCTTCTTTCTCTATCTAGGGCTGATGCTCTGGATTGGTTTATGGGCGTATAAAAAAACAAACAACCTTTCCGATTATATTTTGGGTGGGCGTTCTTTAGGGCCGTGGCCTTCGGCACTTTCTGCGGGTGCTTCCGATATGTCGGGTTGGTTATTACTCGGCATGCCGGGTTATGCTTATATCGCTGGCTGGGAAGCGTCTTGGTTAGGCTTAGGCTTATTTCTCGGCACTTACTTAAACTGGTTGATCGTAGCACCACGCTTACGCGTTTATTCACAATTGGCCGGAGACAGCCTGACACTGCCGCAATATTTCAGTAATCGTTTTGAAGATAAAATTGCGATTCGAGTCATTTCAGCGTTCTTTATTTTATTATTCTTCTTGTTCTATACCAGCTCTGGCTTAGTGGCCGGTGGTAAATTATTCGAAACCGTATTTGGTTTGGACTACACCATCGCCGTGACTGTCGGCACTATCGCTGTCGTTTCTTATACCTTCTTTGGTGGTTTCTTAGCAGTATCTTGGACCGATTTAGTGCAAGGTTTGTTGATGGCTGCGGCGCTTATTCTAGTACCGGTTGCCGCTTTCATGCATTTAGATCAAGCGCCTTCCGCTATTTTAGCCGCCAGCAATGTGGAGCTATTAGATCCTTTCACGAAAGCCTCCGGTGAAGCGCTTGGCTGGATCAGTATTGTTTCTTTATTAGCTTGGGGTCTGGGTTATTTTGGCCAGCCGCATATTCTTGCCCGCTTTAAAGCGATTAAGAGTAAAGATGACATTAAAGCCGCGCGTCGCATTGCTGTTACTTGGACTTTAATCGGCCTAGTCGGTGCCTTCTTCGTGGGTATCGCCGGTATTGGTTATTTCGAAACGCCATTAGCCGATGCGGAAACAGTCTTCATCTCTTTGGTTCAAGCGTTATTTCATCCTCTGGTGGCTGGTATTTTATTAGCCGCGATTTTAGCCGCCATTATGTCGACAGCTGATTCTCAGTTATTGGTTTCTTCTGCTGCGCTTACTGAGGATTTTTATAAGTCGATATTCAATAAGAATGCCGCGCCAGAATCGTTGGTGAAAATTGGTCGTTTTTCGGTTGTCGGTATTGCGATTGTCGCGTGGTTATTAGCGCTTGATCCTGAGAGTTCAGTATTAGGCTTAGTATCTTATGCTTGGGCAGGTTTTGGTGCAGCATTTGGCCCTGCGATTATCTTGTCTCTTTTCTGGTCACGGATGAATCGTCAAGGTTGCTTGGCCGGTATTTTGGTCGGTGGCATTACGGTTGTAATTTGGAAACAGCTAAGCGGTGGTTTGTTCGACATTTACGAAATCGTACCCGGCTTTATGCTAGCTACTATCTCAATTATTGCGGTTAGCTTGCTAACGCCAGCGCCTAATAAAGAGATACAAGATATGTTTACTGAAGCTGAAAATAGCTAACTGAAAATGTTTAGTTGATAAATACTAGGCGACAAAGATAAGTCGCTTAGTCCCGAGGTACCCTAAAAGATTAAATGATTAATCTCCTTAACCTAACTGCAAAACTTTCAGTTAGGTTAATTTGTAACCTCCTTTACTACGTTCATTATAAAACTCTTTGTTTTGGCCGTTAAATGCTTTTTAATAACCTTAATTTCTTCGGGATTTAATAAAAGGTTATTTATGGATATTACCAAGCGGCTTAACGTATTCGGTTTATTACTCCTTATGCTATTAACGCTGAGTAGCCACGCTGCGCAAACCTGTAATCCTCTCTCTATTTCTACCTGTGCACTCCCCTTCCCCAGTAATTTTTATACTCAAGATGATTCAAATTCAGACACTGGCAAAACAGTTGATTTGAAAGGCAGCTTATTAATACAAAGTATTGAAGATGAAATATCGAATTTTTCCTCGACTCTTGCTTATAAAGACGCCAGCGGATTTTCTGCTGCAGGTCCTATCATGTTCGAACTCGCAGATGATTTTGATGAAAATAGCTTACCTATCGATGGTGGCAATGCAGTTTTTGTATTCGATCAAGATAGCGGATTAGCGCTGCCTATTCGTACTAAAAAATATCATTACGCCGAAAATAATCGTTTTGATCAAGCCGCACATATTATTGAAATATTTCCTCGTGCCCGCTTCGAATTTGGCCATACCTACACTGCGGTGGTTACTACAAGTCTGTTAGATTTAAACGGCGAATTCGTACCCGCAATACCAGCGATGAGTTCGTTAATTAACCAAACAGCAAACTGGGATGGCGCTATTGCAATGCAAACGGCTTTGCAACAGCTCGAGCAGTTTGGTATCGCACAAGATCAAGTTGTAAGCTTTGTCGAGTTCACCGTGGGTGATGAGAAAACCAATAACGAACCGTTATTTAATTTGATCGAAAAAGTGAGTCAGCAAGAACATCCGGTACGTAATTTGAATACCACACAGATTAATATCTGGCCCTACGCGGCGTCTGTTACTGGCCAAGTTCGGTTGAGTGATTTTCGCCAAGCCAGTGGCCAGGTAGATTTCTCTGCCGATGCGCAAAGCAATGAGCAGTGGGTCAATTTCTTGATGATGCTACCGATGAGTTCGAAGCATGGTAAATCGCCGATTGCGATTTATGGTCACGGCGTTGGCGTCATTAAAGAGACCGTACTATTAACTGTTGCTTTTGCTAATGCGAAAAGAGGCATTGCCAGCATCGCGATCGACCAACCCAATCATGGTTCTCGCTCGGATCAAGATGGCGGTAATATTTTTAATATTTTAACGCCGGACAAATTTACCCGTCTATCAGGCATGGTATCGCAGTCGCCACTGGATATGACCTCTGTCTTAATCGCTATTCAAACGTCTCTGGCAGAATTAGATGTAGCACCTTCCGGTAAGGCTTGGTGGCATAAGCTGTGGTATTCCGGCGGTATCGATACCCCTGATATCGACATTGAGCGTATTCATTATCAAGGCACATCCATGGGCGGCGTTTTGGGTACGAGCTTTATCGCCAGCGCTAAGAATTTGAAGAGTGCTTTCCTGCAAGTTTCAGGCGTCGGCATTAGTAACATCCTGACGCATTCCATTTTGTTTGAAACGTTTGGTTTTGAGAATCTAATTCCTGCTAATGCCAGTGCGGGTGAAGCGGCATTATTTATTCAACTATTGCAGCAAGAGTTTGATAAAGGCGATGCCATTAATTTTGCGCACTACATCAAGCACCCGATCCATGGCCGCAGCCCTAGAAAATTAGTTTTACAATACGGTATAGGGGATGAAGTGGTCTATAACCCCGCCACAGAGGCTTTAGCTGAAATCGTTGATCTGCCGTTAATCGTGCCCAGTTTACTCGACATAGCTCACCTTCGAACCAGCGCAGATTACGAAGACGGTTTTGGCCTAGTGCAGAATAAGCCGTTATTACCGACCAACGGGTTAATGGATAACCTTTTAGCCCACATGAGCTTTGCCCGCCCTGATGCCTTTACGGCACTCAAACTTTGGGTAGAAGAAGTGGTTAACTAACGCACAATCTTCTGGTTAATTCTCTTTAAATACAGTAGAATCGCGCGACTTTTACACTTAAAAGCGCGCTCTTTACTATGCATTGTCCATTCTGCAGTGAACACGATACGAAAGTTATCGATTCTCGCCTTGTCGCTGACGGCCAACAAACCCGCCGTCGCCGCGAATGTCAGGCCTGTGGTGAACGTTTCACCACCTTCGAAAGTGCTGAACTGGTGATGCCACGAATCGTCAAACAAGACGGTACTCGTGAACCTTTTAATGAAGACAAGCTTATTGCCGGTATTCACCGTGCACTCGAAAAACGACCTGTGAGTATCGAAAAGGTCGAACAATCTGTAAACCAAATTACCCATAAGTTACGTACCCTTGGCGAGCGTGAGATAAAAAGTCTCGTACTTGGCGAATACGTGATGGATGAATTAAGGCAATTAGACAAGGTTGCCTATGTACGCTTCGCGTCTGTTTATCGCTGCTTTCAAGATGTTGATGAGTTTCGCCAAGAAATTGAGCGTATTTCCACTCAAGTAGTTGAACAGACATCTGATTCTGACGCCGTATTAGACTCGAGTGATCAAAGTGCCAAGTAAGCATAGCGACCAGCATTATATGGCGCTGGCGATCCAGCTTGCTAAGCAAGGCCTAAATACTACTAGCCCCAATCCTCGAGTTGGCTGCGTGCTAGTGAAGAATGATGAAATTATTGGCCAAGGCTTTCATCTTAAGGCAGGCCAAGGTCACGCAGAAGTGAATGCGATTGCTGATGCTAAGCAACGCGGCAATGAGACTAAAGGTGCAACGGCCTACGTAACCTTAGAACCGTGCAGCCATTTTGGTCGCACGCCGCCTTGTGCACAGGGTTTGATTGATGCCCAAGTCGCACGCGTTGTCGGCGCGATGACCGACCCGAACCCTGAGGTCGCGGGTAATGGTTTCAACATGTTACGCGCTGCGGGTATTGAGGTTGTGGATAACTGTTTGGCTGCAGAATCCGCCAAACTGAATCCAGGTTTTATTAAGCGCATGAGCATGGCTGGTACTAAAACCAAACCAGTTCCCTATGTGCGCTTAAAGATGGCGACTAGCTTAGATGGCCGCACGGCGATGCAAAGCGGTGAAAGCCAGTGGATTACCGGACCAGAAGCCCGTGCTGAAGTGCAGAAGATTCGCGCTCAAAGCTGCGCCATTATTTGCGGTGCTGATTCGGTATTAATTGATGATCCGTCGATGAATGTGCGCATCAGCTCTGACGGAAGCGATGATTTCTCACAAGAAATTCGTCAGCCGTTAAGAGTCATTATTGATAGTCAGCATCGTGTACTGCCCGATGCGAAGATGTTTACTCTGGCTGGCAAGGTGATGATTGCCAGCCCTATTGCAGCAAAACATAGAATTAGTAGCGAGCACTGTGATGTCACTTACTTGCTAGCGAAGACAAGCGCGAACAGCGATAGCCAGCAGGTCGATTTAACATCTCTGCTTGAGCAGTTAGCCAGCCAAGGCATTAATGAAGTCTTGGTAGAAACGGGCGCAAAACTCGCCGGTGCTTTTATACAACAAGATTTAGTCGATGAGCTGGTGATGTTTACCGCACCGACATTATTAGGCAGTGACGCCCGCCCTGCATTCAATCTACCGTTTGCCAAAATGGATCAGCAAATTCGCTGGTCTTGGCACGACGTGCGAATGGTGGGAAATGACCTAAAATTAATATTAAAGAGACAGCATTAATGTTCACAGGAATTATTGAAGCGGTAGGTCAGGTCACAGCGAGCCAGAGCAAGCAAGGTGACATCCGCTTACGTATTAATACCGGCAAGCTCGATCTTAGTGATGTAAAGCTAGGCGACAGTATTGCTACCAACGGTGTTTGCTTAACCGTGGTTGAATTACCGGGTGATGGCTTTTGGGCCGATGTGTCGAAAGAATCCATCGCTCATACCAATATTACTGATTGGAAAAGTGGCAAGCCGGTGAACCTTGAGCAAGCGCTGACGTTAGCGACTCGCTTAGGCGGCCATATGGTGACTGGCCACGTAGATGGTTTAGGAACAATTTTAAGCCGCAATGAAGACGCTCGCTCGGTACGCTTTAAAGTTAAAGCCACCGCTGAGTTATCAAAGTACATTGCTGCTAAAGGCTCGATCACTGTTGATGGTGTGAGCCTAACGGTGAATGCGATTGAAGATGCAACGGCAGGCGCAACGATTTTTGATTTAAATATCGTGCCTCATACCGTGCAAGAGACTGTCATTAAAGGCTACCAAGTGGGACACACTGTTCACTTGGAAGTGGATGTTATTGCACGCTATTTAGAGCGTATGATGCAACAAACAAACGACCAACCAAAATCCGGTATTAGCCAAGCGTTTCTGGCACAAAACGGTTTTTGGAAATAATAAATTAAGTTAGACAAAATTTAGGAATTATTGGTAATGGCTTTAAATAAGATCGAAGAAATCATTGATGATATGCGCCGCGGTAAAATGGTTATCCTTATGGATGACGAAGACCGTGAAAATGAAGGCGATATCATCGTTGCTGCTGAAAAAGTAACACCTGAAATCATCAACTTTATGGCAACTGAAGCACGTGGCCTAATCTGCTTAACCTTAACCGGTGAACGTTGTGATTTCTTAGGTTTGCCATCCATGGTTGAAGGTAACGGTGCTAAGTTTGAAACACCGTTTACGGTATCGATCGAAGCGGCTGAAGGTGTTACCACAGGCATTTCTGCTGCTGACCGTGCGAAGACTATTCGGGTTGCGGTAGACACTAATTCTAAAGCAGAAGATATTGTTCAGCCGGGTCACATTTTTCCATTACGTGCTCGCCCTGGTGGTGTTTTAAGCCGTGCAGGTCATACCGAAGCCGGTTGTGATTTGGCGCGTCTTGCGGGTTTGAGTGCTTCTTCTGCGATTGTCGAAATTATGAATGTCGATGGCACCATGGCACGTCGTCCAGATTTAGAAATTTTTGCCGCAAAACATGATCTCAAGATCGGTACGATTGCTGATTTGATTCACTATCGCATGGCGAATGAAAAGACCATCGACCAAGTTGCTGGCGAAACAATCAATACTGAATTTGGTGAGTTCCAGCTGCATAAGTTTGTCGATACCATTCAGGGCGAAACTCATATTGCTCTGACTAAGGGTAATATCAAAGGCGATGTGCCTTGTATCGTCCGTGTTCAAACCGGCGATTTCTTGCGTGATATTTTGGGCGCGAAAAAGCCTAAGAATCAGTCTTGGTCTAGCCAAGCGGCGTTGAAGAAAATTGCTGAAGAAGGCACTGGCGCATTGGTTCTTTTATCGGCGGGTATTGCTGAAGATGTCGCGTCTAACTTAGATGTTTATCTTGGTAACGCTAGGCCTGCTAAGAGCCCTAATACGGATAGCTCTGGTGCTTTCTTAACGATTGGTACTGGCTCTCAGATTTTGCGCGAAATCGGCGTACAGAAAATGCGTTTACTGAGTTCACCGGTTAAGTATGCTGGTATTTCTGGGTTTGATTTAGAAGTTGTTGAGTATATTCCATACGAAGCATAGTTAGTTTAAAAGATTAAAAGCGTAGACGGTTTTGGTTTTGAAACCGCACTGCGCTTGCTATCGATATTAGGTATGTCGTTAGGCGGCACGTCGTGAATACGTCGCTCCGCTCTCCCTGTAGACTCGGCCTCCGCATCCATGCGGAGGGACGGCCTTAAACGACACACCTAATACCGATACGCGAAGTGCTAGCAGCAATAAAATTTGAATAAACAATTTTATTGCTGTGACAAAAAGATAGAAACATTGAATAAAGAGATAAGCCGTTAAGTTTTAGCTAATTTAACGCTTTCGAATTTAAGACGCCATTCGTGGTGATGTATTAGGTGGTTCGTTTATGGGGCTTCCCGCAGCAGGAGCTGTGGAGAGCATACAGGGATGTACTCGCTGCGTCCCCATAAAGGAACTACCTAATGCAGAACGATATACGACCTCAGCGCCACGGCGTTGACAAAGTAAAAAAGAAATTAGATTAAACAGAAGAGAAAAGAAAATGACTATAGAAATTATCGAAGGCGACTTAACCCCTAACGATGGTAAGTATGCCATTGTTGTTGGCCGCTGGAATGCATTTGTTGTTGAAAGCCTATTAGAAGGCGCGGTTGATTCATTGACTCGCCATGGCGTTCCACCTGAAAACATCACCGCTATTCGTTGCCCTGGCGCCATGGAAATTCCATTGGTTGCACAGAAAGTTGCACAAAGCGGTAAGTACGATGCAATCATCACGCTAGGCGCAGTTATTCGTGGCGGTACTCCACACTTCGAATATGTATCGTCTGAATGCACTAAAGGTCTTGGCCAAGTTGCTATGCAGTTCGGTATTCCAGTTTCTTTCGGTGTATTAACCGTTGATTCTATCGAACAAGCAATTGAACGTTCTGGCACTAAAGCTGGGAACAAAGGCGAAGAAGCGGCAATGTCTGCTTTTGAAATGGTCAACCTACTTAATGCATTAGAGGCATAAACTATGTCTCGTTCACCAGGCACTCAAAAAGCCAGCCCAGCGGCTCGTCGCAAAGCACGTAGCTTTGCCTTGCAAGCCATTTACCAATGGCACATGGCCGGTGCAGATTTAGCTAAAATTGAAGCTGAATTCCGCGCAGATAACGACATGAGCAAAGTGGATATGGAATACTTCCACGAAATACTGCATGGAGTGCCAAGCGAATTAGCAGCGTTAGATAAAGTTATCTCGCCTTTGCTAGATCGTAATACCGAAGATATGACGCCAGTAGAGCTTTCTATTCTTCGTCTAGCCACTTATGAGCTAGTGCACCGTATTGATGTGCCATATAAGGTAGTGATCAACGAAGCTGTTGAACTTGCTAAATCTTTTGGTGCGACTGACGGTCATAAATACGTTAACGGCGTTGTTGATAAAATTGCTCAGCAAGTACGTACGGTTGAAGTTAAACAACCTAATGCCAATGCTAAGCCTAAAAATGTTAGCAAGAAAACAACGAAGCCAGTATTTAAAGTACCTTCGGCAAAAATCAGAGCAAAAGGCGGCAAGGCTACCGAAAGTAAGAATACACTTTCGATTAAAAAGTCTTAATCCCTTTATACGATTCATTATATTTTAAGTTTTAGGTAGACGATCGTGCTGACAGAGTTTGAATTAATTAAACACTGTTTTAACTGGCCGCAAAATAATGACAACATTATTTGCGCGGTGGGTGACGACGCCTCCATCATTCAAGTGCCTAGCGGTTATGAACTGGTGCAGAGTATTGATACTCAAGTTGCCGATGTTCATTTTCCCTCGACCGCTCCGGCGCAATTAATAGCACAGCGCGCCTTGCGTTGTGCCATTAGTGATTTAGCCGCCATGGGAGCTAAACCTCAAGCGTTTCACCTTGCATTAAGCTTACCCAAGAATACTTCACAAACTTGGCTAGAATCTTTTAGCTCAGGCTTACGTGCCTGCGCCAATGAATATGATATACCGCTAATTGGTGGTGATACAACCTCAAGCCCCACTCTAGTAATTACCCTTCAAGTTCAAGGCTTAGTGGCCTCGGGTAAAGCATTAACCCGTGACAAAGCCCAAGTCGGCGATAGCATTTGGTTAAGTGGAGAAATCGGTAAATCAGCCGCGGCTCTAGCCGATATATTAGCCAGCCCTGAAGCGTTAGTAGAAAATAATTCTGACTTAACCGCTGCCTATTATTATCCACAAGCTCAGATCGCATTAGGACAAAAACTGACTGACCTAGCTCATAGCGCCATGGATATTTCCGACGGCTTATTACAAGATGCCAGTCACATTGCCAAAGCCTCGAACTGTTGCTTAAATTTCAGCGCGGCTAAAATCCCCGTCAGTGAATTGGCCATATCACAATTTGGTCAATCGCAAGCATTACAATTTGCCCTAAGCGGTGGCGATGACTATCAGTTATTATTCACTGCCCCTGCGCACGCTCAAAATGAATTAGAGATGCTGGGCTGCTATCAGGTTGGGCAAGTAGAAAAGCTCACTACAGAAAAGAAAGCGCGAGAAAATCAGACCCGTGCGCAAACAGAATGGGTTTTATTAGACGGCCAGTCCGTGCAAAATAAGACGCTGGGCTATCAACATTTTTAGCCATTATTTAAAATAATTTTTAATAGAATCTCAGTACTAAAAAACATAGGAAAGCGATCATGGCCAAATTAGAATCAAACATAGAATTAGAAGCTGCTGCGTTTCGACGTTTATTAGCGCACCTAGATGAACGTAAAGACGCACAAAACATTGATTTAATGAATCTAGCGGGCTTTTGCCGCAACTGTTTGTCTAAATGGTACAAGGCTGCAGGCGAAGAGCGCGGTATTGAAATCGAATATGAAGATGCGCGTGAATTAGTATATGGAATGCCGTATTCTGAATGGAAAGATAATCACCAGCAGAAAGCGACGCCAGAACAATTGGCTCGATTTAATGAAGTGCAAGCGAACGAAAAAAAAGCGGATGAAGGTAAAAAATAGTGAGTCAATTTAGCAGCCAGAAACCCGCAGTACAAAAAGGCCTTTATCGTCACTATAAAGGCGCCGAATACCAGGTTATTGATGTGGCACGCCATAGCGAAACAGAAGAATGGTTTGTCGTTTACGAAACGCGCTACGCAGATGAAGCAACGTCTACTTGGGTACGCCCAGCAGACATGTTTTCTGAAACCGTGGAAGTGGGCGGTGAAGTTATCGCACGATTTCAGTTTATTGGTTAGCGCGATTCAATCGATTTTAACATGCTGTGAAAAACCGAAGTGCCTTGCTTCTGCATTTTAGAATCGAAGAATCGCCCGATCAATGGAACAGCCATGTGACCTTCTGAAATCCAGGTGACATGCGTTGTTCCGTCGCCCAAGTCTTTTAGATCAATAATGCCTTTATAATGATCCATTTTAATGGGCTTCGCTTGCTCAATTTTATATTGCATATGAACAGGACGTTTGAATTCTGTTATGCGTTCCCAGACTTTAAAAACTCCGGTTTCTACAGTGCGTAAAGCACCCTTTCCGTTACGCTCTTCATCGCCTTCGCTCAGTAACTTAGCAATGCCAACGGAAGGATATTGTGCATAGCTGGCATGATCACTAATCGCCTCGAACACATTTTCGATCGGTGCTTTCACGATTCTTTCTACTTTAATCTTAAACATAGCGACTCTTCTGGAATTATTTTTCATTCACATTATCAGTAATATAAAGAAAGGCCAGCGCTTAATAGATACCGTTAGTAAGTAGAATAAGTCCTAGGAATAGAGCGGAATTCATACCTTTAATACCCCCTTCAAACTTGTATAATTCAGCGATACTTGCTTTTAGATGCGTATGCATGTAGATTAAAAACATGAACGATTCTTTTGAAGTATGCCTAGCCCATTCTCTGCGTAGTGCAGACCGCGTTATCAGTCAGTTTTATACTGAGTACTTAGCGGGTATTGGGCTGCGCTCGACCCAATATGCAGTACTGCGTGTTATTGCGCTATCAGAGACGACCACTGCCCGCCAGATCCAAGATCACCTGGTGATGGAGCAAGCAACCGTCTCTCGTGCACTCAAGCCATTAATACGTGATGGCTATATTGAGGTAAGAGAAGGTTCTAACCGCCGTGAGAAGGCCTTAAGCCTAACCACAGCGGGTAAAAAGATTTACCAGCAAGCCAAAACCGAGTGGTCGAAAGCCCAAGCTGAATTAAAAAATCGCTTAGGTGATGAAAGCACTGCTCAACTGGTCGAATTAAGTCGTAAGATTACTGCTATGAAACGCACCTGAACTTCAACTAACTTGAATTCAGGATTTATTTAACCAGATACATGCATATGCATCATATAACTAGGTACGCCCAAATACATGCATATGCATTCTAATTATTAAAAAAAGACAAAGAGAGAGGATTACCCTATGAACGCTCAAAACTTCTTCCGCTGGGTCGTTGACCACCCTAAACGCATCATCGCAGCAGGCTTTCTACTCATTATCGTAATGGCCGGGTTTTTACCCCAACTCACCAAAGATACCCGCGCCGATGCTTTTCTAGCTGCCGACAATCCTGCCCTAGTTTATCGCGAAAAAGTGAAGCAGTTATTTGGTTTAAGCGACCCGATGGCAATCGCGGTCGTCGCTAAAGATTCCATCTTTACCCCCCAAGGCTTGAATGCAATTGCTCTGATCACCGAGTCGATCGCAAAATTGAATAATGTCGATCCCGATGGTATTACCAGTTTATACAGCGAAAATAATATCGTTGGCAGCTCTGATGGCTTAGACGTTGAGCCTTTTTATCAAGATAAAATTTCCCAACAAGCTCAGGCAAATACAGTACGTGATGCCATTCGCCAGTTCCCTCTTTATCAGGGCAGCTTGGTTGCCCGTGATGAGAGCGCAAGTTTAATCGTGGCTGAAATTCTAGATGATGCTCAGGTAGAGCAAACCTATCTTGATATTCTAGCGATGATCGAACAACTGGATATCAGTGACGAGTTGGAAATTCATGTTGCTGGTGAAGGCGCAGTCGCGGGCTATATGGGAAGTTACATTGATGCCGATGCCAAACGGTTAAATCCATTGGCCGGTTTGATCATTACCCTTATTATCTTCATCGCTTTTTTACGCATTCCCACTACGTTAATGGCAAACCTTATTATTCTCGCATCCGCGGTGTTAACGTTTGGCTCTATGGCTGCGTTTGGTGTTCCATTTTATGTTATTACCAATGCACTACCGGTTATTTTAATTGGCATCGCCGTGGCCGACAGTATTCATATTTATAGTGAATACTTTGAACGTAGAACCTTTCATCCGCAAGAACCCGCGGCTGATTCTATAGTCTATGCATTAACCGAAATGTGGCGCCCGATTACGCTGACCACACTGACAACTGCTGCTGGCTTCCTAGGTTTGTATGCTTCCGCCTATATGCCTCCGTTTAAAGCGTTCGGTTTATTCACGGCGATTGGTGTTGGCGCTGCTTGGTTATATTCACTCACTATGCTGCCTGCCATGATGAGCCTATTAAAAACAGAAGTGCATCCTAAGTTGGCCGCTAAGATCAAATCGAGTGAGCAAGATAATTTTGCCAAACTCATGATCATGCTCGGTAAGATCAGTCAGAATTATTCAAAATCCGTTGTGATTATTAGTGGACTAATTATTTCACTAGGAATATTGGCAACAACTTATGTACAAGTGGACGAAGATAGAATAAATACGTTTCATCCTGATGAGATTTTATACCAAGCCGATCATGCCATTAATAGTCGTTTTGACGGCACTAACTATTTGGATATTGTTATTGAGACCCCTGATGTCGAAGGATTATTCTCAACCTCCGTACTGGCTAAAATTGAAGCCCTGCAAACGTATGCAGAAAGCTTGAGCCCCGTACAAGGTTCGATATCCATTGTAGATTATTTAAAACAAATGAACCGTGCGTTAAACGAAGGCAAGTCTGAGCAATATGTTATCCCCTCTGATAACGATTTAATTGCGCAATACTTTTTACTCTATTCGACCTCATCAAGTCCTGATGATTTTGAAGAAGAAGTCGATTACGACTATCAGTTTGCCAATATTAGACTCATGCTAAATGAAGGCGCTTTCAGCAAAACCAAAGGATTAGTTGAGAAGCTGAATATCTATGTAGAACAACACTTTAATGATGCGTCGGTGAAAGCCACCCTCACCGGCCGTGTTAATTTAAATTATCACTGGATTAAAGACATAGGGGTTAGCCACTTTAGCGGTATGGGCATCGCACTGTTTTTAGTTTGGCTAGTATCTTCATTATTGTTTGGCTCTCCGGTTGCCGGACTGTATGCACTTATCCCTGTGGCGACCAGTATTTTATTGGTTTATTCCGCCATGGTATTTTTCCAAATTCCGCTGGGCGTAGGCACGACTATGTTTGCCGCTGTGGCCATTGGTTTAGGCGTCGACTTTGCTATTCATACCATTGATAGAATCCGCAGTTTTTATCAGCAAGAGCCTGATATGACTCTGGCCTTAAAACGTTTTTATCCAACAACAGGCCGTGCTTTATTTTTCAACTTACTCGCCATTGCCTTTGGTTTTGGCGTTCTTATTTCAAGTAAGGTTGTGCCGTTAAATAACTTTGGCTCTATTGTCGCGATTGCGGTGGTAACGAGTTTCTTATTCAGCATGGTGCTTTTACCCGCCATGATTTTATTGTTTAAACCACGATTTATTACGGGTAATAAAGACTCTCTAGCCAGTGGCAATACCTTTAGCACAAGTAATTTAACCGCCCTAACGAGTATGGGATTAATTGCCCTGACAGCTTCTGCCTTAATGGTCAGTAGTGATACCTTGGCTGCAGATAGTGCTGGTAATAATAATGGTGTAGATACTAGTTTACCTAATGGTCAGTGGGCTGCTCAGAAAATTAATGAACTCGATGACGGTGAACATCGCGTGAATTATATGGACATGAAGCTGACCGATAGACGCGGTAAAGTGCGTGAACGTAAAACAATTTCCTACCGTAAGTATTTTGGTGATGAAAAACGTACCGTTTTATTTTATAGATCACCGCGAAATATTAAAAACACCGGATTTTTAACCTACGATTACTCTGATATTAAAAAGGATGATGATCAATGGTTATACCTACCCGCTTTACGTAAAGCGCGTCGTATTTCAGCGTCAGACCGTGGCGATTATTTTTTAGGAACCGATGCCACCTATGAAGATATCAAACTAGAAGGAAAACTAAGTTTAGCCGATTTTAACTATACCAGCCTACGTCTAGAAGCGATCAGCCCTGAAGAACGTGCGGCATATGGTTTGGCCGATAAAGAATACTTAGTAATAGAAGGCAAGCCATTAACGCCTGAAGCCGCTAAAGAACTCGGCTATGGACGTAGCCTTAACTGGGTTGACCAAGACAGCTGGATTATTGTTAAAGGTCAACTTTGGGATGTAAACTTAAACCCATTGAAGGATTTATATGTTGGAGACATTCGCAAAGTTGATGGTTATTGGACGCGTCACAAGCTCAGCATACTCAATCATAAGAGTGGCCATAAAACCGAGTTCACCTTTTCTGAAGTCGATTATAAGTCACCGGTAAAGGATAGTTTATTCAGTCGCCAAGCATTGACCCGAGGTGTGCCAAAATGAACGCTATAAACGTTACATACTTACCGATAAAAATAGCATTTATTGCATTATCACTGTCCACCTCCTCAGCCAGTTTGGCTGAGGAGGTGGATAGCTTTTGGAATCAACAAGGCGATAATCTAAGTGCCATATTGAAACAGCAAGCAGCTTATGGCACACATTCATCAAGTTCTCATAAAAAACAATCGCAGCAACCTGGGTGGCAGCAAAACGAATGGCAATTAGATATTGAATACAATGAGGCGATTGATACAGGCATTCTTAGCGGAGACATAATGGCCATAGCTAGAGGCCGTTTCGATTTCCCACAGGCGCTAGAGAATGAATCGGGTAATACGCTTCGTATAAGAGAACTGTATTGGCAAACCTATACCGATAATAGTTTTTGGCGCTTGGGTAAACAACAAGTCGTATGGGGAGAAGCGGATGGTTTAAAATTATTAGACGTGATTAATCCACAAGATTTTCGAGAATTTATCCTTGATGATTTTGACGACTCCCGAATTCCAATTTGGATGATGAATGCGCAAATAAATACCTCTGATAGTGGCATGTTACAGCTGCTATTAATTCCAGATACAAGTACTCACGAATTGGCAGAAAACGATTCCATCTATCAATTCACTAGCCCTGTTGTCGTTCCGAGTATGACTAACGAAACCTTGTCTTCACTAGGCATTAACGAACTTGTTATTCAGCAAGAAAATGATGCTAAATCGGGTGACGCAGGTTTACGCTACAGTGATTTTATTAGTCTGCAAGATAGCTCTTGGGATATTACCTTGAATTATCTACATCACTATATAGATACTCCCGTGGTAAGCACGTCCATCGACAATGATACATTAGTGGTCGACCTCCAATATAAAGCGAGCCACCTTATAGGGGCAAGCGCGAGTACTGTATTAGGCAATGTTTCTATTCGTTCTGAAATCGCCTATGAAACGGATCGCTATCAGCGTAGTGAAGTGTCTTTAGAAGCTCTCAACATCATCTTACCCAACATTGTTAAAGGCAACTTATTTAGCTCTGTTATTGGTTTAGATTATCAAGGTTTATCTGACAATTTCATATCCGTACAGTGGTATCGACAAACATTATTACTAAATAAAAATGAACACCAGAAAGCCATTGCTGATCGTGATGAAGATAGGTTGACACTTTTATGGGAAACCAAATTTTTGAATGAAACCATCACTACGCGTTGGCAGCATATTCATGGAGTGAATCATGGGGATGGTATCTTGCGCCCCAAAGTAACTTATAACTGGCAGTCCAACATTGATGTCTATTTAGGTGCAGATTATTTCTATGGAAAAACAGAAGATTTTTTTGGCCAGTTTAATAAAACCGATAGAATCGTGGCAGGATTTACTATCGGTCTATGACAGCTAAACTTTTGCATTCACCTGGCAATTAAATGCCAATACAACACGATCGCTATCGCCAAAATACGGCATAGCGGCATGCTTTAAATAGGAAGGGAAAATTACAATCTGGCCTGCCAGTGGTGAGAAATCCATAAATCCATCAGCAGACAAATACGCTGTGCCCGCATCTTGGTAATGATCGGCACCGTGGCGAGGATCATAAAAGCGGTTCACGCCATTACGACCGTCAATGCTGCTCTGGCCTTCATGCAGATAATAAATACCGCACCAAGAGCAGTTAGGGTGTGAATGCGTATCGTGATAACCACCATTTTGAGTAATGTGGTACCAAGACTCAACAACATCAACTTCCGCCTGTGCGCCTTCTGGCCAATAGGGTTCATTCACTGCGTGAGCAATGGTACCGATTAAGTCTTCTACATACGCTTTTAATTTTCGTAAAGGCTCATGAGGTAAGGTTAATAAATTTAACTCACTCTCAAATAAAGCGTGCTTAGCAAATACCGCGACGTCACTATCAACCGCTGATACTTGCTGCTCTTTCATTTGATAGAGCAACTCAGTTAATTCTGATATTTGACTCTCATGCTCAGAGTAATTGCTAATGAACAGCTTGCTGTCCCACATGGTCATATCTTCGATGAACATCTGCGTCACGCTGCCTTCTAAATCATCTTCCATCATATGCCTATACAGTAAATCACTATTCGAATACTTTTATTATACCGATTATATCTATCGGCTATCACTAACATACTCTCGTGCCTAGTCTAAATACATAAGCAGAAATGTAACTATATGGACATCGAATTTTAATGCCTCAAGCTAAACCGAAAGTACTAATTATTGACGATGATAGCATCGCTCAAAAATTCATTACCCATGCAATCTGTGATAATTACGATGTTAAAACCGCCAATGATGGGCTATCGGGTATAGATGAAGCGACACACTGGCAGCCTAGTGTCATTCTACTTGAAGTCGAGATGCCAGGAAAGAATGGTTACGAAACCTGTGAGCTCATCAAGGAAAATACACTTACTCAGCACATTCCCGTTATTTTCATCTCTGGGCGCAGCTCACTTCGTGAAAGGCTCATTGGCTTTGAAGCAGGCGGTGATGATTATTTAACCAAACCGTGTGAAAAAGAACTGATCAATGCCAAAGTTCATTATATTTACACGCAAGCTGAAACTAAAAAAGCATTAAATGATCAAGTTAAAATCGCAGAAAGAATTGCTACCGATGCTATCAAAGGTAGTGCGGAAATTGGTAAGGCCATTCGATTTGTCGAGAAAATGTACAGCATTACATCCTTTGATTATTTAATCACTGAACTGTTCAAAACCATGAAGGAGTTTGGTTTAAACACATCCGTATTAATACGTTCCACTCAAGGCGACATCTATAGATCCAGCGCGGATGAAATAATATCCCCTTTGGAAGAGGCGCTACTATGCCAAATTAAAGATCAGGGGCGATTCTATGATTTTGGCTGTAGAACAGCCTGTAATTTTCGCCAAGTCACCTTGTTAATTAAGAACATGCCACTTTCTGACCCAGAGCGTTACGGCAGAATCAAGGATACCGTTCCCTTTGTTTTAGGCTCTATTGACGAAAAAGTTCTCGCCCTTGATACTCAAAATACCATGTTAGCTCAGGCTGAATCCTTAACAAAAAGTACCGATGCTATTCGTATCACACTCGATAACATCAGCCAGCAGTCGAGCCAAAGCCAAGAGAGGATGAACAGTATCATGGCTAAAACCATGAGCGACTTAGATTTTATGCTGCCAAGAATGGGCCTAGATGACGATCAAGAAGCCAGCATTACCAATAGGCTCGACCAAACGTTTGTAGAAACAACAGAGTGTCTGGATATCGCAAGTGAGCTAAAGCAATCACTTACTGGTGTGGTTCGGTTACTCTGTTACATTTCTGAACAGCAAAATAAGCTCGTCAATAATGCTAAAACAGAGACTCCACCTGAGGTTGATGAAGTAAGTATTGATGATGAACTTTTAGGTGATGTCGAGCTCTTTTGATTTTTATACTTTAGAACTTAAAAAGTAGGGAAATACACATTATCAGTGACTAACTTTCCTTCTTTGATCTCGAAATTTAGTTAATCCTTCTCAGTACCATCGATGCTAATGTGCGCAGTATAGGTACCATTTGGAACGGATCCACGACCTCCGTATTCAGCTTGAGAGCTAAAGAAATCTGCAAGAGCGTAGATTCTGATGCCAAGTTTATCCATCGCGCATGATTTTACAAGCCACTTAAAACTCTTCATAGATCCCGTATTAGTAACTTCAAACAGATAAACCATCATTATAAATCGATAAACGTGATTCATACTCGTGCACTAATAACTCTAAGCTATGGATCGACATAACAACCCCTACTCTAGAATTATTTTATTAAACGAATCAATGACAGTTAAATTATTAGTAAATACCCTAAATTGCACTATTTATTAGCGCCCCGACGAAAGGATAAAATAAGTACAAGATTTACCCATAACAATTGCTGCACCAATCTTTCAAAAATTGAAGCAGTAAAACATCAAAAGAAGGCATCTACACGATGAAAAAAATCATCTTTGCAACATCAGTTTCAATTTTACTATCAGCCTGTGGTGGCGGATCTAGCGATCCAACACCAACACCTGTACCTGTACCAGAAAATAATTCTGCACCCGTTGCCAGTGCGGTCACGATAACTGATGTCAATGGTGGGGAAACATGGGCTGGGGATATACTGTCGGGCGAATACAGCTATGCCGATGCTGAGTCTGATGCAGAAGGTGTAACAACCTTTCGCTGGTTAGTGGATGGCAACGTTGTCAGCACGACTGAAAGCTATACTTTAACCAAGGCTGAAGCCGGTAAATCCATCACTTTTGACGTGACCGCAGTTGCCACTACAGGCACAAAATTGGGCCAAGCAGTAACGTCTGAAGTTGCAATTAAGCGTGATCTGCATTTCTTCACCGCTAATACACTGACTCTTTCTAATCAGTTATTTGTGACTGATGGTACTGAAGCGGGTACGGTTAATTTGGAAGTGACATTACCTAATAACCCAGGTAAGCCAGTAAAACTTGGAGACAAGTGGTATTTTGCATCGTTTAATAGTGATAGTCGTGCAAGCTTTGTAACCGCAACGGATGGCACGATTGCGGGTACTAAGGAATTTTCAGAGGGGCCTAAAGTTTCTACTCCTTACGCCTTTACACCGTTCAAAGGCGAATTATATTTTTCAGGGAGTGATGCAGAGCATGGAGCAGAGCTTTGGAAAACGGATGGTACTGAAGCAGGTACTAAGATGTTTTTTGAAACTGATGCTGGTTCTAGTGGTGCCCCTGCTATGTTGACAGTTGCCGGAGATCAAATGTATTTCAGTGCTTATCAAGGTACAGAGGGCCGCACTTTATGGGTGACAAATGGTGTTGATACAACCGAGTCATTTCATAAATGGGAGTGGAATACAGTTTCAGACATAAAGAGTTTATTTGGTTTCAACGATTCTTTGTACTTCGTTGATCCATATCGCGGTAAGCTTTGGAAAACGGATGGCACTTCAGCGGGAACTGCAAAGCTAGATTTAGAGCGTCAATCAATTCACGCACACGGCTTCATTGCAATGGGTGATAATTTCTTCTTTATTGATTCAACCGGTGGTTCTAACGCAAGCGTATGGGTAAGCGATGGTATTACCAACACATTATTGCGTGAGACTGATTCTACTAAAGGGGACACAGACGGCTTAACTGTATTTAACGATAAAGTGTACTTTACCAGTGAGCAAGAGTTGTACGAAGCAACGCCGACATTGGCTAAAAAAGTAGATCTTTCAGCTTCGAATTTAGCGTCTGGCTTTCTGAAACCTAATAATTTTTCCGTATTTAATAATAAGTTAATATTTAGCGCTAGCCATACGGGTACTCAAAATCATGAGTTTTTTCAATATGATGGCACCGCCGTTTCATTGATTAAAGATATCACAGGGGATAGCAACAGCAGTTCCCCGGCACATTTTACACTGTTAAATAATGAAATTATTTTCTCAGCAGATGACAAAATTGCAGGAAGGGAGCTATGGAAAACAGACGGTACAGAAGCGGGCACTGCTCTGCTTAAAGATATAAAAGAAGGGGTATCAAGCAGTTATCCTAACTTGTCTTTTGATGATAGCGAGAAGTGATTAAGGCAGTACACCTATATCTAAACCAGGTGAAATTAGCCCAGACTTATAGTTATACTGTAAGTCTGGCTCTTTATTTAAGAGTGTATTGGAATGCTTCCCGATAAGAGGCCATTCAGTTTTGAATGGCCTCTTATTACTTATTTATTTAACGGGAACAAGTGGCCATTGTGCTCTTCAGGAAAATCGAAATCTGCGAGCGCTAGCTCAGTAGGAAAAGAGACATTATCAGTCACTAGTGTTCCATCTTTGATCTCGAAAACAATTTGATCCTTCTCAGTACCATCGATGCTAATGTGCGCAGTATAGGTACCATTTGGAACGGATTCGCGGCCTCTATATTCGGCCTGAGAGCCAAAAGGAATCTGCAAGCGCGTAGGTTCTGAAGCCCAATTTGGCTGATTGCGCACCGTAATTGTCGTTTGCATATTACTGCCATCAAATTCACTGACCTCATAATCAGGCCAAGTTTTACCGTCGCGCATGATTTTACAAACCACTTCAAACTCTTCAACGGATCCCATTTCTGTGACCAGCTGGCATAACGGGTATTCGATATCTAATTGAAAAGATTCATCCGTATATTTAAGCTTGGCAAAATTATCAGCCGGTGTTTTTAACGTATAATACGTTTCAACAGCCGTTCGATTATCAGTCGATACCGTTTTAATAACTTCAAACGGATAAACCATCATTTCATCATTATAAATGGATAGGCGTAATTCATATTTCCCTGCTTCTAGCTCACCAATGTAGCCGCCATTCATTAGCTCCATACTCGTGCACTGAGATTTAATGTAATCCATCTCTTTGCTACTGCTCCAACAAACAATACGCTTAACAAGAGTATCACCTTGAGTTACGCGTACACGTAAAGCATCCCAATTGTATTGAATTTGGCGCCCTTGTTGCGTTTTCCGAGGTAAAAACCAAGCGTATAAAGCAGTGAGGCTTACATCACCACTTTTTTTATCGATTCTTAAATCGGGAGCCCTGAATCGTGTTTTTTCAGCAGCCCGTGTCGATGTTAGATCAACAGAGAAGTGGTCGTTCTTGATGGTCGCCATTGAAGCTGCTTTCGCTGCCGCATCAGCCTTAGATTTATCCTGAGATAGATAATAAACACGCATGTGGTGCAAAACATCATCTTCTCGGCGCCAGTCATGTACAGAATGACCAACATGCTGGTTTTCATATTTCTTTTCAGCATATTCATGCGAAGGATAAGAAAAACTAATTTCTCTCAATACGCCATTTTCTAGAGGTTCTAGAACACCATAGCCGGAGTCGCTTCTAAACTGAAAGAGATTAGTATCTTTATGCTTATCTTCTAAAGAATGAATCGGCTCATAACTAACACCCGATTGAGTATCCAGGGCAAAGGCATGGATAGGATCCATAGGATCTTTAAAATTGGCTTCTTTTGCTTCTTCTAGCTTTTGCTTATCATCTTTCATCGTCTCTTCTGCTAATTTCTTAGCAAAGCCAAAGGCACCTTTCAGGCCTCCTTTCTTAAAACTTGCCATTCCTTCTTTGGCCTTAGCCTTTATTTGCTCAATTTCATCTACCGGAGCTTGTGGCTTATCATCTTCAGTCATGCGCTGGGCGCTGAAAATTCGATACTCCGGATCGACAATGAATTCGATATCAAATTCTGGATCAGTTGAAGAGACGGGTACTGCAAAATATTTTCCACTAGCGATCGACATAACAAACACCTATAAAAATTTGTAATACGACTGATATTAAGGAAATCCCTCATCTGAGCAATAGTGCAAATTAGGGTTTTAACGATAAATCTTATGAAAGTTGGATGGTAACTCCTCCTTTAAATTAATAGCCCCCAAAAATCAGAAGATTCTCAAGTAAGCTGGCGTAGGTACCCTGTTCTTGAGCTATCCCGCGAACATGGTATGAGTCCAGCCAGTTATAAAATGTACGATGGAGTGGGCCGCTCATGATGTAGCGACTCAAAGAATTCGTAGGTGAGAATTATTAGTTAAAGAAATGTAGATCAACGTCCGTCTTCAATTTGAATTTTTCAAGGAATCACTGCAAAAAAGTGATGAAGCCGTCGCAGAGTAAAGAGCTCGTTCAAAAAGCTCTCCCTAATCACGATGTGAGTATTCGTTTGTTTTCCAAGCATTTTCTATCAGCGAAATGTGTCATTGGCACCAGCCTCTTTTGAGTGCTAAAAATGGAAAAGTCGCCGAATAGCTGCTTAATTTATATTTTTAGCGTCTGTTAAACAGGGAGTACCACCATCAGAGATATCAAAGTCAGGTGCCCCAGACATAAAAAAAGCGAACCTCAAATGAGATTCACCTTATGACTGTCAACAATGATACAGCAGTGGTCAGATGACAGCTCTAAACAAGTTACAACACTACTGAGCAACGACAACGCCTCCACCTGATGAATTAGAACATTTGTTACTTTCTATGCTGAAGAACGGATTGAAAGTTCTGTTATATTCCATAAAGGGATACATATCTAATTTGTATTCATTAACCAAATAGCGAATTCCATTTACTTCTGAATTTCCATATTGTGCTTCCTTTCCTTTTATATCAATCAAGACCTCTCCGTCAACACCATAACTCATACTCTTAGTTACCTCGCTATCAACAGCGCCATCACCATCATTATCCGTTGACTGAAGAATACTCACAAGTCCGGTATCACTGTATGTAAACGTTTGAGTGGTGATTGATAAATTTTGAGAACCAGAATCGAAACGGCAACTTTTAACTCTTCCTTCAGCATCATAATCATAGACAATATTTTCTTCTTTAGTCAAAGTATCACTAGAATCTAACATACTTTTATTTTGTCTAATTAGCTGGCCACTCGCATTAAATGTTTCAATATAATTTGTCTTAATTTGACTAGTACTAATAAGCTTACTACTACGCTCAACATTTCCAGCTGCTTCAACTTCTGAAAAAACAGTTTTATTACTACCAGATGAATTTAAATCTTCATAATTACTTTCTTTTAAATCACCAACTTCAGTATAAGAATACGTAGTGCCAAATTTAAATATTTCATCGTCAGCATTGGTTCCAGAATAATATTTGTTTAAAACTTTTCTCCATGATTCATTATATTCAGTCCGCTCGGAATCAGAATTTGTGTAAGTGCCATCGCCATTTTCATCATATTTTTCACGCTTAATCGCTATAAATACTTTATCATCAACATAAGTGTTTATTGTAGCCTCACGGCTTGCTACCGTGGTTAGATCATCAGGAACAAAATCTTCTTTTATATAGGTTTTTAACAATCCAAAATCATTATAGGTATTAATATTCATCGCCGCATAGGTTGTCCCAGCAAATCCTTCTACCGGTGAAATAGTAGTTTCAGTCGATATCAACAAACCATTAGTATTATCAAAAGTATGAGAATAATGCTCCTTCCTGGTGGGGGACGATTGTTCCCCCATATCTGTTAGCTGACCTATTAAGTTATAGATATAAGTTTGATCATTAGAATATTGGCCTGTTGGAATCGACATTCTTCTAGGTACAGACAGTGTAATATTTAATAATTTATAGACTTCACTTAATGGTTTAGAAACTTCCATTCCCAAAGAAACATTGCTGCTATGTTGAAATGATTGTAATGCCGTCGAATTTGAAAATTCAAATAAACTGGCATCAAAATTAATGTTTAAGTCACTCACTAAGGCTGTATTCACTGTGATGTCAATACCATTAGAGGCATCGCTATCATTATCTAATGCCAATAACAATTGCATCATATTTGAAGCTTTATGCAATGTATTATAACGACCTTGAGTAACGCTAGGCGAGATACCTGTTCTTGTTTCTGTACGACTATATTCAGGCATTCGTAATGAAGTACGTATTCCTTTAGCTGTATCAGGTAAATCGGTAAATAAGCTACTTACCGATATATTAGAAGCGACTGGTAATGTTCCCAGTACTGTATTGCCTACAGATAATATTATCGACTCATCGGCCAGATATTTGAACTCACCATTGACGCCAATGACCCCTGATTGAGTCGCTGTTGCATACTTCACCCCCACTAGTCCAGTCAAAATTCCAGTACTAGCAGACACGGATTTTTCTCCACCGCCACTATTACTCCCACTACCACAAGCGACTAGGGACCCTAAAAGAATCGAACTTAAAAATATTTTCTTCACCATAGGAAGACTCCAGAATTTGACTGTGATGTGAGTTTCAGTTACTGAGGCAGAGTATACTTCAGTGAAAAATGTAGCCATATAGTGCAATTTAGGGTTTTTACGATAATTTTCGTGACAATCATACAACTAGTAAATCTGAGATATTTTGAATTTATTGAGGAAATGACAAAATGACACTCGCTTAGTATTTCAATGTAAAATACTAAGCGGAGATATGAAATTAATGCTGGCCTAACTCTATATCTAAATAGATATTACTTCCTAAAGCACCTGATTTGATATCTTTAAGTAGTACTGTACCTACTTCGGTGCCATCAGTTTCCCAAAGCTCTGAACCTGATATTCCATCATCGGCTTTAAATAAAACCCTATCATTCAGCACAGTTAACTGTTTCGGATAGCTAGCCTCACTATCTCCAGTAATGTCTTTAACCAGCGAAACCTTACTACCATTATATTGATACAGTTCAGAATTTCTTACATCAGGAGGCGTCGCACTGAATAATAATTTGTTATTCAGGTTTGTTAAATCTGTAATAGAGCTGATAGTTACATTTGAAGTACTTAAATCAACTTTTTGCGCGCCAGCCATCGTGGCCTCATATAATTCTTTTGAGCTAACAAAGTGCACCTTCCCATTCGACACCGTTAGGCTATTAATATAATGCTTGTTCTCAGCCGGCGAGTCATGCAGGCGGGTTAGGGTTACACCATCACTTCCCCACACACTTGCAGGAGTACCTGATGATGAATCAATAAAGAAGAAGTATTCACCCATTGTTACGAAGTTGTTTGCTTTATACGACCCAGGAATTTCACTGAGCCTTTGGGTTCCAGAATCCGTGCCATCACTTACCCAAATAACGTTACTTTGTACTAGATATAACTTATTTTTAAAGTTATGAAAGCTACTGAAACTTGAAGAAACATCCCCGGCTGTAATATTTTTAACTAAATGTGTTCCTTCATGTGAGCTATCACCATTAGTCACCCAAAGCTCGTCACCCGTCGAAGTCTGATAGGCCGTAAAAAACATTTGATCACCTGCAACAGTGAAGTTACGAGGAGAGCCGCCGTTTTCAATCTCTCTAAATAACGTTGCTCCAGCCGTAATAGTATCGTCAACTACCCATAACTGGTTGCCCTCGCCACCATTACCAGTAAAATACAACTCCCCATTAAACTCAGTTAAATTTAACGATCCCATAACCTCAGGGCCTTCCGTAAATATTTTAGTTCCTTCTGCCGTTCCATCGGTTTCTGCTAGAAACCTTTTAGAAACGTCACTATTATAAACAGCAAAAAACCATTTCTCTCCCAATTTTACCGGCTCACTAATCACCGTAGATGTAGTTAAACCAAGACTAATTGTGCCTGCTTCCGTGCCGTCAGTGGCAAAAAGGTCAATGCTTCTCTCAAGAGTATTAGCCGTGAAAAATTGTAAATTACGCTTCATTATTAAAGCGGATGATGAAGAGCTTGCTTGGCCTGTAAGTAAACCCGCTATAGCAAGAGGAGTAACTTCAAAGACAAGAGACTTACCAGCTTCTTCTTTTGAAGCTGTATAACGACTGCCTGTCGCCACCTCAATACCATCAATTAACCAACGCAAAGTCGTTGCACCTTCTACATCACCTTCCGCATCAGTGTAGGTATATTGACCAAGCAACTCATCACCCGTCCATAACGAACTGCCATTTGCATCCGTAATGCTGACAGCACTAGCAACGGGTAAAGTGTTTGCTTTTGGTGCTGGGACGCCTGGCTTAGGAGCAGGTGTCTCTGCATCATTACCACCTGAACTACTTCCACCACCACAAGCGACTAGACCTAAAAACAATGAACCTAAAAATATTTTCTTCACCATGTGAGTACTCCAAAATTTCGCTATAACAGTGATATTAATAATTGAGTTCAATTCTACGTTAGCTTTCGACGCAACCATATGGTGCAATTTAGGGTTTTTACTATAATTCTAGTAACAATTATGTAACTGATAAAATAGTTTCCACAAACATTTCCCTTACCAGTGAAAACAAAAGGAAAAGGTTATTCTCTATAGGACTAAATGGCAGCCAAAGAAGTATAAGAAATTCTCAAATACCCTAAATTGCACTATATATCCCCCCCATCCTAAAGCATAAAATGAGCTTCAGATTTACCCTTAATAAGTACTGCATCAGCTCTCTGACTTGATGCTAAAAAACGTCGAGCAAGGCAACTTACTATGCAGAAAATTTTATTAGCAACATCAATTTCAATCTTACTTTCAGCATGTGGCAGCGGAGGTGGAGGCTCTAGCTCTCCGACTCCGACTCCGACTCCGACAAATGTTGGCGGCGGTAGTGAAGCAGGACAATTACAACTCGGGACTGCCGCGCTTGATATTGATGGGCTGGGGTTTAAAACAGCGTCTATTAATGCGATAACCGTTGATGGCAAGTTTAGCTTTAACGAAGGCGAAGCCGTCACGTTCCTCTTAGGTAAAACTGAGATTTTTACAGTTAATGGTAATAGCAGCATTAGCCTTTCTGATGCTATTTTAAAAGCCAATGCACTAACGGCTGAGACACTACCTACCACGGCTAACGAAGTAATGACTGCGCTTGAAAAGCGCCCAGGCATTGCTCCTACTGAGTTAAATAACCTTCATAAAGTTTCAAATACTCTTAAGTTATTACTCGTGCTCGATGCCGACAGAGATGCCAGTAACGGTATTGATCTAGCGGGCTGGAATGCTAAATTAAACGCAACCGAAGTAAATCTAAATACACGCTTAGATGATAACCTTGAATTTTTAAAGGTTTTTAAAGATGACCTCATCACTCCTCTTGCGATGGATGTTGCTGAACCTCTGCTTTATCTTTATACACAGTTAGGCAAAAAAATACCTGCTCAACAAATTGCCAGCATTGTGACTGTAAACGGGTCAATGAAAAGTACAAAGTCATTCACATTTCATGCTGATGGAAATATTGAAAAAAATACGTCCGTAATGCATCGCTTAACCACCGAAAAAGATGAATCTGAAGATATTTATGTGAACAGCTACGATAAGTTTGGTGTGCGTTCAAGTCGTCTAACGACACAAACAACGGATATGGATACTGACACTCCGGCCACTGAGTACTCAAAATATACACAAATGTCTAATGGCTACTTGTCAAGTAACGGGTATCCAATTACCACCCTGCAGCAAGAATATGGCGGAACTGATATTGATAATCTAGCGTTAACAGATGAATATAAGTACATATATTTAAAAGATATTATTCAAAGTGAAAGTGGCATTAACTATTCTAACGATGGTTTTGTTTACACCTCTGAATACCTCTATACCTACGATGAGCAAGGAAGAGAAACCAAGCAAACGGAAACGAATGAAAAACTGAACTCAGATAACATTGTCGTAACGACCAATACTGTAATGGCAACGACTAGCTATACCGGATCGGGCTGGATCTATAAATCAAATGTTAATGACGATGGCAGTGCTTCATCTAGTTATGAACACATTAATATTTTCAATGATGATGAAAGCCTAGAATCTAACGAGCGCTTAACTAGAAATAGCGTAGAAGACCTAACCTTTCATAATAAAACCAGCTACATCTATAATAACTTAGGAAATGTGACCGAGAAAACTGAATTGCGCGACTCGGATAAAGATGGCTCTACTTTTGAACATATCTATCGCATCAATAAAGATACGTATAACGACCAGGGTATTTTAACTAATCAATCACAAGAATTCGATTCAAGTAATTCAAGCGTACAAGATAATCAATATAACTATACTTTTGTCGCCGATGGAAAAAGTAAAGGTATGTTCGAAAGTATCCAGTGGACTGAAAACCGATGGTCACGTGGCTCTGCAAGGACAACACCATTTCGAGTGCAAACATACACCTATACGTATGATGCTAACTCAGGTTTATTAACAGGAATTAATAGCACACAGATATACAATCGCGTTGAAAATTATCGTCAGATAATCACACTTACTTACAATGCCGATGCCATGTTGACTCAGTACTATTATATTACTGAAACTGTTTCTCTCTCTGATGATTCGATAGCAACAAAGACTATTACTCGCGACATTACTTACAGTAATACCGCTGATGGCCTAGGTTATTTACTGAGAAACCAGCAAGATAACATTCTTAATGAGAACATTGGTAAAGCGGATTATAGAGTTGTTGCCAATACACTTGCTACGCCGAATGCTCCTCAATAACAATGAACTAAAGCAGTCTATTTGATCGACCTAAGCATTGAATGTACTTCAATGCTTAGGTACTTAAAGTTGTAGCGATGCTTTCACCCTCTCGCTACCGGTGATTCAACTCACGATCAGGTATATATATATATATATTCATTCTTATATCAGGCTTATTTGATTTTAGTACGCGCGCTTAAACCTAGCAATCCACTTATAAAGAGAGAAAAATTATGTATTTTAGAATATTAAGCATCATGGCAGCAATGGCTTTCGCAGCTCAAGTTAACGCGGGCACCGTAAGAATCTACAATAATGATTCTCAAACACATACGGTGAATTTAAAATGCAACGGTTCTAGCAAAGAACTGAAAGTGAGTGCTTCTGCAACGTCTTCGTATACATTTCATTCATCAGCAAGCAGCTGTGATATTGTTGGAGGTAGTGTTAGCTTCCCAGCCTCTAAACTAGAGAATGGTCAGTCGTGGAAGTTTAAAAATAATACTGCTACAAAGAATTAATTAGAAATTAACATTAGGCATCATCATATCGTATATAGGATGATGCCTAAGACAACCCTAGTCTTGAATAGATATATTACTTAATTTAATGATTCCTGTATGGCTCTCAAAACTAATCGTCACATTTTTATCTAAACCTGTAATAACGACTAATGAACCCATTTCAGCTTGAGGCTTCCAGCGAAAATTCTTCTTTGAACTCGCTTATTAGAAATATTGAGCATGGACAATTACCCGCAGTATCAACATCTAAACGAAACCTACCGCCCCAACAACCCTATGGCGGACCTTCCTGGCTTAATGATTTGCAGAAGACTGTTATGACTACATTAACCTGTAGCAAGTAAAGGAAGTTCAGGCCAAATAGCTGCCGTTAATTGTGACTGCTTATTAATTCCTAAATTTTTATAGAGGTCTTTAATATATGAATAAATAGTGCTTACTTTATATCCTGTTTTGACTGATACCTCTTCCGCACTCAGACCTTCAGAAAAACACGCGGCTATTTCAGCTTCTGATTCTGACATAGCAAAAAGTGATTTTAAGCAGCGTGAGTTCTGCTGTTCAGAATTAGCATAAAACAATAACGTGAATTGATTATTTTTCGCCTTCCATCCATTGGCTGAATTTCTTTGATATTCCAGAATACACCGATATGTAATGTCCCCACACTTAACGATGCGATAGACCGACTGATACTCAGCCGCTGAATTGGCCATATCTTTCTGAACATTTGTTATCCAACAAGGATCTTCGATTAATTGGATACACCCATTTGAAACAGTTAAAACACCTGCTTCAATTAAGTCATCCATAATGCCTGTTCTATTTTTCAACTTTCCCGTAGTACCCAATTCAGCCGTACCAATTTTCAACGACTGTGAAAATGTATTGGTCATATTTTGTATTTCATGTCGTTCATGCCAGTTTATGCCTAGCTTCATAATTTCTCGAATGGGCTCGACTAATTGCAACCAAAATTGATTAGCCTGCGTCATGCAAAGTTCGGTTTCAAATTGAAAATCAAGCTGGCATACACCCGGTATTAATTCACACGTAAGAGATATTGAGCCTCGCTTCGATACATTACTTTTCACATAAAAATCTGTATTTATGTCTGCAAATCCTAAACAAGCAGAATTAGCGCCTGTAATCTCGACAAAACAGTTCAAGAACTGCTGCCAGTTCGTGCCAGTGGATGAGCCTAAATCAAGAGATTCTGCTAGAAGGGTAAGATTTGCACTAACTTCATTTGATTCCATATTCAACCCACCGTATATGACACATAATAATGGTTAAATTTTAAACCTACTAACAAACAATACCTACCCTCCAACCGAGGGGTATTACTGTCTTTTTATAGTACTAGAGGCTATGATATTTACATTTATAAAAGTCATAAATCGGAATTGAGCATATGCAACTACCTCATCCTGAAGATGCATTTTTGTTGGGCTATTTACTAGAAGTAAACCGTGACTCAGACGGTTGGCCACGATTTATGCAAGCAGTACAAGAACATTTCAATCTGCGCGGATGCCATCTAATTGTAATTAATAGCCAGACTCATGCCATGCGTTTTCACATTGATAGTGGTGAGCGTATAACTGATGAATTTGCTAGCGCCTATTTAGAACATTACATAGAGCTTGATGATATTTTAAAGCTAATAAGAATTTCCCCTATTGGTAAATTCTATGCCACGAATATGCTGCCAAAAGAATTAAATTATTATAAAGATGATTATCACTTAAACTGGGCAAAGCCCCAGGGTATTATCGATGGTTCTGCAGCCTGCCTTTTCAATGATGGCGACTGGGACTGTATAATGACAAACAACCGTCGCAAAGACCAAGGCCCCTATACCCAAGAAGAGCTCGACAGGTTAAGTGCCTTATTACCGTTTATAGAAAAATCTGTTCAATCTTCTTTTTTACTTTCTGAAAAATCTAAAGATGAGCGTAGGGCAAAAGCCATCGCGAATACTTATCGTATTCCTGTTGCTGTGCTTACGGAGTATGGTGAAGTTTGGACAATGAATAGCGCGATGGATAAATTAGTAGCCGCTATTAATCCGTTATCAATTAAAGGGAGATGCCTGCATTTAGAGAACCTAAACGCGGATAAGCGCCTAACAACGGGGATTATTCAAGCAGCACAAAAAGCTAATGGTATTAACATGAGCATTGAGTCGTCTGAAGTTATTTCTATTGATGAAAATACGACTCTAGCCTTTCAAGAATTAATTGATGTACAAGATGATCAAACGACGTTCCTAGGAGTACTGGTATATGCCCTATCAAAAGATATGCTCACCCCTATTCCTGAAGATAAGTTAATGCAGCTATTTTCACTTACTCGCTCTGAAGCCAGAGTTTGCCATTTGCTGGTCGCGGGAAATAGCTTGAAAGATATGGCATTAACAGAGAGTAAGTCAGTGCATACCGTGCGCGAACAGCTTAATAATGCCTTTAGAAAAACCGGTTGTACTAGCCAAGTTTCTCTCGTTAATCTATTAGCAAGTATCCCAGCCTATAACGAGTAACCAAAAAGATATGATTCAAACCGTTATTTAAGTCGAGAAAAATCCTGTCTGTGTTGATACAATACTTCATGATTTTATATTTACTAAAAGCATAAGTCGGAATTCAACATATGCAATTACCTTACCCTGAAGATGCTTTTTTGTTGGGCTATTTACTAGAAGTGAACCGTGACTCAGACGGTTGGCCACGATTTATGCTCGCACTACAAGAACATTTTAATCTCCGTGGCTGCCACCTGATTGTAATTAATCCCAATACCCATGCCATGCGTTTTCATATAGATAGTGGTGAGCGCATAACAGACGAGCTTGCTAGCGCGTATTTGGAACGCTACCTAGAACTTGATGAGGTTTTGAATCTAGTTAAAATCTCCCCTATTGGTCAATTCTATGCATCCAATATGCTACCCAAAGAACTAAATTATTATCAATGTGATTATTATTTAAATTGGTCAAAACCCCAAGGTATTCACGATGTTTCCGCTGCGCGTCTTTATCGAGATGGCAATTGGGATTGCATAATGTCAAATAACCGCCGCAAGGATCAAGGCCCCTACAGCCAAGAGGAACTTAATAGACTAAGCGCTCTTACGCCTTTTATAGGGAAATCAATTCAATCTTCTTTTTTACTTTCAGAAAAGTCTAAAGATGAGCGTAGGGCAAAAGCCATCGCAAACACCTATCGCATTCCTGTCGCAGTCCTCACGGAATATGGTGAAGTTTGGACAACAAATAGTGCGATGGATAAATTAGTAGCTGATGTTAATCCGCTATCAATCAAAGGAAAGTGCTTGCATTTAGAGGACCTAAGCGCAGATAAGCGCCTAGCTACGGGTATTATTCAAGCAGCACAGAAAGCTAATGGCATTAACATGAGTATTGAATCATCAGAAGTTATTTCTATTGATGATAATATCACGTTAGCATTCCAGGAATTAATAGATACACAAGATGATCAAACGACTTTCCTAGGAGTACTGGTATATGCTCTATCAAAAGACATGCTCACCCCCATCCCTGAAGATAAGCTAATGAAAATATTTTCACTTACGCGATCAGAAGCTAGAGTTTGTCATTTACTGATTGCAGGTAATAGCTTAAAAGACATGACATTAACAGAGTCAAAGTCAGTTCATACCGTTCGTGAACAGTTGAATAACGCCTTCAGAAAAACGGGTTGTACTAGCCAAGTTTCTCTCGTTAATCTATTAGCAAGCATCCCTGTTTAAAAACTGTAATAACACTTTATTTATTTTTATTAACAACCACATCACCTAAAAGAGTTCTTATTAGTTCCGATTGATTACTAACATTCAACACCCTAAAACAGGCAGCTAACGTATTACGTGCCGTATTAACCGCAATATTAAGTTGTGCAGCGACCTCCTGAATAGAGCAACCTTGAACTAATAACATACATAACTGAGATTGACGCTGAGTCAAACTATGACGCTGCATAATGATAGCCGTTTCAGGTAATGCCTTTCTTCCAGTGATCATCACTAGGTTCTGTTTCGTATTATTTATAAAGGGTGTAATCCAAAAGCTTTCATTACCGGACTCTGTCCCCAGTATCACTCGTTCATTCTTAGCGGACACATTGCTATCACTAATGATGGAACTTACTGAAATATTACTCATATTCTTTACGCATAAATGAAGCTTTTCTTGCTCCAATACATTCGCAGCGCATAGTGTTTTCTGCACACAATTTAGATATTTTCCACCCTCCAACCATTGCTCAGCTTGTGAGTTCATGAATTCGATCTTTAAGTCGGCATTTACAACCCAAATAGGCCGATCTAAATACTCCAATGATTTCTGCCAATGGCTGTATTTTAATACCACCTCTTCAAACATGGGAGACAAGCGTACAAATTGTTTAAAGTGAGGGTGCAAAAAGTTTAGAAACGTTTCCGCATCCTGATCAAATGGAGGTTGATCAGAACCTCGCTGAAAACTAATTTTTAACATTGAACCATCGTCAATATCAAAGCTGCAACCAATTGCATGGCGAACACCATGATACTGCCCCCAATCACGATAAAATTCAGTCTCTCTATAGACCTTATCCGAGACGTGACGCTGAGCTGCTATAAATGATTGATTCAGCAACCCATTCTCAAGGCCCGCAAGCGTCCATGGGTCTCGGCTTATATAATATTCAGAATAAGCATCAATCGCTTTATCGTCATAATCAATCAAGAAGGATCTACCCAACTCATGAGTGATAACATCCTCTATTTGAAATGCACTGAATTGCGCATCAATAACAGATCGAAGATCACTCATGACGTCATATATTGAATCTGGTGCCATAACGGCTTGATAGATACGCTGAATAAATTGCTTCAATACTTCGGGATCTTTATAAGGTTTCACAGAATAGCCGCCACAGGTAGCTCTGGCCAAATTGCGGCGGTTAATTGTGACTGCTTATTTATTCCTAAACTTCCATATAATTTTTTGATATAGGAATAGACTGTGCTGACGGCATATCCCGTTTCACGGGCAACATCTTCTGCACTCAACCCCTCTGAAAAGAAAGAGGCGACCTCTGCTTCTGCTGACGTCATTGCGTAAAGTGATTTTATTAACCTAGGGCTACAGGAACCTGCACTGGCATAAATAACCATAGAGAACTGATGGTCTTTTACTTTCCAATTATTATTGACCCTACGTTGATAAAAGACTTCACAACGATAACTAACCGTCTGTGTATTAATAACTCGATGTGAGGATAGATACTCAGCATCACAACTTATCATTTCTTTCTGTAGCTGTGACAGCCAAGTTGGCTCTGATGTTAAGCGAATCGTATTATTGAATACTTCTAGAGCTTTTGATTCTATTAGCTTTGCCACAATACCTGACTGTGTTTCTAAGCAACCTTTTTCATCAAAAGTAGCGACGCCTAGGCTTATTCCTTGGATAAAGGTATCGGTCATTTTTTGCTTATCCTGGCTCTCCTGCCAACGCATGCCTAAGGTATATATTTCGTTGATTTGCTCACCTAGCTGCTGCCAAAAGACCTCTGCTTGTTGCTTCTCTTCTTCACGTTCAAATCCTAAGATGATCTCACTGTTCGCTATCGAAAACGACCAACTTAGACTTGTTGTGTATATTGAAGAGTCGCCGTTGGAAAATAAGTATTCAGCCTCGACGTAATCAGGTCTCGCCACGTCACTTGATATCAAACGGCCTGAGCTAGCATTAACCTGAAGCGCCAACCTAGCCAAGAAATTAGACCAATTCACCTGCTCCAATGAATTCAAGCCCAGCACCACCATTAGGTCCGATATAAACGTGCTTATTTGTTCAGAAGTCATCATTCTATTATAATCCATTGTGTTTACATCCATTTTCGTAATGCCCCATGGCCAAATATTGCCTTGATCAACAGTTATGTTCACTATTCAGCTATCACATAACTTGTTAGCATTCTTCCCGCGGTGTGCGCGACTTTTTCGAACAACTGATCGCTCATACTGAATGTTGTACTGTTGGCTAAGATACCCTGGATAAGAATGGGGAAAACGGTTAAAGACATTATCAATATCCGCAGCACGTCTATATCTACATGCGCACCTAGTAATTCACTTTCCTGACTTGCTCGAACTAATTTTTCTATTCGCTCCCTTTTAGCGTCCAGTATTTGAGAGAAAAGTAAGTAGCCGGGACCATTTTTAGACGAGAGGATGTTGTTAAAAAATGCAGAAAAGTCAGGATGCTCATTATGAATATCCAAATATTTCATCAGCAACAACTCAAAATCCAGCCCCTTGTCTTCGCTATAACTATCTTCGAGAGCTTGTGTAATCGTATTAAACTGCTGACGCACCATCTCTTCGTAGAGCTTTTGCTTATCGCCAAAGTGATAGCGAATCATTGATAACGAGGTTTTAGCTTTCGTGGCTAACATTCTTGTCGTGACTTTGTTGTAGTTTTCATGCAAAAAAAGATCAAAGGCTGCTTTGAGTAAACGCTCTTGCACACTACTCTCTTGTAAACTCTCTTCGATCTCTGTCATACTTTAACTCTCAATGAATACCGACTTATTGGAAGCAATTTTAAGAAATGCTCACATGATGTGAGTCCGATACGGTCGAAACGTACTTTTTTGTAGCAACTCTTTCGAAAAAACACCCTCAAAGTGCAAAATCATAGAAAAGAGATTAACTTTTGGAATTTATTTATTGGATTCTGACGTTCATTTGCCTAGGGATGTCAGCCGCACTTTTAACGATTAACTGCAAATCAAGCATCTGGCTTTCTGCTTTTCTACTCTTTTTGACATTCTATCTAGGGCTAATAATATTAGATGCTCAAGACTTCTATATTTCTCCTCAGTTATATTTCCTCTCTTTAAGTATAATTTTTTTACCTGGCCCTATACTGCTTGGTTATATAGGACATATATCCGATCGGAAATTTATTGGCTTTAAAGATTACCTAATGGCCTGGCTTCCCATTATCGTAGTATTGGTTAGTCCAAATTCGCTATCCGATAAGAGCATGTTTGAGTTAGCGAATATTCACGATTATCAAGCTGATAGTTATTCGGCATTTTTCAGTGTTGTAAGCGCCATGGCGGGTTTACACATACTCACCTATGTTCTTTTATCGGGCTTATTATTATTAAAATTACGCCAAGATTGGAGCAGCTATCAGAGTAAAACATTGCCTAATAGCTGGTATAAAATGCTGCAGGTACTAGTGATTATTTTAATAGTAGCGATGTTGCAGGTTGTTAGTTCGCTTATTAATATTGATGGTAACAAGGTTTCATTGGGTGATATCAGCTTCATATTACTGGTGCTGTATTTTATTTATTCAGCCCTAATCACCATCAGAGACAATCGAATAGAGCCTGCCGCTGAAGAGATTATTGTCAGCCAGCCGAGCGAAACCTACTTTCAAACAATGCCATCCTCTTTCGATGAGTCAGCACTAGAGCCTAATTTAGAAGCACTCGGATTATTAGCGAAGAGAAAACTTGAGAATGATGAATTATTTTTACAAGATGACTTATCCCTTTCTAGCCTTGCCTTCCAATTAGATACCACAACGCACAAGCTTTCATTGGCCATCAATGCACTTTTCAAGATTACCTTTTATGAGTTCATCAATGATTTTCGCGTGAAGTATGCCGCACTAGAACTAGTCGATAAGCCAAAAATGTCGATCACTGATGTGTATTTTTCCGCGGGATTTACCACTAAGTCGACCTTTTATAGCTACTTCAAAAAGTCCTATGGTTGCACGCCGAGCCAATATCGTAAAAATAATGCTGAAGAGCGTTAGCTTACATAATAACCCTGACCGCTACCGCCAATAAAACTAGCCCAGAGAACTTTTCGATAATATGCGATTTTTCACGCAGCTTATTTAAAACACGAGAGTGCGATAATACCAACGAGAGTAAGCAATACCAGAGTGTATCAATTCCGGTGACGGTGCCGATCAAAACAGCATTCTGCTGCCAAGCGGCATCCGGCTCGACGAACTGACTGAATAAAGCCAAGAAGAAAATTATTATTTTTGGGTTTAAACACGCAATCATCAAACCTTCATAGAAGCTTTTCCAGAGTGTCGTACTGAACTGCTCTGTCGAAAATCGTGTATTACCCGCCTTTGCGCGTAAACCTTGATAAGCCAGCCACACTAAAAATGCTACACCCGTGAATTTAATGAGATTAAATAACCACGGGGTTTCTTTAATCACGATCGCGAGACCCACCACGGTTAATAGTGCATACAGAGCTATACCTAAACCATGGCCAATACTGGCCGATAAACCATTAAATCGACCTGCCATTGCGTGTTTCAAGATGACAATAAAACTTTGTCCTGGGGTCATCGCCCCCAATAAACAAATAGTGGCGAGTGAAAGCCATGCGGTGAAGTCCACGTTAATTTTCCTATAAACTTATTTCATAAGTGTCTAGTTTAGTACTTGGCCTGATTTTATAGAAATGGAATGATTTACTGACTAGCATGAAGTAATTTCATACCTTGTTGAATACGGGTTTCTAAATGATTCTTCAATGCTGGGATGCACAGTTCTCTGAACCAGTGGTGTTCGGGGTCTTGCTGATATTTAGCATGCCACAATACATAGTAATTATGAGGCTTAACCAGCATAGGCAATGGCTTCACTTGCAATGCAAACCGCTTCGAAAATTCTGCCGCAATATGAAGTGGTATCGTCAATAGAGAGTCTGTCGTTAGTAATAGCTCAATGGCAGACTGAAAAAACGGAACAGTGGCTATGATTTTTCGAGCCTGCCCTTTTGTCTTTAAAGACTGATCGATAAGGCTATCTTTATCCCCGCCACCGCTGATTAAAACATGCCTAGCGGCTAAATAATCATCAAGTGTAAGCTCTTTATCCGCAAGCGGATGTGTCGTACTGAAGATAACAACAGACTGATCTTCCCCCAGCAATTGGCCATATAAATTTTCAGGAATCGTGTCTGCAATGGTCGTCACCAAATCAACCGAATGGCTAAAAGATTCTACTAGCTTTTGCTTATCCCATAGTAAATATTCGATCGCTACATTAGGCGCTGCTTGTTCAACATTCTTTAATATCTGCGGAAAGACCGCTTGCGCAACATAATCACTGGAAGCAAACCGAAATACTCTATTACAACGCTGTAAATTTATCGCAGGAGGTAAGTACAAATCATCTAACTGCTGCATTAAAATAGGCAGCTGCGTTTTTAGCTGTTCACCGCGTTGAGTTAATAGGAACTGGCCACCCTGACGAATCAAGATTTCATTATCAAATGCTTGGCGAATTTGACTCAGGGTTTTGCTCATGGCCGACTGAGTAACATTCAGTTCTTTAGCAGATTCAGTCAGGTTTCGGGTAGTGAGTATCGAGATCAGGGCGGGCAGTAATTTGTAGTTATTCATCAAGCATCAACATTCATTATAATTCAGTATAGGCGACTATTTAACGCTAATTTGAAAGACATGTATCTATCAAGTTAAGGACATAAAATAATGATACGTCCATTGCTATAATCTTTATTCGAGACATTATAATCTATTCGCTTCACGCCTTTACGTCCCACTAAGGCTCCTAGCTTGTCTATATTGGTTGTTAGCGTAGACATACTAATCATCGTGAGCTCTCGATCATCTACTTCACGATCGATCACTAGACTGATCATATTTAAAGCACGCTCACAATTAGCGACCACGTCTTTCGGGATAACCTTCTCTTTAATGGCGGCATCAATTGTACTTTTGAGTACGGATTCTGAATTAGCGCCCAAAATCATCGCACCTAAAATATCAAACACAATAACCACTTTAATATTTTTCTCATTATCAAAACCAAACAGGCCGATAATACAGGGCAGCCAGCTAGCTTGAGGGTCATCGATATCTTTAGTAGAAACCAAAATTTCTTTAACGGTTAATAACTTCAATGCTTTTTGCAAAGATTCACTTTTAGGCATGACGATATCAAGTTCAGCACTTTCATCCGGTGAAGCCTCAGCATCTGTATCCAACTGCGGACTTTTAACCTGTCTTCGCTGTAGAGCCGGTAAAACGGCGTTATGAAGGGTCTCTACATCAAAAGGTTTACTCACGACAAAGAGTGCGCCAGCATCTGTCGCTTCTTTTATACGCTCAGCAGAAGACTCTGTGGTAACAAAGCCGATATCAACATCCAGCATGGCCTTACTTAGCTCATGCATCAGCTCTAATCCTGTCATTTCAGGCATATGCCAATCAGATAGTATTAATTCAGGCTGCCACTCTTTTGCTAGCCTCAATGCATCCATACCATTAGAAGCTAATACGATTTCCAAATCGTCATAACCTAGCTTCTCTAAGCCTCGCTTTACAATGTGCTGCATTGCCTTACTGTCATCCACAATAAGTATCTTCATTTTACTTCACCCTAAGTCCTGCCACATCAGTACCCTCAAAGGAAAACATTGCCTTCTTATAGATTAGCTCAGCTTCATTAATACGCCATACCCATCGAATACAGTGTGACTTTACTGTCATGCAATACACTAAAATGAGTACAAAAAATGATCTATACTCATTATGAATCATAGCTACTAGATAAACGAGGGAACCCTTGTCTAAAATTCAAGCATTAGTATTCATAATGATTAACCTCCTAGTGCTATTAATTATTAGCTGGGGATATATCTATTTTAGGATTAAAAAGACAGCGGCTAACGAGATCTTAATCTCAGGAAAGATCCAGCAGCTCAAAGAAATTTTTTCTAAGCATAAAAAAGATGATGGCAGCGCACCGATCGGTGTAGAAGAGTTTAAATTACAACAAGAGTGCATTTCCAATCTACAAATGATCAATCAGCAACAGCAAGAGGCTATGGCTGAAATTATAGAGATTGAGAATAATGAAGGCTTAGATAAAGAAACAAAAGAGCGGTATATCAAAGCACAGCTCGCCAGCCTCAAGGCTCAATCTGATGCCTACGAAGATACCGTCAGCATATTAAGAAAACAAATATACCAAGGCAATAATAGATTAACCTTTATTGAAGAAAAATTACTACTGCAAAAACAAGAGCTAATAGAACTAAGACTCATGAGAGATAAGTCCGAAATGGATAATCTTAAAAATACTGAAAATACTGAAAATACTGAAAATACTGAAAATACTGAAAATACTGAAAATACTGAAAATACTGAAAATACTGAAAATACT
>JBALXI010000006.1:0-57158 GCA_036960605.1 Oleispira sp. | reverse complement strand
AATACTATTTTAGAATCCCAAGTGGAAAATGATAGTGATAGCACTAGTGCAGAAATGCTTAATGAAATGTCTGTAACGATCACACAACAAAAGAAAAAAATAGAAAATCAAAATAGTGAGCTAGAACAATTAATGCAAGGCTACTTAATATTAGAAGAGGAGTCTAAAAACGCGGCCACTGCCGATAACGAAATGGATGGTGACATTGATAGCGACATGACATCGATTACCAATGACATATCAGAAATTCAATTAGCGTTGGAAAGAGCCCTAACAGAAAAGAATTTCTTAGAGACTCAGTTCCTAGATTTATTAGACAGTACCGATAACCAAGTACAACTTAAAGATGAATTAAAAAGAACAAAAACTGAATACATGATGCTAGAAGATCATTTTATTGACCTGGCCGAAAAAAAATAACCACTATGAATTACCTATAAGTAATTCATAGATAAAGACATCATCCTTTTAGCTATGATAAGCATCATTATCAATAAAACGAAGATATCACTTCCTCTATTGTTCTCCCATTCAATGGTTCAACCCCCTCTAACCATTGACGAACCTGCTGAGGGTTTTCCCCCATCCACTTCCACGCTGCTGTTTTAGGATCAACGTGATTATTTTGAACGTCTGCCATCAATTCATTTTCCATCATCAAGGTAAACTTAAGATTTTTTAGCAACCTTGCTGCTTGCGGACATTCACCAACGAAGCCTTTTCGAACAAGAGTTTCGACTGTAGAAGCACCATAATTTTTCCCAAAATACTTCTGATCACCATTTAGATAAGCAATATCAAAATCCACATTCATTGGATGTGGTTCCCAAGCTAAAAATGCAATCCATTCATTACTTTTTATTTTCTTACTCAGCTTTCTCAACATAATCCTTTCAGACGTAGCAACTAATTTGAAATCTTTTAATTTATAAGCATTATCTGAAATCATATTATCAATAATAACATTTCCGTCATTATTGGCTTCTAAACCATAGATTTTCCTCTCAAACTTATCAGCGTGCTTTGCTAAATCTTCAAATGTTCTCACGCCTGCATCATAAACGTACTGAGGAACTGCAAGGGTATATTTAGCGCCAACCAAATTTGTAGTTAACTTAACGATACTAGAGTTATCAATATAAGGTTGAAGTGACGCAGAATTCGAAGGCATCCAATTTCCTAAAAAAGCATCCACTTTACCCTTTGATAGTTTCTCTAGCGTTTTAGGCACGGTCTGAACAGAAGTTCTAACTCTCAACCCTAGCTCTTTCATTAATACAGAAGTTAAAGCCGTCGTCGCTTCTACATCCGTCCAATTGACTAAACCAATGTGGACTCTACGACACTGATTAGCAGAAGCAGATGAAATAATGAAGGTGGTGAGTAATACACTTATTATAATTTTTGAGATAGGCATGGTGAGTTCTATTCATTTATTTCGCGGGAGTATATAGTTTTTTGACTTGAGCACCTATGACCGTTCGTCACATTTTCAGAATATTTAGGAATAATATCTAATGATTTTCTGACACTGTAAATTTTTATCGATAACAATCAAATGTCTTCAGATAAAACCAATACTATATCATTAGTTATTTGGCATTAGTGAATACCCATAAATCCTGAGCCCCAAAACCAACAACTTTCTTTTAATTTTTCATTTATTTTTTTGCTCACAATCTCAATTTCGCTTCGCTGAAGTAATGCCTCTACCCCACCGTTTGGTTAAACCATTGTAAAAAATACATCCTCTTTCATTGATGCTGTAATACCATTATTGACTTACTAACCCACAGCCATATCTACCTCGACAATAGTTCATACAAATTGAAGTCTTTGAGAAATCGTTGAAATTATTAACTCCTACCTCCTGGTTCTTAGACTATTTATTATCGATGACAGTCGAGGAAAAAATTCCTTCGTCGATTAGGTTAGCGGCTACAGACTGGTGCACCTATATCTGTGACTCTAATTAAGAACCGGGTATCATCGTTGAATATCTTCAAGAAATTTTAGCACCCTATGATATTGCTTTAGATATTCGATACTTACCTTGGAAAAGTGCTATTAGAAATAGGAAAATACCTGGCTTGGTAACAGCCGTCTCTAGCGAGGCTCCCAACCTATTATTTACCGCAGTGGCTACCATCGACTATAGCGTATGTTTATATACGTATAGATCTAGTGGCTGGCAGTATATCAACACGTCTTCTTTTACAGACCAAGTCTTGGGAGTGGCATTAAGTTATATCTACAATGAAAGTATTGATGCCTATATTGTGGCCAATAAAAATAAATTAAAAATAACCACTCTCGTAGGTGAAAATAAAATATATCGTTTCTATTCAATGTTGAAATTAGATCGAATCGATGTATTTATCAGTGACCTATACGTTGCCGACTGGAACGCATAAAAATATTATTCGACATTATCAATCGCTATACCCTAGAGCCTAAAGCCTAAAGCCTAAAGCCTAAAGCCTAAAGCCTAAAATAACTTAGACTCATTATTAACCTGAACGGCTCAATGTGTCGCATCACAACGCTAAACCATCTAAATTCAACATTGAATAATGCCACTCTCGGCCAACCTTACCCCGTTCAAAAATACCTATTTTAGTTAACCCATTAAGAATCGAAGCAGCTGTATTATATGAACAGTCGATCATTCCCTGTACCCAATTAGCGGTAACTTTTTTAATACCAATGTTATGCACTAACATAATCACGGTGCGTTGCTTCTCATTGGCTTGAGCATAGTATTTTGATGTCGCAAGCAGTTCTTTAAAGCTTTGATACTTCTCTGCCATTTCAGAAAAATCTTGCAAGAATTTATCAACCGCTCTGGACGTTATTTTACTTTGGTACTCAATAAAATACGTCATATCCATTTCATCTGTTTCAGTATGAATATAACTTTTTCCATATTGCACAGGCGCTTCATTCAACAACGCACTGATCGAAATATAACGAAATGCATGATATCCATGCTTGAACATCACCCAATAAAAAAGAGCCCTAGCTAAACGACCATTGCCATCATGAAAAGGATGTTCAAAGCCAATAGCAAAGTGTAACGCCGTTGCGATAACAAAAGCTGAAGATGATGAGTCTGGCTCAGTATTATTAAACCAAGTCACCACAAATTCTAAACGCTGTTCTAATTCACTGGCCAAAGGCGGTGTATGTACAACCTGACCAGAAGCATCAACGACTACGACATCATCGCTTGTACGCAAGTACCCAGGTTGATATTTTTCATCATCAATATCACTCATACCAATATGATGCAGTTGTTTTATCAACGCCAGAGAAAGAGGCTTATCTTTCTCAGACCAAGCCGCTTGCATTAAATTGAAATTTCCAAAAATCATTTTTTCAGACAAGCTTTCTGGCTTGCGCTCATTCAATAGGAAGTCTCGAGCGACCCTTGTCGTAGTCGCTGCACCTTCTAGCTGGCTACTGCTAATGGCTTCATCTTTTACCAAATTATCAAGAACATACTTAAAACTCTCACCCTCCCCTAATTGCTGCGACATCCACTCCAATGAAGCAAGCGAGGTATGCTGCTCGACCTGAATATTGGTTTTCTGAATGGTCGAGCTTACGAAGTAATCAAAAGAGGATAGAGACTGATTAAAAGGGGCAAGCTTGCTCAATTGGCTTTGGCGAGCATCACGCACCACCGACCATGCTAGCTGAGTATCAAGCGCCTTCGGAAAGCGGCGGTAAAGTTCATCAAAAGGTAAATAACGCCCCTTCTTATCCACAGGGCTGTGAAGGCTCATATAGGCAGGCAATAGCTCTGGTTGAGATTTCGCTATCTCAATAAATGGATTATTTGAGGCTTTAGGTATCTTTTTCACGATTTAAACTCAAAAATAGCAATAATTGAGTTAAGTAATAGCATAAATTAACTTATAACTCAATTTACCTATTTTTTGAGTTTAAAATCATCATTGTTTTGTTTTCAACTCAAATTTTGCATCTTTGACATGACAATTAAAGACAGATCTTAATCAATAGGCATTAAAAATGCCCAACAAGCTTTCACTCATTGGGCTTTCATTACGCTGTATCAATAATCAATATCTGGTAAAGAATTACTTCTCTTTACGCACAATCTCAACCATATCTACATTCTGGAATCCGCGCGGTAGTTTATTACCACGGCGTCCACGTTCACCAAAGTAGTGCTCTAAATCTGCGAATTTTAAGCTAGTATATCGCTATGATTTTTCTTCACATGCTATTTTCCACTTCTCACCACTTTCAGATGTTTCCATTAAATTATTTATATATTCGATAAATAGGAAATATTTACTTTCTATTACCTCGACACCTAATTGTTTTTTCAACTTTGGCTTTACCCATGCTGAAACACCACTAACTTGCTCTGGCGTCAATTTAATTTTACCGCCAGCTGTAAACAAATGAGGAATTAAAACTCGCGGAGTTCCCGGCATATAAAATTCAAATAGATTATCCGCATTAACAATTTCCTTTTCATCTATATGTAGGTCCATCCATTGCCCATCAACATCGTATAAATAGTACCGTTTACAACTACTATATACATCATTATTTGTTAATTTATTCAATAATGATCTCGACAAATCAATATCTTCAACTATATTCTTTGCTTTCTTGGAATATGTATAGACTTCATTATTACTAGAATCATAACTAACCTGAACTCCTCCCTTATTTCTTTTAATATATTCACTAGCAACCAACTGAACAAAAGTCCGTTTATCATATGAATAAACCACTTCTACTTTTTTATTATCATCCTTATTATTTTCTTCAAACTTCCCATCGTCAACATTAAAAGTTGGCGATGGTTCCTTCATCATGCTCCACGTATCCATTTTTAAAATTTCATCCGCTGAGTACTTACCTACTTTAATGTCGAGCCAGTCAATATCATAACTATTTGAAAGCTTGACCCAAGAGCTTTTATTTTTTCCATCTATCTCTGCCATCAATTTTAAAAACAAAGAAAATCCAGATGGATTATCATTCATTTCATTAAACTTACCCGGATCATCCACTCCGAGTTCGATAACTTTAAGTAATGAATCTTGCAATAAATCCAGCAATTCACCTACCGCGTCCGCTTTAATTTCTTTTCTATTAAACTTCAACCAGGCTTCAGCGCTCCCTGATAGTAAATCAAAGCCAATATTAATATATTCAAAAAGTTTGTATTTAAAATCAAAATCTTGACCTCTATATCTTGTATTACTTACACTCGGATATTTTGAAGGATTAAAATTGAAAGCTAATAAAATAGGACCATTGACATCTATATAATGATATTTATTAGTTGTACTATTTAACTCCACACGCCCACTAAGTGCTTTAGAATGTACCGATAATTTTATTGGAAGTATTAGCCCTTCCGAATATCCTACAATGCTATCGACCAAGGTCGCAGCTTTAATAGGCAAAGAACCTGATAACTGAGGGTCAAACTCGTTCAAAACTTGAATTGCATTCTTTCTGTACTCACCGTTAATAGACCAACTATCAGGTATTTTCTGAAATGGAATATCTATATATAGTGTACAACCATAAGGGATTTTTATATCTTTTTTTAATGATTTAATCAAAACAACCCCTTGATTATCGCCTGCTGGATTATGCATAATAATCTCTAACACCTCATCATCAATAATGCTTTTAGATATTAGTTTAACTTTATCTGTTAACATAAATAAACTTTGAAATCCGATACCGAAGCATCCTGATGGTTTCATCCATTCAGGCATATCATTAATAAAACCCTGCCTTTTATTATTTCTTTTTGATCCAGAAATCTTAAGCATATATTTCAAGTCTTCCTTGCTAATCCCTGTTCCATAATCCTGTATTTTTAACATCCATTTATGCTCATCACTTGAACTATCAGAATCCTCTTCATGAAACTCAATCTCGATATTTTTTAACGCTAATGATTCCATTACACCTTCACCATACAATGTCGTGTAATCAATTTTGTTGGAGCCACTACCGAACTCAATCCATTGCCTTATAAGAGTAGAATCTACTGCATTCTGTATTAACTCACGAATACATGTAAATTTGCTGCTATAAAGATTCTCTCCTTGCAAAAGTTTTATTGCATGTTCCTGATCTAAACTAAACTCTGGCCTCTCACCGTCATTTAAAACTAAAAATTCTCCGGCTAAACTTACCTTGCAATCGCCTAATGTAGGTAAAGGACCAAAACTGCGATTAGGAACGATATCTCCCCAATGAGCCATTTGATTTTGAATTTCTTCTTCAATCCACTTAGACCAATTATAAGCTTCTAGATACGAATCAATATCTGAACATTCACTGCTCATTTCAATTCTATCTCGATCGATGCGGAGGTGTGTGATAGCCGCATGTTTCGCTTCATGAGCCTTGCTTACATCAGGACGATTTTCACCTGCTATTTCCATCATAACTGGACAAAAACGGTTATCATCCATATCCAACAGATCACCAAGTCTTAATAAACAAGCAACATATCTTGGATGACAATCCTCCGTCGCAAGGCCTGCTTCTTTAAAAGGCAGGCCTTTTTCTGAGAATAACAAATTAAAATTTGAACCATGTATCTCACAAACAGCACCGAGCAATTTAAATAATCGCTTGGGAATTAATTCCGTTCTTGGTGAATTCAAACCTATGCTTGCTTTAGGGTTTTGTATTATGTCAGTTGCTCTATGAGCATGTTTCACCCGAAACCATTCAGCCATCAGAAAAGTAAATTGCTCCGAAGCTTCTAGTATTGAATAACCAGTATTATTGAGATCTAAACTAGATTTTGTCTTCTGTAACGACAACATATGACAGAATCGTTGAAGGCTATTACCTCTATCCTGACTAAAAGATTCTACTAACTTATGAAACTCTGGATCAGACCAAGCTTCGTTTTTATCTGCTTGAGGAACGACCATGCCGATGTCGTGTAAGAAAGCAGCTTCGAGTAATAACCACGTATCAGTGGCGGTTAATCGATCTATATTTTTTTGGCCTAGCACTCGCTCTATATTTATTAAAATTTTACGACTATGCGAAGCATCGTGCAGACTGTAATGAGGAAACAAGCTAGATATACTTTGAAGCGCTTTTGGTATTAATTTCTCATCAAAACGCCATTGATTTGATAAGTTTTCAAGATCTGAATGCTCTTTTGCCTTTTCATGCAAATGTTTAATCAGTAGATCAGCCATCAATCAGTCCTTTTATTGAATTGTTTAATATATTTATTATTTTGTATAATATCATTAAATCTAATGCTACATCAGTTTTAGTAACAGGCATTAAAAAGCCCAACAAGCTTTCACTCATTGGGCTTTCATTACGCTGTATCAATAATCAATATCTGGTAAAGAATTACTTCTCTTTACGCACAATCTCAACCATATCTACATTCTGGAATCCGCGCGGTAGTTTATTACCACGGCGGCCACGCTCACCAAAGTAGTGCTCTAAATCAGAGAACTTCAACTTGGTATGGCGCTTACCGGAATGCACTAGTAAGGTATCCGCCTCACCAAAGGCAATAGCAGAGATCATTAGCTCTTCACGGCTGCTTGCGCGCGGCCCTGGAATACTAATCATCTTGTTACCTTTACCACGGCCCATTACTGGAAGATCGGCGGCTGGGAATACCAGCATACGGCCTTCGTTACTAATGGCGGCGATCCAAGACTTTTCGATACTGTCGATTCGTGCCGGCGATAATACATGCGCATTGTTCGGTACCGTCAACATCGCCTTACCGGCTTTGTTTTTGGTTTGAATATCTTTCAGCTGAGTAATAAACCCATAACCGGCGTCGGTCGCCATTAGGTAATGATCTTCATCTGGCCCCATCACCAAGCCTTTAAAGCCCATGCCCGAAGGAATGGTTAAACGGCCCGATAACGGTTCGCCCTGCCCTCGTGCTGATGGCAGGGTATGCGACTGCACAGAATAGGCTCGCCCTCCGTCATCAATGAAGACCGCGTTTTGATTACTCTTACCGGTACAGGCTAATAAGAACTTATCACCGGACTTATAACTTAAACCTTCAACGTCTATATCGTGGCCTTTGGCGGTACGAACCCAACCTTTGTCAGAAATCACAACCGTTACTGGGTCGCTGCCTAGCAAGTCAGTTTCAGAAAAGGCTTTGGCTTCGTTACGAGCGACAACAGGAGAACGACGATCGTTACCAAACAGTTCAGCATCGGCAGCCAGTTCTTTTTTAATCAATGTTTTCAGACGACGCTCACTGCCCAGAATTTTCTCTAAGTGATCACGCTCTTTTTCTAACTCGTCTTGCTCGCCACGAATCTTAAATTCTTCTAACTTAGCAAGATGACGAAGTTTTAATTCTAGAATCGATTCCGCTTGAATATCAGTTAAACCGAAGCGATCCATAAAGACGACTTTCGGTTTTTCTTCAGTACGAATAATCTCGATCACTTCATCGATGTTTAAAAACGCAACCATCAAACCTTGCAAGATGTGCAAGCGCGCAAGCACTTTATCTAACCGGTGCTGCAAACGACGACGAACGGTTTGAGTACGGAACTCTAACCACTCGACTAACATCGAACGTAAATCTTTAACTTGTGGACGACCATCTAGGCCGATCACATTCATGTTCACACGATAGCTGCGTTCTAAATCAGTGGTGGCAAACAAGTGCGCCATCAAAGCTTCAACATCAACACGATTCGATTTAGGAATAATCACTAAACGGGTTGGATTTTCGTGATCTGACTCATCACGTAAATCGGTAACCAGCGGTAACTTCTTCGCAGTCATCTGGCCGGCGATTTGTTCTAAAATCTTAGCGCCAGAAACCTGATGCGGTAATGCGGTAACGATAATATCGCCATCTTCCATCTCATAGACGGCACGCATTTTTACTGAGCCTTTGCCCGTGCGATACATCTTTTTAATTTCAGATTTTGGCGTAATGATTTCTGCGTCAGTCGGATAATCCGGTGCTTGAATGTGTTCAAGTACCGCATCGATATCGGCTTTCGGTTCATCTAATAAATGAATACACGCGCTAGCGACTTCACGTAAATTATGCGGCGGAACATCCGTCGCCATACCTACCGCAATACCCGTAGTACCGTTTAACAGTAGATTCGGAATACGCGCAGGAAGAACCTTAGGTTCGTCCATGGTGCCATCAAAGTTTGGCTGCCAATCAACCGTACCTTGGCCTAGCTCCGATAATAACGCATCGGCATACTTGGCTAATTTCGCTTCGGTATAACGCATCGCGGCGAACGATTTAGGGTCATCGGGTGCACCCCAGTTACCTTGGCCATCGACCAACGGATAACGATAAGAGAATGGCTGCGCCATCAATACCATCGCTTCATAACACGCACTATCACCGTGTGGGTGATACTTACCCAATACGTCACCCACCGTACGAGCCGATTTTTTATGCTTAGCGGTGGACTTCAAACCCAGCTCGCTCATGGCGTAAATAATACGACGCTGAACCGGTTTTAAACCATCGCCAATATGCGGCAAGGCACGGTCGAGAATTACGTACATAGAATAATTTAAGTACGCGCTCTCGGCATAATCTTTTAACGTTTGGCGTTCTATGCCATCGTCTAGGTAGCTGCTTGAACTACCAGACTCATCAATAATATCAGTCATTTGCTTAGCTCAACCCTTAATTAATTTCAGCCTGATTGCCGCTATCTTCTAACCAACTTTTACGATCGGCTGCGCGTTTTTTCGATAACAACATGTCCATCATTTCCATCGCGCCATCACCTTCATCTAATGAAAGCTGTACTAAGCGACGCGTATTCGGATCCATGGTCGTTTCGCGTAACTGAAGTGGGTTCATTTCACCCAGTCCTTTAAATCGTTGCACGTTTGGCTTACCGCGTTTTTTCTCAGCCGTAATACGATCTAAAATCCCATTCTTTTCGGCTTCGTCTAACGCGTAGAAAACTTCTTTACCGATATCGATACGATACAAAGGTGGCATCGCCACGTAGACGTGACCTTCTTCTACTAATAAGCGGAAGTGACGTACGAACAGTGCACACAACAATGTCGCGATGTGCAGACCATCCGAGTCGGCATCGGCTAGGATACACACCTTGCCATAACGCAGACTTTCTAAACTTTCAGTACCAGGGTCAATATCTAACGCCACGGCAATGTTATGAATTTCTTCTGAACTTAAGATCTGACCTGAGTCGACTTCCCAAGTATTTAGAATCTTACCGCGCAACGGCATAATCGCTTGGAATACACGATCACGTGCTTGCTTAGCCGAGCCGCCAGCAGAGTCCCCTTCCACCAAGAAAATCTCGGTACGCTCTGATTCTTGGCTGGTACAATCCGCCAACTTACCCGGCAGTGCTGGGCCTTGAGTAATCTTTTTACGAGAAACTTTTTTCGCTTTGCGTAAACGGTTTTGCGCACTGGCAATCGCCATTTCCGCAATCAGTTCAGCATCGTTGGTATGTTCGTTCAGCCATAAACCAAACGCATCTTTGGTTACGCCAGAAACAAACGCCGCGGCTTCACGTGAGGATAAGCGTTCTTTGGTTTGACCCGAAAACTGAGGATCGGCTAACTTCGCCGACAATACATACGAACAACGATCCCAAATATCATCGGGTGTTAGCTTCACACCGCGCGGTAATAAATTACGGAATTCGCAGAACTCACGAATCGCATCTAATAAACCCGAGCGGAAACCGTTAACGTGTGTTCCACCTTGTGCGGTAGGAATTAAGTTAACGTAACTTTCTTGAATGCACTCGCCACCTTCCGGTAACCAGAATACGGCCCAATCACAGGCTTCAGTTTTGCCCTGCATCGAACCGGTAAAAGGTTCTTTCGGTAAAACGTCTAAGCCTGCACCGTGAATCTTTAAATAGTCGGTTAAACCATCTTCGTAATACCATTCGGCATTATCTTCAGCATTGGGGGCTTTAAAGGTGATTTTTAAACCGGGGCACAAAACCGCTTTCGCACGTAAATTGTGCTTAAGACGCGGGATCGAAAACTTAGGAGAATCGAAATACTTAGGGTCTGGCTTAAAGCGAACACTGGTACCCGAGCGTTTTTTGCCGCAGGTATCAATCACTTCCAATTCAAGCGCTTTATCGCCGTTTTGGAAACCAATACGACTGACTTCGCCGCCACGCCAAATTTTAACTTCTAGATCAGTCGATAGCGCGTTCACTACCGAGATACCCACACCGTGCAAACCACCGGAGAACTGATAGTTGTCGTTGCTGAACTTACCACCGGCGTGCAGCTTGGTTAAAATCAGCTCGACACCCGATACCCCATGCTCTGGGTGAATATCGGTCGGCATACCACGACCATCATCGACAGTCGTTAACGAGCCATCTTCATGTACGGTCACCGTGATCTCTGTCGCGTGACCCGCTAAGGCCTCATCCACCGAGTTATCGATAACTTCTTGTGCTAAATGGTTAGGTCGGGTGGTATCGGTGTACATCCCTGGGCGTTTGCGCACAGGATCTAGGCCACTCAGGACCTCGATCGACTGCGCGTTATATTCTTTATTCGCCATTTATGCCTTTATCCCCTGATGATGAGTAACACGGATATCTCGAATGTCACGGATATTGCGCTACGTGGATAGAATTTTGCATCCAGTATACTGAGGCCGCTAATAATTCCTAGATCAAAAATAGAAATGCTTACATTTCAGAGGGTTAAACCCCTGTATTGGCTAGTTATGGCTCAGTTTGACAAATTTATGTGCAAAAAACAGTCAGTTTTAATTGACTCTATTAAAGGCTGGCATGTTAAATTAAAAGCATGGTTATCCATACAGTTTATTTGGAATAAATACAGAATTTGTGCGTCTGGTTGCACGGAACGGGGCTTGAGACATGCGCGCTTACGCTGGTAGGGTGATTAAAACTCGTGCAAAGTTTGATATTTAAGTAAGCCGAGTTACAGGGTTGTTAGTCAAAAAGCCAGGGAATACTTATAAAATTTATAATGACAAAGAAATAGAATGTATAGACTCAGACTGTGAAATAATTGCCTCCTTCATAGTTCAGGATATGGCTATATTACTCGAATTCAAACATCAATTTGACACAGAAAGACCACTAGAGCTAACTCAGGTTAAGTGTAGTTTTTCAAGAAAATCTTTTCCTGACTCATATCTTTAACACACATAACAAAGCCATTTACGGGATTATTAAACATTATGAAGATATGGAATACGGCTTCTCACTAATTTGGAAAAGCAGTATTATGAATTACTCGTCATCAAAATTAACTTCCTCTTGGTTTTTAAACCAGGCTTGCATAAATTCTACAAACTTTGCTAATTTTGGCGGTGTGTAATGGCGGCTCGGATACAGCACATAGAAATTCAAGCTAGGTAAGGGCTGATCACTCAACAGCTCGATCAGATGACCCGATTGAATTTCTTGACTGCAGACAAAACTGGGCAGAAGCCCAATACCATTTCCTTGTAGTAAGGCTTCTCGAAGAAAAATTGTATTATTCGCTTTGATATTGCCCGAGACTACTATCCCACCATTAATGGGCAGTTTATTTTTATTGATAGCCAAACTATAAGTATAGAAATTGTGTTGGCTGAGTTGTTCTGGGCTATTAATGGGGCCATTAACTTTGAGGTATTCAGGTGTTGTCACTAGGTGCAAGCTGAAAGTGGTAAGCGGTTTGCCGACGTAGTTTACATCGATAAAGGAACTGGAGACACGAAACCCAATGTCGTATCCCTGTGTGATGAGATCAACGGGTTCATCACTTAAATCGACTTCTAGTTCGACTTCTGGATGTTGTGCCGTAAATGCGGCAAAAGCAGAACCCAAATCGGTTATCCCCAGCGTCATCGGCGCATTGATCTTTAGACTCCCCTTTGGTTGACCTTGCATCTCTTGCACATAATCTTGAGCTTCCTGATGAGAGCTGAGGATCTTACGGCAACGCTCTAAATAACCTTGGCCGATTTCAGTTAAGTGTATTTTTCGGGTGGAGCGCTGCAGAAGACGTGCCCCCACCATCTGTTCTAGCTTGCCTATCTCTTTGCTGATCAGGGAGTTGGAATAGTTCATTTCTTCTGCTGCTTGTTTGAAGCTACCCGTTTCTGCGACCTTTACAAATAAGGCCATGGATCGAAGAGTATCCATTAATGTCTCCCAGACTTAAAATTCCAAAATGGAAATTTACTATACACACATTCAGGGTTTTTCTATCCCATTTCAGCTTGTAAGCTAGCTTCAAGATAAAAAACAGCCAAATACATCAAATTTAATTGGTTATTTGGAAATTATAGCCACGGTTAGTGGGCAAACGAAATAATAGGTGCACACAATGAAAAATCTTACTAAATCTGTCTTAACGAGCTTACTCTTTGTTGCGGGTAGCCAGATGGCTGCTGCGGAGAACATCCTGGTCGTTATGTCTGATAAAGACCAATTAAAGCTAAAAGGGACTGATGTATATCAAACAGGCTTCTATTTGAATGAATTGATGCAGCCGGTAAAACTTTTCTTGGATGCTGGCCATGAGTTGACTTTTGCTACCCCGAAAGGTTTGGCACCGACTATGGATAAGGTATCTGACAACGTTATGTTTTTTGCCAATGAGCAAGCACTGAAAGAACATAAAGCATTGCTTGAATCATTGAAATTGGTCGATACATCTGAGTCACCGGTGATCAGTTTGAGCCGAGTAGAACAGATAGGTTATGACCATTTTGATGCCATTTATGTACCCGGTGGTCATGCACCGATGAATGATTTATTACAAGATAAGCAAATGGGAGCTTTGTTAACTAACTTTCATAATAATCAAAAAGTGACCGCGTTAGTGTGCCATGGCCCCATTGCCTTGATTTCAACATTACCCAATGCAGAGCAATTTGTAGCCTCGTTAAACGCGGGTAAAGCTCCGAAAAAACCACAAGACTGGATTTATGACGGCTACAACATGACTGTTTTTAGTAATAATGAAGAGGAAGCCGGTAAAGGTTGGTTAGGCGGTGGCGAGATGAAATTCTATCCGCAGACAGCGTTAGAATTGGCAGGCGGTGAATATAGCCAAAGTGCAAAAGTTTGGCATCCTAATGTTGTCATTGACCGAGAGTTAATCACAGGTCAAAACCCGGCTTCAGCGGTCAATGTTGCACAAGAAATCCTGAGTAGATTTAAGAAGTAATTATGTGAAAATCTGAGGCGCCATTCCGCTATGACCTCAACTACTATTTAGGTCAGCTACGTTGGTGGAATGGTATAAATTTATAACCTAATCATTTTTGATTAGGTTTTTTATGTGTGTGAGGGCATGACATTATGAATACTTGGAATCAAGATCAATACTCAGAGGCATGGAATTTTGCTTCTGCTAGTCATAACGGGCAAACACTACCTGGCAGTGACATTCCCTACATTAATCACCTTGGTCTTGTGGCAATGGAAGCGACAGCAACAATAGCCAATGGCAATATCAACAATCCTAACCTTCTAGTATTATGCGCACTATTGCATGATTCGATTGAAGATACTTCAACGACATTCGATGATATAAAAAATACGTTTGGCGCTGATGTTGCCGAGGGCGTGTTAGCACTGACTAAAAATAAAGAGTTACCTTCTAAACCTGAACAGATGCTGGACAGTCTTCGTCGGATAAAAAATCAACCTATCGAGATTTGGATGGTTAAGCTATGTGATCGCATCACTAATTTACAGCCACCACCAAAGCACTGGCATAAAGAAAAGATTGCCATTTATCAAAATGAAGCTCGTATAATATTAAATCAACTAGGTGAAGCCAATCCGTTTCTGGCAGCAAGATTAACCACTAAAATTGATGTGTATAGCCAATATTTATAATATTAGCTGATTGTCTAAGTTACTCCCTATAGCCTTTGATTGATTATTTATCTGTACTAAGCCCGCAGAGCTTATTCAAGTGATTGTAGCTAATCATTTGATGCACAATTTATTATCTCGCTGATATCTTCTATTTTTTATTAGTCCTTTTATATTATTATTCAATCCAGAACGCATCTATTGGTGGTTAATAACATCGTGATCTCTACACTGCGCGCAATCATTAAATTCACTTATTAATCACTAAATTAACTAACAAATTGGTTATTTACTGGATTCATTTTATGTTGATTTTGAAAAACAAACTGGCCACCGCATTTGATATTTTTGTCGATAAAGGCTTTCGTGGTTTATCCAACCTGCTATTAAAAAAAACGTTCCCATCGGGCAATTGGTTTCTGTCTTGGGATCAGCGAGTTTTATTAGAATGCTCCATTAACAACCTCTCACAATTAATATCTGCTAGTACATTCAAAGCCAAACCAATTTCTAATCATGATGCGAGATTGTTAAAAGGGATCAACGATCAGAGCTTAGTATCAATAAATGCAGCCATTAACCGACAAGAAGTCTGCTGGGTAATCGAAGATCAAGGCAGATTAGTAAGTTATGTGTGGGTTAGTAAAGACAAAATTGAAGTCTGTTCAGATACTGCATTCATATTGCCTGTTAATGAATTCAATTACTGGTGGCGAGATATTTATATCAATCCTGACTACCGAGGAACAGAAAAAATTAACCAGCACTTGACTTCTTGGTTCCACAGTTTGAACACAGCGCAAGCCAGTAGTCTATTTTGTGAAATTAGTCCAGACAATATCCCCTCACTAATCTCTCACCAGAGAAACGGATTCGAGCTAAAAGGGAAATTAAAGATGCTTTGTCTTTTAGGTTTCCGAATCTATCACTACGCAACACCAGAAAGCTCTCGTATCAGCTATCGATTTTATCCCAAAAATATTTATTACGCGTCCGCTTGAGTAACTGACATAAACCTAATGAATGTAGAGTTTTAAGATAAAACCATTACATAATAAGATTATGGTTCCCAGAAAGCTGGGATCTACTTTACAAGGAAACGGCATACCCCCTTTATCTTCTCTGAGCCGAAGCAGGCATTAGAAGAATTATTTGCTACTCTTAAGTTATATCATCTATATATCAATAGGTTTGAGTGATTTTGAATTCTGAAAGATTATTGCAACGTGCCGAAGCCTTTAACTATCTATTTGATGCCGTTGTCGTCACTGATACTCAGGGTACTATTGTTGATTGGAATAAAGGCTCTGAAACTCTTTACGGTTATCGTGAGGATGAGGTGATGGGTCAAAAGGTTAGCATTCTTCATGTTCCTGAAGATATTGATCACATTACCCGCGACGTCTTAGCCGCCGTGGCTGAAACCGGAAAGTGGACCGGCGAAGTCCGCATGCGGCATAAAGATGGCTCAACCGGTTGGATTGAGTCAATGTGTATTCCTATTTTAGATGATGCCGGTGAAATGATAGGCGCCTTAGGTATTAATCGTGATATTACTGCGCGTATCCAAGAAACCGAGCGTTTACGTCACTTAGCTCAATATGACTATTTAACTCAAATCCCTAATCGCTACTTACTGCTTGATCGTATTACGCATTTGATTGACCAATACGATCGTAATCAATCTGCATTCACCTTGCTGTATTTTGATCTTGATAGTTTTAAGCAAATAAATGATAGTTATGGCCACTCTATAGGAGATAAAATCCTTAAAGAAGCCGCTGATCGAATGCTAGCCTGTATTCGTAAATCTGATATGGTAGCCCGCATTGGCGGAGATGAGTTTGTTGTTTTATTAGAAAATACCTTTAAGAAATCAGATATTTCTCAAGTCATTAACAATCTTTCGGCCACATTGCATGAGAATATAGTTATCGATCAGATAGTCCTTAATATTCGTTGCAGTATCGGCTCCGCGACCTTTCCTATGAATGGTAAAAATTCTGATGAGCTTTTATCTCATGCCGATTTCAAAATGTATCAGGACAAAGAATCGCGCTAGCTAATATTAGAAAAATATAATTACGATGTATACAGGAAGGTTGCTCTAACCCATACAACTAAGGCACAAACTAACTTAGTCACATTTACCGATTGATTTGATATTCAGCTAACCAAGATAGGTATTTTTTAAATGCTGTCGGTTTTTGATAATAATAACCCTGAACAATATGACACTCATATTTTTTAAGAATGGTTTCAATCGCTTTATTCTCTATGCCCTCTGCGACAATTTTTAGCCCTAAACTTTTTGCCATTTCAATCGTCGTCCTAACGATGGTTAAATCTCTTTTAGAGTCGGCTAGATTCATCACAAAACTCTTATCAATCTTAATTTCGTTAAAAGGTAATTGAGAAATATAAAGTAAAGATGAATAACCGGTCCCATAATCATCAATCGCTAACTGAATCCCCATTGAAGATAGCTCATTCATTACTTGGCTGAGATGGTGGAAATCATTAACCATAACTGACTCTGTCAATTCGAAGGTTAAATTAGAGAGCGGAATGTCATATTTACTTATTACTTTCTTAATATTGTCTAAGAAATTATTTCCTGAAATATCTTTACCACTGATATTTACAGATACATTATAATTTTCGTATCCTAGTTTAATTAGCTCCTCTAAATCATCGCAAGCTTTTGCAACCACCCACAATGTCAGTTCATTAATGATTCCGGTATCTTCAGCCAGTTTAATGAATACATCAGGCGCAATACTGCCATATTCCCTATGCTTCCAACGCAATAGCACTTCTGATCCATCAACACTATTTTCTTCGATGTTAATTTGTGGCTGATGATAAAGTTCTAACTCATTATTTCTCAGTGCCTGCTGTAGGTCGGAGGCAAGTGCTAGTCTTTGAGCAACATTTAAAGCTTCCTCTGGTTGATAAATCCCAAAGCCTAACGTCTCACGCTTACCTTGCTCTAATGCTTGATAGGCTTGTTTAATAATATCTTGAACTTGGCTATCTGCTTGCTGCTCTAATAAAGATATTCCAACATTGGTTGATAGGTTAATAAACAAATTTCCTATCTGTGCTCCCTTGGCCATATCCTGCTGTAAAAATGCTAATTGTTTTGTTAAACGTTCTTTTTCTTTGTTCGATTTCGACGTTATTTCAACAATAACGGCGAATACCCCTTCATTAATTTTTGCTAACTTTGTCGTTTTATACTGATTATTTTCGAGCACATAAAAGTTATCTTCATGACATAACTTTCTTTCAATCGCCTGGGCAACCATCACCGTAATATCATTATTGTCGGTATTACTGATATAAGGTAACAAGGTCGAAAAATCAGTTATCTCGATGATACACACTGCGAAGCTATTACCCTGCCTAATTAATGACTGCATCTTCGCTTCTAATAAATTTGAATTCGCCAGCTGTGTTTCCGGCTCATGGGTCGCATTAAAAAGAGCCTGTTCTTTTTTGAACTGCATGCGTTGTGCTAACGCCATTGCCATTAATACGACTTCGAACAAAACGCCAATCATAAGCGCGTGATGAATTATAAAAGAATCATCAATAACACCGATTAACCCCATTGGCTGAATAGTGCCACCTAAAATAAGGGGTATCCAAGAGATAAGATACAACCTCGCCCAACGGTAATTTATTTTGTATTGTTGGATAATAAGAGTAATAGCGGCAGGATAAAGACAAATCATACTGACAAAGAAAATGGGGGCTGCGATGTATTCTGGTAATAGCATGCTAATGAATGAAAAGGCGATAAGATAAATAACATAGCCACTGCAAAACATGACGGTACGGGTTTTATTATCTAAGGCATTAAAAAATGACAGCGCAAAAGACAAGCTAAAGATTATCAGTGAAGTATTAATTGAAACAATATTTATGCGTAAGAAGCGAATAATACTCTCTGGCCAAATGTAATGGCCAAACCCGATTACTACGCCCAGCATCATTAAAACTGAAACAATATAGCCAATATAGACTAAATAGACGCTATCTTTTAAGCCTAGAAATAAGACTAGGTTGTATAAAGACATCGCTATTAATATGCCAACAAAGCTCCCCCAAATTAAGAAGGTAAAACGAACCAAGTTTGAGAAATCATCTTTAACGTATAAATTGATCGGGGTTTTAGCAATACCTTCGGTCGCAATCCGAATGTATAGCTCGACTGTATTGTGTGCATTCACCTTCATTTCGTACGATGGAATACTGCGTTCAAGCCTGTTTAGCTGAGGTACTTGCCAGCCTAAACGTTTTTCTTCAACAACCTCATTTGAAAGCACCTGATAAATGGTGAGCTGTTCTAGCATAGGATTTGAAAAATGGCTGACGACATCCATCGCTTGCTGATTGTTATTGTGTATTTTTAAATGTATCCAATAAGCTTGCTGAGTAAAGCTCCATGGAACCTCACTCAGCGGCTGTTGAACTAGCTGATTTTTGTCTGCTAATAGCTGCGAAAGTGTTAATTCACTGCTCGCATCAACGAGAAAGGCTTCTTCAATTTTAAAACCTTTCTGCTCATTCTGAATAGCGGCTTGCGTTGGATCTGATATAGATACGACATACTGATAGACCAGCATGATTAACATTGCTAGCACGAGATATGCAAGAGATTGCTTGAGATTTGCCTTAGACAACATCTGACTTTCGCCAATGAAATATATCTATAAAGACTAGCATAAGGAGCCTAAGCCGAAAGGTGATATGAAGATATAACGCTAAGAATGTATTATCATGCTGACAAATCATACTCTCCTTTAATGTATCAATATGAGACAGATAATTTAATGAGTCATTCCAACGTTACTCTTGGCCTAAGTAACCCTAAAAGCCCTACCAATGTCGGTGCCGCTCTTAGGGCCGCAGGCTGCTTTCAAGCTGATAGCATTCTATATACCGGTGAACGCTATAACCGCGCAGCAGCGTTCTGTACGGATACGCAAAATAGAAGTGATAGCATTCCGCTAACAGGAGTTAGCTGCTTAATAGAGAGTGCTCCAGAAGGCGCGAAAATTGTAGTGATTGAACTCGTAGAAAATGCAGAATCGCTCACCGACTTCGAGCACCCTGACAATGCCTTTTATATTTTTGGCCCTGAAGATGGCACCGTAAAACAAAAAGTCGTCAATAATGCCGATAGCGTCGTTTATATTCCGACTCGCGGCTGCTTAAACCTTGCAGCGACCGTCAATATTGTCTTGTATGATCGCTTGGCAAAGTCGAATCAGCGTGAAGACGGCAATGAACTGATTCGCCAAAGCCGTGATATGAATAATCGTATTAAAGTGAAGCTGTGAAAGTCCGCAATTAAGCGGTGTTCGCGCTAACGACAGGCGAAATGGAAAATTGAGTCTAAGCGCTCGCTAAATCCTTCGAAACTATGATTACCTCCGGGCTCTATCCAGCTCGGGCAGTTTTGGTATTTCTCTGTTGCTAACTGATAGTCCAACGTCTCATCACCGGTCTGTAATAGCAGAAATAATGCCTTAGGTTTCGATAACTGGGCTACTTCTAGCTGCTTAAGCTGTTCTATGTGCTTTAACTCTAACAGATAGCTTTGGCCGTCATAAAAATGCTCGTTGAGCCCTAGGTATTTATCAAACAGTTCAAAAGGGCGTACTGCAGGATTAATCAGTACTGCTTTTAGGTTCTCTTTTTCAGCCAGATAATTCGCGTAAAAGCCTCCTAACGAACTTCCCATAACAAAAACTTGGTCAATGCCTGGCTGCTGTTTCAAAGTATCGATAGCATCTTGTGCTTGTTGAATGGCCTCGACTGGCTCAAACGACAAGGTCGGCACGATCAGCTGCCCTTTCATCTGGTTATTATCAAAGAAGTGTATTAATTCTTGGGCTTTTTTGGATTTTGGCGAGCTTAGAAAGCCATGTAAGTAGACACAGGCTATGTTGCTAGGAAGGATCATAAGAGCTGTAAAACGGCCTTAGTAGTATTGTTAATATCCTTTAACGGATAAATCAATTTCAAATTCAATGCCTTCTACCCGAGACATTTCTGTTTCGATAGAACCATCAGGATTGAGCTGTAGACGACGATAACCTGGGGCGATCATATCGACATCAAAATCATCAGATTTAGGGGTAAATTGCACACACGTTGATGGTGTTGATAACATGCGAATGCCATCGACCATACGATCGCTATCCTGATGGACATGTCCCCATAATATACATTTCACGTTGGCATGCTGACGGGCTACGGCCATCAATTTTTCGCCATTTTTCACCCCGATCTTATCCATCCAGCCACTTTCCATCGGGATTGGATGGTGGTGTAGGCTAATCAAGGTATGTAAATCAGGACGTTCCGCTAAAGCGCGCTCCAGTAATTCGAACTGATCGTCGGCTAAATTACCAAAAACAGCCCCTTCAACTTGCGAGTCTAATAGGACAAGCTGCCAATGAGGTGTGCGAATAATGTTTTCTAAGTGCTCTGTGCCTTCGCACACAAGCTTCATATTGGCCATCTCATCGTGATTTCCTGCAAACCAGAAGGATGGAGCCTCAAAAGGAGATAATGATTCGTGCAATCGCTGATAGGAGGCAAGAGAGCCGTCTTGTGATAAATCACCTGACACCACAAAGAAATGAAAGTCGTCGTTCTCAGTTTTTACACTGTTTAGTACGCATTCAAGACTATTCTGGGTTTCTAGCCCCAATAAGTGTCCGTCCGCAGCCTCAACTAGGTGCGTATCCGTTATTTGGATAAATTGAATCGGGCCTTCATCATCTAGCGAATACAATGGAATCTCCATGTCCAAATTTTCAACAATTTTAAACTAGTCTCTTACTATATAGACCATTTTCCAATTTTTTTTCGAATTGCGTCACATTTTATACGTTTAGAGTGCGATTAACGCAAGGGGGCAAAATCTAATGCGACTTCTGCATGACCATATTTAAGACAATGTGTAAGCCATTCGGCTAAGAACTGATTCAATTGAGCTTTTTCGTCGGGCATACGCATTTGCGGATTCGGGTATTGATACTTGCCATGAATATGCTTTTGATTTTGATAGCTAGTCACTTCAGCTGAGCGTGCATCATGATAGATGCGTACCAACATGCAAGGTGGCTGAATCCAATCTGGGCAAAGGCCCTTTTGCACCACTTCAATGGTTGAGGTATACGGAAAGCTTTCAATCACTGTTAGAGATATTCGCGCTTGACGGTCAGGATTTTCGATCACTGAATCACCACTGATAAAAAAAGACTTTTCGTAACCCAGCTCAAAATCAGGCATTAGCTTATTCAAGCGAATGTAGTTTCCCTCACAAGCAGCAGCCATTTTTTTTAAGTCTGGCACGTAGCGGCGATTTAATGCCATAACCTCATCCTTATATCTACATCTAGCAATGAATTAATACTTTATTACTATATCAGTCGCCACCCTAACGAAAAGCATGAATATTTCCTAGGGGAAAGACTCATATAATTTAACAACTAAGGTAATCAGTCTTTCTGGCTATATCGCTTTATTATCCAAATTTAACGAATCTCGATTCAATTTTAACCACTGTAAAGCAATGATGGTGGCCGCATTATTGATTTCACCGCTAGCAATGCCGCCGTACGCTTGTGCGAACGGAAGAATTCGTACCAAAATATCTTCTTGTTCATGATCAAGACCATGAATACCTTCCACCCCGTCACTGTTTAGCAAAGCACAATAAAGGTGTATTTTCTCTGAAGTGCCCCCTGGCGATGACCAATAGCTAGAAATAGGAATAAGATCGTGAATGATGCAGCCCGCCTCTTCCTGGGCTTCACGGCGTGCAACCTCATCCGCTTGTTCGCCTTCCTCGACCATGCCTGCTACGACCTCCAACAGCCAAGGTGAGGCTTGTTCTTTATCAAACGCAGCGCCTATACGGAACTGCTCGGTTAATACTACAACGTCTTTATCTGGATCATAAAGCAGGACAGCTGCCGCTTCTCCTCGCTCAAATAATTCGCGACTAAAAGTTTCCGTACTGCCGCCAGCGAATAACTTGTGCTGAATATCAAAACGATCAAGCTTGAAAAAACCATCATGCTGACGTTCTTTAGCTATAATTTTAAAGTCATCTTGACTAAAAGTTACTTTCAAATCTGACATAGTCATTTAATACATTACTCATTTGGAATATTATGCGTCTGATAAGGTTGATTAGCTGTAACGCACTGTTGCTGATACGAGAACAATTTAGCCATGTATTAGTTGATGAATCTGTTAAAATTCCAATCAATCTATTTTTACAAGACGCTTGAGACCTTGTTATTTATGAAAAAAATTATTGCACTGACATCGGTACTATCCTCTGCTTTTTTTGCCAATAACATCATGGCAGCAGATCTTAACGAAATATATCAGCTATCTCTAGCGAATGATGCTGAGCTAGCCGCGGCAAAAGCTAAGCGTGATGCAGGTAACTACCAAGTAGGTCTTGCTCGTGCAGCACTATTACCGCAAGTTACGTTAGGGGCTGAAAAGATATCCTCTGAAACTGAAATCGATGCAGGAACGTCTGACATTGATACTTTTTCTTATAACGCCACTATTAGCCAGACGCTATTCAATTTAAACAGCTGGTATAATTATCAAGCCGCATCCGCCGGTGGTGATGCCTCTGATCTTGAGTATGTGTTAAGTGAACAACAATTAATATTGCGCAGTGCTGAAGCCTACTTCAACGTTCTGCGTGCAAAAGAAAATCTTGAAACTGCACAGGCTGAAGAAAAAGCCGTTAAACGTCAGCTTGAACAAACTCAGCAACGCTTTGAAGTTGGCTTGATTGCCATTACAGAAGTGCACGAAGCGGAAGCGTCTTACGATTTATCTTATGCCAACCTCATTGGTCAAGAAGCAGCCTTAGATATTAGCTACGAAGCACTAGAGCAAATTACAGGCCAACGCTTTGAAAAATTAAGCCATCTACAAGCCGATGTAGAATTTTCTAGCCCTGAAAAAGTCGTCGATGAGTGGGTCAATGCCGGTCTAAGTAAATATGCTGGAATTAAATTAGCCGAAGAAGGCGTTAACTCTGCTGAATATACACGTAAAGCAGGCTGGTCTAATTACGCTCCTCAGATTAACGCCCAGTGGAGTTATGAGAAGGGTGACAAATATATAAACCCTTCAGTTCAAGATGCCACAACGACAACACTTGCTCTAACCGCAACGATTCCATTGTTTGCCGGTGGTAGTAATTATGCCAAAGCGAAACAAGCCGCCGCACAATCCACTGAAGCCAGCGCCAACCTAGATTTACAACAACGTACTGTTAAGAACAATATTCGTAGTTTGTACCGTCAAGTCGAAACGGATGTATTAATTGTTAAAGCCCGTAAGCGAGCAACTGTTTCTTCTAAGAGTGCTTTAGAAGCGACTGAAACAGGCTATCAAGTGGGTACTCGTAACATTGTTGAAGTACTGAACGCTCAACGTAATTTATTTGGTGCTCAGCGTGATTATGCCAATGCCCGTTATGACTACATCATTAATCTTTTAAACTTGAAATTCTTCGCGGGTTCATTAGGCGAAGCAGATATTCAAGCGTTGAACGTTTGGTTGAAGTAGAAGCTTTTAGCTAATCTAGCCGTATTGATTGAACCACTGCTTGCAGTGGTTTTTTTATGCCCCTAATTTGAACTAGACTGTTTGATAGGGGATATTTCTAATGTCAAAACGATTTTTTGTACGCCTTAGCGGTATGATTTTTCTTACTAGCTTGGTATTTTTAACTTATTACTATCAGCCAACATTCTTTGAGCGCTTGGCCTTCAGTATTGAAGACGAAAAATACGCTTTGCGTTCACAGCTAGGCCAAAGCCCACAGGCACATCCTGATATTATTTTGGTCGAAATTGATGAGCAGAGTATCAATCAATATGGGCGCTGGCCCTGGTCACGTACTCTTTTTTCTCAGCTTTTAGAGCATTTACAAGAGAGCTCTGTCGTCGCACTCGACATCGTTTTTTCTGAAACCAGCAGCCCAGAGGATGATAGTAACCTTGCCCGACAAATGTCAGAGCAAGACAATGTTATTGCCGGCTTTTTTATGCGCCAATTTTCTTCTCAAGAATCCGATAAAGAGACCCTCGATAGAATTGAAGACTGTGCCTATTTAGATGTCACTATTGAGAGTAAAAACGAAAATTCTATTATCGGTGTACGAGAATACCCGTATGCTGAACCGAATATCGCTGAGCTTTCTGACTCAGCCATTGCTTGCGCGGTATTTAATACAGAGCCTGATAGTGATGGCATATTCCGGCGCTATTCTTTGGGGTATTTATTTAATGGTTATCTCTTTCCGACCTTAGCCATTCAAGCATTAATCCAGGCACAAGAAGAGAATGCTTCTATTCGCTTAAGTGAAGAAGGCATTGCTCAATTTAATTTTCTCAACAACTCATTTGGCAACAGCAATTATTTTCAGCTCAATTATTTTGAAAATATTAACAGCATTTCCGCTACCGAGGTTTTATCAGGAAATTCGTCGGTCGATTTTAACAATAAAATTGTCTTGATAGGATTAACTGAACTGGGGGTTTATGACATGCGGCCAACGCCAATTGACCCTGTCACACCCGGCTTATACTTGCACTATACGGCAGCCAATAATCTGTTATTAAACAATGCGATTCAGCATTACCCTGCCCTTGATATCAGTATCCTATTACTAATCGCCTACCTGTGTTTATTAATCGCATCGATTTCTACCATGCATTATAAACTGCTGGGCTATATGACATTATTTATCGGCTTATGGGCCGTCAGCAATGGTCTATTTATCATCTACGATATTTGGTTGCGAGAATCGTACTGTTACTTCCTATTTTTTCTATGCTCATTTTTCTTAGAATCTGAAAATTTACTCTTCACCACTCGCTATGCGGCAAAAATAAAAGGTGCCTTTTCTAGCTATGTTTCTCCTGCTCTGGTTAAACGAATAACTGACGACCCCGCCCATCTACGCTTAGGTGGCGATCAAAAAGAAATTACCGTGATTTTTGCCGACCTTAGAAGCTTCACCCAGATTTCTGAAGGCTTAGAGCCACAGCAGCTAGTCTCCTTATTGAATGAAGTCTTTGAGCCTTTAACCAATGCCATCATTGAAAATGACGGTATGCTCGATAAGTATATGGGAGATGCATTAATGGCTATTTTTAATGCCCCGATCGATATCGACAATCATCAACAAAGTGCTTTCGCGGCACTGATCGCGATGAAAAAATCGATTACTCATTTGAATAAAGAACGAGAAAATCGAAATCTGCCTGAGGTCAACTTAGGCATTGGGGTTAATACCGGAGAGGCTGTGGTGGGCAATATGGGGTCTTCCATACGCTTTAGTTATACTGCCCTTGGTGATGCTGTAAATGTTGCCTCTCGTCTAGAGGGGCTGACTAAGAGTTACCACTGTCAGTTCTTAATCAGTGGTCAGGTTTATGACAATCTATCCAACGAGCAACAACAGGGCCTTCGCTTTGTTGATAGCATCAAAGTTTTAGGGCGTCAGCAAGCGACCGATATTTATACCGAATCAATAGCCTTTAGTGAGGCTCATCAACAGCAGTATATTGAAGCATTTGCTTGTTATCGAAAAGGAGATTTTTCTGCCGCTGAACGTCTTTGGCTTGAACTCGCGAAGCACGATGCTATTTCAGACTTAATGGCCAAACGCTGCCAGACTTTCATTATAGATAAGCCGCTGAGCTGGCAAGGATACTTTTGCTTCGACCATAAATAATCAGCTATCGGCTATCGATGAGCAGTGAGAGATGACCCTAATACTGACATTAATGCTAACTCTAGTGCTGACTCAATTGTTCTAGCTGCGAAAAATCATCTTCGTCTTGCTGGCTGAATTCTATCTCGGTAAGCGATTTCTCATTATCAATATTGATGGCTTGTCCCGCGCTCATACTGATCGATTGTACGTACTCAATGTATTCTTTTTGCAGCTTCTGCTTGTACTGCTCAAATTCATTGGTGATACCTTGGCTATAGCGTTCAAATTGCTCCAGTTCGCTGGCTAATGAACGCTTAAAGGATTCACCCTTCGCATCCACCGAAATCAGCCCTCTTTTTAAATAAATAGACTGCTGATCAGCAGTCGACTTAACCATAAACTGCGTTCCCTTTACTCCAATCGTCGCCGATTTTGTCGCCACAATGAGCCCCGAAGCGCCCCCTTGCTTACGTACATCGTAAAGAACTTTACCGTTCTCAATATAATGATCTTGTTGCTGGTTAAAAATAATAAAGGAACGTGGCGTCAGCATCACCGTTGAGCCATCTTCTAAATGAATCACAGCATTGCTATCGCCCTTAGTACGAACCTTATCACCAGCAAAGAGTGCCACAGGAAGCTGCTTAGATTTAATGATGTGAGGCTTAAACTCAGCGACGCGGTATAACTGAACCTTGCCACTGGCCTGTTTAATATAACCGATAGCGTCGGCATAGCTGGATAAGGACACCAGCAATAGCAGGAAAAAACTAGCAATACGCAGAGGTACTAACCCAATAGTGGGTAAAGGCTGGCTGAACAACATGATGAACCCTATATGAAAATTGCCGACGTACCTCTATAGCGTAGGCAATAGTTCACATTATGTATAACCCTTAACTAGTCGCGATGCGCTGTTCTTCCTCAGTAGGAAAAGAGTATTTTGCCACGCGCTTCAGCACGGTCCAATATTGCTGGCCAAACGAACCCGTATTATAGGGAATATCGTATTGCGCACAGACCGCCTGAACCTGCTTGGCCATATCAACATAATGGTGCGCTGGCACATCAGGAAACAGATGATGCTCGATTTGGCAGCTAAGGTGGCCCGTTAAAATATGAAACCCGCGACTGCCTTCAAAATTAGAAGATCCTAAAATTTGACGATAATACCATTCGCCTCGCGTTTCATTTTCACACTCGGTTTCATCAAAGGTATGTGCATCTTCAGTAAAGTGCCCGCAAAATATCACACTCGACGTCCACCAGTTACGAATCAGTTCTGCCACTAGGTTGCCTGCTAATACCGCAAAAAACATGGGTAACGAGATCAGTGCTGCCAGCGTAGGGAAAAATAGGTATTCTTTGAAAGCTTGCTTTTTTATCTTACTAAAAAAAGAATGCTTCAGTGCTTCACGACTAATCGGCAAGCTTGAATTTTCTTTACGCTTGCCGGCAAAAATTCGTTCTCCGGCGACTTCATGATACGCAATACCAAACTGAAAAAAGCTGCTTAATAATGTATAAGTAATAAACTGAAAACGGTTTTTCGGACGCCACGTTATATCATCGCTTAAACGTAATAAACCATAACCATAGTCGCGGTCTTTACCAATAATATTGGTATACGTGTGATGTTCATGGTTGTGGTAACGCTTCCAGGATTCACCATCGCCCCAGATATCCCAATCAAATTTACGCGAATTAATATGGGGATCATTCATCCAATCATATTGGCCGTGCATTACATTATGGCCAATTTCCATATTATCTAAAATTTTAGACAGCGCTAATAAAGCAACCCCAGCGATCCAAAACAGAGGATTGAAAAATCCCAGCACTAACGATAGTCGACCCGCCATATCGCTAATACGTTGAATGCGAATAACTTTCCGAATGTAGCGAGCATCCTTATCGCCAACCTTGGCGATGGTTTCTTCACGGATTTTATTAAGATCGCTTTCAAATGCTTTTAACGTTTCGCTGTCAGGACGATTAGTCGCTAAAGGTGTTGTCATCGTTATTTCCTTTTCGTCCGTTAAAGATCAAGTACCACATCGCCTTGGGCGACGGAGATACACAGCTGAATTTCTTCGCTGCCAGTATCTGAATATTGTTGCGTGCGAGTATTAAATACAATGCCACTTTTCTTTTTGCAGATGCACTGGTGACAGACACCGATACGACAGCCAGAAACCGGACTAATGCCTGCATTTTCAGCTTGCTCTAATAAAGTACTCACTGAACCTTCTTCACTGATTACTGTTTTATCAGACGTTTGGAATACCACCGCGCCTTGCTCATTACTTTCAATTTCAACCGGTGCAGCACCAAAGAATTCAAAAACTATTTTGTCTTGAGCGACTTCCAGCTCAGTAAGTACTTTGCGTGCTTGCTGAATCATCGGGCTTGGGCCACAAATAAAAGCCGTACGTAAATAATAATCACTGCAATAAGCTTGCACGTGCTCGGTACAAATAAAGCCACTCTCTTCACCATCAATGAAAGCGATGCTTAACCCCGAATTTTCTTGCGCTAGCTGCTCAAACTCTTGCTGAAATAGCACATGTTGATTATTCCGCGAATAATAAAGCAGCTGAATATCGGCGCTTTGTTCACGACTGTTGCTTGCAATAGAAGATATCTGCTGCAACATAGAGCGAAATGGCGTGATGCCACTGCCACCGGCAATGAATAAATACTTCTCAAGATTTTGATCATCAGCCCTTGTTTGCGGTAAAACAAATTGCCCTTGAGCTGCTGATATATTGACCAAACTGCCTATTTTTAGCTGCTGTCGAATCCAAGGGGTTATCCGACCTTGCGCTTGAATACGAATGCTCAGTTCAATCAACCCCGTTTTTTCATAATAGGCTGGCGATGATGAAATACTAAAGCAGCGCAGTGTCCGCGTGCCTTCCTTCTCAACCATTAACTCGATGAACTGGCCTGCTTGGAAAGTTGGCCAGTGACGATCGATCAGGCCGGTTTTGGGCTTTAGCACTAAGCTGTACATATCATCCATTTCATCGCGTATATCAACGATCTGGGCACGGTAAGAATCTGTGCTCCACTGCGGCGCGAGCATTTGGATCAGTGGCTGAAAATAGCCTTGAAAGGTATCGTGCTGGGTCAGTGCTTGGCTAAACCAAGTCCAGCTTTGCTGCATCAATCCATTGCTACTAGCGGTCATGAGGGCATCTCCGTAATTTCAGCATACAGTTGTACGCTGAAATATGAAGAGAGTCTATTTTAGGAAGGAAAAGAGTTCATTGCCTATAAGTACATAATAGGCGTCGCGGATTATGATTAACGATGCAGCAGTTCACTCACCAACTCGGTTAAGCGGGCGACGGCCCCTTGATTGTCAGCAACTACCTTCTCTCCGTTAGCGCCCATATCATCCCGTAGATCAGGGCGTTCTAGCAGTTGTCGAAGGCAGATGGTTAGCTTCTCGCGCGAGGCCTGCTGCATCGCGCCTTGGTTCATAAGCTGTTGCGAAATGGCGGCAAAATTGTAATCGCTAGGGCCCATGACAACCGCCTTAGAGAGCGCGCACGCTTCTAATGGATTGTGGCCGCCATGCTCAATGAAACTGCCGCCGATAATGGCAATGTCCGCCGTCGCGAGCAGTAATAGCATTTCGCCCATAGTATCGGCGAGATACACCTGGGTCATAGGGTTCGCTTGTAAGTTGCCTTTATCAAACGATTCATGGCGACGTACTAGATGTAAATCACGGCTCAATACAATGGCAGCGACTTCATCAAAGCGCTCAGGGTGGCGCGGCACTAAGACCAATAGCAAATCGGGAAAATCAGCCAATAGCTGTTGATAACTATCGAGGATCAAATCATCTTCGCCTTCATGACTACTGGCCAATACCAGTACTGGGCGAGCTTCTCCCCATTGCTGCTTCAGCTCTTTGCCTAGCGCCAGAGATTGCTTAGGTATACTGATATCGAATTTAATGCTGCCAGTGACATCGACTTTTTTCTCATCGATGCCTAGCTTAATAAAGCGCTGAGCATCATTGCGATGCTGGGCCGCTATCAAGTCTAAACCCTGCAACATAGGCTGGGTTAATTTAGGAAATTTGGCGTAACCGCGAGCGGACTTCTCAGAAAGCCGCGCATTCGCCAGTATGATAGGCACTTTCTGCTGATTACAACTGCGAATGATATTCGGCCAAAGCTCGGTTTCCATAATGATACAAAGGCTTGGCTGAATCTTTTTAATCAATCGATTCATCAACCAAGGCAAGTCATAAGGCAAGTACACATGCACGATATCGCCAGCGGCTAACTCTTTCGCATACAGTCTTTTGACTTGATCAGAGCCCGTTGGCGTTGTTGTGGTAATGGTCAGCGTTAAATCTGGGTTGGCAACTTGCAAACTGCGCACCAACGGCTCTGCGGCAAGGGTTTCCCCTACCGAAACAGAATGAATCAACAGCCCATTCGCTTTGCCCTTAAAGGTGAATACAGCAAAACGCTCAGCCCAGCGTTGGCGATAACCTGGGTTAGCCCCACCGCGAAACCACATGCGAATAAGAATAAAAGGGATGGCTAGAGTAAAAACTAGGTTGTATAGAAAGCGCGCCACTCGTGAACTCCGAATAAATAACTAATACTGATGAAAATTATCCCCATATGTTACCAAAACCCTCACCAAGCTTATATAGCCTGCCTGCTAGTTCCTACAGCCTAGTTTTGTTAGACTTAGCGCTCTTTAATTTACGTGGCGGATCAAGATGGATTTACAAGTTCCTAACTTCCATCAAGCACAGGTATTAGTATTCGGCGATGTCATGCTGGATCGTTATTGGCAGGGGCCTACATCGCGCATATCCCCTGAAGCGCCAGTACCTGTAGTGAAAGTACAAGATATTGAAAACCGTGCCGGCGGCGCGGGCAACGTCGCCCTAAATATTGCAACATTGGGCGCTAAAGCGCGCTTGTTTGGTATTACCGGCGATGACGAAAATGCCAACGACCTTCAGTCGATGCTGAATAATAAAGGCGTTGAGTGTGGCTTTTTACGTCATGCAAGCAGCCCAACGATTACTAAATTGCGTATTCTAAGCCGCAATCAACAACTGATTCGCTTGGATTTTGAAGAAGCCTTTCACGACGTTGACCTTAATCCGATTTATACCCAATTCGATCAGCAAGTCGCTGCAGCGGGCGCGGTAATTTTATCCGATTATAACAAAGGCGCACTGACCGATCCGCAACGCTTGATTCAAGCAGCGCGTAAAGCGGGCACGCCGGTTTTAGTCGATCCAAAAGGCACCGACTTCTCTCCCTATAAAGGCGCAACGTTAATTACGCCTAACCTAGCCGAGTTCGAAGCGGTTGTTGGTTATTGCAAAGACGATGAAACCTTATTTGCCAAGGGCAAAGCGCTGTTAGAAGAACACGACCTTACCGCACTGTTGGTAACACGCAGCGAAAAAGGCATGACCTTAATTCAGCGTAATGTCGAGCCTCTAACGTTACCAACTCGTGCACGTGAAGTGTATGACGTGACTGGTGCCGGTGATACCGTGATTTCTGTTTTGGCCACGGCACTTGCCGCCGGACAATCGCTAGAACACGCAACCGCCTTTGCTAACATCGCCGCGGGTATTGTTGTTGGTAAGCTGGGTACAGCAACGGTTACCAGTGATGAACTCCGCAGTGATATTCGTAGCGAGCAACACGGCGGCGCAGCATTCTTCGACGAAGACGAATTAATGCAGCTGGTACGTGAATGCAAAGAGCGTGGCGAAAGCCTAGTGATGACTAATGGTTGTTTCGACATCATTCACCCGGGCCACGTTCAATATTTAAAAGAAGCGAAGACCTTAGGCCATCGTTTATTAGTCGCTGTAAATAGCGACGAATCGGTATCACGATTGAAAGGCCCTACTCGCCCGATCAATCCACTCGATCACCGCATGGCGGTATTGGCTGGATTAGAAAGTGTCGATTGGGTTGTTCCTTTTACAGAAGATACGCCGGAGCGCTTAATTACTAAAGTGCTACCGAGTATTTTAGTAAAAGGTGGCGATTATAAAATCGAAGAAATTGCAGGCGGCGAAGCCGTGATGGACGCAGGCGGTGAAGTGATTGTTTTGAGCTTTAAAGACAACTGCTCAACCAGCGCCATCGTTAAACGTATTCAAGCTGAGAAAGCTTAAAACGTTTTATTATTCTCGAAGTGTTGGTACAGAAACTATTACCCTCATGGCACGCATGCAAGTACGTCCATGTAAGCTCGGCCTTCGCTTCCATGCGAAGGGACGGCCTATTCGTATAACAGTTCCTGCACCAACACTTCTACATTATTAGTTACTCAGGCGTTTTCGCCTCTGAATCAGGTTGATTAATATGATTATCGTAACAGGCGGCGCTGGCTTCATTGGCAGCAACATCGTTAAGACTTTGAATGCTCAAGGTCGTAAAGACATTATCGTAGTGGATGATTTAACCGACGGTAAAAAGTTTTATAACTTAAGCGACTGCGACATTGCAGATTATCTTGATAAAGATGATTTCTTGCAGCTAGTAAAAATCGACGATCCTATTTTGAATAATATCGAAGCGATTTTCCATGAAGGCGCTTGCTCCTCTACGACAGAGTGGGACGGTAAATTCATGATGGAAAATAACTACGAATATTCTAAGACACTTTTACACGCCTGCATCATTCGTGAAATTCCATTTTTATACGCCTCTAGCGCATCGGTCTACGGTGGCGGAACAGTCTTTAAAGAATTGCGTGAACACGAGCAGCCATTAAACGTTTATGGTTATTCCAAGTGGCAGTTCGACCAATACGTGCGTGAGATTCAGCATACATTCAAATCTCAGGTTGTTGGCTTCCGCTACTTCAATGTTTACGGCCCACGCGAACAGCATAAAGGCAGCATGTCTTCGGTTGCATTCCACTTCAATAACCAAGTTAAAGAAAATGGTGTAGCTAAATTATTTGGCGGTTCCGGTGGTTATGGCGATGGTGAACAACGTCGTGATTTCGTCTTCGTTGGCGATGTGGTAAAGGTTAATCTTTGGTTCTTAGACAACCCAGATAAGTCCGGCATCTTTAACTTAGGGACTGGCCGTTGTCAGAGCTTTAACGATGTGGCGAATGCGGTGATCGATTGGCACGACGAGAAAGGCACTCACGTTACGAAAGCAACGAAAGAATACATGCCATTCCCTGAGCATCTTAAGGGCGCTTACCAGAGTTTCACCGAAGCGGATATTTCTAAACTGCGCGACATGGGTTACGACCAACCTTTCGCTACGGTTGAAGAAGGGACTCGTGCGTATTTAGACTCTCTTAATACGGTTAAATAGAGAGCAACTAAATAAAAAAGCTAAGCCGCTCATACCTGTTTCTTACTATAAGAAATAGGTATTGAGCGGTTTTTTTATTTACGACTGCATCTTCGCTTTAATTTTTTCTAACGCGCTGCGCATATTGTCGTTAGAGGACTCAGAAGCAACCTTAGTCAATTCGTAGTCACTGCCCTTCTCTGCTTTCTTAATGATGTACACTTCATCACTGCCTTCCAACATGACCTTGCCAGTCCCCCCAGCTTTCAATTCTTTATCTAACTCTACTTGAGTATCAGGTTCTAGCGGGATGATGGTGCCATTTGACTTGCTCATTTTCTCTTCCTTATAAATTAACGACTTAATTCACATAACAATACGCATGTGAGTATTTCATAATATTGCTAAATTAGATGCCAGCACTCGACCTTAAATCGATAGTTTTTAAAAATAATAAGGCTTAGCACAAAATTGTTTCGGACTCATACCAAACCATATTTTAAACGCTCGATGAAATGCACTGGGTTCTGAATATCCTAGCTGTTGCGCCACCGAATTAATATCTAAACCCTCGCGTAATAACAAAGACAGGCTGTGTTCTTTCAATACATTTTCTTTAATCTGTCGGTAGCTAGTACCTTGCTCGGTAAGTTGTCGCTGCAAGATTCTCTTATGCAGGCCTAATTTGTTTCCCACATGATCAATAGTTACCGCCGAGAATCCATCTTGCTCAATAATCTCCTTCACCGAATGTATTAGCTCTAGGCTTGCCCGCTTGGTGCGCAATAAATCTTCAGCGTACGCGAGCGTCAATTGATACAAGTGAGCATCAATACCGACAATAGGCTGATCGAGGCTATCACATTCAAAACTGACCTTAATGTTGCCATCATGGCTGCGAACATCACAACCCAAGTGTTTCGCAATTAAGCGCGCATTTAACGAAGGAGGTAGCTCTAAATAACGAATCCTTACTCGCTCATTAGAAACGACTTTTATAATGCCCAGAAAGCCAACCATCAGGGCTAAAGCCTGGTGTGTGCTTATCGGCACAATACTATGGGTAGGAATGTACTCGCACTGAATAACATCGCATGAAAGAACATCAATTGGAGTAACATCACATTTATCAACTGTAAATTGAAAAGTCCCCCCCTCACTGATGATGCATTGAAAGCGAGAGATATTGTCCAAGGCAATTCTCAGCGTCGCACTGTGCCAAATGATCGGAGCCAGTGGGCCAACGGATCGATTGTCTTGTCGAGCACCCATTTTTAAACCCAGCAGTGGGTCTTGCGTCAAAGCCTCAGCGCGATGCCACAGGGTTCTTACTGCCGCTAGCTCAGCAGAGCTGCCAACGTTTAACTGGTTTTGCTGATCATCCCACAAGCCGTGGGTTACCTGCTGGGTATCCACACCTAAAATAGCAAAGCTGCTAATGATCGATTGAATCCATTGGCCCGTTGTATAGCGCTGTTTAATAAGATGGCCCCTAATGAATAAAACTTACCAAGTGTACGTAACAACTATCATTTATTGGTCGCACTCTGTCAATTATAAGGTTTGATAGTCAATGTTATTTACCTTAACAAGGCTTACTGTAAAGACGTCATATTAATAATCATGAGTGGTAAAAATGGGCGATTACAATATAAACGGACTGGCGATCCCTCTGTTCTTAATATTCATGCTGCTGGAATATCTGTACTTAAAAGTTCAGGGCAGATCCTTGCACCGCTATAACGACAGCGTTACGAGTCTATCCATGGGCATATTGTTACTGATGTCAGACGCGCTTCTTAAAGCCTATACCTTTATGGTCTTTATTTACCTATGGGAAAACTTTCGCATATTTGATTTCGGCATCGGCGAAGTCGCCACCTGGGTCATCTTCTTTTTTCTAGTCGACTTTTGTTATTACTGGTTTCACCGTACTGCTCACGAAGTTAATTTTTTATGGGGTGCCCACGTCGGACATCACCAAAGCGAAGAATACAATCTCACCGCATCGCTTAGACAAAGCGCCTTTCAATACGCCTTTTCATGGGTATTCTATTTACCGCTCGCGTTGCTAGGCTGCCCACCGGCTGCGTTTTTAATATTATTCATCGCCCTTAAACTCTATCAATTTTGGCTGCATACCCAAGCCATCGACCGCATTCCGTTAATAGAGGGAGTATTATCAACACCCTCAAGCCACCGAGTGCACCACGCGAAAAACCCAATATACATTGATCGTAATTATGGCGGTACATTAGTCATCTGGGACAGAATATTTAACAGTTGGCAGCCAGAGTTAGCCGACCAACCTTGCCACTATGGCACCACACATCCGTTAAGAACGCTGAACCCTATTCACGGTAACTTACAGCACTGGAGCATGTTGGCCAAAGATACGATCAAGACAAAAAAGTGGTCTGATAAAGTTCGACTTTGGTTTAAACCTACCGGCTGGCGTCCAGAAGATTGTCAGAACAGAGAACTCAATCAAGCGTCGATGCAAAAGAGTGGCTGTGTAAACCGAGAAAAATACGATCCACAAGTATCACTGCTCGTTAAAATTTATGTCGGTTTTTGTTTGCTCAGTATTATTGCATTAACCGTTATGTTTACCTTTTTAGCCCCTGTATTAAGCGCTAGCCAGCTGACCATAGGTGCCATACTTATTCTATTTGGTTTAGTAGTCACTACCGACTTTTTAGAAGGCAATAAAAAATACGTTCTTATTGAAATCGTTCGCCTACCTGTATTGGCTTGGTTTGCCAGCACCCTTTGGCTAACCAGCTCTACCACACACATCAGCAATACTATTATGATGGATAAAACACCTATCGAAGTACTCGCCTATGCCAGCACCCCCGCCCGCTGGCCAGAATGGCACCCACAGTCTTCAAAAGTGTACATCGAATCTCAAAGACCTTTACAACAAGGGGAAAAATTTGAAGAAGATATTTTAACAGCAATCGGTGAAAACCATCTGCAGTGGGAAATTTTAGAAAGCATACCCGGTGTTATCTGGGTCGCGAAAGCCTACAACCAAAATAATGGCGTAAACATCGTTTTAACCTATAAGGTTGAAAATATTAACGGCAAAACTCAGTTTATTCGTGAACTGGATTACACCCTGCCGAACTTCATGCTATTAGTCGCTAACGAAATTTTCTTTAGGAGAGATGTCGAGAATAAATCGGAGTCTTCTCTGCAACGCTTAAAAGCAGCGATTGATAACCCGATTAGATAAGGTCACTCGCTACTTTTTAACCTTATCTAATAGAATAAGACTTAGCCCGATTAAAGGAATATTGGTTGTTACTGGATTAAACGCCTCAATTAATAATTGAGGCTGAAGTACAGCAACAAATACCAATAAACCTGACAGGGCTAAGATATTAAGTAGAACTACATTCTTATTTCTATAAAATATTATAAATAGAGTACCAAAAATAATTTCCCCAAGGCCCGCTGACTTCGTAATTAAATACGACACGTCATCCGAAAACCCTAAACTTGCCGTTAATGCTTTCTCTAAGGGAGCAATATGAATCAATTTAGGAAATATTCCATGATACAACCAGCTAAACCCAATGATGTATCGTGCGACTTGAATTAACGGCAACGTATATTCTCCAGTAAAAAATAATGTCTGTGTATATTAATCTTCATGCCTACCAAGGGTTCTGAAATTTAACGTTCTGCATAAATGGCGTGCCTAGCGCACCCAAGCACACTCTCTTTTCGTGAGCGCACTGGATGTATTTATTATGCTTAGCATTCTTTGGTGTACATCGCTTGCTTAGCAATAACAGGCTTAGCAAGATTATTTGATTCACTTGGTTTGTATGTGATTTTATGAAAATTTAGCTCTCTAAGAATAAGGGGCAGGAGCTGCTTTGACTGCGGAGAAGTAAGCTCTGTAAATATCAACTTTTCGTTATAAACTTTACCCGTAGAATCTATTTTTGATTGATAATATAGGTAAGGAGTTTCTGTCTCATTTTTGGAAAAGTTCAAATTATAGCACTTACCGTCATCATTAATTCTCATAAGACGATTAGCTTTATTATTTGGAACCCAATAATGTTCCAAGTCACTTCCACTAACTGAAATAGATGAGCTATTTAGAACAGGGTTACTTCCACAGGCCGCTAATAACAAAACAAGTGAAGAAACGATAATTGATTTTTTCATGATATATCCTATTTATTGAAAGTAAATTTTTTCATAACGCCAATGTGCACAAGCAGACACACCGTGGCACGCTTTGTTAATGTAATCTTTCACGAACATCACTGATTAGCTCTTTAAAACCTAAGGCAGCATAGGCTAAAAATGATAAAGATAATAATTCAATCCCATAACTCAGCAATATGAATGTATTTTCTTCGATACTTTCTTCAATGAAGAAAAGAGCTGTCACAGAAAATAGCCCCACAACAATTGAGCCAAGTAATCCTCGATATATTCTATCAGCCCCCTTAATACTTAAGGCAGCACCCTTTTTAGATTGGATAACAACATAAAAATAGATAGAAATCCAAATCAACATGACAAGTATCATCAACACCATTTCTTCAACAGATGCGCCAACAAATAACTCAAGCATTTCAACAACATTAAAGTCTTGCGAATTTTCGTCCAAGTTCATACCTTTTACATTAACGCCAATATTGTGGGGCGCTGAAAGCGCCCCAGTGCCGTAGGCACGATCACGAATGCCTTTTAAGTAGAAACAACCAAAGACATTCTAAAATTTAAAAACGCTATCCACTGATTGTTGTCCAATGCAGGTGTTTGTTATACGAGATAGTAACAATCACTTTACAGGTTTAGTTCCAATTCTTGGTGAATACATATCTTTAGGGTGCTTTATATGACCATAAACTAAAAATGGAACTAGCCCCCCTAAAGTAACAGCGTAGTGCACCCAAGTATTCAATTCAAAAATTTCTAAAAACATCCACGCTAGATAAAAGTATCCCGTTAAGATAGCGAAGAATAACTTGGAAGAGTTTCTAGAAAATATCCATTCTGAATCCATAGGAATATCTTGAATATTCTTTCCACACTTAGGGCAGAGAAATCCAATTTTGTAGCCTTCCTTGTACCCATCAATAGCCTCGACGGGAGGAAATTCTTCTTTACAGTAGTAGCATTGATAATTCATAAGACCGTGTAACGAGGCTGTAGGAAAACCTCAGCCGCTTTTAATTAAGAGTCCCTACGTGAATTAAATATAAACCTTCGAACAAAACCTATCTAAGATTCATGTACAGACGCGATTTCCTGTTTAATATTCACTCATTGTCTTAAATAAATATTAGCAATTAGTTTTTCTACAGCCTCAACGCTCGCATTTGCGGCGGTTTGAAGCGAGGTTCGAGCGTAAAACCGTCCAAACCACGTAGTGGTTTATGCAACATGCTTTTGTTAGGTTTCTGAATTATCATAAAACTCACGATTTTTGGAATTATACATAAGACCTACGAAAAAGTACTGCAGTACAACATTAAAGATAGGCCACCACATAAGAATCACTTCATTTTCTCCACGATACTCATTAAGACTCAATACCTCATATATATTATAAAGTGGACATAAAATTAACAAAAAAATTGCAATATAATAATTAATTAAATTATTCCCAGTAATCTTATTGTAAGCCATCAAAACAAAAACGACCGGATACCACATTGAAAATGTAGTCGTATTTTCATTTATTTTAAATCCAGTTTTCATCGTGAAGTTTTGAAAAAAAGCTGAAAGTGTAACCATAAATATAAACATGAACGATACACGAATACCTGTAGGTAACTGATGAAATTTCAGTTTTTCAGATATCATAAAAATCTAACGCTCGCATATGGAACGAAGCGTAAGCCGCCCCAGCAGCCGTAGGATGCGATCATGATGTTTTTGTTAGGCTTTTTCACGCTTAAGCTCCGTTCTTAGTTCCACAAGAAGTACGCCTAGTCTGTTTTTGCCTTTACCATTAGGGCCAATTCCCCAATATTTATCATATGGAGAGTTTTCAACTAAATCTTTTTTTCCAGTACTTAGCAATATCTCTTTTAACTCAGGAGATTTAAACTTTTCTTTCAAACCTCTGAGCATAATCTCTTCTTTGACTGAGTCCCAATCTTGACGAATTGGAATAGCACGAGATTGGCCTAAGTCCTTTGCCTGTTTAGGTGAGCCACAATTTAAAATTCTCTCAAATTGCTCTGTACCTTCAAACTTCATGGCTTGGAAATAATGCTCCATGGTACGCCATTTTTTCCCATCTAGCGTGAAGCCAAAACCAGCAAAATTTGATAACTGATAATACTTATCTTCTCTATTGAAGAAATAGATTACTTTAGCCATACCTTCCTAGAGCCTAACGCTTTTGTTGTGGGGCGGTGAAACGTAGCGAGGAACGAGCGAAGTGTAACCGTCCCAGCACCGCAGGTGCGTACACCAACTGATTGTTAGGCTTTTTCAAGATTAAGCATCCAGCTTGCATAGCTATCCCATTCATTTTCTAAAATACTCTCAGCTTCATCTATATATTTAAAGCCCATTGCGCTACCAATTTTACGACATTCATCCTCTTCCATATACTCTGTTAAGGACTGATATAGCTTTGCTATTATTCCCTGCTCAGAATATGCGATGAGAGAATAGTTTGGGCTATCATGAAACAGCCAAACAAATTCAATTATTCCATTCCGCTCCCAGCGCACAAAGCTATCAGCATTTACATCCCATAGTGGAATAACACTTGATACACCTATAGGGATAACATAATCCCAATCACTCTTTCCAATAGTAATATGAAGATATTCATCATATTCATTTGGATTAGATAAAACATCAGCAAAGCTCGAATCGACGCCTTGCTTTATAAGCTCATCTTTTGGCAGAGACTTGATGATCATAATTTAGAGCCTAACGCCAATATTGTGGGGCGCTGAAAGCGTCCCAGTCCCGAAGGGACGATCACGAATGTTTTGTTAGCAGCTTTAATCAAGATACTCTGCTAATTTCTCTGAGTTGGGCTTGCCACTTTCAGCACCGAAATATGATATATCCTCAGATAAACCATCAGCTTCAGAGTAATACCCAATAACAAAGTCGAAATTATGTTTCAAAGCTAAGCCATACGCAAACTCTAATAGTTCAGAAAGCCGATCGATTTCATCAATACTTATATTTAGACCTAAATCCCAATCAGCATAATCTTCAGCTGATAAATCAGGCGTACGCTCATACTGAAAATTAACAACTTTGGCTTTAATATTATTAAGCTTTAACCACTCAGAAATTGAGAGCTCAACAGACTCTGATACTTTGTAGAGATCAGAACCATCAACATAAATATATAAATCTGAAATATTCATAAGCTTTTTACTGCTAACAGTGAGTTATGCGAACCGTGTTCGCATAACCCCCTATATTTGGGAAAGGCGAATGAAGAGAAAACTTGTTTGAAATCATACGACTATCCCTGTTAATAATTCCAACAACACTATATTTAGCGTTCGCTTTTGTCAATTTGATATCACTTTTATCATGCGTTCGCTTATCAGGACTTATCAATATATGGGAAGCTTTCTTTTATTTTTCAGTTACTTAATGATTGGCGTTCATTGTGATAGGCGAACAGCAATAACGCGTTAGTTTCTATTGCGTTATATTTCGATGATTTAAAAGCAAAAAAGCCCTAGTCATTTTCATGGCTAGGGCTTTTTAGGGATTCTTTTTAAGCGTACTCTGATGCTACTGATTCATCTTAGAAATGCGGCAATATGTTTCTTGTAAAACTTGAACATCTATCGCGGCACGATGTGCTTTTAGACCCAGCTCTTGCAATACCGCTTCTTTAGTCGGATGCCAGAATTCAACTTGATCAGGCATAAGCAACTTGTTGATGGTTTCTATGCGGAAGCGCTGTACGATGCCAGCACTATCAAATAAGCGTCCTATCCAAGAACTGTCAAAGCTCCAAGCATCTGAATAAAGTGTTTGTCCGCGTAGCATTTCATTCAATGTAAGCGCAATTTCTTCAATACTCATGCCTTCAGCTTGCAGCTGTTCACGAGTAATGCCATGAATCTGTTCAGCCTCTTCGCTCCAATGAGTCCAGTCGGCTTCCGGCTTTATCAAGAAAGAATGGATATCTCTATTCTCTAGAGCGAACCCCACTTCAATAGGGTAGCTTCCGCGGCCAAAACCCGAAGCTTCCAAATCAATGATCGGAGGTGCTGTATTTACGTCTGTTACCATGATTTTAATCTGTGCTTTTATACTGCTGTTATTATCAAGCGTTTATTATGTTCTGTGCCCTAGCTTAGCTGTTATTTTCTCTAGGAACTATGACTGAGTCGTATTTTTTGATAGCCGAAGCAAACTTCAGCTAAATCACTACGACATTGGCGCCACTCGCATCACTTCTTCGATGGTGGTTAGACCTGCTGCAACCTTCTGCGCGCCACTTAACTTAAGGCTGTGCATGCCTTCTTTCATCGCCTGCTGCCTGAGCTTAAGGTGATCGGTGCTGTCGTTGATCAAATTACTAATTTCATGAGTCACTGGCAGCACTTCATAAATGCCCATGCGCCCCATAAAGCCCGTATCGCGGCATTCTAAGCAGCCCTTGGGATGATATATTTTCGCCGGTTTGGCCACAGTCCAAGGTGCTACTAGGTCTTTCCAAGTCGTTTCGTCGATCTCACCGGCTTCTTTGCAGTGTGGGCAAAGTATGCGTACGAGGCGCTGAGCCATAACACCGAGTGTGGTTGATCGTATCAAGTAAGGTGGCAAGCCTAGCTCTAATAGCCGTGTAATCGCCGTTGGGGCATCATTGGTGTGCAACGTCGATAATACCAAGTGTCCGGTTAGCGCTGACTGCACAGCCATTTCTGCGGTTTCTAAATCTCGAATTTCCCCCACCATAATAATGTCGGGATCTTGTCTTAATAACGCGCGCACGGCCGTCGAGAAATCAAGACCAATCGTATGGTTCACCTGCATTTGGTTAAACGCGGGCTCGATCATTTCGATTGGATCTTCGATGGTTGAGACATTAACTTCAACCGTCGCCAGTTCTTTCAAGGTTGAATAAAGGGTGGTGGTTTTGCCCGACCCCGTTGGCCCTGTGACGAACACAATGCCATTATTCTGCGACGTCATATCTTTCCAACGTCGATAGTCTTCTTTGCTGAAGCCAAGTTCGGCAAAGTTACGCACTAATACGCTGGGGTCAAAGACTCGCATAACCAGCTTTTCACCGAACGCGGTGGGCAAGGTGGATAAACGTAATTCAATTTCTTCCCCGGCAGGGGTTTTGGTTTTCAAGCGCGAATCTTGCGGCTTGCGCTTTTCTGCGATGTTCATGCGGCCCAAGGTTTTAATTCGAGCCACTACGGCTTGAGTAACTTGCGCAGGCAGTTCGTAAACAAGGTGCAAAACACCATCGATTCGAAAACGTACGTTGCCAATTTCACGACGCGGCTCAATATGAATATCACTGGCACGTTGTTCAAAGGCGTATTGTAATAGCCAATCTACAACGTTAACAATGTGCTCATCATTGGCATCGGGGGCACTGGCTTTGCCGAGCTCCAGCATGGATTCTAAGTTTTGAATGCCGCTGATGCCATCATGTTGTGATGACGCGCTATTAATAGAATTGGCGAGCTGATAAAACTCTACTCGATGGCGCTCGATATCACTTGGCATCGCCATAATACGCACCACATCACGGCGTGATACATGCTCTAAATCTTGCACCCAAGACGTCATGAGCGGTTCACTACAGGCAACCACCAGCTCGTCTTTGCTAACTTTTATCGCCAGGATTTTATGCCGTTCTGAAAAGGCATACGACATGGCTGATGTTATGGCGGCAACATCCACTTCTAGTGGATCGATGCGAGCATATTCTAAACCCTGCAGCTGCGCAGCCCATTCACAAATAGTTTCTTCGCTGAGCTTGCCAGCGGTTTTTTTATTAGTCAGTTTTTGCTTACCGATAAATGCAAAAGGATGCATTTTTAGTTCTGACTGACTGCGACGGGATAGTTGCGCTAGCTGATAATTTTCATCATCTAACATGCCCGATTTTTTTAGGTCATCGAGCAATACATTCAAGGCGACGGGACGATCTGCAACGGAGTTCATACACCCATTCCTTGTGCTAACTGTTCAGCATGTAAGCGCATCGCATTCCTTTCATCGGCAGACATTTCAAATTCGGTATTATCCGCCGACAAGTTAAATAACCAATGTCCACAGGCTAAACTGAGCTGGCCCCAAATAAGCGATAACTCTAATGGCGCTTGTCTGGCGTGATCAACTTGGCGCTGTAATAGTTGTGTCGCGGGTAGGCAATCGATGTGAGTGAACAGGGTCAATAGCTCATGCAATAAGTTGATCTGCCAAATCGCATTCGCTTGCTGCGCTTGCTGGCCTTCCCAAATGCCAAATTCTAAGCTGCGCTGTAAGCCTGATAATTGATAAGCGAAAAATGTTTTGAAGCAACTGATCACATCTTGCTGATCATCAAAATTTGGCATTTTATCAGACCAGTCTTTTTTAATTCCCTGGTACTGCGGCGACAGTGCTAATAAACCATAACCGCGTTCCGCTTTACTGATGTCGCTCATTAATACCGGGCATTGCTGCGCTAGCTGTTGTGCCAATTGGAAAAGCACTTCTGGCTGGCCTTCTTTTAATTCTAATTCGAGTTCTAATAAATCAATACGGTGTTCATCGGTAGACACTTCGCCTTGATCTAATACCAGCTCAATCAAGGTTTCGCCTTGGCGATACATCCACACCTTGCGTTGAAAATCAGTGGTGAATAATGGCGTTATCGCATCGAGTTTTAAATCTGGGGATAAGTGTTGCTGGGCATCGCTGGTTTGAATTAATTCCAGGTCGAGTTCAACCGCGGTGATCGGCCAATCCCATTCCATGCGTTGGTGTAATCCACCCGCACTGGTTCCACGCGTTTTTAACGTTTGAATAATACGTTCATCGGAAAGTATTCCCGTCGCCTCACCCCTTTTCACATCGACAGTTCCTTGCTGGCGTATGCGCAATGCTGCACCACCTTGGCTCAGGCCCATGTCGGGGGTATCAAAATAGCGATTCAGCAACTTAAGCGTTGGCTCGCTGATAAATTGATTGGAGGCTAACGCCTTTTCTAATAAAGGCAGCTCGCTGGTATTTAAACGCAGCTTTAATTCGATTTCATGATTCATCACTGAATAATAAGACGGATTAGAGACAGTTACCATACGGCGCATAAGGATAAGCGCCATTAGTATTCGCTTTTGGTACCTAATTGGCAGAATACGTTATGCTTAAGTTGATTTTAACTGTGATACATTTTTAATGTGTTATTCATGGAATGAACAAGGAGCTCTAACATGTCGCAACTCATCTCTCGTTTTCAACAGCTGATTGCTGCCCCTAGCATTAGTTCTGCCTTACCTGAATACGATAGTAGTAATAAAGGTGTTATCGATTTGTTAGCGCAGTGGTTAACCCCTTTAGGGTTTGACTGCGAGATTATGCTTGTGCCGAAAGAGCGAGTAGGCGAAGCGGATAAATACAATCTTATTGCGACGCTGGGCAGTGGCCCAGGTGGGCTGGTATTAAGTGGCCATACCGATACCGTTCCTTGTAATCCTGAGCGTTGGAGCAGCGATCCTTTTAAGCTTACCGAACGCGATGGCAAGCTGTATGGTTTAGGCACGTGCGATATGAAAGGTTTCTTTGCGCTGGCCATTGAGGCGATTGAAAATATTCTGAATCAACTAGGCAATCCAACATCGCTCAATTTGCAGCAGCCATTAATTATTCTTGCGACAGCTGATGAAGAAAGTTCTATGAGCGGTGCGCGCGCCTTAGTAGAACAAGGCAAGCCTAAAGGTCGCTATGCCATTATCGGTGAGCCGACCGGACTCAAACCCATCCGGATGCACAAAGGCATTATGATGGAGACCATTCGCTTAACCGGTAATGCCGGCCATTCATCGAACCCCGCGCTGGGTATTAACGCCATCGATGCGATGCATGACGTAATGACCGAGTTGAAGGCTTATCGCCAAGAGCTGGCTAAAGAACACCATAATCAAGATTTCGAAATTGAAGTGCCTACGCTTAACTTTGGCTGCCTGCATGGCGGCGATAATCCGAATCGTATTTGTGGCAGTTGCGAGCTGGCGTTTGATTTACGAGCGCTACCGGGCATGAGTAACGAGCAATTACGCCAAGAGATGGAAGCGCGCATCAAACCCATTGCTAGCCGTCATAATGTTGAGTTTGAACTGGAGGCGTTATTTCCGGGTGTGCCGTCTTTCGCAACCGATAAAAATGCGGAGCTGGTGCTACTTGCTGAAAAATTAACCAACCATCAAGCGCATGCCGTTGCCTTTGCGACCGAAGCACCTTTTATGCAACAGCTAGGAATGGAAACCTTAGTGCTGGGGCCAGGCTCGATCGATCAGGCGCATCAGTTGGATGAATTTATCGCGTTAGACCAAATAAAGCCGACGGTTGAATTATTATCACAATTTATTCATCGTTTTTGCATTAACAAGGCTTCTACAACTTAATGCCTAAGTCAGTTTGTGATATGTTGCAGTTAATACTAAATGAATACACTAAATGAATACTATGGATAATAGCCAATACGTAAAATGGTTTCGGAATTCTTCGCCTTATATCAATGCACACCGGGGTAAAACCTTTGTATTGATGTTGGAAGGTGATGCCATTGCCGATGATAACTTTGCCCACATAGTGCAAGACATTGCCTTGCTCAATAGCTTAGGCGTGCGCTTAGTTATTGTGCATGGCGCGCGTCCGCAAATTGACCGTGCGCTGAACGTATTGAATATCAAAAGCCAGTTTCAAGGTGAGTTACGCATTACCGATCAAGCGGCGTTGAACGCGGTGCGAGCGGCGATTGGTATTGTGAAATCTGATATCGAAGCCAGACTTTCTATTGGCCTACCCAATACTCCGATGCACGGTGCTCGCATTCGTGTGGTGAGTGGTAACTTTGTTACCGCTAAGCCTAAAGGCGTGATCGATGGTATTGATTTTCAGCATACCGGTGAAGTGCGTCGTATCGATCGTCGTGCGATTGGCCAGCAACTTGATCTCGGTAATATCGTTTTATTATCCAGTTGCGGCTATTCCCCTAGTGGTGAGATGTTCAACCTGACCGCTGAAGATGTGGCGACGCAAGCGGCTATTTCATTAGCCGCCGAAAAACTCATTTTGATGGGCGAAGATGAAGGTTTACCGTCAATGGCAGATAAGCTGTCAGACAACGATAGCGATATTATTTCGCAAATCACCACCGATCAATTATCCAAACTGATCGATAACTTGTCGGGCGAACATAAAACCCACGCTCAGTCTTCTTTAACGGCGGTTAAGGCCGGTATTAATAGAGCGCATTTATTAAGCCACAAGATTGATGGTGCCTTATTACAAGAGTTGTTCACTCATGAAGGCGCAGGCACGCTGATTACTGCCGGTGACTATGAACAATTACGCCAAGCGAACATTGAAGATGTCGGTGGCATTTTAGAGCTGCTTACCCCTCTCGAAGAACAAGGCATTTTAGTACGCCGTTCACGAGAAGTATTAGAGACTGAGATCAACCGTTTTAAAGTGATTGAACTCGACGGTATGATCATCGCTTGTGCGGCGTTATACCCCTACTCTACGGAACTGGCTGAACTTGCCTGTGTTGCCGTGAGTGAGCAATATCGTTCTGGCGAACGCGGTGACCGCTTATTAAATGCCGTCAGCGAGCAAGCCAAAGCAGAAAAGATGAGCAAGATTTTTGTACTAACCACGCGTACCGCGCATTGGTTTATGGAAAGAGGATTTAGTGAAGCTGATATTTCGGCACTGCCGAAAGAACGTCAATCACTGTATAATTTCCAGCGAAATTCAAAAGTATTTATTAAAGAGCTCCGTTAAAGAACTTGGTTAAAAAGCTGGGTTAAAGAGCTGATTAAAGAAAGAAAGTAACTATTCAGATCGTTCAAATTAAGACAGAGTAAGATCCATTATTGGGTGTTTGTGGAACAAATATGCGAGGCAGGGAGCCGAACTAAGGCTACAGGGATCGTATTCACGCCGTTTTGTGGAATAAATATCCAATCATGGATCGATTTATAAGACTTGCTGAATAGTTTCGAAAGAAACAGATTAACGAAAAAAATTAAGAGTTAAATAAGTGGGAATGATTATGTTAAGCACAAAGATGGTTGCGCAGTTAAACGACCAGATCAATTTAGAATTTTATTCGTCCAACCTGTACCTTCAGATGAGTGCTTGGTGTGAATTTAAAGGCTTTGAAGGTGCTGCTGCATTTTTAAAAGTACACGCAGACGAAGAAATGCAGCACATGCAGCGTTTATTCACCTACGTTAATGAAACCGGTAACCTAGCCCGTTTAGGTACGATTGAAGCGCCACCGATTGAGTTTGATACGTTAACCAACGTATTCATTGAAACTCATAAGCACGAATGCACCATTACTAAGGCGATTAATGAGCTTGCTCATACTGCTTTCAGTGAGCATGACTACTCGACGTTTAACTTCTTACAGTGGTATGTGTCTGAACAGCACGAAGAAGAAAAACTGTTCAAGAGCATTCTTGATAAGATCGAAATCATTGGTGAAGATGGCCGTGGTTTGTACTTTATCGATAAAGAATTGCAAGCGATGTCTAAAGGGACTGAGCCTAGCATTATGGAAACCGCTTAATTAGCGGCTAAAGAATGAATCTACACAGTTTTAATGTCTAGATATTATAAGAAGGTCGATAACTCATTATCGGCCTTTTTTTATCATCTTTTTTCACGTTTTATTCTAATTACCTTCCTATTATTAAACACTTCCTTTATAAATAACGCCTAACTCAATTAAGGAAGACCCTAATGGAAAATGGATTATCCAGTGACCGCACTGATTTCGTTAAATTCAGTGGCAAATCAGGTGAATATTTCAAACTGTGGTTTGTAAATATGTTCTTGAGCATTATCACGCTCGGTATTTATAGCGCTTGGGCTAAAGTACGTGATACTCAATACATGTATGGCCATACCAGTGTTGATGATAATAGCTTCCGCTTTTTAGCCACACCGATGCAAATTCTAAAAGGCCGTATTGTCGCCGTTATAATTTTTATTATTTACATGGCATTGAGCCAAATGAGTCCTGCTCTTAGCATAGTCATGGCATTGGCTTTCTTAGTCGCGTTCCCTTGGTTAATCATTCAAGGCATCAAGTTTTCAATGCGTATGACCGCCTATCGTAATGTGCGTTTCTCTTTTGAAGGGACTTATGGCGGCGTCATCGTACACTTCATCCTATTACCGATATTAGGCGCAATTACTCTTTACCTAGCAATGCCTTGGGTTGTACAACAAATCCAGCAATATATGCATAATAATATTACCTATGGTGGCAAGCACTTTGAGCAAAAATCTTCTGCAGGCCAGTATTACATTGCCGTACTTTTCTCAGTGGGCATTGCATTAATCGGCGGCGCTATCATTGCCGCATTCGGTGGCACCGCCATCGCAGCAGCAGATGGTGGCCTCTCTTTAGGTTTAGTGTTTGTTGGTTTAGCTTCCTTTGCACTTTTTGGTATTGTAAATGCCGTCTATCAATCGATTATTTACAACCACTTAATGGCAACACTTGAGATTGAAAATGTTGTGTCATTTGATGCGCAGATGAAAACACTGCCTTTTGCTATCCTTGTATTAACCAACATACTATTAATCGTGGTTACTTTTGGCCTAGCCATTCCCGTGGTTAAAATCCGTACTAGTCGCTATATCGCGTCGGTAACACAAGTCACCATCAAGCCAGGTATTAATGAACTAATTAATACGGTTGAAGGTTCAGACTCTGCTTTAGGTGAAGAAGCCGCTGGTCTATTTGATAGCGATCTTTCAATCATATAGCCAAGAACACGTATCCTTATGCAAACATCGATCAAAGGAACTTATCAACTTGCCGGGCGCAGTGAATCGCACCCCGCAAGTGCGATAATTTTTGAAACGGGCCAGGTCATCATCCAGCACCTTAATGGTGAAAGTATTATGGATGTTTGGCCCGATAACTATCAGTTCTCGGATGTCATTCCTGGACTCGCCGTTGACCTCGTCTTAGCCGATGGCGCGCTCTTTGTCCCACACGACAAAAGCTATCGCTGGCCTCAACTCACTTCAAGTAACTTGTTAGCCGAATGGCTAGAAAGCCATTGGCTAGTCGTACTGTCTTCCGTATTGGTCGTACCATTGTTTCTGTGGAGCATGGTGAATTATGTACTTCCAGGAGCCGCACATGCTGCGGTCGCTTTTCTACCGGATAGTATTGCAGAAAGCATGGGCGAGCAGACCCTTTATATTCTCGATAAAACTCAATTTGATCCGTCAGAACTAGACACCAAGCAGCAGCAACACGTCAGCCAACTTTGGCAACGCATCACCACTCAACTTGAATTACCGGATGATAAGTATCAATTACATTTCCGCAAGTTTGATCTAGGTGCCAATGCTATGGCGTTGCCTGATGGCAGTATTATCGTCACCGACGATATCGTGACCTTAATGAAAGATGATCCAGATGCCCTGCTGTCGGTATTATTACATGAAGTCGGACATGTCGAGCATCAACACAGTTTGAAAATGATCGCCCAAACAACGGCCACAACCATGCTATTTGCCATGATGTTTGGCGATATCGACGGCGCAGGCGAGCTGATTTTAGGCGCTGGAACGGGTCTATTACAGACCGCGTTCTCACGTGATATGGAACGAGAAGCCGATGAGTTCTCCCATCAGAACTTACCCGCTTTCAATATTTCACCGGCGGCATTTGCCGACGCGATGACTTTATTAGCCAATTCTCACTCATTATCAGACGATGAAGAAAGTGCTAATGAAAACTCTGATGAAGACGTTAGTGATAATGAGGATCAGCAAGCAATTAAGCGTAAAATAATGCACTGGCTACAATATTTAAGCTCGCATCCTGAAACTCAAGAACGCATTGATACCGCACGAAAAAAAGGAGAGGAAAACAGTGAGCTTCTTTAAAATGTCTCGTTCAAAGGTCTCGTCTAAATGATTTTTTCTAAATTATTAGCGACAATAGAAGGTTTTTTTCAATCTTTGTTTAAACCTTCTGTCGAGTCTATGCGTCACAACCATGCGACTCAGTGGCAGCCTGAATGGAGTGCGTTTTTACAGCAAAAAGTCAGCTTCTACCGTAACTTATCCACAGCGGACAAGTTATGCTTTGAGCAACGCTGCTTGTTGTTTTTAGCCACCACTCGTGTTGAAAGTAGCCAAGATGTTGAAGTTGTTGATAACGACAAACTATTAGTCGCTGCTAGCGCGATCATTCCCGTTTGGGGATTTCCTGGTTGGCATTATTTCAACATAGAAAGTGTCATTTTATTGCCCGCTCGATTTAACGAACAATACCAATATGGCCTGCCTGATTCGCGTATTAGCGGCATGGTCGGCACCGGTGTTATGTCGGGTAAAATGGTATTAAGCAAGCCTGACCTACACCAAGGATTTGCTAATAGCCGCGATAAACAGAACGTTGGCATTCATGAATTTGTTCACCTTATTGATATGGCTGATGGCCAGTGTGATGGCTTTCCTGAGCGTGTTGCCCAATTTGAATTCAGTGCGCCTTGGTTTGACTTTGTGCAACACAAGATCAATGAGGTCGAGCTAGGCAAGAGTAATATCAATGATTATGCGGCGACCAATCAAGCGGAATTCTTTGCCGTTTCTTCAGAGTACTTTTTTGAACGCCCCAAAATGTTGCAGCGCAAGCATCCGCAGCTTTATGATTATTTAAGCGATTTTTATCAACAAAATTTAGCCGAGATAAATTCAGCGATCGCCCCTAAAAAGAATCAGCCCTGTCCGTGCGGTAGCGGAAGAAAATACAAACGCTGCTGTCTGCCGAAACTTTAGACAGCTAGTTTTCTAGTAAGAAAATTAATGAATACTTGCTAAATAGAGACTTCTCGTCCATTATTTTGCCTCGGCTTGAGAGAAAGCCCAGTTTATTTGTTCGTTCCACGTGGTGTTAGTCATAATCCTTCGCGTTATCCTCAGTTAAATATCTGTTTTCTTCATGCTAAATCGCCTTATTTATGGGCACACTTTTATTAATTTTTAGGATATCTATTATGTCTACTACTACAACTGGTTCAGTAAAATGGTTTAACGAAGCAAAAGGCTTTGGTTTTATTGAACAAGAATCTGGTCCTGACGTTTTTGCTCATTTCAGCGCAATTGTTAGCGAAGGTTTCAAAACTTTAGCTGACGGCCAACGTGTACAGTTTGTTGTTACACAAGGACCAAAAGGCCCGCAAGCTGAAAACATCGTTTGCATCTAAGCCTTATTGAGTCAAAGTGCGTAACAGCACTTTGACTTTCTCTATTATATTTCTAGCTCGACCATACTAGAAAAAATAGATTAGAAAAAATAGATTAGAAAAAAGAGATTAGCGAAATTTAGAAAACTCCTCTGCCGCTAACTCTATCGATACAACTCCTACTACTCCCGCTTACTCAAATCCTATTCCCGCCATAAATTTATTTTCATGCCTAATCGTCAGTGTATAAAATATCTTAATCGGCTAATTTTTCTACCAAAAAATCAATGAAGACTCTAAGACTGGGTTTAAGGTATTTATTGCCTTGATACACTGCATAAATAACCCCACTGGATTCCTCAAACAGTGAGCCCTGCCATTCGGGTAGGCACTGTACAAGCTTGCCTTCAGCAATTAATTTATCCACCATCCAGCTAGATAGCAAAACAATACCACCATGGTTCACCGCGGCTTCAAGTAATGGCGTGCCCCCTTTCGAGGTTAAGTTTCCGGCTACTGATATTTTTTTAAAATCTTTGAGGCTATTACGAAAATACCAATTCGTTCGTTGTCGATCTCGATTCAGTATTAAGCAATTATGCTGCGCTAAGTCTTCAGGCTTTGAAGGTATTCCCTGCTGTTCGAGATAATGGGGTGACGCACATAATACGGTTGTATTCGCTAATAATAAGCGCGCGTTTAAATTTGAATCCGCAGGCAAGCCAATTCGAATACCCAGATCTACATTCTCATTGGTCAAATCTACAATCTGATTATCTAGCTCAATTTCAATTTTTAATTTGGGATAGCGGCTTAAAAATTCGGGGAGTAAGGGGGATATAAAAGCACGGCCAAATCCCTCAAATACAGAAATCCTTAACGTGCCCTCCGGTTCAGAACGAGTTCCCTGCATGGATGAAATGAGACCATCGGCATCTTCTAATAATTTCTCAGCCCGCGGGTAAAACTGATGCCCTTCTTCAGTCAAAACCAGCGCTCGGGTACTGCGCTTAAATAGGCGAACATTAAGCTCGGCTTCTAGCTTATTAATACTGCGGGTGATGGAAGAGGGAGCAAGATTAAGCACCTGTGCGGCTTTCGAGAAACTGCCTAAGTCAGCAACCTTGATAAACGTTCGAATGAGGGTCAGCATATTGATCCTTGCGCCCAGCGCAAAACTGTTGCAGATTTAACCACTATTCTAGGCAAGTTAAGTAAGTAGCACAATGCAACCTCAATCCTTTACCACCCTATTGAGGTCTACCATGACAACTCGTATCAATATCAACACATTAGAACCTAAAGCTTTCCAAGCGATGCTTGGTTTAGAGGGCTACCTAGCGGGAACTGAATTAACACCAACGATTAAAGAGCTCATCAAGCTCAAAGCCGCGATGATCAATAAATGCGCTTATTGCATCCAAATGCACAGTGAACATGCCCGCAAGCATGGTGAGTCAGAACAAAGGATCTACTCTCTACCGGCATGGCAAGAATCCCCTTTATTTACCGCCGAAGAACGTGCGGTTTTAGCGCTTACCGAAGAGATCACCCTGATCTCAGAGCAGGGGCTTAGTGATGCCAGCTATCAAAAATGCCTCGAGTTCTTTGGTGAGCAACAAGTAGCCCAGATTATTATGCAGGTTGTCACCATTAATGCTTGGAATCGAATCGCGGTTGCAACTAAGTTGATTTACGGAGAAAATTAAGTCTTTTACTCAGCTACTTATTAACGAGAAATGAATGAAATCTCTTTGCGTTTTCTTAGGTGCCAATGTCGGCTCTAACCCAATCTACGGCGAAGCCATTCAGCAGCTAGGAAGCGAATTAGCCCAGCGCAATATCACCTGCGTTTATGGCGGCTCGAATACAGGTTTAATGAAGTTACTGGCCGACAGCGTCTTAGCCGCTGGCGGTGATGTGATTGGGGTCACTGTGAAAGCGCTGCACGATAAGGAGATTTTTCATTCAGGCCTAACTCAGCTTCACATCACAGAGAATATGCATGAGCGTAAATCGATGATGGCGGAGCTTGCCGAAGGCTTTATTACGTTCCCTGGCGGCATAGGCACGTTTGAAGAATTCTTTGAGGTCTATACTTGGAAAAAATTAGGCTTTCATAGCAAGCCGTGTGGCTTATTGAATGTGAATAACTACTTTGGCCCTATGATTCATATGCTGGATAACGCGGAACAAGAAGGTTTTTTGCAGCCGGAAGATAAAAATCTCTTAGTGCAAAGTGATGATGTGGTTGAGCTGCTAAATCAGATGCTCGAAGTGAAGTAATGAAACGCCTCTGCCGATGAGTCAGAGGCGTTATTCTGATTCTGTTTAAAGCCCAGAATACTACTTCGCTAAAAAGTGCTCACGGTAGTACTTCATTTCGGCAATGGATTCCAAAATATCATCCAATGCTTTATGTGATCCGCTCTTCTTAAAGCCCGGCAAAATTGATGGCTTCCAACGCTTCGCCAGCTCTTTCAAGGTGCTGACATCAATATTGCGATAATGCATATATTCTTCTAAAAGCGGCATTTCATTCACTAAAAAGCGGCGATCTTGGTGAATACTGTTGCCACACAGCGGAGAGTGACCTTTTTTTACATGCTGCTCAACAAATTCTAAGGTCAGCCTTTCAGCCTCTGCCATGCTCACTGTGCTGGTTTTTACGCGCTCAACCAAGCCCGAATTACCGTGAGTTTTGACGTTCCAAGCATCCATTTTAGCCAGTTCGAAATCTGGCTGATGCACAGCAATTACGGGGCCTTCAGCGATTATATTCAACTCGTCATCAGTGATGATCGTGGCGATTTCAATGATCACATTTTCTACGGGATCTAGCCCTGTCATCTCTAGGTCCATCCAGACCAAGGTATCTGTTCTACTCATTTTTTCATCACTCTTAATCAATGGATGTAGTTTAGCAACTTGCGTCCGCCGCGGCCAACACGGACAATAGCGCCTATGGCTAAAAGAAAATTAAATAAACGTCAAAAATGGCGTATCGAAAAGATTCAACAAGAACGTACCGACCGTGCGACTCGTAAAGAATCAGACATTACTGATCAGCTAACTGGCAATGAATTAGGCCCCGAATTACAGGGCATTATCATCGCGCACTTTGGCACGCAAGTAGAAGTCGAATCCCTCGATAGCATCGAAAAGGGTATCTTTGATGATACCCGTCGTTGCCACATGCGAGCGAACCTCGGTTCTCTCGTGACGGGTGATAGAGTCGTCTATCGCATGGAAAAAAGTGAGCTAGGGGTCGTGGTCGCAATTTTACCGCGCGATACCGAACTCTCTCGCCCAAACCCTTATAATGAGATTAAGCCCGTTGCGGCCAACATCGACTTTATCGTTTTGGTAGTCGCCTGCGAACCGGTGGTGCATCCTAATCTGATTGACCGCTATTTAGTGGCCGCAGAGAACTGCCACATCGAGCCGATTATTTTACTCAATAAAACCGATTTGCTGGATGAGAAATCAGGCCCTTATATGCGTAATATGATGGCCGATTATGAGAAGCTAGGTTATCAAACGATGACTCTGTCGATCAAGCAAGAAGACGGCCTAGAAGAACTGCAGAAAAAGCTTAACGGCCGCATCAGCGTCTTTGTAGGGCAATCTGGCGTAGGTAAATCGAGTTTGATTCAGGTACTGCTGCCCAAGCAAGAATTAAGAGTCGGCCCTCTTTCTGTTGCCAGTAAAAAAGGTCGCCATACGACCACGACAGCACGCTTATATCACTTCCCAGCGGGCGGTGACTTAATCGATTCTCCAGGAATACGTGAGTTTGGTTTGTGGCACATGGAACCGGATGAAGTGCTGTATGGCTTTAAAGAATTACGCGACATGATTGGTCACTGTAAATTCCGCGATTGCCAGCATGAGCTTGAACCTAAGTGCGCAATTCGTGAAAGCTTAGAAGAAGGCAAGATCAGCCAGCTACGTTTTAATAGTTACAAACGTATTTTGGAAACGCTGGGCGAGTTTGATAAAGGCTTTTAATTTATCGACTTAGTTATTGGCGATGGACTTTTAGTTATGAATAAAAAAGGCTTCTAATGAAGTGACCCCATAAAGTTGGACACTGTTATTAAGCGGCCAGTAAGGCCTGATTTCGATGCTCTATCGGAGTCAGGCCTTTTAGTTTGACCTTGATTCTCATTGTATTGTAATACTCAATATATTCATCTATTTTCATAATTAGATCGTCTGCACTCTCAAAATCATGATAATGAAACATCTCTGTTTTTAATACAGCAAAGAAGCTTTCTGCTGCTGCATTATCCAAGCAATTTCCTTTCCGTGACATGCGCTGCTTCAAGCCAGCTTTCTTTAGCATTTTTTGTATCTGCGGTAGTCGGTATTGCCACCCTTGATCGCTATGCAATATGGGCTGTTCGCCATCGTTTAATTTCGCGATAGCATCCTCAAACATACCTTTAACTAAAGGAAGATGCGCTGACTTAGCGATACGATACGCAACTACATCCCCGCTAAAAAGATCTATTAAAGGTGAAAGATAGACTTTCTGCCCCTTCACATTAAACTCGGTGACATCGGTAACCCACTTCTGGTTGGGTTTATCTGCCGTAAAGTCACGCTGCAATAAATTATCAACTGATTTTCCTTCTGTCCCTTTGTAAGAATTGTATCGCTTGGGCCGCAATTTAACTTAAAACGAGGAGATTTGACAGTATTCTTAATATTCACCCGATGAATAATGAGCTGAAAA
>JBALXI010000069.1:0-6682 GCA_036960605.1 Oleispira sp. | reverse complement strand
AAACAAATATTCTTCCGTAGTCGCTAATGATTTTTTTTGAGCATCTTTGAAATTAGCCTCACTTTTGGAGAATACATGTAAGAGATTTACTGTTTGAATTTGAAGTTCAAGGCGAAGTAGAAGAACACTTTCGTTTGCACGTCTTAAAAGTGACCCTAAACGAAAATGGTGAAGCTGAGGAATTCGGCAATGCTTTGCCAGTGACGAAGATTGAAATAGATTCTGAGGATAAAGAATGCTTGCTTCACTTCGATGAACACTCGACTGACGGTGTAACCATCACCGAAGCCAAGGCCATCTTGCTTGATGAGAGTCTGATTGATGACGTTCAGGGCTATGCAGTGTTTGCAGCAGAAGAAAAAGAACTCGATGGCTCGCACGTAAGATTAGACACACCGCTAATAGGGTTTGGTGAGAATGCTGAGCTGAAGTGTTTCTTTGTTGTTTGTCAGGCTTAAAGGGTCAAGTAGTAACCTGCCTTAGCGTCGGTCAGCAATGTACTTCGGAAAGTATTCAATAGTAAAGACAGTTATAAAAAACCGCTATTTATAACTAGTCTTTACTAAAGAGGCATTGAGGATTTATTTCTCTTTCTCTTTCTCTTTCTCTTTCTCCAGGAAGTCATTGAGAATTGTATCGTATTCAGCAGTGATATCTGATTTTGATATGTCAGTCTCTATTTCCCAAGTTTGCCCTTGATCGATACTAAAGGTTACTTTTCCATCGTCACAAATTAAATATATTTTCTGTAATGTTGAAATCGATGATGCGAGGTAGTTACATCCAGGCGTTATTTTTGAAAATGATTTCCAGTCAGTTGTTTTTGTATCTTCTTTCGAATTATAAGGGACTTGCATTAATATAGTTTCTTCGGAGAGCGTTTTACTCTTACTTTTTTTGTTATTTTTAATATAGTAAATATTGCCCAGTGAAATGACACGACCATCGTCTGTTAATAGTGGCGGAGAGTTACTGAGTCTGCGATTAGATCGGTGGAAATCACGGGGAAAGGATTTCCAATCTCGGCCCTTGTTCTTACTTATCCAAATGTAGTCGTCAATGAGTGCTCCATCGACAATGGCACTGAATATTTCGTCATTTTGCTGATGTACTTTTTCAAAGTCTTCGCTATGGAATTTTACCCATGTCTTATTGTAGCGGTACATTTCACCGTCTAATAATACTTGAAGTTGTCCTTGATCATCAATAATGGCGGTCGTTACGGGGTCTGACCCTAGACGAAAGTTTTTCTCGAATCTACCAATCTCTTTCCAGTCTTCGTTCTTTCGTTTTAGATAACAGTAAGTATACTGCTCATCTTTTGTCAGGCTATAAAGAACATCGTCATAGCCACCAATCCATAGGGTGGGTTGCTTGAACTCAATAGTGTCGAATGTATTATTTTGCCTGTTTAAAGAAGGGCTGCTGTATGTAATTCCCTTGTTCGTTGAAATGTAATAAAGCTTGTTGATATAGCTAATGTCGAGAATTTCATCATTGCTTGGAATAGAGTAGGTTGTCCAGGTTGAGCCCTGTTTAATTGCATATTGGCCAAGCTTACCTATTGCTATGATTTCAGATGGGTTATTGCTCAATCTAATGAAATCAGTTTTCCAAAAATACTTTTTAGAAAGCTTGGCAAGCCGTTTATTTAATGGGGTCGTAATTTCTGGGAATGGAGTGTCATTATATTCAAACGGATCGAGATTATATTCAGCTTCAATCTTTCTGGCGAAGTGTGAGTTGTCAAAATCTTCACGAACAACAAATCCTTGATGAAGCTTCTTATCGTCAGAGCGATTATGGGATCTTTTATCTAAATGTAAGGGTTGATATATAAATAGACCTAAGTCATTAACCATATAGTCGGATACTGAAAAAGAAAATGAGGCCGAGCCGGCTGGCATTCTCATCCAGGATGATACCGACCCGTTGTTATAATAACTGTATAGTAATCCAAAAGTATAACGCCCTGTAGGCACCTGGCCATAGTAGTAGCTTTTACCAGAATTTTCTTGAGGATATTTCTTTAGCGAATATATTTTTGATTCTTCATCTTCCGTTTCAGGAATTGAATAAACAATAACCTCAGTCCAGTCTTCATTGTATACATTCAGTGCATCAATATTGCTGATGGTACTAGCGACAATTAGACCATGATCTAATTTAATCCCTTTGGGACCGATGCCCGTTGAAGGAAGTGAGGCGCAACCTGTTAAGGTAAGAAAAGTAATTAGAATTAATAATTTCATGACTAGTATTTCGCCCCAATACCGATTGAGATGTTGTTGCGGCTACTCTCTTTGAGGAATTGCTGGTAGCTCGCACTGATTATGAAATTCTTCAGATGAATGTTGATTTTAGGTTTGGCGTAGAATCCACTACTTAAATCAACTGAATCACTAGGGCAGTCTGAACAATTCGGAATTTCACGTTCAGTTGATAAATATTCGTAGCCGAATTTGGCATCAACGGAGATTGAGTTATTTAAAAGACGAACACTATAACCCCCTTCACCATAAGCCAGTAAGCTTGAAATGTTTGAGGATTCACTCGATTCATTACCATATTGATCAATAACGTGAGATTTAAAGCTGCTGTTATCTTGTATTAATAATGTGCCTATCCCAGCACCTAAGTTCCAATTTTCGCGCTGCCAGTCTAGGCCAATCAGCAATAATAATGCTGAGTCTTCAATACCTTCAGTATTAGCTTTTTCCTTACTAAAGTTGGCCTGACCTAAAGATGCATGCCAGTAGCTTTGTTTATAATCTGCAGGGTTGGAGGCTTGAGCACTTTGATTAACGATCAAGGGCTCGTCGGCATATGTCGAAAGGAAAGGGTATAGAATTAAGATAGAGAGGAAGCGTGCTTTGAACATTAAAAAATCCATTTAATAGGCTAAAATTGGGCGGATTATAAATCAAATTATTGGCAATCAAAAGGCTAAAGTTGCACTGATGTATTCATTATGGAGTATTCATCTCCTTGCGCAGCCATAAGTGGTTTTAAAAACCATATCAGATAGTATCCTTATCTGTGATGAAATAAATATTTATGTTGCTTAATAAAGATAAATTTAAAAAATATAATGTGGTATTAATAGAAATTAACTTATTCTTATTTAACGCTGTATAGCGTTATTTAGTCTATAAAAATAGATGTTTTTACGCTCAAAATTACTTTTAATAAGCTAAAATTAATACTAAGTAAAACACAGTATTGGTGGCTTTATGTTTGATTCAAATATTGATAACAACTCCGAAGAACCTCCTATTAATTCTGCCGATTACAACGATCAGCTGGCCGATAAAATTACTACGTTGGCTGGGCAGATTAATGCCGCGAATTATCGATTCTTAAAATTGATTGCCGAGTTTGATCGCCGTGAAGGTTGGGCAGGATTCGGTATTCGTTCTTGCGCGCACTGGTTGAATTGGAAATGCAGCATTGGGTTAACAGCCGCACGAGAGAAAGTTAGAACAGCGCGTGCGCTTGAGGGTTTACCAGGAATCAATACAGGTTTTGAAAAAGGTGAGCTGAGTTTTTCTAAAGTGCGCGCTATGACCCGTGTGGCGACTGAATTAAATGAACCTTTTTTATTGATGATCGCAGAATACAGCACGGCGCAGCATATGGAGAAGCTGGTTAATACGTTTCGTACCGTGAGTCGTCATGATGATGGAATGAATGACTGCGTTAATAGCAGTGTGAATGACGAACTTAATGCTACGTTAAACAAGGCTCTCGATAAAGACGCAGATAAAGATGAGTTTGGTCGTAGTGAAGCGCAACGTGAGCAAGAGCTTTCACAGCTTCAGCAAGAAAATAGAAAGGTAAGCTATTTTCATGACGATGATGGTTCATGGGTTATTCAAGCAAGACTACCTGATGAGGAAGGTAGTCTGTTGATTAAGGTGCTTGAGGAATTGGGTAGTCAGGATGAACAAAAAAACCTATCCATGGGGTCTGCAGAGGTAAAAAGCGTTACCGCGGTAACGCCGAGTCAAAAAAGTACATCGTTTATTCCAGATAAATTAACCTTTCCACAACGCCGCGCTGATGCTTTGGTTGCACTGTCTGAGCAGTATCTTGCGAGTTTAAATAGTTCAGAAGGCGCTTCTTTAAAAGCCGCAGAACGTTGTCAGCTGGTATTGCATGTACATACGGATAGTGAGTTGGATGCAAGCTTGGATGGCCGTTGGTTATTACCTGACGCGGCTAGGCGCTTGGCCTGTGATGCGAGTTTGTTGGTGGTTAAAGAAGATAGTGCAGGTAATGTATTGGATATTGGCCGTAAGACTCGAGTCATTCCTCCTGCAATGTCACGGGCGCTGGCAATTCGTGATGGCGGTTGTCAGTTTCCGGGTTGTTGTGAATCTCGTTATGTTGAGGGGCATCATATAAAGCATTGGGCTGATGGTGGCGATACTAAGTTGGATAATCTAGTGACCTTGTGCAAATACCACCATAGAGAACTGCATAAAGGGGCCTTCTACCTTTGTTTAAAGCCAGAGCAGTTAAAGTCAGAGTCATCTAAGTTAGAAACACCTAAACCAGAACGCTTTGCTGGTCGTTTATGTTTTTCTAAAGTTGATCGTTATTTTGATTCGCCTTTCAACCGCTCGAAAGACTTTGTGATAGCGGCTAACCCTGCGAAGTTTACCTGTGCTTGCCATAGCTTTTCTGAGTTGGAAAAAACTTTGAATGATGAGTTGAGTGAACCGATTACTGAAAAAACAGCGGTAACGAAATGGACGGGTGAAAGAATGGATTTGAGTATGACGATTGAGGGGTTGATGAACTATCAGCCTAAACCGAGTCCACCGCCGTTGCGCGGAATATAGTGGAGAGTATTCCGCTACCGTAAACAAAATTTGGCCATTGCTTGTGTCGTCAGAAGTAGTTCGTTTTCTAACCTGCAATATCACTTGAGCCGAAAAATATCATTTTGCGGCTCATTATTGCGGGTTATTTGAGGTGGAAAGGTGATATTTTCGGATCAAGGTTTAGTTTTAACAAACTGGGTTATGAATAGTGATTAATAGCTAGCTTCAGTTTTGAGTTTAACTTCGAAATACTATTAAATGATATCTAGATTTATCGAGGTGCAGTGGCATGGAATTGAGTGAAATTGAAAAGGAAGGATCTGGATTCAAATATCAGCTTCAAGATAATGAATCACTAGGAGCAGCATTTATAACGCTAAGGCTTGCCTTGAAGTCTTGGTTTTGTACACATGAACCTGAGCGTTATCCCTCTTATAATCGACTTTGGGCTAATGGCGGGGTAGGTAGCCAAGCAGAGCATTCAAGAGAGTATTGTGAATTATATGTACAGACTGTTGTTCACCTGCAGCATTTTTGTGAGTTAATTTTTCAAAATATTCTTAGAAGTGAAAATCAGTTTTTTGCTGATAAAGCATGTGATCAGAAAGAATTTAATAGGCTGATTGATGGTGGTCAACCTTCTGCGGCTAAATGGAAAGAAAAAGGTTCGATAAACTTTCTATTGCAAAGAAGAGAGTATTTGATTTGATTCAAAAGGAGTCTTGGGCTCACAGTGAAGAGCTAGGATTTCTCAAAGAAAACGACGAAAGTTTTGAGGTGATAAATAAACTTCGGAATAGAATTTTGCATCGAGGATTGTATATATTAAAGCCAGAGGCGTTAGATTCATTGGTTGCAAAATTTTTCTTACCATTCATAAAGAATCTAATCTTCCTTGAGGGGTATTCAAACTATGAACTCCACTGGAAATATATTGTACCAGCTTCAGGCCTAGGTCCTATTGATGAAATTTGTATAGAAGCCGTACAAGGAAAGGTAACTAGTAAAAAGTTCAAGTTTTTTAAAGAGCTAGGCAGGGCTGCATATTTTAATCCGCTTCATGTTATTCCAGAAAAATGGATGAAAACGGGGTTCTCTGCCAAACCTGTCGAGGATTACTTAAATGAAAAAATATTGATGAGCTAGCGTCGAATTGCTCTAGTGCAAAGTTCACTTGTCCCGTTTGTGATTTCAACGGGATTGCACAGAAAGACGAGCATGACACAGAGTATGAGGGTGATTGGGACGAGATTAAAGTAAATAAATCATGGGTATCAGATGTGGTATGTGATTTCTGCACCTTTCATATAGCTCGTGATGTTGGCAATCCTAAGGATATTGGGGTGCTAGAAATACAAGACGAGTGGTTTCCTGAAGTTAGCATTTATAGAAGTGTGCCAGAAGAATCATAGGCATAAAAAAACCGGCCAAAGCCGGTTTTTTAAGCAATCAGTAATCTAAATGTTCAATCTTAGTCAGTAGAAGCCGATCAAATCGGAGAGCTACATATAAGGCTAAGCTTAGCCTTAATAAATCCACTCTTCGTCATCCATCTTTTGTGCGTCTTTCTAATCTTTTATTCTAGTCACTCATTCTGCTCTTAAGAAAGAGCCTAGCTCATACTCAACTTAATTCAAGTGAAGTACAGCTAGACGCAATCTTTCTCTCTTTAGCAGTTATTAAACAGCTTTAAGAGGAATTGCTGGACGCGCTAGGTCTTCAGACGGTGGCGCGAAGCTTGTTAGGTTAATACCTTCAACCGCTGCTTTGTACTCAGCAATTGTTGGGAAACGACCTAGGATAGAAGCCAATACAACCATTGGAGTTGAACCTAGTAGAGATTCACCTTTCTT
>JBALXI010000068.1:0-6821 GCA_036960605.1 Oleispira sp. | reverse complement strand
CCAGCTTGCTGCTGTTTAAGTTGCGCAGCTTGCTTTTCTTCTGCTTGGTTCTGCACATCCTTTTGACCAAAGGCTTGCGCTATTTGGCCAAACCCTTGCAGGCTAGGGGGTCTTATAGAAAACTGGTTAGCCATTAGTTTAATTCCTTCAATCTGTTTTCAATTTCTGTTTTTAGAATGCGCTTGTAACCGTCATCACCTTCAATAACTAAATCAGGCCACACCTTTTCTACTTCTTGAGCTAAGAAGCCGTCTTCCATTCCTGACTTTCCAGAGATAGCCAGCCAATCCCATTCGTACATATTAATATCAGGATGCGAAGTATCGCCAATCTGATTGATATTTTCTTTAAGTCGCATGTCAGACATTACAATTGAACTGCCAACTTGCCCGCCCGCCCCTATCACCTGACCCATTGCATCACTACGAGCCTGCGCCCCTGCAATCTTACCTTGCGCTAATGTGGAGCCGATGCCGCTCATAGTCTGCCCGATTTGAGACCCGTAAGTTTGCTGACCCATTAGAGTGCCAAGGCCTTGCTGCTTCTGCTGCTCTTGTCGTAACTGATCGTTATAGCTAGTCATTAGAGCTTCATTCTTTAAATCCTTACCGAAGCCAGCCAACTGCGAAGCCGTGCCGCCACCCCTCAACCCGCTTGTTGCGCTTGCTGACCTTGCAATAGCTTCTTCGCCTGCTTGTTGCCCGCCCATAATAGACGCGTACAAAGGGCTTGATTCAGCTAATCCTATACGCTCCTCTTGACTCGGCATTGTCGGCTCTATTTGTGTTGCCTGCCCTGTTTCGGGGTCGTATCCAATTCCGTAATAGCCGCCAAACTGCTGCATGGATTGCTCAAGAAATGCTTGTGGTATTTTGTTTATTTCTTGAAGATACGCAAGCTCATTTTGCTGGCCTTCCACTGCAAGTTTAGCAGCCTCTTTTGTTGCGTCCTCCTCATTTCCGCCCAGAAGATTATCATCAACCCAGTCACCACCCTTAGAAATAAGGTCTGAAGAACCTAAAGTTGCAATGCTGGCTATATTTCCAAGCCCTTCTTTTGTTGTAGGGTCAACTTTTGCAAGCGTGTCTGTGAACCAGCCCATTTTACTCTCCTAGCTAGCCATTTGCTTAGCTGTTTTGTTATTTGCCAAAAATTCGTTTAACTGAGTTATTACATCATTAAGGTCTGCAACCAGTTGATTAACATCTGCTTTTGTTTCGTTAGCCAGTGTTAAAGCCGTTGGCAAGTCGGTAGCGTCTGGACTTGTTACTGATACCGTTGAGGCTACTGCATTAGTAACCTCCGCTGCAAGATCAACTACCCCACCTAGAATAGCTGTGCAATAATCACCAGTACCGACATTACTTCCAGTTACTCCGTGCTGAGAATAACTACCGTTGTGCGCATTAAATGCGCCAGTTACGCTGGTTATATTGGTTGAGTTTGTACCAATCAATTCATCGACCTCATCTATTGCCGCTTGTGCATCAGTAGCAGTTAAGCCGCTAGCCACGTTGCCATAAGATATTGCAGATGCAGCATGAGCGCCGCTTGTATTATCAAGGTGATTAGTTAGATTCGTTGCGTTAGTTCCAATAGCTGTGGTGTTATTGCCTATATTGGTTGCATTGGTTGATATGTCATTCGTGTTGCCAGAAATATCAGAGGTATTAGCTTCTATGGCTCCAGAGTTAATTGATATATTTTCTGTGTTTACCAATATGGCATCTGTGTTTTCTTCTACCTGATCATCAGAAGATTTACTATTGGCGGCCAGCGCATAAATATTACTTTGCTTGTAAAAATAATCAGAAACTGACCTTTCTGACCATTCTGGATGCTCACTTTGTATCTCTGAGTAGCTAAAGTTTAGTGACTGCCTTAATATCTGCTGTGCAATTGTATCGGCCATCAGCTCACCTCCACGTTAAGCAATCCGAACGCCATTCTATTTCTAGACGCGCCGCGGAATTTAAACCCCATCCAATGACGAACATAACCAAAGCGTCTAATGTAAAAGCGCTGACTGTACTGCCACTGATCACCGTAGAGCTGCGTCCATTCTTGGCCGTAAGTCCTGCCATTTTCTGTGCGACTAACAAAAACTGTAGCGTCTTCAATGTCGTGAACGATGCCGGGTATTGTTTCAATTTCTAACTGGTCTATCGATAATGTCTCAAGATTCAGGAATGGCGTAAATAATAACCACTCTGCTATCTCGTCGTATTGTGTGGACACAGTCTTATCGAATATACCAAGGCTGGAATCCGTCTTATCGCCAATAATCCACTCGCCTATTCTTGGGTCTCTAACAAAGCTTCTAGCTCGGTAGTTAGTATTATTAACACCAGTCTTTACTAGTGACCAGGCATTGTCTACACCTTGAGACTCTGCCAAGGTTACATTAAAAAGATATGTTTCATTAGGGAAGTGATAGAAAACTAAGCCGACTTTATCCAATGTGATTCCGTCAATAGTAGTGGTGGACAATTGGTCGTCAGTATACCCCTCTAGCACCTGCTCAATCTCCCTTGAGGCTATTTTCTTACCAGTCCCAGACGAATACATGTAGCAACTTGGTGCGGTCTCCTCGCGGCGTCCTACTAGATACCATTTAGCTTCTAGTTCATCTAGCGATAGTGTGCCAGACACACCTAGCTTACTTGCCTTTCGATCAAGTGGAGTGAATGCGAAACCAGAAGGCGCGCCATTAAATACAAAGTGCTCTATTGAAAATTCGCCGAACACTACCAGTTCGTTATCATCATTCTTTTTGAGCGAGAGTGTTTTATCAGGGGAGAATTCTGCTACAGCTTCATTTTCTAATGGGAAGTTTTCTTCATTGAGAATTTGCGAGTGGTAGATTCTTTCGCCATCAGTCAACACAACGAACTGAGCAACGAACACAACACTAATAGGATTGACAACATTGCCGCCGTCAGTAATCTGTCTAAACCCATCCGTAGGATTGTAATAATATAACTTCTTATCAGCCACCAAAATCACGTTATTAAAGGTGAAATCCATAGGCACTTGCTCATTGCCTGGAACCGTACCTAATACCGTCTTGGAACCACCAGCGCCAATAGACACCAAATCATTTCCAGATACACGGTAATGACCTTCAAAAGACGGAGTGCTTACCCATAATCCACCACGATCTATTCCGCTAGCCTCACCAAAAGAGGCTAGACCGGGCATTTGATACATATAGCCAGCCGAACCCAAAGTATTCCTAAGTACTCCGTACATATTTACAGGTATAGAGTCACGATAATCAACACCTGAAGCATCGAGAGAGTCACCTTTAATTAGATTTACAGCAGGCATAAAAAAACCTTGTGATAAAATGTTTTATTTATTCTATCACAAGGCTTATCTAGTTACACTTTGGGTAATTAATCACAACAAACTACTCTGTTGGTATGTCCTTAAAGTCTTCCGCGGTACCGTTAACTAAAAGTCCGCCTGTTAGGAATCCCTTACTGTCGATAACGTCAGGGAATGTGTCCTCTCCAAGTTTGCAGTACGCAGAAAGGTCCGCGTATAACTCCATTTCAGTAAACGCCTCACCCGTCTGGAAGTACTCGGTTAGGTGTGGGCCGGTTAACGCTAAGTCAGAAAGTATTAGGTTATTAACCCCGCCCTCCCAATTAACAGCGCTAAACCCAGCGCCACCAACTCCAGAGAAAGGCTTGCCAACATCGAGACCGCCTGTGATGTTTTGACCGTCTACCATTGTCTGCGGGATAGTAAGGTTTGCACGCTGAGCAAATACGCCAGTAGAAGGTTCGCCAAGATAATACTTTAACTTTCTATCCGCAGCGGTGTATACGAAAAGAATTCGTGTAAAGTCACCAGGTGCATACCAAGTATTAGCAGTTGCTCGCTTATCCGCGTTGTACAAGTCATCGTCTGACGTCACATAGAGACCCCAGTTTGTACCAGTACTAGCGATTAGCGTAATTTGAACACCACCACGACCGAATAATTTATACTTTACTGGTATAGCAGGGTTGCCAACTCCGACAAGCGTAACACCAACCGAAAAGTCTTGCGTAAAATCAAGCACGTTGCCCGCGTTAGCAAATTCAATATGATCGTTTACACCGTCCAAAGTAATGTACCGATTAGACTGGTCGCCCGCGTGGATGAACTCACTAATCAATACGAAGTCTAGAATATCGAATGAGTAAATCATAATACCTTGACCAAGTATAATTACAGCATTAGTCTGTCCTGGTGTCGGGGTGTAGTCTCCAGCCGCTACAGCTTCCAATCCTTCAGCTTTAGACTTAAACATTCTTGAAAATTTATTAAATTCAACGCCTTTGCCACGGAATGCAAGCTCGTCTACGCCTAGTGTTTCTATGATATTCATAATTTACCTACCTTTAGTTTATTTATGTAAAGTCTACCGCCTGCGAGTCCAGCTAATAATTGCTCTTCCTCGTTTTGTATTGCTTCCTCTTCCTGCTCAATTGCTGCGTCGTAAGCGATTTTTAATATCGTTCCTACACAATCAGCAGAATTATCAAAAGTGTAACTATCCCATTCATTTTGTAGCTTATAAAAGCGAGACATAAACAAAGGGAGTAGCTTCAAATCGCTTAAAGTGCCGCCGCCCGTTTTAATCGGTATAACAAAAAACTCGGATGCGCTATCCGCAGTGAATGTAGATGTCTTAACCCCTGCGTTATCATGGCAAAATACATCGCCACGCTGTAGTAATGCTGATCCATCGTTAACCATAAGTCCAGTTGAGTAACAAGCGGTCTTAATACCAGTATTACTCCATTCTTGCGTTACATTTCCGTCTAAATCAATCCAGTTAGTCGGGTTGATTGCGTTCGCATCTTCTGTGTCCGGCAGGTATTCACCGTTCCAGTTTAGAACCATGCCGGCAGGCGTTACTTGATTGCTCTTTGCATATCTGCCGCGTGACTCGGGGCCAAACAACATGGTTAGCTCTGAAACTCCAGTTACGTCTTGGTTATAAATCTGACTAACATAAGACTCGTGAAGCATTGCAAAGCCATATTGCGAGCTTGTTTCCTTGTGTACAAAATAACTTTTACTATTAGCTAATTCATTAATTAAAACACCAGCTTGTCCGGTGCTGTAGTTTACCCCGTAATAAGTTATTGAGCCGCTGTCACCGTAACCACTAGACTTATCAGCATCTATTAACTGGAATTGTGCACCTTGATTAGGTGTTATTATCTCGTCGTTATTTTCTTCAATTTTTTCTGTAATGTAAGATTCTGCCTCATATTTCGCTAAATCTCCGCGAAAATAAGACATTTCAATATTAATGGCGTTGGCGGCTTTTGAATATGTGAATCTTGCCACCATGTTTACAGGTACTTCACAAGATGTCGCCTGTACACTTCCTACAGAGCTAGATAGGTTTACAAATTTACTCCTTAAACTATCTTGTAAATTAAGAACCCAAACAACACCGTCATCGTTAAACTCATGTCTATGTGTTGAAAATGAAGATCCCGCACCTGTAAATTGATAAAGAGCGCCTTCTCCTGTCGAGTTAGTGTCCGCCACTGCATTATCAAACAATGTCTTAGATTTGAACTCGTGATGGCTACCGTCGCCCTTTAATTTTAAATCCTTGCTTGCTTCGTCATAATCAATCGATAAACCTTCGCCAACCGATACAGTTTTGACATCCTCCAAAGCGCCGTCGACATCAACTTTTAGCAATTCCTCAATCGTTGCCAGCTTAACGCCTAAGTATTTAGGTGAGCGCTGAAAGTCGAAGCCTGACTGGGCAATCGTTAGGAATCTAGTTTTTTCAGTATTTGTTACATCATTTGGGTTGTCCCACTGCCAGAGAACCAGATTATTAGTGAAAACCATCTTCCCCCATCGGTTGGAGTCTTGCTCTAACTCAAGACTGTGCTTTAGTGGGTCATTACCATAATTAGATTTAATGGTCTGGAACTGGACGTCATCACCGATCTTGGCATAGTCGTCCATGTTCTGACCGCTAGGTATATCCTTCTCTTCGTAGTTTTCGCCTGTCTCATCAAAAATTAAAAACTTTTTAACGTCACGCGCAAATATAACTGCGTTTTTAACTCTTCCTAGTGATAGCGCTTGCTGGTCAAGTATCTCTTGTTTAGTTTCAAAAATATGTATGCCATTCTCAAGTATTAGACCTTTTAATGGTCTTCCTAAACTGGCATTTTCTACCTCTTCAATAATATCAATAGTCATCTTAATAACCCTCTTGAACTAGCTTACATGTTAATAATTGCTTAGATAAGTTTTGAGCAGGACTCCGTTGCACTCGGTATATAATGCCGTCAACGTTAACAGTGCTAACAACCCAATCCGCACTATTACCAATACCTGTATTAACTAGTGTTGGCTCAAGTGGTGCACCATCTTTATCCGTAAAGAATCCTAAAGGGTAGGCAAAGTAAGTATATTGAGCGCTTTCTTCCTCTCTCCTCATACCTATATTAGTTTCAGGTAGCTCGTCAGACTTAACGTTATCCGTGTGGCTAATTAAAGTAGCTGATTGAACTTGTCCTAGCGCATTGGTTATGTCGCTAGAGTCCGGAGAAGCATTAACAGACCACCAACCGACTATATCAACAGTATCGGGACTAACGTTAATGACTTTATTTAGGTCGATTTCTATAGCTCTATTTCCGTCAGTGTCTTCTACAAAGTTAACCGCTGGGTGATCAATAAAGGAGAACGCTTGCACGGGTTTTACGTCTGTGTCATTTCTAACGGTAAGCGTACATTCTCTAGTGCCGTCAACGCAGGTAATAACTGAAAGTTTTGAAAAACGA
>JBALXI010000067.1:0-7503 GCA_036960605.1 Oleispira sp. | reverse complement strand
AGCACCAACAACTCAGGGTTAATTCACAGGGAGGCTTGACACGCCTCCTTTTACTGGCTATCTTATTAGAAATAGTTCAATTAAGGAGTAATCAAATGACGAATGAAATGAAGCTACTAACGGCGCTATGTGATGCGCTTGGGTTTGAGGTTGAGAAGGTTGAAGATATTAAGCATTTATACAATAGGAAAGATTGCTTTCCTTCTGGAGAGCCAAAGATTGGCGCCATGCCATCAAGTATAATAAATATCACCGACTACAAGCTAACCAAGAAGAGGGCGGAAGTAATAAAATGCAATAAGTGCGGTACTAGAATTGGTAATGGCCTTCCTCTTGATTCATGTATGTGTAAAAGCTCAGCAAATTTAGTAAGGGTTAAAGTATGAAAACATTTAAAGCGTCACACCTAGTCAAGAAGCCAGCAGAGGTATTCGCAGAAGCCAGGCTTAACGGTGCAATCATTTATCGTATGAATACTAATGGAGAGATATTAGAAGAGTTTCTTCTTATTTCAAAGCCTAAGCTAGAAGAGGTTGAATGCCATTGCCATAACATTGGGTTTGATGACTTATCGGAGCTTGATATTAATGCCTAGAACAGTAGACGTTAACTTTCCAGAGCATGAGCTGAAAGAGGTTGAGGTTCTATCTGAAGTACTTGGCCGAAGCTTCTCATCAACATTGATAAAGATGGTTAAGATTGGTATTGAGGCATCCAAAGCTATGTCTCTTGAAGATATTAACGGGCCTAAAGAAAGCCCTTGGGGCAATCATGATTCCCTATCCTGAATACATTAAGAAGTATAATGCAGAAACTATCCGAGAAATTATAGTTCACGATAAATTGGTACTTAATAAGACTAAGCATGGCGGATTGAGAGCAAGCCTTAAGGCCAAGCTTATTGATTGTGAGAATGAACTTAAGCGAAGAAGAGAGGGAAATATTTATGAGTGAATACAAAGAAATGGAAAGATCATTTACTGTTAAAGCAAATGGTTTTAATGTGGAATTTAATAATATAGATACCTGTCAGGTAGTTAATGGAGTTCTAATCATTAAGTCTCACGGCTATCATGTTGCTGCATTTTCTATTGGTAAATGGGATAGTTTTTGGGAGACTACACAACTAGACCCTTTGGTTATTATAGATAAAACTTAACTTAACCGGCCTCTTAATTGAGGTTTTTTTGTGCCTAAAATTCAGCAAGTTGTAACTTTATAACATTCGTTATAAAATGATAATAAGCTCGTGACTTAATCACGTTTTATACCTCGTCAAAGGACGCTTTAAATGACCATAGATGCAATTGAGCCAAGTGATTTGGAAGTACAGCCGCCAGTAGGCGGAACTTTTAGTACTGAAGAAGAACCGGCCCCTTCCGAATCATCACCGGATAGTGGAGACAACCACGAAGATAAACCAGATAAGGTTCAAGCTCGAATCAATAAGCTAACCGCTCAACGTTACGAAGCAGAACGCAAAGCAGAAGCAGCAGAGAAGCGATTTAAGGATTTGGAAGCTAGCAAACCAGCTCCAGTAGTCGCATCAGAAGCCGCTCCAGTATTGCCGGATGATATGTATGACGATGAGGCTATGCGAAAGTATCACAATGATACGTCTGCATATAACCGTAAGGTAGCTGAAGACGCGGGAAAGAGCGCCTATCAAAAGCAGCAAGACTCAGCTAGTCAAACTGCACAAGAAGCAGCTCAGCAGGAATCTATTTCCGAGTTCGTAGCCAACGCCCAGCGCGATGGTGTAGACCTTGATAAATTAAGATCGGCTGAGAAAGTGTTAGTAGATTCAGGTCTTAAGCCTGAGTTGGGGCAGTATTTATTGACCGACCCGAACGGCGCGAAGATTGCCGAATACTTGCATGATAACCCTGCTGAAATGCATGAGATTATAGGCATGAGTCCTATGAATGCAGCGGTAAAAATTGCCAATGAAATTAAAGCAAAGGCTCTTTCTACCACACCAAGAGTATCTAATGCGCCTGACCCTATAGAAGCCATCAATGGCGGTGGGTATGTTGAAAAAGATGATTTCAGCAGAAAGTTTCCAGGTACAACATTTAATTAAGGGGCTATAAAATGGCTAACGATTATCAAAATAATACGAACAAAAAACTATTAAAGCAGTTTGCTGCTGGCCTAGAGTCAAGCACTGTTTTATCTAATACAGTTTCCAAGCAACTGGTTAATGATTTCGATGCTTCAACAGGTCGCGATTATGGTCAAGTTTCTATGAAGCGCCCACCACAGTACAACCCTCAACGTACTTCTGATGGCAACATGACAGTAAGCGGAACAACTAACCCAGTACAGACTGGCAAGGTTCAAGCTGAAGTGTCTGACTACATTACTGTTTATGTTGAAAATACACAGGTAGAAGAAGCGCTTGAGGCCGATCAGTTGCAAGAGCTATTGAAGCCTATTGCTGAAGATATGGTTATTACTCTTGAAGGTGAGCTTGCGCTTTACATGGCCAAGAACGCATCTTTGATTAGTGGTGATCCAGATAGCTCTATTGCTGAGTGGAAAGACATTGCCAATGCCGGCGCTTTGCTTAAAGAAATTGGCGCTCCGACTGGTAAAAAATACGGCGTAGTTAGTAACTTTACTCAGACTGATTTAGCTGACTTGCAAACTCAGCTTGGTGTAAATTCTGAAGTTGGTTCAGCTTGGGATGACGCCGTTATTAAGCGTAACTTTGGCGGTCTTAACGACATTTTAACCACAAACAACTTGCCGGAATACACGGCTGGTACTGCGTCTGCTGGTATTACGTTGGCCGCTACACCTTTGGCGACTTATGTAACTTACGCGAACACTTACCAAATGACGCTTAGCTTGGCTGGACTAGGTGCCGGTGAGACTCTTAACGTCGGTCAGGTGCTTGAGTTCCCTGCAACATTCCTAACCAATATGCGAAACCATAAGCAAATCTTCAATGGCGGCGCCGGTGTTCCTTTCACTGGTACGGTATTGACTGGCGGCACTGCTGATGGTGGCGGCTTACTTACTGTCGTTATCTCTGGTGCGGCAATCTATGACGTATCTGGTGTCAACCAGGTTAATGCAGCGTTTAATACAGTTACTCGTGGCCTTACTTCTGGTGATTCTGTTAGCGTAATGGAAAGCACGGCTGGCGGCATTTACCGTCCTTCTCTTGCTTACTGTGAAGGTTTTGTTGGCATGGGCTCTGTTGTTCTGCCTAAGCTGCACGCGACTGACTCAATGATTATGAATCATAAAGGTATGTCGATTCGTGTTCATAAGTTCTCAGATGGCGAAGCTAACAAAAACCGTTATCGTTTTGATATGCTTCCAACCTTTGCAACATTCAACCCTTCTTGGGGTGTGAAGATGCACGGCATTACATAGTCGAGCATTGAAAAACAGGAAGGGGCTTAGCGGCCCCTTTTTTATAACTAATTAAAAGGCGTAAAAATGTCACACTTAACATTGTTTAAAAAATCATCTAATCAAGATGGTATGGTAAGATGCGTTATTAGTGATGAATTTGTAGAAGAGTTTACGGCCATGGGTTTTGTTAATCATGTCGACAAGCTAGATAAGAAGCAGGCACCAAAGCCTAAGTCAAAAAAGGTAGCAACTGATGATAGTAACGAAGGGTGATCTAATATCAGGCACCTATGCCCTGATGCGAATCTCTGGCTTAACGGTTGATCCTAGCCCTGAAGATACTACGCTAGCTCTACAGATTGCTGATGATTATGCCGAAGAGCTTAAAGGTTCTGGCTTAGATATTGGTTGGCAGTATCCTTTTGAGTACGGGAATAGTGACCCTTCTGATAATTCTGGTGTGACAACTAAAATCGCTGGGCCATTTAAAAAAATGCTTATGCGTGAGATTGTTTTAGCATTTGGCCGAGAGACTACTCAGACATTAGAGATGATTTCCGGCAAAGGTATGCGATCGCTAGAGAATATTCTAGTTAATGTTCCTGCTTCTCAGAATCCACCAACTCTTTCTATCGGCTCAGGCAACGAGCAGAGCTACAGTGATCGTACCTTCTACAGTGAACCGCCTATTAATAACGATGCTTATGATGGGTTCAAGAGTGATGTGTACAATTACACAGAAGATTTTTCTCAGTGGTTGGTTGATGAAGAGTTGGTAACGGTTACTTGGTCAGTTGAGAGCTCTGGAATTACGATAGCAAATGAAACCTTCACAGAAACAGAAGCCGCAGCAGAGTTAACTTTTAACGAGACTGGCGGCTATACGGTGTGCATATCAGCCACCAAAACAAATTCAACTGCCCTATTCACTGTTCAAAAGAACTTCGTGATAAAAGACTGCTCTGGTCAGAATGGATTTACTAATTAGTGGGGATTTAAAATGGCTAAAATTTATTATGTAAATGACGGAGCTGGACAAGCCAGCCTACCTGTAGCTGACGGCATGCTGACAACCTTTGATCAGCCTGGTAGCGATATTGACATTAATGCCGAAACAGGTGTTTTTATTATCGCTTTCTACGATGCTGGCGGTGATCCGGTTACACCTACAGCCGGAACTATCGCGCCGGAAATGTCACCTATTGACGGCCAGTGGCACACACCATCAAGCGGCGATGCGGTTATTGATGCCACTACCGTTTCTATTGGCTCTGCCTCCTATGCTATTCCAGTATTTACCGGGCCGGCACGAGAGGGTCGAATTACACTAAGTGGTATTACTGGCGCATCAACCTGTCAGGCTTACTTCTGGAGGTTTTGAAATGAGCTATCCTGAAAAAATGGGGCTAGGTGCTGGCATGGGCCTAGCCCTTTCTGGGCTAGGGATGGGGACTGTAAGGTCCTCTGTCACCCGCTACTTCCGCAGAAATGAAGATACCACTGATTCTATTGGTATCCCTGACGAAGGTTTTTCTGGTGATTTTAAAATAACCATGGCGGCGTATCCAATTGTGGAAAGGTCGCATTTACTATCTAACTCAACTACTAATACAAGGTTATTCATAGAGGCTAATAATAGTAAAATTGACTTTGCTTCGGGCGGCTTTACTACAACCTTTCAAGGTGTGATTCAGGTAAACGTCTTTAGTGTAATAAGCTTTGAAAGATCAGCAGGCGCAATGACACTGTCAGTTAATGGTGTTGATTTCCCTGCAATATTGTCGGATGCGGATGGTGAAACATTTACCATAAATAGCCTAGGCGGGGTGTGGGGTGGCGCAACGAGTGTCCCTAACTTCGCAGGTGTGCAAGCAGATGTTGAGTTTATTAATGAGGCAGTACAGACTCGATATTATCCAATAAACGACAACGGCCACACAATACGCGACTTAGTTAGCGGGCAAGATGGTACCGTGATTAATGGTACTGCTGGTGACTGGGGGCTATTCACTAAGAAACCAACACTATGGAAAGGTGAAAACCTAACCGTTCCGCCGTGGGCATCCATCGATCAGGAGTTATTAAAAGCATGATAAAAACACACTCAATAGCAACCGCTGATTGCAAGCTTTTAGACAATCACATTGGAGAGCTAGTGACCCATAACGGAATTGCAGGCTATATAATACGATATGTCCCGGCTTGCGTTCATTACTTAGCATTACTATCATTAATAGAGGCTAAAAAATGCCTATCGCTGGTCGAGGCTGATGCTGACATTCCTGTTTAAATCTCGCATGCCTTGTGTGTTTAAATAAAATAAAGGATTCCGTAGTATGGCAATAGCAAAGGCTATTATTGCGTGTTAATATTATCGCGTCATGTTGTGAAGGGCATGGCATGAGAGCGCTCTCTCTTACCTTCATTATGCTTACCTTCACATTAAGCCCCCATCATTATGGGGCATATCTAATTAAATCCTTCACAAAACTTAAGGTTTAATTATGTCGTATCCTTCAAATGGTGGCGGTGACGGGGCTTTATCCGTTCCATCAGACCAAATATTCGAAAACACCTCCGCGCGAGATGCGTACTTTGTAACCAATCCAGGAAAGCTTATTGAAGGCGCTCAGTGCGTTGTCCTTACTAGCCCACCGTCAGGGCTGTATCAAGTATACAAGTCAAACGAATGGGTCGATCATTCCGCAGTAGTTGTTGGCCCGAGAGGCGAAAAAGGCGACAAGGGCGATAAAGGGGAATCCGGCTTATCTAGTTTAGATTCGGGACAGGTAGGTGTTAAATCACAGACTGGTGACGAGTTAGTATATTCCGGCGCATCGGTTAACCCTGCCACGGGGCAGTGGGTATTTGATCGAACAATTGAAGTTCCAAGCTCATCTCTAGATGTTGGTGATGTTGTTACTATATCAGAAGGTTCTACCGAACTATTAATTAGCAATAATGTTGATGGCGTTGTTTCTTCGGTAATTTCGTCAGATATTGATAGCACTGGAGCCAAGCGGCCATCATATTTTAATTTTGGTGAGGAAAAGTCTTTTATCCCCCAACCTTATGACAGTGAAGTTATTACCACCAATCCACTAATTGCAAGCTCAGTCGGTCGTGTTGTTTCCCCAGATGTTAGACAGATCAACCAGACGATATTTAGAGCTGATCAAAGCATGCCTAACACGGTCGCGGAGATTAAAGATAAGGCTTCCGGGAAGGTTATAAAATACATACCTTCACGAGCAGCGTGGGAAGCGGATACAGAAGAGGATAAAGCTAGAAACCCCGGATTGAATCTCATACCAGGCGACAATGTAATCAATTACATATCAAGACAGGAAGATACACCCGGTATATTTAATATTGGCGTATCACCTTTCAGGCTTAAAGAAGGGCAAGAGTTCGAGATAATAATAAAAGCTGACGTAATGGCTTTAAAAGGTATTAGTGGTGTCCCCTATCTTGCTGAAGTGGTACAAGACGGCCCAGAAGTATCTCTACTTGACTCATCCGACGCAGTTAGCGTTGATGGTATTAATTCTTCGAACATAAAAACTGGAATCGGCCTAGAGTCTTTAGACAATGGTGACGGAACGGTTACTATTAAAACGTCAGGACAAGTCGATGTTATTGATTTAGATGTTGACGTAGATAGTACAGTTACTCTTGATAAAACATTTGTAGGGAAGCTTTGCTCAATAGTTCAAACATTATCGGTAACACCTATTCCGATGGTTATCACGCTATCGGATCACGGAGAATTTGAAAATGGTGATACGATTAATATCGGAACAGATGCTAGCTATAAAAACTACTTCTACGTAGTTTATTATAACGACAGTCAAGGCGCTATTCTTGTTGCATATCCGTCAAGGTTACAGGGCGTTAGACTAGTAAGAACCTTAGAAGGCTGGGATGTTGGTATTGATGGAAAGTATAGTAAAGTCGCCATTAGGCCAGAAGCAAAAGCGGGAATTCCATTCGAGGGAAATGACACAGACGTAAAACCCGTGCAAGCGTTCTCCTTTATTGATCACCCAGCGGTTAACTTTGTAGAAGATAAGATTGTTGTGAGCGAATTTGCTCCCACGGAAGAGAAGATCGAAGCCCTAGCGGATGCTATTT
>JBALXI010000066.1:0-7825 GCA_036960605.1 Oleispira sp. | reverse complement strand
GCCTGCTGGAAGTTTAGTGGCGTTCTGAAATTAATTTTAACTGTATTTTCAGCCGCAGTGGCTTCCGATTTTTCAAATCGCCTTCAGCTTTTAGCTCGTCAACGATGTTGTACGTAGGTGGCGCTACAACTAGAGGAGAGTTGAACGTAATAGGACCGTTCTTTTCTAGGTTACGAAGCATAGCCGCGATGATTTGCATGTCGCCTTTGTGAACCATACAAGAACCAACAAAGCCTAAATCAACTTTACGGCCATCGTAGAAAGACGCTTGACGGATAACATCGTGGGTATAACGCTTAGAAGCGTCTTCGTTGTTTACGTCTGGGTCAGCAATCATTGGCTCGTCGATCAAGTCTAGATCTACAACCATTTCAGCGAAGTACGTAGCCGTGTCATCAGGAGCAAGTGCTGGCTCTTCACCAGACTGGATGCCAGCAATACGCTTGTCAGCAAGATCGATAAGACCTTGAAGCATGTTAGTAGCGTTATCCATGCCTTTGTTGATCATGATCTGGATACGGGCTTTCGATAGCTCTAGAGATTGAACCAAAGTATCGTCAGTAGAAATACAGATAGAAGCCTTAGCTTTCATTTCTGCAGTCCAATCAGTGAAGGTAAACGCTTGGTCAGCAAGCAAAGTTCCGATTTGAACTTCGATTACGCGGCCTTGGAAAACGTTTTCGCCGAACTTGTTAAGCATTTGGGCTTGAGTAGAGTGAACAACATCACGGAAATCGATGTGGTCTTTCATCTGGCCTTTAAAGGTTACTTTAACAGACTCAGGAATTGGCATAGCACATTCGCCAGTAGCCAAAGCGATTGCAACCGTACCAGAGTCAGCACCGAATGCTACGCCCTTAGACATACGAGTATGCGAGTCACCACCAATGATAATTGCGCGATCATCAATAGTGATGTCGTTCAATACCTTGTGGATTACGTCAGTCATTGAGTGGTAAACGCCTTTCGGATCACGTGCAGTGATTACGCCGAAGTCGTTCATGAATGCCATCAATTTAGGCGTATTCGCTTTAGCTTTGTTATCCCATACAGATGCTGTGTGGCAACCAGACTGGAAGGCACCATCAACACTTGGAGAAATAGTAGAGGCCGCCATAGACTCAAGTTCTTGGCAAGTCATAGGACCTGTCGTATCTTGAGAACCTACGATGTTCACTTTAACGCGAACGTCAGAACCAGTATGAAGAGGAGTAGAAGATGCTACGCCTACTGCGTTACGGTTGAAGATCTTTTCAACAGCCGTAAGGCCTTGGCCTGCAATAGATATTTCTTTAGAAGCAGCGAATACAGAAGGCGCTTCAACACCTAAAGTCTCAGCAGCAAAAGTCTGTAGCTTCTTACCGAAAGTCAAAGCGTAAGAACCGCCCGCTTTCATGAATTCAACTTTCTGAGGAGAGAAAGCGTCAGCAACATCAGCTACTTCTACATCGCCATTGAAAAGCTTCTTAGCGTTCGTATCGATAGTAAGAACCGTACCCGTCGCAACTGAGTATGCTTCTTCTAATACGTTGTCGCCGTTAGCATCTTTAACTACGTTGCCGTTAGCGTCTACTTTCTTAACCCAGTTTTTAAGATCAAGACCGATACCGCCAGTTACACCAACAGTTGTTAGGAAGATCGGTGCGATACCGTTAGTTCCAGCAACAACAGGTGCGTTGTTGATGAATGGGATGTAAGGAGAAGTCTTCTTACCGGCCCAAAGAGCAACGTTGTTAACACCAGACATACGAGAAGAACCAACACCCATTGTGCCTTTTTCAGCGATTAGCATCACTTTAGCATTCGGGTGCTTCTTACCTAGAGCAACAATTTCTTGCTGAGCTTCAGGAGTGATCATGCACTGGCCGTGCAATTCACGGTCAGCACGTGAGTGAGACTGGTTACCAGGAGAAAGAAGGTCAGTAGAGATATCACCTTCAGCCGCGATGTAAGTAACTACGTCGATTTTTGCGTCGATTTCAGGAAGGTTCGTGAAGAACTCAGCAGCTGCGTAGCTTTCTAGAAGATCTTTAGCGATTGCGTTGCCCGCTTTGAAAGCATCAGCAATACGTGCAGTATCAGCTTCGTAAAGGAATACTTGAGACTTTAGAACTTCACCAGCGGCTTTAGCTTGTGCATCGTCAGAAAGAGCGATGTCTAGTAGCGCTTCAACAGAAGGGCCGCCTTTCATGTGAGAAAGCTGCTCAAGAGCGAATTCAGCAGTGATTTCGGCAACAGTTTCTTTACCAAGAGCGATGTCTTTCAAGAACGCTGCTTTAACGACTGCAGCACTAGTAGTACCAGGAATCGTATTGTAGATGAAGAAGTCTAGAGAAGCGGCGCGAGCTGCATTGCCAGTCTCTTTAATCTGAGCAATGATTTCTGATAAAAGATCAGCGGTATCAATAGGCTTTGGATTTAAGCCAAGGTCGTTTTTACGAACCTCAATTTCTGCTAGGTATTCTGTGTACAAGCTCATAGGAATCTCTCACTCAAGTTATAATAATGACTATCAAGAACCCGCCTTAAAGACAGGTTCCTTGCCTAATCATTTACTCTGACAAATCAGATTCGTCAGAGGTGGCTGACCGCGGTTAATCGGTACAGCCAGAAAATTTATCGGCGTTAGTATAAAACATGTGGCTGGGCGCGTTAAGAAAGCCATGCTCACATTGTCTATAAATCTGGCTTATTTAGCTTATATTCGCTATTCATTGAGTGAATGTGATTAAAAAATACCCACTCTTTTGTATAAGCTACTGCTGACTCATCAGAATAGACCCTATTTTGATCAATGTAAGTGTTAGGACTGAGGAAAAACTGATTTGGGCTATGGACGCTGACTTCAAGCTGAGTGAGAATGGAGTTAATTAACACACTCTTTATTACAGCTGAAGCTGAGGACCGCCTTGTGCAAATCGTTGCCGACGAGAACATTCCCTTATTAGAACAATTCTTTAGTGAGTTTGGTGATATCCGTAAAGTGGCGGGTCGTACTATGACGAGCGAGGATGTGAAAGACGCGGATATTCTATTAGTGCGTTCGGTAACCCAAGTGAATGAGGCTTTAATTGCCAATAGTCCGGTTAAATTTATTGGTACTTGCACCATTGGTACCGATCATATTGATCTAGCGTATCTTGAAGCGATCAATCAGCAGCGTAAAGACCAAGGTAAGCAAAGAATCGCTTTCTCTAGCGCCCCTGGTTGTAACGCCGAAGCGGTAGTGGATTATGTACTCAGTGCGGTCAGTGTTTTAATTGATAAACGTGATCAGGTATTTCAAGACATCTCGGTGGCTATTATCGGCATCGGTAATGTCGGCTTGCGTTTACGCAATCGTTTAGAAGCGATGGGCGTGACGGTATTAGCGGTTGATCCTTTCAGAGATGCCAAAGACGTCGGTGAGCTGACGACGTTAGATGAAGCTTTAAAAGCGGATGTGGTGAGTTTGCATATACCGCTCACTTACGCAGAAACAGCAGGGCAGCATGCGACGCATCACTTGATGAATGCCCAGCGCTTGCAGCAAATGAAGCCAGATGCGTGTTTGATTAACAGTTGCCGTGGTTCTGTACTGGATAATGCAGCGTTGAAAGCGCATATGGCAGAAAATGATGATTTTGAAGGTGTTATCGATGTTTGGGAAGCTGAGCCCAATCTCGATTTGAAATTGATGAACCGCTGTATGTTAGCGACTCCGCATATTGCCGGTTATTCCCTTGATGGAAAAATGCGCGGTACTGAGCAAATCTATCAGGCTTGCTGCCAAACCTATGGCCTGCCACTGCGCTATAAGTTGGCTCAGCTTTTACCTGAACCTTCTATTAAGAAAATTAAGTTCGGTGATAGTGTTCCTGTTCATCAGGCCTTGCGTACGGCGATTCGAGCGGCTTATGAAATTCGTGTCGATGACGGCATCATGCGGTCGACGTTATTACGCACCGAAGGTGATCCAGAAGCCATGAAGGCGAAATTTGATTTGCTGCGTAAAAACTATCCGTTGCGTCGAGATATTCCGACCATGCGTATTGAAGTGCCGAGTAAACGTCAGGATCTACAGCATGCGTTAGAAGCAGCGGGTTTTGATGTACGTTTAGGCAAACGATAAATATCTATCTTAAAGAGATAAAGAAAGTATGTTGAATGTTGAAGTCGCACAATCGGGTTTGTTTGACGAGAGCAGCCGTCACGGTCGACTTTTAGAATACTCATTGCTGGCATCCGATCGTGATGTTAGCGATATGAAAACTGCTGTTAAAAACTTACTTCAATATGCTGATGGTATTGAGGGCTTATATTTAAATCTAGCCTTTGGTTCACACTGCTGGGATCTGCTAAATCCTACTTGGCGCCCTGAAGAGTTAGTGCCTTTTACGACGCTAGCGACCGATCAATTATCCATGCCTGCCAGCCAAGGCGATGTTTTTATTTGGTTGCACAGTGCGGATGCCGAATTAATTCCGCAGGCTGTTATCAATGTTTATCCTGTGATGAAGCCTGTCGCGCTATTACAGTTGGATGTCGCAGGCATTAAAAATAAGCAGTCACGAGACTTAATTGGTTTCGTCGATGGCACAGCCAATGCGAAAGACGATAAGCGCTTACCTATTGCCTTAATTCCTGAAGGGAAGGTGGGTGCGGGTGGCAGTTATGTTATTTCACAGCGCTGGCAGCATGACTTAGAGAAATTTAATGGTCTGGCAATACCCGAGCAAGAAAAAGTCGTTGGCCGAACCAAAGATGAAAATGTAGAGCTTGAAGGCGATGCGATGCCTGAAGATTCTCACGTTAGTCGAACAGACGCAAAAGTTGAAGGTGTTGGTATGAAAATATACCGTCGTAGTTATCCTTACATGGCAAGCCAACTTTCAGCGACAAGCCACGGTCGTAATAAAAAGCCTGATAATGGATTGTATTTTTTAGCGTTTGCTTGTGAAATGCAACGTTTTACAGTGCAGCTAGATCGCATGATGGGTTTATCGCCTGATGGTATTAACGATAAGCTCATGCAGTTTTCTCAAGTAAGAAATAGTAGTTATTGGTTTATGCCTAGCGCTAATGATTTAGCTTTAGTTCTAAAATAAAAAAACTATTATCCTTCTCATCCCCCTTTCTCGTACCCTTTCAATTGTTATTTTCTTTATCAGTTTCTTGTTGATAAAACCTTCGTGCTAATACTTTATCTGTTGGAACATTTGTTCTAATGGATAAAGATTATTTATTGTTAGAAAGCTAATAGACATATTGCGACCTGTAAATTGCTTGATTAGACTCCCCAAAAAAATAAGCCACAAGGTCAGGGAACGATATGAAAAGTAACTTTTTAACTATCTCTTTAATAGCATCCAGTTCATTTTCACAGGCAGGTTTTGAATCAATCGATGATACTGATTTGGGCGCCATTAGTGGGCAGGCCGGTATTTCTATTGAGTCAGAGCTCTACGCTACGATTGGCAGTCTTGAATATACAGACGAAGGCAGTCTCAGTGTTAATGACATTGTAATTGGTGGCGCGAATAAGCAGACTTATTTCGGTGTAGATTGGGGCCCAGGTTCTCACTCAGGTATTAAATTGGATGGATCTATAATAAAAGTTGATGTTTTAAATGATGGCGACTTAGTTATATCTGGCGCTCCTAGTCCTGCGGTAGGGAACCTTATAGACTTTGGATTATCGACGGGCAGTATTGAATTGCATAGCTCGAATGGATTGGTATCTTCAACCCTGGTGGACTCCGTTAATGTTAGCGGTATTATCGCGGGATTCACCTCTAGAATCGATGCGGCATCGTTGCATATCTTAACGGAAGCCGATGTGGGTATCGATGATTTGGATATCGATATCTCAGGATTAAATATGAAGATCGAAGATGCTTTTATTGTTGATTCCACCTATTTTGAAAAGATAGAAGCATTTGGGGCTGGTTCAGCTACTGTCGATAATCTTACCGCTTATTTTGCAGTTGATTTGTATGCCGATGATGAAGGTCTTCATATAAACCCTCAGAGTCTTGAGTTTGATATGGGCATCGGATCGGTCTCAATAGCTGGCGAATCTATTGGTTCATTCTCCTTAAATAATATTAATTTAACTCAATCTTCTATGATTGTGTCGGGGCATCCATGAGGTTGCAGTGTTAGGCTGATTTGAGAACGAGTGAGGGTGAGCACATCAATTAATATATTTTGATCGATGGGCTTACTTAAGAAATCGTCCATGCCTGAAATTAACGCCTTGCCGCGAGATTCCTTCATTGAATGCGCACTCACGGCGACAATTCTACAGGCTTCTAAATTGTTATCTCTTTCGAATTGTCGAATCTCATCGGTGGTCTGGTAGCCATCTTTTACTGGCATTTCGATGTCCATTAAAATCAAATCATAGCGTTCACCTTGATCGCGAATCAGTTGCATCGCATCTAAGCCACCGACTGCCATATCAGCCTTCACCTTGTATTTGCTCAGCATCTTTTTAATGATCATACGATTAACGCTATTATCATCTACTGCCAGTACGCGGAGTTGAGAGAAGTCAGGAGTGTTTTTTTCTCGTTCTTTCTGTTCATCCAATAAGTTGGGCTTTAATAATAGAGAGTGGCAGGCTCGCAGTGCATGACGTAGTTTTTGGGGTGTAATGGGTGAAGTCAGGAGGTGCACTGCATCATCAAGTTTATGCTGGTTATCAGAAATAATGATAATGTTCTGTGCAGGAATCCCTAGTTCTAATAACTCTGATAACCTAGAGTTATCACTGATGACGTTAATCTCATGATCATATTTAAGCATGTGGTGGCTGGCAATTGTAATATCCCAGTCCAATAGCTGTTCTTTTAGTAACGTTTCTTGATAGCTACTGGACAAATAAATACAAACACTTTTATCGCAAACAAAGCGATCGCTATCTGATTTTTCAACAACCTTGATAGCCGCAGTAAACCAAAAGGTCGCGCCTTTTCCGGGAAGGCTGTGGACACCAATGTCACCTTGCATTAAATGAGTTAGTTTTTTGCAAATAGCGAGCCCCAGTCCTGTGCCTCCTTTTTCGCGGGTACTACTGGCATCAACTTGAACGAAGGGTTGGAATAGCATGTTTTGTTGGTCGTACGTTAACCCACAGCCGCTGTCTTCTATTTCAATATAAAGGCACTTGTTTGAGTTTTCGGCCGTTTGTACATGAATGACGACCTGTCCGCGAGAAGTAAATTTGAAGGCGTTGCTAATTAAATTAAGTAATATTTGTTTGAAACGAACGGGATCAGAGATGATTGTTTTGGGGGTATTCTGGTGAATACGAACAAACAATTTAATATTGTTTTGACTGGCAATAATGCTAAAAAATTCAGCACATTCGTTAATTAACTCTTCGAGATTAAACTCAACGGGTTCGAGCTGTAGTTTATCGGCCTCAATTTTAGAGTAATCAAGAATATTATTGAGAATATCTAGTAGGGTTTGACCAGAGCTATTAATTGTATTGATATAGAGTGTTTGGTCTTCATTAGGCTGAGTATCGAGTAGTAGTTGTGCTGAGCCTAGCACACCATTCATCGGCGTACGTATTTCATGGCTAATGGTTGCAATAAACTCATCTTTGAGACGGTTACTATTTTCTAACTGGTTATTAGCTTGAAGTAATATTTCACGAGACCTTATTTCTATTTCAGCTTTTTCTTTTTCAATTAAATTGATTCGGTCAGCAAGGGCCATTGATAATAAAATAACTTCAATAGCCCGCCGCGGACAGCCTTGCCGAGGCGGCGGTGCTGGCCTTCGCCGTCAGCTACGGCCTGATTACGCTGCTATGCATTCTCATCACCCTGCT
>JBALXI010000065.1:0-8086 GCA_036960605.1 Oleispira sp. | reverse complement strand
ACCAGGAATAACAGTCGAAGCATCAACATTGCCTGACATAGGAATGTCTAGTTCTGCATTGATCGAAACGCCATCCATTTCGTTTAAGGCATTCAGTACAGGGTTATAACCTGCTTCACCAGGTGCAATTAAAGCACGAGTATTACCATCAGCAGCATATGCATATGCACCAGCATGGTAAAGAGTGCCATCGGCATCTTCAGGAAATTTGGTCGATCCATCGGCATTGCTTGGAAAACCAAACAAGAAATCAGTTGCTAATGGCAACTGGCCTCGCGCTGGATTAAATAAAGGAGATACTGTAGCCGGAACTTGTCCTGGCTGGCCTGCAAGAATTTGATCCTTTGCAACAGTATTATTATCACCTGTACTACTGATATTACAGGCGGTTAATCCCGCCGTGCTTACAGCAATCGCGAGACTTAAGAGAGTCTTCTTCACCATAGGTCTACCTGTCTTCTTTTGTTATGATTATTATTTGTAAATCAGATATGGCCCTTTTGGCCCATTTCTAACAGATAGCAAGACTATAAACGGCTATCCAATCATACTCATCATTCTTTAGTATGATTCGTTAAAGTTATTTGCCGACTTTTTGTTTCAACACGTAACAAGTTGGACTATATGCTTAGTTTTGCTTTGGTAAGGTGGTTGTTTTGGCTAAAAGTATGGTGATTGTGTGGTAATTGATCAGTCTTTGTCCTTATTCGACTCAGCTTTTACATGGTACTTTTGTGCACATTAGTCGTGACTACACCCGAGCCTCAAGATCGCATACAATAGCGCCCTAATTTTACATCTATCAAATCAATCCATTCGAGGAAGCAGCAAATGGCTAAGCAAGATAACGTAGTAATCGTAGGTGCAGCACGTACTCCAATGGGCGGCTTCAATGGCAGCTTGAGCTCTGTAAGCGCAACTGACTTAGGTGCCATCGCTATTAAAGAAGCAGTATCACGTGCAGGCATTGACGCTGCAGATATTGAAGAAGTAATTATGGGTAATGTATTACCTGCCGGTCTTAAGCAAGGCCCTGCTCGTCAAGCAATGCGCAAAGCTGGTCTTGAAGATGCAACGGGTGCGACTACGATCAATAAACTTTGTGGTTCTGGTATGAAAGCGACCATGTTTGCTCACGATGCGATTAAAGCGGGTTCAGTAAACATTGCAGTAGCGGGTGGCATGGAATCTATGTCGAACGCACCTTATATATTAGAAGGTGTTCGTACGGGTTTACGCATGGGCGCAGGCCCAGCTCCGCAAGATCACATGTTTCTTGATGGTTTGATGGATGCTGAAACAGGTCGCCTAATGGGCTCTTTTGCACAAGACGTAGCGACTGAAAAAGGCTATACCCGCGAAGAGATGGATGATTATGCAATCATGTCTTTGACGCGTGCTAAATCAGCGATCGAAGCCGGTTTGAATAACGCAGAAATCGTTCCTGTGACGATTAAGTCTCGCAAAGGCGAAACTGTAGTCGATAACGATGAGCAGCCATTCAATGCGAACATCGAAAAGATTCCTACTTTGCGTGCGGCATTCGCTAAAGACGGTACGATTACAGCGGCTAACGCTTCTTCAATCTCTGACGGTGCATCTGCATTAGTATTGATGCGTGAAAGTACGGCTGAAGAAAAAGGCGCTACGCCTTTGGCTCGCATTGTTGCTCACAGCACTCAATCTCAGCACCCTTCTGAATTTACGATCGCTCCTTGCGGCGCGATTGAAAAAGTTTTGGCTAAAGCGGGCTGGGCAAAAGATGATGTTGATCTTTTCGAAATCAACGAAGCGTTTGCAATGGTTGCGATGATGCCAATTCGTGATCTTGAGTTAGATATCGAAAAAGTAAACATTTACGGTGGTGCTTGTGCACAAGGTCACCCAGTTGGTTCTACGGGTTCACGTTTGATCGTAACGCTAATCAACGCGCTGAAGAATACAGGCGGCACTAAAGGTGTTGCTGCTCTTTGTATTGGTGGTGGTGAAGCGACTGCAATGGCAATCGAACTGGTTTAATGACGATGCTATAATTTGATTTATAGCGGTTGTTACTAGAAATCTAGATTACGAATAAAGTGTTAATAAATGCCGCTGCTGTCTAACGATACCAGCGGCTTTATTTTGGATGGGAATAACATGTTAGAAGAAAAAAATTCGAAGACAGGCCACGATAGCAATAATGTCAAAGGCAACGAAGCCGAAGAGTTTATTAAAAGAATCGTATTAAAAGTTTTATTAACGACCGTTGTGCTGGTTGTTGGTGTGGGTATTGCAGTTTATTACACCAGTGGTGCTGTTTAGTCAGAAAATTGTTATTCAGTATTTAACCCCATCAATAGGGAAAAAGAACATGACTGTAGAGCCGCTTTCAGAGCGAATGCTGAACAATAAACAGCACTGGCAGCAAGTAGGCAGTGAAATTCTGCAGCATTACGGATGTGAAGAGACGTATGTTGGCATAGGCCGCTGTATTGATTTATGGAAGCAGCAGTCAGATACCGCCGTTAAAAAATACAAAGAAACAGAGGTACTTGATGGCCTAGGTTTTCTCTTGGGTGAATTATGTATTTTAGAGTTTGGCGGTGGTTGGGTTTGGATCACTGATGAGCACGGATCAACTCCCGCTATATGCCATAGCGGTGCAGAAACGGTGAGTTATATAGTCGATTCTATTTCCCGGCGTCTGCGAGATGATACCTGTGCCGAAGACGACATCCCTACGATCGTGGCCATGTACGAACGCAGCCAATTTAGTCAGCTGAATTAATAAAAAATAATAACCAACCTTACATTAGTTTAATACCTAGTTAAGCATCTCCTTAAACGCTAATATGCCTCTCTGGAAAGGGACATACCACGCGTTAAAGGGAAATGACATGTATCACACGGTAAAACAAGGAGAGACCTTGTCTCGTATAGCTAAGCAATATGGATTTGCGACGGCGGCAAAAATATACGACGATCCGAATAATCAAGACTTCCGTCAACAGCGCTCAAACCCCGATGTTATCTACCCTGGGGATAAAGTCTTTATCCCTGAGAAAATACCTGCTTCTTTTATCGTCGCCACCAATCAAAAGCATACCTTTAGAATAAAGCGCGAGAAAGAAATCTATCGGACTCGAATTAAGCTAGAAGATGAAAGCGATGATAGCTTAGCTGGCCACAAAGCCATATTAATGATGGGTGACGAAGCGCTAGAAAGTAAAATTGAAACCGATGGCTTTGTTGAATGGAAGTTACCAAAGCTAATCGTACACTCTGCAAAAATTCAATTGTTCATTGATGATGATCATAGCGATAAAATAACCCATGAAATAGACGTAGAAATAGGATCGCTAGATCCAATTTCTGAAGGCAGTGGCGTGCAAGCAAGATTGAATTCGCTGGGTTTTCAATGTGGCAAGGTTGATGACAAGTTAAAGAAAAAATCGGAACTTGCGATCAAAGAATTTCAAGCAGCGCAGCAATTAACAGTCGATGGTATAGCTGGGCCGATAACTCAGGGTGAGTTAGAAAAGCACTATGGGTGCTGATTGTTAATTTAAATCCAATTTATAGACAAGGACGTAAAGCGTGAACCAGAAAGCCAAGTTTCCAGTTGCGACAAACAGTGATAATACCCTAGTGATACCCGACAACATGGTTCACGATATTTTGTATTCACCGAATGACCATCAGCTTATTGTCCTAGATAAATGGTCCTTTAAAAAGCTGAGTGAAATAGAGCAGCCGCTACAAGAAAAAGTAACAGCCTTTACCAAAGCGTGTAATGCAGGTAGTAGAGATTCAAATGAACTCGAGCAATGCCAAAAAGATTTACGAGAGCAGCTTTTACAATCGGCAGGTATCGAATTAAATCCTGACGATCCTGAAAATAAAGATATTTCTGCTCTAGTTCAAGGGGGGAAAGGATTCACTGAAATGGTCCGTTTCGGTACAAATAAAGATGCCTTTGCAGGTTATTCATTTGTGCCGCATATTTTTATTGATGAAATGAAAAAACGTCAGGCAAATAGGGATGAACCAAAACGCTTTTATGACCTATCAGAAGACATGAAAGTCGTTGCAAGCGATACGCTAACAAATGAACCGCAAGAAACGAGTGCTGATAAATTAAGAGCGTGGCGTTTTACTGAACAAGATGAAGCAGAAGACAGCAATAACAAAGCTGGCACCATCAACCCTCAAAAAGTGAAAGATACTTTTGGCAAAGTTAAAGTTGAAATAAAAGAAGAGTGGGGAATATTCAAAGCAGAAAAGTCTGGTCAAATCCCTACGGGTTATACGCGCTATCTAACGGGTATCGGTATATTTCTGAGTGATGATACCTACACAATGTTAGATAACTGGATAGCGCAGGTTAACAAAGACTGCAATGTAACTGCCAATCAATATGCAAAGTACCGTATAGAAGCGGTTGCCCTGCTGGAAAAAGAAGATCTGAGTAGTAAAACAGAAGATGTTAAAAAAGCCTTTCTTCCTGAAGACTGGGATAAAGCAAAAAGCCTCGTTAAGGATATTTGGACGGAATATAGCGAAATTTATATTGAATTAGCCAATATTTATTATTCTGATGTATTTGAAAAAGAAGTGAGAGCTAAGTTTGTAGAAAAAATAAGTAACATGCGTTTACCTGCTACACAGTGGGATGGCAGTGCAGGCGCACAGCTTATGCGTTATACCATGGGCGCTTCGGCAAAAGCAGAGCTTGATATTCTAGGGAAAGGTAAATTGGCCATTGGCGCGGAAGCTGGGGTTGAGCTGTCTTTGGCAGAAGCAAAAGCAGAAGGCAGCTTTTATATTCCTGATAGCGAGGGTTATGCATTAACACCGGAAGTGGATGTAAAGCGTGAAATACCTGCTCATGAAATAAAAGGCAGTACATCGGAGCTTAATCGCCACTCACCTTATTTTGCCGTGGATTGCAGCGTATTAACACCAAGAGGTGCGTGCGAAGTTTTAAATACTCTCTTACCCTGGGATGTCATTAAAAGCCAAGCAAACGTATCAAAAGCAGATCCTTCTGTTAAGCCTTTATTCCTGCAAGTTGTGGGTCATACAAGCCAAACGGGATCAGATAATTACAACTATCAACTTGGCTTGCGCCGTTCAGGTGTGGTTGCAGACTTTGTTAGTAACAGATTAGATCAATGGTTAATTAACTTTAAAAATAAAAAATGGAATGAACCAGAACTAGAGTTTATGGCTTACTCTATTATGATATTCAATGGCTTATCAACGCCTGCAGGGTTCAGCTGGGAACAGATTGGCAAGAGCAATGAAGGGACCAAGTTAATAGATCAGCTAAGAACAGCCTGTCCAGATTTAGAGCAACAAATTGAAGAAAAAGGGCTAGGCGGAAGAAGGCTCTTCCCTGATAGAACCGACTGGTTTAATGAAAATGGCAAAGTATCAAGAAAACTCAAATATGTAATTGAGCAATATATTCAACATATACGCGCAAGGGCTGAGAGTCTAATAGAGGACGGAATTGATCTGTCATCTATCGAATTATTTTCAATCCCCTTTATTAGTGAAGGGGAGAGTGGCCCGCAAATAGATGTGCCCGATGAAGTATTTGAAAACCGCCGCTGCGAGTTTGTTGCTTGGCAACTAGATCTAGATAAAACAAAAATTGAATGGGATAAGGTTCCACTCAACTTAGGGAAATTAAGAGCAAGATTTCAAGGGCATATTAGTGCTTGGGCGGGGGCTAATCTTCAATTAGGTGGGCAGATTGCTGTAGCGGTACCTCAGGGTGCCTTGGCTTTAGCTCCTTTAATAAATGAATATGCAGACGCCAGAAAGATTGAAAATGATGATGCAAGAGCAGGTGCAAAACGACAGGCCAATGCAAAAGCCTTAACCAAAGCCCAGCTAGAGGCGGAAGCTGTAGTAGAGGCCTATTTGGGAGGCAAGGCCGCTGTGGGTTTAAAAGCCTCATTAGATTGGCGTAAACCGAAAACTAAGGGTGACTCATCGGCTCCAAATTTTGAACCCTTTGGTTCCGCTGGGTATACAGTTACCGGCTTGGCTGGCATCGGTGGTAAAGGTGAATTTAAAATAGGGTTTGATGATAAAAGCCAGAGGTTTGTGATAAAACTGAAAGCCGAAGCGGCTTTGGGTTTAGGTATTGGTGGTCAGTTTGAGTTTGTAGTAGGTATTGGGCATTGCTTTGAATTTATAAAATTTGTCTATGAAGAACTAGAGCGTAATAATTTTAGCTATATCGATATTTTCGATAAGTTAGCGGACGGCTCAGAATATGAAGTGTTTGATTTGTTTTCGGCATATGCCTGGGACCTATTACGTAAAGGCAAGTTTAATACCGCTGCAGGAGTTCTTGGAGTGGGGGTTGTGGCGGAAGCTTCTGTGCAGATTCTAGATTCGGCGGCGGAGCTTTTGAATGGGTGGAATGATTCAAATATCAAAACTGAGCAGCTCAATAATTTGATGGAATCAATACAAGTAAAACCTGCTTTGATTCACTATTTAACTCCTGAAACTAAAGGACGAATTTTATTTGACCTTATGAACGTGCGCTTAGGCTTAGATGAAATATGGCCTAGTGATTGGGACTTTAATTCAAAGAGAGAAGAGACCGCTAAGATTCTTATTCGTGAAGGGATTAAATCGCGCAGAGACTGGCAAGAGACTTTAGAGCATATAGGAGAGGGGCAAGGAGATGCATTTAAGCCTGGAGTGAAGCCCAATGCCAGCGTTGACGTTAAAACTAAACGCTTGAAAGATAACCAGCAGCGTTTACGTGACGAATTATTAAGCGATGAAGACGATTGGCTGTATGTAGAAAAACACATAGCTTCGTTGAACTTTTAATACAAAAATCATTTAGAAAATTAATTATGAATATAATAGAAGCAATAAGTAAAAATAAGAAAATAGGACTCTTTAGTTTAGGTATTATTGTGCTGATATTAATGACTTGGTTCGCCATTACTAAGTATCAACAACAGCAACGCCTGCATATTTTAATCAATACTACCTTAGAGTACTTAGTATTTGTTGAAGGAGATACCTTCCTAATGGGGGATCAGGTGTATATTAACGAGCGAGGTAGGAAAGCGTTCATTGCCAGTAGCCGAGACGCATCTCCTGCTCATGATGTAACCCTGACTAGTTACAGCATGCAAGCTTATGAGGCGACCTTCTCAGACTTTGATTTTTATATGAATTACATTGGTGAAGATGCCGTTCGGCCTGAGTGGCGTCATTTTGAGCATGGAGGTCCGAGCTATCCCGCCAACTGGATGACCTGGTATCAGGCTAGAGACTATTGTCATTGGTTGGGTGAGCATATTGGTTATCCAATGGATTTAGCGACGGAAGCGCAGTGGGAATTTGCTGCGCGTAGTCGCGGTAAGCTAGTTGCTTATGCGACAAACGATGGAACCTACCAACGTGGCATCAATGTTCGTGAACCGGCAGATGATCAATTCTCGACTCCAGTCGGTACTTGGCCGCCGAATCCCTTGGGCTTGTATGACATGACAGGGAATGTCGGTGAGTGGACAGTAGATGCATGGCATGCCTATACGAGGGATGCGAAAGCTGACCCAAGTTATCACGAGAAGGTACCGGGAAGATCAAAAATGAAAGTCGCTCGAGGTTTTGGAACATTGGGCGTTTCGGGGGGGAAAAAACTGTATAAACGTAAGGTCGTCGCCCCAGAAAATGCAGGCGCCGATAACGGCATTCGCTGTGTTGTGAATCACCCCGAACCGATCACTAAAATAAACCCGGCTAAGCGTTAAGATAAAAAGCTACTACATGAATACAAGGACGTTAGTTATTAAACATAAAAAACTAATAATGATTGCCATTGTTGTTATGGCGATGATTTTAATATCACTTTTTTCTCTGCATAAATACCAGCAGCATCAGCGGCTACAAGTATTAATTAACTCTACCTTAGAGCAATTAGTATTTGTTGAGGGAAGCACCTTCCTTATGGGTGATCAGGTCTACATCAACTTACGAGGTAAGAAAGCGTTCATTGCCAGTAGCCGAGACGCATCTCCTGCTCATGATGTAACCCTGACTAGTTACAGCATGCAAGCTT
>JBALXI010000064.1:0-8692 GCA_036960605.1 Oleispira sp. | reverse complement strand
ATCATGGCTTCTATTTTATCCTGAAGCTCCACTTCAGTAAATTCTTGGGTATAGGTGAAAGCGTGATTGGTTTAATGGATTGGGCTGGATTATATTTAAATGACATTAATTAAGGAGGAGTTATGGCCAAGATAAGCAAGGCATTTGAGGAGGATATGCTTAGATTTAATGAGAATAATATTCCTATTTACCACATTAGAGCAGAAGCAATCCGCCCCAATGAACTACTTTATGACAAGAACGGATTAGCAGTAGCTATTAAAACCAAAGGCAAACTACTTGCCATAATTGAAGGTGAAGAATGATGAACTTAGAAATGATTAGAAATACTAGACTATGCAGTAATGCAAAACCTCCAATTGACCACGCAATTAAATATGCTCAAGAGGCCGAGATTAGTGAGCAGGTTGCTAAGTTTCTGAAGGCTGGCGGCAAGATCAAGAAGATTGCCGGTGTGGGACTGGTGGGCGCGTCTAAGACTTATAAGCAAGTTAACGATAGTACCTTTATAGAAAAGTAACTGGTTCGAGCGCGGCCAGCTCAGCGAGTGAGTATGATTTTTTAATACTCACTTTATCCCTAACTGCTTTAGGCTGAAGTTTTAACCATCCGCGATAACTTAGATTAGCCGATACTTGGCCAGATTCACTTGCTCTTGTGCCTTCTAATCCTGGTATTGCGTACTTAGGGTCAACCAGCATTACTCTTAATGATCTGCAATTCCAATGCAGTGGTGGGTGTGGCCCCTTACCTACTGGCCAGATGGTCTTATCAGCACTAATGCAAATGTCGCTTGTATGACTGTCTAAGGTTGCAATTATCTGTTCACCTCTTAATACATCACCATTGGCCTTGGCCGTCTCAGTATGCGCCTGATTAGACGTGGAACTGATTGTGGTCGATACCAAAGCCCTAGCCTGCGACTTAGTTCGCTTGTTTACTTGATTGGTTACTTTGCGGGTAATTTCATCGGTAGTTTCTCCAGCTATTATGCCCTGGCTAATCAACCCCCTAATTTCCTGCGCTTTCTTAGGGCTGAACTGGTTAATTGATTCGTTAATTGTCATTCGCTGAACTGATCCGCTAGCCTGAGTTAACACCATATCAGTATTATTCAGAGCTGCATTAAGTTGCTCAATCGATGGCTTATCAACCTCAATCTTAACCGCACCTTGAAGCATGCGAGTATTAAACCCTCCCTCATATTCAGAGAAGTCTTTTATGTACCCGGTCAAATCAAGCTCAAACTGCTGGAGTGACTTGGCCATAATGTCGTCAATATCAGACAATAAAGCCTGAGCGCGAAAGGTTTGGAAGTCAGTTAGATTTTCTTTATTCAGTCGAGCAACTAACTTATCGCGCATATCATTCAAGATAGGCTCAAGGTCGTTATATCGCCCGTGGCCGTATCGCTCAACGAATATTGCGTGCCTAGTGGTTGCGTCTATTAAATATCCAGTCGTACTCATACAGGGCTAGCACTCGCATTTTCATCGTCAATGTCTTTGTCAGTACGTTCTGCACCAACAATTCCAGATTTGCGCAATACATTCTTAACGTCCGATCCTGCAATGTGGCCAGCGTCATACATCACATTAATTGCCATGAACTCTTGAGCAGTTAGCTTAGAGTCAAAGAAATCACGATTCATATTGTATATCGGAGCATCAACACCTACAGCCTCAGCCATTACAGCAAGCGCACGATTTAAGGTTTCTTCGATATTGCCGACAATCGTACTTAGGGTTGAGGTTTCAGAGCTGGCTGATATTCTGGCCGCCTCTGCTGTCTCGTTTATGTTGCCCGAGGTAATCATTCGAGCGCCGATAGAAATCATTTGTTCTTCTTTGCGAACCATTGCCTCATTAACAGCGCTTGCAGGCTCTAATTGTAATAACTTAGCATCATCGCCTTGCATTAACTTAATGCCGCTATCAGCACCCACTACAACGCCGTTAGGATTAACTTCGTTCCACTCTGCCGAATCCATAGAGGACATGACGACCATTGTGCCGCCTGAGTGAATATAAAGATTCTTTTCAAAGTCGGCTGAGTTGCGATAGTGCCCAATGTTAATCTCTGCTATCGGCTCTAAGGGTATCTCATCTACCGAGGCTTTATTGTCTTCTGACCCAGTGAAGTAGAACGGGATATAGTTTAATCGCTGCCCACGGATTTTAGGTTCTGAAGGTTCTCCTATTAATTCGCCATCTGAATTCCACAAGCGAACAACATAAAGGCCGTCAATTAATTGCAGTGACCGATAACGCGTTACTAACTCTTTCTCAAACTCATCATCTTGTCTGGCTTCTTGCGTACTTTCGCGCAGCACAACCATTGAAAGCTGAGTCTTTCCGTTAACCTTGGTTTCTTCCCAGTTGATAATACTTTCAGCCGCATAGCTTGCAGCGAACGGGTGAACACCTAGCTTTAGCTCATCTTCACGACTAGCACCAACTGGCACCAGTGGGAAATCAACTAGTAAGCCATTACGCCCGACTGTCTGAATCTCACTAACCATGCGCTTGGCTACTTGGTCAATCGACACGCCTGAGCCGTCAAAATCATTGGTTACAAATTCCATTTGAGTAGGCAAGTCTTCTGAGAATGTCGGATCGATACGAAATGCCGCCCCAACTAATGCCGCTCTAGTCCGACCAGTAACACCAAGGAATAATGCGCGTTGCTTGTATGACTTATACTTGTCAGCATCTTTATCTAGAGCCATCGGTAGGAATGTGACGCCAGCGTCTTTGATGCCGTTAGCACTACAAGCCAATCTGGTTTTGTTCCAGTTATCGGCCTTTGCCACATATTCTGTGTTTATAAATTTTACGTTAGCCATTCATCTAGCCCATTTGTGTTTTCGTTATGTTAGCACAATGCTTATATATATGTTATGCGCCAAATCTTATATCGATTTTAGATACGTGCTTTCTCTTGGTTTCGACAATAGCAAGATAGCGTAGCGAGTCAGCTCCGTGTGATGCCCAGTCATGCAGTGGTCTATCACGATAACAGCCTAGTTTATCATTCCATTCTTTGCGGTATGCCTCAGCAGCGTTTATGCCCTCCTCGCACTCTTTATGGTCGAATACGCACTTAGGCAATAGATCACGTACAGCCTGGATGCCATCATCCACACCAAGCCTTGGCACAATCTCAAACTTCATTCTATAAACTTTTTCGCCATACTCCACACCTTCAGCAGCTAACTCCTTTCGAGTCTTACCCTTAGAAGCAAACTCCCTGTTATTCATATCATGAGGGCCGTATGACTTGCCTAACTCCCACCTTTTAGCGGTAATCTTATCTTGAATATACTTAATATAATATCCCAGAGGTTCGCCAGAATTCTCATGGTAATGGACAATATGAGGCTCATTCCCAACCATACGCCAAAACCACAAAGCAGTGGAATCACCAATACCAATATCGCAAACCACATTAACCGGCCCTTTATTGGTCGAGTATTCAGAGAAGTCATAAGCAATGCGCCCTTCTTTGTATAGTTGAGTGAATTGTTTGGCAAAGTAAGCACCTTCAATAGACTGATTGAACGCCTCCTCTGGTGTGCTTGGATATTCGCGGCGCATATCATCGCCTAATACTTTCCACTTTGCAGAGTACCAAGCCTTTTGACCATCGGTTAACTTAATGCCGTTCTTGTGCTCAAGTTCAATAAAGTAAGGTATCAAGCCCTCTGAAACATCACCCGCTAGTGAGTATTCAGGACGGCCAAACCACGAATAGAAGTGAAAGTTAAAGTCTAGCTTGGATAATGTTTTGCCAGCATCTTTAAGCTTCTTTGCATCACTGGAGTATGAATAGAAATAGCCTTCCTTGCCTTCAGCCGTTGATTCAATCGTTATCTCGCCATTAATACCAACAGCCTCAAATGCACCCGTTACAACTTCCTTTGCTTTGTCGGGGGACTGTTTACATATCTTTCCGAACTCAGAAACGTGAAGGCTTTGTAATGTGCCGCCACGATATGAAGTACTAACCATGATCGATGAGCCGTTATCAAATACATAACTATTGTCTTTATCGTTTACCGGCTTAGGTAGCGTATAACCAATCTCTGCTAATAGGTTCTTTTGATCCTCAGTTATATTTTGGTAAGCATATCTAATCTTGTTGCGGTAAATGTCTTTAGCAGATAATAGATTATGGCAAATGCAGCCTGCCGAGTGGTCTTTGATAAATAAGCAGTCGTCCAGGTCGCTAATCATCTTGAAGGTCGTAAACCCTAACTGCCTAGCCTTTAGGATTATGTCCCGCCCATGAGTGAATAGATAAAAATCCTCTTGCTCTATGTTTGGAGAGAATAGAACCTTCTTGCCTTCTTTATTTTTAATGTGATAAAGCGTGCAGAGCCTAAACCATTTATAGGTCATAGCATCCGCAAGCATTTCATGGGTGAGGGTGTTTAGATTATCTAGATACCATAGCGCCTTGGTATGATTGTCGCTCATCTCTTACTACCACCGGTTAGCCTCTCTTCTAAAGTCTGCGTGACCGCTATCTCAGCATTCAATTTCACATTCTCAGTAAATGCCTGTACGTCAATGTGCTTGCCGATAATCTCTAATGCTTTATTAGCCCCTGAATGCTCGAACTTATATTCGCCCGTAGAGCCTCCTTCCTTGTCAATTACTGGCTCTGCCTGCATACACCTTTCGTGAACCTTAACAGCCTGCCTAAGCACCCACGCTGCGTCTATTTGCACATCTTGAGCGACCTTTTCCTTAACACTCCTTAGAAATCCTAATACATTAGGGTAGCTTAGGATTTCACTAGCAGAAGTTTCAGGATTCTTAGATGGCTTCTTACCCATTGACTCGCAGGCATCTAGATATGATTTTGTTTTATTCTGATACCCATTAGCAATATAGGCCAATGCAGTTTCACGCCTAAGCTCTTGTGTAATGGCACCTAAGAGCTCTTTCTGCTCCAATGTTAGTTTACTAGTCATAGAACCCCGTTCATAAGTGCAACCCTGTCACACTGACTATTAATTTAACCTAATTGTATCACGTTTTCAATTTGCGTAAAAAAGGCCGCGTTAGCAGCCAGTCATTACCAAATGAATCCATTGTATTCTATCGTTTGGAATTTTCTCTCTTTTATCACAAGTTCTATTTCAGAACTCGAGCGCTTACTTTCAACCTCTTCAAACAATCCACTTCCATTTTCATTATCCCGAATAAATACCAACTCCCTATGAATATCAAATGAGTGTTTAAACACATCGCCAACACTAGGCACTAAAAATGGATTCTTCATTTAACCACCTCAACCAAATCACAACTAAACCGATACATTGAGCCATCACTACCTATCGATGCAAAGTTATTACCACCTAGGCACATATCGCTTATATTCTCCAAATAGAGCTTATAATTGTTAGATGGCTCAGATTCTTTCCTTAGCTTAGCCATTAATTCTGAATTCTGCTTAAACACCCTTTCAAGCAGATCTTCAGTATCGGCATTTAGCTCTTCAAGCTTTTCAATAATAGCGTCCTTATTGGCAATACGATCTTTAAGCTCTGCTTCATACGCGTCATCAGCCATTGCGCTAAAACTGATCATTAACATTAATATTAACTTTTTCATCTTGTAATCCTTACTTTGTTTTTAATGTGACTAGTAGTTTTTCAAGGTCTTTCGTTAGGAACACGAACCGATCGCCATTGCCGTTGTAGTACTTCATTGTTACGACTAACTTAGGGGTCGCCAGTACATCAGCCATTAGCGCTTCACTTATTCTACCTGTGAATGCTACACGCCCACTCGATAACCCTTTGACGTGGGTATCATCCCATCCGCCTATATCAACTCCATTACCTGACAGCATAACGCTTTCTATGTGTACCTTTTCCCCATCCTCTACACAACCTTTGCAGGGATACGACATTGTTAACTGTACTACCCCTTTAGCTAGATATGGCCTCTTTTGAAAGCCAAGCATAGAGTACCTATCAAGTCCCATGCTCGCCAAGAATGTATTTTCAGGGGACATGACCCAATCGTGATAGTCGTCTGCTTGCGCACTTAGCGTACAAAAGAATATGCTCATCATTAATATTAACTTTTTCATTTTACTTCTCTTTTAATAATGATTAATTTATTAATTAGTAATTCTGTGTGCCTTAATAGCGCCGTCTGTAATTTTGGATTGCTAGCAGCTTCTTCTTCACTAGCTATCTGCTTTATTAATTCCGACTTGAATGTCAGGTATGTTATTTCCGCTTCGGGTATTGATGTGAAACAACCTAAATGCTTCATTTTTCCGTTTACGCTGCAATATGCCTTGTATTTACCTAATGCTTTATCAAAGCCAACGCCTTGAGGAAAATCACCTCTTTCTGCCGCGTGGTCGTTTAAAAGCGAGTTTATCTGGCTGCTTACGAAAATACAGGCAGCTGGCCCGTATTCCTTATTACCTGGTATTAATAAATCTTTGTCTAACTGCTTGCCCTGCCAGTCTTGACCTTCCATCCACGCCCTAAATACTGAGAATGTTAGCCATTCTTTATCTACTGAACAGCCAATGTAGGTTGGTCGTTTTGTTTGATATTTCTCGCTGTAGCAGCGCATAAGCATGTTCTTCCAAGCCCTATAGTATGGACAGCTGATCTTTTTGCTTTCAACTACTGGCTGAGCAACATAATTAGCGTCATTAATGCCAATGCCAAACACTGGCTTTCTTTTTGATAGTGAATTCTTACTTGCGGGAACTTCTATGAATTGTGTCATTTTGAATCCTTGTCAAAGGTAGTCTGAAGTAAAGCGGAAACCTAATGACTAGTTAGTTTTTAGAGCTGCTAAGCCCTATCCGCAAATGCACTATAACGTGTATTTTCTAATTATTCAAACTTCTATCTCAATTAAGAGTATCTGCCTTAGTTTGTAGCGCTTTCATTTCTAACTCAAATTTCTTTTTGTCCCTTACGTTGCGCTGCCATGCTACATAAACATGGACCAAGCCAAATACAACCATGATAACCAAATACCAGTTCTCAGTCAGGAACGTTCCCAGCATCGTCATCACGTAAAGAAGAAAGTTTGTCGCGTTGTGCCCTGTGTTTAATGAATTCATTAATGATTGCCGCCGTTTTTGTTATTGCCACCCATGTGCATAGAGCGGCAAAGCAAATCCCTACCATCATTAAGCAATTCATTTAGCGCGCCCTTACTGTCATCCATAGTACAAACAAGCACTAATTGAGCATAGCCAATAAGACCAGTGATCATTCCTACGCTATTTAGCAGAAACCCTGTATTCAATAAGGCTATCAGGTTTGTAAAATTCATGACCACGTTAATTGATGCAAGTAATCCAATGAGCAAAGGCAGTGTGATTTTATTAGCTCTCCAGCTAGAAAAGCCCGCCGTCATTAAGATAAGATTAGCCCCAGAAAAGAATATCATAATGCTATCTATAGGAGCGCCGCTCATACCAATGACAGCAGCAAACCCAGTAATTAAGGCCAGCCACAAAGCCATCTCAGAGCGCTTAATAACAGCCGCGGCTAGTATTAGTATAGGCAGCATGAATGCCAATGAATCAATCATTACGCACTCCTAGTTTTCTTTTTTGGCTTGTATACGGTTGATTTTAACTTTTTTGTCTTCGTTGTGGCGCCATAAAACGCTCCAGCACCCGCAAGATTTGTGTGCTTTTTCTTAGCTGTTGCCATTAGATGAACCCTTTGATTATTTTAAGTGCCTGATCTTTGTCTTGGCGAAGCTTACTAACTGCATCGTCATCAACTTGAGTTTCTGATAGGTCAGCCAACTTGTCTAACATATCAAGTGATGCGTCATAAATTAACTCAGCCGCGTAGCGCTTAGCGAAATAAAGCGCCAATGCACCAAGTGAATTTTTAACGATTAATAATAATGCTGGCATTTTTAAACCCCTTCATGTTTTCTCTATATTAACATGGAGGGGCTGTAGTGCAAATTATGGTCTACTCATCCCTCTTGCAAGGCTCTGGATTCTTATCAAATCGAACAGCTTTAATAGTTTTAATGCCCTCGACTAAGCATTTAACAATTCGATGCCTACCATCCATTATTTCGCCGTCCTCATCCATAATGATAGGGTAAATTAAATCAGCATCGTTAACCGCTCGAATATAAGTCGCCATTTCACGCAAGGTGATGCGCTCGTAATTGTGGTAAATATTCAAATGATCTAAGGGAATTGTCATAACCTTAAAATCTTTTGATAGGTCAATTAATCGCTCAACTGACCAGTGGTTTTTACCAAGTTTCGACATTTGGCCATCTTTCGGAGCTGTCCATTTTTCGATTAACATTAGAATCCACCCCGATTAAATTCATCAGCCTTCCGCTTTTTTTCTATCTTGAAATCAGCCATATCGACAAGTTCTTCGATAATCTTGTCTTTTGTTTTAAGCCTGTAGTTTGAATCGATAAGAAATACCGAAAATACACGAACCCAGCGATTCCAAAATAAAAAAGGAACTAGTTGGTATATGGTTGCCTCTGCGTATTGCTTATTAGCATCATCAAAAACAACCTTTCTATCTCCGCTTAATAAAATTGCCCTCATTCGTACTGACTCCAATCACCAAGCAATAAGGTTCTCATTTGTCGCTCTGCGCGTTCTGGCGTTTGCTTTGCCCAGCGTGAATCAAGGCCTTCATGCGCCGCAT
>JBALXI010000063.1:0-9065 GCA_036960605.1 Oleispira sp. | reverse complement strand
CGCCGAGGCGGCTGGAATGACGGCCAATACGGCTTCGTCGAATACAGCGGATACCAATTCATCAAGTAGACGGCACAAGTTTTGTGAGTTGGCGGCCATCTTAACGATACAGCGGTTACCCGCAGCTAGGGCGCTAACACATGGGCTAAGTGCTAGGAACAATGGGTAGTTCCATGGAGTAACAACACCGACAACCCCTTTAGGCTGAGGGATCAGTTTATTGCTTGCCCCTTTAAACGCTAGGCCAACGTGACGGCTTTTTGGTTTAGCCCACTTGCTGATGCGTTTTTTCGCGTAGCTTACCGAACCTAATAACGGGGTTACTTCTAATAGCATGGATTCGTTGGTAGAACGGCCGCCATAATCTTTATCGATGGCTGCGCAGATACGGTCTGCATTGTTTTCTATCAGCTGAGCCAGCTTTTCTAGGTTGTCTTTACGTTCTTTGATGCTTGGGTAAGCATGCTGACGCGAGGCCTTGTATTGCGTTTGGTAGGTGGCCTGAAGTCTTTCTGATGGAGTCATAGGTGAATTCGTTTTATTAAGGTTATTAGAGTAATTACTCAGTAGAGTGTACCTATTATGGGGTGATAAATCGATAGTAGTAGATAAGTATTGGAATGGGCCTGTTAACCGTGCTTGTTGTGACCTTTCTGAGTTGGCTCAACCTTAAAGCCCTTACGTCTTTTAAGCCTCTCTATTACTCTGCTGTACAGGCACCTGAGGCAACACAATTCCATTCTTACATTGAAGACATCCGCAATAATCAGCTTGATGCTGTCGAAACCTATTTAGAGTAGAGCCAAGCTACTGCCAAGACTGACCCTGATTTACAGGCTTTTCTCCGTGAAGACGTTAGCTTTGATAAAGCCTCTATTCCCGAAGCGGTTCGTATTGCTCGAAACAATCACAAATCATTTCCTAATCAGCATGCTAAAGCCTCTAAAGAAATTGATAATAAATGGCAGTGGGGAAAAGTCGGTTCTATGGAGGGGGATTGTTGAAAGCGAATGGAGGATTCTGGATAAAGTATATGCTTTTCAACTAAATGTTGAAAATTTATGGAGTTAGGTTGAGTTAGAAGTAAGTTTAGAAAGATGGAAGGTTTTTAATTCTTTCTTTTATGGTTCTTAGTAAATTAATATTAAATGGAGTTGTTTTGGACGTAGTAATAGATTTGTTTCAATATTTGGTCTCATTATTGAATAAGCGATCCACAAACTCCATCTAAAATTCTTTGACCGTGACTGGCACACTGCCCTCAAACTATAATCGAGGGTAGGATATGAAAAAACTATAGCTGTGGCAGTCCATTATCAATGAATTGAAATCAAGCGGGCTAACGAAGCAGGAATTTTTAAAGCAAAAGAATATCAGTCAAAGTACATTTTATTATTAGGTCAAGAAAACGACTGCTAAAAATATTGATGGCAATAAAAGAACTGATTCATTTATCACGATCCCTCACCCTAAACCATCGAGCACACCAAGCGCAGATAAGGCTGAAGTTTTCCTCGGCCGTGCAAAAATCCAACTGTCTGTCAGCAATGCCGCTTCTTTATTGATCTCACTGCATCAAGCTGGAGTTCTTCATGATCAGGACTAGTAACTCCACACCGGCTTATTTATATTCGGGGATTGTTGATATCGGCATAAGCGCAAGGCAGGTGAATAAGATCGCTCAGAATGTTGGGCAGGTTAAAGGTGTTAAGCGGGTTCTTGTAGAATGCCTATTGCACGAGGGAATACCAGTTCGCCTGGTTAAACCCTTGAAAGGCATTTACAAGAAAAAAGCCAAAGCAGACGCTAAGTTCTTCAATCAACTAACCGGATGGACTGGCAGTAGTAATGAAGACAAACGCGATGCTGGATTGTTGGCTCTGAATGGTTAAAACCAATCGAGAGCTGCTAAGAGTTTAGCTAGTTCAATAAGCACCTCAGTAAATGAGGCTTCTCTCAGTATGAGGATGGATTGAAGTATCGCTTTTAGCGTGACCGCCACAGCGATGATCATAGTTAGAATATTTATCAGTGAAGCCATTATTTTTATTTCCTATTAAATTTAAGGTGCACGCGTTCCTGCCAATGATGGCATTCTAAAATCGGTGCATATATGCATTTATTAACTTGACTAACAGGAGGGTAATAACAATACTACGATTTCTGAGGTCGGGTATTGGAGTTTTATCTCCTGCCTGCAAGGGCAAATCGGTGGCAACGCTGGTTTGCCCTTTTTATTAAATTTTCATCGACTCTTACCTCTCTGCTATTTGTTTTATCCTAAAGTGTAATTCTTCAATACCGAAGTGTTTATTTAGCCAGCCACCTTATTTATTTTTAATAATATTCAATTTTCAGCGACTAGAAAATTATATTATAAAAAAACAAAATTCAAAAAGGGGTTATTAGGTTCGCCCGTGGAACAATGTTTGTTAAAAGCCAGCTATTGTCCATTTTTAGTATTGCACCGATCAAGCATTAGTAAGTTTTCGCTATTTTGAATTCTTTCAATTCGGTTGGCTCTCTCACACTCCCAAGCACTAACTGATACATGCGATCCCAAACCCCCATTAACTGCTTCTGGCTCTTACTCATGCTGTATCGCTTATAAGTCGCATCCATATAAAGATAAGTACGCGCAATTCAACCCCAGCTTCAATAGGTGGCTCAGCCTTCCGATTGGCTATCTTCATGTCGCAACTACCAAAACCGTTCTTAGCATTAAGCTGAGCCACAAAGTTATAGTTACTTCTCATGGCATTAACGGCGCCGATAGCGGGGAATAGGTTATACATATCAGATTGCATTAACCGGTATTCTTTATTTATCTTTGATGCACATTTTCGGCCTTTAAAGCTTTTGCCTTTTTTACTGACGCAGCTTGGGTGGCCATCACGCCACTCGCTAAAAGTACGACCAAAGTTTTCTGCCGGCACAACGTGTTCCCATTCAATACGCTTGGCTCGCTTCTTATGCTTTGCAGTGTGGTGGTATTACATTTTTCTTAATATCGAACTCAGCGCCGCAATAGATAGTCTCTTGATGATCGTGATAGACCTTCTTTTGCAAAAGCTTCTTTGCTTTACTGAATGACTCAATCGGTTCATTACCACCAGCCAAAGATGCAACTGAAATACATAGAATCATGAGCGTAATAAGTATTTTCACTGTGCTTCCTTTTTATAAATATTCGTTGATTATCGAGTTAAATTCTTAGCGTGAGTTGTATTAAAGCAAATAAGAAAACTGGGTTCCATAGAGAGATTAGTCTTCAGCTACTTTTTTTCATAAAACGATGATGCCGCCCGATGCTAATTTCTTCAAGGCAGGAATTTGAAAGGATCGTCTTAGTAAGAACTCCTATTCATTAGTAGTATTTAGCGTCTGTGATTATCCTATACGGTAGTTTAATTGTGTTCCACGCGTGGAACCTGCTGAGTGAGTAGTTGTTTTATTAATGGGCCCTTACCCTTGAACCTCCATCCAGTCCTGTAAAACTGTCTGCGACAGGAATTCAGGACAGGGCAAATAATGAATTTCAGCTCTGCTAGACAAGCAATATATGCCGCTTATGCAATCCACTTAGGATCCACCAGCTCAATGGAGTCAGTGATAAACGCACTAAGCAAAACAACATCGGTAAAATACTTAACGCGTATGAAGCTGGTCACATCATTTCAGCTGTTGAGAAGCTTCCCCAGGCACAAAGAGAGCTGCTAATGGTTCTTTATGGACCACGACTATTAACTGGTCGCTGTGCTCATGCTCGTACTGTTCAGTTACTATGCGACTACACCAGCACTCAGCACCCTCACAAATACTCTTCTGCTCAGATAGATTCAAATGAACGCTTCAGGATCTGGGGCTTAATGGATTGGGCTCTAAAGAATCACCAGTCACTGGCTTTGCGTGGTCAGGGTGTCTTCACTAAGCCTGCTCATTACTGTGCTGAGGTAAAGCGACTCTATAACCTAGGCATAGAGTCGCTTTACTCGAAAATATGATGATGCATTAATAGCTGCTACCAAGTGCATTGATAAGATTGAGTGGATAGCACTACCTAAGGTGGCCAAGGCTGTAGTTAAGGTTTGACGCCTACAATCTGACTTCATTGATACTGACGTTATGAGTGGTGATCAGGCCGCTAATTACCTTACCTATAACGAAGTTAGGGAAGCTGGTGGAGTTGCTGCGTAGTGATCGATCTACCTAAAGAGAATCCTAAGCCTGTTACTCCAAGATCATTTAGCCGTAGTACATGGTCTAAGTGTGGCGAGTGTAATGGCTCAGGCTTATGCAAAACTTCTTTTGGTATACGCACTGAGTACGCATGTTTTCATTGTAATGCTGTCGGATGGCATACGCCTGAAGGGTATCGATTGGATGAGGCTAATGCTAATGCTTTATTGATGCTAAGGGTGTTCGCCAATTCGACCGCTAGAAAACCGCGAGCGTTGGCTGGTGGCAGTAAGGAGGCTGGTGGTGAGTCAAGTGATATGGGACCCGCAGCTTATTATGTGAAGGGGAGGTATAATGGGGACTAATTAAAGGACGGTTGGAGTTAGCTTATGGATATGTTTTCGGATACTACTGGTGAAAAATACCTTTATCGATATAGGCCAGATACTGTTTATGCCATTGATGAACTTCTGAATCAATATATGCGATTCTCTACCAAAGAGTCATTGAATGATGTATTTGAATTTACAGTTGGGATGGAAGAAAGTTTTGAAGGGCTGTCTATTCAAGATCAAAACAAGTATGTATATGATTTTCTAGAAGCCAATAAACAGCTTCATGTTATCGATAAGAATGCAGGTGCGGGAACTGCTGAGAAGCTTAAAAAAGATCCAGCCTCAGATCACCTTGAGGGACGAGCCCCGGAGATACTAAATGCAATTGAGGGTATTCTCAAAGATGTAGTGGCAGAAATAGAGAAGAAGTTTCAGGATATGGCGGTAGCTTGTTTTTGTAAAAAACCATTAAATGCTACGATGATGGGCCACTACTGCAATAATTCTCGAGGATTAATTATTTCCTATAAACGTGATGTGTTGGAGAGTATGTTTGGCACTAAAGATGTTTTATTTGATGTCGTATACGCGGATTCTCCATATAAAATAACACCAAATAATTTCATAGATTTAATTAATCGGAAGTATGATCAGCAATATAGGAATCAGTTTCTAGGAAGAAAGCACTCTGATTGGATCTATGAAGATGAAGTAAGAGCGGTTCAGGATGACAATGATACCTTAAATAATATCCTGAAAATTAGTTCAGAGTGTGTTGCAGGTGTTTGCTTGGGATCTAATGCACCTGACGCATTTAAAAGAGTCGTTGCTAATACCTGTAACTTACACAAAATCCCTATTTTTGAATCTACAAAAAAAGATATGAGTTATGATTTTGTAGTGGCTCCACTCGATGAAAGAAAATTTTTGGATACCCACTCTTGACCACTGGTTAGGATTAGTGCTTGATTTACCAAGCTACTATAGAAACAACCAAGCAGAACAATAATTTAGAGCCTCGCCATTCGCGGGGCTTTTTTATTTCCGAGTTTAATATGCCCAATACAAATGAAACCAATAATGCCGGTATTCGCTGGTTAAGTGTATTTGAGCAGGTAACAACAGCTCTAATTATTTCGGCGGTACTAGGCATCGGCGCATTGCTTTATAACACTCAAACATTGAACCAATCATTTAATAATATGAATGATAAGTTTGATCAACTTGCAAAACGCTTTGAAGATATTGAAACAAGAACGGATAAACGTATTGGTAATGTAGAGCTTGAGGTGGATCAGCTTAAAGTCGAGATGGCAAAAGTTAAAACCACATTGGGTATTGAATGAGTAATCATCATTTAAATCCTTGGCCATGGAAAAACTTTGCGCGTTCAGAAATGCAGTGCAAGCAGAGTCACCGACTAACTGCGTCACTGACACTGGCTCTTCGTCGCCTTCGTTCAACCATGTTAGGTTTTCTAACTGGGCGAGTTTTCAAGAAGGTTTTACTGTGACTGAAGATAGCTATTTTTAGGAAGCTCCTTGCTGAGTAGGCTTACAGCAGAGAGCAGATGGCCTAAATACTAAAAATTTAAATTAAAGCTTAATAACGGCTTCAAAGTTAATAATATAGGTTTCAAGTTTTAAGTTAGATAAGTCAATATAGGTTAACGCCAAGTCTAAATCATCTGCGGCATCAATTTCAAAGCCAAAACCATATTGGATTGCGCTAGAGGTTTCTGTTTTAGTCATATCATTTTCAATCGTAGTGCCTACGATTTGTTGATAGTCATAGCTGATTGATGTGGTGGTTGCACCGATTAGAAATACTGGGCTTAATGTTTTGCGACCAAGGGGTAAAATCTTCCCCATGATGCCAATGCTGTAATCTAGCTGGGTTTCATATGATTCTGCTGTTATCGCGCCATCAGATACAAATAAAGAGCTGCTTTCATCTGTTTGATATCCCTTAGCGATTTCAAATTGTAGAGAGAAGTACTCATTGAATTCTTCCTCTGCTGATAAACCCAAAGCAGACACATTACTGGTTGTATCGTTTGAGCTATTAGCGGTGTGCGAAGGGATCTCAATCGAATAGGCTTTGTGCGCTATGCCGATATCTAAATCAAAGGGCTGTGTTTCAGCAAAGCTATGGGCTGAAATTAAAGATAGGGTGGTGATTAACAATAAAGGCAGGTGTTTCATTACGGTTCCATGTATTAAAAAGCCTTACTCTGCGAGGCAGAGTAAGGCTTTATTTCCAAATCTAAGAAGATAAATGTAAGGGCTTAAAGCGCCTTAATCTTCTCTATCTGATCTTTCAACTTAGTGATATCACGAGCAAACCCTGCGGCTTTCTCTTTTTCTTTATCAATCACAGCCGGTGGCGCTTTATCAGTGAATCCTGGGTTGCCGAGTTTGTTATTCACACGCTCGATTTCTTTATCCAGTTTTTCTACTGATTTAATTAAACGCTCAACTTCTTTATCTTTATCGATAAAGCCAGCCATCGGGATTAGAACTTCCATATCACCGACTAACTGCGTCACTGACATTGGCTCTTCATCGCCTTCGTTCATCCACGTTAGGTTGTCTAACTGTGCAAGCTTCTTCAAGAAGGTTTGGTTTTCTTCAGCGCGACGGAAATCATCGTCACCGCCATTCTTGAATAACAAGTCTAATGGCTTGCTTGGTGGAATGTTCTTCTCACCACGAATATTACGTACTGCTGTAATAACGTCTTGTAGCCATTTGATGTCAGCTTCTGCATCGGCATCACGGAACGCGTCTTGCGCTTCTGGATAAGGCGCTAGCATGATCGTTTCGCCGTCTTTGCCAGCCAGTACTTTCACTTGCTGCCAAATTTCTTCGGTGATGAACGGCATGATTGGGTGCGCTAAACGCATGGTCGCTTCTAATACGCGAACCAAGGTGCCTAGGGTGCCGCGCTTAGCTTCTACGCTGGAGTTTTCATCCCACAGTACTGGCTTAGACAATTCTAAGTACCAGCCGCAGTATTCGTTCCAGATGAATTCGTATAATGCTTGTGCTGCTAGATCGAAACGGTAGTTGTCGAAGTGACGTGTTACTTCTGCTTCTACAAACTGTAGGCGAGAAATAATCCAGCGATCGGCTAGTGACAGAACAGCTTCTTCGCCGCCTGCACCACATGCCGCTTTCATTGCGTCGGTAATAACAATCTTAGTGCCGTTTTCAGCCGCGGCTTCTACAACGTCGTCGCCAGCAACAGACAGCATCACGTAACGTGAGGCGTTCCAGATTTTATTACAGAAGTTGCGGTAACCTTCTAAGCGCTTCATGTCCCAGCTGATGTCACGGCCAGTAGAGGCGAGTGCTGCTAAGGTGAAACGTAGAGCGTCGGTACCGTGAGCAGAAATACCTTCTGGGAATTCTTTCTTGGTACGCTTGCTAATTTTCTCAGCGTCTTTTGGCTGCATCATGCTGCCAGTACGTTTTTCTAATAGCCCGTCGATGTCGATGCCATCGATCATGTCGATAGGGTCTAGCACGTTGCCTTTCGACTTCGACATTTTAGCGCCGGTTTCGTCACGGATTAAGCCAGTCACGTAAACGGTTTTAAACGGTACTTGTGGTTTGCCGTTGCCGTCTTTGCAGAAGTGCATGGTCATCATGATCATGCGGGCAACCCAGAAGAAGATGATGTCGAAACCGGTAACCAAAACGTCAGAAGGGTGGAAGTCGGCTAAACGCTTAGCCACTTCTGGGTCGTCTAGGTTTGGCCAGCCTTGGGTCGCGAACGTCCAAAGGGCTGAAGAGAACCAAGTATCTAATACGTCGTTATCTTGCGATAGGTTAACGGAAGCATCCAGCTTGTACTTTTCGCGTACAGCCGCTTCGTTTTGCGCAACGTAAACCTTACCTTGGTCATCGTACCAAGCTGGAATGCGGTGGCCCCACCAAAGCTGACGTGAGATACACCAGTCTTGAATGTTGTTCATCCACGAGAAGTACATGTTCTCGTAGCTCTTTGGTACAAACTCGATATCGCCATTTTCAACAGCAGAAATCGCAGGCTTAGCCATTGTTTTCGCGTCTACGTACCATTGGTCGGTAAGCATCGGCTCGATAACAACACCACCACGGTCGCCGTAAGGGATAACCATGTCGTTTTCAACGATTTCTACTAGCAAGCCAGCCGCATCAAAATCGGCAACGATTTCTTTACGGGCTGCGAAGCGTTCCATACCACGGTATTTTTCTGGAATGAAACCAGACATTTCTTCGTTCAAGGTGCCATCGAAGTTGAAGGTTTGGCCTTCTTCACGAATGTCGGCGTTGAACGTTAATACGTTGATCATTGGCAGTTCGTTGCGCTTGCCAACTTCGTAATCGTTAAAATCGTGTGCAGGGGTGATTTTCACACAACCCGTGCCTTTTTCCATATCGGCGTATTCATCGGCGATAATTGGAATGCGACGGCCAACCAATGGCAGCATCACGTCTTTACCAACAAGATGCTTATAACGGCTATCTTCTGGGTTAACGGCTACGCAGGTATCACCCAACATAG
>JBALXI010000062.1:0-9617 GCA_036960605.1 Oleispira sp. | reverse complement strand
GATCCTGAAATCATCTTAGCCCAGGTCGCGAATACGCTTAAAAACCATTGTAGCAACGATAATTCAACGACCTGTATTCAGTTGCGTGCGCCCAGCTTAGATCAAATGCAATATACTCAGCTGGCAATGAAACTGTATGGTATTTGCCATGAGGCGGGAAGTCAGTTGATTTGGAATTGCCCACTCGATTGGTACCAAATTGCTTTTGCTGATGGTTTGCACTTGTCGATTAACAATTTCAACGCGGCAAAACTTCAGCATGATACCCGCCCAATTCCAGCGAGTCAGTGGTTGAGTATGGCTTGCCATAATTTGGTAGAGCTTGAATCAGTACAAGTGCTAGCAGACACTGTTTTAGTATCTCCGGTGAAAACAACAGCAACTCATACAGGCTCTATCCCGTTGACATGGGCGGGGTTTAAAGCAATATGTGATCAAGCACGTATACCTTGTTACGCTCTGGGTGGCTTGGATATTAGTGATGTAGAAATGGCTATTCAGCAGGGTGGCCAAGGCGTCGCTGGAATCAGTTGTTTTATTTCTAAGTAGTCAGTCGTTATTGAATATGACTAGCCTTAATTATGAAGAGAAAGATTATGAAAGTTAAATGCCCAACTTGCAGTAAAGACGTTGTATGGTCAGCCGAAGCGAAAGATCGCCCATTTTGCAGTGAGCGTTGCAAGCTTATTGATCTCGGTGCTTGGGCGGATGGTAGCCATGCCATCCCTGGGAAGTCAGTGGAAGAAGAAATGATGTCTCAACAGTGGGAACAAGAATTACAGAATTCAGAACAGCACTGAGTTTTATAAAATCTTATTAGGCCTTAATACTCGCCAGCTTTAGCAACTCTTGGTGCAAAGCTTCTATCCGAGCATCGAGAGTATTGAGTGGCTGGCTATTATCGATAACCCAATCGGCATGAGTTAAGCGCTGCTCTCTGGGAATTTGCGCAGCAATAATACGCTTCACTTGCTCACTATCGTTATTATCACGGCAGCAGGTGCGTTCAATCTGAGTAGCTTCAGGCACATCGACTACAATCACTTTATCAACTAACTCAGCTTGGCCACTTTCAATAAGCAGTGGCGAAGCGAGTAGGGTATAAGCTGATGTTGAGCTTGCCAGATCACGAATAATTTCATCACGAATTCTAGGGTGGGTGAACTCTTCTAGCTTTTTACGTTTGTTATTATCCGCGAACACCTGTTGGCGCAGCCAGGCTCGATTTAAGGTATCGTCATCTAATAATACGTCAGCACCAAAAAACGCTTTAATATCGTACCAAGCAGGTTGGTTGGGTTCAACCACGGTACGTGCTGCGATATCGGCATCTACAATGTGAATGCCCAATGCTTTAAAGCGATCACTGACAGCCGTTTTACCACTGCCAATGCCACCTGTTAAGCCGATAATTGAATTGAGTGTTGAGTTGATTGATACGTTTTTCATAGAGCGATTAGAATTGCTGAGCACTGGGAAGGTACCATTCCATAATTTCATGACCCCACATTGCAGCAATCCAGCCTGCAGCAGCAAGATAAGGTCCAAACGGAATTGGAATGTTTTTATCGCGGCCCATAATCAAAATACCAGCAATGCCAACAACGGCACCGACTAGGGAAGATAATAAAATAATCATCGGCAAAAACTGCCAGCCAAACCAAGCGCCTAAGGCCGCTAATAGTTTGAAATCACCAAAGCCCATACCATCTTTACCAGTCGCGAATTTGAATAGCCAGAATACAGACCATAGGGATAAATACCCCGCCATCGCACCGATAACAGCACTTTGTAAATCAATAAACGTATTATCGATATTCAGCAATAATCCCAGCCACATTAATGACAGTGTCATTGTGTCAGGTAATATCTGGTGATCGATATCGATCATGCTCATCGCCACTAAAGACCATGTGAATACCAGCATGGCAGCAAGTTGAATCGAGAAGGGAAATTTGATCAATAGAGCCAGGCTTAATAAGCCCGTTGCAAGCTCCACTAAAGGATAGCGAATAGAGATTTTAGTTTCTTGGCCGTGTTCTGCACAACCTGAGCATTTACCCTTTAGCAGCACATAGCTGATGATTGGAATGTTTTGCCAAGCTCGCACAGGGCTATGGCAACGCGGGCAATGAGAGGCAGGTTTAGAGAGCGTATAAGGCGATTCTAAATCTTGCAAGGCACTGTGTTTAGGTAAGTCTTCCGCCAGATCTTTGCTATCAATTAACCAGCTACGAAATAGCATGATCGGGTAGCGCAAGATAACCACATTAAGAAAGCTACCAATTAACAATGATACAATTAAAATAACGATTGGAAGAGCATAAGGCTGGTGCTGCAGGTAGTGCGCAACATCAGCGAAAGAAGCCAGTTGCACGCTACTAGAAAAAAAAGTCATTAGATGGCTTTACCCATTTCGAAGATAGGAAGGTACATCGCGACGATCATGCCACCAATAACCACGCCCAAGAAAGACATTACCAAAGGCTCCATTAACGCCGTTAAGTTATCAACGGCGTTATCAACTTCATCTTCAAAGTAATCAGCGGCTTTGGAGAGCATGGTATCTAATGCACCGGATTCTTCGCCGATACTGGTCATTTGTACGACCATGTTAGGGAAGACGCCGGTGGCTTTCATCGCGGTATGCATCTGCTGACCTTGGGATACTTCATCTTTAACAACCAATACGGCTTTGCGGTAAACCGAATTACCCACTGCGCCTGCAACAGATTCTAGTGCTTCAACTAATGGTACACCGGCGGCGAAAGTCGTCGATAATACTCGTGCAAAGCGTGCGATTGCTGCTTTCATGATTAGATCACCGAAAACAGGGGCTTTTAGTAGGCCTGCTTCGAATTTATCTTTAAAGGCTGGTGATCTCGCTAGAGCCTGTTTTAAACCGACAACGAAGCCAATAATAATTCCTAACATTGCCCACCAGTAAGCTTGAGCCCATTCTGAAATTGCGACCACCATTTTTGTTGGCGCAGGCAACTCTGAACCAAAGCTCTTGAACATAGATTCAAACGTAGGGACAACTTTAACTAAAAGAATTACTGTTACGATTGATGCAATAGCCAAAGTGATTGCTGGATACATCATGGCTTTTTTGATTTTAGCTTTTAATGCTTGGGTCTTTTCTTGATAAATAGCCACTTTTTCAAGCATCTGTTCTAACGCCCCTGATTGTTCACCTGACTCAATCAAGTTACAAAATAATTCATCAAAGTGCTTGGGGTGTTTTTTTAATGCAGAAGCAAAATCATTACCGGCCGAAACATCATCGCGAACTTGTGCAATGAGCTCCTTCATGGCTTTGTTATCCGCACCATCACCGACGATATCAAAAGACTGAACTAGGGGGACGCCAGCTTTCATCATAGTTGCCATTTGGCGTGTAAAGAAAGTAATGTCCGTTGAGGTGATTTTTTTACTACCCCCAAAACTTAATAGTGGCGTGCTTTTCTTTTTAACCTTACCAGGTTGTACGCCTTGTTTGCGCAGTTGAGCTTTAACCGTTGCTAAATTAGCACCAGAAGTTTCACCCTTGATCTTCTGGCCTTTACGATTAGTCCCTTCCCATTCAAAAGTTTGTAATTTTTTCGTTTTAACTTTAGCCATTTTAAAATTCCGCTTTCTATATCTATAAAGTCGCTAGACGTATCAATCTGCAGTGACTCGGTTGGCTTCTTCAAGGCTAGTAACACCTTGGGCGACTTTTTCTAATGCTGAAGTTCTTAGGTTATTGAAGCCTTCTTCTTTTGCAATCGCTGCGATTTCTAGTGAATTACCATCGTCCATAATGATTTTAGACAATGCTGGCGTAATTTTCACGACTTCATAGATACCAACACGGCCTTTATAGCCTTTATTGCAAGCATCACAGCCTTTAGCCTGGAAGAATTGTCCATTAGCGATGAGTTCTTCTGATAAACCAGCCTCCAATAATACCTGTTTTGGGATGTCTGCTGGTTGCTTACAAATGCTGCATAAGCGACGGCCTAATCGTTGAGCAATAATAAGGCTCACAGAGGTCGCGATGTTAAAAGAGGGAACCCCCATGTTAGCGAGACGAGTCAGGGTTTCAGGGGCACTATTAGTGTGTAGCGTCGATAAGACTAAGTGACCTGTTTGCGCTGCTTTGATGGCAATAGAGGCAGTATCCAAATCTCGGATTTCCCCCACCATGATGATATCTGGATCTTGACGTAAAAAAGATCTTAGTGCTTCACCAAAATCTAAACCTACTTTGTGATTTACGTTAACCTGATTGATGCCTTCGAGGTTAATCTCAACCGGATCTTCTGCAGTAGAAATATTGGTTTCTTCTGTATTGAGAATATTCAAACCAGTATACAGCGAAACGGTTTTCCCTGACCCTGTTGGTCCGGTTACTAGAATCATGCCTTGAGGCTTAGCTAGTGCTTCCATGAATAAGGCTTTTTGATTTTCTTCATACCCTAATGCATCAATACCCATCTTGGCACTTGATGGATCTAGAATACGCAATACCAGTTTCTCCCCCCAGAGTGTGGGTAAGCTATTAACTCGAAAATCGATGGCCTTATTTTTGGAGATTTTCATCTTGATACGGCCATCTTGGGGGAGGCGCCGTTCAGATATATCCATTTGTGACATGACTTTTAAGCGTGCAGCAATTTTTCCAGAGAGATTAACAGGAGGACTTGATACTTCGTGTAATACCCCGTCGGTACGGTAGCGCACACGATAGCGTTTTTCATAAGGTTCAAAGTGAATATCAGATGAGCCGCCTTTAATGGCATCAAGCAGCATTTTATTAACAAAGCGCACGATAGGAGCATCATCGCCTGTGCCAGGTTCGTCGTTTTTCTGAGCTTCCTCAGGGTTTTCAATATCTACATCAAGATCTTCATCGTCAAACTCATCAAAGGAGCTCTCTTCGGCAGATATGAATTTTTCGACCATTGCTGCGAGTTTATCTTCCTCGACAATGACGGGTTCAACGTTCATGCCAGTATTGAACTTGATTTCATCAATAGCGGTGATATTGGAAGGGTCGCTTTGAGCTAAAAATAAGCGGTTGCCACGCTTAAAAAGTGGTAGCACTTTATGCTTTTCAATTAAGTCATTACTGACAATGTCTTTAATCAATAAGTCAGTATCAAAGGCAGCTAGATCTAATAATGGCAGGCCAAATTCTGTCGAAGCAAGAATTGCGACTTGCAGTGCATCGGCATAGCCCTTTTGTATGGCTACTGTGATGAACGAAGACTTTTCATTTTTTGATATTTCAAGAGCATGCTGAGCTTTATCAGCATCAATAAGGCCGGCTTGGTGCAGAGAGCGGGCTAAACCATTTAGATTCATACAATAGGTGCTTTTTGTTATTACGCTTGTTTCAGTGTACTGCAATTATAGAAGGATGGGAAAGGCTAGGGAGGGGAAGCTGAGTTAAAGGCCAGTGAAATTGTGAAAAGTGAGAAATAGATTGCTTTAATTGGAATAGAAAAATAAGGCAGGCAATAAAAAAGGCCCCGAAGGACCTTTTTAAGAAGTGATTCGAGTACTATGAAGTACCGTCACCACCATTTACATTTTCTGATAACCAGCGACAAGCTATGGTGGAGATGTCATCGTTAGTAAAGTCAGCATAAGCTCTCCATCTTATTCCAGCAGGGCTTACTAAAGGAGAGAACGTGATTTTTTTCCCATCAAGGTTGATATCAATGCCATCACTAAGAAGCAACTCAATCGCTCCACCAGTCATTGCTGTATCAGTGCCTTTAATCTTAACCTTATTGCTGATTGCAAAGCCATCTTTATACGCTGTGTTGCCAGTACAAGTATCTTTTGCATCGCCAGGTGCTATTAAAGCTAGTGATGCAACACCATCTGCTAATGTGGGTGCGCCACGCATACCTAGGTTCTTTATGAAAAATGCATCATCATCACCGACAAGTTTCTTAGCAGAAGAGCTCACTAGCAGGCCATCACCTTTACGAGAATGTTCTTTTTCAATCGCGCGCTGAATGCCGCCTAAAGATGCCGTAAGCGCACCCATTTTAGAGTTAATAATGTATTCGCGGTAAGCAGGTAGTGCTACGGATGCAAGGATACCGATGATCGCAATTACGATCATTAGTTCGATTAAGGTAAAACCTTTTTGTTGTGTTTTCATGGACTGCTCCAAATGGTTCTTTTCGAGAGAGGGTTCTTTATGAACTCTCTTATTATATGTAATTATTAACTCTGCAGGTAGTATGCCATAAATCTATGATATGAAGATAAACGGTACATTCTCCCTTGGAAGTGCCATAGAGCATACCTCGCACTTAAAGTAGCGTCTACTAGTTATAAGCTGATGGACGGTTGAATTCTAGATTTAACAAGTTTTTGTGAGCTAACTGACAAAAATTGTCAGTTAGTTCAAAATATTATGAAATAAGATATGCGATTAATCGTTAATCGCTGTGCTAAAACTGAGGATACTGCCGTTCAAACGATCAATCTTTATATATCGACTTGAAGAAATGGCTGGGTCAAGTTCTACAAAAAGGTATTTATTATCAGTGCTCTGGTGAATGTAAGGACTTTTATGTTTAGCAGCCTCTGGAGCATACTTTTGGTAGGGCTGAAACTGATCAGCATTGATATTTCTGTTTTGGGATAGGTCATTGAATACATAATAAAGTTGATCGCTTTCTAGCTCGTTTACTCTTGCTTGTATATCCGCTGCGTTGTCTGCATTTGCATGTAAGGAATAAAAACTATTATTAATGAATGCTAATGCGATGGGTCTACTGACATGTATAGTCCAGCTACCGTAAATGAGGGCAGCCACTTGTATTACAGCAATAATAGAAAGATCAAATTTCAGACTGCTTTTATTGGGATTGAATACAATGAGGGTTAATATTGGGCCCAGTATTAAGTCGATGCTAATGATTAACCCAATGGCTTTCCAGCCATTGGCAGTATCAAACAATATGCCTGGGTACCAGTATTGAGTAATACAAATTAGGATGCCTGAAAAAATGATAAGGCTAAGAAGTAAGTGACTGGCGAATGCTTGATATCTATTTAAACTGGTTAAGGTCATTTGGCTATACAATTCCTGTTTTGATAATTTCTGTAATATGATTTTTTAAAATCTTCAATGTCATCTTCTGAATATCTAGAGTAACTCCCGTTTGGAGAGAAATAGAGAGGATATTTTGCATTCCAATTAATCCAGTTTTTGTCGGTGCATCCAATTTTTGAAGCATATAGCTGAGCACTGAATATCAAATAATATAAGCCGGTGATTAATGTTAGTAATGTGATAATGCTAGGAACTTTTTTACTGCTTATAGTATTACTATGAACTTGACGGTTATAGCCTGTATAGCTTGGGATGCAGATGGCCAAAATGATGGTACTAATAAATAGACCATAAGCATGGTAAAAAATACCGTTGAACATTCCCGAAACGATGGAGGATAATATAGGGAGATACAGGATCTTTTCAGTTATTGTGAGATTGGCTTGCTTCTTAAAGATGGAATAAGTTAGTAAAAGAAATAAGTACATAGGGATTATCGCCCCAGGTATGCCAAACGAAAGTAATAGCTGAATAAAAATGCTGTGTGGGTGAGTTATATTGTCTAGCCCCGCGATAGCAGGGGTTATGTATCGATATCCATCTGCGCCAATGCCGAGAAATGGAACCTCTTGCCACCAGTATTGAATGGATTCAAGGTAGATTTTCATTCGGAAAGAAGAATGATTATTTAAATCTTTACTTTCGCTATTTAAAAATAAATCGAATAATCGAAACATGTTAAGATTTGCTGACTCAGCGATAAATAATTGAGAAAGAAGCAAGCCTATTAGAATTGATAATAATACAGATTTTATATGAGTTCTTGATAATATAAAATAAATAAAGGTAGCAGTAATCACACCTAGAAATGCAGCTCGCCCTCCCAACCAAAAAATCAAACCCCAGCAAATTGAAAGGTAAAGTATTACCACTGCTATTCTATTTTTGTATTCATTATTTTCTAATAACCAGTAGCCAAATGGCAGTGCTGCAGCTGCAAGATAAGAAAAATGACGAATGTTAAGAAAAAATGGAATGTCGCTGGTCCAATTATGTTGTTCGGGTGCAGGGGACAAATGCCAAAATAAAACAAATACAATAACGCAGAGTAATAAAGCGGCTATTACTGCTTTAATAACTAATGGTTTAAGTTCAGGCTTATTGTGGATTAATAGATATAAACATAGGCCAATTAAACAGTTAGTTAAAATTTCAAACCAACGGACCATTGCTGGCCATGGGTTATCTCCTATTAGTGTTGATAGACAGCTAGAGGCTAACCACAGAGCCATTAAAAGAGTTACTTTAGAAGAAATGCGATAAGTATTTATTTGGAATATGGCAGGGAGCGACATACAAATGAAACCGAGCCCTAAGAATACGGTGATCACTCTGACTGCAATTGAATGCTGGACCAAATGAATAGATTCGCGCAGTAACAAATAGCCTACTATTGAACAGGCTAAATATAGTAGGGGAAGGGTAGTTTTGCTTATTGTTATTCCAAAAACTTGCATGATTTTATCTACTTCAAACCAAGCGCATCGATAAATCGACTGCGGTACAGTCTTTGGTCAAAGCGCCAATAGAGATGTAATCAACTCCTGTCTCGGCATAGGACTTTAAGGTTTTGGTCGTAATACCACCAGATGCTTCTAATTTTGCATGACACTTGCCGCTACCAGACTTATCGAAAGAAGCTAGGGCATTGGTAAACGTCTTATTCAATTCAACCGCTTCAACCATTAACGCAGGGTTAAAGTTATCCAACATAATAATGTCGGCACCGGCCTTTAAAGCCGTGGTTAACTCTTCTAATGACTCAACTTCAACTTCAACCTTCTTACCCGGTGCAATCTGGTGTGCCTTAGCAACGGCTTTTTCGATACTGCCACAAGCATATATGTGGTTTTCTTTAATCAAGAAAGCGTCATACAAACCAATGCGATGGTTATAACAGCCACCTACGCTGACTGCATATTTTTGACCTACGCGTAAACCGGGTAAAGTCTTGCGTGTATCCAAGAGTTTAACGCCAGTACCTTCTACTAAATGTGCGTAATGGCTGCATAAAGTAGCGGTGGCAGACAGGGTTTGTAAGAAGTTCAAGGCAGCGCGTTCACCGGTTAATAGTGAGCGAGCGGAGCCGGTTAGTTCGAATAATACTTGGTTGGGCTCTACCCATTGGCCATCGCTGACTTTCCAATCAATAGAAACACTCGGGTCGAGTTGTTTGAATACTTCGTTCACCCAGGCTGAGCCTGCGATGATAGCGCGGTCGCGGCTGATAATACGGGCCGTAGCTTGATTCTCTGCGGGTATTAACTGTGCAGTGATATCGCCGTTTAGAAAGTCGGGACCAATATCTTCTAATAGCGCTTGTTTAACGGTATTGCTGATGTCGTCTTTAAAGGGGGTTAAATCAAGCGGCATGGTTTACTGTCTCTGTACGTCTGTATCGGTTTTACAGCTGGAACTGAATGCGCTTGGCTATGGTTTAGAAGGCAATGGTATGGATGATTCGACCTTACCTTTAAATCTAGTCTATAAC
>JBALXI010000061.1:0-13154 GCA_036960605.1 Oleispira sp. | reverse complement strand
CCTGCGATGACCTCATCATGCAGGGTGAAAAAGTCGCGGGTATCGTTACCAATACCAATGCCTTTTCGTATCCTTTCTAATCGAACACGTACACGCTGTAGAAAGCCCCCAACCCAAGTATTTAAATAGCCTCTGCTATTTCATCTTATTTAGACTTTGTAAACTAGGCATACCATTATTACAACGCTCCATCCAGGTCAGAGTAGTAAGCTATCGACAATATCAATACAAGCTTGCTGTGGATTCTCTGTCTGGGTAATTGGACGGCCTATTACCATATAATCTCCACCGGCATTGACCGCTTGCAGTGGTGTCATAATTCGACGCTGATCACCAGCTGCACTGCCAACGGGACGAATACCAGGTGTCACGGTTAAGAAATCATTACCACAGAGATTTTTGATTATTTTAATCTCTTGCGCACTGCTTACTACACCATCCATACCAGATTGCTTTGATAGCTGAGCTAAACGCTCTACCTGTTGCTGCGGAGTAACATCCAAACCAATACCTGCAAGATCTGCTTGCTCCATAGACGTTAGAACCGTAACTGCAATCAACAGAGGTTTATTATTTTTATTAGCAATCGCTTCAGCAGCCGCATTCATCATACGCTCTCCGCCAGATGCATGAACATTCACCATCCATACACCTAACTCCGCAGCAGCAGCGACAGCACCCGCACAGGTATTAGGAATATCGTGGAATTTCAAATCTAGGAAAACATCAAAGTCCATTTTATGCAGCTGTTCTAAAACTGCAGGACCGGAAGCAGTAAAGAGTTCTTTACCTACCTTCACTCTGCATTTAGAAGGATCTAACTGCTTGGCCAGTTCAATCGCCTGCTGAGCCGTTGGATAATCCAAGGCTACTACAATAGGAGAGATGCTATTTTGTACAGAGGCTTGTTCAGAATCTGATGTTTTCATAAAATTATTTCTACTTTCTTTCTTCTAAATTCGGTCTTCCAATCAGTTTGCTGCTGTGGCATTAGCCCAGTTTTTACACGACGGACAGCGCCAATGATGCTCTATGGCTTTAAAGCCACAACTACGGCAAACATACTTAGATTCAGTTTCAACAATGCGGCGGAGAATATCATAAACTGACATAAGCTGCGATGAATTCAATACCGCTTTTTCATTCACAACCATCTCAACCAAAGCAAAAAAACCTTGATTGGACGGATACTGAAATAGCTCGGTTAATAATATTTCAATGGCTTGCTGCTGCAAGCCTTTTTGAGCGAGCAACTTTACTCTTTTCACCAATACATCGACCGCATGATTACTTTGCCAATGACTCGCTAATTGCTTATCTAAGCCCTGATAATCATCAAGTTTAATAAAGCACTCTACCATCTCAGGCAAAACTGCTAACATCACATTATCATCTTGCTTTAAGGCCTTCAAATAGCATCGTATTGCTTCTTTAGGCTCCCCTTGACTCGCGGCTACTTGCGCAAAAATCACATTCGCTCGTGCGCATAATGGATTCACCTTCAAAGCCAACTTCAAATACTGATGACTTTCTAAATAATCGCCTTTTGCAAACAATGCGTCAGCATACTCACAAGCCGCCTGAGCAACCCGATGTGTAATATCGGGCAAATCAGGGAGCTTCGATTCTTTATATAAATCAAGAATTGACTGCCACTCTTGCTCCTCTTCATACAACTGAACTAATAATCGAGAAGCCTGCTGTCGTGTATGACCTTCCTCCTGAATCAAGTCAGTTAAAAGCCGCTCAGCTCTATCCAGCAAGCCCGCCTTCAAAAAATCAGTGGCTAGTTCTAACTCTACATCTAGCTGAGATTTATCGGATAGATCGGTACGAGCAAATAGGTTTTGATGCAATTGAATGGATTTATCAGTCTGGCCCTTATCGCGAAATATACGCCCTAAATTTAAATAGAGCTCAACCGCTTCATCACTAATTTCAGCAACATCAAGCAGCCGATCCAATGCACTGTCGTTATTCTCAGCCAATAGGAAATCAATACTTGGCAGGGTATTCCGCCCCATACGCAATGTCGCCGAGCGCCGACCTTGAAAGCGCCCCAATAGCCAGCCACAAGCAATAGCAGTAACTAGTAATAAGTACATGACTAGATCAGCATTCAAAGGGAATTGCATTAGTGATTAAGCTTCTCAAGCTTGCTCTTAGCTTGCTTTAATTCTTTTTTTAAGCGCTTATTCTCTACCCCTAAAAGCATCTTAGAGATGGAGGCAACCACTAGACCCAAAGCTACCCCCATTATAACTAAGCAACCAGACCATAAAGAGAAAGGTACCAAGAAAGAATCTAAAAAGAGGAAGTCTATTGATATTTTTTGCTCGTTATAAAGCGCGAACAAGATCCCATAGCCAAATACCGCAAGCATAAGTAGCAAGACTAGGAAATTTTTAAGCAGTTTCATTAGGCACCTAAACTATCATTTACTTGATCACGCAGCTCTTTTCCTGGTTTGAAATGTGGCACAAACTTGCCAGACAATTCAACGGAATCACCGGTTTTAGGATTTCGACCCATTCGTGGGGATCGGTAGTGCAGCGAGAAGCTACCAAAGCCACGAATTTCAATACGCTCCCCCGTCGATAACGACTGAGACATGTGATCTAAAATGGTCTTAACCGCCAATTCGACATCTTTTGCCGATAACTGGGGTTGTTTCGTTAACATACGCTCGATCAGTTCTGATTTTGTCATGACGACATCCTTGGCGGAAGCAGATAAAGGTCTTTAGATCAATAACTTACAATCTGTAGTGGTAATTTGCAAGCATAAAAAAACCCCACCTTCTTTTCAGAAGATGAGGTTTTCTTTACAGCTATTATTACCTAGCTGGGCTTTAAGCTAATTCCATACGAGTATGGAGTTAAACTTATTCGCCTTTCTGGCTCAACTGCTCTTTGATAAGGTCACCAATGGTAGTTGGTCCCTTAACTTCAGACTCAGACTTAGCGCGCTGATCAGCAATTGCTTGCTTATCGGCTACTGCATCTTTCGACTTGATAGACAAGTTGATTACGCGGTTCTTACGATCAACGTTAGAAATGATAGCGTCTACAGAGTCGCCTTCTTTCAATACGTTGCGAGCATCTTCAACTTTTTCACGGCTAATTTCAGAAGCCTTCAAAGTTGCTTCAACGCCTTCAGCGATCTCAACGATTGCTGCTTTAGCGTCTACAGAGATTACCTTACCAGTAACCAAAGTGCCTTTGTCGTTTTCAGAAGCGTATTCAGCGAATGGATCGCTGTCTAGCTGCTTAACGCCCAAAGAAATGCGCTCGCGCTCAGGATCGATAGACAAGATAACTGTTTCTAGCTCATCGCCCTTCTTGTATGCACGAACGGCTTCTTCGCCAGTATCGTTCCAAGAAATATCAGACAAGTGAACCAAACCGTCGATGCCGCCATCTAGACCGATGAAGATACCGAAGTCAGTGATTGACTTGATCTTTCCAGAGATCTTAGCGCCTTTCTCAAACTTAGTACCAAACTCTTCCCATGGATTCATGGTGCACTGCTTGATACCTAGAGAGATACGACGACGTTCTTCGTCAATATCAAGAACCATAACTTGAACATCATCACCAACCTGAACAACTTTAGATGGGTGTACGTTCTTGTTAGTCCAATCCATTTCAGAAACGTGTACTAGACCTTCAACGCCTTCTTCCAACTCGGCGAAACAACCGTAGTCAGTCAAGTTCGTTACTTTAGCAGTAACGATTGCGTTTTCTGGATAACGTGCTTTGATCTCAACCCATGGATCTTCACCCAATTGCTTAAGACCTAGAGAAACACGGTTACGCTCGCGATCGAATTTCAATACTTTAACGTCGATTTCGTCGCCAACAGCAACTATTTCACTTGGGTGCTTAATACGCTTCCAAGCCATGTCAGTGATGTGCAATAGACCATCAACGCCACCTAGATCAACGAAAGCACCGTAGTCCGTTAGGTTCTTAACGATACCCTTAACAGACTGACCTTCTTGCAAGTTAGCAAGCAACTCTTCGCGCTCTTGGCTATTAGCAGCTTCAAGAACAGCACGACGAGAAACAACAACGTTGTTACGCTTAGCATCTAACTTGATTAGTTTGAAATCTAATTCTTTACCTTCCAAGTGCAAAGTATCACGCACTGGACGGATATCAACTAAAGAACCCGGTAGGAATGCACGGATGTTGAACAATTCAACAGTGAAACCACCTTTAACTTTACCGTTGATAACGCCTTTAACAACAGCGTTTTCTTCGAATGCTTTCTCAAGCTCTTTCCAAGCTTCAGCGCGCTTCGCTTTTTCACGAGATAGCTTAGTTTCACCAAAGCCATCTTCTACTGCGTCAAGAGCAACTAAAGTCTCATCGCCAATCGCTACTTCCAACTCGCCTTTGTCGTTTAAGAACTGGCTGCGTGGAATGATGGCTTCAGATTTAAGACCTGCGTTAACCGTTACCCAATCGCTATCGATATCAACAACTGTACCGGTAACAATAGACCCTGGCTTCATGTCCAGTGTCAGTAACGACTCTTCAAATAACTCAGCAAAATTTTCCATTAATACATCCTATCAGGTTGGTGTAGCCTATCCCGAGGTTTGCATTCATTCATAAATAGAACAAAATGAATACAGCTAGATCGAGTCAAACTAACACCCCGCCAAGCAGTCAGATACTTGGGGTCATAATAAAAAACTCCGCACACCTCGTATTAACTACGTCTGACGATATGCAAAGTTTTTAAGGTTCTTTGGCGACTGTATTTATAAGTGCAGTACTCATAAATTCAGTGATTTGCCTTGTCTTTATTGCGCTCATGACGCAAAAAATAAAATAAATACTATTTGAGCAAGCCGGCTTTAATCGCGGCTTGCTGAACCTGATCAAACACCCTTTCAATGCTCATACTGGTACTATCGATAACGATAGCATCGTCAGCAGGCTTCAACGGTGCGATACTTCGATTCATGTCACGATCATCTCGCGCACTTATATCTTCAATTATCCGCGAAAGGTTAGCATTATTGCCACTTTCTAGCAACTGCCTATAGCGACGCTGGCCTCGCTCTTCAGCGCTTGCGGTCAAATACACCTTCAGCTCTGCATTAGGAAAGACAACGGTTCCCATATCGCGACCGTCTGCAATTAAACCTGGCATTTGTTGAAATGCACGCTGACGCTCTAACAATGCCGCACGTACGCTATTAACAGCAGCGACTTGCGAGGCGATAGCGCCCGTTTCTTCAGTGCGCAGGCTAGAGGTTACATTTTCGCCCTCTAAAATAACCTGCACACCTGCCTTTTCTTCAGATACATTGAATTGCACATCCAAGTGCGCAGCAATCGCTTCTAAGCCTGCTTCATTATCCATCGCAACCGCGTGCTGTTTTGCAGCCAGCGCCGTTACGCGATAAAGAGCACCACTATCTAGCAGCGCCCAATTTAATTTAGCGGCCAACATCTGGCAAAGAGTGCCTTTGCCCGCACCGGATGGCCCATCAACAGTAATAATGGGCCCACTTAATTTAACTTCCGGCAAATCTTTAACTTCGATATCACTCATAACCAACTCCTACCATTTTCATAGCTAAAGCATGAATGAGTCTTTCTTCCACAAAACAGCATTAATACTTCCCTGTAGCTTTAAGCTCAGCATCCATGCTTCCCATATTTGTTCCAGAAAGACTCAATAATGCTTCTATAAAAACCTATACATTTTCAACCGAAACCTGAATACCGGCTCCACTGGCTAATTCAACAAAGCCAGGGAATGACGTCGCTACATTAGCGCAATCTTTAACAACAATTGGAGCATTAGCGCGCAATGAAGCAATTGTAAAACTCATCGCAATACGATGATCATCAACACTATCAACTTCACCACCATTAAAAGAGCCTTCGCTGCCGAAGCCTTTAATAATCGCGCCATCCTCAGTACCAACAGCATCAACGCCCAAAATCTGTAAACCATCAACCATCGCCTGAATACGATCACTTTCTTTAACGCGTAATTCTTCAGCACCGGTCAAAATCGTAGTGCCTTCTGCGCAAGAAGCTGCAATAAAGATAGCGGGAAATTCATCAATCGCTAACGGCACCTGATCTTCAGGAATTTGAATACCTTTTAATTGAGCGCTACGAATGCGTAGATCGGCAACAGGCTCACCGCCTACCTCACGTTCATTTAACATTTCGATATTCGCGCCCATCTGGCGAAGAATATTAATCACTCCGACACGTGTTGGATTAATACCTACATGCTGAAGGGTGATATCTGAATCTTTTGCAATACTAGCCGCAACCATAAAGAAAGCCGCGGAAGATATGTCGGATGGCACATCGATGGTTGTTGCCGTCAACTTGCCACCTGGACGAACAGTAACCTTAGGCCCATCCACCTCTACCGGATAACCAAAACCTTTTAACATACGCTCGGTATGATCACGCGTCGGCGCCGGCTCAATAACAGTCGTTTCGCCTTCAGCGTAAAGCCCTGCCAATAGCAAACAACTTTTTACCTGCGCGCTGGCCATAGGCAAGACATAATGAATGCCTTTTAGCGGCTGGCCGCCTTTTATCTGCAATGGTGGACGACCATTTTCAGCGGAATCGATTACCGCCCCCATGTCACGCAATGGATTCGCAACACGATTCATCGGCCGCTTAGATAAAGACTCATCACCGGTCATTTCGACATCAAAACTTTGCGCTGACATTAAGCCAGATAGCAATCGCATAGACGTGCCTGAATTACCCAAATACAAAGCATTAGGTGGTATTTTCAAGCCATGCAAACCGACACCATGAACCGTTACGCGACCACGATGCGGCCCTTCTATAACCACACCCATATCACGGAAAGATTGCAAAGTAGCCAAGCTATCTTCGCCCTCTAAAAACCCTGTAACTTCTGTTGTGCCTTCTGCCAAAGAACCCAGCATGATAGATCGATGTGAAATCGATTTATCACCAGGAACACGGAATTCACCGGAAAGTTTTCCACCCGGTTTTGCTACATAATTTACAGTCTGGCTTGTCATGGAATCCACATACGCTCTGCGAGCAAGTATTTTAGTAAAATGGTCACGCGCGGCTTTCGCACGCGTAAAAGTGCCCATCATCTGAGTTTTATCTTCACTAGCAACGACTTCGCGTAGCTGCTGCAAATCAGCGGTGAATAAATCCAACGCTTTTAATACTTCGTCTTTATTACCGACAAAAATATCGCGCCACATAATTGGGCTGCTTGATGCGATGCGTGTAAAATCACGAAAACCGCCCGCGGCGTAATTAAAGATATCTTTATTTTCATGATTATTAGCCAACGTATCGACTAAGGAATAGGCCAATAAATGCGGCAAATGACTGGTCGCCGCCAATACCTCATCGTGATGCTGAACAGACATCAATTCAACAATAGCGCCCGTTAACTCCCAGGCAGCCGTCACTAGATCTAGAGCTCGCTCACAGGTACGCGGCTCTGGCGTTAAAATAACTTTATGATGTTTAAAAAGATTTTCATCGGCAGCAGAAACACCACTACGCTCAGAGCCCGCTATTGGGTGGCCCAAAACAAAGCGATCGAAACCTTCACCAAGAACTCTCGATACATCCTTAGAAATATTACCTTTCACACTGCCGACATCAGTAAGAATTGCCTTCTCACTAATCATTGGCTTTATCTGCTCCAGCACCTCTGCAACCGCTAAAATCGGCACTGAAATTATCACTAAATCAGCGCCTCTTACAACATCACCGATTGCTAATGAATAATCATCAATCAGGCCTGCCTGCAGAGCTTGCTGCATTGAGTCAACATTTCGGTCAAAGCCTGACACAGAACCAACACTTTTAGCACCCTTTAGAGCCTTTACCCAAGAACAACCAATTAGCCCGAGACCAATAATTGCAACCTTAGGTATATGCAGCGTCTGCACTAAACGTGTATAACTCAAGAGCAGGCTTCCAATAAAATACTCGTCAATTTCGCTATAAAAGTTTCGTTTTCAGACTGCGTACCAATGGATACACGCAAATAACTTGGCATTTCATAATTAGCGATCGGACGAATAATAATACCACCCGCTAATAACTGCTCATTCACTTCAGCAGCATTAATTCCTACTGACTGACCGTTGGCCATAGTTGGAATTTCGAAACTAATAAAATTTCCTACTGATGGGATATACGGTAAACCCAAGGCATCAAATGACTGGGTTAAATACCGCATACCCGCATCATTAACTGCCTTACTTTCAGCAACGTATTCCACATCATTTAAACTCGCAATAGCCGCGGCCAAGGCAAAAGAATTGACATTAAAAGGTGGGCGTACACGATTCATCAAATCAGCAATTTCAGGACTGGAAATACCATAACCCACACGCAACGCTGCTAAACCGTAGGCTTTAGAAAAGGTTCTGGTGATAACAAGATTGGAATAAGTCGCCAACAACGTCATACCGTTACAGTATTCGGCCTCATTCACATATTCAAAATAAGCTTCATCTAGTACAACGACGACATCGCCTGGCACCTTCGCCATAAAGTCTGCAATATCGCGTTGAGTTAACCAAGTACCCGTTGGGTTATTTGGATTAGTCACAAACACTAAGCGGGTTTTCTCACTAATCGCTGCAGCCATCGCATCAAGGTCATGGCCATAATCTTTCGCAGGAACGACATTACATTGACCCCCTTGAATTTTTGTTACCAAACCATAAATTGCAAAAGCGTGCTGCGAGAAAACAACGTCACCGCCTTTCGCCACAAAACACTTAACGATAAAATCTAAAATATCACTAGAGCCATTACCTAATGTAATATTCTCTGGCTTAATCAATACGGTAGCGGTGGTCAATTTTTGACACAAGGCCTGCTTAAGATCGAAACCGTTGCCGTCAGGGTAACGCGTTAATTCACGCGCCTCTTTTTCCATCGCCGCAATCGCTTTACTACTCGGGCCTATTGGATTTTCGTTGCTGGCAAGCTTTACGATATCACTGGCATTTAAACCGAACTCTCTCGCTAATTCATCAACGGGCTTACCCGGCTGATAAGGACGCAGACTTTTAATTTCTTCTCGCGCTTTGTCGCACAAGGTTTTTATATTTTGATCACTCATAATTATTCCCTAACTACAGCACAGCTTTAGGATATGAACCCAAGCATTTAAAATCAGTACATTGCTGCTGCACTAAAGCCATGGCTTTAGTTACTTTCTCTTCGTTTTGATGACCTTCAAGATCAATAAAGAAAATATAATTCCAAGTTCCTGATTTTGAAGGACGTGTTTCAATGCGCGTTAAACTGACACCTTCTTCATGGAACGGCGCTAACACATGATAAAGTGCACCCGGTTCATTCTTACTGGCGACCAATAAGGATGTTTTATCACCACCACTAATTTCCGTGCTCTGCTTACCAATAATTAAGAAACGCGTGGTATTGTCAGGCATATCTTCAATATTAGCGGTGGCAATATTGAGATTATAAAGTTCAGCCGCCGCTTCACTTGCAATCGCTGCTGCACCGTCTTCTTCTTGCGCTCGACGCGCCGCCTCAGCATTTGAACTTACCGCAATACGCTCAATGCCTGGCCAATTTGCATCCAACCATTGACGACATTGCGCCAAGGACTGTGCGTGAGAATAAACTCTAACGGGCTGAGCAGTTCTTTCTATTAAAGACTCGCCCGCACCTGACGTTTCGTCTTTCAATAAAAAGTGATGATGAATGCGCAGTGCAACCTCACCACAAATATTCAAGTTAGAACCAACAAAACTATCCAAGGTATGAGTAATCACACCCTCAGTAGAGTTTTCAACCGGCACAACACCAAAGTTAGCACCACCCGCTTCCACCTCACGAAAGACATCCGCGATAGATCCCTGACTCTGACACTCAACTGCATGGCCAAAATGCTTTAATGCGGCTTGCTGAGTAAATGTCCCCTCTGGCCCTAAATAAGCAATTTTCATTGGCTCTTCCAGCGCCAAACACTGCGACATAATTTCACGAAATAATCGCGCCATACCTTCAGCAGGAAGCGGCCCTTCATTACGATCCATAACTCGGCGCAATACCTGCGCTTCGCGTTCAGGACGATAAAATACAACAGATTCACCCGGCTTAGAAAAATGCTCTTTTACATCGGCAACTTTCTGAGCGCACTGAGCACGCTGATTAACAAGCTGCTGAATATGCTGATCGATACTATCGATCTCATCACGCAACTTGCTTAACTCTTCAGTTTCTGTGGTAAAACTATTTTTCGTCATGGAGTCCATCTTCATCAAAATTATTGGGAGCTTGCTTTAGCCAGCCCTTAATTAGAGCTAGCCATTCTCTTTCGCAAACTCGGCCATAAAAGCAATCAAGGCATCAACTGCTTTCTCTTCAACTGCGTTATAAATACTGGCGCGCATACCACCGACACTGCGATGTCCCGCAAGATTTAACAAACCTTGTTTTTCACTCTCCGCCAAAAATGCTTTATCAAGACTTGCATCTGCCAAAGTGAAAGGCACATTCATGATGGAGCGGTTATTGATTGCAACGGGATTCGCGTAAAAAGCATTTGTATCGATAAACTCATACAGTTTTTTCGCTTTACGCTGATTAATTTCAGCAATGGCTTTAACGCCACCTTGATCTTTTAACCATGAAAAAACTAAGCCTGCCAAATACCAGCCATAACTCGGCGGCGTATTGTACATAGAGTCGTTATCAGCCATAACCTTGTAATCGAACATGGTCGGCGTACCTTCTAAGGCATTGCCTAACAGGTCGTCACGAATAATAACAATACACAGACCCGCTGGACCAATATTCTTCTGCGCGCCCGCATAAATCATTGCGAATTTAGAGACGTCGACTTCTTTGGATAAGATTGAAGAAGAGAAGTCCGCAATCAGCGGTACACCGTTGGTTTCAGGAATATAATCAAACTGCACACCACCAATGGTTTCATTTTGGACATAGTGCACATAAGCCGCTTCAGGGTTCAGCTTTAATTCGTCTTGGCTAGGCGCGGACGTGAACTTATTAAACTCTGTTGTTGCGGCGATATTAACGTCACAAAAGCGCTTTGCTTCAGCAATCGCCTTTTTAGACCACTGCCCGGTATTAATGTAATCTGCAGATTTTTTACCATGCAACAAGTTCATCGGAATCATAGCGAACTGACTACTTGCGCCACCCTGCATAAACAAAACCTTATAATTATCAGGGATAACCATCAAGTCGCGTAGATCCTGCTCTGCTTTTTGTGCGATACCCACAAATTCAGGAGATCGATGGCTCATTTCCATAACAGACAAGCCCTTACCCTGCCAATTCAGCAAGTCAGATTGGGCTTGAGTTAATACATCAGTAGGAAGTGCCGCAGGGCCTGCGCAAAAATTATATAAACGAGACATTCTCTTCACTCATTCTATTGATCAAGTAGATCATTAATTCAATATCAAAACGGATTTTAACAAACGAAAAAGGCCGATTTTCATCAGCCTTACATTTAAAATCTTACATTCCAGCATCCAAAAAGTATGAATCGCTTATGCGTTTCTACTTTTTGAAATGCGTATTTTGTGTTTGCCATATGCAGCAACAATTAATGCCATAAACAAACCAACAAATAGACCACCAACCAAAGCCAATGCCATAATTAGAAGTTTACGCGGCTTAATCGGCTTAACAGGAACAACAGCAACTTCATCAACTTTAGCTAGATTAATTTTACTAAAATCAATTTCAAGAGCTTGCAAAGCTTCTATCTCTACCAATAACTTGGGTAGACCTGCGATAAAATGATCTTCACCACGGGCTAAATCTTTAGCAATTTTCTCACGAGACTCAAGCGCCTTAATTTCTGCCTTGATTGCCTTTGAGCCCAACATATATAAAGGAGGCAACTGTCCGCCGACCAAATCCATATTACGATAAACAGGATTTTCCTGCCCAACAGCCAGGGCGATGCCTGTGGCCTCTTTAAGCTCTAAAATACGTCGGGCCTTATTTCCAAAATATTCTTCGCGCATAATACTGGCTTGATAATTTAGCGATTCAATACGGCCCTTAATTTTTGCCAACATGGTATCGTAATTATCACGCAAACGGCGAAACAAAGCATACTCAACAAAATCGTTTAAAAGTGCGCTGGCCATTTCTGAATCAGAATAATTTAAACTAAGCTTCACATGCGGCTCTTCTGTTTTATTACTGGAACTAGCAATAGAAAAAAGCCCACTAAAACCAGAAAAATTTTGCTCTAAGCTCAAGCCTTCATTGTATGAATTTGGAATCGTTTTAATCTGATCAAGCTTTAATTCATAAAACTCTTTGCGATAGCCTGTCGATAATAATGCTGATTTCGCGGATGCAAAAGCACCAGCAACATCAAGTGAATAAATGCCAACCAGCTGCGGACGTGAAAACTCAATCAAGTCATTGGCCGTTGCCGATTTCACTTTTGCTTCGGCCTGATAAACAGGAGTGGCTTTAAATAAATAAAGCCCAGCAAGTAGCAAGGTGAAACACATTCCAATAAATACCCAGCCTTTGTGATCCCAGATATCATCGATAAGATCGAACAAGTCGATCTCATCGTCATTACTGGGTCGCTGTTGCGCTACTAGATCTTCATTTTTTTGTTCATTCACGCCTTCGCTCGTCCTTGTCATTTATTCTTCGCTATCCGTGTCGTTATTATCAGTATCATCCACAGATGGCTCATCCGTTAATTCTTCAGGCGAAGTATTAGGACTATCTTCAGACTCAACATCTGAAGTCAGATCAACACCATCAGCTGCTAGGTATTCAAGACCATCATCAACCTCTTCTGGCTCACAAACACGCTCAACACCAATCAAGCGCTCTTTTTCAGCGACTTTAATTAAGCGAACACCTTGAGTATTTCGACCCAAACAAGAAACTGAATCAGCCGAGGTACGCACTAACGTTCCTTTATCACTAATCAGCATTACTTCGTCATTTTCGAATACTTGAACTGCGCCAATAATAATACCGTTACGTTCGTTCACGACCATTGCCTTAACACCTTGAGTGCCACGGGACTATAAACTTTAGTTCCTGCCGGTGTTGATTGAATAACAGTTCCATCCTCTAAGATTTCTTGAGCGCCAACCT
>JBALXI010000060.1:0-14386 GCA_036960605.1 Oleispira sp. | reverse complement strand
ACCCCACAGTCAGAGGCCCAATACTTTCACCTAAACTTTATTGGTGATTTTTCTTAACAACTACAGCCAATCCTGACTGTCTGTTTTGTGCCAACAACGGACGGTCGTCTAATAAAAAAGCCCCGCATAAAGCAGGGCAAAGACCTAGACTGAATTTCTTTCTCGCTACTTACATTAGAAAAAGCTGTACTTCATTCCTAAACTTGCGCGCATACCGTAATACTCGGTTTGCAGAGGACGTCCCTTGCTACCTTGGTAATATTTAAGCGGTTCGTTGGTTAAGTTATTGGCTTCAAAAAATACCATCAGCTGTTCATTCGGGTTATACGAGGCACTTAGATCGACGCTGGTATTTTCACCATAGAAGCTGTCTTTGTCTTCATCGCCACCATGATCTTGAATGTATTCGCCTTTGTGATTCACTGCGATGCGGACTGCAAATTCGCTGTTATCAAAGAAGATCGATGCGTTATACAGTTGATCTGCTTGGCGAGGAATCTCGGCCTTACGACCATCCGGTAATTCCATCACCGAACGCATATGGGTGTAGTTGGTTTGCACACCAAAGTCTTTTAGCGATGCGGTCAGAAAATCTAAGCGACGGCTAAACGCAAGTTCAGCACCGGCTAACCAAGCATTTTCACCGTTCTCTGGGCGACTAAAAGTGACTCCGTCATTGCCGTTATAGCTACCCGTGCTGGTACTTTGGAAAATCGGATCGGTAATGTCTTTATAAAACAGACCGCCACTGATAATGCCTGCATCGTCAATGAAGTGTTCATATAACGCATCAAAGTTCATCGCATAGGTTGGATCAAGATCTGGATTACCCGACTTAAATTCAGCATCGGCTTCTGAATAAGAACCACCAGGAGCCAGCGCACCAAAATCAGGGCGAGAGAAGCTTCTAGAAACGGCGATACGCACATTACTATTATCATCTAAGCGGTACGTCATGTGTGCCGAAGGTAGTACCGAGATGTAATCTTTCTTTTCAGTACGATCAACCAAGCTATTGCTATCGGCTAAATACAGCTGACCTTTTACTTCTGTCTGAGTCTGCTCTAAACGTAAACCACCCACAATCGTAATTTCATCTTGCAAGTTATACGTCGCCATACCATAAGCCGCGGTATGAGTTTCGTTGACATCAAAGTTGCGACCGAGTGCTCCGCCATTACTGACTAATGCGGATTCGCCTTCGTCTAAAATAAATTTATCACGATTGTTATTCCAGAAATTTTCGACATCAGAAATATCGGCAACCTGACTGAAGTCTTTGGAATAGTTAACATCTAACTCCTCCATATAGTCATCACGGCCTGGCTGATCTTTTAAATCAAAATCAGCTAAGGTCGGCGCGGCACCAAAATTATCGACATCCCATTTATAGAATTCATCAGAGAAACGCGCGACACGTTCTTTATCACGATACTTTAAGCCAAACTTAACCTGCAGGTCATAACTCATGTCTTCGGTGAAATCGACTTGTGCCACGATCTTATCTTTTTCGCGCACATCGACTTTATACAGCTCTACCCAAGCCAAACCCATTTGTGCTGGATCGTGCTGAAAACCCTCCGGTAAATGATTGCTGATCCCCTGTGCAGAGTCAGTACCGCCATCAATGGAGTTGTATGCGTAGTTTTTACCCGTGCGATCTTCTAAGCCAGTAAAACCGACATTTTTTTGATCAAAGCGCATGACAAAATAACTGTTATCTTTACTGCTGGGTGCATCACCATAAAAGAAGTGATTATCGTAGCTAGCCAGCTTCCATTCTAACAAACTACTTTCTGTTAGTTGGTGCTCACCGCCGACTTCATTACCAAACAACTCTGTCGTTAGGATGTTGTGAATCATTTGTAATTCGACACGATCTTTATCAAAACGGTAGCGGTGTTTGTAATGAATTTCATCATCGGTCAGGGTGCCGTACAAGCTTTTCACATGCAGCGTATCACCATTATCTAAGGTATATTCCGCCGCGCCGTTAAAGCCATAAGTCTCACGTTCGCCGGTATAATCACGCAACTCTAAGCGCTTGATACCTTCGCCGCTACGACGCGGTTCAACATTATCAGTCGCCCAATTACGAACATACGCACTGGCGTTAAGAATATAACCCCACTTGCCAGAGTCACTGGTATCACCACCCAAGACATTAACGTTGTAGCCCGTTTTATCGGCTTTCTCGTTATAGTTACCACCGATCGTTACATCCAACGTGGTTTCTTTCGGTGCGGTACGCGTGATGAAATTAACGTTGCCGCCAATGGCATCACCTTCCATATCGGGTGTTAGCGCCTTGCTGACTTCTACACTTTCAATCATCTCGGTAGGAAAGAAATCAAACGCCGTCGCACGACTGGTTGTTTCTTCTTCGGCGGTAGGAATTCGATCACCATTAAGCGAGGCGGAACTCCATTGCGCCGGTAAGCCACGAACAGCAACAAAGCGGCCTTCACCTTGGTCACGCTCAATAGAAACACCCGGTAATCTTTGCACCGCTTCTGCGGCGTTGCGATCGGGCAACTTGCCAATACCATCAGCAGAAATCACATTCACCATACGATTTGAATTACGCTGGGTGTCCAGTGATTTCATCTGCCCTTGAAAGATGTGACCCACCGCGACCACTTCTTCAACGATGTCAGATTCTTCTGCCGCTGCTAATACATCAGCCACTTCTTCGGCTGCTATTATTTGGCTACTTGCAAGCAAGGTCGCTAGGCTAATGCCCGATAATATTTTCATTTTTGCCCCCTCAATGATCGATTGTAATTCCATAAAAATCAATCTGGTCTATGCCAGTTGCCGTTAGATTAGAGACCGAATGTGACGACTTAATTACTAAACTGTTCAGTCATTAAATAATAAGCAATAGACCACTTTATTAGGATGCAGTATTCTGAATATTCGAATGATTTTAAGTTGATAGAAATGCCGAATACTGCAACCAATTTCCAAGCTATTGAAAGTCGATTCAAACAATTTGTTCTTGCTGATGCCGATACCAGCATGGGATTAGGGGATACTTCCTTTTTAGACTCGTTAGGCGATCCTAGCCTTGAGCATCTAAACGATAATACTGCCCAAGCCAAAGCCTTATTAGCCAGCATTGAAACCTGCACGGCTGAAGGTTTTGCGCAGCAGCTCGATCTTGATTTAATAACCCGCTATTTAAAGCAACAAGTCTTCTTCGCTGAACTCGAACAAGATGGCCAGCCACAACGCTGCCGTCAGCCGAGTGGAGTGGATGGTATTAGCGAAGGTATTTTTCAACTATTCGTCAATGACGATCGCAGTGCTGAAGCCCGCTTAGATAATATTCTATCTCGCTTACAGCAAGCCCCAGCCTATTTACAAACCGAAGCCGACGTTATTACCCAGCCTATTCAACGCTGGCGTGATGTAGAAGTCGAACAAGGGGAAGGCTTACCCGATTTATTCGCGACTATATTTAATTGGGCGAAAGAAACAGACTACCCTCAGCTATCTGAACTTGAGCAAGCGATTAGCGCCTGTAATAGCGCGCTAAGTCTTTATCTAGACGATCTTAAAACGCGTGAATGCTTAACCGATTTTAACATCGGTGAAGAAAAGGTAATTGAGTTACTTGCCTTACGGAATATTAAGCAATCCCCCGCTGAACTGATTCAGATGGCGCGCGATTTCATAGCGAATACGCAAACGCTATTAACAGGTTTGAATAAACGCCTTTGCAAAAAGTATGAGTTAGACGCTGCCACCAGTAATGAAAATTTACACGAATACTTAAACGAGAAATTTGCTGCCAAGATAAAAGAAGGCCAGTTAAGTTCGGTATTGGATTATTACTCCGAGCAAATACAATCGATTAACGATTTTATTGAACAGCGTCATTTGTTTGCGATACCGGCTCAGCAAGAAATTCGTCTTTTACAAACCCCCAGCTTTTTAGAACCGGTGATTCCTGCGGGCGCTATGTGGCCACCACTGGCTCTGCGTCCGGGTAAGAAAACTAGCCTCGTCTATTTGACGTTAAAAGAAGACCAGCTAGCCGAGCATACTGAACTGGGTATTCCGGTAATGATGATTCACGAAGGAATTCCTGGGCATCATTTACAGTTTGCGACGGCCGCTCAGCATCCGTCTTTTATTCGTCGTATTTTTTCAGCCAATGAACACGCTGAAGGCTGGACCACCATGTTAGAAGATTACATGTTGGATGTGGGCTACATCAGTGAGGATCTTGTCGATGAAGTGCGCTTTATTGCTAAGCGTGAAATGTCGCGCTTGGTAGCCCGAGTTGGCATCGATTTGTATTTTATGACGGGAGAGCGTGACTACCTAGATGTCGGTTTGGATTTAGGTTTCAAAACTCCTGATGGCAAAGACAGTGGTTATAGCGACGATGTTTTCGATAACGCTGCCAAACTATTAAAAACTGCGACGGGCTTCACCGATGGCCGTGTACAAGCCGAACTCAACTGGTACAGCAGCGAGCAAAGCTACCCGCTGAGTTACCTCACAGGCAACCGTTTGGTGTGGCAATTGAAGCAGGATATTCAAGCGGCTAATAAAAAAGACCTGGGGTCGTTGGCCCTCGATCAAGCATTCCATAAGGTGTATTTAGAATCAGGCTGCATGCCGGTAGAAAACTTACGCTCCGTATTTGAGCATGAAGGTTTTTTATAACGGCCTGAGGATAACATTGTGACAACCATTAGCTGGCTTGATCTTTTATGGTGCCTAATACCCATCATTCTAGTCTGCTGGGTCTACATCGCTTGGCAAGGAAAGCCGAGTGAAATCATCATCGCCGTACTCCGTATGGCGGTGCAATTAGTTGCGGTTGGCTATGTGCTGATTAGCATCTTTGAAAATCCCTCTCCCTGGATCAGTGCAGGCATTGTTAGCATAATGCTATTGGTTGCTGCTTGGATTGCGATACGTCCAGTGCGGCATCATAAAGGCTATTTACCCGCTGCGATCATTGCACTTGGTTGCTCTGTTGGATTACATCTGGCTATTTCGTTGATGCTCGTACTCAAAGCCGATAGCTGGTTTCATCCCCAGTTATTAATTCCCTTAGCAGGAATGTATTTCGCCAATACCATGAATGCGATTAGCCTCGCGGCTGAACGCTACCATAGCGAATTGCACAATGGTGTCTCGGCTGAAAAAGCCCGCTTAACGGCGTTCCATGCGTCGATGATTCCTCAAATTAATAGCTTATTAGCGGTTGGTCTTGTTGCTTTACCGGGCATGATGACAGGGCAAATTCTTTCCGGAGTTTCACCGCTGATCGCCGTGCGTTATCAAATAATGATTATGGCCATGGTATTAGGAACTGCAGGTATTGGCGCGGCTATGATGTTATGGCTATTGGCTAGAAGAAAATTTCAAACGAACGAAGTTAATTGATCAAAATTCTCTGGCAGAGCCCGAAGGCTCTGCCGCGAATTTAATTGAGCTTAAATAACTCTACTTGAGCTCTATTTAAAATTTATCGGCTGAGCTTAAAGCTGGGTTTTTTACCTTCGATCCAATAGCTAAATAGCTTTTCAATGGTCTTATCTTTCTGCTTCATCTTGATCCAGTTTCTCATAAACAGCTCAAACGCAAGATCATACTTATTAATTGGAAATGCCATTGTTAATGCAGGAATTAACGGCTTTGGTGTCACCACCGTATAACTGGGGTTTAACAAGGTCCAGGCAGAAGCCGCTGGGGCACCAAATAACATCCCGTCTATATGTTTATATTCTTCCTTGAAGAAAAGCCTGGGTGTCGATATTTTCCACGCTTTACCATTCTTGAAATTATCAGCAATCGCCTTCTCATAGAAAAATTTCTCTGGAATGCCAATAATCAAATCGTCGCGGCTTACTATCTGCTTCCAGTCAACAAACTCGGCTCTGCGATCATCTTTAATAACAAAAGCTATATGCTGACTGCTATAAGGCAAGGATAGTGAGAACTCCTTCATGTTATCGGGAATCACGGGGATACCCGTGGTGATATCTAGATACCCCGATGCGAGCAAAGGGGCTGCTTCTTTGCGGAATATTCTAACAAACTCAATGGCAACACCCAGATCAACAGCCAATTGATTCATTATTTCAATATCAAACCCCACCAGCTTTCCATCGATGTTATTAAATGAGTAAGGCAAATCATCTCTGAAGTAGCCAACCCTTAAGAACCCTCTCTGTTTTATCCTGTAGAGCACTTCGCTAAAAGGTTCCACAACAGCGCTGGCGGCACTTGGCGTAGCAAGATAAGTGGTTGGAATATCATCGAATATAAAATCACGGTCAATGAATTTACTATAGCCTTCATATTGATGGCTTATTGTCTGAAAGGTGTATTTCAATGAAACCAATGCGGAGATACAAATTAATGGAATGATTAAGACATTACGGCCGAACTGTTTCCATTTAAACGTAAATTTATTCACCATGCTGGTCGCGATGAGAAGCGGTAAGCAAACAGAAAAAATTACCGATAGCAATGCCGCAAAACGGCCAACAATGAGATTTTCAGCAACGAGGAAAAAATCATACATGGTCCCAGAAACATTAAATAATTCCAATAAATTGGGAACAGCAATGATACTCGTGCCGAATAATTGTGGCAGCCCTGCTCCAATCAGCATGAAATAGTCACTCATCGAAATATGGGCACCCGAGAACCAAGCAGCAAACAAGGCAAATAAAAGGGCTAATAGTTTTCCTCCCACGGGCAAGCTAAAGGTAATAGGAACAATAATACTGGGAACCTGAGCAACATCTCTATTCGCCGAATTTAGTTCTGCAATAAGCTCTTTAGTTTTTTCTACGATAACGGGGATAACAATAAAAAAACTTCCCGTCGCAAATGCAGTCACCATTGCTTCACGTGATGCCGCCATTATCTGTCGATAACCAAAAGGCGTTATAATCGCCACCAATGTAGGAATAACGATGAAAGTTAGTAAAAATACCAATACTGCGGACGTCATAATATAAACAAGAAGACCATCTAAATCAGACGGGTCTACGGTCGCCGTAGCCCGTAAACCGATACAAAAAACACCGATAGGCGCAAAACGCATAATGATGACACTGACGTTCGCAACTGCCGCTTGTAAATTTCCCAGTAGCAGTAATGCATGTTTTTTTCGATGCACACTCATGAGTCCAATGCCCATAAAAATGCTAAAAGTAACAACTGAGGGAATTAAGCCATTAGCAAATGAATGAAATGGATTTGCAGGAATGAATAAATTAACCAGATCAAATTCAGTACCTACTTTTATTGTTTCAATGCTATAAAATTCTGCAGTCGTCCAATCTGGAAAAGCGATAGGCGACAAAAATATGAAGAATAGTATTACCGCTATCGAAACAATTAGAATCAATAAGCTCTTTTTGAAAGTACTGCTAAGCCCTGTAGACGATAAGCCTCCTATTCCCACAATCAGTGATAAAGAGATATAAGGAAGAGCCGTCATTTGTAATAACATCACAAAGGCATTCGCAATAGCATCCACGCCCATAAATACAGTGGACGTATAAGCACCAATAACGAGCCCAATACTCATCGCGACTAGAATTCGAAGAAAAGGGGGTATTTTCTGTAACAGCATATAAATCCTGAAGTGGTCTAATAAACAATAATGCAGTGAATAGTATAGCGGCTAATTTTATCATTACTGTGTCACGGACAGCGCCTATCTCATCGTAGCGCTATAGCAGAGACTGATTATGACATTGGGTATCGCTGCGATGACGACCCCAAACAATTCATAACATTTTATAACATTTAATAACATATAACCCCCAGCTGACCCACAACCGACTGTTTGCGCTTATCAACACCTTCTAATTCGAACTATTTGTTAACCCCAGAGAACCAACAACGCTTACTTCTCTAAGGCGTCATCATTTCCTTCAAGCTTTTATTTTTACTCAAAGCTAGTCTGGCGGTGCTTCTTAAACAGATATTTGAATCAAAAAAACAACAACAAATATCGTTAAGAAAAGGCAGTAAAAACAATTAATTACTGTGCACAGATGTACTAACACATATAAAAATATAAGCTGAGATAACTAAACAATAATTTCATTTTTTCTGAAATAAACTCTTTGAAATGGCATTGGTTAACCCCATAAAAACCATTCGATTTGTATCGAGTTTATATAGATTGAACATCTGTTTGATGTTTGCTGAATGAGTTATTAGGTCCAAGTGATTGGTAAAGACAACAAGTAAAACTCTTGTTACCCCTCCACACCGGATTGCACCAAAGTTACTTTGCTAAAACGACTAACAATAAAAACAAAGACGAGTAACAATATGATTATATCTAAATCTAAGAATTTTCTAGTCTGGGCTCTATTAGTTTCAGCCTCTCTAATGAGTGTGCAGGCAAATGCGGGATGTTGGAGCAATTGTGATGCTTACAATACAAAGTACCCGATTGTTTTGGTGCACGGAGTTGCCGGTTTTAATAGCATTTTTGGCATCGACTATTTCTATGGTGTACGCAGTGCATTAGAAGCAAAAGGCGCCAAAGTTTACACACCTAATGTGACCGCATGGGAAGATGCTTATGTTCGTGGTGAGCAATTAGTGGGGGTGCTTGAAGATTTACGAGCCTCTACCGGCGCTCAAAAATTCAACTTGATCGGCCATAGCTTAGGCGGACCCACTATTCGTTATGCCGCTGGCGTTCGACCTGATCTTGTTGCATCGGTATCGACTGTTAATGCAGTGAACTTTGGTTCAGATGTCGCTGACGTCGCCTTCGGTATTGTGCCTGTTGATGGCGGTGCCGCTCAATTTATCGATACCGCTTTGAGCCTGATGGGTGACATTACGGACTCTCTATCCGGTAACCCCGAATTTGCCAACAATGCATTGAATGCAGCGTTATTTATGACGTCTACTCGCTCTGACGAATTCAATGCAACTTTTCCAGATGGTCAACCGTCTTCTAGATGTGGTACCGGTGCATCCTCTGTCAATGGTGTGCGTTATTACTCTTGGGGTGGCGATGCTTCATGGACGAATGCTTTCGATATAGCCGATGCCTTTTTACTCTTCACCGGAAAAGTGATTAACGGTAAGAACGATGGTTTGGTTGAGCGTTGCGACCAGCATTGGGGTGACGTGATTGGTACGACCTATAACATGAACCATGTTGATGCCATCAACCATATTTTTGGTGTTCATCACTTGTTTGAAACGGATCCACTAACGCTCTACAAAAACCAAGCAATGAGACTGAAGTCTGCTGGTTTATAGCGATTATTAATTAACGCCTATGTATTACGTCCTAGGCGGCATAGCGAAAATCTGTGCCGCCTTCTTTATTGATTATAAATAAACGTTTTCCATCTTTGCTGGTTTTAAGGTTCTTTGATGATCGTAAAAAAAATAACACAAACTCATCTACTCACGCTGCTCATGGTTGCTGTCGTATCTGCTGCAACGGCTTCTGCTCTTCATTTTAATGCTGAAGAGTCTGCTACCGTCAGTGCGTTACAGAATAACCCGCATTTGCTTTTGCTTGAATCCGCATCAAACAATAGCGCCGCTAACACGACTCAGCGCACACTAGGTTATGACTCAAAACATGGGGCATTACCTGACTCTCTAAGAGGCACGACACTCGATAACGCACTTCAGGTTGACGAAGAGGGTCACCTGCTAATTTCCATCGATATTAAAGACTTGTTTGACTACTTTCTGTCGACAATTTCTGAGGAAGATTTGGATACCATCCTTTTACGCGTTGATGAATATTTGACTCACTATTTGCAAGAACCGGCGTTGAGTGAATCTAAAGCGATACTGGCACAATATATAGAATTTAAATATTCGTTAATGGCCCTTGAGCAAGCGATGGGCAATGATTTTTCTCAAATGAGTCGTGAGGAAAAACGAGATGGTGGTTACCTTGATTTTCTGCGCAAGCAAATGGATCAACGCAATGCACTGAGAGAGCAATACTTAGACCTTGCCGTTTATGAGGCATTCTACGAGGAAGAGCAACGCTATGACGAATACACCTATTCAAAATTGCTAGTTAATTCCGATAAGTCCCTTTCCGCTAGCGAACGATTAAGTAAACTCACCGAAATTCAAAATACCTTGCCAGAAGATGTTAGGCAGAGCATGAGAGAAACTCAAATTAGCGACGAGCTTAAAATGAGAACGGAGCAAGTTCTGGCTGATGGTGGTGATCAGCAGCAGGTTCGTGAATTACGACGAGAAATGTTTGGTGATGCAGCCGTTCAGCGTTTCGACGAACTCGACCAGCAACGAGCCCAATGGGATGCTCGGATTAATGCCTACCTGATTCAGCGCACCAGCATACTGAGCAATCAAGGTTTGGCACAAGACGAGCTTAATTCGCAGGTCGATGCGCTTCGGGCATCCCTGTTTGACGCATTGGAACAAGTCCGTGTTCGCAGTATTGAGCGCCATGCCAAGGCATAGTTTAAATACCATTAGGTTGAGCGAATATCATTATGCTGGGAAGACGTTATTTTGAATCTGAATAGTGCAGTGCCAATCTTCAAACCTTTAGTCTACTTGTCGGGCAAACGCTCTATGTACGTCGGCCCGTTAAAAAGATTATTAGAGCAATTAAATAGCCTAACCACACTCATCATCTCGATTGATAAAGAGCTAGGGCTAATGGACAACCATAGTGGCCGAAACTACGTCAGTAAAAGTTTTTTAATTCCAGCAGGCTCTCATGTAACCCTTGATACCAACGATTCAATTATTGCGTTTTGTTTTTTGGATACTCTGGGCACTGACTTAGCGAAGTTGATTCCAAGCATGGACAAGTGTGTGCACCTCGATGACAGCAGTACTTGTTATAGCGGCATACCCAACGAACTGGCCGTAATTGAACAGGCAGGCGAAATATTCAAACGTCGGCCATCGGCAGAAGAAGTATTTGAGCGCCTCGATAATTGGATTGAAAATTCAAGCGCCGGCAATATTTGCCTGCCTGATGCAAGAATTTCAATGGCGATTTCACTGATCACGCGAGATTACGCGAGAAATGTATCCATCGATGAAATTGCCACAGCGGTAAGGCTATCAGCGCCGCGATTAATCCAATTGTTTAAACAAGTGACGGGCATACCCATTCGACGTTTCAGATTGTGCCATCGCATTTTCGTTACCTTGCTGAATCTGGGCTCAGGAATGTCATTAACCAATGCGGTTGTCGAAGCTGGATTTTCTGACTACGCTCACTTTTCTAGAATTTTCAAAGAATTGGGCAGTGTAAGACCTTCTGAATTGCTGTCTTCTAGAAACCTGGTCGACTTACGCGTTTTATCCAAACCTATTGCGACCAAGCTCGCTCAGCTGCACAGTCATGGAGCCTGTTAAATAAGTGATATTAATGGCTCGAATTTCTCTCGTGATAGTTCTGAATACTCAGCAAGCTGGGCGAGGTTCGCAATCACTAATCCGGTATCACTTTTCGCCTCTTGGTCAGAAAGTGCAAAAAGCATAGCCAGCGCATGTTGCTCAGCGTTGAGTTCCAGCTTTTTTACTTGCTGCCGAAAGCCTTCGTACTGCGACCCTCTCTTTTCCACCCACTCGACTTTCATGCTGCGGCGCATCTGGCGCAATGGCAGTACCTGCTCTTCCATCCATTGATCATAGTCAGTAGGAATATAGGCTTTAGTCCACTGTTTACCTTCGCTGGCCAACCACAAGGCTTGCAGTATCAAGTTGATGTCTGCCCCATGATCATCTTGCAATGCTAATAGCGCAGCTTCTACACCTGCCTGCGAGTAGACCTGACACGCGTACTGCCAGAGTCCGTTGTCGAGAGTGTTTTCTAGATGCTCACTGAGTGGGTTTTCAGCCCGATTTGTGGCAAACTGCGCATCTATATTTAAGCCCGTGTCTAAGCCATTTTGTGAATCAGCCAAAGTGCTACACCCTCTGTTAAAAAAGTATTCTAAAAGACTATGATCGAATTTAATCAAGTTTCAATGCAACGTGGTATCAAACCTCTGCTAGATAAAGCAGATTTGCGTATTCACGATGGCCAAAAGCTCGCCTTAATCGGCGCTAACGGTGCCGGTAAGTCTAGCTTATTTGCTTTGCTTTTAGGTGAGCTTGTAGTTGATAACGGCGATTTATATTTCCCGTCAGGCTGGCGTGTCGCCCACATGGCGCAAGAAGTTGAAGCCAGTGAGCGCAGTGCCGTTGATTATGTGATTGATGGTGATAAAACCTATCGCGAGATCGAACACGGCATCAATACCACCACCTGTGATAATGAGCTGGCGGATTGGCACGGCAAGATGGATCTTCACGCAGGCTATAATATTAAGGTTCAGGCCGAACAGTTATTGCACGGCCTTGGTTTTAAGCAAAGCGATATGGCTAAGCCTGTTTCGGGTTTCTCTGGCGGTTGGCGTATTCGTTTGAACCTTGCCCAAGCCTTGATGACCCCTTCCGATTTATTATTACTCGATGAGCCAACCAACCACTTAGATTTAGATGCAACTTTGTGGTTAGAGCTGTGGCTAAATAGGTATCAGGGTACGCTGGTATTCATCTCTCACGATCGCGATTTTATCGACGGTGTAGCGGATCATATTGTGCATCTTAACCAATGCACACTAACCAGCTATCCGGGCAACTACAGCGCTTATGAACGCATCCGCGCCGAGCGTTTATCGCAACAGCAAGTTATGCACGAGAAGCAGCAAGTACGTATTGCTGAAATTGAACAATTCGTTACCCGCTTTAAAGCCAAGGCGAGTAAAGCGAAGCAAGCACAAAGCCGAGTCAAAGAATTAGAACGTATGGAGCTCATTGCTCCAGCGCATGTGGACTCTCCGTTTAAATTCAATTTTGCTTGTCACGATAAAGTCTCTACGCCGTTATTGAGTCTTGAAGACGCGGATATTGGCTACCCTGCAAAGCCTGGTGGCGAAGCGGTTGCCATTTTACAGAAGCAGCATGTTTCTTTAGTCCCTGGCCATCGCATTGGTTTGTTGGGTGCTAACGGTGCGGGTAAGTCGACGTTAATTAAAACCTTGTGCGAAGAATTACCTCAGCTATCTGGTAAGCGCCACGAAGGCGAACATTTAAAAATTGGTTATTACGCTCAGCATCAGCTTGAATCGTTAGATATTAAAGCCAGCCCGATGTTAATGATTCAGCGCTTGTCTCCGCAAGTGACTGAGCAAGAAGCGCGTAGCTTTTTAGGTGGCTTTGATTTCCGTGGCGAAAAAGCATTAGAAATTTGTGAGCCTTTTTCCGGTGGTGAAAAAGCGCGTTTAGCGTTGGCGTTAGTTGCGTGGCGTAAACCGAATCTATTGATTATGGATGAGCCTACCAACCACCTTGATATTGAAATGCGTGAAGCCCTCACCATGGCGCTGCAAACATTTGCCGGTGCCATCGTTATCGTGAGCCACGATCGTCACTTATTAAAAGCGACGGTGGATGAATATTGGTTGGTTGAAGATGGCAAGGTCGTAGCGTTCGATGGCGATCTGCACGATTATCATAAGCACGTACAAGCCAAGCAAGCCGGTACTAATTCTGTTTCGGGTACCGGCCAATTAGCGAGTAACCCTAATTCGGCTGACAATACCAACGGTGCTGAATCAGCGAATAAAAGTGCCGGTATGGGTGCTCAAGATCGTAAAGAGCAAAAGCGTTTAGATGCTGAACGTCGTGCACGTTTAGCGCCTATGCGTAAAGAATTAACCAAGCTCGAAACCCGCATGGAAAAATTACAGAACTTGTTGGAAGAAAATGAAAGCCAACTTGCCGATACCACACTTTATGAAGCGGCGCGCAAAGCTGATTTGCAAAAAGTACTGCAGAAGCAAGGTGATGCGAAAAGCGAATTAGAAGAAGTCGAAATGGAATGGATGGAGCTGAGCGAAGAAATGGAAGCCGCTGAATAATGAAGCTACCTCCGTTATCTCTCTATATTCACGTGCCTTGGTGCGTGCGTAAGTGCCCGTACTGCGATTTCAATTCTCATAAAGCCGAAGAGCATATTCCTGAGGCGGAGTATGTTCAGGCGTTATTAGACGATCTAGAAGCTGACCTTCCTTGGGTTCAAGGTCGTGAAATTCAAACCATTTTTATCGGTGGTGGTACGCCTTCGTTATTGAGCGTTGATGCGTATAAAAACTTATTGGCAGGGTTACAAGAAAAAGTAACCTTTGTTAAAGACATCGAAATTACAATGGAAGCTAATCCGGGTACTTTCGAAGCGGTAAAATTTGCAGGCTATCGTAAACTCGGCATTAACCGTCTTTCCATTGGTGTGCAAAGTTTTGCCGATCATCAGCTAAAACACCTCGGTCGTATTCATGATGGCCAACAAGCTGTTGCCGCAATTAAAATG
>JBALXI010000005.1:0-154026 GCA_036960605.1 Oleispira sp. | reverse complement strand
TGAACAAAATGAGTGGGGTTTATATTGCCACTCAAGACTAGTTCAAAAAAGCTGATGTAAATTTCAGGTCCGCTATTCTCAAAGGCAAGCAGTTCAAACGTTTTGTGAAAGTTTTCCTTAATACTCGGTAGCCAGTCTTCGATCCGTTGACTTATCGCTACTCCGTATTTCTTCTGGATGGTTTCAGTGGCTTCACTGAATTCATCGTTAAAAATATCGGCTTTATTACTGTAAGAAAGCAGTAGGGCTTTTATCTCTTCATAATGTTTATGGCCGAGGTCGTGGCGCTTCATCATAGTCTCAAATATCGATAGCTGAACATCCGCCTGAATGGTCGCCTCATCGAGTTCAAGCAGGTCTATGGCTAAGCCTGACAACGGATTTTTAAACTTGGCCGCTATTTGCTGCATTAGCTTAACTTCTTGCTGCAGGGACATAAGTGCCGTATGAATCGATTCTATATCCTTGTGTTCGTTGTCGTTGTATTGGTAGTTAGTTAATAATATTGCGCGATTCGCGTCGGGACCATGTGCCTTAAATAACGCGTTTACGTTTTCCCAGCCCTTGCGGAAACAGGTAAGAACGGTATCTTCTAGCAGAATTTTTTGTGCTTTAAGGGTATCGCCTTCACTTAGCTTTAACAGCCCAAGTGTCGTTACTCCCATCACAATAGCGCACGATTTTTTAAGGTCATGACTGATAACCGGTGAAAAAAAGCTCTTGGCTATTTTCAAAGACATGTCGACCAACAGGCTTTCTATCGTCGACATTTGTGCAGGCGTGATTAAGCCGCTATCAACGCCATCGCTGATCATCAATAATAAAAAGGGTCTAGTCCTGACTTTATCAAGATTCATTTGTCAGTCTCTCTTATAGTGGCTCGAACATGTCGTCGGTATCGCTGCTTATCTCGCCAACCCTGATGCTATTTGCCTGGGATTTAAGAATGGCTTCAATGTTATCAAGATTACCGTTCACAGACGTATCAAGAATCGCTTTATAAATTGACTCGTTAAGTGACTTTATCTTAATCAGTAATTCTTCATCGCTACCCGATACCGCCTCTTCCTCAAAGTCGATAGATTCAAAATCAAAACCAATAAAAGGCAGTGATAAATACAGCAGTCCCGTTTCAGAATGGTTGATGGCATCTAAAATTTCGGTTTGTCTTTCGTCGTCGTCAGCTCGGGTAAGAAATATTTGCGACAACATAGATTTCACTGAATCTTGTGCGGTAACGGCACCTTTTTCAAATTCATTTTCCCAATACGAAGGCTCTACATCCAACATCTCTCCGATGGTTTCTGGGTCCATCAGCCATGCCGCTATTGACGGGATAGTGGCATCAAAATTTCTCACTATTTTAGCGACACTCATGATGTCTAGTTGAGAAATAACAGCGATCATTTTCTGATCGCCCTCGGTAGATGCAATATCTTCTAAAATATTACCCGCATTGCGACCACTCTCACGGGTTATCGCAATGACTTTTTCAGCTAAAATGGCAACTTCTTGGCTCAAAATAAAATCCTGTTAATTCGGGTAGTATTAATAATCGTTAGAATCTTGCTGGTATTCATCGTCGTCTTGTTCTTCAGACTCGTCTACGTCGGCGTGAAACTCTTCTTCTGCCGCGCCTAAATCATAAAAGCAAAGTAGCAGTAACGCCGTTTTTAATTGCTCTTGGTACTCATTAGAGAGTATCGATACTAGGTCTCGATAATTCTTATGTACGTTGACGCAGGTTTTTACGTCTTCCCACTGAGGTTCTGTGCCTGAACATAGCGGTAATAATTTAGCAGAATTTACCTTAACCACATACAGCAAACACATGGCGAGCTGGTCGGGCATGCCGTCTAAAAATTCGGGTGTTTTGGTTAGCTGACCTAATAAACTATTAACATAGTTTTTAAATGCATCGGGATCTTCCGGGTCTTGATAAGATTCGATATTTTCAGTCAGCATTTGATAGTCGTCAGCCAAATAGGCTGGCACAGAAACAGTTTTAGACATATTTACTCTTAAGCATTTAAACAGTTAAGCATTTAAACATTGGTTCCAGTAGGACGCTGTGAACTCTTTCGGGTTCAAGACCTCTGTGTATTCTTGTTCAATATATTGGGTGCGCTTTTTAGGGTCGGATAATACGCTGTACGACTCTTGAATGTCTTGGAAGCGTTCAATTGCATCTTCTGATGTATTTCTATCAGGGTGATATTTAGCGGCTAATCGTCGGAAAGACTTTTTAATATCAGCTTGCGAGGCTGATTTATCAACTTCTAATATTTCAAAATAATCCAAAATCATCTCCTGAATAGGTCATAGGGTATCCATCGCTTAGGGGTAAGCTGGCTTATGGATGGAATACGGGTTGTTAAAATGGAAGGATTATAGGTGAATGGTGATTTGGTGTCGACCATTGAGGTGGGTTGTGCGAGGGTCAGGTGCGAGGCTTCCCCATTAATAATGTTGCGCTAACTAGACCATGATTACCTCTGTTTCCATGCCAGTGAGTATGTACCAATGGCTGGTTTCATGATTATTCAAACGAATACACGCCTATTAACATTAGGCATTTCCACAAGATAGCTAAACTCCCTATGGTGTAGAGACTTACATACGGTTAGGTTAAAGCTTTGAATAATTTTAATGATAAAGTGGTTTTAATTACGGGTGCTGGCAACGGTATCGGTCGTGCAACAGCGCTTGCATTTGGGCAGCAGGGTGCCAGTGTGGTGGTGGCCGATATCAATCATCCAGATGGTGAAGAAACCGCTGCTATGATCATCCAAGCGGGGGGCATTGCGACCTTTATTCCTTGCGATGTAACAAAAGATCAAGACGTTAAAACACTGGTTGATGGCACTTTAGAAACCTATGGGAAATTAGACATAGCGTTTAATAATGCCGGTATCGAAATTGAACAAAGTAAGTTGGCCGATGGAGAAGAGGCTATTTACGACAAAATTATGGATGTAAACGTGAAAGGCGTTTGGCGCTGCATGAAATATCAGATTCCTGCCATGCTTAAGCAGCCGACTTCAGCCATTGTGAATACTGCGTCTATTGCAGGTTTGGGAGCGGCTCCCAAAATGAGTATTTACAGTGCCAGTAAACACGCGGTAATCGGGCTGACTAAATCGGCTGCGGTTGAATACGGTAAGAAGGGGTTGCGCGTTAATGCGATTTGCCCAGCCGTTATTGATACTGAAATGTTTAGACGAGCAACTCAGAACAATCCTCAAAAAGAACAATACGTAAGAAGTCTTCATCCTGTTGGCCGTATTGGCCAAGCAGATGAGGTAGCGGCTGCCGTATTGTATTTATGTTCAGATTTAGCCGGTTTTACGACCGGTGTTGCTTTGCCTATCGATGGTGGTGCAACGGCTATTTAGCGTGATCTGACGGTGTTTTAGTTTGTGGCAGTGATAAGTTGCCGTCATAACTAAAGCATCTTTTCTGTTGGGTCACGGGGTCAATAAACTTCAGTTCCTTGGCCAATAGCTGCAAGGGCGCTGAAAAATTATCCGCTGATTGCTGCTGTAATTGCGCGTAGTATTTGTCATTCATTATCGGCCAGCCCAGTGTTTGCATATGAAGACGTAACTGATGGGTTTTACCGGTAACGGGGTTTAGTTCAAATAATGCCTGCTGGTTCGATTGTTGTACGCATCGAATGATTGAATGGCTATTGGCATCACTTCTTATTTCGCTCTCATCTACCCGCATTAGAAACTTTGGTTCTGACTGCACGATACGATTTTTTACTTCCCACTCTTGGCCTACAAGATTTTCTCCGTCTCTGATGTTGGCAATGGCCTGATAGGTTTTATGTATTTGCCGTGTTTTAAATAAATCATGATAAAGATTACGGGTTTCAGGGTTAACAGAGAACATGACCAAACCCGCGGTGACTCTGTCTAAGCGGTGTAGTGTTTGTAAATCCTCAATACCCGTGCTGCGGCGTAAGCGATTTTGCAGGCACTCATTGACATAAATTCCGCCGGGAGTGACGGGTAGAAAATGGGGTTTGTAGGCTACTAAAATATGCGGATCTTGAAACAGTATCGTTTCCTGAAAGGGAATGCAGGGCTCGTTTTCAACTTCTCTGAAATAGTAGACACGTTGCTGCGGTTGAAAGGCAGATTGTTGCGTTATCAATGAGCCATCGTGCCAATGCACTTTACCGTCTGCCATGCGCTGCTGCCAAACCTGAGCGTCGATGTAGGGGAATTTAATAATCAGGTATTCCAGCACAGTGGCGACGCCAGGGTTCGTCTGCGGTAAACTCAGCTTTGAAGGGCGCTCTGAAATTGCCATGTAGTGGTCCAAATTTTTGACTATAGCATGAGTTATATCGCGCTAGGCGTAATGCGTATGAAAAATAACGCTGAATGTGATCATAGTATTTGAAGGATTCAAGTGGAAAAAGAAAGCGCTAGTTCTAGAATTGATCGTGATGTTCAGGTGAGACCTGAAGTTGTGGCGGGTTTGCCCGGCGCTGCTTCTGAAGTGCATGAAAGTTTGTCTAATGCAGGTATTGATCCCGATCGGTTGTCGATACTGCATCTTGGCCCACTGCCCAAGCAATTAAAGTATAAAGCGCCTGGCTGGGTGTATCGCATGTCGATAGGCTACTTTCTTTGGTTGGTCATGTTTCTGCTTGAGCTTTTTGGTGTGACGCTGCCAGTCTATGCGGATGCATTTTTCAGCCTTGTTGTAGGGTTATTAATTGTTCAGGTGGCTTGTCAGGTACTGGTGAAAGCGACAGAGCAGTTTGCGGCAAGAATGCGCTGGACGCATTATATTGCTGGCACGGCTGCTGAGATTTTGTCGACACTGCCTGAGTGTGTGGTCATCGCTTTCCTGGTGATGGTTGATCCGTTGACAGCCTTTTTAGTCGCTCTGGTCACTATTTATAATAATGCCTTGGTCTTTAGCATCTATTCCTATTTTTTACCTCGAGACCAGCATGGCAAGTTTTTGATGCCTAAGCCGATTACTGATTCTGGTACGCAAATTCTCATCGCAGGGGGCATGTTGGGCTTAGTCATGGGACTGATTATGTTGACGTTTTCGGCAGCGGGGCATCCAAAACATGCCTTTGAAGCCGCTGATCTAGTGACTGTGTCGATCTTGTTATTATGCATTTTTGTTGTTTATATTTATAAAATCGTGCGTGATCAAAAGGAAGAGGAGGGGGAGGTTCAGGCGGTGCTTGAATTAACCGAAGACGAAGTTGAGCTACGCCGCGACTTGGTATTTCAGCATGTTGAAAAAAGCAGTCTGTCTTATATCTTTTTACTTTTGTCTTTGGGCATTTTAGGTGCCTTTCTGGGGGGCGAGCGGGTCGCTGTGTTTGCGGGCTTGGCCATTGATGGGCTTGGTTTGAGTGGCATCGTAGCGGCTATTATCTTGGCTGGCTTCGCGGGTATGAGTGAGTACGTGATTTTATGGACTTCTCATCGTAAGAAAGAATACGGCATCGCCTTAGCGAACGCATTTGGCGGTATTGCGCAGGTGCTGTTCCTGATTGTCCCTTTTACGTTCTTAGCGATTGCCTACTATCAGGTATTCGTTAACCCAGGGCATGCCGATTTACCGATTGAATTTTCAGTGACGCATATCTTGTTACTGGTGTTTCTGTTTCCTACTTTGCACACCTTGGCTTCTCTGCTGCAAAATGATCATACAATGGACATTCTAGATACCGTGATTATGTTCACCATAGTCGGTCTTTTGCTTTTGCTGTTGATCACTTATGGAGTGTGATGTTAATGGTCCGGCTATTTTTGTTTGCGGTATTCAGATAGAATCCGCACTATTATTTATGATCAAATACCTAGAAAACACTTAAGTTTCACTAGGAATACTCCCTTATTCATCTCTAACATGACTCAAAACTAATGACTGATATAACCATAGCAACGCACAACGGCAATTTTCATGCTGATGATGTTTTCAGTATCGCAGCTCTTAAGAATGTTTTTCCTTCTTTTAATCTTGTACGTACACGTGATTTAGAGATTATCGGTAAGGCAGATGTGGTGATTGATGTCGGTGGTATCTACGATCCAGAAATGGGTCGTTTTGATCATCACCAACGCGGTGGTGCAGGTGAGCGTGATAATGGCATTCCTTATTCTTCATTTGGTCTTGTTTGGCAGAAGTATGGTCTAGAGATCTGTGGCGGCAACCAAGACATTGCAAACTCTGTTGATTCTGGTCTGGTATCAACGATTGATGCGATTGACTGTGGCTACGTTAAAGGTGTTTCTGAAGGCATTAGCCTGAGCCAAACGATTTCAATGTTTAACCCAACTTGGCAAGAAGAGAGCCACTTTGATACGTGCTTTGATGAAGCAGTTGAATTTGCATCACGTATTTTAACTCGATTCATCGCATCGGCTAGCGGTGGTATTAGTGCTAAAGCGATTGTGGCGAAAGCGATTGAAGATGCAGAAGACCCGCGAGTGATTGTATTAGAGCAATATACTCCGTGGAAACGAACGGTTCACGCTTTGTCGGAAGTCGCTTTGTATATGGTTTATCCATCAAATTCTGGCGACTGGAGAATTCAAACGGTTCCGGTTGAGCCAGGCTCATTTGAAGATAGAAAATCACTGCCTATCGCATGGGCTGGTTTATCGAATAAAGAGCTTCAAGACGTTACTAATCTTGATGACGCGATGTTCTGTCATAATGGATTATTCATTGCCGGCGCTGCATCGTTTGAAAGCACGATGAAAATGGCCGCGATGGCACTTGCAGCTGAATAGATCGTATTAGCTTTGACTTAGTGACAACAGAAAGGGAAGCCCAGTGGCTTCCCTTTTTAATAGGGGTTAATCAATGAGTTTACTCATCTTTCAAATTACAATTAAGCAGTGGGATAAAGGTCAAAATTCGACCACCCATCAAAATGCCCGCAATGCACTGCCGAGTGTTTTTCCGATCACTGCCAAACCGACTTTGAGCATTTTTAATTGCGAGTGTATTCTTGATCAGCATGGCGATGATATTGTTACGAATGTCTTTAGTCATGGTCGAATTAGAGCGGCAGTATCGTCACCGGATCGAGTGAAATTTGATCGCTTTGAAATCGTCAATAGCCCCACAGGCTTGGTATTGGAGTACTCCGATAAAGGGCAGGGTTTGGGTAATGGAGAGAGTCCTAATATTCAAGTTTTGGGTCCACTGAATGAACAGTGGATTCAAGCTCGATATAATTGGCGATACAGCGTTTTAGAATCTAATCAGATTTATTGGATGTATGAAGAAGTTACTCTGAATGCCATGTGTGTGGAAGCGTTTGATAGCCACGCTTTTCTTAAAACAGAACCCCGTATTGTGTTTAATGATATCGGTTCATAAGGCATTGTCTATTTGACAGGATGCTGACGGTTATTGATTAAATATTGGGGCTGTTGAATCTACATTTCTGAAACTGAATGATTATTTTTTTATGGAGTTGCGGTGAACTTAATTAATCCGAAGAAATTACTTAATAGTAAGTGGACTGCTGTTATACCGACTAATAAAGAGAAACACTTTATGGTGACGGAAATAGAATTTGACGAAGAGGGTGCGGTTGTTTCATGCTCGATGGAAGCCGTGATGTCTAAGCGCTTGTTTGCAATAAACTGGCATGACTTAAAAGATGATACTCATTGGGTTCAGGGGTGGAAATAAGAGTGGCTCTTTATAGAAAAGAGCTAACCTCACCAAGGAATGTGTTTACCGTTCCAGTCTAAATATTCAGCCTCGCCATTTAATTCTAAGTCGGGGTTGTTATTCGTTAACTTACAAAGTTTTTCTGCCGTGAAAGCGGGTGTAAATAGCTTGCCTTGCGGGACATTTCTTTGAAAGGGCTTTGAAAGGTCAGTATCTGTAGTACCTGGGTGAAACAAGATAAGCTTGGTATTTTTTGCTCGTCGATACAGTTCTATAGCGGCGGTTTGAAATAACATATTCAGTGCGGCTTTAGAGGCTCGGTAGGAATACCAGCCACCGAGTTTGTTATCTTCGATACTTCCTACTCGAGCGCTGAGTGCGGTGATAGTGCATTGTGTTTTATGGTTTAGCAAAGGTAGAAGGCTTTGTAGGCACAATATAGGAATTAATGCATTGCTAATCAGTAGTTGGTTAAAGTAGCCGCTGTTTATGTCTTCAAGCCTCTTTTCTGGCATGTGCTGAGCATTGTGTAATTGTCCGTTGAAAATAATTACTTGCTGTAAGTCTATTGCTTGATCTTTAAGAGAGCCTATTATTTTTTCTAAACTTTGCTCTGAATAATCTGTTTTTAAATAAGTGACTGAACTCGAGCTCACGAAGGTACTTGAGCTAATGCAAATGATTTCATAGGCTTCAAATTTCGCGCTTAAGTGTTTTATATAAGCTTGAGCAATCGTGCTGCTGGCACCAAATAGAATAACTGTTTTCATGCTTCCCCTCTTATTTTTCACGCTATGATCTTATTTACGGATGGCTGCTGGAAATGGATCTGTTCTGAGTTCTTGTTTGACAATATTTTGAGGATGTTGGAATATCATTGCCAGCATGACAACGCTGTTAGAACGGAATGGGTAGAATATGAACTTTGATATATCAGATATAGAAACGCAGGATAAATATCGGCTATTAACCGGTGGGATAACGCCCAGACCTATCGCTTGGATCAGTACCCGTTCAAAAGAGGGCATCGATAATTTAGCCCCTTATTCATTTTTTACGGTGGCCAGCTGTAATCCTCCTGTATTGCTTTATACCCAAGTAACTCAACGCAGTGCGGTTGATAAAGATACCTTGCAGAACTTACAAGAAACCGGTGAGTGCGTCGTTAATATTGTTAATTCTAGCTTGCTAGAAAAAATGAATATGAGTAGTGCGAGTATCGGGATGGAAATCAGTGAGTTTGATCATGCTGATGTTGAACATACACCTAGCTATACAGTAACCCCACTTTCAGTAAGGGAGTCACCGGTGCGCTATGAGTGCACGTTAAGAGAAGTTATCTCTGTCTCTAATCTTCCTGCTGGAGGTACTGTCGTACTGCTCGATGTGAAATCAGTGTTTGTTCGTGATGATTTGTACCGTGACGGTGTTATAAATCAAGAGAGCATCGATTCTGTAGGGAAAATGGGCGGCGATAGCTTTAGTCTTACTACGAAGCAGTTAGGCCTAGATCGACCTTAATTATTTATCTTAAGCATCTATCTTAACTATCTACATTTATTACTGTGTATTTTGGACTTCGATTTTTTTTATCTCTTTGTGTAGTATTTCGGCTTCCTGAGTGATGGCTGAGTAGGCTCTGATGTCACCATTACGTTGGGCATTCATAGCCTGTTCAAGCTTCTGCATATAAGCTTTCTTCAGCTTCTTAACGGGGTCTCTTTTGAATATGGAAAACATTTAACTCGCCTTTCTGATTAGTATTTCTTTGTATACGACATTATCACTCCTTTAGATTCAACAACCCAATAAATTTTTATTAATTCAGTATGTGCGTAATTATTAATATTTATTTCACCAGTAGTGAACCTATTTCATCTTTTCTGCGTAGTAACTTTACTGAATCATTAATTTTTCAAAAAAGGGAGGCTTCATGCCCCAATATACTGCACCATTAAATGATATGAGCTTTGTTTTGTTCGATGTATTGAAAGCTCAAGATCTCAGCCTGTGTCCAGGTTTTGAAGATGCTAATGAAGAGATGATTCGCGCAATTTTAGATGAAGCGGCTAAATTATCAGAAAATATTTTAGATCCTATTAACCAGTCGGGTGATATTGAAGGCTGCCATTACGATCCTGAAACAAAATTAGTCACCACTCCTAAGGGCTTCAAGGAAGCGTATAGAGCATTCGCAGAGGGTGGTTGGTCGGGTCTTTCTGCATCGCCAGAATACGGCGGTCAGGGTTTACCTCACTTGGTTAAAATTGTGGTTGATGAAATGGCATGTTCCAGCAACTTGTCGATGGGTATGTATCCTGGTTTAAGCCATGGTGCTATCGATGCGTTAACCCTACATGCGAGCGATGATTTAAAAAATAAGTATTTACCGAATCTGATTGCAGGTGAGTGGACAGGCACTATGTGTTTGACCGAGCCTCAATGTGGTACTGATTTAGGCTTGGTGCGAACTAAAGCTGAACCACAAACTGACGGTAGCTATAATATTTCCGGTACTAAAATTTGGATCACCGGTGGCGAACAAGACTTGGTAGAGAACATTGTTCATCTTGTTTTGGCCAAGTTGCCAGGTGCGCCGGATAGCAGTAAAGGTATTTCGTTATTCCTAGTGCCTAAGTTTTTAGACGATGGCACGCGTAACCCGGCTTTTTGTGGGGGTCTTGAACATAAGATGGGCATCAAGGCATCGGCAACGTGTGTGATGAATTTTGAAAATGCTAAGGGTTGGTTGATCGGTAAAGAAAATGAAGGCCTTAAGTGCATGTTCACTATGATGAACTCTGCCCGCATCATGGTGGGGGTTCAAGGTTTAGGTTTGGCAGAAAAAGCGTATCAAATTAGCTTAGGTTTCGCTAAAGAACGTTTACAGTCGCGCTCTCTCACCGGTGCGAAGCATCCTGAAGAAAAAGCCGATCCCATTATTGTTCATCCTGATGTTCGTCGTATGTTGACTCAGCAAAAAGTGTTTTTAGAAGGCGCTCGTTGCATGGCTTATTGGACGGGGATGAATCTTGATTTATCTGAAAAGCATCCTGATGAAGGGGTACGTGAAGAAGCAGATGATATCGTTCAAATCATGACGCCAATAGTAAAAGCGTATTTAACTGACGAAGGTTGTTTTTCAACAGACCAAGCATTACAAAGCATGGGTGGCGCTGGCTTTACTCAAGACTGGGAAGTAGAACAGTTATTACGAGATGGCCGTATTGCACGAATTTATGAAGGCACTAACGGTATTCAGTCGCTTGACTTAGTTGGCCGTAAGTTAATGATTAAAGGGGGGCGTTTGCCGAAAACTTATTTCAAAGTTATGCATGAGATGGTTGCTAAAATAGAAAATGAACAACATCAAGAGCATTGCAAAACGTTGTTGAATTCGTTACAAAAAAGTTTGATGTGGTTAGCTGGCAATGCATTGCAAGATGCTGAGGTTGTCGGTGCAGCGGCAACGCCTATGTTAAAGCAATTCTCTTTAACAACGATGGGTGTTATGTGGGCAACTATGGCCAATGTTGCGGCTGCTGATTTAACCTCGGGTAAGTACTCTGAGGATTTCTATCAGGGCAAGATCAAAGCTGCTGACCATTTCTTTAGAACGTCTAAGTCACAAGCTGAATTATTCCAAGCGGATATTCAAGCGGGTAAAGAAACGCTAATGAACTTTACTGCAGATCAGTTCTAATTACTTTTTATTATATGATGTTGGTTATGTCTTATCGCAAGTAGTGATGTATTAAATAAGGCCTCGTAGTGTGAATTACGAGGCCTTATTATTACCTATTAATTTGAAAGCTCTTTTAAGAATGTAATCGATTTATGGTAGAGCTGGCGGGTCCGTTCTAAGGTGACACCAATTTGAGGTGCGATCTCTCCAAAGCTTAAACTGTCATTAATACCAATGCCATGATAAAGGTTAATGATCTTCTGCTGACGCGCAGGCAGTTTCTTAATTATCTTTTTTACATATTCATTATCATGGCTGGTCAGCATGCTTTCGTTTGAATGTGATTTTTCATTATCTTCAGGCAATAAAATTTCTTCTAGCGTTAGACCATCTTCGTAAAATGGCGCATTGATTGATAACGTTATATTGCCAATATTTCGTACGGAGTTGATCTGTTCTGGTTTGAATCCTGTCAATTCCTGTAGTTGCTCTAATGTCGGATATTTCTCATGACGATTATAGTAATCCTGCTTAATCGATTCTATTTTAAATATCCTATCGTTGGTATTGTTTGGAATTCGGATCACGCTGCGCTTTTGGCTCAGTGCATTTTTAATCGCTTGTTGAATCCACCAGTAAGCGTAGGTCGTAAAGCGAAAGCCTTTATGTACATTGTATTTCTCTGCGGCTTTGATCAAGCCGATTGAACCTTCTTGAATAAGCTCTTCGGTATCAACTCCTTTGTCAGTAAAGCGTTTCGCGATATGCATCACCAAGCGGATGTTGCTTTGTACTAATTGATTACGACTATTTAAATAGTCCTTTTTTAGAGACTGGGCATAATCACTCATCGGCATTTCTATATTGCTGGCCTGGGAAAGAAGAAAGTTAAATACCTGTGAACGATCACACTGTAAACGGATCAAACTGATGCTTATGCTGTTTTCAGAAACGCAGGCACCTTTGCTCAGCGGTTTGAAGTGTTGCGTGAGTAACCAGAGATCGTATTGAGTTAGGAAGTCATCCAGAATGGGTGAGCTTTGGTATTGGGCAACGAGAATGTCAGACACTTGTTCTAATAAGTGTTCTTTTAATAATATCACTTTTGCAAGATGCTCCATCGCCGTATCCATTTGGTTTGCGATGGTTGCTTCTTGTTCAGCACTTAGAAGCTGTATCTTTGGGTAATGCTGAATTAATTGGTTTACTTCATTGGTGTTCATATCACGACCTTCTCTTTCGTATATAAGTTGTACGAATGGGACGATCAATTGGATGCTTTAGGCTTTACTTACGTCAATCGCTTGGAGCGTATGTACTAGTAAATTAAATATTAGTGGGCTGTGTGATTTGACGCTACTTTATGTCCAAATATTGTTTAAAATTGTATAGTACAGGCATAGAAAATTATGAAATTGGAGAGTATATGAATTTATCAAAAATAATGGTCAGCTTCCTGCTGGTCATGGTCTCTGCTTGTTCGTTAATAGAGACTTCTGATAACTCAGCAATAAAACAACAAGCCCCATTAGCTGAGAATGAAGCGCTATATTGGGTTAACAGCTTAAGAGCTGATTGTGTCGGTATTGCGCCGATGTCGTGCCTACAAGTACAAGAAGGTAATGTACTGAAACAAGATGCTTGGCAATTATTTTATAGTTCAATTGAAGGCTTCCGTTATGAAGCTGGCTATACCTATAAATTGTTATTGCAGAAAGAAAGTTTGCCTTTAGAGCCGTTACCGGCGGATGCGTCTGCGATTAAATACACTTTGCTTAAGGTGCTAGAAAAGACGATTGATGCAAAACTGAGGCTGAATGATATTTGGGCTCTAGAAGGCATTCAAGGTGGGGCGCTAACATTTGTTGAGGGTCAGCAACGACCGCGCTTGGAAATTCAGTTGAGAGATATGAGGTTGATGGGTAACGATGGCTGTAACGGTCTTTTTTCCAGTATTAACTATCTTGATGATGAGAAAATTACTTTTGGGCCTATTGGCGGAACGCGGATGTTTTGTCATCCGATGGATATACCTGATCGCTTTAACCAGCAGCTGAGTAAAGTGACAAGTTATGCAATAGAGGGCTTAACGTTGCGCTTGTTGGATTCTGCGGGTGAAGAGCTTCTAAAATTTCGAAAAGTCGATTAACGTGATCGCATGAGTTGATGTTTTAAATAAGGTGAAATGATATGGATATCGAGATGCTGTACCAGAAAAAGCTGATGAGCCCTGAACAGGCTTGCTTACAACTGGATGATAAGCAGAATCTTATTTTAGGTATGGGGGTCGCTATGCCTCCCATGCTTATTAGCACGCTAGCAAAAGCAGTTCAAAGCGATCACTTTTCGGCATTAAATCTTTATTACATGCATGGCAGTCAGGTTTTAAGTGAATCTTTATTAGTCCCTGAACTGGCTGAAAAAGTCTGTCCTCGGCCTTTATTTATGAGTAGCTATGATCGCGCCGCTTTAAAGCGTTTGCCGAATCGATCGTTAATGGAATTTGTGCCCGCGACGTTTCATCAGGTGGGGCGTTTATTAACCGAGCAGATTGAACCGCATTGCTTCATGGTGACGGTATCTCCTATGGATAAACACGGTTATTTTAGCTTAGGCACCAATGCTGATTATGGCGCCAGTGTTATTCGTAAAGCACGCTCGGTGGTGGTTGAAGTGAATAAAAATATGCCACGCACTTTTGGTGAGTGCTCTGTGCATATTTCTGAAGTGGATGCGGTGGTTGAGTTTGATACTCCATTAACGGAAATGCCTTCTCATCCGCCATCGATGACCGATATGAAAATTGCTCGTTTAATCGCAGATCGTATTAATGACGGCGATACTTTGCAAATGGGCGTGGGGGGTGTGCCCAGTGCGGTATTGGGGTTTCTTAAAAATCATAAAAACTTAGGCCTACACTCGGAACTGTTTTGCCCTGCAATGGTGGAACTAATTCAAGCCGGGGTGATTAATGGTAAGCATAAAAGCTGGATGCAGCATAAGCATATATTTACCTTGGCGTTGGGTGATAAGGCGATGTATGACTTTATGGATGATAATCCGTCGATTGTTGGCTATCCGGCATCGTGGGTGAATAACCCGAGTATTATTCAAAAAAATAATAATATGGTTTCGGTTAATGCGGCCATTGAAGTGGACTTGTCCGGTCAGATAAACGCTGAGCAATTAGCTGGACAGCCTTTTTCCGGTACCGGTGGCCAGTTAGATTTTGTGCGTGGAGCTTACGCTTCAAAGGGTGGGCGTTCTTTTATTGCGCTTAATTCAACCGCGAAACAAGGGTCGATCAGTCGTATTGTTCTTCGCTTAGAGGGCGGTGCTGTAACCGATACGCGGATGGATACTCAATTTGTAGTGACTGAATATGGCTGCGTTGATTTAAAGGGATTGTCGTTGCCGCAGCGCGCGCAAGCTTTAATTAGCATTGCGCATCCGGATTTCCGCGAGATGCTCAGCCTACAGGCGATTGAACAGGGGCTTATGCTTAATTAATTGCCGTTTCAATATTGATGTCTTGATAGGCTTGGATAATCTTATTCACACTGGGGTTATCCAGTCCACGCTGCATTTTCAAATAATGTTGTATCTTTATATCGAGATATTCCTGTGCTTCGCTTTTTTCTTCTGCAGTTTTACCTTGCCAAATAGCTTCACCGATAGGACTTACTGGGTTTAATTGCGTGGTCTGATCTTTAGGCAGGGAGGTGGTGGAGAGCATGAGTATTTCGTAAAATATTTTATTCTCTTTGACCAATACTTCTTTCTCTAACGTCATGTTCAACTCTATGAGTTGATGTCTTAGGGTATGTAAGTGACGAACTGGGCAGAGTATGAAATCGATCTCTAGCGTTGGGTGTTCGCTTATAATACGACGCATACACTGAATCATTAAATCTCCGCCAATGCCGGCGATAATGATTAGGTGTTTTCCTCGGTATTGCTGCAGTGGCAGCTCTGAAATATCCAAGCAATGAGTTTGCCAGTGAGTCTGAGCAGCTGATTGAGGTGTTGTCTGAATAGTGGATTGAGTAGTTGAATAAGGATTAGCAAATAAGCGCGTTAGCTTTTCATTCAGTGACGTGATCAGTTCGGGCACGATGTCGACAAGATGAATGTTCGGCGCTTTCTGATGGGATATTAAACTTGAGCCTAAATGCCCATGGTCACAGCAGGTGTCCCAAATGTGGCTGTAGTCTGCGGTTATCAGTGCTTCTATTTGTGTTAATCGCTTGCTTAGTTTCAACGTAAACTCTTAATCGATGGTGAACTGTTATCTTGATGGGGCGTTATTTGGCAGCAGTACGTTGACCGTGATACTGCCAAATATTTTTGCTTATTTGGCGGGTCTTTCTTTCTTCGGCGTTTGGAAACGTTTTCCTTTTAGGGCTAAACGTTTTCTCTCCGCTTTGGCGGCTTCTTTCGCTAAGCGCAGTTCTTCTGCAATGATTTCTTCAGCGACCATCATTTCAGGCGTTTCTAAGCTTAATAAGCCAATTTTACTGGAACGGTAGTCGTGTAATACGATCTCGCCAGCCTTGTGTAAATCAACCTTGCCACCGCTGCGTATGCAACCCCGTGAGCGGGCAACCATATCGAGTAGGCTATCACCTGATTCTGGTAGCATTTCTAATTTATAGCGCGCCTTTAATTCCTCAGGATACGCTTTGGCTAGATACTCTAGTGCGTACATGGCAACGTCTTCATATTCCATTGCGGTGTTTTTAATAGCACCACTGGTGGCAAGGCGATAGCCGCTATGAAAGTTCTCGAACTTAGGCCATAAAATCCCAGGAGTATCGCTTAATACCACGCCGTTTTTCAGATCAATCATCTGTTGGCGTTTGGTTACTGCAGGTTCATCACCGGTATTGGCAATGTAACGCCCTGCTAAAGAGTTGATGAGGGTCGATTTACCCACGTTGGGAATACCCATGATCATAACGCGAATGTTTGTTTTCTTATCTTCGCTTTGATTAACAATGTTCTTAATCATCTGAATGAGCTTTTGGCTCTGCTTATGATCTTCAGCAACGATTGAGAGGGCGTGGGTATTGTCTTGTTTCTCAAAGTGTTCAATCCATAACTTGGTTATTTTAGGATCGGACAGGTCTGCTTTGTTAAGTACTTTGATACAAGGCTTGCCAACACACAATTCATCGACGAGCGGGTTGGTACTGGAGTAAGGTAAGCGAGAGTCCAAAACCTCAACAACCAAATCGATCTCAGGCATTGCTTCTTCGATTTGATTGCGGGCTCTGTTCATGTGCCCAGGGAACCAGTTAATGGCCATAAAAATGTTTTTCCAGTCTATCAATAAGGGGAGAATAGGCCTTTGGAGCTAACCTATTTATAAAAATTTGATGCTATAACAGCCTAATACCTTAGGTAAGGTATTAGGCTTGAGTCGATAAGGTTTAAGCGAAGGTAGGTGCTTGTTCTTCGTTAGCCGTATCTGAGGTATCTTCTGCTTCCATCGAGTCTAACTCGGCTTCTTCATCAGTTGCTTCAGTATCAGTATTTTCAGTTTCTGACTCTTCAGTTTCTAACTCACTGAGCTGAGATTCAGTTTCAATGTCGGTCATCTCAGACTCTTCATCAACCATCGCATCCGTTGTATTCGACTCTGCTTCTGGTGTAGATTCTGATGTTGATTCAGTAGAGACTGCTTCTTTAATATTCGCTGTCTTTTTAGCCAGTTTTTCAGCCTTCAACGCGTCTTCTATTTCTTTAGCACGCTTTTTCTCAATTTTGGCGATATTACGCTCGTGACCTGTCCAGACATTAGGCTTGTGCTCAACTTCTTTCAGGCCATTTTCTTCAGCGATCTCACGAGACATGGAATTACCCATTTCATCGGCATCACGGGCAATCAGTTTACGCTCGCCAGGCTCTAGTTGAGTAAGCAAGTCGATTAAAGCGTTGCTCAATACATCCTTGGCCAAATCATCACGAGACTTACCAAAGCGCTTAGCGATGGTGCTTAGCATGGCTAAGTCATTCGCATCCAATTGCAAATTTAACGTTGCACGCGTTAAAGCTTGCGCCTTTTTAGTCTTCTCTTCGGTATAATAGCGGTTAATAAGGGCTTGGGTATTGGTCAGCTCTGGCGCTTGCATAGTTGAAGGTCCGTTTTTAAAAATTAATGGTTACAATACCGAGTTTTACTCGACGTGCAATAGGATGGCGCTAGTATATCTGAGCCATCAAAAAGAGGCAGTATTATTTATGAGAAATACGTTATGACAAATAGACAAGGTATGACAATGGAACAGACGATTCGTGGAAAAATTGAGCAGGAATTTACGCCTCAAGAGCTTATTATCTTAAATGAAAGCCACATGCATGCTGGCCCAGCGGCGAATTCACACTTTAATGTCACTCTAGTCAGTGAAAAATTTGAAGGTAAGCGTCCTGTCGCCCGCCATCAAATGGTCTATAAAGTATTGGCAGATGAGCTAGCGGGAGAAGTCCATGCACTCGCGTTGCATTTATTTACGCAGGAAGAGTGGGAAAAAGCCGGTCATTCAAGTCAGGTCTCTCCGAATTGCCAAGGTGGCTCATAAATCGGTCATTTCCTCCTTTTAGCTGGCAAAATAGCACCTATCCAAAATTGAGTAGAGCGGGTAAAGTGCGCTAACTATAAAAATTATTTGGAATAGAGTCCATGCGCCTATTTATCGTCTTACTACTGTCATCCTTCTTTTCTTTTTCTGCGTCGGCTGAAACCTCAGCTTGGGAGCTAGAGAAAGAGGAAGAGGACATTAACCTTAAAATATTCACTCGTGAAGTTGAGGGTTCTAATTTAAGAGAATTCAAAGGTGAAATGTTGGTTGAAGCTAAGATGACAACCCTCGCTGCATTATTATTAGATGGCCAATCTGCTCCTAAATGGATGCATCAGTGTGAAAAGTTTGAAGTAATCGAGCAGATCGATCACTTAAGCGCAGTGGTTTATTTTATCAATGGTGCTCCTTGGCCAGTGAGCGATCGTGACGCTGTTGTTATGTCGGTAATGAGTCAAGACCCTGAATCGTTAGTTCTGAAAGCCGAAATTAGTGTTGTAAATGATCTTTTACCTGAAGACGATGACTATGTCCGTATTCCACATATGCAGGGCTTCTGGTTATTTGAACCGGCCGAAAAAGATCAGACTTTAATAACGTATCAGGTTCATGCTAACCCTGGTGGTAGCTTGCCTGACTGGCTCGCGAACAGTGTTGTGGTTGATACACCGTTTTATACAATGAGCAATATGGCTGAAATGCTTAAGCTTGAAAAGTACCAGCAGGCGGAAGTGCCTGGCATCAAAAATGTACAATAATTATCGATAAGTGGCTATTCGAGCCACTGTCATAAAACTGTCATAATAATTCAGTAATGTGCACCATTATAATATTCAGATGGTGCAACATTTTATGCGAAATACGTGTTTATCTCTTAACTTCTCTTTTGTTTTCTTTCTGCTCAATTTCTGTTTTATCCCTCCTGCTGCGGCTGAACCTTTATTTGTAATACACGGATCAAATACCATTGGCGCAAAGCTTGCTCCTGAGTTAGTGAAAGCATTTTTATTATCGAAAGGTGCGATAGGGGTTAAGTTGCTCAGTACGGGTACGAATGAAAGCCGCATCGTCGCCAGAATGGGGGAGCGACAGCAGGCGGTTTCGGTTGATATAGCTGCTCATGGCAGTGGCACGGGTTTTAAAGGCTTAATATCAGGTATTGCCGATATTGCGGCGGCTTCACGCCCGGCCAAAGAAAAAGAGGTCGTGGCCTTGGCTAGTTTTGCTGATCTGACGGATAAACGATCAGAGCACATTGTTGGCATCGACGGTTTGGCAATCATCATTCATTCTCATAATCCCATTCAGCAGCTAAGTGTTCAGCAAATAGCCCTCATTTTTTCAGGTGAAATTAATGATTGGTCCCAGTTAGGGGGGCGCATTGGAAAAATTAATCTTTATAGCCGAGATAATAAATCAGGCACTTGGGATAGTTTCAAGCGTATGGTATTGGGAAAGCAGCATCAGTTGGATGCTGGGGCAAAACGTTTTGAGTCAAATGATGAATTATCAGATGATGTGAGCCGCGATATTAATGGTATTGGTTTTGTGGGCTTGCCTTCGGTGCGACAGGCAAAATTAATTGCTATCTCGGATGGTTTTGGCAAAGCGCTTAAACCGAGCAAGCTGAGTATTGCTACTGAAGATTATGCACTTTCAAGGCGATTGTATTTTTATACCGATGATGAATCTGAGAATCCTTATGTGAATGAATTTATCGCGTTCGTCGAAGGTATGTCAGGTCAGAATACAGTCGCCGATAATGGCTTTATTGCTCAGCAGGTAGAAGCGGTCGTCCCTAAGGCTTACGCTAGTTTGCCCGCAGACTTCCAGCAAATGACACCGTCTGGTCAGCGCTTAACTGTCAATTTTCGCTTTAAAGAAGGCAGTGCAAGATTGGACAATCGAGCGATAAGGGATGTTGAACGCTTGGCTCAATTTCTTGCTAAGCATCCAGACGAAAAACTCACGCTTATTGGTTTTGGTGATCAAAAAAAGTCACCGCAACGAGCGCAGTTATTATCTAAGCTGAGAGCGATGGCGGTACGTCGCGAGCTGGTTAAGCTCGGCATCTATCCTAAATACTCTCATGGCTATGGTGGGCAGCTGCCGGTTGCTTCTAATGAGCGAGATGCGGGGCGGTATAAGAATCGTCGGGTAGAGGTCTGGTTAACCGGAAAAAATGGCTAGCGCTGAAATGTAAAAGAGTCATTTCAACTCTGCTTTTTATCATGTGAGCTGTTGAATACCATCTACACTCTAGGCATATATTAGGAGATGTAGGTATGTCATCAGTCGTTAGTAGTACTCAGCAAGGTAGTCGATTAGATATTGCCATTTCAGGACGTTTTGATTTTTCAATATTACAAGACTTTCGTAATGCTTATACCTTAGATGTAGAAGGACCTATTGAAAAAATTGTTATTGATTTAACCCGGTCTGAGCACATGGACAGCTCAGGAATGGGCTTGCTGTTGACCCTAAAGAAAGAGTTGAAGCTGGATAGTGGCTGTATTGAAATACAGAATTGTCGGCCTCACATACGCGATGCATTATTGGCGGCGCGGCTCGACCACTTCTTTAAGGTGGATTGATCGTGCGTATCTTGATCGTTGATGATCTAGAAGCTAATCGTATTCTATTATCGCACTTGGTTGAATTCCATGGGCATGTGGCGATTACTTGTGGTGATGCAGAACAAGCATTGCAGGCTTATAATACCCATGGCGCGGACCTTATCTTTATGGACGTGGTCATGCCCGGCGTTGACGGTTATGTCGCGGCTCAGCAGCTGAAAGAAGTGATCGGAGACTATTTCGTTCCTATTATTTTCATCACAGCATTGCAAGATGAAGATGCATTGGTGCGTTGTTTAGAATTTGGCGATGATTATTTGGTGAGGCCGTTTAATCAGGTCATGTTTAACGCCAAAATTGCCGCTCATATTCGGACCATCGACCTTCATCGAAAAACACAAAAACAACATGAAGAGCTTACCTATCTACATACTCGCCTAATTCAAGAACAAGAGATGGCTCAGCATGTATTTGACCATGCGACTCAAGTAAATCATCAGAATTGTGAAAACATTCAAACCTACATTTCTAGTGCTTCTCAATTTAATGGTGATGTCTTGTTGATCGGGAAGTCTCCTGCAGGTGGGGTCTACGTTATGCTAGGTGACTTTACCGGACATGGTTTACCCGCTGCGCTTGGCAGCCTTCCTTTATCGCAATTGTTCCATTCCTTGGTACTCAAACAATTATCTGTCGGTGATCTCGCTCGCGAATTGAATAGCACGTTGGCTGATTTTTTACCGGATTATATGTTTTGCGCGGCGGTTATTGCTGAATTCAACGCCTCAGGGAATAAAATGCGCTTATGGTCAGGTGGCCTGCATGACAGTTTGATTTTAGATGATCAGTATGAAGTTCAGCAGCGTATTTCATCTCTACACATGCCTTTGGGGATTTTGGACGATGAAGATTTTAATACTGAATGTGGAGAGTATGATTTAAAGGCCAATAATAAAATAATTTTTTATACCGACGGTATCCTGGAAGCGAGTAATGATCGTGGTGAGTTATTTGGCCGCCAGCGATTTGAGTCGGCTTTGCAGCGCTCAAAGTGTGATATTGAAAAGGTTCGCAAAGGGCTGCATCGTTTCACCGGCTACCAAGCAGGTGTATCGATTCAAGATGATGATATTAGCCTTGTCTGTATTGATGCTGGAGTAGTAACTTTTAAAAAAGGTGAGCATAAAACTTCAGAACAAGAAGCTTATGAGAGTTCGCGTGCGCCTATTCCTTGGGCAATATCATTGGATTTAACAATGGCAGAGTTGCGATTAGGTAGTCCGGTATCTCAGCTAGTTGATATGGTGGGTGAGGCAACGGGTTTATACAGCCATAAACCAATTTTGGTGTTGTTATTAGTCGAGATCTTTAATAATGCTTTAGATCATGGTGTGCTAGGGCTGAAGTCTAGCTTGAAGGATGGGCCTGGCGGCATGATGGATTATTATTCGGAGCGAGAGAAGCGACTTGATTCGTATACTGAGGGGCAGGTGGGTATTAAAATTTGTCATCAGTTGTTATCGACGGGAGGCCAGCTGAAATTTACGGTTAGTGATAGTGGAGAAGGCTTTAATTATGAGCAGATCGTTGGCGGTACTAATGATGAAAGTCATGGCCGCGGATTGTTTTTAGTTAATCAACTTAGTGAGAGTATGAGCTTTAGTGATGGAGGGCGCTGCATTGAGGTCATTTATGTTTATACAACAGATTAGTACGGAGGCTCTGATTAACGCCTCTGCACTAAGTCTTTGTATATCCTAAGCTAAGCTACTAGCCTTTGCTTGCATGGAAATGTAAGAACATTTCAATAATAGCAGGTGGGATGTTGTTACACATCTGATCGGACAAATCGCCATCTTCATCAATCTCGGCCATTTCAGCTTCTTCGGCAAAAAGACCTGAAGCGTACATGATTGGAAAAATCCACTCGGCCATTTTCTCTTCATTGTTTGCGTACCAAGCGCCTTCGTTTTGTAAAATACCGGCCATAAAGCCTGCAGTCCACGCTTCTAATGCGGCGCCTTCCTCATCATCATCTTCAACCTGTAAGGTTAAATCACAAGGGATTGGGAAGTCTTCGCCATAATCCAACCATGCTTGAATTTCGAAGCCGAGTTTTCTCAGAAGACGCTGTACGCGTTCTAACTGAGCGGCAGTAAACGCTGTTTTTTCAGGAAATATCATGGCGTAAATTTGCGGCCACTCTATATCGATAGGGCCGGTTTTTATAGCGGTAATAAGACCATGAGCTTCAAAAAAATCAAATGATTCTTGGCGCTCACACTCATCTTCAAGCATTTGGCCTAGAAGTTCTAATTCATCTTCATCTAAAGCTGGGATCGATAACAAGTCAGACATACAATACTCTCCAATAATTAGCCTAATTATATCAGGAATAGACAAAGAAGATGAGTCCAGTGAGGCAATCGGTTGGTCATAAATCAATACATCAAGCGTCGATTAAGCTTCAAGACCGCGAAGTTGCTGTGACGATACATGCTATGAAGCGAAAATCGTTACGTTTGGGGGTGAATGCCAAAGGTGAAGTCGAGGTCAAAGTTCCATTACGCTGCCCACAGAATGAGCTGATGAATTTCTTATCGCAACATACAGGCTGGCTTGAGCAGCGCTTGCAGCAGTTTGATAAAAGTCAGCAGGCCCAACGTGAAAAAATGCACTATCTCGGTATGGCGTATCGCTTTCAGCAAAGCGCTCAAAAAAGTCGTCAGCCAGTATTGATTGAAGATACCTGTTATTACCCGCAAGCGTGGTCTGAAGAGAATCTGTTAGCGAAGATAGAGGTCTGGCAGCGCGAACAAGCCAAGGTAATATTCCAGCAACTAATTGATCAATGGTGGCCGTATTTCTCTCAAGGGGCATTAATCTCACGGCCTGTTTTGCGGGTTAAAAAAATGCGCAGTCGCTGGGGCTCTTTATCGAGTAAGGGTTATATTAACTTGAACTTGAAGTTGCTAGAAATGAACCCCAGCATCATTGAAATGGTGGTGGTTCACGAGCTATGCCACAGCCATTACTTTGATCATAGTGCGAATTTTTATCGCTTGATGGCCGAGAAACTGCCTAATTATAAAGTGATTGAAGCTCAGCTAAAGCAAATTGAGAAAGGTTGTGCTTATTAAGCTAGTGCAATTTTCTCGGCATCGTACTCGTCAATATGACTAGTACATTTGCCAAGGCTGAGAGTACCAATAAAATCGTCCCGGTTGGTTACTCATCACTGTGCAGTTGTAACGTGCGCGCTTGTTGCTTAACGGAAGTGCGGCTTGTGTTGATAATACACGCTTAGATCGAACACGCTGCACTTGAGTCTCGATTGAACCTTGCTGGCTGGCAAAGCATTGTATATTTTCAGCATTATAATCACTGTCTAACAATACTAGGTTTAATTTTGGCGGATTGTTGTCGGTATAAATTATGGGGTCTTTTAATTGAAATTTATCAATCGGTAAGGCTAAGCTTAATAGCTTAGTTTTTAAGCTGTTCAAATCGGCGTAAATGCCCGAGGCAGGAAATCGCGATAAGGCTTGCGGATGACTCAAAGCACCAATCGGCCCAGACTGTTGTCCAAACGCCAACATGTTGTGTTCTTCTAGCCAAGGGGTCATGGCTAGGGTGAATTCGCCATAAGGATAGGCCAGCATATTGCCGACTTTACCAAGACGCTGTTGTAGTTCTTGCTGTGCTTTTAATACTTCTTGATCCAGCCATTGAGGCAATGTCATGTCTGCTGGAACAGAAGGTAAGTGGGCGTGGCTAATGGAGTGATTCGCAATACTAACGCCATCATTAACCAGCTGTTTTATCTGTGGCCAGCTCATAATACCTCTATTATTTTCATTCACTGCTTGAGTATTAACGAAAATTGTAAAAGGCCAGTTGCGTCGTTTTAGCTCAGGGTAGGCGTTGGCGAAAATTGAATAATAGGCATCGTCAAAACTGATGGCAACCTGCGGTTTTGTTGCCGTATTCGATTTGGTATGCGGGGCATTTCTCGACAGTATATGGCGGCTAGCAAGCTCTAGATCGACAACTTCTAATCCTAAGTCTTCAATCAGCTGCATGTGTTGTAAAAACTGTTCAGGGCTGACACTGGTTGAAGCAGGACTTTCTTCATCGACATGATGGTATTGCAAGACGACAAGGGCGTGCGAGATATTGCTGATAAATAATATCAACAGTGGCAGAGCAATATGGATAAATCTAGATAACATTAAGAAGGCCTTCATCTTATAGCGAGTCATGTAGGTTAATTTAGCGGGTATTTTGTTTTAGCTGGTGAAACGCTTGGCAAATATTTTTAAAATGCTCACTATCACCACCTTTATCTGGGTGATAGCGTTGAGCCAAGCGTCGGTATTGTACTTTCAATTCAGGTAATGGAATAGGATTTTCCAGCTCCATAAACATAAGCGCTTGCTGAACTTCCTCTTGTTGCTGAGGAATCCGCATCTTTTTCCAAAAACCATTGAGAAGTTCATCGACATCATCGCTGGTGGTCGATGAAAAATGTGACCAGTCTAAATAATATTGCGCTAATGGATCTGACAATATGGGATTCGTTCGTTTATAGGAATCACTTTTAATAGCTTCGAAAGGTGAGGAAGAATTAAAGGCGCATTTTTGAATGTTAAGCGCCGATATCGTTAAATTAGCCTGTTGATTTGTTTGCCATGACTGACGTAATAAATACAAGCAATGGAATAATAAAAAGTGGCTTTGAAATAAAATTAACGGATCACGCATGGCGTCGCGAGAAAAGAAGGTATGAGGGGGCTGCTGTAATAAAGTTAACAGCTGGTGTTCAGAAAAACCTTGAGGTGTTTCATCTAATAAAACGGCGAGAACATCGAGCAGCTCAGTAATTTGCTCCTCGTTATTATTTTTCTCTAATGGGCGGTTGGGTTGGTTGATGGCGATTCCTTTTTGGGCGAGAGCCTCTTCATCGTTGTTCCTACACACTCACAATAGAGTAAGTTATAGTAGTTTTATTGGGTTAACTTCAGTATACGACAAAGTTTGATATGAGCGAAAATAAAGAAAAAAAGCCATTACCAATACGTGCGCACTTGATTACGCCTAGAGGGTTGGTGCAAATACAAGACGAACTTGATTTCCTCTGGCGTAAAGAGCGTCCGGTGGTGACTCAGCAAGTCTCTGATGCGGCTAAACTCGGTGATCGGTCTGAGAATGCTGAATACATTTATGGTAAAAAACGCCTACGTGAAATTGATCGTCGTGTGCGATTTTTACGTAAACGGATAGAGATTTGTGACGTTGTTGATCGCCCCCCGATTGATATTGAGCGTATTTATTTCGGTGCTTGGATTGAGTTAGAAGATGATGAAGAAGTATTATACCGTTATCGAGTAGTCGGTGAGGATGAAATTGACCTGCCCAATGATTATATTAGCGTTGATGCGCCGCTTGCGCGTGGGCTGTTAGGTAAGCGCTTAGATGACGAAGTTGAAGTGCGCTTGCCGAAAGGGGCTGTTAATTATTGTATCGTTGCCATTCATTATCAAAAACCTGCGTGGGATAAGAAAACCTGGTATCTAGCGCCAGGAGTATTGAAGTTTGATAGTTGAGTTTGTAGCTAAGAAAAAAACAGTTAAATAGATAAATAAACAGTTAAGTAAATAAGGACGTTATTTATTCTGGGAGCATGGTGTTTTAAAACATAAAACGACTGTTCTTCAACCTGCTAAATACCATATTGCTGCTAATCTTAAAGTAACTTGTCGATAGTTTGAGGTCTACATGCAGTATCGTGATGTTGTGGCGATGGTTCTAACTCCTTGGTTGGTCCTGTTTTTTGCCAGTGCTATGGCTAGCCGCGCCGTAGCTGAAGACTTAAACATAAAAGAATTTTATAAAATGTCACCGAATATTCAGCAGGTGAGGCAAATTTGTCCTTGGCGTTCTGCAACGACTCAGGGCACTATTCGCTTAATGCAAATTGAAGAAGGCGGTGCTCATCGATTATACGTACAGTGGTTGCGCCAAGGAATTGCGGGTACTGGCGAGGCGCCGCTATCGACGATCAGTATTAAGGAAATAAATGAGGGGAGCTATTATCGCTTTGAATTACCTAATGGGCGATTAATGGCAGGCGCGTGCTCGATTGAAACCATTATGGAAGATATAGTAGATGAGCGTCGCTTCCGTTTGACGCTCTATCTGATGGGGCCAGGAAAATATGAGGTTCATATGACGCGGCTGTTAGATGGCGGTATCAAGTTACCAGTACCGTAAAGCCGGGCAGAATTCTCTATGGCTGAAAGTCTTGTACCGCATTTTCGATGGCGGTCGGCGCACTTTCAATCATCGTATCATCCTCAACGTCAGTATTAGAGTCATCAAGATTGAACAAGGGCAGGCGCTCACCCAGGTGCGATTTTTGTTGCTGTTGTTGTAAGCTTTTAAAATCAAACAGATCATTGTCGGCCAGCTGAGAAGGCGCAATATTAGCAATGGAGCGGAAAATATTTTCACTGCGTCCAGGCTGCTCTAGTTCCCAATCGTTCAGCATCTTCTTAATATTTTGACGTTGCAGGTTTTCTTGTGAACCACAAAGGTTACAAGGAATAATAGGGAATTCTTTTAAACGCGCGAATTCAGCAATGTCGGTCTCTTTGCAGTAGGCTAAAGGGCGAATAACAACATTTTTCTTGTCATCACTCAATAACTTAGGCGGCATAGACTTGAGCTTGGCTCCGTAGAACATATTCAAGAATAATGTCTCTACAATATCGTCTCTGTGGTGGCCTAGTGCAATCTTATTCGCACCAATACTTTCTGCATAGCCATAAAGGCTGCCACGACGTAGACGTGAGCATAGCGCGCAGGTTGTTTTACCTTCTGGCACTTTTTCTTTGACGATACTGTAGGTATCTTTTTCAAGAATATGGAAGTCTACCCCCAGTGTTTCTAAATAAGCAGGCAGTATATGTTCAGGGAAGCCCGGCTGCTTTTGATCCATATTGACGGCAATAATGTCGAAGTGAATAGGCGCGCTTTTTTTAAGGGCTAACAGAATGTCCAGCATGGCGTAGGAATCTTTACCGCCCGATAGGCAGACCATGATTTTATCGCCATCTTCGATCATGTTGTAATCTTCGATCGCCTTGCCAACGTTATGTCGAATGCGTTTATTCAATTTTTTAAATGCGTGACGTTGATCTTGATCTAATGAATCGATTAATGATGCTGATGTATCTGACGAAAGTTGCGACATGCCTACTCCAAATTGCGTTGATAGCGCAGAAGGCTGCTCTTATATCAGAATGTAAGAAGGGAAACTAGTGTTGAGTTGCAGTTTACAAGTAAGTCTTAGTCTAAGTTATCCTCGCGCACTTCATGCTGCAACTTCATGCTCGGCGACATAGCGGTGAAAATTCTCGCTGAAGTCAGTAATTGTGGTCTTACTTTTAGGGTGATAAAAGCGCTTCCATAGACCTGCTAAGGCTTCAATGTCATTCGTTTTAGGTAAGCTGAAGTTTTCATGGCGGGCATACATAAACCAAGCAATTGCGGTTGCGTAAGAGAGGTTTGTCGCAAGTTCCGCGTGAGGTTGAGAAAGGAAGTCGTGCTGGCTTGCTAAGCCACGTACCAAGCTTGCCATATCACTATGAAGGGCTAGGTGATCATCCCATATATGGCGGTGCGCAAGGCTATGAATCTGATAGATTCCTAAGGCTCTTTGGCCAGCCGGTTTCAGATGAGAGCCTAAGCCAGATTCTTGCGCTGCCGTGGCTAATAATAAGTTTTCTGCTGCCTTACTATAAACGCCAAGACGTTTTAGTGTTGGCTTTATAACCCATTGGCGGAGTTCTGTTGCACAAATTCCCATCGGTCTTTCCTTGAAGTCGCGTATTCCTTAGAAGGGAGCACTATTCGGGCCAAAGCCCCGTAATCTCTATACCTTAGAGCATGAATGAACTAGTTGTCTAATTTTTATGCAAAAAAAGTTAGAATAAGGCCGTTTTTGCTATTGACTATGGGTTTTGCTGGTATTTTGAGGGCTGCAGGACGAAGAGGAGGGTTTTCATTATGCGAATTCTTAAAAAATTGAGCGGCAGTAATGCGACAGTATGAACCGCTCAACTTCATCAATGATTAACTATGGCTACAATCTTGACGCACTTCTTCAGCGCAACCTGCCATGGCATATAAAGCCTTAGCATCTAATAACGTAATTTCTTTACCTTGGGTCGCAATCAGTTCGTTCTTTTGGAAACGGGTAAATACTCGACTAACTGTTTCAACCGCTAGACCAAGGTAATTACTGATATCGACACGAGACATCGATAGGCGGAACTGAGTATGGGAAAAACCGCGGCGCACGAAGCGCTCAGAGACATCGACTAAGAAAGAGGCGATACGTTCTTCAGCATTCTTCTTACTTAATAGCATCATCATGTTTTGGTCATGACGAATTTCACCACTCATGTTGCGCATTAGTTGGCGACGTAGCTCAGGCATCTCATCGGCTAATTGATCTAGCTGAGAAATTGGGATCTCACAGACAGTGGTCGTTTCAAGTGCTTTGGCCGTTAGTGGGTAAGTACCACTGTCGTAGCCTGACAGCCCGATAAGCTCGCTCGCAAGATGGAAGCCCGTAATCTGTTCTTCGCCACCTGATGCTAAGGTATATGTCTTTAGCGCACCTGTACGAACGGCGTAGACCGACTGAAAGGGTTCGCCTTGTTGAAACAGAATTGCGCCTTTTTGAATGGGGCGTCCACGACGAATAATGTCATCCAATTTATCCATGTCATTATCATTAAGCGATAGCGGCAAGCATAGAGAATTTAGTGCGCAAGTTTGGCAATGTGGCTGAGTGCCACGGCTGATTTTCATGGCAGGAGTTGATGTAGGCATATTGTTCCTCACTAACTTAGAAAATACCGTGTGAAATACAAGGGATCATTTTCCGTCATAATGGATATCATGAATCAAATTGTCAACAACTCTCATGTGGTCTTTGTGTTTGTTTTACCAAATAGCGAAGATAGTCCAAGAACCATATAGCATTAGCAGTAAGCCTGCTATTTGACGGAAATTTTTATGCTGAACGTAGCCACTAATTTGTCGAGCAAATACGCCCGCAGCGAGAATGCCTGGTAGCGTGCCTAGCCCAAAACAAAACATGGTTAATGCGCCCATGCCTGGTTGAGCATTCGCGGCAACCCAGGCCAGAGTGCTGTATATAAGACCACACGGTAACCAACCCCAGAGCAATCCGAGCGCCAGTGCTTGAGGGCGTGATTTGATAGGGATAAGTTTACGGGTAATGGGCTGTAGGTATTGCCATAAAAACTTTCCCGCAGATTCTAGGCGAGTGAGTACCATCCACCAACGAGCGACGTAAAACCCCATTAAAATGAGTAGCACCCCGGAAATACTTCTTAGAATTTGTTGTGCTAGTTGATGGCTATCGGCTAACCAGAGACCTAATAAAGAAACAATAAGGCCCGCGCAGGTATAGCTTAGAATGCGGCCCAAGTTAAATAGCATCAGAAAAGAGACGTTTGTTTTGCCTGAGCTAGCACTGCTGGCTGCGGCGGCAATACCCCCGCACATGACCAGGCAATGGCTGGCCCCCATAAGGCCTAATAGCAAGGCCGTAATGAGTGATAGAGGTTCAATCATTTTTTCAGTTGATCGTCATCATCAAATAAAATTCTATGGGCAGGGGAGTCCATATCGTCAAACTGGCCGCTTTTAATGGCCCAGAATAAAACGGTGACGGCGAGGCCGATCAGTAATATCGAGAGCGGAATGAGTATGTAAATAATATCCATAAAATCTTTATTCGCTTAAGTTAAGGCTAATGAACTTTTATCTAGTTGAACTGTTTGTCAGTGAATCGGTTGTTACTGAATTGCTTATCGCTAGAAAGTAGACGTAATGCATTCCCCACCACGATTAACGAACTCACCGACATTCCAATTGCGGCGGCCCAAGGAGGAATAAACCCGGTTGCGGCCAGAGGAAGCGCTAACAGATTATACAATAATGCCCAGTAAATGTTCTGGCGAATAACGCGGGTCGATTTTTTGCCCTTGTTAATGGCATGCAGCAAGGTGGTTAAGCTGTTATTGGTAATCACGGCATCGGCGTTGGTCTTGGTCAGGTCACTGGCTTGGCCAATGGCGACGGCAATATCGGCGCGGGCAAGTGTCGGTACATCGTTGATGCCGTCTCCGACCATCATTAAGCGCTCACCTTGCTGTTGCCATGTTGAGGCTTGCTCGAGTTTTTCAGCGGGACTTAAGCCTTTATAAACATCATCGATATGCAATGCTTTGGCCACGGCTTCTACTTGGGCGCTAGGATCACCGGTTAATATTGAAACTTTTATGCCCCAGTTTTTAAGTTGCCCAATAGTCGCACTTGCGCCTTGGCGCAGAGTATCTGAAAGCGCAAACCAATACAGTGGCTGATGGTTGTCGGCTAATAACAACCACTGGCGCTCATCGTCAATAGGGGGGCTCAGCGGCTGTTGCGGAAAGGCAAAATCGGCCCGGCCAATGCGGTAAACCATATCTTTGCAGTTATCGATATTAAGCAAGCGTCCTTCAACGCCTTTCCCTGTTACTTGCTCAATATTATCGGTTTCAAAATGACCGACATAACTGAACGCCCGCGCAATCGGGTGATTGCTGTATTGCTCTAAGGTGGCGGCAATCTTGAGTGCTTGTTGTGAGGTTAATGAAACGTCATCACTGACGGCGAGCGTTTGCTCGAGGCTCAGCTCACCCCGGGTTAGGGTCCCTGTCTTATCAAAGACGATACGATCTATTTGATTTAAGCCTTCTAAAACATGGCCTTTACTAATGAGGAAACCTTGTTCGCGTAAAGACGCTGTCGCGGCTGTAAGCGCTGTCGGTGTGGCGAGAGAGAGCGCGCAAGGGCAAGTGACCACTAATACGGCTAAGGTGATCCAGAACGCTTGGCTAGGATCGATAAACCACCAACTAATGGCAATGATCGTCGCGATAATAAGCACCGCGGCGACGAAACGTGAGGCGACCTTGTCAGCAAAGATAGCAATCGCTGGTTTTTCTTGTTGCGCGCGATCCATCAAGCGCATAATGGTATTTAATTCGGCATCAACACCGGTCGCCGTTACCCGCATTAATAGCTGGCTTTCAACATTATGAGTACCGCCAATTAAGCGGTCACCGACGATTTTATCGATGGGTAGATACTCACCGGTTAACGCGGCTTCATCGACGGCGCTGCTGCCGGATTCTATAATACCGTCAGCGGGAATCTGCTGGCCTGGTTTAATCAATAGCAAGTCATCGATTTGAATGTCAGAGCTGGCAATGACAATGTCGCCAGCGGACGTTGATTTGATGGCGGCGGAAGGCATCAAGTCTAATAAATTATTGCCTGCTTGAGTCATGCGGTGGCGAGCGCGCATTTCAAAGAAACGCCCAGTCAATAGGAAAAAAGTGAACATGCAAACGGAGTCAAAATAAATCTCGGGGCCTTGATTCACCGTACTCCAAACACTGGCAAAATAGGCTAATAAAATCGCAATGGATACCGGCACGTCCATCGTCAGGTGACGGGTTCTTAAGTCACGTAAAGCGGCGCTAAAAAAGGGCCGGGCACTATATAAAACTACAAAGGTAGCGAACAGCATGGAGGCCGCGCGTAAAAATATTTCGTATTGCGCGAGGATTCCTTGCATTGCTCCCACGTACAAAGGAACGGAGAGCATCATCACTTGCATGGTAGCAAAACCAGCAACGGCTAAACGACGAAAGGCGGTTTTACTTTCTTGAATTCTTTGTTGTTCTGCTTCGGTGGCAGAGAAGGGGTGGGCTTGATAACCGAGTTGGTGAATTTCTTCAAAAATTTGCGACAGTTTTACTTCGTCATCTAACCAGCGAATCAGCAGACGATGAGTGGTTAGATTGAGATTAACCGAGACCACATGTTCAAGTTGATTTAAGCGATGCTCAATCAGCCAAGCGCAGGCGGCGCAACTGATGCCGGAAATAACCAAAACGGCTTCGGCTTCAGCTTGCTCCGTTTCGGTGTTAGAACGGTCGAAGCGCTGGACAAAGGATTGCTGAATGGCGGGTTCATCGTACAGTTTCAATTCATCGCGCACGTCGTTATTAGCACTGCGTTTTTGCTGTGGAGAAACGTCAGGTAGGGCAGTGCGGTGACGGTAATAATCTTTCAAACCGCTGCCAATAATGGTTTCAGCAACCGCTTTGCAGGCGGGGCAGCACATGGTTTGCGCTTCGCCATCAATTTCTAAATTCCAGCGATTGCCCTCAAGGGCAATCTCACCACAGTGAAAGCACAGACTTTGACTCATGAGTTAGATCTCATTACTTATAACTAACGGACGAGTACTTATTGACTAAGGGTCAGCGGCTTGCCATTTTCAATCAAGGCTTCATCTTTAAGCATCCATTCTTGATCCGGGCTTTGTAACCACAGTTTACGCTTACCGAGGTGACTATTTTCACTAAGCCCTAGATAACTGCCATCAGCGGTTTGCTGCAACATTACGGATTCATCTCTGGTTTCTAGCGTTGGATGAATCAGTTGTAAAAGCAAAAAGCTCGGCTGCTCATCGAAATAACCGGTAATAGTGATCCGAATTTCATCTTGGTTATAAACCATGCCCGCTTTGACTTGTAAGCGTTTTGCCTTATCAATAAAGGTATTGTTTTCAGTGTACGCCATGCCGTCTCTGTAATAGCTATCGCTGACTAAAGAATCTTTACCGGTAACGGCTAAGGTAATAATAACCATGCCCCAGCAGACAGCGATAATAGGAACGCCAAGCACTAAAAGCATCCAAGGTTCTTTATGCCAAGGTGTGAAAGGCTCATCAGATTTATTTAAAGGGGAATTCATAGCGTTCTCAGAAATTAATACAGGTCGATAAATTGAAGCCGCCAAGTTTAACCACTTGGCGGCGATGGGGCTAGTATAGATACGTAAAGCGCCAGCTTTAGTTCAGTAACGGTTAGTTAATTGGCGCAATAAAACGCGTTTCTTCGCGAGCGACCTCTTCTTGCGCCTCTTGCTCGGTTACTACAAATTCAATATTGGTCTTACTGTTGGACAGTTTCTCAGGATCTATTTCAATATTGATTGGGAATGAACGCATTTCATTGCTCTTCAATATAACCAGCTCGGGCGTATCGGTGATTAAGCCTTCTAAGCCGAATATTTGAATGCGATAAGAACGCTGGCTTTGAGTCATGTTCATCATGTCTAACGTATAGGTGTTTTGCACCGTATCATTCGGGGTCAGCTGATAAAGGGCACCACGGTCACGGCTAATATCCAGCTCGAAGGCTGTACGAGACACAACCGCGTAAATCATGCCTGCACACATTAGGCTTAATACCAGAGCATAACCAATCAAACGCGGGCGCATAAAGTGCGTTTCTCCGCCTTCTAGTGCGTGCTCCGTGGTGTAGCGTACTAATCCAGGCTCGTAGCCCATTTTATCCATAATCGAATCACAGGCATCGATACACAGCGCGCAGCCAATGCACTGATACTGCAAACCGTCACGGATATCGATGCCGGTAGGGCATACTTGCACGCAGAGCGAGCAGTCGATGCAGTCGCCTAAACCCTCCGCTTTATAATCTGCGGTTTTCTTGCGCGCGCCACGACCTTTTTCGCCTTCACCGCGTTTTTCATCATAAGAGACAATCAAGGTATCTTGGTCAAACATCACTGATTGAAAACGCGCATAAGGGCACATGTGAATACACACCTGTTCGCGTAACCAGCCAGCATTGAGGTAGGTGGCTACGGTGAAAAACCCGATCCAAAATATTTCCCAGCTATCGAGATTGAAGGTTAATAAATTAGGCAGCAATTCGCGTATTGGAGAGAAGTAGCCGATGAAGGTGAGGCCTGTCGCTAACGCGAGTAATAGCCATAAAACATGTTTGGTACCGCGGCGTAATAATTTCTCTAGACTCATCGGAGCCTTGTCCATTTTTATACGCTTGTTGCGCGAGCCTTCTGTTTTCTCTTCGATCCACATGAAAACAAAGGACCAAGAAGATTGTGGGCAGGTATAGCCACACCAAATACGACCGGCTAAGTTGGTGATGGTGAAAAGACCGTAAGCGGCAATGATCAGTAAACCGGATAATAAAAAGAAATCTTGTGGCCAAAAAGTGATGCCGAAGAAATGAAACTGGCGAGCGGATAAATCGAATAAGATAGCCTGACGATCGCCCCAGCTTAACCAAGAGGTAGCAAAGAACATCGCCATTAACCCCCATAAACTATAAGAACGAATCTTTTGAAACAGGCCATGAATTTCCCGAACCTGAATTTTTCCCTGCTCGTACAAAGGTTTAGTATTTTCTGAAGTGATGTTCTTAACAGGAATGCTTTTTACAGGATCTTTTTTAGCAGGAGTGTTGCTCATCGTGAACGTGCCTTAGCGAGGAAGGTGAAACTATATAACTGTTCGATTATAGAGTTCATTATGGAGCGCGCAAACAAAAAAAGCGACCCTAGGGCCGCTTTTTCTACGTTTCTTGAGCTAGCTCAAGAATCACTAAGTATTTAACTACTTAGTAACTTCTTTGTGTGACAAAGAATAGACGTAGGTTGCCAATACGTGGATTTGCTCTTCAGAGAAGCGCTCTCCTTGTGCTGGCATTTTACCGCTACGACCATGGCGGATTGTAAATTCAATCTGCTTAGTCGAACCACCGTATAACCACACTTTATCAGTTAGGTTAGGTGCGCCGGTAATGTGCATACCTTTAGCGTCGCCACCGTGACAAGCAGCACACGCTTGAGCAAAAATGCCCGAGCCTACTTCTGCTTGCTCAGCGTCATGCTTAAGACCTGAAAGACTACGAACGTACTGAGCAGTCTCAACAACTTGCTCATCGGTCATCGCAGGCATTAAGCCTTTAGCAGGCATCATACCGTTGCGACCATGAGTAATGGTTTTAACGATATCTGCAGGAGTGCCACCGTATAACCAATCATTATCGGTTAAGTTAGGGAAACCCTGAGAACCTTTGGCAGTCGATCCGTGACATACAGAACAGTTGCTGGCGAAAATACGCTGGCCTGTTTGTAATGCCGCTTCATTGTTTACCAATTCAACGATCGGGGTTGCTGCGTATTCTGCGAATAGCGGAGCGACCTTGATATCGAATTGTTCAACTTCGTTCTGCCATTGTGCCGTCTGCGACCAAGGGACTTGCTTACCGTCAACTTCGACTTTTAAGAAACCGTTCATGTTGCCCAAACCGTAAGCCGCAATGTAACCCACTGCGAAAACGATCGTTGCCCAGAACATCATTACCCACCAGCGAGGCAGTGGATTATCATATTCTTCAATGCCATCGTAAACATGGCCAGTGGTTTCAGTCGTTTCCCCATCGTCTGTTTGGTTGCTGGCGAATCGTATCAGCAAGCCACAAGCGATCAGGGTGCCAAATACAATGGCAAATATCCAAATGTTCCAAAATGTACTTAAAGCATCCATAATTTTACTCCGAACCTTTGTCGTCGTTCGTGTTCTTTTGCTTTACGCTGCTATCAATTGCTTTTTCGTCAACTGCATCATCATCTTCGTCCATAAAAGGGATCATGCCATCGTCTTCAAAGCGGTTCTTGCGGTGTGAGCTATAAGCCCACCCCACAATACATAAAAATGAAAACAGCGCAAAAATAGTTCCTAAACCACGTACGTCATTAATATCCATGAATTACTGCTTATCTTTCATGACGGTGCCTAGCTGCTGTAAATACGCAACCAAAGCTTCGATTTCACGAATACCATCTACAGCTGCTTTAGCACCTTCGATGTCTGCATCGGTGTAGGGAACCCCTACGTGACGTAATGCAATCATTTTCTTAGGTGTATCGCGGCCATCAACAGTGTCTTCAAATAACCAAGGATAAGAAGGCATGATTGACTCAGGTACAACATCACGTGGGTTGTACAAGTGAGCACGATGCCATTCATTTGAATAACGTTCGCCAACACGAGCCAAATCAGGACCAGTACGCTTAGAACCCCAAAGGAATGGATGCTCATAAACAAACTCGCCAGCACGAGAGTAGGTGCCATAACGCTCAGTTTCAGCGCGGAACGGACGAATCATCTGAGTGTGGCATACGTGGCAACCCTCTCGGATGTAAATGTCACGGCCTTCAAGCTGAGTGGCGTTTAATGGCATCAAGCCTTCAACAGGTTCGTTGGTGTTTTTGTCCCAAAAAAGAGGAACAACTTCAACCAAACCACCCCAAGCGATAGCAATAACGATCAATACGATCATCAAGCCAATATTTTTTTCAATAATGTCATGTTTCATATTAGCAGTACTCCCTATGCCTGAGCCGTCACAGCTTTTTCGCTGTGATTAACTGTTTTGTAAACGTTATAAGCCATGATCAGCATGCCGGTTAGGAACAAAGCTCCACCCAGAACACGTACCATATAACCAGGAATAGAAGCTTCAACACTCTGCACAAACGAGTACGTTAGAGTACCGTCAGCATTCACCGCTCTCCACATCAACCCTTGCATAATGCCGTTAACCCACATCGCTGCGATATAGAAAACAGTACCGACAGTGGCCAACCAGAAATGCACATTGATTAACTTAGTCGAGTACATCGCACCGGCTTTAAGACCAAACAGAATTGGAATTAAGTGATACATAGCACCGATAGAAACCATCGCAACCCAACCTAAAGCACCTGAGTGAACGTGACCAATGGTCCAATCCGTATTGTGCGATAGTGCGTTAACCGTCTTAATTGCCATCATTGGGCCTTCGAAGGTAGACATACCGTAGAAAGACAAGGATACAACCAAGAAGCGTAAAATAGGATCGGTACGCAGTTTGTGCCAAGCACCTGATAACGTCATCATACCGTTGATCATACCACCCCAAGAAGGAGCCAATAGAACCAAAGACATAACCATACCGGCTGTTTGCGCCCAGTCTGGAAGAGATGAATAGTGAAGGTGGTGAGAGCCAGCCCAAACGTATAAAGAAATCAAAGCCCAGAAGTGAACAATCGATAGACGGTAAGAATAAACTGGACGTTCAGCTTGCTTCGGTACGAAGTAATACATGATGCCCAAGAAACCAGCGGTCAGGAAGAAACCAACGGCGTTATGTCCCCACCACCACTGAACCATCGCATCAACCGTACCTGCATAAACAGAGTAAGACTTGAACATGGTGACAGGAATAGCAATGTTGTTGCCTACGTGTAAAACAGCAACCATGATCATGAAAGCCGCGAAGAACCAGTTAGCCACATAAATGTGCTTCTCTTTACGCTTCATAATAGTGCCGATAAAGTTTACGCAATAAGTGATCCAGACAATGGCGATTAAAATATCGATTGGCCATTCAAGTTCAGCGTATTCTTTAGTAGAGGTTAAGCCCATTGGCAGCGTGATCGCAGCGCAAATGATAACGGCTTGCCAACCCCAGAACGTAAACGCAGCCATAGAGTCTGAAAACAGACGCGTCTGACAAGTACGTTGGACGATGTAGTAGGAGGTCGAGAATAATGCAGACCCACCAAAGGCGAAAATTACAGTATTGGTATGCAATGGACGTAAACGACCAAAAGAAAACCAAGGAGTATCAAAGTTGAGTGCCGGCCAAGCGAGTTGGGCAGCAATAAGTACACCGACGGCCATACCGACGATGCCCCAAACTACAGTCATAATGGCAAATTGCCTTACCACTTTGTAGTTATATACGGGATGATCAAACGCGTTGCTCATGATCAGATTCCATTTAACAGCGAGGATTGAGGGTTTAAAAAACGGCGCAATTATGATCTTTCGTACACTACTTTGCAAACGAAGGATTATAAAACTCGTAACTAAAACAGCTGCTTAGCGCATTTGTTCTAGATCTAGGTTAATAAGTGAACACGTTTTAAGTATCTCGCTACCGAACGATCCTGTGCCAGTAACTTGAATGTGCCAATAATTGTCCTAGTAGTGAATAATAGAAGGCTTTGCTAAGGTTTTCTTGATCTAAGACAGTATTTGTTTGTTAATTGGCTTAATTGATCTAATTAAGAGTGAATTTGATGGAACTTATCCAAAGTGGCCCCATTGATGGGCCTACTTATCTCTTTGCCCATGGTGCGGGGGCAGACATGAATTCTGAGTTTATAACGCAAGTCGCTGAAAAACTTTCAGCGCTGGGTATTCGAGTCGTGCGTTTTAATTTCCCCTATATGATTAAACGCGTAGAGGATGGTAAGCGTCGCCCACCCGATCGTGCGCCTAAACTTTTATTAGCCTTTGAAGAAGCGATTAAACAATTGAATTGTCCTGTGGTAATAGGGGGGAAATCTATGGGAGGTCGGATGTCGTCAATGCTGATGGCAGAAAATGCTTTGCGAGAAGAGAGTGATCGCTTACCGATATTAGGCAGTGCGTGTTTAGGTTATCCGTTTCATGCGGTTGGCAAAGACTCGAAGGATCGTTTAGATCATTTAAAATATCTGGTTGAACCTTTATTAATCGTCCAAGGCACGCGCGATAAAATGGGTTCGCTAGAAGAAGTTGCTGACTATCTGGCTGATGGCCGAATAAATTCATCGGTCACTATAAAATGGTTGGAAGATGGCGATCACGACTTAAAGCCTAGAAAAGTATCAGGCTTCAGCCACCTGCAGCACATAGAGAATGCACTTGAACAGGTCGCTGAATTTGTGCTGAATATAAGTCAGCACGGATAGCGTATTACGCCGTAAGGACTGTGATCTTCTCCGGCGATAAAAGGATAGGCTGGATCGCGGCAATGACTTTACGGCGACTTTCTGAACCTTGCCATTTCTGCCAAGCGACTAAGCTCGTCCAGTTAGTGATAATAACTCGATGATTATCATCAGACGCATCTTTAAAGTTGGCTCCTGAGATATATCCAGACGCTTCTAATATAGCTCGCAGAGTATCTTTAATGGCTGCGTCGTAAGTGGATCCCATATCCTGAGCGATCTTGCGCTCAATAATTACCTTAATCATTGTTTGACCTTAATGAAGATTATAAAAATTGTCTCTACAGTTATGTTATAGGGCCTAGAGGTAGAATTTTCAATCAATTATTCAGTATTCTCAGGGTGATTGAGATTTTATAGGGAAGGTTGAAAACTAATCGTCTCAGTTATTTAGCATCTGCATCAATTTTCACGTTGTGAAATATCGATTTAAAAACAATACGAGGAAGAGAGTTTCACTCTACCCATGTTAATAGGTATCATGGTATATACTCGCTATATCAGTATTTGAGACCCAGTTCATGACTAAGTTAATAAACACCTCTGTATTAAAACCTATTTTAGTATTCCTAATGATGACTTTAGGTATGGCACTCTCGGCTACTGGACAGGCTAGCGAGTTGGTTAATGAAATAGCGGTTAATCTGGCTTTAGAAACGGCACAAGTTCACACCCCCGGTAAGGTAGTCGCTCACGAAAAGGCCGATGAACGGGTCAGTGACGACGGTACTGCAAAAAGCAGTAAAACGTTGCAGCCGGTCTATCGTATTAAAATCCTTAGTCAGCAGGGCGTGATGAAAACCTTATTGGTGCATCGTCAGACTGGTTTGGTAGTGGAATAGTCATGCGCGTACTGGTCGTTGAAGACGATAACAATATTGCAGAGCAATTAATTCAAGCGCTGGAGCATTCTGGCTATGCCGTAGATTGGGCGCCTGATGGTGAAGAAGGTTTGTATATGGGCACTCAGTTTCCCATCGACTTGGCAATTATTGATGTGGGTTTGCCTAAGCTCAATGGTATCGAGTTGGTTAGCCAGTTACGTTCTCAGAATAAAAACTTTCCGATTTTAATCTTAACTGCCCGCGATAGCTGGGAAGATAAAGTGGCAGGTTTAGAAGCTGGGGCGGATGACTATTTAGTAAAGCCTTATCACTTGGCCGAATTGCTCGCGCGCTTAAACGCCTTGCAGCGCAGGGTTTCAGGTATGTCACATCCTAAAGTAGCGTTTGGACCTTTGTCGTTGGATACCCGTTTAAAACGTGTTTTCTTACATGAGAAAGCCATCGACTTTACCGCTTATGAATACCGCTTGGTCGAGTACCTTATGCTCAACCCCGGGAAAATATTATCCAAAAGTGAGCTGACGGATCACATTTATGATGACGATACCGAGCATGATAGCAATGTAATTGAAGTGTTTGTGCGTCGCTTGCGCAAGAAACTCGATCCTGAATCGATCCTAAAGCCGATTGCAAATATTCGGGGTCAGGGTTATCGGTTTGATGTTGCACTCTAATTGTATGATTTTGAATTGTTGGCTCTAAACTTATGGTTTTAAAATCTCCTTATTCCTTACGCAGGCGCATGCTTTATAGCGCCGGTCTTGTTTTAATTCTCTTTATTGTGATTACTGCACTGATACTTGATCAAGCCTTTAAACGCAGTTTACACATCGATTTGCAGGATCGTTTGCAAACCCAGTTGTATCTAGTATTAGGCGCTGCTGAATTTGAAGCGGAGCAGTTATTTCTGCCGGCGGTATTAAACTTCCCTAAATTGAACCAACTTGATTCGGGCAGTATTGCCATAATCATTAATGATCAAGGGGAAGAGGTTTGGCGTTCGGGATCAGCCCAAGGCTATGGTCAGGATTTTATTACACAGCCCTTGAAACAAGTACCAGGGCAGCAAGGGCAAGGCACCTTAGATATTGCAGGGAAGGCTTTTTTTTATACCAGCCTAGGCGTAGCGTGGGAGATAAAGACTAAGCAGATTCAACCCAGCCAGTTAAAAAACTATACGCTGACGATGGCAGAACATGCTGTCCGAATTGAACAAGGAATGAGCCAGTATCGAATGTTTTTATGGCTAGGATTAGGCATATTGGCGCTGATTTTATTAGCCGTATTTACCTTAACGCTGTACTGGGGGCTGTCACCACTCAAGCAGTTAGCGCACGACTTAAACCTGATTGAAACGGGCAAGGCGTCACAGTTGAGTGGCCATTACCCAAAAGAATTGGCTGGGGTAGCGATCAATTTAAATCGATTATTGCAGCATGAAAATCGCCAGCATACTCGCTATCGCAATACCTTATCGAATCTCGCTCATAGTTTAAAAACACCGTTAGCCGTATTACGGGGCTTAGTCGATAAGCATCATCTTGTGCAACCCCATAATCTTTCGGTACCTTATGAGTTTGATACTGCTCATATTGATTCGTTAGCCCAGCAAGTGACTCGCATGAATGAGATCGTGCAGCATCAGCTGCAGCGAGCCTCTCATGTTGGCCCACAATCGGTACAGCAAACTATTCACGTTTTACCGTTATTAGAAAGCCTCGCGAATGTGATAGAAAAAGTTTATCAAGACACCTTGCAATGCATTGATATTGATACGGAATCCGATGTGGTTTTTAAAGGCGCTAAGGGGGATCTAATGGAAATAGTCGGTAACCTTTTAGACAACTCGGCAAAATACGGCGGCGGTTTAATTCGTTTGGCCTTAAATAATGAGCAGGCAGGTGAGCAACTAAATGACCTCGCGTATTGTCGTATTGTCGTTGAAGATAATGGCCAGGGTATTGATGATGCCGCGATCGCCGACATTTTACGCCGAGGTGTTCGCGCCGATCAAAAGCAGCAAGGGCAGGGTATAGGCTTAGCGATGGTGGTGGATATTGTTGATCAATACCAGGGTAAGCTGCATTTAGGGACGTCTGACTTAGGGGGGTTGAAGGTCGAAATCTTAATTTAACGGGGTTAAATTTGTTCGTTCAGTTTCAGTTCATTTTACGTTCAGTTTCAGTACATTGCCTATTGTTAATCTAATTCCAGTCGAAGCAAACAACGATTTGTTTTACTTAAATGGAATGAAACAGGATTACAAAAATATGAAAAATATTACTCTAGCGTCAGCCATTACAGCCTCTCTTTTTGCTTTTTCTGCCCATGCAGATTTAAATAATGTCTACGTTGAAGGTGCTTTGGGTCAAGCCGAAATTGAAAGTGGCAGCGAAAGTGAGTCGGACACCAGTTTTAGTGTGCTAGGTGGTTATCAAGTTTTCTCTAATGGGCCATTATCGTTGGGTACCGAGTTAGGCTACAACCAGTATTTATCGGTGGATACTGAAACCCCTTTTGGTACGGCAACCAGTACGATTAGCAGCTTATCGCTAGGGGGGAAGGTCGGTTATGAGGTCATTCCTAAGTTACAGATTTTTGGCCGACTTGCTTATGAATCTATGGTGCAAGAAGTCGAGTTTCTTGGCTCTACCGCGACAGCGTCTTCTGACGAATTTACTTACGGTATAGGCGCATCTTATGAGGTGGCTAAGCAATTAACTGTTGGTACTCAATATAAGTACGCTCAGTTAGATAATAATACGGATCTAAGTAATATGAGTATTTCTGTCGGTTATCAGTTCTAATCCAGTTTGAATTCAATTGTGGGGCTAAAGGGAGTTAAGCCCCACTCTTTGCGCGGTAAATAAGTTTAAAATCATCGTCGCTTTATCCATCGGAATATCCGCTAGTCTAATAAGTCATGAGTTATCCTCGCCCGTAAATATTATCATTTGTCGTAATCCATAAGTTCCGTTTAGCGACAAATAATGTATGAATCTTGATCCAAATCTATACGAAAAAAATAGCGGTTCAGTACTGGCTATTAGCTTAGTCATGTTAACTGCAATTACGCTGGTTGCTCTATTTTCTATGCAGCGATCTGGTTTGCAAACTAAAATTGTTGCCAATGTCCAGCACGTTGAAATGTTGTTTAATACGGCGATGAATGATCAAGAATATTGGTTTATGCAATTGAAAGTTGCTGATTCGGGGGATACGTTGTTATCTGAGCCATTGGCGAACTTTGTTTTGGATGAAAAGAACCAACGCAATTATCAGGCTGTTAACCTCGAATCTAACGCCGATGATTCGGATGCCGTTCAATTGGCGAGTAATTTATTACATATTCCTCCACAGCAGGGTGAGTTGTCTTTATCAGAAGGCAATGAAGTCAATAGTCGAATTGATTACGATTTCGAACTCTCGACTAAAGCAGGGTTGGCTGTGCGTAATATGGCAGCTCTTCAAAAAACAGGTTTGACCTTTCCTGGGTTAAATAATCAGAAAAATTCAATTTACTAATCAACAATTGATTATTCAATCAGATTGTTAATTGTTAGGCGCTTGAGCATGAAATACTTCTTAATACTAATCGCAGGACTGCTAATTAACGGCGTATCACAAGCTGATATTATTAGTCGTAATGTGATACTAAATTACAGCGATGTGCAGGTTGTTGATAATTATTCTGTAGAAAAACAAAGCGGTCTAATTCGAATAAAGTTGTGTAGTAACTGTAACGCAGAAGAATTGCGGTTAGATGAAAATAGTATTTTAATATTTGAAGGTGAAGAAATATCATTGAACTCCTTACTTTATACACGTTTTAAATATCCTTCTAAAGCCGTGCGTATTCAATTTAATAATCTGGATAATACGGTTTCATATATTCGTTGGTCGCAATCAGAAGAACAAGAAAAGGGGCTGTTATGAATAAAATATTATGCTTGGTGTTACTTAGTATGCTGACAGCTGTAGGCTTTAATATTCCTAATAGTCTGGCAGAAGATATTGAAGTGTATCGAGGTCAATCGGTGGGGATACGTCAGAACTCACTGTTTGTAATGGATACCTCCGGCAGTATGGGCTGGTACGAAGAGGCTGAAGCACCGAACTACGATCCTGATATTATTTATCCAGATCATGGCTTTAACGCAGGATATTATTATTACTCGAATAAGTATGAAGGCAATGGTAAAAGCAATCTTGATGTCGATGATTTACAGGAACAATATTTCCCGCCGGAAGCGTTGGTCTGTTATAACGCACAGCAGGCTTTAGCAGAAACAGGATTCTATAATGGTCGATTTAAACGTTGGGATAACAATAAAAAAGATTGGCTACCCAATAAAAGCAATAAATCGATACCTTTAGGGAGTAACGAGGTATTAGCATTAATTGAATGCAAAGCAGATGAAGGTCGCCACCCAGAAAATAGTTATGTTGATACGCGTGGGCGAGACTCTAATGATCAATACATAGTAACCAATAAAAGCTGGAGATTACCAAAAGATTACAGTAAACAATGGAAAACGAATATTGAACATTTATATTCTGGAAATTATATTAACTTCCAGATTGAGTTAGATGATTTAGGCAAGGGATTAATAAAGTCTCGAATGCAGATAGCGAGGGAGGCCGCGATAGCGGTTGTGAAAAGTACCAGTGGTATTCGATTGGGGTTAATGCGCTTCGATTCAGAAATGAACGGTGGCTTTGTTGATATAGCCGTTGATGACGTAGAAAATATTAGTGCTGATTTTGAAGAAAAAGTAAGTGATTACATACCTTGGAATGGTACTCCTTTAAGTGAGAGTTATTATGAGGCCGCGTTGTATTTTAGAGGCGACAATGTTGAATTTGGTAAAGGATCATACTCGCAAATATTAAAGCCGGGGGAAACATTAATTCGGGATAAAGACGGCTTTATCGATCAGGGAGATAATCGATATACCACGAAGAGAATTGATACCCCGAGTGTTTCTTTGTCACGAAATGGCTACCAGTACCTGTCACCGCTAGAGAGCGCATGCCAAACAACCAGCACCATTATTTTGTTCACTGATGGCGCTCCTTCCTATGATGACCAAGCGAACAGTAAAATTAAGAAAATGATTTCGGCGGTTAATTTTCCCGCAGGGTCTGGATTGAGTCATAGTTGTTCAGGCAGTGGCGGTTGTGCTGATGAATTGGCTTATTACTTGAATAATTTTGATCAAAATACTGAGTTGGCGGGTAAGCAAATCATTCGCACTTTTGTGATTGGTGGTTTCTTTGATGGCAGTGGTGATAACAGTGATATCCGCTATATGGAATCGATCGCTCATCATGGGGGTGGTAAATATTATCCAGCCAGTGATTATCAAAGCATCGTTGATGCTTTAGAGCGTACTTTGCAAGAGACCTCGGATGTTCCTGTCACGTTCGTTGCGCCTTCTGTTGCTGCCAATTCGTATAATAGTTTAGAGCATCTAGATCAACTCTACTACGCCATGTTTGTACCGCAGGCCGGTAATAATTGGCAGGGGAATTTGAAATCTTACCGTTTGAATTCTGCTGGAGAAGTGATCGATGCAAACGGTAATCCAGCAATTTTAGATAACGGAATCTTTGCCAAAGAATCCCAAAGTTATTGGACTCAAAATGTCCATGATGGTGAGGACGTCGTGATAGGTGGCGCGGCCAGCAGGTTAGGTCATAGCGCTAAAATCTATACCCATTTGGGTACATCAAAAAGTCTAATTAATACCGAATTGACGACTACGACCGTGAGTAAAGAGTTACTGGGCTTGCCAGCAACGGCAACTGATGGTTTACACCAGCAGATGGTCGATTGGGCTAATCGAAAGTCGACCACTACAGAGGACGGTGTTCGTCGTGAAATTGAAGATCCCATTCACAGTCGCCCTTTGGTTGTAACGTATAATTCCACCGGTTCAAATGGTGAGAAGATTCAGCAAGGGGTTGTTTTTGTGGGTACCAATAGTGGCTACCTACATGCTTTTAAGGCGGATAAAAAAGAGTTTAAAGAATACTTTTCATATATTCCAAAAGAGCTGCTAAAAAATATCCCTACTTATGTTGATGGTGAAAATCTGATCGATAAAACCTATGGTATTGATGGGCCAATAAACTATTGGCACATGGATAAAAACTATAATGGTGAAGTCGATGTCGATGAGGGAGAGAAGGTCTTATTATTCTTTGGCCTACGTCGGGGTGGTCGTCATTATTATGCTTTGGATATTACTAACCCAGATAAACCTAAATATGTGTGGCAAATAGATGGTGGTGAAGGAGATTTTGAGCAGCTGGGTCAAACTTGGTCAAATATGGTGTTGGCTAAAGTCATGTGGCAGGGCCAAGCCAAGGTTGTATTACTGGTCGGCGGTGGATATGACCCAGTAGAGGACGATCAGGTTCGTCGTACAGAGCATAGTATGGGGAATGCTGTGTATATGATCGATCCTGAAACGGGTAAGCGTTTATGGCACGCGAGTAATGAAAGCAGCAGTTTAAACTTAAGTTCTATGAGCAGTGCAATTACCAGTGATGTGGCGACCTTAGATTATGATGGTGACATGATCACTGATTATTTCTTTGTTAGTGATTTAGGTGGGAGAATTTGGCGCTTTGATATTAATAAAACTAACCAAGGAAAAAGTGATTTTGCCAAGGCTGGAATTTTGTTTGATGCCAATGAAAGCACTGATTCAACCGGGGGCTATAAACGTTTTTATTATGCTCCGAGCATTTCTTATTTTCGTGATGAGAAAAATAACGATGAATACTTGTCTTTAGCCATCGGCAGTGGATTTCGCGCGCATCCTTTGGCGCCAAATGCACGTGACAGTTTTTTCGTCATCAAAGAACGAAATTTGATGGCGGCGCCGAGTAGTTATCATACTTTTCTGCCTTCAGATTTGGTTGATCTAGAAACTACGAGTGCGGCCAGTAGCTCAACCAAGACATCATTAAATCATGGTTGGAAAATTGAATTAGACGTTGGTGAGAAAGTGCTTTCTAAAGCGTTAACCACTCAAGGCGATGTCTATTTCACAACCTTCTCGCCGACTGTAAAAGACAGTAATCCTGGTTCTTGCATCGCTGATATTGGTACTTCTTCAGCCTATACTATCGATATAAAAGCCGATAATGACCCGAGTAACAGTGGCTCGCTTCCCTTAGTCAATAAGACCCCAATGGGAAATATAGGCATACCTGCAGAGCCGATTGAAGTTCGTACTACGACTCAAGGTGATGAAGAGTTCTGTGCTGAAAACCCGGCGCATGAATCATGTAAACCTTGCGAAGGAGAGGCGTGTGAAGTCGATAGTTGCGATGCTAATGGTTCTGTTATTTTGAGTGGTACTCAAAACCTGGGTGGTGAAGTAAGTCGTTGTGATTTGTTGCGTAAAAAGTATTGGTTGCAACACCCATAAAACGACTTGCTGGCAGTTTTTTATGTATTCTGTAAATGGCCTGATTAGGCTGGTTTTGGCGCTTTTAGGTGTACTAAAACATGTGTAAATAGGTGTATTATTATTGATATAGATGGCCCACAAATAATAATAAAAGGTCTTCATATTATGACAATAGGTCAAAAAACTTCTGAGACAAATAGTCTGATTGCGGTGAATTATCCTGCCGCATTACTACGCTTGTGCCAGCGTGAAGGTATAAGCAGCCAAGCTGTATTAGAGAACACGGACTACTGTGCAACAACCCTAGAATCCGCCAAAGGGTTTATCCCTTTTGAGCAATATAAACAGATGATTCGCAATGCTTCAGGCGAATTTGATCAACCGCATCTTGGTCTGCTATTGGGTTCAGAATTAGGCCTTACCACTCACGGTATGCTAGGCATCGCGGCATTGGCCAGTCTTACCTATGGCGACGCGATTGAACTCACTTCTCGTTTTTTCAAATGCCGTTTTCCCGTCATTGAATGCGTTTATGAAGAAACGGATGAATATGTCTATTTAGAACTACAGGAACGTATTTCTATAGAAGGGGTGAAACCTTTTTTAATTGAAAGTATTTTTACCAGTTTAAGGGATGTATCTAAGCTGCTAATCAGCGAACATTATGAAAAAATAGAGTTTGAATTTGACTTTCCCGATCCTGGTTATGGAAAAGAGTATGTTAAAACTCTGGGTGATAATATTCATTTTGACCAGCCGATGAACAGGATGAGTGTACCCATAGCTGTCAAATTAACGACTCTAAAAATGGCCGAACCCTTGACGCGAGAGCTCGCAGAAAAGAGTTGTGAAAAAGTATTAGAAAATTTCTCACAACAATCCAGTATTGCTGAAAAAATTCGCCTGCTACTGAGTTGCGACGAGCATGAATTATTAAATTTCACTTTTCCTCAGATGGAAAAAATAGCGACTCATTTGAATATGAGTCCAAGAACATTAAGGCGTCGTTTAAAACTGGAAGGGACATGCTTACAAGACCTAGTAGACGAAATACGAAAGAAGCTAGCCTTGCGATACTTAACAGAAACGCAGCTAAGCATCACTCAAATATCTTCCCAGCTGGATTTTAATGACGCATCTTACTTCTCCAAATCATTTAAGCGCTGGATTGGTATTACACCCAGTCAATATCGTGAAGGTTAGCTATGTGAAATACCTATAAATTGTCTAATGTAGTCGATGCAAGCCTCTAGTGAACGGTGAACTCCGTAACCTATTATTCATTGCCTATCGATTAACTGCTAGATCTTGATTGAATATAATCAAGCGCTTTAAGGCGTTTTAATTCACTCTCCGTCAACGCTAAATTCTCTATTGCCTGTTTTTCAAATACACTTATTTTATCGTTGTTGCTTAAGCCTGACGCTTCATTCCATTGAGCCTTTAAAACTTTATAAGCTTGTTTCTTCTCTTGCCAGTTTCTACGATCAGCATCGAGCTGAGTGAGTCTGTTTGCCGCTTCTTCACCGACAAGTTCAACTCTCAAATTATGAATTATTTCGTTATCTGCGTTCTCTGCTTTTAAGGTGGCGGTTTGCTGTTGTAAATTAGTTAAGCGTAACGTCTTGCTTTGATTTTCTAATATTTGGGCAGATAGAGGGTTGTTTTCTTGCTGTAAATAATTACTTCTCAATATTTCTTGCTGGCTAAAAAAAATATCACTGGTGTCTTCTCCTAAATGATAATTACGCATATTGCGAATTTCACTGGCGACCCATTGCGGATCATCTTGCATGATTTGAATATCGAGTCCCTGACTAAAAGTAGCGTATTCATTTAAATAGTCTGTGTATTTCTGTAATAAATCTAATGCCTGGTTTTGTGCGGGTTGGGATAGTTGTTGGCGAATATGATCAACAATAATGGCATTGATGTCCTGTTGAGAGCGGTCACCTGTCATCATATAAAAATAATCAAAACGCTTTCTAATTTCGTCGGTAATGAATAATGAACCATCTGCTAATGTCGTTAACTGGCCTCTTAGTTCAGTATCGAATAAATATTTTGGTGGATTAGTATTAAAGTCTTGAAAAGGACTGCTTGTCTTAGTTGATGTAGGAACAGATTCTTGGACTAATACTTGGCTCTGAGATTGTGTTGTTGTCGCTAGATTTTTGGTTACGGTGCTTGTCGCGGGAGAACTCGTTTCTATTAGGTTGCCTGCGTTATACAAAAGTACTATGGCCAGCAAAGCAATGCCGCTGGTTATTGGCCATTTATAGTGAGTATTCATCGTTCAATTCGCCTTAAGTAAGCTCGCTAGAAATAGGGTTGGATAGGATCAGTAGGGGTAAGTAGGGGAGCAATACTGCACTCCCCTAAACGAGAGTCTTATTACAAACCCGCTTTCTTTAAACGATTGGCTTGGGTTACAAATATTGAAGGCACATCAACAAACGCTGCCGTCATACCTGCGGTCTGGTTAATCGCATCAAAATGGTTGGTGCGATAGTCATCACGTAAAAACTCTCCTAATGCTTGGCCACAAGAAGGCACAAGGCCATCGGCGACAATACCTTTAGGCATGAACAATTGAACAACAGGAATTATCAGTGCGTCTAATGGATCAAGTAGTCGAGTTGCATTTTTTTTGCCCCCCCAAGAATAATAACGAACGCCATTCACTATGTGTGCGCCGCCGCCAGTATGACCATCGATACCGTTATTGATGATGCTGCAATCTACTGCGGGCATTGCTTGAGGATATAAAGCATTAAAGCGATCAAAATCTTCAGCGCTGACAGCGGTTAATAACGCTCTAGCATCTTGATCGCCGTTTTCTGCACTGTTGTATTCACCATCGCTTGGCTTAGCTGACCCCGATTCGATAACGTTAAATAAGCCATTCATTAAGGTCACAGCCGCTTGCTTAAAAAAAGTGCCATCTTCAAACGTATCATTTAGCCCTTGGCCAAAGGGTGTACCTTCATTCATGCAATGAGTGCAGCTAACCGATGCAATCCACTCTGGTCGAAGGGCGGCGACATAGCGAGCGGCGGTAGCGCCTTGGCTATGAGCAATCAAATTAACTTTATTGGCTCCTGTGATGGCCCTGATTTCTTCAACACTACTTAATAGTTCTTCACCACGGGTTTCGTGCAGTGCCATCGAGCTCAAATTTGTAACATACACATCAGCGCCTTCATCACGAAGTTCGTCGGTGATCCCGTGCCAATAATCCAGAATTCCAAAAGCATTATCAAAAGCAAACGCTCCAGGAACCATAACAATAGGATATTTGGTTTTAGCGTAGGTAGGCTCTTTTTTCCAGAAGTCGAAGAAGCCAGCATTAGCGCTGGGTATCAGGCATATGAGTAAGAAAGTTGCAGTCAGTGAAGTGCGCAGGTTTTTCATTATTTTTATCCATGCAATTTAGTTTAGCCAAGTGGCGAGTGATAAATTAAGGGATATAAAGCGTGAACGCTTGTACTTGGTGGCCATAAAATAGGAATATTTGGCCAATTATTGATCGTATATAGAGGAGGAAAGAAACGTTAGAGTTTTCGGTTATTGAACAGCTATTTGGATTTTTTGTGCTATGGCGCAGAGAGTATGCTTTAAAAGAAGACGTTTTTGTCGGGGCTAATATGATTAACTTACGCTGTTAGACTGATTCTAACAGCGTAAGTTACGATCTTATTTTTTCCAAACCCCAGCAGGAATTAAGCCTTCAAGCTGGCTTATTTTAGCATCGCGCTCTTCCGTATCTTGGGCCGTAATCGTTACGTGCCCCAGTTTACGAGCTGGGCGAGCTTCTTTGCCGTAGCTATGAACATAAGTTTGTTCCAAGCCTTCAGCAGCCGCCGTTGGACCTTCATCACTGATCACGTTGATCATCGCGGTTGCGGGGAAGCGAGAATCGGTTGAGGTGATGTCTTGGCCAGTCACTGCCAACATGTGATTACGGAATTGGCTGGTAAAAGCCCCTTCGATTGACCAGTGCCCTGAGTTATGAACTCGAGGAGCGACTTCATTAGCAATTAGATTATCTTCAACTTCAAATAATTCTAAAGTAATGGTGCCGACATAATCTAAGTTGGTCGCGATTTGTTCAATGTAGCGCTCAGCAATAGCTTGCTTCTCAGCGCTGAAACCATGAGCAGGGTACAGTGAATAACGTAAGATGCCTTCGTGATGGATATTCTCCGTCATCGGCCATACTTTGATGTCACCACTTTCGCTACGAGAACCAATAACAGAAATTTCACGAATGAAAGGGACAAAGGCTTCAGCAATTAACTCACGGTTGCCAATTTCATCCCAGCACGCTTGTGCGTCTTGAGCTTCACGTAAAACAAACTGGCCTTTACCGTCATAACCTTCGGTTGTGGTTTTCATGATGATCGGTAAGCCGAGCTGTGCGATCGCATCATGAATATCAGCAAGGCTATTGACCGCATGAAATTCTGCAGTGGCAATGCCGGCCGCGCGTAACGCGTTCTTTTCAGTGATGCGATTCTGGAACGTTTTAAGCGCGGTCAGGCTTGGAAAAACCTTAGCTTCAACACTTTCCATTTGCGCAACGATATGAGCGGGGATGTTTTCCGTTTCATAGGAAATACGATCATTCGCGACTAAAAATTCTTGTAAACTGGTTTCATCAAAAGCGCGCAAATCATACAAGTTGACGCTTAGATCGGTTTGCTCAGCAATACTGTCTGCTAACATTTGACCCAGTTGACCATTGCCTAAAATGCCTAATGATTTTACTTTTGATTGCTTAAGATCAGTGCTCATTAGCCTTCTACTCTTGGATCTGGTTGGCTTAAAATTGTCTCAGTTTGGTTCTTCTGAAACTGATGGAGGCGCTTTGTCAGCTCACTATCACTGGTCGCAAGTATCTGAGCAGCTAATAGACCTGAATTCTTTGCGCCCGCATCGCCAATTGCCAAGGTACCCACGGCAACCCCACCAGGCATTTGAGCAATGGATAATAATGAATCTATGCCATTAAGAGCTTTCGATTTAACCGGCACACCTAATACAGGTAGTACGGTTTGAGAAGCGCACATGCCAGGTAGATGCGCAGCACCACCAGCACCGCCAATAATGACTTTCAGGCCACGGCCTTCGGCACTTTTAGCGTATTCGAACAATAAATCAGGAGTTCGGTGAGCGGAAACTACATTTACTTCATAAGGGACTTCCAACAAGTCGAGCATGTCAGCAGCATGCTTCATAGTTGGCCAGTCACTTTTAGAGCCCATAATAATGCCAACGAGCGCAGTCATAGTCTTGTCCTAGCAGATCGAGAAAGGCGCGGATTCTATCACAAGAGGAAGAAAAGGGCGATTGAGTCGCCCGAATCTATCGATTCTTAAAAACGGAATGCCTGTTGCTGTATCTGATCCGCAATGGGGGCTTTTAGAGGCACAAACTGAGTTTGATCTGGAAGCATGACAAACATCGATTCATCGACCTGAGCTAGATCATAATGCTCTTTTTTGAGTTCGACTTTGCGGTATTTAAACGTGCCGGTGATTTCTTCTTGCTCACGGATACGAATAAAAACGGGTACGGCATAAACGGGTAGCTTTTCTCGTAAGTGTCGTGAGAACGCACCAATGTCAAAGTCATTAATATCCTTCAAGGTCAGTGCCGCCATACCTGCGCGGCCATCAGTCCCAGGAATTTCCACGCCATAAGCGACGCTGTGTTCAATACCAGGATATTCATTGGCAACCGCTTCAACTTCGGTGGTGGCTACATTTTCACCTTTCCAGCGGAAGGTATCGCCTAAGCGATCAGCAAAAGCGATGTGCTTAAAACCTTGGTTGATGACCATGTCACCAGTATTGAACCAGCGGTCTTCAGACTTAAAAACGCTTTGCAGGATCTTTTTCTTCGTTGCTTCAGCATCGGTATAGCCTTCAAACGGCTGCTTGGCATTGATCTCAGTAATCAATAAACCTGTTTCGCCTTTTTTAACCGGTTGCATGAATCCCTGTTGGTTGCGTATAGGCTCATCGGCTTCAATATCGTAGGCGACAACATTGTAAGGCAGTGGGCAAAAACCAGCAGTACAATCAAGATTGAAGGTATTGGTGAAAACGAGGTTGCATTCACTGGCGCCATAAAATTCATTGATATGATCAATGTTAAAGCGCTGTTTAAATTCCATCCAAATATCCGGGCGCAAACCATTACCGATGATGGCGCGGATTTTATGATCTTGATCGTTTGCTTGCGCTGGGCTATTTAATAAATAACGACACAGTTCACCGATGTAGCAGAAAGTCGTTGCTTGGTGCTGACGGATTTCATCCCAAAAGCGACTGACACTGAATTTTCGGCCAATCGCTAAGCAGCCTCCTGCGCCTAATATTCCGGCCATCGCAACGGTGAGGGCGTTATTGTGATAAAGCGGTAAACTCAAGTACATCACATCATTATGGGTTAAACGCATGGAGGCGAGGCCCATTCCCGCCATGGATTTATGCCAGCGGTAATGGCTCATGACTGAGGCTTTAGGTAAGCCTGTGGTACCCGAGGTGAAAATATAAAAGCACGGCTGCTTCATTTGAATCTTGTTGGTGGTTTCAGGATTGTCTTCTGAATGCTGGGCGCTGACGAGCGCCATATCCTGATAAAAGCTAGGGCAAGAACGAGACCCCGTGTCTGCTAGATAGTGCAGCTGAGTGCGCAACGGAATCTCTAGGCTCTCGATGACTGAAGCCATCGCTTCAATTTGTTCTTCGCCAATCAACATCATTTTTGGCTGCACAAGGTTGATGCTATGCAGTAATACTTCGCCGCGTTGAGAGGTATTAATCATGGCAGCAATCGCGCCAGTCTTGACCACCGCTAGTACCGCAATTAAGCATTCGGTGCGGTTTTCAATGTTAATGCCGATGGTATCGCCCGATTGAATGCCTTGGCTGATAAAATAATGTGCGTAGCGATTCACCCAAGCATTGACCTGGCCATAGCTGAATTCATCTTGCTGATAACGAATCGCCGGTGCATTTTGGCGCTTAAACGCATGTTCTTCTAAGTGGCTACCGATTGAACGGTAGCGGTCGGGTTTGGCGCTGATCAGGGTATGCAGACCTTTAACAAGGGGCGCGATAGCGCCTCCTTGAAAAAGAGCATGACGGAGTACATTGGTGAAACTTACCGTACGAGCTTGCATCGGAATCCTTATTTTAATTCGCTAGACGACTTGCCTAATAAGCGGCGGGCAATGATCAATTGTTGTATTTGCTGAGTGCCTTCAAAGATATCGAGAATCTTTGAGTCTCTTGCCCACTTTTCTAATAATTCGTCTTCACAATAACCTACTGTGCCTAATAGCTCGACGCATTTTAGTGTGATGTCGTTGGCAACTCGACCGGCTTTTGCCTTTGAGATAGAGGCTTCAATGGAATTTGGTTGGCCGTTATCCGCCATCCAAGCCGCCTTGATGGTTAGTAGGCGCGCTGCTTCGAGTTCAGCTTCCATGCGATACACTTCCGCTTTTAGTTGCGAACCTAGCTTGGCAGGGCGCTTATAATCAATATCAATGCCTTGTTCTTTTAACAATTCCTTAGTGCGCTCAATGGAAGCCGTTGCAACACCAACCGCCATCGCTGCGACAACCGGGCGGGTATTATCAAACGTTTGCATAACCCCGGCGAATCCCTTCTCTGCATTCACTTCTTCACTGCCTAATAAATTAGCGCGAGGAACGCGGCAATCGTTAAAGCTAATCGATGCAGTATCAGAAGCTTTGATGCCAAGCTTCTTTTCTAAGCGAGTCACTTCCATTCCCGGAGTGCCTTTTTCAACCACGAAAGACTTGATGGCAGCCTTACCTAGGTTCTTATCGACCGTTGCCCAGACCACGACGGCATCGGCGCGCTCACCTGCGGTAACGAAAATCTTCTCGCCGTTGATGATGTAATCGTCGCCATCTTTTATCGCGCTAGTACGGACTGCGGCAGAATCAGATCCACAACCAGGTTCTGTGATCGCCATAGCGGCCCATTTATGGCCAAAACGGGCGAGTTGTTCGTCGTTCGCAACGGCAGCAATCGCGGCATTGCCTAAGCCTTGACGTGGCATGGTTAGCGATAAACCGACATCGCCACGGCAAAGTTCCGCGAGGCCCAGGACGGTGGTCATGTTGATGCCATTTTGGATTTGACTGCTGTCTTTTGTTCCTTGGCGTAACTTACCGGAACCGGCACCGCCGTCGACGAGGGCATCGTTCATGCCATCCATAATGGCAGCGAACATGTCCAGCTCAATAGGGTAGTCATGTTCTGCGCGATCGTATTTACGCGAAATTGGGCGGAAAACATGGTCAGCAGTTTGGCGAGCTTGATCGACGAGCATGCGCAGCTTTTTTGGGACTTCTAAATAGATCATAGTTGGCTCCTAAAAATAGGTGGTTCCTAAAAATTACAGCTGTAAGCCGCCGTTAATGACAGAAAGTACACGCAAATCACGATACCAACGCTCAGCGGGGTGCTCTTTGGTGAAACCGTGGCCACCGAGTAGTTGTACGGCATTGGTGCCAATTTCCATGCTCTTTTCCATGCATAAATGATGGGCTAAAAAGGCATCACGATGAAAATCTTCGCCGCGCTCAAAACGGCTGGCAGCTTTCCAAACTAAAAGGCGCATGCTTTCAATTTCGATCTTCATATTAGCAATCATAAAGGCAACAGATTGGCGGTGACTAATAGGCTCACCAAAGGCATAGCGCTCGTTAACGTAAGGGATCAAGTAATCCAACGCCGACTGGCAGCAGCCGATGGCCATGGCACACCAAGATAAGTGGCTGCTATCAATGAAGTTTTCATAATTAAATTGATTATGCGCGGCATTACCCGCACCTAACAAAGCGTCTTTATCGAGCTGGACTTTATCGAACTGCAGTATGCCGACTTCAGCACTGCGTAAACCCATCGCTGGGCTTGATTTAAAAGATACACCTTGGGCATTGGCAGGCACGATGAAAACTTCATTTTTACCTTTAAATTGCGCGGCGACGAGATAGAGGTTGGCTGTTCCTGCTAAAGGAACGAGAGACTTAGTACCGTTCAGCAGATAGCCTTTTTTGTTCTGCTTGGCGCTGGTAGTCAATAGGTCGCTATTGAACAACGGCTGCGGTTCTTGCACGGCAATAGCGGCATTGAAAGTCTCTTTGCTGGTAGAGAGGTCTGCACAAAACTTAGGCAGCCACAGTGCTTGTTGCTTTTTATTACCCCAACGGCTAAGGGTATTGGTGACGGATGTCGATGCCAGAATGGCAAAGGCGAGAGAAAAATCTCCCCAAGCGAGGTCTTCTGCAATTAAAACACTGGTCATCGGTGAAAGCTGGCCAGCACCACCAAGGCTTTCGGGTATGGAAAAGTAATTTAAACCGAGTTCTTGGCAGTCTTGCAGCAGTGACTCGGGTAATTTTGCTTGTTCATCTGCGGCCAATGCCAATGGACGGATATTGTTTTCAGCGTAGGCTTTCACACTATCGCGAATCATTTGCTGTTCGTCAGACAGCGTTAGATCAAATAAAGGCGGAGGAGAGGGCAATGCCTTGAGGCCGTTTTTATTCCCCAAACTCTTTTTCGCCAATCCTTGTTGAATTAACTGAAAACCTTTTTTGGTTGAAATATAGGCCAGTTTCTCTGCCGGTTTTGCTAGGCCGTATTTTTGAACGAGAGGGTGCGCTGCAAAGCGACTGGCTAAACCCAGTGCTAACCCTTGGAGTTTCATTCCGAATGAAAATGATGCCATCTTGTTGAACCCTTTATAGAATCTTCTAATAAATATTTCACTTTCTACAGACTACGCCATTCTGTTGATTCCTCATTGGCAATAGAGGCTGATTTAAAATGTCTTTAAAGCTAGGTATGATATGGCTTCATTCAGAATAATTGATTTTTATTATGTTAACGCTTATTTCACCTGCCAAAACTCTTGATTTTGAAACTCCTGCGGTTACAGATGTCCATACGCAAGGGGAGTTCCTAGATCATTCTGCGGAATTAATTGATCAGCTTAAATTACAATCACCCGATGACATCAGTGCTTTGATGAAATTGAGCAGTAAGCTATCTGAGCTTAATGTGCAGCGCTATCATGATTGGTGCCTACCGTTTGACCAAGGTAACTCAAAAGCTGCAGTACTGGCGTTTAAGGGCGACGTTTACACCGGTTTGGATGCAGAGTCGTTTACGGCAGATCATTTCTCTTATGCACAATCACACTTAGGCATTTTATCGGGACTTTACGGCTTGTTACGCCCACTTGATTTAATCCAGCCGTATCGTTTGGAAATGGGCACTAAGTTCGGCAATACCCGAGGCGCTAACTTGTATACCTTTTGGGGATCGATCATTACCGATGCGATCAACCAGCGCTTAGCGTTAAGTAATAGTAAAATTTTGGTGAACCTCGCCTCAAATGAATACTTTAAAGCGGTTAAGGCTAAGCAGTTAAATGCCGAGTTGATTACGCCAGTCTTTAAAGATGAAAAGAACGGTCAGTATAAAATCATCAGTTTTTACGCGAAAAAAGCCCGTGGCTTAATGGCGGCGTACATTATCAAGAATAAAGTAAGCAGTGTTAAACAGCTGTGTGAGTTTGATGTAGCTGGTTATCGGTTTGTCGCGGCGGAGTCTGATGCACAGACATTAACCTTCAAACGTTCAGAGCAGGAGTTGGCCAATGCTTAAGCGCATCGCATCACCTTTGCTGGCCGGTACGTTGGCAACATCCATCTTGCTAAGCAGTGGCTGTGCTTTATCACCGCAAATGATTAATTTACAGACCAGTAGTCCGTTGGATACCAGCTCAACTCAGTTGGGCCGCAGTGCGTTAGTGCGAGTACGGGATTTACGCGAAGATACTGAGCAGTTGGGATCTCGAGGCGGTACACAGCCGGATCAGGCACCACTATTAGCGAAACCAAGCTTACAACAAGCGTTGCAAACTAAGATGCAGAACAGTTTGCAGCAGTTAGGTTTTGGCGGCAGTAGTCCTTTTGAACCGTTAAAAGTGGATTTGGCGATTGAGACGTTTGATTATCAGTGCAATGACGGACTGTGGGTGAGCCAATGTCAGCTTGCCATGGCCTTAACGCTATCGATTGATAACGACTCCTTTGAAACGTCACAGCCATTTACCTTGAATGAACAGCGCAGTGTCATTACGTCGCCGCGAGTAGGGTATAACGAAGAATGGATCAATCAGAGTATTGATAAGCTATGGCTGCATATGATGAGCCAGCCGCAGGTAAGTAAGGCTTTAGGTTTATAGTCTTAGTGGTTTGAAAGTTGTTGCAGGTTCAGAGTAAGAGCAGTTTGAAAGTCACCGCACTTTAAAGGTTAAAGTGCGGTGATGTGCAGCCTAAATAGTCGATCTTTTAGTGAGTATTTACTGTTTTGTTTGTTGCTGGGCTTGCTGTAATTCAGCGGCTGAATTTTGGCTCAAGCTCATTAAGTCAGTCAGTATTTTTCCAGTTTCAAGCAATAAAGCATCGGCTTCTTTCTTTTCATCTTCTTCGTCTTTACTGTCTTTGCCTTTACTGTCTTTGTCATCGCCATCTTTAGCTTTATCGTCTTTTTTCTTCTCGTCACTTTTCAGCTCGGTCAAAAGTTCCATGCCTTTTGCTTTACGACGAGTATTTTCAATGGCTAAGCGTTGGCTCTCATTATCTTCACGTTCTTGTTTACGCTGCTTTTCGTTCAACGTGATATCCGTGCGCTGACGTAGTTCAGTCATTAAATCTTTTTGATTATGAAGATAAATGAAGTCTGGATTAGTCTCTATTCGGTTTTGGTGATTCTCACGTAATACCGGCAACCATTGCTGGAAGTCACGCTTTGCTTGATAGCCAGCAGGGCGGATAGTATCCCAAGCGAGGGCTTCGTCGAGCGCGCTCTCACCGATTTTTTCTTTATCGAATAGTGAAGGGAAAAGAATGTCAGGAATAACCCCTTGATGCTGTGTGCTGTCGCCTGATACGCGATAGAACTTAGCTTGCGTCAGTTTCAGCTGCCCATGTTCAAGCGGTAATACCGATTGTACTGTGCCTTTACCAAAGGTTTGGCCACCGACAATAATGCCGCGACCGTAATCTTGGATAGCACCGGCAAAAATTTCTGAAGCCGAAGCGCTCAAGCGGTTGGTTAATACGGCAATAGGGCCGTCATAAACAATACCTGGCTTCTGGTTTTTCGGTTCAGGTAAAACTTGCACGTAACCATTGGAATAACGCACTTGAACCACTGGGCCACGATCAATAAAGAGATCGGTTAGATTCAATGCTTCATCTAAAGAACCACCGCCGTTATTTCGCAGATCGATGATGATGCCTTCAACATTATCTTCTTTAAGTTCGTTAACCAGTCTTTCAACATCACGGGTCGTGCTCTTAAAGTCTTTTTTACCTTCTTGGCGACCTTGGAAATCTATGTAGAACGTTGGGATATCAATAACCCCAATTTTCAAGGTCTTATCACCTTGAGGAATCTCGATGATCTCTTTTTGCGCAGACTGCTCTTCGAGTTTTACTTCATCACGAACAATATTGATGATTTTAGTTTTCAAATCATTAGCTTCGGATGGAATTATCTCTAAACGAACGGTAGTGCCTTTTGCGCCGCGAATTAAATCAACAACTTCATCTAAACGCCAGCCGATAACATCGACAATTTCTTCTTCGCCTTGACCCACGCCGGTAATCTTATCGGCTGTTTGCAGTTGGCCTGCTTTATCGGCAGGGCCGGCAGGAACCAAACGAACGACCTTGGTATGTTCATCTTCAGTTTGTAATACCGCGCCAATACCTTGCAGGGATAGGCTCATATTAATATTGAAGTTCTCCGTATTACGAGGAGAGAAATAGGCAGTATGGGGATCGAACGCGTGAGTGACCGCATTCATATAAACCTGAAAGCCATCGTCTTCGTTGGCGAGGTGCGTTCGGTTTAATTGATTATGATAACGCTTGCTCAATAACTCATAGATATCGTCATCTTCTTTATCGGCAAGACGAAGATTCAAAATAGAGTTTTTAAGACGCTTACGCCATAAATCATCTAGTTCTTGCATGCTTTTTGACCACTCGACATTTTCACGGTCAAGACTCAGCTGCTCATTTTTACTAAAATTGTATTTCTTAGCTTTTTCAGGCAGCTGTTTTAGTAAAAACGACAGGCGTTCAGTAACACGCTGTTGTAGTCGATTATACATAACAAAAGGGGCGTTGAGATTGCCTTTAATTAGGCCATCATCGAGTTTGAAACGATATTGTTCAAACTCTTCAATATCACTGGCTAAAAAGTAGCTGCGAGTACCGTCCATTGATTCTAAGTATAAATCATAGATTTTTCCGGAAAGGTCATCGTCTAAGCGTTGCTTTTCGTAATGACGCCCGAGTAACTGATGCAAGCTCTGTTTCGATGTTGTCACTTGTTTCGGAGTGTATTCTCGCGCCTGAAAAGGTGCGTCAATTTCAGCGGTAGGAATCGTAGCTGAAACAGGGAATGCAGCGAATAGTGATAGAGACAATAAAGCGCTGGTTGTTACAAATGCTGAACGTGTTTTTTTCATATCAATTCTTATTAACAAAACATTACCAATATAATATCAATATTAGATTGTAGAGCTTATACCCGCAAGGCTATTATGCGCACCTTTTTAAGCTATACCATTAAAACTATACCCTTGATGCTAAGGTATCTGCATCCATCTGTATAGCGGTGATTCATATAGCTTCGATTCTAAATAGTTGAGAGAGTTCAGTGGCAAGAGTTAAATTAGTACTTCCAGAAGCATTTACCTTTGAAACTGTTTTGGATGTGCGGGTAACAGAAATAAATTATGGCAACCATGTAGGTAATGACAGCATGGTATCGCTTCTGCATGAGGCTCGATTACGTTTTTTACGCAGCATGGGTTTTAGTGAGTTCAATATTGGTGGTTTGGGTCTGATGGTGACCGATTTAATGGTCGAGTTTAAATCTGAATCATTTGTCGGTGAAAACCTAAAGTTTGAAGTGGGCATTAACGACTTTAATAAATACGGCTGTGATTTTATTTATCGTGTGACGTGTGCCGATGAAGGACGTTTGGTGACAATGGCTAAGACGGGTATTGTATTCTTTGATTATGATGAGCGAAAGATTGCCAGAATCCCGAAGAAATTCACCGATTCTATACTCGTGCACAAAACGCAGGCGCTGGAAAAACAAGCCAAGTTAAGTGAAGAGCAATAGTCTTCACTTAACGGGAAGCTTCTGAGATAGACGTTAGCTAGACTGAATCGGCAAAATAGGACGTGACGAAGTCGAGAAATGCTCGGCTTTTCGTTGATAGATAGCGATTTTGTGGAAATACTGCATTAATGGTTCTGATTGGAATGTCCACGTCCTGAAACAGATGAACCAACTCCCCTGAACGAACATGGCGTTCGGCAATATAGCTTGGTAAAGCCGTGATGCCCATTCCTTGTAAGCAAGCCTCATACGCGAGATCAATATCATTAACTGTTAATTTTCGTTCAACAGAATTGATACTAAAAGAATGTGATTTTTCAAACTCTCGCAGCCAATTTGAACGAGCATACTCCGCGTTGCCAATGACCAGCATGCGATGATTGGTTATATCTTCAAAGCTTGATGGCGTACCCCATTTCGCCAAATAAGCAGGAGAAGCACAGACCATAATACGTTGCTTAGCGACGGGTTTAGCAATTAAACGTGAGTCTTCTTGCGTGCCAATACGTAAGGCAAAATCAAATCCTTCTTGCACAATATCGACAGGACGATCACTGATATAGAGTTCAAAGCTGATGTCTGGATAGATAAGGGCGAAATCATTGAGCATGCGTGCCAGTTCACGGCGCCCAAAATTAGCCATGGCGGTAATGCGCAATCGGCCTTTTGGCGTGACATCGAAATCGGTCACTAAGCGCTCGGCTTCGGCGATGGATTCAATGATATTTTCACAATGCTGATAGAACAGTTGCCCCGCTTCAGTGGGGCTAACAGAGCGGGTAGTACGGTTTAATAACCGCACGCCCAAGCGTTCTTCGAGGCCACTAATTTGCTTACTGATAGCAGAAGGCGTGACTCCGAGGGAGTCTGCGGCTGCAGTGAAATTACGGGTTCGAACAACCGCAGTGAAGGTTTGTAATGCATCAGTACGGGACATACTATTAACTCTTTCTAACTAAAGGTGTAGATAGGTAGAGTATAATGTATTTTAAGGCACTAATCATGACTTTAGTTTAAGACCCTCGTTCATGATTAGTATTGGAGAAGTGCTTAATAAAAGACGCCTCTAAATATTAAAAAGCGTCTTTCTTACTGTTAAATTAATCGGCTAAAACAGGTTTAACTACAAACAGTAAATCCCCTTGGTTAACTTGCTGACCATCACTATTCAAGATACGTGTAATACGGTAACGCTGCTTAGCGGGATACAGCTCCGTACCTTGGATATTAAAGTGCTTGAGGCTGAGAGGGCTGAACATCTTCATTGCTTCCATTAAGCACAGTGTTTGCTCAATGGTGACGATTTCACCTTCTTTGGCAAACGCAGGCTCCGTAGGAGAGGCAGAGCCATAGAAGATGCAAGTGCTGGGTGAAAGCACTTTCAATTCATCGGAGCCTTCAATCGCCAGCGCTTTAGCGTCAACTTGATTATTCTTCAGTTCAGCAGAGGCTTCCATATCGGCAATCAAGGCATCACCATCGGTACGCGCTAAGAACTGCGGTAAGTAGGTGGTATCGTAATCACCTAACTGGAAAATACTGTCGTCTAAAATTCGTTTTAATAAAATGATGTTTGTACAGACGCCGGTAATACGAACTTGATCAAGATAGTCGCGCATTTTTGCGATGGTATCGTCACGATCTTTACCATGGCAAATTATTTGTACGATCATGCTGTCGTAGAAGGGTGAAACCTGTTTGCCAGGACCTGCGCTGGTGATTAATTGAATGTGGTCTAATGGCGGTAAGACACACTCATTAATGGTGCCAGGGAAGGGAGCGAAATCAATGATGTCGCCTTTGCGAACGGCCTTTTCGGCAGTAACGCGAACTTCAATCGCATAGCCTTTTTGTTTAGGCTTCAGTTTCGCAATGCTTTTGCCTTGGGCAATATCAAATTGCGCGCTGACGATATCAATTCCTGAAACGACTTCAGTAACCGGGTGCTCTACCTGCAAACGAGTATTCATTTCCATAAAGTAAATGGCGTCAGCGTCAAGGTTGTAAATAAACTCAACCGTGCCCGCGCCGACATAATCTACTTCGTTCGATAGTTTCTCGGCGTAATCGTAAACCGCTTGCTCAAGAATTCTTGGTAGCATGGTCGAGCCAGACTCTTCGAATACTTTTTGGTTGTTACGCTGCACGCTGCAGTCGCGTAACCCTAAGATTTTTGTATTGCCTAGGCAGTCACGTAATACCTGCACTTCAATGTGTCGAAGTGAGGTGACGTATTTTTCCAGATAGACATCGCCATTACCAAAAGCGGCTTTGGCTTCAGTAGAAATTTGGTGGAATAACGTGTGGATTTGCTCAGGACGTTCAACCACTTGAATGCCTTTACCGCCACCACCGTGAACCGCTTTTAATAATACCGGATAGCCAATATCTTCGGCCACGCTGGCGGTATTCGCCGAGCTGGTTAAGATGCCGTGAGAACCGGGGACAACAGGAACATTGGCAGCAATCGCAGTATTAATCGCATTCGATTTGTTACCCATGGTTTCCATGGCAGAAACAGAAGGGCCAACAAAATTGATATTGTAATTTCCACACAACGCGGCAAATTGGCTGCTTTCTGATAGGAATCCAATACCTGGGTGAAGAGCATCGACTTGTTCATGTTGCGCAATACGAATGACACTTTTGGCGTTTAAATAGCTTTCATCAGGCGTATTACCCCCAATACAGACCACGCGATCTAGCGGTCCTAGCATATCAACCGCAACCGAATTCATATCAGGGTCAGATTGAACCAGTACCACTTGAATATCATTGTCTTGCGCTTTCTTGATTAACTTAGCGGCGGTGCAGCCGCGGGCATGAATCATGACTTTTTTAATGGGTGCGAATATCTTCTCTTTATTAGCACCTGAGCTGGTATCTAATAGCCCAGTATCAGGAGCCATGCGCTGTGCTACTACTAGGCCTTTCAAAATGCGGCTCAGTACATCGTTAACAGAATAACGTGCAATAGGAATGCTAGGATCAATGGCTTTTAAGCGATCATCAATATCATCAAAGCAAGGATGCTTCACTAAGCCATCCATTGAATCAGGCGATATGGATAAGTAGTTCGATAGCGTTGCGGTGCTCGGCAAATAAGACGGCACAACTATTTGGCCGGCGAATGGCATATTGGTGCCGGAGAAATAGTAGGTCTGCACCATTGGGTGAGTCACAAAGCTGGCTTGTACACCACCAGTGCAATCACCAAAGCCAAAGATAATGATTGGTAGGTCATTATCACGTACAAAGCGTGTGATGCGGTCATTAACAATCGCCATAGAGAAGAGTGCTGCTGCACCTTCTTTGGTTTGCATACCGCCGGACGAAATAAAACAAACAACGGGTAATTGCTGGCGAGAACACTCAACTAGTAATTTACAGAATTTCTCTGCGCTGGCCATATCAAAAGCGCCAGCTTGAAAGTCGAGATTGGATACGAGAGCACCCACACGCTTTTCTTCACCATCAATGCATAAATTACCGAAACCTGTGACCACTCCACACGGGGTAACTTTATTATTGAGGGCTGTTTCAATTGAACTGCGAAATCCTGGGAAGTGAACAGGATCTGCGGATAACAAATTGCTGTTTATTTCTTCAAAATTAGTAAAGAACTTTTCAATGAGAGCAGGCGCTGAGGTTTTCTTCTCACGTTTTACATCTTCAAGTACGCGTTGAATTAATAGATCGTGGTACGCCATGGTAAGGCGGTTCCAGAAATCCTTACGTCGACCAATACTGACAGGATTGATGCGGCCACTATACGTTTTTCCTTCTTCTTCTGCTTCTTGGTATTCGTGCAGTAATTTTTCAAAGAAAAAGGTGATGATTACAAATAAGGTGTCTGATAACTGTGGGAAGGCCAGCTTCTTCCATTCTTCAACAGATTTTAAGAAGCTGCCACGTTGATTACTTTGGCTGAAGTAACTCAGCCAGTGGTTAAACGACTCTCTCTCTTGTGGTGTATAACTATCACCTTCGGTCGCTTGGGCGAGGGAGTTGAGCAGTAGTGCGCGTACAGAATCGCGAGATAGTGCACGATCAACGTTGGCTTCTTTGGCGACAGTCGGCAGGTTATGGATGATGTGATCATACAGTTCACCAAATACCAGCATGTTTTGGCAGACTTGAATGAAGTCGTGGCGCAGCTCATCGTGTAAAATAGCATCTAAAATAGTGATGTCTGGATGGGCAGGGTTTTGAATGCTTTCTTGCTTGAACTGAATGTACGGCGCAAGCGCTTCTTCAAAAATACGACGGTTAGCTTCTACTGTGACATTGGCCAAGCTGTTAGCCAGTGTCTGAGTCTTGTCGGACAGTTTAAGCTGAGCGCAAATTTCGTCTGAAATAGGCTCATCACGTAAAACTTTATTTAAGGCGGCAGCAATAAGTTGATTTAATTCGCCTTTGCTTTGTTCTTGCTGCATCGCCGCGGTGATTTTTTGCTGGCTTTCGTGGCTTACCTTTGTCAAAACTAGGCTGGCTAAAGGGTGTTCATTTTTAAAAATGAACTCAGCAATAGAGCCGGCATCTAAAATGTCATCGGCACGTAATAAAAAGCGATTCTGTTTGTAATCTTCCATGTAGGTCATTAGACCTTGAAAGTTTTTAGTTGCATCCGCTTTCCAGCGGTTGAACAAATATAAACCTAAATTGAAGCACAACTCTTGTTTGGCTTTTAAGTAGTTGTCTTTAGGCTCGCCCAAAAACATCTTGAAGATAGTATTACGTTCTTCATCGCGATCTTCAAACTTGGTCCAAAAGTTTTTCCATGACTTGTGTAGAGTATCGTCATAAACAATCTTTTCGGGCGCTTGCATCCAATTTTGGAATTTACGCTTTGCTGCTTTCTCTAAGCGCTGGCTTAATTCGCCTTCAGGGATTTCTTTTTCAGCTAAACGGCCGTAGTTCTCTAGCGTTTTAGAATGAATACGACGGCGCAGCGTTAAATAACGCAGATAACGGAAGGTGATGCCGAAAACGTTAGAGTGTTCAGTCGGATTGTTGGCTAAAAAGAAACTTGATTGACGCTGCATCTCGTCCAATTTATCCGATGGCGATAAAAAGCGCGTCACGCTGCGTTGGTAGTGCTCCATCAAATACGGATTGTTGCGGGCAAATTCAGTTGCGCCATCTTCAATGGACTTAATGCCAGAAACGATGGCTTGTAATAGATTGAATTGTTTTTCAATACCATCACTGGGCGCGTAATCAATAATGCCGTCAATAACGCCGATTTGTTGCAGTTCGTAGGCGGAAACCCCGACGAATTTTGCACATTCCTGCCAGCTTAAATTGTACTTGCGAGCAATGCTCGCCAAACCTTGTGGCTGAATCGTATTAAAAATACCATCGCGAACCGACAATAATAAGTTAGCCGTGGCTAAAGGAATAGCACCGCCTGAATAACCTGCACCCCAAATGATGCCTAATGAAGGCACATCAAGATTCGCCATTTCAGTAATAAGGTGCGAAATAGAGTGGGCTTGGTTATTGGCATTGGCTTCTTCACCGGCATCGGCTCCTGGAGTATCAATTAAGGTAACAACAGGAATGGAATGTTTGGCGAAATTGCGCATTTGTTGAGCAGCAATATGGTGGTGCTGAGGAAGCCAAGCGCCTTTGTTATGTTCGCGGTTTTGGCAAATAAAGCCAATACGGCGGAAATAATTACCGAAGTCTAGTTCGACTTCTGCAACGTATAGTGCACCTTCATCAACTTCAGTGATTACTTTATGCGCCAAGGTATTAACCATGGCTTTAGCCGACATACGGGCATTATTCTCACTGGGGCTGACAACGCGTTCTATATAATTGTCGATGTCGAGGTTACGCAATTCTTCGCGTTCACGTTTACAGTCGTTATCGCTAACTAAACCTTGCACGTGCTTATAAATCGAGTCGTCGTCGATATTAGGGAATAAGGAAAAATCTTCTGCTAGCTTTTCAGCAATTTGATAAAGCTTATCGATGCCTTTATCTTCGGGCATCGTTTTCTGTGTATTTTTTTGGTCGATGATTGCTTGAGTCATTCGATCTGAATCCGTTTGGAATTAGCTATTCGTTATTGTTTTTGTATCAATCGTGTCCGATGTAAAAATTATGTCGATTGATCATTAAAACCCGAGTATGTCACTTTTATACTGACTTGAAAATCAAACTGGCATTTGTACCGCCAAAACCGAAGCTATTCGACATTATTGCCGATAATTTAGCGCTTTGGTTGTCTTTAATGATGGGGAACTTAGTAGCACCGTCATCAAGTTGCTCAATATTAGCCGAGCCAGTAATGAAATTATGTTGCATCATTAATAAACAATATATTGCCTCTTGAGCCCCAGCTGCACCTAAGGAATGTCCACTGAGTGATTTGGTTGAGCTCATTGGGGGTAAAGAGAGCTTGTTAGAGTGACCGTTAAATTGTGTAAAGGCATCCAAGGTCGCATTGAGTTCGGTGATGTCACCCGCAGGCGTACTCGTGCCGTGCGTATTAATATAATCAATTTCGCATTGTGCTTGGCTCATCGCTAATTGCATGCAACGTGACGCGCCTTCTCCAGAAGGAGAAACCATGTCTGCGCCATCAGACGTAGCAGCGTAACCGACAATTTCAGCATAAATATGGGCACCACGCGCTTTGGCGTGTTCATATTCTTCTAAAACTAGCATCGCGCCACCGCCAGCGATCACAAAGCCGTCACGGGTTTGATCGTAAGGGCGTGAAGCTTGAGTCGGGTCATCATTGTATTGGGTAGAAAGCGCGCCCATGGCATCAAACTGCATTGTGAGAGACCAGTGTTCTTCCTCACCACCACCGGCAAAAACGATATCCTGTTTGCCCCATTGAATGAGCTCAGCGCCGTGACCGATGCAATGAGCACTGGTCGCACAGGCAGACGTGATTGAGTAGTTAATACCTTTAATAGAGAAAGCGGTGGCTAAGTTGGCCGAGAGTGCGCTGCCCATAGTGCGGGTAACGCGATAAGGCCCAACTCGGCGTACACCTTTTTCTCTTAGCGTATCAACGGCTTCGACAATATCACTGCAGCCTGCGCCGCCAGATCCGGCGACGATACCCGTGCGTAAATTGCTGATCTGTTCATCGCTCAGTCCAGCGTCGGCAATCGCCTGCTGCAGTGATAAATAGGCATAGGCAGATGAATCACCCATGAAACGCTTTAATTTTCGGTTGATGTGCGCATCCAGATCAATATTAGGTCGCCCGGCAATATGACTGCGTAGGCCTTGCTCTTTATAATCACTGACAAATTGAATGCCGGATTTTTGGGCTTGTAGGGAAGCAAGGACATCTTCTTTGCTATTCCCTAAACAACTGACAATACCCATTCCTGTGACAACAACGCGACGCATATATGAACCTATTTAAATCGAGTGAAAATTAACTCTGTCGATACAACTAACGATCGATGACTATGTAATAGCAATAAATAATGAAAGAAATATTACTAAGCACTTTCTTTGCATTATAAGGGTGTTAACTGGAGCTTAATAATGCAGTAATCTTATGGCAGTTAAAAGATAAGCGTGCATTTATAGTCAGAATAATATCGGTGCCATTTAGTCAATAAAACAAACGTGCAGGATGGATTCATGAGTAATAAGAAAGAAATACGCCAGCAGCAAGCGCAGTTACTGATGCGAGAGAACGCGATTGGTATCCTAGAATTGGCTGCTTGCTTAGGTCTGGATGAAAACAAGCTTGAGGCCATGGTCGGTGAAACGGTCACTAAACAGTTGCCTGATTCAGCGGCGCGTTTAATCGAGCAGACATTCAGTAAGCCGATAGGGTGGATGGACAACGGCGAGGACGGGGGTATTAGTTTTGACTTATTTGGCTAAATCAAACTGACCTATACTGAAATTATCAGCTTGATATTGGAGGTGAAGTTATGGCTTTACGTATTGCTATTAACGGCTTTGGTCGCATTGGTCGCTTGGTATTTCGTATCTTGAGTGACGCTGCAGTCAGTGAAGAATTCGAAGTTGTTGCGATTAACGATAGGATCGATGCTGATTATATGGCGTATTTGCTACGCTACGATTCTGTTCATGGTGCATTCATAGGGCAGGTCGAATTCACCGATGATAGCTTAGTGGTCAATGGTCGCAACATTGTGGTATCGAGTCTTTCTCAGCCAGAGCAAGCAAATTGGAAAGCATTAAAGGTTGATGTGGTGATTGAATCCACGGGATTATTTACCGATAAGCAACAAGCAAGTGGCCACTTACGTGCTGGCGCTAAAAAAGTGGTTATCTCCGCGCCGTCAAATGATGTTCCTATGTATGTGATGGGCGTTAATCATAACAACTATGATCCGCAGCAAAATATTGTTTCCAATGCTTCTTGTACAACCAACTGCTTAGCACCGATCGCAAAAATATTGCAGGATCACTGGGGCATCGAAGAAGGCTTAATGACTACGGTGCATGCCGCGACCGCCAGCCAAAAAACGGTAGACGGCGCGGCGGTTAAAGATTGGCGCGGCGGTCGGGCGGTAGCAGGCAATATTATTCCCGCCAGTACCGGTGCTGCGAAAGCGGTGGCTCATGTTATTCCTGAGTTGGCCGGACGTTTAACCGGAATGGCTTTTAGAGTCCCCACAACCGATGTGTCGGTGGTCGACTTGACCGTGCGATTGCAAACACCTACGTCTCTTTCTGAAATACAACAAGTGATGAAACGTTATAGCGAAGGAGAGCTGAAAGGCATTCTAGGCTATACCGAAGACGCCGTGGTTTCTTCCGACTTTATTCATAATAGTCACAGTTCTATTTTTGACGCCGGTGCTAGCTTGGTGCTCAACGATCACTTTTTTAAGATCATTAGCTGGTATGACAATGAGTGGGGCTATGCGAATCGGGTGGTCGATCTTATCCGACATATACGTTAATGCCTTTGACTGGTGCAGCAAGCATGATGTGAATCAATTTTTTCTGCGTTGGCTTCCTAGGTCAATGACTCTGGCTTTAAAAATCATAGTGCATTCGATGAGAAGGTTTGAAGATAGCTTAATACTGTCATTAAGTTTGATAGCGACTTTGAAATCACGGCTAATTACCTTGAGGGTAAGCAGAATGCACAATAATAAAAAGAGTTACGAATTCGTTAGCCCAGTCTTGGTTATTGGCGGAGGTATCGCGGGTATCAGTGCTGCGATTGAGTTACTGGACAATAATCAAACCGTACTGCTTATTGATCGTGACTGTGAAGGGAAGTTTGGCGGCATGGCCAACGAAGCCTTTGGCGGTATGTACTTTGTCGATACGCCAACTCAGCGCTCAAATGGTATTAACGATAATAAACAACTCGCCTTTGATGATTGGTTTGCGGCGGCCGAATTTTCAGCAGATGAAAAAGAAAATATCCATGCTAAGCAATGGGCGCATACCTATATTGAACGCAATAAAGAAGATGTTTACGACTGGCTAATAGGGTTTGGTATTCGTTTTTTTCCTATAGTTCATTGGGTGGAACGAGGTGAGTTTGGTTTTGCTCAGGGCAGTCGCGGTAACTCGGTTCCGCGTTATCACGTGGCATGGGGCACGGGCTGGGAAGTCACCCAGACGTTAATTAAGAAACTCCTAAATCATCAGCATCGCGAGAAGTTAACGCTTAAATTTCGGCATAAGGTCGAGAGTTTTATCTGGGCTGATGGCAGGTTAGTCGGCTGTCGTGGACATGTATTCGATCAAGATCAGATCTCGGGAGAGGCTTTTAGTATTGCTGCAGAAAATACAATCGTGTGTGCGGGTGGGCTTAATGGCAACCTTAAACAAGTAGAAAAGCATTGGGATCGTCAGTGTTATGGTCCATATCCCGCAAATATTTTGTCGGGGTCCCATCCTTTTGCTGATGGACTTCTGCATGATGAACTCGATGCGCAGGGTGGCAGTATCAAAAATCGTAGCTGGATGTGGAATTATGCTTCCGGGGTAAAACATCCTAAACCTGAGTATGAAAACCATGGCCTGAGCCTTATGCCCGCGCGTTCTTCTTTATGGTTGGATGCCTGTGGTAACCGCATCGGTCCCATACCCTTGATGAGTGGTTTCGATACGCATAATTTATGCAAAGTCACAGGGCATTTGCCTGAGCAATATAGCTGGCAACTGATGAATTTAAAGATCGCCTATAAAGAGTTAGCGGTGTCGGGCTCGCATATTAATAAAGCCTTTCGAAACAAAAGTTGGTTGGGTGTGACCAAAATGGCGCTGCGCGGAAATCGTGAAATTGTTAATTGGCTAATAGATGATTGTGACGATGTTGTGGTGGCTGATACCTTACCGAAGTTGGTGGCGGCAATGAATGAAAATAGTCAGCAATTTAAGGCTGAGGTCTCTCTGGATAATATTGAACGTGATGTTCGGGCTTACGATGAGCAAATTGAACGCGGTGAAAAGTTCACCACTGACGATCAAATTCGGCGAATACATTTTCTGCGAAAATGGCGTGGCGATAAGGTCAGAACGCTCAAAAACCAGAAAATCAATGATCCCAAAGCGGGTCCGTTTATTGCCATTCGTAGTCGAATTATTAGTCGTAAAAGTATGGGAGGCATTGAAACGAATACTGCAAGCCAGGTGTTGAATCAACAGGGCGAGGTTATTCCAGGTTTGTACGCGGCTGGAGAGGCAGCAGGATTTGGTGGAGCGGGTTGTGCAGGCATACGATCCTTAGAAGGCACTTTCTTATCGTTATGCATTCTTAATGGGCGTATTGCAGGGCAAACGATTGCGGTGCAGAAGTGACTGGTTTAGCGGCTCGTGGTATAAAGACGGCATAAAAATTTGCACTGTCTATTCTAGGTGCGCTGTCTATCCAAGTTGTAGCTAAGGTTTCTCGATGAAAGTATTGTTGGTAAAAATGTCCTCTTTAGGCGATGTATTTCATGCACTTCCTGCCGTCCAAGATGCTTTCCAGCAAGTCCCTAATGTTGAGTTTCATTGGCTGGTGGAAGAGGCGTTTGCCGATATTCCTAGTTGGCATCCCGCAGTGACAAAAGTAATTCCGATTGCTTGGCGTCGCTGGCGTAAAAATCTTTCTAATGCGACTGTTCGTGCTGAAATGAAAGCTTTTTATCAAGACTTACGCAGTACAGAATACGATATCGTATTAGATGCTCAATGTTTGATCAAAAGCGCCGCTGTTACGCGTATGGCAAAAGGCCCGCGTTATGGTTTGGACAAAGCGAGCTGCCGTGAACCCCTTGCCGCTTTGGCGTATCAATATCCGCAAGCGATTGCGAAAGGTCAGCATGCGATACCACGTGTGCGCCAGCTCTTATCTCAAGTATTAAATTACACCATTCCTGATACCTTTTCTTATGGCATCGATAAAAGCCGCTGGCAGCGTCCAGAAATGGAAGGCGGTTATGAAGGCGACTACTGGCTGTTCTTGCATGGTACAACTTGGGATACCAAATTGTGGCCTGAAGTCTATTGGTGCGAGCTGGCGCGTTTAACGGTTGAATCGGGTCGTAAGGTTATTTTGCCTTGGGGTAATGACGAAGAGAAGTCCCGAGCAGAGCGTATTGCTAGCAAAGTTGACGGAGTTGAAGTACTGCCTAAAATGGGACTGAATGCGTTGAATGCCTATCTTGCACATGCGCAGGCCGTGGTCGGCGTTGATACGGGTTTGTCTCATGTAGTCGCCGCTTTAGAAGTACCCTCTGTTGCAATTTACGGCGCAACGGATGCGGTATTAACCGGTGTGCTTGGGCCAAAAGTAGAAGTGTTGAGCAGTGATTTAGCGTGTGCACCTTGTTTGAGTAAGCACTGTACTCACCCTGATCGCAATGACGGCAATCCTGCACAACCGCCTTGTTATCGTTCGATTGCACCGCAGAGGGTTTTTGATGCAGCGCTTAATAAGCTAGTTATAATTAAAGGCTGATTCTTCAATTAATGCCGCCATTGAAATGCTATTTTTAGGCTAGCTCTTGGTATGAATAGTCCGATACTCGCCAGGGGCGTGTCCGGTCCAAGATTTAAAGCGGCGATGAAAAGATCTTACTTCACTAAAGCCTAAGTTACTGGCAATTTCATTGATCGCAACTTGAGTTGTGGTCAGCCATTCTATTGCGGTTTCTCGGCGAATATCATCCAATAAATTCTGATAGCCGGTACCGGCTTCTTGCAATCTGCGTTGAAGCGTACGTTCGGTCATATCCAGTGCTTCGGCAACTTTTTCTTTACGCGGTAATTCATGTTCCATTAACTGGCGAAGTACGGCGCGTACTTGCAAGATGATGGTTTTCTTTTGTTTGATCTCATCCATCATCGATTCGGCTTGCTGGGTCAGGGTTTGCAATAGACCTGGGTCGGGCTGACGTAATGGGATTTCTAATACTTCTTCGTCAACAATTAGCGCGCTGCGTTTGGCGTTGAATTCAATCTCACAGCCAAACATTTCTTGGTAAATTGCTAACTCTTCTGCATTGGGTACATCACGTTCTAGCTGAACGCAATAAGGCTTTCCTTCTGGCAGGTCGGCAAGGTAGCGAGCAAATTGTGTCCAGGAGGCGAGAACATTGTCGATCATGTGAGGAATAATAATCGGGTCATCATATTGGCAAGTCCAGCGTACGGCTAAGCGTGGTCCTGCTTTTTCAAGCTTGGTAACGCCCATGTCGCCGACAATTGACTCATACATTGGGGTCATGTGCAGCGCTTCGCGAGCACTGCGGCAGTTCATAATCATGTAGCCAAAGATGCTGTAAGAGCCCGGTTGAACATACGCGCCGCTCTTTAAACCGAACAGCGGGTCATTGCAGGCGTCAACCAGCCAGCGAATGAGGCGCTGAAATTCAGACCCGGTTACTCGCGTTATGCTGTTGTCTAAAATACCGATAGGTAGATCATTTTGTACAAGCGCGTCTTCTGCTTCAATGCCATAATCTTGCGCAGCTCTTAAATATTGGCGCAATGCGGCGGTGGAAGCGGATCCAAGGCGGTCTTCAGTCATAGGGCGATCTTAATGATTTCTGTCGTACGATGGCCTAATTTACTACGTGGCTGTCCGAAAGCGTCGTTGCTTATTTCGGGCGCCTCCGTAGACTAATCGTCATATTAGCGCTACCTGCGCTATGGGTCTATTACTGACTGTAAAAAAATATTGTAATAGCCCATTAAATTGACTGAAAAATAAAAAGTATTAGGAGAATAGTATGCGTCGTTGGAATGGTTGGGGTGATGATAGTACAACTAAAGAAGTTTCAGAACACGGCGGTGCATTAATTCGCAGCTTTATCGGTGAACCGAAAGCGTTGAAAGATGTTTCTCTTGAGAGTGTTATGGCTAAAGTGCCCGCTTCTCGTCTTCCAAAGCACCCTTTAATCAGTACCGATGCTGAAGAGCGTGTGCGCCATGCTCGCGGCCAGAGCTTCCCTGATTGGTTGGCCATGCGCAGTGGTGATTTTGATGTTTTCCCTGATGGTATCGCTTATCCAGAAACCAGTACTCAGGTACGTGAAATTTTAGATCTTGCGGTTGAGCATGATTTTATTGTTATTCCTTATGGTGGCGGTACGTCTGTTGCCGGCCATATTACGCCTCAGGCCAATGCCAAAGCGATTCTAACCATTGATATGGGTCGTATGAATCAGCTAATGGAGCTGAACGAAGAAAGCCAAATTGCGACGTTTGGTGCCGGTACACCGGGACCACAGGTTGAATCTCAGCTGCAGGCTCGTGGTTATACGTTAGGTCATTATCCTCAGTCTTGGGAATTGTCGACGATTGGTGGTTGGGTAGCGACGCGTTCTTCGGGTCAGCAGTCTTTACGCTATGGTCGTATTGAGCAAATGTTTGCCGGTGGTAAGTTGGAAACAATGCTCGGGACGATGGATATTCCTACCATACCTGCTTCTTCTGCAGGCCCGGATATGCGTGAAGTAACAATGGGTATGGAAGGCCGTATGGGCATCTATACCGAAGTTAAAGTACGTGTTGTGCGTGTGGCGAAAGAAGAAAAATTCATGGTTTGCTTCATGCCAAACTGGGAAGCAGGTAAGGCTGTTGCCCGAGAAGTTGCACAGCAGAAAATTCCGATGTCGATGATGCGTGTGAGTAACGCGGCTGAAACTCGTGCTCATGCAAACTTGGGTACGACATTGAAGCAGTTTAAATTGCTTGATGGCTATTTGCGTCTCCGTGGATTGGATGATAATCGCTGCATGTTGACGTTTGGTGTTACAGGCAGCAAATTCCAAAATAAAACGTCGATGAAGCAAGTTAAGAAAATCCTAAGACAATACAAAGGTATTGGCGGACCCTTAGCGAATATCATGGGTTCTATCTGGGCTCATGGTCGTTTTAAATTCCCTTATTTACGTGAAACAACGTGGGCTCAGGGCATTGCTGTTGATACGTTAGAGACGTCTACCGATTGGGATAACGTTGATAATATGATGAACGGCATGGAAGAATCTTTGCGCACGGCGCTAAAAGATGAAGGCGAAGAGGCTATGGTCTTTACGCACCTTTCCCATGTTTATGGCCAAGGTTCTAGTATTTATACGACGTATTTCTTCCGCTGCGCAGATACCTATGAAGGTACATTGGCACGCTGGAAGAAGTTGAAATCTAATACCTGTGACGTGATCGCTCAGGGTCGTGCGACGATTTCTCACCAGCACGGTGTCGGTCGTGACCACGCGCCTTATATGCCTGCTGAAAAAGGCGAGCTCGGTATGCGTGTGATTGAAACCTTGATTAAAGATTTCGATCCAGAAAAACGTTTGAATCCGGGTATTTTGATTGAAGATGATAAATAACCAGCATTAAGTAATGCAGGTTAATTTCTTTTTACTTATCACTGCTGACTTGTAGTCAGTAGTTTTTAAAGAGCAGTAATTATGTGGCAAGAAGCATGGCAATCAGGTAATCGTGAACTATTGCTAAATCGCTTGAGAGAAAACAAGCAAGACGAATGGGATGTTGTTATTGCCGGTGGTGGTATTACGGGCGCGGGTATTGCCCGTGAAGCTGCACGTCGTGGCTTAAGTGTATTGCTGGTGGATCGTCAGGATTTTGCCTGGGGAACGTCAAGTCGCTCATCAAAAATGGTCCATGGTGGTTTACGTTATATCGCGGCTGGCGATATCAAAACGACCATGCACTCAGTATCTGAGCGTGAACGCTTGATGAACGAAGCGCCGGGCTTGGTTGATCAAATGGGTTATTTGATGGCTCATTACAAGGGTGGCTTTCCTGGACCGTTTGTTTTCAATAGCTTGCTGCGTATTTATGATTTCTTTGCCGGTAAAAAGTATCGTCAATTTCATAAATTGCAAAACTTTGAATATTTAAGTCCGTTAATTAATGAAGATGAATTAATTGGGGGTACTCAGTTTGCGGATGCCGTAACTGATGATTCTCGTTTGGTGATTCGTGTTTTACGCGAAGCGCAAAAAGACGGTGCTGAAATCATTAATTATGTAGCCGTTGATTCTTTAATTAAAGAAAATGGCAATGTGGTTGGCGCCAACCTTAAAGATGCAGAGAGTGAAGAAGTCTTTGCGGTGAAAGCGAAAGTTGTTATCAATGCAACGGGCGCTTGGGCGGATGAGTTACGCGGTGAGATGAGCGACGAAAAAAATATTCGTCCTGCTCGTGGTAGTCACCTTGTCGTACCTAGCTGGCGCTTGCCGGTTGCGCAGGCATTCACAGCGATGCACCCCGATGATAAACGACCTATTTTCATCTTCCCTTGGGAAGGTCGTACCATTATCGGCACGACAGATTTGGATAACAAGGGCATTGATAATAAAGAAGTGGCGATAACGCGAGTAGAGCTTGAGTATCTGATGCGTGTTGCTAATTTCCAATTCCCGAAAGCAGATTTAGAAGAAAAAGATATTATTTCTTCCTGGGCTGGGGTTCGTCCTCTGGTAAGTTCAGGTGCGTTAAATCCGTCAAAAGAAAAACGTAATCACAGTGTTTGGAATGACAAAGGGTTGGTCACCGTTAGTGGTGGTAAATTAACCACGTTCCGCTTGATCGCTTTAGATGTTCTAGCGGCTGCCGAACCTTATTTACCAGGCTTTAGTGCGCGTGATCATGGCGCGGATATGTTCACTAAATCTACGCCGACCCACGTTTTGTTTAAATCCCTTCCTGGGTATTTGAAGAAGCGTTTGCAAGGCCATTATGGTATGGACAGCGATCGTTTATTAGCACAAGCGCAAAAAAATGAGCTGGATGTGATTCCTGGTGCTCGTGCTATGTGGGCTGAATTACGCTGGTCTGCTAAGAATGAGGCGATTGTTCATTTAGATGATTTATTGCTACGCCGTACTCGTTTAGGTTTGTTGCTTGAGCAGGGTGGTTTGATTTATGAAGACAAGATTAAAGCGATCTGCTGCCAAGAACTCAACTGGACTGAGCAGAAGTGGCAAGTTGAGCTTGAGCGTTATAAGTCTATTTGGAATAAATACTACAGTATACCTGCCTGATTTATCTCCCTTCATATCTACCTACCCCTCTGCTTTTTAAAGCAGAGGGGTTACCCATAATAAAAAGGAAAATGCTGTGACTCAGCCGCAATATGTACTTGCCATTGATAATGGTACGCAGAGCATTCGTGCCTTGGTGTTTGATGAGCAAGGAAATGAAGTTGCTAAAAGCAAAGTCAATTTAGAAGCTTATTTTTCAAATAATCCGGGTTGGGCAGAGCAGGACGCAGATTATTATTGGAAATCTCTGGGAGAAGTTTGTCAGAATTTATGGGCGCAGGGGATTGTAAAACCGGAGCAAATTAAAGGCATTTCACTGACCACTCAGCGCTATACCATGATTAATCTAGACGCGGATAAAAAGCCTCTTAGGCCGGCGATTGTTTGGATGGATCAGCGTCGTGCAGAAGTTAAAAAGCCGCTTACCGGCATTTGGGGTTTCTTAATCAAAGCCCTCGGTTTGACGAACGTCATTGCGGAGCTGAGAGCCAAAGCACGTGATAATTGGATTCAGCAACAGCAGCCAGAGATTTGGCATAAAACCCGTCATTATATTAGTTTGTCTACTTACCTGACCTATAAATTAACTGGCCAGATGAAAGATTCAACCGGTTCGACCATGGGCTATTTACCTTATGATTATCGTAAGCAGCAGTGGGCGAAAAAAAGTGATCTGAAGTGGAAATTATTGGCGGCAACGCGAGATATGATGCCTGACTTGGTTAAGCCGGGCGAGTTGCTGGGTGAGATCACCGCGCAGGCTTCAGAGTTTACCTCGTTGCCGGTGGGATTGAAGATGATCGCAGCAGCATCGGACAAAGCGTGTGAGGTGCTGGGTTCTGGTGGTGTTGAGCCAAATGTCGGTTGCTTAAGTTATGGCACGACAGCGACGATTAATACTTCGACCAAAAAATACGTTGAAACGATTCCCTTTATTCCACCGTATTCCGCGGCCATGCCGGGTGTCTATAATACTGAGATGATGGTTTACCGTGGTTTCTGGATGGTGAGTTGGTTCAAAACTGAGTTTGCCCAAGCTGAGCAACGTAAAGCAAAAGAGCTAGGGATTGAAACTGAACAGCTGTTTGATGAGTTGTTGAATCAAGTGCCAGCAGGCTCTATGGGGCTAATGATGCAACCTTATTGGTCTCCCGGTGTAAGACAGCCGGGGCCAGAAGGTAAAGGCGCCTTTATCGGTTTCGGCGATGTGCACAAGCGTGCTCACGTCTATCGAGCTATTTTGGAAGGCATCGCGTATGAATTACGTTCGGGCAAAGAGCAGATCGAAAAGCGTAGTGGTACTAAAATCACCCGTTTACGCGTTTCAGGTGGTGGTTCGCAAAGTGATGCGGCGATGCAGTTAACGGCTGATATATTTGGGATGGCGGCGGAGCGTCCGCATACGTTTGAAGCGTCTGGTCTAGGCGCTGCGATTAATTGTTTTGTCGGTCTAGGAATCTATTCTAGCTATGATGAAGCCATTGATAAAATGACACGTCTAGGAGATGTGTTTGAGCCTGATATGCCGACTGTGCTGATGTATGATCGTCTTTATAAGGAAGTCTATAAAAAGATGTATCAACGGATGAAGCCTTTGTACCAATCGATACGTGATATCACGGGTTATCCGGCTAAGTAATACGCTTGGATGAGGGTAATCTCGAGCGCGGCTCTTGAAATTGTCTACACTTATAAAATATAACTTATATGGAGTGGACTATGAGCGGCGTTCTGAGCACGGTTGATTCCCGTACCCAGCTAGTGGGACAAAATAGATTAGAGCTTTTATTGTTCAGTTTGGGTGGTCGTCAGCGCTTTGCAATTAATGTGTTTAAAGTGCAAGAGGTGATGAGTCTCCCGCCATTGACCGAAATTCCAGATCGTCATGAAGTAGTGGTGGGTGTTACCCATCTGAGGGGGCAAACCATCCCAGTTATTGATTTGCGTCGCGCGATTAAGATGGGCACAACGGTCATTGATGAAGACTCAACCATTATTGTCACTGAATACAATATGACCGTACAGGCTTTTCTAGTCGCGGGTGTCGAACGTATTGTTAATATGAATTGGAATGAAATACTTCCGCCTCCGGTTGGTGCAGGACGTTCACATTACTTAACGGCGATTAGTCGTATGGACGATAGTATCGTTGAAATTATTGATGTGGAGAAAGTGCTGGCGGAGATTACTCCGTACAATCCAGAAATCAGTGACGAATGGGTTGATGATGATCTTGTTGAACTCATTAAGGGTAAGCAAGTACTGATTGCTGATGATTCGCAAGTTGCGTTGAATCAGGTAACGGGCGTTCTGGTGAAGTTGGGTATAGAGGTCGTGGCAACCCATAATGGTTTAGAAGCTTATCAGGTGCTTGAAGCTTGGAAGGCCGAGGGTAAGGATATTGCGAACGATGTTCTTATGTTGATTACCGATGCCGAAATGCCAGAGATGGATGGCTATATGTTGACGACTGAGATCCGCAAAGATCCAGAGTTGAAAAGTATGTTTATTGTTCTGCATACTTCTTTATCGGGTAGTTTTAATAAGGCGATGGTTGAGAAGGTGGGTTGTGATGGTTTCTTGTCGAAATTCCAGCCTGAGAAATTGACGAGGGAAGTTCAGCGTATTATACGTAAAAAGCTAGGGCTTGCAGAAAAAGAAGAGACTGATGAGGCCGCAGAATAAGCGAAAGTCTGATGTCATAAAAGGAATTAATAATTCGCGTCAAAACCCCTCCTGTATAATAATGCGGCAATTGTGTCGCATTATTATGGAAAAATCATGTCCCCCCAAATAAGCCAGCTTTTTGTTTACCCTATAAAATCTTGTGCAGGTATCTCTGTTTCTAGCTTTCAGTTTGATGAAAAAGGGCCGCTATTTGATCGCCGCTGGATGTTGGTCGATAGTGCAACAGGTGTTTTTTTATCACAGCGTGAAGTCCCACAGTTGGCGTTAATTTCTACTCGTATCGAAGATGGCCAGGTATGGGCTAGTCAGTTGTTGGATAAAACGATCGCAGAAGGTTTGTGCCTTAACGAGCGGGGAGAGTTGATTGATGTCCAGGTTTGGTCGGATGATGTTCGTGGATATGATTGTGGGGATGAGGCTGCGAACTGGTTTAGTCAGGTATTGAATCGTTCATGTCGATTGGTTTACCAAGGAGATTGTTTGCGTTTTGCGGATGAAGAATATGCAGATAAAGGAACGAATGTTGGCTTTGCTGATGGCTTCCCTTTATTGGTAGTCGCTCAGTCCAGTATTGATTTTTTGAATGACGCGTGTGAGGCAGAAATTAGTGCGGTTAACTTTCGACCTAATATTGTGGTCGAGAATAGCGTCGTATTTGCAGAGCGTAATTGGCAGTCGTTAACGGCGAGTGGTCTCCTAAGTGACGCTAACCTTGAGATGACGGTCGTTAAATCTTGTGAGCGCTGCGTTATACCCGCGCTTAATCCTAATACAGCAAAGCGTGAACCGAGCATCTTGCCTGTATTACTTAAATACTGTCGAAGAGAAAAGAAAATTCATTTTGGTCAAAATTTAACCTTTAACTATTTTGACAAACTTGAGGTTAAAGTAGGTCAGGCTTTGACCATTACAGAAAAGGCAATGTGAGTTTTAGAAGAGCTCTACATCATCATCGGTATCGAAACTCTCATCTTTTTCTTTTTGAAATTGATGGTGATAGATCTCTAAAGCTTCAGCAACGCTATGTCCTCGCATGATATGTTCGAACATTATTCGTTCGGCTTCCATGGTATAGCTGTTTTTAATTTCATCCTGAGCACTTCTCCAAGCACTTTCTTGATAACGTTCGCCAGAGTCCGCTATTAGATGACCAATTTTTTCTAAGCTATGCGACGCATGATCAAGGCGCTGACTTAAGCGGTCATAAAATTGAAAGGCGATGATAGCTTGTTGTATTTTTCCGCTTAATCCCTCAGCGGCGTGTAGCATATTTTTTCTGATGTCAGCTTCGTGTGGAATGTTGCTATCGAGTCTCTGTGCTTCTGCAATGATTTCTTGGCTATGGCTAGCCAGATCGGTAAAGCTATCGGTGAGTTGGTTAACCGATTGGTCACCTTCTTTCATGCTCGTTTCGATCTGTGCGACCGTTAATGCGAGCATGGCAATAGTTTCGCCTACTTGGCTGAAATTCATTGTGGGTTGTGATGCCTGGCTGCCGAGAGAGTGGCGCTCTGGTTCTAGCATGTTATTTCTCATCCATTAGCAATATAAAAAGCATAGATGAGTTTCGTTATCTTGCTGCGCTTTCAATAAAAAAAGTCGGTAAAAAATGAGCAAAAAAAAGCCGCATCCAAATGATGCGGCTTTTAGGTTCTTAACTCGACTGAACTAAATAATTATTTAGTTGGGTAGTCGCGCTTTGGAGAACCGGTATAGAGCTGACGCGGACGACCAATGCGGTAATCGCTGCTGATCATTTCGTTCCAGTGAGCAATCCAGCCTGGCGTACGGCCAGTTGCAAAGATAACTGTGAACATTTCAGAAGGGATACCAATCGCTTTCAAAATAATACCTGAGTAGAAATCTACGTTCGGGTATAGGCCACGTTTGATGAAGTATTCATCTTCAGTTGCGATTTGCTCAAGCTTGATTGCGATCTTCAATAATGGATCGTTTTCTAAGCCAAGCTCAGCTAAAACTTCATCACACGTTTGCTTCATTACTTTAGCGCGTGGGTCGAAGTTTTTATAAACGCGGTGTCCAAAGCCCATTAGGCGGAATGGATCTTCTTTGTCTTTCGCTTTAGCAACAAACGCATCGATGTTTGAAACATCACCGATTTCTTCAAGCATGTTCAATACAGCTTCGTTTGCGCCGCCATGAGCAGGGCCCCAAAGCGCTGCAATGCCAGAAGCAATACATGCGAATGGGTTTGCGCCAGTAGAGCCAGCTAGGCGTACTGTAGACGTTGACGCGTTCTGTTCGTGGTCAGCGTGCAATAGGAAGATACGATCCATTGCTTTTGAAAGAACAGGACTGATTGCTTTTTCTTCACATGGTGTATTGAACATCATGTGTAAAAAGTTTTCAGAATAATTAAGATCGTTGCGCGGGTACATGAAAGGCTGGCCAATCGAGTACTTATAAACCATTGCTGCAAGTGTTGGGATCTTAGCAATTAAGCGATGTGCAGAAATTAAGCGATGTTCAGGATTACTGATATCCATTGAATCGTGATAGAACGCAGATAAAGCACCTACTACGCCACACATGATAGCCATTGGATGTGCATCACGACGGAAACCGTTAAAGAAATGGTTTAACTGTTCGTGAACCATTGTGTGGTTTTTGATCGTATTTACAAATGTTTCTTTTTCTTCAGCAGAAGGAAGCTCGCCGTGTAAAAGTAAGAAACAAGTTTCTAAATAGTCAGAATTTTCTGCTAGCTGGTCAATTGGGTAACCGCGATGTAGAAGAATACCCTTTGCGCCATCAATAAAAGTAATTTTAGATTCGCATGCCGCAGTTGAAACAAAACCCGGATCATAAGTGAAAAGGTTTTTGCTAGTTAAGCTGCGCACGTCAACAACGTCTGGACCTAGAGTGCCTTTATAAACGGGCAATTCTAAGCTTTCTTCAATGCCATCGACGGTTAAGGTCGCTTTAATATCAGCCATGAAGGCCTCCTGCTACTGAATTTATTTGCGTTAATTGAATTAAAAAAGCTATTAGCGCTTAATTTATCGCTTAAATAAAAGGCGAAACTATAGAGCCTCTGGTGTGATTGTCAATTAAACCATTACTGGGCGTCACAGCGATTTATTGTCTAGTATAGATGATAAGTCATCGAAAATATCGCTGAAGGCCTTATTAGTTGAGGCTCATGCTTTTTAATGAGTGAAATTTGTACAGTGTGAATTGTCTGAATTAGCCCATGTAAAAACATGAGTTTCTTATTAGTTACGCCTTAAGTTTGTAAAAAAGTGTGCGGATGACTATAATTTGTCGCGACATTTGTCTGTGTAGTTCCTATGCAGTTGTTGTTGATTATTTTAAGCCACCGTTATTTGTTTAGTTTTTAAACAGTAACAATAAAATAGAGTGTAGATGAGCCGTGAATAGCAATAGACCTAAAAATCTGGATCTGACTACTATAGAGCTCCCACTTCCTGGCTGGACTTCTATCCTTCATCGTATTTCTGGTTTTGCATTATTTTTTGCTGTTGCCTTCATGTTGGTTGCGTTAAACGCATCCCTTGAATCAGCTGAAAGTTTCGCAGAGTTAAAAGCGACGTTCGATAACGGTCTGGTTAAATTGATTACTTGGTTGATTTTATCTGCTTTAGGTTACCACCTAGTTGCCGGTATTAAACACTTAGTAATGGATGCAGGCATTGGTGAAAGTTTAGAGGGCGGAAAAGTGGGTGCCATTATTACCTTGGTAGGTGGTGCAACTGTGATCGCTCTAGCTGGAGTTTGGGTATGGTAGCAAGTATTACTAATTTAGGACGCAGTGGTTTATACGACTGGGTCATTCAACGTTTAACTGCAGTTATTTTAGCGGTTTACACCTTGTTCTTGTTGGGCTTTGTGATTGCTCATCCAGATCTTCAGTACAGTGATTGGCAGCAATTGTTTGCCTGCACCGCGATGAAAATTGCTAGCTTGCTAGCGTTGATCTCGATTTGTGCGCACGGCTGGGTTGGTATGTGGACTATCGCTACAGACTACATTAAACCAACGGGTATTCGTTTCCTCTTCCTACTAGTAACTGCGGCGTTTGTTTTCGTATATCTAGTGTGGGGCATTGATATTTTATGGGGAGCGTAAGTTATGTCTACTAAGAAAATTCGTACTTTAGCCTATGACGCTATCGTAATTGGTGGTGGTGGTGCAGGCATGCGTGCCGCTTTACAGCTAACAGAAGCCGGTATTAAAACAGCTTGTGTTACTAAAGTATTCCCAACGCGTTCGCATACAGTTTCTGCTCAAGGCGGTATTACTTGTGCAATCGCGTCTGCTGATCCGGATGATGATTGGCGCTGGCACATGTACGATACTGTTAAAGGTTCTGATTATATCGGTGACCAAGACGCTATCGAATACATGTGTTCTGTTGGCCCGCAAGCAGTTTTCGAACTAGAGCACATGGGTCTACCTTTCTCTCGTACTGAAGAAGGTCGTATTTATCAGCGTCCATTCGGCGGTCAGTCTAAAGGTCCAGATAACCCAACTCAGGCAGCTCGTACTTGTGCTGCAGCCGACCGTACAGGACATGCTTTATTGCACGCTTTGTATCAAGGCAACCTGAAAGGCGGCACTACCTTCTTAAACGAATGGTATGCGGTTGATTTGGTTAAGAATGCTAAAGGTCAAATTGCGGGTGTTATCGCGATTGACATTGAAACAGGCGAAACTGTTTACATTAAAGCGAAAGCAACTGTATTGGCAACGGGCGGCGCAGGCCGTATTTACCAATCGACTACGAATGCCTTAATCAATACTGGTGACGGTGTTGGTATGGCAATTCGAGCTGGCGTACCAATGCAAGACATTGAAATGTGGCAGTTCCACCCAACCGGTATTGCAGGTGCAGGTACGCTTGTAACGGAAGGTTGTCGTGGTGAAGGCGGTTACTTAATCAATAAAGATGGTGAACGTTTCATGGAGCGCTATGCTCCAAACTCGAAAGATCTTGCCGGTCGTGATGTTGTTGCCCGCTCTATGGTTCTAGAAATTCTAGAAGGCCGTGGTTGTGGTCCTGATGGCGATCACGTTTACCTTAAACTAGATCACTTAGGTGAAGAAACGTTGAATGCCAAGCTTCCTGGTATTCTTGAACTTTCTCGTACCTTCGCTCACGTTGATCCAGTGAAAGAGCCAATTCCTGTTGTGCCAACATGTCATTACATGATGGGCGGCGTACCGACTAATATCGGTGGTCAAGCATTGACTCAGGTAGACGGTAAAGACGTTATCATCGAAGGCCTATACGCTGCCGGTGAAATCGCTTGTGTATCGGTACACGGTGCAAACCGTTTGGGTGGTAACTCACTGCTTGATTTGGTTGTATTCGGACGTGCTGTTGGTATTCAGGTCGAGAAAAGCTTTAAAGATGGCTTTGAATCGGTTGATGCTAACGAAGAAGATATCGAACGTGCAATGACACGCTTGAATCGTTTAAACAACTCAACCTCTGGTGAAGATGTTGCTGTTGTTCGCGCAGACTTGCAAAAAACAATGCAGCTTTATTTCGGTGTATTCCGTGATGGAGATAGCATGGTTAAAGGCTTGGGCTTGCTAGACGAAATCGAAAAACGTATTCGTAATACGGTTCTTGATGATAAGAGCGGTGCGTTTAATACGGCTCGTATCGAAGCGTTAGAACTGGATAACTTGTTCGAAACTGCTTATGCAACGGCGATCGCTGCGATTGAGCGTAAAGAATCTCGCGGTGCTCACGCTCGTAACGATTATACCGAACGTGACGATGTGAATTGGTTATGCCACTCATTGTATTTCCCAGAAACTAAAACCATTGGTAAGCGTGATGTGAACTTTGCACCTAAGACTGTGCCTCCGTTCGAGCCGAAAATCCGTGTTTATTAATTTAGGGAATAAATCATGTTAGTTAGTATTTATCGCTACAATCCTGAAAAAGATGAAGCGCCTTACATGCAAGACTATGAGATCGCTATGCCTGAGGGCAAAGATCTTATGGTATTGGACGTTTTGAACTTGGTTAAAGAACAGGATTCTTCTGTTTCGTACCGTCGCTCGTGCCGTGAAGGCGTGTGTGGCAGTGATGGCATGAACATCAATGGCAAAAACGGTTTGGCTTGTATTACTCCGATCTCTGAAGCAACTAAAGGAAAGAACGACAAGTTAATCTTGCGTCCTCTTCCTGGTATGCCAGTGATTCGTGATCTTGTTATCGATATGGCGCTTTTCTACAAACAGTATGAAAGTATTAAGCCGTACCTTAATAACAATACGCCAGCGCCCGCTATTGAGCGTTTGCAGTCACCTGAAGAGCGTGCCAAGTTGGATGGTTTATACGAGTGCATCTTGTGTGCTTGTTGTTCAACTGCTTGCCCTTCTTTCTGGTGGAATCCTGAAAAATTCGTCGGACCAGCTGGCTTATTGCAAGCTTATCGCTTCCTAGCGGATACTCGTGATACCTCTACAGAAGATAGATTGGCCGATTTGGACGATCCATTTAGCGTTTTCCGTTGCCGTGGCATCATGAACTGTGTCAATGTATGCCCGAAAGGTTTAAACCCTACGCGAGCAATTGGACACATTCGTGGAATGTTGTTACAACGCGAAGTTTAAGAAACGTTTTTTAGTTTTTTAAAGTTTAAGTTTGTCGTCTGTAACAGAGGTGAATTGGACATACAATTCACCTCTGTTTAAAACTTTCAAAAATATTGCTTACAAGGCGATATTTTTTACTAAGCTGTATATTAAGAAGAGGGGACGGATAACATCCGTTTCGTCATAAAGGCCAACGATCTTATCCGATCGGCCTGCTCCGGTGAGCCGGTATTGGTGTCTTGTGACGTAGTCCCTTTGAAATGTTCAAACAAGGTGGAGCTAAATGCACGAGCTGACTATGGAGCAACTATGGAGTACTTCCCAACTCGCCGGTGGGAACGTCGCTTACATAGAAGATCTCTTTGAAACCTATCTTCGTGATCCAAACGAAGTACCGGAAGAATGGCGTCAATATTTTAATCAACTCCCTCGAGTTGAAGAAAATGTGACAACCGATATTCCGCACAAACCGATTCGCGAACAATTTCTGTTACTTTCAAAAAATCAGAATCGGGCAAAACCTACTTCACAATCGAGCGTAAGCAGCGAATTCGAACGTAAACAAGTTAAAGTCTTGCAAATGATTAACGCCTTTCGTGGTCGTGGTCATCAGCATGCGCAGCTTGATCCATTAGGTTTAATGGAACGTGAGCAAGTACCTGACTTAGAACTGGCTTTCCATGAGTTGTCTCAAGCTGATTTGGATACGACGTTCCAAACTGGCTCATTATTTATTGGCCAAGACGAAGCAACACTCAACGAAATCCTAAATGCATTGCAACAGACTTACTGTACGACAGTCGGTGCTGAATACATGCATATCGTTAATACGGCGGAGCAGCGTTGGTTCCAGCAGCGTTTAGAAAGTGTGCGCTCGCATCCGAAGTTTGGCGAAGAAGTTAAAAAACATTTATTAGAACGTTTGACCGCGGCAGAAGGCCTAGAGAAATATTTAGGCTCTCGTTACCCAGGTGTTAAACGTTTTGGTTTAGAAGGCGGGGAAAGTTTAATCCCGTTGATGGATGAATTGATTCAACGCAGCGGTACCTACGGCGCCAAAGAAATTGTTATTGGTATGGCGCACCGTGGCCGCTTGAACATGTTGATCAATACCTTTGGTAAGAAAACCTCTGATTTGTTTGATGAATTTGAAGGTAAGGCACATTACAACCACAGCGGTGACGTTAAATATCATCAAGGTTTTTCATCCAATGTAATGACCCCTGGTGGCGAAGTTCACTTGGCATTAGCGTTTAACCCCTCTCACTTGGAAATTGTTTCGCCAGTGGTTGAAGGTTCAGTACGTGCGCGCCAAGATCGTCGTGATGATTCAGGTGGTGATGCTGTTATTCCTATTTTATTACACGGTGACGCGGCGTTTGCAGGTCAGGGTGTGGTAATGGAAACTTTCCAGCTATCGCAAACTCGCGCTTATAAAACCGGTGGCACCATTCACGTCGTGATTAATAATCAGGTTGGTTTTACCACCAACAAACGTGAAGATGTTCGTTCTACCGAATATTGCACCGATGTTGCGAAGATTGTGGAAGCACCGATTCTGCACGTTAATGGTGATGATCCAGAAGCGGTATTGTTTGTTACTCAGCTAGCGGTTGATTATCGTAACGAATTCAAAAAAGACGTTGTGATTGATCTGGTTTGTTATCGTCGTCGTGGCCATAACGAAGCCGATGAACCATCAGGCACACAGCCGATGATGTATCAAAAAATTAAAGACCAAAAGACCACTCGTCAGTTATATGCGGAAACGTTGGTTAGTGCCGGTATTGTGACTGAAGAAATCGGTTCGCAAATGGAAGATGAATACCGCGATGCTTTAGACAGCGGTCTGCATGTTGTTAAGAGTTTGGTGAAAGAGCCAAACGAAGAGCTATTTGTTGACTGGGCTCCACACGTCGGTCATGAGTGGACTGCCCATGCAGATACTCAGTACGATCTAAAAGAGCTACAAGAACTTGCCGTGAAGATGCAGGATGTTCCTGAAGGTTTTGTGGTTCAGCGTCAGGTTAGTAAAATTCTAGATGACCGTCGTAAGATGGCTGCGGGTGCATTATCGATTAACTGGGGTTTTGCAGAAACTCTAGCGTATGGCACCTTGTTAGCAAAAGGACATCAGGTTCGTTTTACCGGCCAGGATGTTGGTCGTGGCACGTTCTCTCACCGCCATGCGGTTTTACATAATCAAAAAGACAGCAGCACCTATTGTTCTTTACAGAATATTTCTGAAGATCAGCCGCGCTGCGATATTTATGATTCCTTATTATCGGAAGAAGCGGTATTAGGTTTTGAATACGGTTATGCGACAACTAATCCCGGCGCATTAGTCGTTTGGGAAGCTCAGTTTGGTGATTTCGCTAACGGCGCTCAGGTTGTATTTGATCAGTTTATTTCCAGTGGTGAGCATAAGTGGAGTCGCTTATGTGGCTTAACGGTTCTTTTGCCACACGGTTATGAAGGTCAAGGTCCAGAACACTCGTCGGCGCGTCTTGAGCGTTATTTGCAGTTGTGTGCCGAACACAATATGCAAATCTGTGTTCCCACAACACCGGCGCAAGTTTTCCATATGTTGCGTCGTCAAGTTATTCGTCCGCTGCGTAAGCCATTGATCGTATTCACACCTAAGAGTTTGTTGCGTCATAAATTAGCGATCAGTACGTTGGAAGATCTTGCTGAAGGTAGCTTTCAGACTGTAATTCCTGAAGTTGATGCGTTAGATCCGGCTAAGGTTGAGCGTGTTGTTTTGTGTTCCGGTAAAGTTTACTACGACTTGTTAATAGCCCGTCGCGAACGCGAGCAAGACAATGTTGCCATCGTTCGACTTGAACAACTTTATCCGTTCCCAGAAGAACAGTTGCTTGAGGCCTTGGCGCCTTATATCAATCTTAAGGATATGGTTTGGTGCCAAGAAGAGCCTATGAATATGGGTGCTTGGTATAGCAGTCAGCATCATATGCGTCGTGTATTGCACATACAAACACCCGGTTTGTATTTGCATTATGCGGGTCGAGATGCCGCTGCCTCACCGGCTGCGGGTTATATGGCATTGCATATTGCGCAACAACAAAAACTAATTAATGAAGCGCTTACCTTAGGGTAAGCGAGCAACAGAATTTTAAGGAAAGAAAATGACCATCGAAATCAAAACACCGACATTTCCAGAATCTGTCGCGGATGGCACGGTAGCAACTTGGTATAAGAAGCCAGGTGAAGCGATTAGCCGTGATGAACTCATTGTTGATATTGAAACAGACAAAGTTGTGCTTGAAGTAGTTGCTTCTGCTGACGGTGTCTTAAAAGAGATTCTTAAAGGCGAAGGCGAAATTGTTTTAAGCGCTGAAGTCTTAGGTATATTCGAAGAAGGCGGTATCGCTGCTGCACCTGCTGCTGTCGAATCAAAAACGGAAGCCGTAGAGACTGTTGAAGGCATTATTATGAGCCCTGCAGCCCGTAAAATGGCTGAAGAGAATGGCATTAGCGCAAAGGATGTTGTCGCTACTGGTAAAGACGGTCGTGTTACTAAAGAAGATATTCTTAATCATCTTAAGGCACCAAAAGCAGCGCCTGCTCCAGTAGCAGCGCCAGCAAGTGCGCCAGCACCCGTTGCTAAGTCTGCAGGCAATGCGAACGCCGGTGCTATCAGCTTTGATGCCGGTGATCGTGTAGAGAAGCGTGTACCAATGACGCGTTTACGCTCTACGATTGCAAAGCGTTTAGTCAGTGCTCAGCAAAATGCTGCGATGTTGACGACGTATAATGAAGTGAACATGAAACCTATCATGGAGCTGCGCAAAAAGTATCAAGAACGTTTCGTTAAAGCTCATGGTGTTAAACTTGGCTTTATGTCTTTCTTCGTGAAAGCTGCGACGGAAGCGTTGAAGAAATTCCCAGCAGTCAATGCGTCTATTGATGGTAGCGACATGATTTATCATGGTTATCAAGATATCGGTGTAGCCGTTTCGACTGAGCGTGGTTTGGTTGTTCCAATCTTGCGTGATACTGATGAAATGGGCTTAGCTGAAGTTGAAAGTACGATTGGTAATTTTGGTGCCCGTGCCCGTGATGGCAAGCTAGGTATTGATGAAATGCAAGGTGGTACATTTACCATCTCAAACGGCGGAACCTTTGGTTCATTATTATCAACGCCTATTTTGAACCCGCCACAAACGGCTATTATGGGTATGCATAAAATCCAAGATCGCCCAATGGCGGTTGATGGAGAAGTAGTGATTTTACCAATGATGTATTTGGCGCTGTCTTACGATCATAGAATGATCGATGGTAAAGAAGCGGTTCAATTCTTGGTAGCAATTAAAGATATGCTAGAAGATCCAGCACGTCTGTTATTGGATATTTAATAAGGAAGATACATGAGTAAGCAATTTGATGTTGTTGTAATCGGTGGTGGTCCTGGTGGGTATGTAGCGGCTATTCGTTGCGCACAACTAGGCCTATCAACGGCTTGTATCGACAAGTGGGTCAATAAAGAAGGCAAAGGCGTCTTTGGTGGTACCTGTTTGAACGTAGGGTGTATCCCATCGAAGGCCTTGTTAGATAGCTCGCATAAATACGAAGAAGCCCATGAGAAATTTGCACTGCACGGTATTTCTACCGGTGAAGTGAAAATGGATGTGCCGGCTATGGTGCAGCGCAAAGATCAGATTGTTAAAAATCTGACAATGGGCGTTGCTACTTTATTTAAAGCCAATGGCGTTACTGCTTTTGAAGGCACGGGTAAATTATTAGCCGGTCGTAAAGTTGAATTTATCAATCACGCCGGTGTGAGTGAAATCATCGAAGCGAAAAATGTGATTATCGCAACGGGTTCCGTACCGGTTGAGATTCCACCAACACCGCTTAACGGTAATATCATTGTTGATTCTACTGGTGCGTTAGAGTTTACCGCAGTACCTAAGCGTTTAGGTGTTATCGGTGCCGGTGTTATCGGTCTTGAACTGGGTAGTGTTTGGAGTCGTTTAGGTTCTGAAGTCGTTGTGCTTGAAGCGCAAGACTCTTTCCTTCACATGGTTGATCAAAGCGTTGCTAAAGAAGCTAAGAAGCTTTTGACTAAGCAAGGTTTAGATATTCGCATTGGGGCTCGCGTTACCGGTTCTGAAGTTGATGGCGATGAAGTGACTGTGACCTATCAGGATTCTGATGGCGAGCAAAAAATTACTTTTGATAAGTTGATCGTTGCCGTTGGCCGTCGTCCTTATACTGAAGGTCTGTTAGCAGGCGATAGTGGCGTCAGCATGGATGAGCGTGGTTTCGTCTTTGTTAACGAGCAATGTGCAACAGATGCTCCGGGTATCTGGGCTATTGGTGATGTTGTTCGTGGGCCAATGCTTGCGCATAAAGCGTCGGAAGAAGGCGTTATGGTTGCAGAACGTATTGCCGGTCATAAAGCTCAGCTTAACTATGATGTTGTCCCTTCTGTTATCTACACGAGTCCTGAAATTGCTAGTGTGGGACAAACGGAAGAGCAGCTAAAAGCGAATGGCGAATCTTACAATGTCGGTATGTTCCCATTTGCGGCTAACGGCCGTGCAATGGCTTCTACTGATACCGATGGTTTTGTAAAAATCATTGCGGATGCTGAAACTGATCGCATTTTAGGCGCGCATATTATTGGCCCTAATGCCGGTGACCTTTGCCAGCAAATCGTTATTGCAATGGAATTCGGTTCTAGCGCAGAAGATATCGGTATGATGGTTTTTGCTCACCCTTCGATTTCTGAAGCGGTACATGAAGCGGCATTATCTGTAAATAATGCGGCGATTCATAAAGCAAACCGTAAGCCGAAAAAGAAAAAGTAATCCTAATATCGTTGGTGCTCATAGAGTACTGCAGGGTTATCAGTGGGGTGCGGCCTTATAGGCGTGCCACATTATAAAAAGCTGTGAAATAGAGTTTTAATCTCTGACTTGAGTCATCAGTTAGTGAATAAAGCTTTGTTTTACGGCTTTTTTTGTCTAAGGCATTTGGAATTCTAAGAACGACAGTCTATTATCACGAAAGGTTATAAGAAAACTTGGCAGCTAGTTCGGAATCGGCGCAGTAGTAGAAAGTGCAAAGGCGCACAATTAAGGTCATCATACTTTTACATGATTGACTTTGTTCTTGGCTAGTTGAATGATCAACCTAAGCAATCTGACGGGATAAATTGAATGAACCTACACGAGTATCAGGGTAAGCAGCTCTTCGCTCAATATGGCTTACCAGTATCAAAAGGTATTGCTGCGCAGACAGTGGAAGAAGCAGTCGCTGCAGCAGATCAAATAGAAGGTGATACATGGGTGGTTAAAGCCCAGGTACATGCCGGAGGCCGAGGTAAGGCCGGTGGCGTTAAACTAGTTACCTCAAAAGAAGAAATTAAAGAATTTGCTCAGCACTGGTTGGGTAAAAACTTAGTTACCTATCAAACCGATGCAAAGGGTCAGCCAGTCAGCCGTATTCTAGTTGAAACCTGTACTGATATTGATCAAGAACTTTATTTAGGTGCCGTTGTTGATCGTGCCAGTCGACGTGTGGTATTCATGGCCTCCACTGAAGGCGGTGTTGAAATTGAAACAGTCGCTCACGAAACTCCAGAAAAAATTCTAAAAGCCGAGATTGATCCTTTAGTCGGTGCTCAGCCTTATCAGGCTCGCGATCTTGCGTTTAAGCTTGGCCTTGAAGGCAAACAGATTAATCAGTTCGTTAAAATATTTTTAGGCTTAGCGAAATTATTTGTCGAAAAAGATTTGGCTTTATTGGAAATTAATCCGCTAGTAATCACCAAAGAAGGTGATCTTCATTGTTTGGATGCCAAAATAGGCATTGATAGCAACGCGGTATATCGTCATAAAGATTTACAAGCAATGCACGATCCTTCGCAAGAAGATGAGCGTGAAGCCCACGCTGCTAAGTGGGAATTAAATTACGTTGCATTAGATGGCAACATCGGCTGCATGGTTAATGGTGCGGGCCTGGCCATGGGTACGATGGATATCGTTCAGCTGCATGGTGGCAAGCCTGCTAATTTCCTTGACGTTGGCGGCGGCGCGACCAAAGAACGTGTTATTGAAGCTTTCAAAATTATTTTATCCGATGAAAATGTTGAAGCGGTTTTGATTAATATCTTTGGTGGTATTGTTCGCTGTGATTTGATTGCAGAAGGCGTAATTGGAGCCATTGAAGAAGTCGGGGTTAAAGTGCCTGTTATCGTACGTTTAGAAGGTAACAACGCAGAGCTGGGCATAAAAGTATTAGCCGATAGCGGTTTGAATATTATTGCAGCCACAAGTTTAACTGATGCCGCAGAGCAATCAGTAAAAGCCGCTGCCAATAAGGGGGCTAAATAATGAGCATTTTAATCGATAAGAATACCAAGGTTATTTGCCAAGGTTTTACTGGCGCGCAGGGTACTTTTCACTCTGAACAAGCGATTGAATACGGTACAAAAATGGTCGGTGGTGTTACACCGGGCAAAGGCGGCCAAACGCATTTAGGTTTGCCCGTATTTAATACCGTTGCTGAAGCAGTCAAAGAAACAGGTGCTGAAGCTTCTGTGATTTATGTGCCAGCGCCGTTCTGTAAAGATTCTATTTTAGAAGCTGCAAATTCAGGCATACAGTTAATTGTTTGTATTACTGAAGGCATTCCAACATTGGATATGCTGGAAGCAAAAGTTAAATGTGATCAGTTGGGCGTACGCTTAATTGGACCTAACTGTCCGGGTGTTATTACACCGGGAGAATGTAAAATCGGCATTATGCCAGGTCATATTCATCTACCGGGTAAGGTCGGCGTCGTATCGCGCTCTGGTACCCTAACGTATGAAGCAGTTAAGCAGACAACAGATTATGGATTTGGCCAATCGACGTGTGTCGGTATTGGCGGTGATCCGATTCCAGGTTCTAGCTTTATTGATATATTGCAGTTGTTTCAGGATGATCCTAAAACTGAAGCGATTGTGATGATTGGTGAAATCGGTGGCAGCGCAGAAGAAGAAGCGGCTGCTTTCATTAAAGAACATGTCACCAAACCTGTTGTCTCCTACATTGCAGGTGTTACTGCACCTGCAGGAAAGCGTATGGGTCATGCCGGGGCAATTATCGCCGGTGGTAAAGGCACCGCAGATGAAAAGTTTGCAGCGCTAGAAGATGCTGGGGTTGAAACGGTACGCAGTCTTGCAGATATCGGTAAAGCCCTGCAGAAGATTACGGGTTGGACGTAAAGACAAATCAGTATTTGTCGGTAATTTTCAATAAAAAAGGACGCTTTTAGCGTCCTTTTTTTGTGCGCGTAATGTTTATATTTCGAACAAACTTTATTCGTTATTAAATGATTAACAAAGGTTCTGGTTTTATCCTCAACTAGAATAGGGTATAACCTCGCAGAAATACTATTAATATTAATAGAAGCATTAGCAACAGCATTTATTACCAGAGTGATGTGGAATTATATGAATATTACCGCTCAGCAAAAGGCAGAACGTTTTATATCAGTGCTGCGTCATTGCCAGCTTTTAGGATTAAAAGTTCTACAGGCAGATGAAACCAGTTTAAAAATGCGACTGCCGTATAGTGACGATATTATCGGTAATCCAATGATGGGTATTATTCATGGTGGTGCATTAACGACCTTGATGGATACCGCTTGTGGTACCGCCTGCTTTGTTGCTCTAGAAGGAATGGAGCTGTGCCCGACGTTGGATCTACGGGTAGATTATATGAAAGCATCCGAGTCAGGTTTAGACCTAGTCGCTCATGCTTCAGTAACCCGCATTACTAATAACGTGATATTTACTGAGTGCCAAGTAAGGCAAGAAACTGACGATACTCTAGTTGCCAAGTGTAACGCGACCTTTATGCGTATTGGTGCAGAGATGACGCCAGCGGGATTTAGGGGTGTTATTGAAACGGGTGATGCCAGCATTTACATGGGAACGGAGCCTCTAGTGAAATCAGGTAGTAAGGTAAGTATTAAAACTGAGGGAGAGTCTTAATGAACTTTCAAGATACTATTCAGCAAGCGCAAACCAGCGGCGATTTTCAACCTCTGGTCGATAGCATTCCTTATGCGGGCTATATAGGCTTCGAATTCCAGCGTTTTGGCGATAACGTTATTTTTAAGTTACCTAGAAATATCGATAATATTGGCAATCCAATTTTACCGGCGATTCATGGCGGTGTGATTGGGGGTTTTATGGAATTGGCTGGTGCGATTAACCTGCTGATGTTTATGGATACACCCTTGATGCCTAAGATCGTCGATTTTTCATTGGATTATTTAAGGGCAGGGCGCGATCAGGATACTTTTGCCGAGTGCCAAGTCTGGCGTCAGGGTAGCCGAGTAGCCAATGTCGCTATCAATGCCTGGCAAAATGACCGTGCCAACCCGATTGCGACGGCTAGGGCGCATTTCTTATTGGCTAAAAAATAGTCAAAATAGATCAAAATATTTGCGGTGGCCTTGGATTAATTCAGAGTCACCCGCTAAACCAATAGCTCTCCTCTTCTTTTCCCCTGTTTTTCACACTCTTTTCACACGACGGTCCCTTGAAATTCAACCGTCTGTCCTCATTTCTGATACAAGGCTAGATTAGTGGCTAACTATTTAAGACACTTTTGACGATTTAACAACAATTGTTCAAGAGTGATTATCCAGAACTAGGGAAATAAAATGACTGCAACTCAAAAAGAAACCATGGGCTTTAAAACTGAGGTAAAACAATTACTTCATTTGATGATCCACTCCTTGTATTCCAATAAAGAAATCTTCTTGCGTGAGCTTGTCTCTAACGCATCTGATGCTTGTGATAAATTGCGTTTTGAAGCCGTTTCAAATGCTGATCTTTATGAAGGCAATACCGAGTTAGCTGTTCATATCGATTTTGATAAAGAAAATAATACTGTAACCATCGAAGATAACGGCATTGGCATGAGCCGTGATAACGTTGTTGATCACCTGGGTACGATTGCAAAGTCAGGTACTTCTGAATTCTTAGGTAAATTAAGCGGCGATGAAAAGCAAGATTCGCAGTTAATTGGTCAGTTTGGAGTAGGTTTTTACGCATCTTTTATTGTTGCTAAAGATGTTGTTGTTGAGACTCGTCGTGCGGGTTTAGCGGCGGATCAAGCCGTACGCTGGCAGTCACAGGGTGAGGGTGAGTTCAGCCTAGAAAACATCGTAAAAGCAGAGCGTGGTACGCGCATTACACTGCATCTTAAAGATGACGAATCTGAGTTTGCTGATAGCTCTCGTTTACGCACCTTAATTAAAAAATACTCAGACCATATTGCGATTCCTATCTTCTTGCCGCAAGAAGTTAGCAGCGAAGATGCTGATGGCGAAAACAAGCAGATTCCAGAAGCAGTCAACGATACGCAAGCACTATGGACTAAATCAAAGTCTGATATCAGTGACGAAGAATACAAAGAATTTTACAAGCATGTATCTCATGATTGGCAAGAGCCGCTAGCGTGGTCACATAACAAGGTTGAAGGCAAGTTAGATTATACCAGCCTGCTATATATTCCTTCACAAGCGCCGATGGATTTGTGGAATCGTGATGCCGCGCGTGGTTTGAAGCTTTATACCCAGCGTGTATACATCATGGACGAAGCTGAGCAGTTTTTGCCACTGTATCTACGTTTCGTTAAAGGTATTTTGGACTCCAATGATCTATCGTTGAACGTTTCTCGTGAAATTCTTCAGCAAGATAAGAATGTGGATTCTATTCGTACGGCATTAACTAAGCGTGTATTAGACGTGCTTACTAAAATGGCGAAGAAAGACGAAGATAAGTACGCGAAATTTTGGACTCAGTTCGGTGAAGTATTGAAAGAAGGTCCAGCTGAAGATTTTGCTAATAAAGAAAAAATTGCGAGTCTTTTCCGTTTTGCTAGTACTCAAGGTGAAGCTGATACGGCTTCAGTCTCTTTGACTGATTACATCGCACGTATGAAAGAAGATCAGAAAAAGATCTACTACGTGACTGGCGAAAATTATGATGCGGTTTATAACAGCCCGCACCTTGAATTCTTCAAGAAAAATAACATCGAAGTGTTGCTTCTAACACAGCGTGTTGATGAGTGGATGATCAGCCATCTAGCCACGTTCGACGAAAAATCTTTTCAAGACATCACTAAGGGTGAATTAGACCTTGATGAATTGACCGGTGAAGAAGAAAAGGCCGCTGCTGAAACGTTAGCTGAAGACAATAAGAGTCTGGTTGAGCGTATCGCGACGGCACTTACCGGTGAAGTCAGTAAGGTTCGAATTACAGCTCGATTGACTGAATCTCCAGCGTGTTTGGTGGTGGGTCAAAATGATATGAATGATAATTTACGTCAAATGCTTGCTGCAGCCGGTCAGGAAATGCCTGAAGCTGAGTCGACGCTTGAAGTAAATCCAAATCATCCATTGATTGAGAAAATGGATAAAGAGCAAGACGAAGCCCGCTTTACTGATTTGGCTCACGTGATCTACGGCCAGGCACAATTGGCGCAAGGTAGTCAATTACAAAAGCCTGCTGAATACGTGGCTAAATTGAACAAGTTGTTGCATGACTTGATGAAGTAAATCGTATTCAACTGCAGTACCCTGTAAAAAAACAACAGCGCCTTTAGGCGCTGTTTGTTTATGGGGGGCCAGCGTATTTTCTCAAATGAGAGAGCATCTGGTATGATGCAGAAAAAATTAGAATACAAAATTGGGTTGTAGCAAGTATGAAAGCATTAAAAGTTCTATTTTCAGGGTTGTTGTTATCGTTTAGCGTGCAATGCATGGCAGGCGGTTCAATAGACATAAGTTTAGCCAATGACTCGGCGCGTCTTGAATACGATGCTACGAAAGTAGGCTCAGGACTGCACATCTCAGCAAGTGCTATGCATCATGAAGAAGATGGTGATTTGATCTCATTAGGATTGCATGTCGTCGATGTGCGTGAGCCGAATAGCCCTTTGTACATTGGGGTTGGTGGCCGTATTTTTGGGTTTAAGAATGACGATGTTGATGGTGGAGCATTTGGTGTTGGTGGTTTCTATCGCTATCAGATTCCTCAGGTACCGGGTTTAAGTACCGCAGGTTATGTCTATTATGCGCCGAGTGTTGTTTCATTTGACGGTACTGATAACTTAGCCGATGCCGATGTACGTATCCAATATGCTTTATTACCGACCGCGCGTATCTACATGGGCTATCGCTACAGCCGTTATAAGCTTGAAGGTGTTAGTAAGGTCTTTATGTTGGAAGAAGGTATTCACTTTGGCTTGAAGGTTGATTTCTAATGGCAGAATGGCTGAGACATAGTAATCAGAAGCTATACCAAGCAAGGATTCTAATTGAAAACCAAGAGCAGGCAGAGGAATCGGCTGCAGGCTCTGTGCTCAGTCTGGCTTTGCAAGAGTCGGTGCTGTTTCAATTGGTATTAAGCTACCAGTCTTATTTGCATGAGATTGCTGAGCTTGCTCAATGTCGAGAATCGATTAATTCTTTAGAGCATTTGATTTCTCTGGTGCCTGTGGCGACCGGAGAAATGACTGAACTGCTTCAATTAGAGGCTGATGATTACAGCTGGCTTCGCCAGATGCATTTTGCGTTTGAAGGCTGTGCCCAGAAGGATAATAAACCTGTCCTTAAGCCGCGCAGTACTGGCATGATTCAATTGCATGATACGACGTCACAGTCGTTACCTTTACGAGATTGGTTTCAATCACTGTCTGACATTATCGATCTTCAGCGTAATAACCGCCAAGAGAGTTAATGAGCACGACAGATGTGAAGTAATTTTTTATTTTTGTTCCTTGTATTAAGCGTGCGTTAATTTAGCAGGCTGTAAGTTGAGATGAGTAATATGGCTGATTTTTTTGAAATCGTAGAATTATCCAATGGCGATATTGGTTTGCGTAGAGCGGATGAAGAATCAGAGGAGATGATTGTTAAAATTCAGTTTTCTGCAGAAGCGAAAGAAGGGCTGAAAAATAATCATATTGAAGTCGCGCACGCCATGATTGAAGCCGGTGTGAGCAAAGTGAGTGAATTGTCAGGTCTCGACATCGAGCACACAGATAGCCTCACGGACCCAGAAACCCCAAGATCCATTCACTAATGTTTTATTAGTGAATAATGAAAAGCAAAAACGCTCATTCACGGTTAGCGGCGACGAATCAATAATGCGTGGCTAGAACCAATGATGGCTGCGTCTTCGAGTTCCTTCAGCTGTTCTGAGCTGATTTGACCAGGCCACTCGATGATTAAATGGCCTGTGCCTGCCGCTAATGCTTTGCAGCAAACTCGATGGAAGCATTCCTGCTCAGCGTTAATGTGCAGTACGAGTGATGCGTCAATACCTAATGCTGAAGCCCATTGACGGTTAATTGAAGGCTCTTCTGCTAGCCACATCAACCAGCGCTTATCCAAAGACATTTGAGATAGCAGCGGCAATAAATAAATAGGCTGTAAAGCACTGTCTGTTGCTAAAATAATTTCACTAATACCCGCATTGTTTGACATGGAGTTGTTTGAATCAACTCGTCCATGGCGGCTGCTTAGGGTTAACTCAGAACTCTGAATGCCTAGTGGTAATTGGCGCATAACTAACTCCTTGTATTAATGAAATTATTTTTTCGTACTTTCTTGTGTGCTTTAAGGCTTAGTGGCGGCGGATAACGCCTACATACAAACCTTCAATGGCAAAGTTTGTGTCTTTTAGGTTCACTTCAATCGGATCAAAGTCATCGTTTTCAGCATGCAACGTCACCTTGTTACGGTTTTTCTGATAGCGCTTTACAGTGACATTATCCTCAACGCGGGCAACAACAATCTGTCCGTTGCGAGCGACTTCGGTCTTATGTACAGCAATTAAATCGCCATCCATAATGCCAACGTTAATCATGCTTTCACCATGAACTTCTAATAGAAAGTCAGCTCCAGGCTTAAACCAGTTGGGCGGGATCTTGCAATGATCTTCTATATGTTCTTGAGCCAATATCGGCTCACCGGCAGCAACACGGCCAATGATCGGTAGGCCTAATTGCTGTGACTGTAATACGCGTATGCCTCGAGAAGCGCCCGGCATCATCTCGATCGCACCTTTGCGAGCAAGGGCTTTTAAATGTTCTTCAGCGGCATTAGGTGAGCGAAACCCAAGCTTCTCGGCAATCTCTGCACGAGTGGGTGGGAAGCCTGTTGTTTCTACGGCGTCCTTAATAAGATCAAGAACTTCTTGCTGGCGAGCGGTAAGCTTAATCATGTTGTTTCCTAAAGCGTTGGTAATGGTGTTTATCTATACAGTGGGTGTAAATATATACAGTGTTTTTTCTGCTGTAAAGTCTTTCAGTGTTTTTTTCTACTAAAGTACTCGGATTTTTGCGCTTAGTATCGCTTGCACTTAAAGCGTTTAAAACGTATGTTTGAATTTTACAGATATTGAATTTGGGTAGTTATGGCACAGAAAGATACCGCGCAGCGCATATTAGATGCGGCGGAAGCATTATTTTCTGAAAAAGGATTTGCCGAAACCTCGTTGAGAAACATCACGACAAAGGCTGGAGTCAATCTAGCAGCGGTTAATTATCATTTTGGATCTAAAAAGTCACTGATTCAGGCAGTATTTGCCCGCTATTTAACGCCTTTTAGCGAGCAGTTTTCAGAACAGCTCGATATTATTGAGCAGCGAGAAAATACCCCCGAACAATTACTAAAATTATTAGTACTCACTTTAAATAAGTCAGGTCTTGAAAATCCAGAGAAATTTGGGGTTTTCATGCGCTTATTAGGGTTGGCTTATAGTCAGGGTCAGGGTCACTTACGCAAATTTTTAACCAGTGAATACGGCGAAGTATTCAGTCGTTATATGAAAGAAGTTAATCGTGTTACCCCTGAGTTAACACCGATGGAGCGTTTCTGGCGCATTCACTTTATGTTGGGTGCTGCAGTATTTACCATGTCCAGTGTCGATTCATTATTAGCCATGGCTAATCATGATCTAGGTACTGAGTCTGACGTAAAAGATGTTGTATCACAGTTAATGCCTTTCTTAGCATCGGGTTTGATGTCTAACGTTAAGAATGATTGATTGCATGCGACTATTAAGACTAGAAATTTCAGTCCAAGACCAACTTATGCGTTTAACCTATGCCGATGAAGTGATTGAATACTCCATCTCTACGGCCAAGTTGGGTGTAGGTGAGCAACAAGGCTCGAATCAAACCCCATTGGGCTGGCATCAGGTGCGCGCCAAAATAGGTTTTGAAGCCGTAGAGAATGCTGTCTTTATTGGGCGTCGACCGACCGGTGAGATTTACAGCCCTGAATTGGCTCTGCAGTTTCCAAAGCGTGACTGGATCTTAACGCGAATTTTATGGCTCAGTGGCTGTGAAATCGGACGCAATCGCTTGGGTAACGTTGATAGTATGCAGCGCTATATCTATATTCATGGCACCCCCGATAGCGAGCCGATGGGTAAAGCCGAATCTCATGGCTGCATCCGTATGCGCAATAGTGATGTCATTGAACTGTTTGAAAAGCTCGATGTTGGCACACCTCTTTGGATTCAAGAATCAACCTTTGCGAGAATACCATGTCGATCTGTGTAATGGCCGATATTGCAGGATTAGAATTGACTCCTGACGATGCCGAATTTTTATTACAGCCTGAAATCTCAGGCTTAATTCTATTTAGTCGTAATTATCAAAACCCTGAACAATTAAAAGCGCTCTGCGAAAGCATTAAAGCACTGCGTGCTGATTTGGTGATTTCAGTCGATCAAGAAGGTGGTCGAGTACAGCGCTTTCGCGAAGGCTTTTTACGCTTACCCGCGATGCGCCGCTTAGGCTGCGCATATGATATTAATGCTGACGATGCATTGGCCAAGTCGCAATCCTTAGGTTGGTTAATGGCCGCAGAGTTAATTCATCACGGTATTGATATCAGCTTTGCACCGGTATTAGATTTAGACTTTGAGCGCTCGGGTGTGATTGGTGATCGTGCTTTTGCCAGCGCGCCAGAGGTTGTTTATCAGCTTTCTAAAGCGTTTATTGTCGGCATGAGAAACGCGGGGATGTCGGCAACGGCTAAGCACTTTCCGGGTCACGGACATGTAGCAGCCGATTCTCATAAAGAACTTCCAACAGATCCTAGAACGTTTGATGTTCTTGATCAGCTTGACTTAATTCCGTTTAAAAAATTAATCAACGAAGAGCTTCTTAGCGCAATTATGCCAGCGCATGTTGTGTATCCCGATGTCGATGCAGAGTTCACTGCGGGTTTCTCCGCAATCTGGTTGCAAAAGATTCTGCGTAAAGAGCTGGGCTTTAAAGGCTTAATTTACAGTGATGACTTATCGATGGAAGGCGCGGCCTCGTCAGGTTCACCTTCGGTGCGTGCAGAAAAAGCGAAAGAAGCTGGCTGTAATGTCCTTTTGATTTGTAATAAAAGAGACGCCGCACAAGAAATTGTTGATACCGTGCGTGACAGAAGTTGGAAGCTATTGAGTTTGACTGATATGAAAGCGCAAAGCTCAGTAGCAGGTGATCTCTATGAAAGTGCGCAATGGCTAGAACATACGCGTATTGCTAATGAACTGCTTTTTCCGCTTCAATAAATAAGGGTAATACGTGCAAACTCTCGCAATCATTGGTGGTACCGGATTAACTGAATTTACTGAGTTGAGTGAGATCAAGGTTCACGACACGTTGACCACTGAGCTAGGTCAACCGAGCTCTCCGATTGTAGAAGGTCTATTGCACGGTCAGCGTTTATTATTTCTTGCGCGTCATGGGCATCCTCATGCAGTACCACCGAATAAAATTAATTACCGCGCGAATCTACTCGCACTGCAAGCATTAGGAGCCGATAACATTATCGCGGTTAATGCTGTGGGTGGAATTCATAAAGAAGCCATCGCTGGCCATATATCCGTTCCTGATCAAATCATTGACTATACCCAAGGTCGTGAAAATACCTATTTTGATGGTATCTTTAAGCCGTTAGACCACATAGATTTTAGCCACCCTTATGACGAAGCATTGCGTCATAAGTTGATTGGCATTTTATCCAAACAAAAACTCGAACATGGCTACAGTGACTTCGGAACCTATGCCGCAACTCAAGGCCCACGGTTAGAAACCATTGCTGAGATTAAGCGTTTAGAAATTGATGGTTGTGACTTGGTCGGGATGACGGGCATGCCAGAAGCAGCGCTTGCACGTGAATTGAATATTCCTTACGCCAGCGTGTGTTTAGTGGTTAACCCAGCAGCAGGAAAGTCAGCAGCGCTGATTACTATGGATGATATCAGGGAAGTAATTACTACCGGTATGGAAGATATAAAAACTCTCATATCTGAGTGTGTCAGTTCCTTTGCTTGACTAAGCTTAAAGTGTGAGTTGCGTCACTCAGTAAATTAAGTCTCTATGATAATATCGCGACCAATAGATATAAGGCAAAAAGCCATATAATAAGGGTCGAACATGAAATATATACTGGGGTTGATTACAATCCTGATGCTGAGCGCTTGTAGCGAAGCCCCCGCAGGAAAAGAAACGGTTGAAATTGATAAAGCCCCAGAGCCAAATGCAATTGTTCCTGCCATTCAAAATTTACAAATTCTAGCAACGTCACAAACGACCATTACCCTGCGTTGGAGTGATGAACATAATGCCCATGGGTATCGTATTCGTCGTAATGGTGAAACGGTAGCCACTTTAGCAACCGGTTTATTCACTTTTCATGATACTGATTTAGAAGAAAATAAAAGCTATCGGTATGACGTTGTCGCTATCGATATAAATGGCCGAGAATCTGTCGCATTGGCCATTGATGCAATGACCAAGAATAATAATATTCCTGTCATTAGCAGTCAGTTGCAGCAATACAGAGTCTTTGATTCTTCCCCGGTTGGTCAGTTAATTACCCAAGTTGAGGCCAGTGATAGTGATGGCGATGCCTTGGAATTTAGCCTTAAACACATCAATAGCTCAGATGATATTAGCCCGTTTTTAACGATTAATGAGCATGGTGAAATTCAAATCAGTGGTTCATTGGAAAGCATGTCAGGTCGAGTTTTTAACATTCTCGTCGAAGTGAGTGATGGCTTTAGTATTAACAGTATAAGTTTCCAGCTTGGGATAATTGGAACAGCCACCAATGTTGATAATCAAGGTCTCGCACGTAATGTTTATAATCACGCGTCTCTCCGTGATGATCTCGAAGTCTTAAAAGCGTTAGATATTTTTCCAGATTCGCCATCATTTTCAAGTATTGAATCCAGCTTTCAATCTCCAGTCGATATCGGCAATAATTATGGCCAGCGCATGTTGGGCTATCTGGTACCGCCAGTGAGTGGGGAATATCAATTTTGGATTGCGGCAGATGACAATGCAGAGTTATCAATAAGTGACGATCACTTATTCAATAATCTTAGTATTAGGGCTAAAACGGCAGGATGGACAAGCCCTGAGCAGTGGACGAAACACAGCGAACAACAATCAGCACTTATCGAACTTGAAGCCGGTAAGCCTTACGCTATTCAGGCCTTGATGGTCGAGTTCGGTGGTGGTGATCACTTAGCCGTAGCATGGCAAGGCCCAGGTATTGCTCAAGCAATTATAGCCAACGAATATTTGCGTTTACCGATTGATTTTCAAGCCCCGGCTGCAGTGACTGAATTAACCTGGCTTAAAACGGCGGAAGATGCGGTGACGTTGAAGTGGCAGGCTACGCAAGATAATGTAGCCGTTGATCACTATGAAATTTATAATCGCAGTGAAAAAATCGCTACAACAGAAGCGTTAACAATAGGGCTTACGGGGTTGATCAGTGCAACGCGTTATGATCTTTCGGTGAGAGCGGTCGATAAAGCTGGTAACTATTCATTAAGCAGTTCCGTCGTTGGAATTGTGATTGATGACTTTGTTGCACCCACCATAGTCACGGGTCTTAACGCGACAGAGACGGGTCATGATTTTATTAGTTTGAGCTGGAACGTTTCAGTCGACGAAAGAGATAAACCCGTACTTTATAGAATTTATCAGCAGGGTGAATTCATTGCACAAAGCTTCGATGCCCGACTGCGTGTAGCGTCTCTGGTATCCAATACTGAATACCAATTTCAAGTTGAAGCAATCGATGAAACCGCCAATAGCGAAGGCTTATCGACAATACTCACCATCAGCACAGCGGAGCTATTACCCGCCACGCCTGTTTTTTCTCATTCGAAATATGAATTTTCTTTGCCTGTGAATAGCCCGCTCAATCAACATTTTGGACAGCTAGCGTATGTTATTAACGGCGATTACACCGGCTCGCAAACAGTCGCGATGAGCATCGTTGCCGGCAACCAAAATAATTACTTTTCCTTGTCTAATAGCGGTGCTTTAACGTTAACCAATGCTTTCTTAACCAATACCAATCAAAGCTATACGCTAACGGTAGAAGTGAGTTTAGAAGGTAATGTGACCCAAGCGGAAGTGATCATCTATGCACTTACCGCAGATAACTTTGTTGAAAAAGGTGCTTTCCAGCAAGTATGGACGGGCATTTCAGGTTCAGATATTGCCTCTATAAATACTCAAGGTACGGTTGCCAGTCAGCGAGTTCTAAACGACTTTAAAAGCCCGACATCGATGGGTAATAACTATGGGCAAAAAGTAACAGCCTATTTAAGCGTTCCAGAAGATGGGCTTTATGATTTTTGGATTGCCTCCGATGATGCCAGTGAATTACGTATAAGCACGGACTTAAGTGCCGAAAAAGCAGAACTGATTGCGAGGGTTAATGGCTTTTCTAATGAAGATAGTTGGTCGAATGGGTCGCGAGTAAAAACGCAGCTGCCATTAAAATCAGGTCAATTGTATTACATCGAAGTCTTACACAAAGAAGGCGGCGGTGGCGATCACATGTCGGTTGCATGGCAAGGGCCTAACCTAGCAAAAGGCCTGCTGAGCAATCAATATATTTATCCGACCAGTAGCTTTATACCCGCCGAAATTAAAATGGAAACGGCGTATCAAACCAACTTCGAAGAACTGGGTAATCAAATTCAGCTTGAGTTGGTAGTGAATGCTCTTAATGAAGGATACCCGCTAGTTATTTATTATGGACTAATGGATGCCGGGCAGTCTTCTACAGGCTGGCAATATCAGATGTCGTTCGATAGTTTAACCGCTGGGCAGCATCAGATTTTGTTGGACAATATTAATCCGGGTAGTCGTTATTACATTCGCATAGAAACTCAGGGGCCTTTAGGGCAAGGCAGTTCAAGCTGGAGTGATAATGCTTTAGTTGTCGATACCGTGGTTATTGATGAGACCAAATCCCTCGGGCATACCTTACCGGAAAACATTGAGCTAACGGTTAACGTGAATGATGTTGATCTCAACTTGGTATTCGAAAAGCATTCCGTGCGCTCACCCAACTTTCAGTTATTAACTTTTGATACTCGTCGCTTACAGCAATATGAAGCGATTGCTCCTATGCCAGAAGTGCGTACCTATCGTGGCACGATCAGTAATAACGAGTTTGTAACGGTCACAGGAGTAGTGGATTCCAAAGGTACTTTATACATATCCGCATGGGGTGGGGATAGCCGCCAGTGGGGGCGAAATATTGATATCAATCACCTGATTAATCGTGATGCGTTAGGTAATGCAGAGTTTGAAACAGCTGAATTAAAGCTCGATTATAATATGCCAGAAGCGGTAGATAACCAATATTACCTACCTCAGCCTGGACCTGAGTTTCATAATAATTTATCCCGCGTCGCCTTCACTTTCAGAAACTCTCAGTTCATGAACCAGGCTGAAGGAAATTTGATCAATGCAATTGCGCAAATGGAGGGGCACATAAATGAATTGGATTATGTTTGGGCGCAAAAAACCGGTTTGCGTTGGGACATAGGTAAAGCAGTGATCGAAGCGAATGGGGCGATTGAAAATGCGACCCAAACAAGACCAGGGGCAAAAGACGGCACGACCTTTAGTATGACGTTTCAAGACCCAAGAAATGGCGGTTACTGCTGGGGTGGTGGTGATTGGTTAGGGTGTGTGGCGAACTACACTATGAACTGGGGCTTCACCCATGAAGTGGGTCATAACTTTCATTTAGGGCACGGCGAACAAACTGATAACAATAACCAAATCCAGCAACCTTCGACGCACATGGGCAATATGCAAGCGAGAAAAACGACGTTGCGTTTGCAAAGAGGCAGCAAGTTTAGACCCGCTGAAGCACTAATTAATCCTATGTTACCGGCGGCGTTTAAAGATTATCTCACGGTTTATAAAAACCAAGCGGGCATCGTAAAGCCTCTGGCGAATGACTTTGATGCCAATGGTGAAACCTTATCCATCGACAGTTTTGAAGCGGCCACATTAGCGGGTGGCAGTGTTACCCATAATAATGGCGTGCTAACGTATACGCCTCCAGTGGGCTATGTCGGAGTTGATCAATTTAGTTATGTCGCGACAGATGGTCAGTTTAAAACCACCGGTCCTGTGCAGATACAAGTGCTTGAAAATGGCTTAACTGCACATTGGGATATGGATACACTTAATGCCAATGTGGTAACCGACTTGTCTGGGCAAGGTAATGATTTAACCGCGCCTAACTTAGCCAGTATTACACCTGAAGCCAGTCTTGCGGATGTGCAGGTGCTTAGCGCTAATAATCAAAGCAATCAGGCTCTTTCAATTCCCTTAATGGCATCGGCAGTAAAAGCCAATGATGCGATCGGTCATTTATTATTACCCCATAAGCTCGATCCGGGGCATAAAAGTTTTACAGCTTCGATGTGGTTTAAATATTCTGCAATAGCTGACAATAAATTGCTGATGGGGAAATCGTCGTCTGGGCCAAATAATATGCAGTATGGCGGCTGGGAGATTCGTGCTGAAGGTAATCGACTCGCAATGCAAGTCAGTTACCGTGATCGTTTAATGCAAAACAACGTGGCCGTTATTGGTCAAGCCGATGCATTGGTAGAGGGGCAGTGGCATCATGTTGCTATGGTTATCGACCGTGAAAATAATGAACTCCGGGGTTATTTAGACGGCACTGCGTTGACGACGCAAGGCCTGCTGCCTCTAGGGACAGGGCCGATTACCGCGGCGATGAATAATTCTGGCTATGGTGGTGGATCGCCGTTTAGAGTCGGCGGACATACTTCGGTTGTTTGTGTAGCCGCGGCAGTAGAGGGAGATCCGCAAGTGTGCACGGTAACGGATGATCAAGCGTTTGATACTGTAAAACTGTATCACCGTGCCTTAACAGAAGCAGAAGTACTGAGTTTGTTTACTGAATAATTAATGGTAGCCGCCGGTTCGCGAGCGCTGCTCGCGAATGTTTCTAATACACGCTTTAACGAAACTGGGCGGCCGTAATAAATTGGTTGAATGACTCACACCAAATAATTACGGAATTATAATCCTCAATCGAGATGTCAGTGGCAACGGGTAAAATATAGTTAGCAAAACTATTCACTTTACCCACCTCAACCATATTCGATTTCTGCAGAAAAAAATCCTTTTCAGTTTCAATAAACGTTGGCGATAAATACAGTCTATACGCTGGCCCTGGCGCAAGCTTGCCTTGAAAAACGATGTAGTCATCGCCCAAAGAGAATCGTCCTTCACCCCAATGCAACCAATCAGAATCCGCTAACGACTCTGAAATCGTCGCCACATAACGGGTATTTTTAATCGTTAATGCAAGCGCACCCGAAGTCGGGTCTGGGGCTGCCATAATAATCGGTAAACTATAAACCCCGATAAGGAAGGCTAGGCCAGCGGTTATGCCATGGCTGGCGAGTAATATGAGAGTTTTCTTTAGCATGAGATTGTCATCGTTGTAGGTTGAATATGAATACGTCGACAAAGTTTAGTGCAATTGGACGCTATTTTCTTTAACAATTTAGTCGCGGCTTTAGCCCCAAGATTAACCCAAGCTGAACGGATAACCGATTATTAGAGCCAAAACTAACCCTTCAGTTCAGCTAGCGTTCAGCTTGCCCCGTTAAAATAGACGTATGAATTTGGAGATACGTCATGAAATTTTTAACATCATTTACCCGTCCTTTTAAGCTTGCCTGCGCCGTCAGCATGGCAACATTATCGTTTCAGTTACCTATGGTGATGGCAGAAAACCCAGCCGCAGTAGCATGGGGGCAAGAAGGCGAGCAGTGGCTCACGTTTACAACGCAGCATTTTGAAATCAACTTCCTTAGCGAGCACAGCGTGCAAGCGGAACGTGCGGCAACCATTGCAGAAAATGCCTGGTTAATGCTCACAGAAGATCTGAACTGGACACCGAAAGATCGTATTCAGATAGTACTCACCGATGACTTCGACTTTTCTAATGGTTGGGCCACCCCAATACCGTTTAACCAAATGCGCTTATACCTATCACCGCCCGATGGTAATAGCAGCTTAGAATATTACGATGACTGGTTTAACTTGTTAATTACACACGAGCTGACACACATTGTGCATATGGATATGGTCGGTGGCATTCCAGGGGCGATTCGTAAAGTATTCGGCCGCAATCCATTAACCTTTCCGCATGCCTATACCCCAGGGTTTTTCATAGAAGGATTGGCGGTCTATAAAGAAACCGATTATGACTTAGGCATAGGGCGTGGACAAAGTTCCGCGTATGCCATGATGATGCGCGAGGAAGTAATAAATGGAATTGATGACTTGTCTCAAGTGGCTGCACCTTTGCGGGCTTGGCCCTTGGGTAAGCAGTATTTGTATGGTTATTTTTATTACCAATTTTTGGCCGATACCTACAGTGAAGAAAAAATAACTGAATATCTGAATTTATATTCCCGCAATGTTATTCCCTTCTTCTTACAAAACTGGGATGCGGATACCGTATTTGGCAAAAGTCATGAAGTCTTATGGGGCGATTTCCAAACCTGGCTGGATGTGCGCTTTAAACCACAGATTGCAAAGATAAATGAATATCCTTTAGTTGAGGGTAAACAGATAAGCCACGAAGGCTTATTTCTAGATGCGGCGGCGGTGAGCAAGCAGCATTATTTTTATGGTCGCAATAATGGTGAAGACCGTTTCGCCATTATTAAGCGAGATACGCAGGGTGGCGAAACAATCGTTTCTGAAGTGAAAAGTTTAATGGATATGGACGTAAATCAGAATGGAGATATTCTTTATACCCGTGCAATTTCTCGAGATGATCGTCGCTTATTCGCCGATATATTCCGCATCAATGCCGCAGGCGACTCCGAGCGTTTAACCGAAGGCGAACGCTATCGCAATGTTCGTTGGATTAACGTTGTTTCTGATAACAATAGCGGCAAGAATAGAGAGCAGTCGCAAGCAATCATTGCCAAGCGTATTAATGCCGGTATTAGTCAGTTAGATCAGCTGACGGCAGATGGCATACTCATCGAAACACTATGGGCAGGCAGACTTGATGATGTATTAGGTGAATATAACGTATCCCCTGATGGACGTTTTATTATTGCCAATATAAAGCGTGCTCAGCAAGGTTGGAACTTAGAAATATTCGATCTTGGAGAAAGAACCTGGAAGAAAATCACCAATACTAAATCCATTGAAAGTCAGGCGCGTTATAGCAACGATGGAAAGTATATAATCTTCTCGGCAGATTACGATGAAACCTTCAATTTATATCAGCTTGAACTCGCCACAGGCCAAACCGAACGCTTAACCCGAGTCATGGGCGGTGCGTTTAAACCGTTGGTGATCGGCAGCCAGCTTTATTATCAGAGCTATGATGCAACAGGCTACAATCACGCATTAATGTCACGTGAAGCATTACGCGGAAAAGAAGGCTTAGAGTCTTTTAATATCCAACAGGCGTTTGGACAGTTTAATTATCCTGATCTGTATGAAGAACTGGCGGGGCATTCTGAAACAGAAGAATACAGCCCGTGGTCGACGCTGATGCCAACATCTTGGAGCCCAGTGCTCGCAAGCTCTGACGAATACGACGTTTACGGTGCAATAATTTCAGGAGCCGATGCGCTAGGCAGACACAGTTATTCTTTAGGTCTAATGCAAGATACTAAGAATGATTTAAGCGCAGTTAATCTTATTTATTCATACGATAATAAATGGCAGCTAAGCGCCAGTCGTTCGCATAAATACGGAACTTTATTATTTCAAGACAAATTGAATATTCGTCAAGAAGATAATATCGAAATAGCGCGAATTAACTTATTTAACGCATTTGAAAATACGCTCACGTTTTCTTTGGGTGCCAACTCAAGTATCGAGCGGGATATAAAATCTTCAACATCTCGTCGTCTCTTTGAAGATAAAAAGAATGCCGTAGTGGGTGGGCGTCTTGATTTTGATAATACCGAATTCTACAGCCAATCCAACAGTCCAAGCTGGGGAAGTAAAGCGACCGTACTATGGGAATCGAATGATTATCTAGACAGCGATTATAAAGGCGACGTGATTAATGCGAGTTTCAGTCACTTCTTTGATTTACCGGGCAAGCAAGTCATCGCGATTAATACGCAAGGTGCTTACGGTTTTGAATCCCCAGAGCCATTTGAGCTAGGTGGCAATAATATCAATTTCTCTGAGTCATTATTTGGACGAGATACTTGGTCGCTACGAGGCTATGACGAAAGAGTTCAGCAGGGTAGTCGCATTCAGACGAACAGTCTTGAATACCGCTTTCCTATCACCAGTATTGAACGTAACTGGGACCTTCTCCCTATTGGTCTTGGCAACGTGAGTGGAACCGTTTTTAGTGATCACGGCGCGGCTTGGGGTGATAGCGATAATGCAGATTATTTAACCAGTGCCGGTATTGAATTGAATGTAGAAGTGGTTATTGCTTACGGCATGATCTTTCCCGTTAAACTGGGTTATGCCAAAGCGTTTGATCGCGACGAAGGCGGCAACAGGACGTACATGAGTGCAGGTTTTGCGTTTTAACAATCTCTAATTATTTGGAGCGCCCCTTAAATCGTATACGAATCTAAGGGGCGGCTAGAACACTAAGCCATTACATTCATGACCCAGCCAATAAACAATACTTGAGGCACCGTGATGAGCGGTAAGAAGAGCGCGATCTTCCAGCTTTTCATCGTATCCTTAATAACCATTACCTCGGTATAGTCTGTCGCAGCACCGGCCATCAAAAAGGTAAAACCATTACCCGGTGCTTGAGCGCGATTCACCAAATCTGCAGCAATCGGCGTAGAGCCTTCCGAACAGACTTCAATAATCGTCGCCGCTAGTAAGGTCAAGAATAGCCCGGCAATACTGGCGCCAAACCAATCAGCAAAAATATCCATCGGCACAAAAGCACGAATCAACGCAACCAATACAATGCCAAACATAATCCAGCGAATCACCATGCGGGCACCCTTAATACCATCCCACAACATTGTTAATGTCGCCTTTATAGAATAATCACCATTCTTAGTCAGCTCTTTCAGCGTTGCACCTAATTGAAAATCTTCAGGTAGGTCTTCTTTGTAGGGATTCATCGGCAAGGTGCCATTCATCTCTAAGCGATCGAAAATCATACCGCTGATCCAAGCAATGACCATTGAAAATAAAATGAACGCGAGAGTCCAAGGTAAGCCAATTAAGCCGATTAAAATGAGCGTTAAGGTGAACGAATTCCACGGGCTTGCGATTAAAAATGCCATCACTTGGCCTAAACTAGCACCGCGTTCGTAAAGCTTCATTGCCACCATCAAGATGCCATGATTACAAAGATCCAATAACACCCCAGCAATCGTTGCGCGAACAATGCCACGTTTAGTATGGCCAGGCCCAAGTGCCGCAATAACCACTTCGCGCGGAATACGATTCAGCCAACCCACGGCCACAATCCCAAACAGCACACCCCACCACATAGCGTTCATCATCTCGACGCTGGTATCGCTCATAATCGTTAACCAAGACAGATTCATGCCTTCGCGTTGAAGAGACTCAGTGAAGAATTGAAGGCTTGATAGAGCAATAACAAGCGTTGTTGAAACCCATAGAATCCAATCAATACTGGCTTTCTTTTCTTCTTTAGCACCGCAGCAATCACTCATGGCAGCATCCTTCTTCTTTAAAGTTGTCACTCTGTTTAGAAAAGCCTTCGATCAAATGGCAAATGTGCTCACCGGTTGGTGTGCAGTCTGGCTGGCTTTGCCACCGCTGCATCGCATCTTGCATTTGTGTATAGGTCGACTGCATCGCTTTAATTTTCTCAGCGGTTTCTTTCAGTCGAGCTTCCATAATAGTTCGAACCTGAGGGCGTCGCCCAGGCGCGGAAGTAAAAGAAGGTCTATTACCCGTTAACATGTTCTATACCTCTATTGGTCTAACTGCTGATGTATCTCTAGAAGCGTTCTATCAACTAGAGTGGGAAAAAACACGTTCTGATCCTTGTGGTACGTTCTTTTCTACTGTTGATTTCGTAGCTGACGGTTGTGGTCCTGTTGTTTTGGCCGGTACCGATGATGAACGTAATTATCTTGACATGCGTAATGCTGAAATTGCTCAAGGTGTAGATCTAGCTGATCGTATTGCTCCTACTACCGAGCGCTTAGCCGATGACGAAGCCCGTGATGACGGCCAGTATGGTTTAGCCCTACGTTGGTACTCAGAAGCACTAGGCGATACTGAATTTGGTGTTTATTACATGAACATCCACAGTCGCTTACCTTACATCAGTGGTGTTGTTTCTAACTATGATCCACTAGGGACTATTACAGGAACAGTAGGTGGACAGATTAACGCCGATGCGACTTATGATAGCCGCTATCCTCTGTACCAGATCGTTTACCCAGAAGATCAGAAGTTGATGGGCTTAAGCTTTGCAACCTCTACTGAAGGTGGCGCATCGATTGGTGGTGAAATTAGCTACCGTCCAGATGCTCCTGTTCAATGGAACGCATTTGAACTTATCTTAGGTGGCCTAGCATTACCTTCAAGCCGTCTATATCAAGATCGCCTAGCTGAAGTGGGCGGTATTGAAACTTCTCTAACGCCTCATTCAAATGCTTCTGCACTTGCAGGCGAAGTTCTAGATGGTTTCGACGAAATGGATATCTGGCAGGCTCAGATGACCTACATTAAGTTCTTCGATCAAGTTTTTGGTGCTGACCGCTTAGCAATTGCAGCTGAAATTGGTGCAACTTATATACCTGATCTTCCAGACTTAGACGACGCTCGCTATGGCCGTTCTGGTGCTTATGGTTTAGGTGATGCGGTTGGTGTTGATGCTATTGCAACAGCTGCTGGTGTTGATGCTTGTGAAACGGGCTTCGGTGATGGAAAGTCTGGTGCTAACTCGAATTCAGACAACTGTACTGATGAAGGCTATGTAACTCAGCTTTCTGGTGGTATTCGTCTACGTGCTGGTATCGATTACAATAACGCTTTTGCTGGTGTGAATATGACACCTAATGTTGCGATTTCTTATGACCAAGGTAACGGTCCTGAGCCGGGTTCACAGTTCATTGATCAGCGTTTAACTACTGCCATTGGCGTTAAATTTGTTTATCAAAACCAGACACAAGTTACTGTGAACTACACTAGCTTTGATGGTGGTGATTACAACACTACGAAAGATCGTGACAACATTGCTTTAGCTGCAAGTTATTCATTCTAATTTAGTTGTACATAGAGATATTGAGGGCATATAGATGCTAAAACAGTATAAAAAAGTGGGAAGCGCAATTGCGCTTTCCTTGATGGTAGCAGCGGCTAATGCAGGGGTTTCCTCTGAAGAAGCCGCTAAAATTGGCACAACATTGACACCAATGGGTGCTGAAATGGCTGGTAGCGGCGAAGTTACCGCTTGGACGGGTGGTGTTACTACTCCTCCAGCTGGCTATACCGAAGGCGATAAGCACGTTAACCCTTTTGCTGCAGATAAGGTGAAGTACACCATTACTGCCGCGAACTATAAGGATTACGGCGACAAGTTAAGTGAAGGTCAAAAAGCCATGTTCGAAAAGTATCCTGATACTTATCGCATGCCGGTTTACCCAACACAGCGCTCTGCGGCTTACCCACAATCAATCTACGACGCAACGAAGAAAAATGCGACGGATACCAGCCTAGTTCAAGACGGTAACGGCTTGAGTGATTTCGTTGATGGCGTTCCTTTCCCAATCCCAGCAACGGGTGTTGAAGCGATTTGGAACCACATTGTTCGTTATCGTGGTGGCAGTGTTTCTCGTGTTGTGGGTCAAGCGACTCCTCAAGCAAACGGTGATTATTCAATCGTTCGCTTTAAAGACGAATTCACTTTCCGTAATAAATTGAAAGATTTTGATGCGTCTAAAGATGCCAACGTTTTGTTCTACTTTAAGCAAGATGTTGTATCGCCAGCGCGTTTAGCCGGTAACGTTCTTTTGGTTCATGAAACATTGGATCAAATTAAAGAACCTCGTAAAGCTTGGGTATATAACGCAGGTCAGCGTCGTGTACGTCGTGCTCCACAGGTTGCTTATGACGGACCAGGTACAGCGTCTGATGGTTTACGTACTGCAGATAACTTCGATATGTTTAACGGCGCTCCTGACCGTTATGACTGGAAGCTAGCCGGTAAGCAAGAACTATACATTCCATACAACTCTTATAAGTTGAACGATGGCGATGTTAAGTATGATGAGATCGTAAAAGCCGGTCACATCAACCAAGATCTAACGCGCTACGAACTTCACCGTGTGTGGAAAGTAGAAGCAACCTTGAAAAAAGGTAAGCGTCACGTCTATGGTAAGCGTACTTTCTACCTTGATGAAGATACTTGGCAGGCAACTGTTATCGATCATTACGATGGTCGTGGTCAACTATGGCGTGTAGCCGAAGCACACAACATCATGTTCTATGATAAGTTAGTGCCTTGGTATGCTGTTGAAGCTCTATATGACTTGAACTCTGGTCGCTACTTAGTACTAGGCTTAGATAACGAAGAAACAGGTTCTTATGAATTTGGTTTCGAACGTTCTTCTGGTGACTATACGCCTGCCGCACTTCGTCGTGCTGGTCGTCGCTAGTCTGATTGCTTAACGCTAGCTTGCTAGCTTTTTGAATCATAAAAACCCGCTTCTTATTAGTTTAAGAATGCGGGTTTTTTTATGCCTGTCATTTCATATCAATATGGGAATGCAAATATACAAACTGTAGGCATAACTAAATGGCAGGACAGCCATTTTGCACTTCGAAGAAGCCCGTAGGGTGGACTACATGGATGTAGGACATAAAAAAACCCAGATCATTACTTGAGCTGGGTTCTTTATTTCACAGGCCTAAAGCCCGCTGCTAATCCTAAAGTATAGGATTATGCATCAAACTTAAATCGCGAAGCTGTGACGCAATACGATAGTTTGAATACGGTCAGGACCGGTAGATATGATGTCGATTGGTGCACCAATCGAATCTTCAATAAAGCGAATGTAAGCTTTAGCATTCTCTGGAAGTTGATCCAAAGTTTGTGCGCCTACCGTGCTTTCAGTCCAGCCTGGTAAGTCTTCATACACAGGAGTGATCTTTGAGAACTGATCAGCACTGGCAGGAACACCCATTCTGTTACCGTCTGCATCTTGGTAACCTGTACAAACGCGAACAGTCTCTAGACCGTCAAGAACGTCTAGCTTCGTTAGGCAAATAGCGTTAACAGAGTTAACACGAATCGCGTGCTTAACTAATGCAGCATCGAACCAACCACAGCGACGCGAACGTCCAGTCGTTGTCCCTTTTTCTTGGCCAATTGTTGATAAGTGCTCACCAACGTCGTCAAACAATTCAGTTGGGAAAGGACCTTCACCCACACGAGTTGTATAAGCCTTAGTAATACCCATAATCTGGTCAAGGTACAAAGGACCAACGCCAGAACCACAAGCAACACCGCCAGCGGTAGTATTAGAAGAGGTTACAAACGGGTAAGTACCGTGGTCGATATCAAGCAAGGTGCCTTGAGCGCCTTCAAACATGATGTCGCCGCCAGCTTCACGAATGTTATGAACCAATTCAACAGCATCAAGAACAACGTCGTTAATCTGCGCAGCCCAATCGATACATAACGCTAACGTTTCTTCGTAATTAATCGCTTCAACGCCGTAGTAGTTAACTAAAGAGAAGTTATGAAATTCCATAACGTCTTTTAATTTAGCCGCGAACTCTGGCTGATACATATCGCCAATACGCAAACCACGACGAGCCACTTTATCTTCGTACGCTGGACCAATACCACGGCCAGTCGTTCCGATTTTAGCGTTACCACGCTTGATCTCGCGCGCTTGGTCTAAAGCAACGTGATAAGGCAAGATCAAAGGACAGGCGTGAGAAATACGCAGACGCTCCATTACTGGAACACCACGCGCTTCTAATGCGCGAGCTTCTTTAAGTAAAGCGTCAGGAGCAACAACAACACCGTTACCAATGATGCACTGAACGCCTTCACGCAAGATACCCGAAGGAATCAAGTGCAATGCGGTCTTAACACCGTCGATGACTAATGTGTGTCCAGCATTGTGGCCACCTTGGAAACGAACAACAGCTGTTGCTTTCTCCGTTAGTAGATCAACAATTTTACCTTTACCTTCATCACCCCATTGGGTGCCTAAAACGACAACGTTTTTGCCCATCGAATTCATTTCACTAATTTAGATTAATTGGATTCGATCAGTTTCCACTGACCGTCTTTTAACTCAATACGTGCACCGCTGGTTGGCAATTCGCCGCTCAGCTGCACTTCAACTCGGCTGCCTTGAGCACGAAGCTCGGCAATCAAGTCTAATAATTCTTTCTGCTGGTCTTGATCGTAAGGCGCCGGAGCCTTCACGATACTGGCTTGAACCGTCGTAAAGTTACCTAGCTGAGCCAAGACCTTAAGATCGGCACTGAAACCTGTGGCTGGACGCGCACGCCCAAATACAGCGCCGGTTTCATTGTAGCGACCGCCCTGAGCGATAGCATCGCCATAACCGGGTACGTAAGCCGCAAAAACCAAACCTGTATGGTAGTTGTAGCCACGAAGATCGGTAAAATCAAAGTACATCGGTACCTTGTAGCGCGCTGCAATGGCTTGGCAGACTTGCTTCAAGTGTTCAATAATCGCGGTAACTTCTGGTACCACTGACGCTAACTGCTCAGCGACTTTATCGAGCACTTCAATACCACCCTGTAAACGCACAAGTGCTTTGAAGGCGGTTATTAATGCTGGGGCGGTTAAATACTCTTCTGCCCATGCATCTAAATCGGTTGCACATTTTACTTTCAATAAAGCAAAAAGCTTCTCTTCTGCCACGTTAGACAGCTGAGCTTTTGCCGAAAATGCTTTAAAAATACCGACATGGCCAAGATCCAGGTGCAAATCCTGTAATCCAGCTTGTTGTAGGGTATTTAGCATCAGGCTAATAATTTCGATATCGGCGCCCGCACCCGCTTCACCATAAAGCTCAGCACCGATTTGAGTCGGTGTACGTCCAGCAAGAATGCTAGCGGCCTTAGCGTGAAAAACCGTACGGCAATAGCACAAACGGCTAATACCCTCTTGTGCCCAGCTATGAGCATCAATACGTGCGGTTTGCGGTGTAGTATCAGCACTCAAGCCCATTAAACGGCCGGAAAGCTGATCGGTTACCTTAAACGTCTGCAGATCTAGGTCACTCGCGGTGCCTGTTAGCAGGGAATCAAGATACTCTAGCGCTGGCGGTATAACAAAGTCATAACCCCAACGGTTAAAATCGTCCAACAAGTGACGGCGTAATTGCTCTACACCACGCGCTTGTGGTGGCAATACTTCTTCGATTCCATCTGGTAATAACCAGCGATCGGCAGTGCTCATAGATTTATCCATTAGACAGATAGACACAAAAAAACCGGATCGATGTCCGGTTTTTCTGATTGTATCAAAAGCAAACAACTTATTGAAGTTGTTTACCTGACACTTTAACGATTGGTTCGTACTTCATATTACAAAGCTCTTGTTAAAAAGCGTATTTATAAAATGACTACTTACCCGTCGAATCCTTCATATAGCGGAAGAAGTCACTATCAGGCTTCAATAGTAAAACATCTTGGCTACGGAAAGTTTCCGTATAGGCTTTCAAGCTACGCGTAAACGAATAGAACTCGGAGTCCTTTCGATATGCAGTCGCATAAATTCTTGCGGCCGTTGCGTCGCCATCACCTTTAAGCTGCTCAGATTCACGATAAGCGTTCGCCAGTGCTACCGTCTTATTACGGTCTGCTTCAGCGCGGATACCTTCTGCAAGCTCATTACCTTCAGAACGAATCTCTTTCGCTTCACGATCACGTTCAGCGCGCATACGACGATAAACATCGTTGCTTAATTCTTCAGGTAGGTCGATGGCTTTAACACGTACATCCAAGACTTCGATACCGAAGTTTTCTTGAGTTTCTTTGTTAAGGTCAGCAGTTAATTTAGTCATTAACTGATCACGTTCACCCGATACTACTTCGTGCAAGCTCCGCACACCAAATTCGTTACGCAATCCTTTGTTTGCCAAATCGGCTAGACGGTTACTGGCTTCAAAGCGATCACCGGAAGTAGCTTTATAGTATTTTAATACGTTTTTAATGCGCCATTTAACAAACGCATCAACGATTACGTATTTCTTACCTTCGGTTAAGAAACGTGCAGGCTGTGCATCCAAGGTTAGGATTCGTGCATCAAACGTCTTCACTGTTTGTAGAAAAGGCGTTTTAAAATGCAGCCCAGCTGGAATGTCATTATCAACGATCTGACCAAACTGCAGGGTCAAAGCCGTTTCTGTTTCTTTCACTATATACATGCTTTGGCTACCAACTATGATGGCCAAACCTAATACGATTAATAGTCCTAAGCTCTTACCAGACATTAGCGAGTCTCCTGTCGACGATCATTTTGACGAGTACGAATCTCGTTCAATACCTGATCGGTGATAGCTGAAACATCTATAGATGACGTACTACCAGTATTAGATTGCGGTATGTTCTTCATGATCTGATCAAGCGGTAAATACATCATGTTATTACCCCCTTCCACATCAACCAAAACCTTACTGCTTTTAGCGTAAACATCACTAATGGCATCGATATATAAACGCTCACGAGTAACTTTTGGCGCCTTTTTGTACTCGGTATATAACGCAACAAAACGATCCGCTTCACCGGTTGCTTTCGCGACGACTTGTTCTTTATAAGCGTTCGCTTCTTCTAACTGACGCTGAGCTTGACCACGAGCTTGTGGCACAATCGCGTTAGCATAAGATTCTGCTTCGCTGATTAAACGGTCTTTATCTTGACGAGCCGCCTGAACATCATCAAATGACGCTTTTACCTGCGAAGGTGGGCGAGCATCTTTTACGTTGACGTTGGTCAATTGAATACCGGTTTGGTAACGATCAAGATAGCTTTGCAAACGTAACTTAACTTGATCAGCAGTCGCTTCACGACCCGAGGTTAAGATCGGATCCATTGCGGTAGAACCGACATCATGACGTAACGCACTTTGCGCCGCATGCTGAAGTGTTAAACGAGGATTTTCGATACGTAATGCAAAAGAAACAGGATCCTGAACTCGATACTGAACGTTCAGTTCAATTTCAACAATGTTATTGTCTTCAGTTAACATACGCTCTTCGATGTTTACCGTACGAACAGTTGTCGTCTCGATACGCATCAAGGTTTCTGCAAGTGGAAGCTTGAAGTGCAAACCAGGACCTTCAGTACGTTCGTATTTACCCAAACGTAGAATCACACCACGTTCTTTTTCATCGAGGGTATAAACAGAGCTGAAACCTAAAAATAAAAGGCCTACAAGTGCCGCGATACCAATTAAGCCACCGGCACTTTGATTACTGTCTTTTTTATCGCCACCGCCGCCTTTGCCACCGAACATATTGTTCAGCTTACCCATTAGCTGCTTTAACGCTTCATCAAGGTCAGGGGGTCCTTGGTTATTACCGCCCTTGTTGTCGCCTTTATTGCCGCCGTTATTACCACCGTTGCCCCAAGGGTCTTTACCGCCACCCGGTTCATTCCACGCCATAAATCACTCCATTATCTCTGGATTGCATATCGTTTAAATTATTTGAGGCAAATAATAGAAGATTGATCATGATATTCCTATCACAATCATCACCTTTACTTATCTTTGCCTTTCGCTATTTTTCCCAATATTCTAATACAACAGGTATAAAGCGATCTGCCCTAGTACCTGTTTTTGCTAATAATTTTTTGAAGTCATCAAGCTGTAAACGTAAGCTCAATAAATTATCGCCATTTTCAGCGTATGTCTCTTCTGCCACTGCGGCTTGCTCAAAAAGTAATGCTCTAAGCTTAGAATCTGCTGGGGTTAGCTGAATCGTTTCTTGAAACAGCTCTTCCGCTACCAGCTCGGAAATCGCTTGGGTTAATAATTCAAACCCAACCTTTGCCTGAGCGGATAACCATACCGCAATCGGTATTCCATGCTCGTCACGTTCAATTCGTGGCTCAGCATCATCCAACAAATCTATTTTATTGTAGACTTTTAATTGCGGAACTTGATCAGCCTCGATTTCAGCCAGCACGTTGTCTACTTGCTGAATATTGTGATCGCGTTCATCCGTTGCGCTATCAATCACATGCAGCAACAAATTCGCTTCGGTGGTTTCTTGCAAGGTAGCACGAAAGGCTTCCACTAACTTGTGCGGTAAGTGACGAATAAAGCCTACGGTATCGGCCAGTATCACTTCACCAACATCCATTACCTTCAAACGACGTAAGGTTGGGTCGAGGGTCGCGAATAATTTATCAGCGGCATACACATTAGCCTTAGTTAAGGCATTAAATAATGTCGATTTACCGGCATTGGTATAGCCCACTAACGCTATTGTCGGAATCTCTGAACGCTTACGCTTACGGCGGCCTTGCTCACGCTGTGCGCGAACTTTTTTTAATCGACTACGAATCAATGTTTCTCGGGTTGCTACTAAGCGTCTATCAGTTTCTAACTGAGATTCACCCGCACCACGAGAACCAATACCACCCTGTTGACGCTCTAAGTGCGTCCAACCACGAATAAGACGCGTCGCCTGATGCTGTAATTGCGCCAGTTCAACTTGTAATTTACCTTCGTGGGTGCGAGCGCGTAGAGCAAAAATATCAAGAATAAGACCGGTACGGTCGAGTACTCGGAATTCTAAAGCTTCTTCAAGATTTCGTTCTTGGCTAGGGGTTAACGCATGATTAAACAGAATGATATCTGCTTCATGAGCTTCCGCCATGGCTTTGATTTCTTCTACCTTGCCTTTACCGACAAAGGTTTTTGGATCAGGTGCTTTACGCGAACCTGTTATGAATTCAACGGGGGTTCCACCTGCAGACAATACCAATTCTTTAAATTCGTTAGGGTCCTCGCGGTTATCCCCTTCCGGAAAATCGATATGGACTAGAATGGCGATGTCGCTAGCTTTACTGCCAGCTTCGGGGCGATCAAAAAACAATAGAAATACCTAATATAGAAGTCTAAAAATTTAAACTCAGTAGAAAAGTCGGCTGCGCATGTCAATCATTTTAATAATTAGCATACACAGCACTCACTTATTTACTCAGCTCTTTATTCAGCTTCATCTTCTTTATTTTCAACAGGCAAACGAACCGGACGGCTAGGAACAACCGTAGAAATCGCGTGCTTATAAACCATCTGACTTACTGTATTTTTCAATACAATAACGAACTGATCAAACGATTCAACCTGACCTTGCAGCTTGATACCGTTTACCAAAAAGATGGATACTGGAATGCGCTCTTTACGTAGTGCATTCAAGTAAGGGTCTTGTAGAGAGTGCCCTTTTGACATGTTCTTCTCCTTCGAAGAATTTGCTGTCCAATATACGGACAGTCAGAAATAAAATAATTAATTAATAACCCCGGTGTTGATATAGCTGTTTAAAAATCAAACATTTATATCAACAGTCTCATTAAAATACATTAAGACGAATAAAAATCACTCATTGGTAGAACCAATAGCAATATTCTTGACTAGATTATAGTCAAAAACCCAAACATGGTTAAAAAACGTACGAGATGTGCGAGCAAGTGCTCTACTTAATAGACTATGAGTTAAATATGGCGGTCTATCGCAGTATTTTCAAGGCACTTTGCAGAAGATTTGGATCTTCTGTATCCAACCAGTTCAAATCAGGCCAACTTCTGAGCCAAGTGATCTGTCTTTTGGCCAACTGGCGGGTAGCAATAATGCCGCGCTCAACCATTTCGTCATAGTCGATCTCCCCTTGCAAGTACTGCCAAACTTGGCGATAACCAACGCAACGAATTGATGGCAACTCCTCGTGCAAGTCACCTCGAGCAAACAGCGCTTTAACTTCATCAACAAAGCCTTGTCTCATCATAATTTGATAACGCTGCGCAATGCGATTATGCAGGGTTTTTCGCTCTTTTGGCATCACTGCAAAACTAATCACGTCATAGGGTAAAGGCTGCTCTTCTTGCTCATCCCAAAACTGAGTTAACGTTTTGCCACTCACCTCAAAGACTTCTAATGCACGCTGAATTCGTTGTGAGTCCATCGGCTTCAAACGTTCAGCAGCCACAGGATCGACTTCCGCCAATTTTGCATGCATATGAGGCCAGCCAAATTCTTCCCCTTGTGCCAATAAACGCTGACGAACAGCCTCATCCGCTTTCGGTAATTGTGCCGCGCCATCGCGTAAGAATTTAAAATACATCATGGTGCCACCGACTAATAACGGCACCTTACCCTTAGCAGTAATATCCGCCATTTCTCGTAAAGCATCTTCACGAAAGTTGGCGGCTGAATAGGCTTCAGTAGGATCGATTAGATCAATCAATCGATGTGGGGCACGTGCTTGCAACTCAGCATCTGGCTTGGCCGTACCGATGTTCATATCTTTGTAAACCAATGCGGAATCAACGCTGATTATTTCGCAGTTATAATTTTCCACCAACTCAATGGCTAACGCTGTTTTTCCTGAAGCCGTTGGGCCCATGAGAAAAATTGCCTGTGGCAAGTCTATGCTCAAAGAAGGAGAGTCTATCGTTGTAGAAGTCACTATCGGCCTCGTAAAAATAATTTATCTAAATCCGACATGCTCATTTGAGTCCACGTCGGACGACCGTGATTGCACTGACCACTGCGTTCGGTATCTTCCATATCACGTAACAAGCCATTCATTTCTGGTACGGTCAATTTACGATTGGCACGCACACTGCCATGACAGGCCATATTGCCGAGTATCTCATTACGATGCGCTTGAATTCGATCGGAGCTGCCGTGCTGCATTAAATCGGCCAGCATGTCGGTGACTAAACGCTCCACTTCCGCTTGCTGGAGGATCACCGGGATTTGGCGAATCATTATGGATTCTGGAGCGGCGCGCTGTAACAAAACACCAAAGCGCGCAAATTCATCGGCGAACTGCTCTGCTGCATCCGCTTCGCCTTCAGACACACTGATCGTGATGGGTACTAATAGCGGCTGGCTTTGAACATTCTGATGATCGACCGCAATTTTTAAACGCTCATAGGTAATGCGCTCATGGGCGGCGTGCATATCAACCACAACCAGGCCGTGAGCATTTTGCGATAAAATATAAATGCCGTGTAGCTGAGCAATGGCAAAACCTAATGGCGGTACATCCGATTCTTGCGGCTGATTATTCTCTATCGTTACCGTCGTTATTTCACCCGTTTCCGGATCAATTCGCTCTTCTGTTATCGTATTGGTCGCTGCCACATTTAACGGTTGTGACAAAGACTGGTAAGCATTGAGGTGCTCTTGTACACCGGCCGGGTTATTCCCTTGTCCTAATGGCTGTCCCGTCATTGGATTTCGATTGGGCAGTAAACTCATCCGAGTCTGCTCACTAAATTCACCCGCTTGGATCCCCGTAATCGGCTGCTGGCTATTAGCCATTAACGCGGGGCTCGTCAATCCAGAAGTCCCTGTCGGCATTCCATCCTTCAAAATTCCAGAACCTTGTAGGCTGGTCGGTGCTGTCTGGTGATCAGGGCGGACATCTGCTAAGGCTTTGTGCAGCGTTCGGAATAAATAATCATGTACTAAGCGGCCATCACGAAAACGCACTTCGTGCTTTGTCGGGTGCACGTTCACATCGACGAGTGCAGGATCTACAGTCAGGTATAAAACAAACGCCGGCTGACGGCCGTGATATAAAACATCACGATAAGCCTGCTTAATTGCATGAGCAACTAAGCGATCACGCACAACTCGACCATTTACAAAGAAGTACTGCATGTCTGCAGCACTACGAGAAAATGTCGGCAAGCCAACCCAACCAGTTAATTCTAAACCTGCCGCCGCCGCATCCACATGCAAAGCCGCATCGATAAATTTAGTCCCAAGCAAAGCGGCAACCCGTTTTTCTTTATCGATATTGCGAATCGCTGGACGTAATGAATGAATCACTTTTTGATTATGGCGCAAGCTAAAAGCGACATCGTAGCGGCTTAATGCTAAGCGCTTAAAGTATTCATCTACGTGATTGAATTCGGTTTTTTCGGTGCGTAAGAACTTTCTTCGGGCGGGCGTATTAAAAAACAAATCGCGAACTTCTAAGGTCGTGCCTTTAGGATGAGCAGCCGGCTTAACCGTCGCCGCCATCTCTCGCCCTTCAACTTCGACTTGCCAAGCTTGCTCAGCCTCACCTTCTTCAGGCTCAGTAGCGGAAGTCATCGTTAAACGAGAAACCGAGCTTATCGAGGCTAACGCTTCGCCACGAAAACCTAAGCTTCTCACGGCTTCCAAGTCATCTAACGTGCTGATTTTACTGGTGGCATGGCGACTCAATGCCAACGGTAAATCATCTTTGGGAATACCATGGCCATCATCACGGATACGTAATAATTTAATCCCCCCTTGCTCAACATCTATTTCAATACGAGACGATCCCGCATCTAATGAGTTTTCAACTAACTCTTTAATGATATTGGCAGGGCGCTCTACAACTTCACCGGCCGCAATTTGGTTCGCTAGGCGCGGCGATAATAAATGGATTCTTTTCATAATAGAATAGGCCTAACTCGCCGGCAGTTTAATTCTCTGCCCAACTTGAATACTGTTATTTTTAATGCCGTTTAAACGGCGAATTTTGGTCACAGATACGTTATATTTTTGTGCAATTTGCGATAAAGTATCACCGCGTTTAATAGTGTAGCGTTTAACATTCGCAACCCGTGCTTTCTTCACTGAAGAAGCTGTTCTTGCCGCAACCACCTTATTAGATTTCCCACCGCCTTTCCTCCACGCAACATAGCTGCCTTCAGGCGGCTCTTTATAAAAGTATTGAGTAAGGCCTTTAAAAATTTCATTCGCCATTTTATTTTGATAGCGAGAAGTTGCCAATTTTTTAGCTTCTCCTGGATTAGAAATAAAACCAGTTTCAATTAATAACGCAGGAATATCGGGGGCCTTGAGAACCATAAAAGCTGCTTCTTCTACTCGCTTCTTATGCAAACGAGATATTTTACCCATGCGCCCTAAAATTGATTTTCCTGCCGCCAGGCTTGAACCACGCGTTGCGGTCATGGATAAATCTAATAGTGTCATCGCGACGTGATCATCTTTATCATCCAGACTAACGCCACCGACTAAATCCGCTTCGTTTTCTTTTTGCGCTAAATAGCGTGATTCCTCACTAGACGCACCGCGCTCAGATAAAACAAAAACAGAACTACCGTGAGCCTGTGAATTTCTAAACGCATCGGCGTGAATAGAAATAAATAAATCGGCATTGGCATCACGCGCTTTACGTGTTCTTTCGCGCAACGGCACATAATAATCTCCCGTGCGAGTTAGGTATGGTTTATAGCCGGGCTCTGCTTTTAACAAAGCCGCGAGTTTTTTGGCGATTTTTAAAACAACTACTTTCTCTTTGGTGCGTCGATAACCCACTGCACCAGGATCTTCTCCACCGTGACCGGCATCAATAGCAACAATAATGTCACGTTTATTATGCGCCACTTTATCGGCAACTGTTTTTACTGTTTTTATCGGTTCAATGCTACGCGAATTTTTTTCGATTAAATCAACCACCAGCCGATGATGAGGATAAATTTTATTCGGCGGCAAAATGGAACTTTTCGGATTAACATCCGCTCGCAGTTGAAAAACCATGCGCAGATCTTTATTTCTCTGCCTACCGGTCCGTAAGCTGGTGACCAGAGTACTGGCTAGATCCACTTTATTAACGTTTGGTTTGAACTGAGCATTACCGCCTAAATCAATCACCAAGCGATAAGGGTTTTCTAAGGTGAAAATTTTGTGCTGATGAGGTTTTGATAAATCAAAAACCAAGCGAGTATTAGCGGGAGACTGCCAAACGCGCACACCATCAACATCTGCTGAAGCATTATTGGCCGAGCCTAAGAAAGCCAGCAATAAAAAGATTTTACTTATTATTATTTTAGTTATTGTTTTCATCATACTTCAATTAGGTTTAATTGCTCGCACCAAGCCTGACCTTTGTCAGTGCCTGCTTGCCAGGTTAATTGACGGCCGTCTTTAATATCGGCTATGGATAATACCAAGTCTGCAGTTGGCAAAAAGCCTAAACCTTTATCCGCCCACTCCATTAAACATAAGTGCGCACCTTCTAGGTAATCACGCATGCCCATAAATTCTAATTCTTCAGGATCTGCCACACGATAAAGATCGAAATGGCACACCGTTAAAGCTGCCTTTGTCACCGAACCTTTAACAGTGTCTTGGCTGGTGATGACATCATAAGTTTCAACCAGTGTGTAGGTTGGACTTTTTACCGGCCCAAGATAACCAAAGCCGCGCATCAGCCCTCGACTAAACGTTGTTTTACCCGCACCTAGATCACCTTCTAAGAATATCAGACCGCCATCAAGCGCTGCAGTAGAAAATATCGAGGCGCACTGACCAGCAAAGGCCAGCATTTTTTCTTCACCGATTAAATCAATCATCTTGTTTATTCTCTAACTCTACAAGCTCTGTTTGGCTTTGAATAGCCCGACGAATAAAAGGTAAAAGATCGGTTGCTAATAAACCAATTTCACCACCGTCTATACTCGCATCATCTGCGGCCTTACTGTGCACACAGCACGCAAGTTTCGCGGCGGCTAAAGGCGTTAATCCCAATGCTATAAATTGCGCTAATACAGCCCCAATAATACCCGCAAGGATATCGCCCATACCGCCTGAAGCCATTCCGGGATTACCGTCTAAACAGCGATAGCAACTCAACTCATCGGCAGCATTACGCCCAGCGATCAAACTGTGCTGACCTTTTAGAATGACAGTGCACTGATATTTTTCAGCCAAAGCGATGACCGCAGTTAAGCGATCTGCTTGTACTTGCGCCGTACTGATATTTAATAAACGCCCTGCTTCAGCAGGATGAGGTGTCATAATGACAGTATGCTTAGAAAAGTCGATCTCTGAACCGGTGATTAAGGGTTTCGCCGCAAGAAGGTTTAAGCCATCTGCATCCAGCACCATCATTCGCGATTTTATAGAAGACGGCTCCGAAGACTGCAACTGCTGAAAAAGTGTTTGCAATAACAACTGGCCAAATGCCTGCTTACCTAACCCAGGGCCAACCACCAGCACCTTGTCTTGATTCTGTTCGCCGGTAATGAAAGGCGCTAACTCTAGGCCGGAGTTAATCCCAGACACCATGATTTCAGGACTACGAGCTATGTACGCACCAATATGCTCTGGTCGTGTTGCACAACTCACCAAGCCCGCACCACTGACCAGCGCAGCTTGCGAGGCCATTAACGCCGCACCCGCATAACCATGATCTCCACCTATAACCTGCACGTGGCCATGGTCACCCTTATGGCTATCTAAGGCACGCAGGGGTAATAACTGATCATTTTGCTGCAATAACTGCCAGCTAATATCGTTGACTGCAACCTGAGTATTGGGGCTTGTTAGAGGCTCAATGTGAGATAACTTCATTCTATGCTGTATGCCTAAGCGTTTCTTTGGCAGAATTATACGTCCTTGGCGATAAGATGGCGAAGGTATAATCATTGCGGTAACGACGATAATCACATGACACAAGCAGCACTATCCCAAAGCGAACTCCAAGACTTGGCTGACAAGGTCAAAGTATGGGGTCGCGAACTCGGCTTCCAGCAGATTGGCATCACTCATATCGAGCTCGGTGAACATGAAGCTCGATTAAAAGAATGGCTTGCCAAAGGCTATCACGGCAACATGGAATACATGGCCGCCCACGATAATATGCGCAGTCGTCCGGCCGATCTTTTGCCGGGTACATTACGTGTTATCAGTGCGCGTATGGATTACTTACCCGCCGATGCGCGCATTAAAGAACAACTACAAGACAAGTCTCTAGCCTATGTCTCTCGCTATGCACTCGGTCGTGATTACCACAAGGTAATTCGCAAGCGCCTAACTCAGCTAGGCAAGATGATCGAAGAAGAAATCGGTCACGGCTACCGCGCTTTTGTTGATAGCGCTCCGGTGTTAGAGCGCGCTCTCGCGAGTAATGCAGGCTTAGGTTGGCTGGGAAAAAATACAATGCTGATCAATAAAAAGGCGGGGTCGTATTTTTTCCTGGGTGAATTATTAACCGACCTACCGTTACCGATTGACCAACCGGATGATAAAAATCATTGTGGTAGTTGCACAGCCTGCATCGATATCTGCCCCACCCAAGCCTTTGTCGGCGAACAAGTCTTGGATGCTAGACGCTGTATTTCTTATCTGACGATTGAGTTAAAAGGACCTATTCCGACTGACTTACGCAAAGGCATGGGCAATCGTATTTTTGGTTGTGATGACTGCCAGCTATGCTGCCCATGGAATCGATTCAGCAAAACCACCCAAGAAACCGACTTCACACCGCGCCACCCATTGGATAATGCGACCTTGCTTGAGTTATTTGCTTGGGATGAGAGCACCTTCCTAAAACATACCGAAGGCAACCCGATTCGCCGTACGGGCTATGAGAATTGGCTGCGTAATATTGCAGTAGCTTTGGGTAATGCTCCGACCAGCATTGAAATAGTTGAAGCACTTAAGCAACGCTTGCCTGAAGCCAGTGAATTAGTGAAAGAGCATATAGAGTGGGCACTTGGGCAGCATTTGTAACCACCGACAATCTAACTCATTACCGACCCTTGAATAGCAGTGGTAAATCACGATTTATAACTATACTTAGCCTAATAATTCGCTGATTTCGAGCCCTCTATGCCTGCTGCCAATATGACAGATAATGAACAACAGCGCCTTGACGCCTTAACTGAGCTGGGAATTCTATATACCCCCTTAGAAAGTCGCTTCGATCGAATCACTCGTACGATATGCAGGATCTTCTATATGCCTATTGCCTATATATCGTTGATCGATAAAGAGACTCAATGGATCAAGTCCGTTCAAGGCTTGGACCTCATTGATAGCCCCAGAAATACGTCTATTTGCGCCCATACCTTATTAGTGGATGAATACATTATTTGCGAAGACCTCACCCAAGATGATCGCTTTAAAGATAACCCATTTGTCGTTGAAGGTTTGAAATTACGCTTCTACGCAGGCTTCACGCTGAAAAGTCGTGGGCAAAACGTGGGGACTTTATGCGTCATTGATGATAAGCCGCGTAAGTTTAGCCAAGAAGACATTGCGACAATGCGCGACTTAGTTTTTTGGGCACAAACCGAAGTTAACCTGACTCAACTTAGCGATGTTCAAGTCCAGCTCATTACCGAACTAGATCAAGCTCAGCGAGATGCAAAGATAGATGGCCTAACCAATTTATGGAACCAGGTGACCATTAAAGATATCTTGCGCCGCGCTCACCACAGGCACCTGTTAAAAGAGCACCCTTACACGTTAATGATGGTGGATATCGATAACTTCAAAGCGATTAATGATAACCATGGCCATCCCTTCGGTGACCAAATTATTCAGTCCGTTGCTGACTCTTTACGCACGTCATTACGTCCAAGCGACGCGATTGGCCGTTATGGCGGTGATGAGTTTTTAGTAATTCTTGAAAATTGCCCACACAAAAGAGCAGAGGAATTAGCCCAAAGACTACTAAGCCATATCCACGGCTTAACCTTTATTAGCAAAGGAGAGAAAGTAAACTGCAGCATTAGTATTGGCTTAGCTTCAACAGATCATATCGAATTGGATAGCCCTGAAGCACTATTAGAACATGCTGATCAGAGTTTATATCTGGCTAAACAAAGTGGCCGCGATTGCGCGAGAGGCTAATAACGCAACGCGGCTATGCACTGGATTTAGAGATTAAACTCAGCTGAATATAAGATCTTTTCTTGCTCCTGTTGGCCACGCTTTGCAATCACAAAACGACAACCTGCTTTACAGGCTTCACGACTAATTTCTGGATTGTACCAGCGCACTTGATAAGTCCCCATTCCCTTATCCTCTGTATCAAGCAGGCGAACTTCGACATCATAGCCTTCATCCGTAATAAGGTGCTGACCTTGTGCAAGCACTTGCCAGCCCTGATCGGTTTTCATTTCAACTTTCACTAAAGGCTGATGAAAATCAATTTGGCTCGGCCCAACATCCTGCCATTCAATCGCGTAGTAATTTTCTTCATGCTCATTTTCCGCTAATACATATTCAGTATCAGTTAAAACTTTGCGTATACCCGTTGCCTTTTCTAAGACGGGTAAAAAGTGATTGGTTTTTAGTAAATACTTCCACTCATCTTGCAGCTCCTCTACTTTGTTCAACTGCATATCTTTCGCTAACACCCCTAATTGAGCGCTAATATAAGGCGTGGTATAACGACCATACAAGGTAGAAGCACCTTCATAGCTTTGGTACTCATACTCTTCGGGTGTTGCCGAATAACCAAAATAACCGTTTGCCACACTCGCGACCCAGCTGTGTTTAATATTTTGTTTTGCGGCTAAAAACTCACTCTTTACTCGGGCACTGATACGACGACCCGATTCACTGGTAATTTCAAACGGCAGTGGCAATATCAACATATCGTTGATGCGCATAATTTGAAATAAAACCATATTAGGAAAGCTCTCTGTCGGTTCAAACAATGGCTGTAATAAAGAGGTTCCTAATATTCGCTTACTGCCTTGGCAGCCATCTTTGCCAAACCACCAGCGCTTACTACCTGACGCACCATTTAGCATAGGCACTAAATTCAGCCAAGGCGTTCTACGCTCATAAGCACCACCTGCGGTCGTATTCCCCACAAACGCCTGCTGACACAGTTCGATATTCTCTATTTTATTCTTTTCACTAATATTAATTTCCCGTGCTGCCGTCGCTAATACCAACTCATCTTGCAGCTCGTTATCCAGTGATTCGAACAAGGTAATCGCTTGCTTAGCAATCCCCTGTCCTAACGTACGCGACGCTTTAAAATCTACCGCAAAATGGCTGATATAGTTGTCCCCAACATCGGCTAACGCAGGGGCCATATCGCCTTGTGTTCCGGTGGTAAAACCATGAGAAATATCCCATGGCGTTTGGTATTTTTCTTTTATAGCCCACTCTAAATCTCGCTGCACATAAGCAAAAACATCCGCGCTATAAACTTCCGTAGGTTCACTCAATGTTGTGCCATGAATAGAAAAACTAGAAAATGCACCAGCCGGCTTGTAACGACCCTGGTCATCTAACAAATCAATACGCACCATGTATAGAGAAGGATTCACTTCTTGAAATTTAGTTTCAGGATCTTCTATATTGATGTTTTCTTTACCTGGATTCAGCTTATACGCGGCCAGCATGCGATTACGATTGTAACCGTAAATATCCTTACGTCCCGTTGCGACCCTAGCAGGTCTGCGCTGCTGAACCGCTTGTTTAATTGCCGTGGCGAGGCGCTCGGTAATAAAAGACAAATACTCTGGATCTAAGCCGGCTTCATTAGAAAAATGTTTATTATAAAAATCATTATCAAAGTGACTCGCAACAGATGAATGACTGTGTGTCCCGGTGATGACAATGTCTTTGGCTGATAGCCCCGTTTGGGCTGCAACGGCTTCACTAACTGTATGATGCAATAATAAAGAGCTGCCTGCTAAATCCGTTTGTACCAGCGCGAGGGATTGCCCTTTACCATCATTCAGATAGAAAATTCGGGCCTTAAGGCGTGTTCTAAAACCGATTCCACTTCTACCATTCGTTGAATAACCACCTTTCGGCATACCTGGAGGGGGTGTTATATCAATATTTACAATGCCTGCACTCGCATGTGTTTCAGCTGCGACTAAAGCTGCCTCAACTTGCTCTACAGTTATTTCTTGCTGAGTACTACAAGCAGTCATCAAGATTGTAAATGCACTAACGAACAGTAAACGAAACGAGATTTTTTGATGCATAGAAACTCAATTTATTATAATTATTAATAGGTACAAGTGTACCAGTACGGATTATTTATAATAAACAGAGTTTAGGGAATTACGAAGGGTATTCTCACGCCTAATTTTGGGTATTAAGCGTGGAATTTTGGCGCAGAAAGAGTGGCAACTAAGCCGCTAATCTTGTTAGACGGCTGTTTCTAAAGTATTGTTAAACGATATCGCGATCGCGATAACCCAACAGATACAAAACTCCATCCAAACCTAGCGTTGAGATAGATTGCTTAGCGGATTCTTGAACAACAGGCTTCGCTCGAAAAGCGATGCCTAAGCCAGCAATACTCAACATCGGTAAGTCATTCGCGCCATCACCCACAGCAATCGTTTGCTCTAAACGAATGCCTTCTTTCTCGGCAATTTCACGCAGCAGCTGCGCCTTACGATTACCGTCTACCACGGTGCCAGTAACCTTACCGGTCACGATACCATCTTCCATATCCAGCTCATTGGCGAAGACATAGTCGATACCTAATTTATCTTTTAGGTAGTTACCAAAATAGTTAAAGCCGCCGGATAGAATGACGGTGGTATAGCCTAAAGACTTCAGATTCCGAATCAAACGCTCTGCACCTTCCGTTACCGGCAAACGCTCGGCAATTTCTTGCAGTACATCGCCACTTAAGCCTTTTAGCAAAGCGACACGTTCATGAAAGCTTTCGGTGAAATCTAATTCGCCACGCATCGCGCGCTCAGTAATTTCAGCAACCTGCTCACCCACGCCTGCAGCAGCGGCAAGCTCGTCGATCACTTCGGCTTCGATTAGGGTTGAATCCATATCAAACGCGACAAGGCGACGGTTGCGGCGATAAACGTTATCTTCTTGAAAAGCGATATCAACATCTAGATCATTCGATACCGCTAAAAATTTCTCTCTTAATACCGCTTGATCAGCGTCACCACGAACAGAAAACTCAACACAGGCACGTGTTGGAATAGAGCTATCGAGCTCTTGTTCAAGGGGAACTCGGCCAGTAAGGCGAGTGATATTGTCGATATTCAACTCGTGTTCCGCGACGATCGCAGTAATACGAGCAATATGTTCTGCACTGATGGTACGGGCGAGTAAGGTAATGATATGACGATTCTTACCCTGACCCGATACCCACTTCTCGTAGCTTTCACTATCGACCGGGGTAAAGCTTACCGTTAGCCCTATGGCATGGGCTTTAAATAATACATCTTTCAGTACGGGTGCAGATTCTGCGGTAGAAGGAATCGCTGCGAGTATGCCTAACGATAAGCTGTCATGAATTTCGGCTTGGCCGATATCCAAAATAGTCACCTTATACTGCGCTAGGATCGCTGTAATATTTGCGGTTAAACCGGGTTTATCCGCCCCGCTTACTCGAATTAAAACTAACTCTGTCACGAATCTGCCCTCGAACCTGCTCCTCAATATGAAGAGCGACTAAAACTTAAAGTTTTTCTACTTCTGCTTGTAAATCAGCGACGACGCCACGAAGTTCTTGAACTAGATCAACCGTTTCGTGAACCGATAAAGCACGCTTACAATCAGTGCTTATAAGATATAGGCCTTTAGCCAATTTTTCGCTTTTTTCTTGTAAGGCTTGTTTAGTATCGCTCATCACTATATTCCCGCTACAAAATTAATATTGATCCAGCTGTTGCCAGACGGCGCGTATCATACCATCATCTAGGTAGAAATGTTTGTTATCAGGTATAGAAACCAATGGGTCGATCCGCCGTAAAGATCAGTCAGCGCTTAACCACTAGCCAGCAGTGGGCTGCTTTTATTGCTATGGCAATACTAATGACAGGCTTAACTTTCAGCTACTTAGTCACCAGCCAGTTACGCCAGCAATTATTACTGCAACAGCAACAACTCGCCACTAGTTTGGTGAAAGATGCCAGCATCCTCTTACGCTCAAGCCTGAGTAAAGACGACCGCATCAGCGCCAATGTCATTTTGAAAGACTGGGTCGATCAAGACCTCATTCTCTCGGCAACGCTATACAACTCAACCCAGCAACCCATTGCCGAGCAAGGCTTGGTCGAATTAGGCAGCTATGATGTTTTTTGGCTCAATCAGATTGTGACAGACGAAGAACAACTTATCGGCCACCTGCGTGTCGCCATTAATATGAGCCAAGCCCATAACATCAGCCAACGTAACGCCGCATTATTATTACTTTCCACTTTTATGCTGAGTATCATCTCAGGATTATTAGCTTACTTCTGGGGAGAACACTTATTGCGCGCAAACCAGCATCAGATTCGGGCCTTAGACAAGCTACACAATAACGATTCACTGGATATCATTAGTGAAGGTGCTAATAGTCAAAATGATCAAGCTTTAAACAATGCGATTAATAGCCTGATACGACAAAAGCAGCACAAAATTGCCATTAAACAATCCTTTGATAACTTTATGGCAAGTCCAAACTTATCCAAATCCAAGTCGCTCACTTACCATCATAGCGCGTTATTATTCATAGAAATTCAAGGTTTAAAAGAACTGCAGCAGAGATTATCCGCTAGCCAGCTTAGCGATACTTTAAGTGGTTACCATCAATTGTTGTCACATGCGGCCAAGCTTTATAACGGTACTTTAGATCGCTATACGGGCGATGGCATTCTGATTATCTTTGGCTATCCCGATAAAGACCCTCGCGACGCTAGTCACTGTTTATATGCAGCGCAACTGTTTTTAGGATTAGTGCAAGAGCTACAACGCAACGACCGACAATTACAACAGCTTAGCTTTAAACTTTCTGCTCACTGGGGACCCGTTCTTATTGCTCCCTTAGAAATGAATCAGCAGCTGCAATTTAGCTTGATCGGCGATACCGTGCACTGGACAGCGCAACTCGCCATGCAGAGCAAAGAAATGCAGTTATTAGTGAGCCAGGATTTAGTCAATCAATTAAGTGATGCTGAACAGATTTTATGGCAACCAGGCCCTAGCCTGATGGATCTAAATGCCTGCGAGCACGATACTCGCTGGCTGGATGCCTTGCCTGATACCGCAGAAAAGCTGATCGATCGCCAAGTGAAGCACATCATGGCGATGAAAGAGAAAGCCTAGCCTGTTTAGCAGGCTCTAAGACACCACCGTCATACGGGTTAATAACGTTTTATTAGCCAGTGACAAGCTGCCCGTAAGATTATCGCCAATGGCTAAGGGTCCTACGCCCGCCGGGGTCCCCGTTAAGATCACGTCCCCAGCTTGCAAACTGAAGTTCTCACTCATGTGCGCAATTAAAGGCAAGATGGGAAATAGCATGTCTGCGCTACTCCCTTGCTGCTGAAGCTGGCCATTTTTTTCAAGTATCAACTCTAAGGTCTGCCAGTCAGCAACATGGCTAGCCTCTATGCTGACAAAGTCTGTCATGGGGCATGCGCCGTCAAAGCTCTTGGCTCGCTCCCAAGGGTGCCCTTGCTCTTTCAATTTGGCTTGCAGCTCTCGTAAGGTCAGGTCCAATCCTAAACCGATTCCCGCAATACCGCCGACAACCTGCTCTGGCGTGGCATTCTTTAATGGCTGGCCAATTAAAATGGCAATTTCTAGTTCGTAGTGAACACTGCCTTGATCTTCGGGTATGGAGAAGCTTGGCGCAAAGGACACAGCACTTGAACCAGGCTTAATAAAGAGGATTGGGCTGCTGGGTATCGGATTGTTGAGTTCCTTTGCATGCGCTGCATAATTTCGCCCAACACAGACAACCTTGCCCAAAGCGTGAGGATAAAGCTGTTGATCTAGTATGAGTTCCACAATCGTAAAATCCTGAAAAAGATGAGTATATCAAAAATACAAAGAGCGGTGCCTCAGCTATACTTACTTTACTAAAATAATGCGTACAAGTTGTCTAGCAATGCCCCAGCAGCCGATGAATCATTCGACGATGATACAGTTCATAACAGGGAGTCAACAGCCAGCGCTGTTGCTTGATCTTGATGATTTCTCCATCTTAGCCAGCAATACATTATGTTCTGAATTACTCGATGTCGCGGCGAACTCTCTTACTAGCAGTGAATTTTTTAAGCAATTCACTCGTTCGACCAAAAAACTTCTTGCACAAGAACTCACATTTTTTAATAGCGAGTTCGTTTTAGAACAGCGCATCATTCTAGTCTTGGGTGAAGTGAGAAATAATACGTTATTGGTTTACCTACAAGAAAAATACAGCCTTAACATGCCCAGTAGACACCTGATTAAAATCCTTGATGATTTAGGGGCTTACGTCTATTGCAAAGACCTTCATTACAATTATTCTTACGCCAATCGCCTGGTCTGCGAGCTATTTTCATGCTCAAACAAGGCGATTATTGGCCGCCCTGATAGTGATTTTTTTGATACCCAGACTTCAAATGACCTCCGTAAATTAAGCGATGCGATAGTAATTGAACAAGGCGAAAGCATCGAGCAAGAAGAAGTAAACTTCATCTCTAATGAAAATGCTTACCGAACGTTTCTATCGGTGAAGAAACCATTAATCGGCGACAATAATAAAGTCGTCGGTTTATTTGGAATTTCCACCGACATTAGCCAATACAAAGCTATCGAGAAAAAAATCCGTCTCAGCGAACAAAAGTTAAATGCGATTCTCGATAACGTTGCGGCTTACATTTACATTCGCGATAACAAGCATCGCTTTACCTACACAAATAAAATGACGCAAGATCTCTTTCAACGCCCTTCCTCAGAAATCGAAGGAAGAACACCGATTGATTTACTCGGTGATATCAATGGTACCGAGTTCGAACGTCTTGATATCGATCTGTATAGAACGAAACAAGTTATCAAAGGCATTGAAGAATTCATTACCGATGATGAAATATTTTATTACTGGACTGTAAAAGTTCCACTACTTGATGACAGCGGCAGCATCACAGGATTAATCGGCATGTCGATTGATGTAACGGAAGAGAAAAAACTGGAACAGCAACTTGAGCAATCTAATGCTTTATTAAAATCTAAAATTGATGAAATAACATTATTACAAGCTACCCTTTGGGAGCAAGCGACACAAGACCCACTAACACAACTATTCAATCGCAGATATTTTAATGAAATAACGTATAAAGAAATAATAAAGTGCGACCGTAATGAAAAACCAATGGCACTGTTATTACTGGACGCTGATTATTTTAAGAAAGTGAATGATGACTTTGGTCACGATATCGGCGATAAGGTATTAGTTAAATTTTCTCAGATAATGATGGATCAATGTCGTCGCACAGATGTCGTCTGCCGTTTTGGTGGCGAAGAGTTTGTTATTTTAATGCCAGAAGTGAGTCAAGATATTGCGTTTGAGCGAGCAGAAAAAATACGTTTATGCTACCAAGAAGAAGTCACTAAACTACTTAAACGCCCCACCACAGTCTCTATCGGTATTGCTATGTGGGATAAACACCTAGTGGACCTAGAAGGATTCACCAAGGCTGCAGACCAAGCCATGTATCAAGCGAAACATAACGGCCGCAACCAGGTTATTATTTACAACAACGATTGAAATAACTTATTTCATATCGATTAGCTTGCCAGGATTCATAATATTGTTCGGATCAAATACTGCTTTCACCGCACGCATATAATCAATTTCGGCTTCACTGCGTGTATATTTAAGATACGCTTTCTTAGTCATGCCGACGCCATGTTCAGCTGATACAGAACCTTGGTACTTTTCAACAATCTCAAATACCCACGTCGATACTTTTGCGCATTGCTCGAAAAAGACTTCTTTTGCTAAGTCATCAGGCTTCAAAATATTCAGGTGCAAGTTGCCATCTCCGATATGACCGAACCAGATGATTTCAAAATCTGGATATTCACGGGTCACAATCGTTTCAATTTCATTTAAGAAAGGAGGCACTTTAGAAACAACAACAGAGATGTCATTTTTATACGGTGTCCATTCAGCGATAGTCTCGGAAATATCTTCACGTAAGCGCCATAGATTTTTCGCTTGGGTTTCAGACTGGCTCATTACTCCATCCAATACCCAGCCTTCTTCCATACACTTCTCGAACAACTCCATCGCTTGCTCGATATGGCCTGCGGTTTCTGCTTCAAATTCTAATAACGCGTAATATTCAGCTTCGGTTTCAAACGGTGCAGGCACATCGCCACGAGCAACCACTTTACGCATCGCTTTATCAGAGAAGAACTCAAACGCGGTCAAATCAATATTAGTCTGGAAAGTATTCAGCACGCTCATAATGGCCTCAAACTCAGGCACACCTAAAACCAATACCGTTAGGTTCTTGGCAGGGCGGGTAAGGCGCATGGTCGCTTCAGTAATGAAACCTAAAGTTCCTTCACCACCAATAAACAATTGGCGCATGTCATAACCAGTATTGTTTTTCACCAGGTCTTTATTCAGTTCAAGAATATCGCCCTTACCTGTAACCACGGTTAAGCCTGCAACCCAATCACGGGTCATGCCGTAACGTATTACTTTAATACCACCGGCGTTGGTACCAATATTACCGCCAATCTGACTAGAACCGGCAGACGCAAAGTCTACTGGGTAAAACAAATTTTGTTCTTCGGCGTAGTTTTGTAGCTGCTCAGTAATGACACCCGCACCACAACGAACCGTCTTATCCATGGCATTAAAGCCAGAAATGCTATTCATGTAGTCAAACGATACAACCACTTCGCCATTGGCCGCCACTGCGCCGGCACTTAAACCAGTGCGGCCACCAGAAGGGACTAAAGAAACTTGATGTTCATTGGCGAACTTTACGATCGCTTGAACTTGCTCTGTCGTTTTAGGGAACACGATAGCAGAAGGATTCGGCGGATAGATCTTAGTCCAGTCCTTACCAAAGGTTTCTAACGAATCAGCATCGGTTTTTACTTTGTCTTCACCAACGATGGCTTTCAGTTGGCTTTCTAACTCGGCTTGGCTTAAAGAGGTCTGAGGCTGTGTCATCTAAATATCCGCTTACTTAAGTTGTACATATTTGGGCGCATCTATAGGGATTTAGGTAAATATTGAACGATAAGTGAGACTATCGTTCTAATACGTACAATTTTCACCTTAAAACTGCAAACTTTTCATCATCCGTCCCCATCAAAAGGGGACACTTTAATTGCCGCGTATGTTAGCATACGCGCCTAATTTTTAAGAGCCTTTGATGAAAACTTGGCACGGCAAAAGCCGACCAAGTGGTCAGGGGTTTACGCGATTTTTATATTCACATATAGGTATCTTCATGAGCCAGACTTCACTCGATAAAAGCAAAATCAAGTTCCTACTACTTGAAGGCGTACACCAGAGCGCTGTGGATACATTGACAGCGGCTGGTTATACCAACATCGACTATGTTAAGTCGGCGTTACCTGAAGACGAATTAAAAGAGCGTATTAAAGACGCACATTTCGTTGGTATTCGTTCACGCACTCAATTAACGGCTGATATCTTTGATTCTGCTGAGAAGTTGATTGCTGTTGGTTGTTTCTGCATTGGTACTAACCAAGTTGATTTAAAAGCGGCTACTGCTCGTGGTATCTGTGTATTCAACGCACCTTATTCAAATACTCGTTCGGTTGCTGAGTTATCAATAGCCCAAGCCATCTTATTAATGCGCGGCGTGCCTGAGAAAAGCGCTCAGTGTCACCGTGGCGAGTGGGTTAAGTCTGCTGTTAATTCTTTCGAGATTCGCGGTAAGATTTTAGGCATCGTCGGTTACGGTAGCATTGGTACTCAGCTTTCTGTGATGGCTGAATCAATGGGTATGAAAGTATTCTTCTACGATGTCGTGACTAAGCTTCCTCTAGGGAACGCAACTCAGGTTGCTTCTATGGAAGAGCTACTAGGCATGTCTGACGTAGTATCGCTACACGTTCCAGAAACAGCTGCTACAAAATGGATGATGGGCCCAGAGCAATTCGCTCAGATGAAGCAAGGTTCTATCATGATGAACGCGTCTCGCGGCACCGTGGTTGATATCGAAGCTTTGGCTGAAGCTGTTCGTAGCAAGAAGCTATTAGGCGCAGCGGTTGATGTATTCCCAGTTGAGCCACGCTCAAATGACGAAGAATTCATTACTCCGCTACGTGAGTTTGATAACGTGATTCTTACCCCGCACGTGGGTGGTTCTACGATGGAAGCGCAAGCAAACATCGGCTTAGAAGTTGCTGAGAAGTTAGGTAAGTACAGCGATAACGGTACGACTATTTCTGCGGTTAACTTCCCAGAAGTTGCCTTGCCTGGTCACCCTAATCAGCACCGTATCTTGCACGTTCACCAGAACGTTCCTGGCATAATGAATTCTATCAACTCGGTTCTTGCTGAAAACAACATCAACATCAGTGGTCAGTACTTACAAACCTTCGGCGACGTGGGTTATGTAGTGATCGATGTAGATGCTGACGTAAGTGAACTAGCATTGGATAAGATTCAGACCATCGACGGTACGATTAAAGTACGTCGCTTGTTCTAATCAATCTCGTTTAAGGCTCGCTCTATATTTAGAGCTAAGCGTTAGACAGATCTAAAAAAGCCGCCGCAGACTTATTTCTTAAAATTAAGTCTACGGCGGCTTTTTTGTGCCCACTAAATAATACTAAAAGGATTTAAGGGCGACCCATAGCCGCAACCTTTGGCACAAACTGGTGTTCGATAATCTCCCCCATCATCACATAAGGCTTACTTGTCGTGGGTAAGCTCAAACTATGCCGTAATGCATCACCCTGATAGACATCTAAAGTGGCCTTACCATTTAAAGGAAAGGCTGAACTGTAGTTATGAACAAATAGTCTGTAGACCGAATCTACTCGAGTTTTTTTCAACGTGATGGTTTCAGGTCCGTAGCCATAGCGAGCGTCACGATCAAGCTTTGCGCCACTCGTGCTTTTTTTATCGCGATAAGAAATATGAAAATCAGGTCCTTGTAAATGTAAATCCAAATCGCGAGGACGCTTTGGCCAGCTTAATACAAAACGCCACTTACCCGCGTCCATTTTTTTACTGAGCAAAAATCGACGTTTTATTAAAGTTCCTGCCTCAAAGCGTAAACGACTTTGATAATTAGCATACAACGGATGAGACACCTTCATTTTCAGCCTTTTATCCATAACAGAGAAGTCCATACCTTCTAGCTCGACATCACCGAAAGAATCACTGTAATAAGTTTCACCCGCGATCGCCACTTTGGCATTCGCTAGTGGCTGACACGTCACGGCATCTTTGAGACTTAGAATCACCTCTCCAGATAATTCGTTAAAGCCTTCGATGTCTGACTTTTCTTTTTGACTCCAGCACCCATCTGCCTGACTTTGAATCGCGACCGAGCATAAGAATAAAAATTGGATAATCCTCATCATATTTTCCTTCCCTCTTTCTTTGAAATTTAGACTAGTTAGGCACAACCCAAACGTAATACTCATCACGCTGCGCATCGTAATATGAATCTTGCACTCTTGCTTTCACGGTCTTATTGGTCACATTAGAAGTCGTTTCCTTATCCATCACAACGGACTCATAGCCATTGACTACTCGCTCCTTAATCAAAGCCACACTGCTCACCTCTACACCCTGCTCTGCGGCTAAGCGTTCACGGCCACGCTGTACTGCACATTCTTGCTGCTGATAATGGCCGCCAATATGAAAACCACAAGATGCCACCACCCCTTTTCCCGGATTGGATAACCACTCTGGCACACCATTATTCACCGGCTGCTGAGCACAGGCGACCAAAAAGCCAGCTATAATCATGAGCACCAATTTCATAGGGGAAAGACTCATTATTCCTCGCATTAAAAACATCCTTAAATTGTTATTAGATACCTTACTCTCTAGTGTAGTAATTTATTGAGCCATAAGCTATGCTCACTTTTACTAGATCAAACACAATTTCTATTTATCACTTCAAGGAGAAGAAGATGAAACTTCGTTCATTATTCGTCGCTAGTGCAGCAACATTTTTAGTAGCTTGTGGATCTAATCCGCCTGCTCCTCAGCCAGTCGCTAGTTGTGTATTCGCTGATGGCTCTAACCAACCTGCACCTGAGTGGGTTTGTGGCGCTCCAGTAAATGGTATTGACCTTTCTGCTGTTGGTTATGCTGACAAGTCTGGCGCTGGCGCTAACTTCATGAAGCAAATGGCTGCGACCGGTGCTCGTGTTGAATTAGCTCAGACCATGAAAGTTGAAGTTCAGAACATGGTTAAGCAGTATTCTGAAACAACAGGCGCTGGCGATAGCGAAACTGTTGATCAAGTAAATACTTCGGTTACTAAGCAAATTACTAAAGAAACGCTAATTGGTTCACGCATTTTCCGTCAAATGCCTACTCCAACAGGTGGCGTTGTAGTATTAGTTGGTTTAGCTCCAGAAATCGTTGGTAAAATTGCTGAGCAGGCACTTAAAACTTCTATGAAGAACGAACGTGCTTTATGGCAGAAATTTCAAGCTGGCAAAGCTCAAGATGAGCTAGCCGCTGATATTGCTAACATGAATAACTAAGATTGTTATTCATAGAAAGAACCGACCTTGCGTCGGTTTTTTTTGCTTTAATTTTTCCACACGCTATCTCACACCAAAGGTTTAGCCAATGAGCATTCCGTTACTTCGTAACCTATTAATATCAACCATCGCTTGTAGCGCCTCGTTTATTAGTTTTAATAGCCAAGCCGCTGACTCTGAATATGAACAATGGTTAAAGCAAACTAATACAGAATTCCAAAATTATTTAGATGAGAACGATAAAGCCTTTATCGGATTTTTGAATAAAAAATGGGAAGAAGTTAAAGTTGAGGTGCCGGTTAAGCGTGACCCTGCCCCTAAACCTTTAGACATCCCAATTGCCAAACCTGTCGGTGTGATTGAAGAACCCGATACTGACATTATTGAAAAAGAAATAATTAAACCCATTGTTATTAAGCCTGTTGTTATTGCTAAGCCGCCAGTCGTCATCGCGCCCCCCATTGAAGTAAAAAAAGATTTTAATTTACGTACAGTGAAATTCGATTTTTTTGGTGAAACCATTAATATTGAATATAACAAAAAATTCAAACAAAGTTTTCGCAACAAAATCAGTAACAAATCAATTGCCAGCTATTGGGAAAGTCTTGCGACTCAACCTCATAAAGATATCATTAAACAACTTTCTGAAAACTCAAAAAATCTTCAGCTAAATGATTGGGGCACCGCTTTATTATTTGATCAGTTTGCTCGTGAACTACAAGGCTCTAATCAGCGTAATCAAAGCAGTCGCCAATTAACGTCTTGGTTTTTATTAGTTAAAGCAGGCTTCAATGCGCGTATCGCTTACAATGAACAAGTCTTTTTGTTAATGCCGTCGAAACAGCAACTGTTTAGCACAACGTATTTCACACTAGATAATCAACGTTATTACTCTGTATCACTGAATGAAAAAGCGATGAAGCCTGGAAAAGTATTCACTTATAGTGGCAAGCACCTTGATGGCCAAAGAAATTTAGATTTTTCTGAACCTAATAAATTTACGGCTAACAAGCATCAAGCAAAGCGAGATTTATCTTTCAGTTATAACGGCGAAAAATTCGACATCAATGTTAGCTACCCGAAAGACATGGTGAATTATTTTAAAACCTTTCCACAGCTAGACTTAAAGAATTACTTCTCTGCGGGAATGCCACAAGAAACGGCTTACAGCTTACTTACTCAGCTTAAACCTATTGTTGAAGGTCACACTGAAACTGAAGCCGTTAATCGCTTATTGCGCTTTGTGCAAACGGCCTTTGAATATAAAACCGATGATGATCAGTTTCGCCAAGAGAACTACCTTTTTCCTCTAGAAACTCTGCACTACCCTTATTCGGATTGTGAAGATAGAGCGGCACTGTTTGCCTGGTTAACCGAATCGTTATTAAAACTGGACGTAGTCATCCTCGACTTTCCTGGCCACATTGCAACGGCGGTTGAATTTAGCAAAACCGTACAAGGCGATAGCTGGAAATTTAACGGCAAGCGCTATACCGTGGCCGATCCAACGTACATAAATGCCAACGCCGGTATGACCATGCCGCAATACAAGGGTAAAGCACCTAAGCTAGTCGCGTTTTAAACAGAAAGTTGCTTTTTAAGCTTCAAGCCTTATCCTAGGCGACTTGTGAGCTCTCGATTTTCGAGAGCTGTCTATGAGAGCACTGCCATGCCATTACAAGTCGCCATTGTCCCTGTGACACCTTTTCAGCAAAACTGCAGCATAATCATGTGCGAAGAGACCAAACAAGCAGCAGTGGTTGATCCTGGCGGCGAAGTCGAACGTATTATCGCGCAAGCCGATGCTATGGGCGCGACTATAACTAAGATCTTATTAACTCACGCCCACCTCGATCATGTTGGCGGAACTATTGAACTAGCAAAGTTAAAGAGTTTAAAAATCGAAGGCCCTCACCTTGGGGATAAGTTTTGGCTCGACATGCTGCCACAGCAGTCTCAGATGTTTGGCTTTCCACCGGCACAGAGTTTTTTACCAGATCGCTGGTTAGAAGAAGGTGAAACGGTTACCGTCGGCAATGTGACGTTAGATGTAATTCATACCCCAGGCCATACCCCAGGCCATGTGATTTTCCATAGCCAAGATGATCAATTAGCCTTGGTAGGAGATGTTCTTTTTCAAGGTTCGATTGGTCGTACAGATTTTCCACAGGGTAATCATGACGAACTGGTTGCTTCAATTCGCAACAAGTTATTTCCGCTAGGAGATGATATTACGTTTGTTCCAGGACACGGACCAAACTCGACGTTCGGCCACGAGAAACGCACAAATCCATTTGTTTCGGGTAAAGCGGGCTAATACTATCTTCAGGCTGGGATTAAAATAATCTATATCCTAGCCTCTGTTTTTAGTGTCCGATAAGTTACCCCAAACTTTAATTCGGCAGGCTTATCCAGTTCGACATTAAAACCTGTTACTTTTTGCAGGTCTATCAGCATATTAGCCACCACAACTGGGTCTTCATCAAAGTCATAACTACAGTGACCCGAAATAAAGACATCACCAAAGGTCCATTCTTTATCGACAGCAGGAGAGAGATCCAGCACAAAACTCCGAATTGAATGTAAATTCCCTGATGTATGAGGACTCCTAGCGGAAAGCCTAATGGTTTTCCAGCCACGAATATCTGTTCTATTATTAATATTCAGCCCAAGCGTTCTATGTTTCACCAAATATTGATCGTGAGTAATAATTATCTTTGCGTTATAGGTCATCATCGAAAGTGCCATCAAAAAAAACACGATAAACAATATGACAAATATTCTGAACATTGTTTCCTTTGATTCATAAAAGCTACCCAATAAAGGAAGTGCCGCTATAATCAAGAATATAATGCCTACAACATTCCAAACCCGACTTATGCCGCTATTTAAAATTATATTATCTTTCACTGACGGTCGTCTCCCTACGATACTTTTTATAAAGCCTACCCATTCATTGGATAATTAGTTAACCAGCCAAAACGCTACATCATAATCCAATACACCGTCACCAATACTATCCACTGAAGGAAAGCGATCTGTATTTGCTGTATTATCTATACTCTAGCCTCTGTTTTCAGCGTTCTATAAGTTACCCCAAATAATGCTTCGGCAGACTTATCCAGCTCAACATTGAATCCTGTTACTTTTTGGAGTTTTATCAGCATGCCCGCAACAACGGCTGGATCTTCATCAAATGCATATTGAAAGTGACCTGAAATGAAAACATCACCGAAGGTCCATTCTTTACCGACAGAAGGAGATAGATCCAATTCGAATTTTCGGGGGGAGAAAGTATTACCAGAAGAGTGGTGAGTCCGAGCAGACAACCTAATAGTTTTCCAACCAGTGATATCTGTTCTGTTTGTGATATCCATACCCAGTGTCGTATGTTTCACCGAGTATTCATTATGGGCAATGATGATTTTTGCTTTATAGGTGATCATCAAAAGGGCAATTAGCATAAACACACAAAACAAAACAATGACTATTACTAAGTCTGTATTATTTGTTGCAAAGAAAAATCCCCATAAAGGGAGTATCGATATGGCTAAAAATATAATACCAATAACGTTCACAGAACGAACGACTTCACTATCAATGCTTATATTGTTTCCCACAAAAAATCGCCTCCTTGCGATACTTTCTATAAAGCCTACCCGTTCATTGGATCTTAGTTAAAAATCCAGAACTCTACATCATAATCCAAAGCATCTTCGCCCAAGATTTCTTCTAAAGGGAAGCGTCCTGTATGTGCAGTATTTTCGGTATATGCTGTTACGTTAACGACGATATCACCGTTTTCATCTTCAAAGATGATGCTGGTATTTTTTACCGCTTTTTGAATTTTTTTGCGCAGATTGCTGGTGATCGCAATTTCTTTAATATTCATAATTTTTCCACAAGATTTTTAATAGGCTGAAAAGCTGGACAACAATTTTACAGAGAAAAAAAAACGCGCTGAGGATGACCTGAGCGCGTTCTTTGCATTCAGTGCAAGAGTTTTACTTCTTGAAGCCACCGAAACGCTTCTGGAATTTGTCGATACGACCGCCAGTATCAACAGTCTTCTGCTTACCCGTATAGAAAGGGTGGCATGCAGAACATACGTCTAGGTGAATAGCACCAGTACGAGTTGATTTAGTTGTGAACGTGTTACCGCAAGTACAAGTTGCAGCAAGTTCAGCGTATTCAGGATGGATACCAGCTTTCATAAGTCACCTAATAATTTCAAAAGTGCCGCTATCTCCAGCAGTGTGATTCTTACACTGGAGTACCGCACGAAAGTGCCAACCCAACGACTTCTTATTTAAAGAATCGTTAATGCTGACGATTTGGATCGCGAATCATACCAGAGGAAAGAATTCTAACAAGCACTTTCCATCGGATTTTATCCACAAACCCTGTAAACTAGCCGTCATGACTGACACATACTACCTTCGTATTGCCCTGCCTGTGCCTTTGCGCCGACAATTTGATTATTTGCCGTTAGCCAATAAGGCCGCCTCACACTATGAGGTCGGTAGTCGAGTAAGAGTTCCTTTTGGTCGCCAGCAGTTAATAGGATTCGTCCTGTCTATTGTGACCGAGACCGATGTGCCTGTGGATAAACTCAAGTCCATCACTGAATCCTTGGACACCCAGTCGTTAGTCAGTCCTCACATACTGGAGCTGTGTAAATGGCTCAGCAGCTACTATCACCATCCATTAGGGGAAGTTCTAGACCTTGCGATTCCGGTATTATTGCGTAAAGGCGGGCAGATAAATGATATTGCCGAGCCACATTGGCGTGCACTAACTTCCGCAGCAGAGTCAGGTGAAACTGCCATCGCCTTAAATGGCAAGAAGCAGTTAGCGCTGTGGCATCTGTTTCAGCAACAACCGCATTGGCGTCATAAAGATCTGACTCAACAAGGTTTCGCTAAGGCCCAACTTGATCGCTTATCCAGCTTGGGGTTCATCGAACCCTATCAGCAACTCCCTGTTCCTCATTGCGCTGCGGCACTCTCGTTAAAAACAGAGCAAGCACTTACTCTCAATAGTGAACAAGCCTCTGCCGTCGATAAAATCTCTCAGCAATTAGGCAAGTTCCACGTCGCTTTGCTTGATGGTGTAACGGGTAGTGGTAAAACTGAAGTCTATTTGCAACTGATTGCTAAAACGATTGCGCAGGGCCAGCAAGCTTTGGTCCTCGTACCTGAAATTGGCCTGACACCACAAACATTGCGTCGCTTTCAAGCCCGCTTTGATGTGCCAGTGGTAATGATGCATTCCAACCTGAACGATAAAGAGCGTCTGATTGCGTGGCATCAGTGTAATCAGAATCAGGCCAAGATTCTTATCGGTACTCGCTCGGCCATTTTCACTCCTTTGCCGAGCCTTGGCTTAATCATTATCGATGAAGAGCATGATGGGTCTTTTAAGCAGCAAGATGGCCTGCGCTATAACGCTCGTGATTTTGCCATCAAGCGCGCCCATAAAGAATCATTACCGATCGTGCTGGGCTCAGCCACGCCGGCATTAGAAACGCTGCACAACGCGTACAGTCGCCGCTATAGCCATCACAAGTTAACGATCCGCGCCGGTAATGCCAAGCCGCCGCAGATGAAACTGCATAGCATCCTGCATCAGCCCTTAGAATTCGGCCTCGCGCTACCGGTTGTGGATAAGATTAAACAGCATTTAAACGCCGGCCAACAGGTGATGATCTTCATCAACCGCCGTGGCTTTGCGCCCACTCTCGCGTGTCGAGATTGCGGTTGGATGGCGGAATGTATTCGTTGTGATGCGCGCATGACGATGCATCAATATCCTCCCCACATGCATTGCCATCACTGCGACAATCAAGTCGGTATTCCACGCTTGTGTCCCAATTGTAATAGCATGCAGATTGAAGCCTTGGGCCAAGGTACTGAACGCATTGAAGAGAACTTGCATAAGCTATTTCCTGGTAGCGATATTAAGCGAGTAGATCGCGATACCGTGCGCACTAAAGATGCCTTCGATAATTTATTTGATGAAATTCATAAAGGCGAACCCTGCATTTTAGTCGGCACGCAAATGTTGGCGAAAGGTCACCACTTTCCTGATGTCACTATGGTGGTCATTCTTGATGCGGATTCTGGGCTGTTCAGTGCTGATTTCCGCGGCATGGAAAAAACAGCTCAGCTGATGCTACAAGTTGCGGGCCGAGCGGGTCGTGGTGAAAAACCAGGGGAGGTTTGGATTCAAACCTTGTATGCCGATCATCCTCAGCTGAATCTATTATTAGAAGGTGGCTATCACGGCCTCGCCGCTAATTTACTGCAAGAACGTAAACACATTCAGCTACCCCCTTACAGCTACATGGCACTATTAAGAACCGAGTGCAGTGATAAACATCTCGCCGAACAGGTGCAGAATCAAGCACGAGAGTTTATTCAGAATTGGCTCAATCAATATTGGCAAGGCAACTTGCTTTCCCTTAGTGAGACTCAAGCGGACACGACTCCTGTCACGCTAATCGGCCCCTTCCCAGCCCCCATGGAGCGTCGTAATGGTCGTTTTCGTCAGCAGATGCAGATCATGAGCCATGAACGAAATTCTTTGCACAGAGTATTGGATCCTTTGGTTCATTTTTTAGAAAATCTGAAAGGCATTCAAAAAATTCGCTGGAATTTGGATATCGATCCGATTGATATGAGCTAGATGTTATGAACTAGTCTGAGAGTACGACTGAACTAGCGGATTAGTCGTTTTTGACTAAGCTTAAGAGACGTTCAAATTAGCAGGATTAGCTATATGTGGAATGCCTTACCTATTCGCCGAAAATTGTCTCTTGTCATCGGTGGTTCATTACTCATAAGCGTCATTATATCGACCATCATTAGTAATTCATCTATGCGCAGCATGATGACTGAACGCATTAATAATGAAGAAATTCCAGCGACACTTAATGCCGTTGCCAGTGCCATTGAAAATGAAATTAGCCTACCGCTTACCATCTCTAAATCCATGGCTGAAAATACTTTTAGTAATCAATGGATTTCCCAAGGAGAAGATCCCGCGCGGCTTAGCGAAATTAAAGATTACCTTACGGCAACACAACAAAATAATAATGCGATCACCGCCTTTATCGTTTCTGGTTTAAGCAATAATTATTATGTGCCGAGTGGCCTTTCCAGAACATTAGACCCGAATAGTAGCAATGACTCGTGGTTCTATGGATTTCTCAATAGTGGAAAAAAATACTCCCTCGATATTGATAACGATTCCTCCTTAAATACACTAACGCTGTTTATTAATTATCGCACCAGTGACGGAAAATCCGTTGCTGGTATTGGCATGGGCATCAATCAAGTTAGTGATCTTATAAGAAACTATACCGTTGGCGAACAAGGCCTCGCGTTTCTTGCCGATCAAGAGGGTAATGTACAAATCCATCCAGATAAAAGTATTAAGCCAGGTACGAACCTAAGCACCTTATTTGATAATGATGTACAGAAAAATTTATTAAATAAAGAGGCAATAAACATCCTGCAAACGTCAAGTCATGGCGGACGGTTTTTGGCGGCTAAATTCATCCCATCCTTGAATTGGTTTGTCGTCATTGAAATTCCAACCAGTGAAATATTCACCCCAATTAATAATACGTCAATGCAGCTGGTATTTATGAACATCATCGTAGCGACGCTATTAATCGCCATTGGTCTTTGGGTTGCATTAGGCGTCGCTAGACCCATCGTTAGGGCTGCTGGCATGCTCGGGGATATCGCTTCAGGAGATGCTGACCTTACTCAACAAATGAAAGTTGATACAAAAGATGAGGTGGGTAAGTTAGCAATGTCATTCAACAGTTTTGTTGGCCAACTACACAGTTTAATTACTGCCATAGCGAGCAATAGTAAAGAAGTTAATAACATCGCCCAGAATCTAGCAGCCTCCTCGAACTCCACACAGCGCAATACTGAAGAGCAACAGCAAAGCGTGGATATGATCGCCACGGCGATGAATGAGATGGGCGCAACCGTTCACGAGATTGCCCGCAATGCTAATGAGACCGCTAATGCCGCAAAACAATCGGCAACAGAAACCGATAGTAGCCAACAAATTGTTAACTCATCAATAGAAGATATCAATTCATTATTTGGCAAGATGCAAAGTGCTTCAGAAGTAATTCAAACCTTAGCCCAAGATGTAGGTGAAATTAGTTCTGTACTTGAAGTCATTCGTGGAATTTCAGAGCAAACAAATTTACTTGCGCTTAACGCTGCAATTGAAGCGGCACGAGCAGGCGAACAAGGCCGAGGCTTTGCGGTAGTAGCGGATGAAGTAAGAACATTAGCGCAGCGCACCCAGGAATCAACTGAAGAAATTAACAGTATGATTCATAAGCTGCAGGGTGGTGCTAAAGATGCGGTAACCGCGATGGAGGAAGGAATAGAAACCGCTAAATCTTCGGTAGAAAATGCCGACAAAGCAGGAGAGTCTCTCGATAACATTACAGCGGCTATCGGTATCATTACAGATTTAAGTATTCAAGTGGCGACGGCGACTGAAGAGCAAAGTTCTGTGGTAGAAGAGCTTAACTCACACATTCT
>JBALXI010000059.1:0-14556 GCA_036960605.1 Oleispira sp. | reverse complement strand
ACTACTCGGTAGATTCCTAAGCATTACTCACCCGTCCGCCGCTCGACGCCTGGTAGCAAGCTACCTTCGTTTCCGCTACTAAATCCATCAAAGCAAACGACTAATCAGTTAACTAAATTTTTGGAGTATATTATGAAAATGAATCATGTTGGAATCATGGTTGGAGATATGGATAAAGCGGTTGAGTTTTATACTAAGGCCCTGGGTCTTGAGATCGTTATGGGTAATACCAAGGTCGAAGAAGAGCGTGAGACAGCAATCGGCAAGATGTGTATCGCTGTCTTTGGGGAAGGCTTTAAAGGCTTCAATATTGCACACCTACTAACAACCGATGGTATTGGTATCGAGCTTTTTGAAATGAAAGAGCGAGAAGAACGCCATGTAGTCGATTTCTCTCGACTCGGCATTTTCCATTTTTGTCTTCAAACTGATGACTTTGAAAGTGCTATTGCAAAGACAATAGAGTTTGGCGGAAAAACAAGAATGGATATCATGCGCTATCACCCTGAAGATGATAGCAAGCCGTACCAAATGACTTATCTTGAAGACCCATTTGGCAACTTATTTGAGCTTTATTCACACACCTATAAAGAGACTTACTCTTCTGAGTATGAGTAAGATATGCTTAGCATACAGGCTCTAGCCTATAGGTTTTAACAGACAGTCTTTGAAGGGTTGGTAGAACTACCAACCCTGTCGAGACTGTAAATTCTACTCCTTAGCATTAACACTATGGCCACTCGCACTAATCAAGCCGCCTACCGCCATCCCTAGATCCATACGCTCTCCTAGCCAACCCGTTACCGCTGTTTTCTCATCAATCCCATCATAGATTGGCTTAGGCAATGATTTCTTCAATACCGAATCATCACAACAAGCACATGTGAACTTAGCTGGATTAGGCGCAATTACAAAGTCCTTAGACCGATTAAAGGGTGAATCAAAATAACGATCAACCGTAGAGAAGCACAAGCGATCTGCAAAGCGTTCTTGCACTTCTGATACCGATGTATTTGATTCAAGGTTTTTAGGCTTGGGCTTAACAGAAATAAAGAACTTACCTCTATGTAGCTCTCCGTGGTGATACCGACAAAGCGTCACCAAGTTATCCAACTTAGTATCACCGCCATGCGCCCAGTGCTTAATGTGATGCCCTTCCACAAAGCGAGTTTCACAACAACCCGGGAACTGACAACAACCATCACGAATCGCTAATGCCCGTGACATAGCCGGAGGAATGATTCGGCTACGCCGACCAATGTTCAGCACATTACCAACCGCATCCTCGTCAACGACTTGCAGAGCTGCATCACATGCTAAACGCAGCGCTGCATCAGGCACTAACCAACGACCATCAAGATCAGCATCAAGCTGCACACCCTCTCTGGTATCACTATTACCACCATCCTTTATAGAACCTGCCCGACCATGGTGAACGTGTAATACCAACTGGCAACGCTCGGCTCCTTTTAATGTAGTGAATGCAGCTCTCTCACCATTCCCAACGGTTTTAGCAAGAAAACTCTCTGCTATCACAGTCAAGGCATCGGCCCGACGCTGAGGGAAGGTTAATCGCTCTTCTCTTGGTAGTAGCTGCTCGCCTAATAACGCTTCTTCTAATAACTGATTGGCTAATAATTCGTCTTTTTTATAATCAGAAAACCTTTCCGCGGAAAGGTTTTTGCCATTGATTTCACTATCTTCTTGAGGCTGGCTAGTTTTCACATTTGAGTCAGCCAAATTATTCCCTAGCTCTTGAAGCAACTTCACTAGCAGGCTACCTTCCTCTGCGGGTAACTTTGCTTTAATAATCCACATACCCTCATCATCTTGATAACAAGAAACACCACGTGATTCATAAAGCTTCTGTTCACGCCTTTGATCAAGCTCATCATCACTCACTACTACCGACTCATCTAGCTCACCCATCACACCTATCGCATTAGAGCCCGCGAAATCTTCCACTCGACTCACCGTACGAAAAGTCCCCACCAATTTTTCGACATGCTGAGCCGTACCGTATTGTGCAATATCCAACAAATACGATTCATTTAAATCAGTCGCCGCCCGAGTCATCGCTCGCACCTTAGAATAACTCAGCTCACCTTTTTCAAAGGCTTCATTAATCTCAGGCAACTCTTCTAACGCACGAGCAACCCTGACCTTCTCACGCGCTGCATTAATATTTATACCGCATTTCCAATTCAACCAATAAGCACACGAACGAATACCCGGCCCTTCCCAAGCCTCCCGACGATCGAATTCAGCAATCAACTTTAGAAAACGATAATTGGCGGCATTAATCTGCCCAGCAATCGTGGTGATTTTATCGGCCAGTTGATCGTTATAATCAGAGATACTGTATTCGCTTGTTTCAGTATTTTCTTGAATGCTATTTTCAGCACTTTTATCAGCGTAATTTTCTTCGAAGTGTTCAATGGATACTGCGTACATAAGAGCCACCGACTGTTCATTAATTACTGTTTTAATTTATTGCTAATACAGTATTAATTTTAGTTCAGTGTAGGGGTTTCATGTCGTAATCACGCTGTTTTTATAGACCTATTATCGCTAAAGAAATTATTTATAATCTATAAAATTCAAAAAGTAATAAACCTGTGGTTAGCTGAATATATTGAATACGAATTGAATGTTTTTTAAACAGTGAAACTATGACTTTAAATATCTACGCCAGGATACTCAATGAAAAACGCAAATAACTGATATCACACTCAAAAGTAATAAATAATAATCGTTTAATATTAGAGAATTAGATGTACTATTCAGCTTTTAAACATAGCCATAAAATTAACTAATGATTTGTTATTAGTTAATTTGCAGTACACTATTAATGAAAAGGATTTCATAAGCGCATGAACATAGTCGACACTATTACAACGGCCCTAGGCACAGCGGCCATTTTCGCCATATGTCTATGGTTTGGTAAGAATACGATTGCTCAGTACATCAAGAACAACTTCCAACTAGATACCCTAACGAAAAACAATGATGTCGATACTTACAAGGTATTTATAAAAGACGAACTGGACAAACAGAAATTAAGTTTTGAACCCGCATCACAATCTTTTCCTGAGAGTAAAACTCACGATCACTCTTTTGTTTTACAAGAAAAAATTAAAGCCATAAATCTAATATGGAAAAAAATATGTGTTTTCAACGAATTCTCTAATATCATTATTTCCGCATCGATCGCTCCCATTAATAATACCTGGAATAAAAGCGACTTTAATCAATCAATGGTCGATGGCACCGGGCGATCATTAGAAGACATCATTCAAACCATCCAAGAAACAAAGACCAAGCTTCTTGAAGCGCAATTATTAATACCTAACAAATCTTACGACCTAATTTCAAATTTCATTAAAATTTATATGTTATGCGCACTAAAAACTCAGTTCTGCATAAGTGGTATAAATAGTCATAACAATATATTCGTAATTAATGACATATCGATACTGGATACGTTAAATGAATGCACTGGAAAAAAGTATTCATTCGGTATTGATGGTGAAATTATCACGGGGATGAATGACTTGCTTGATTTGATATCAAAAGAACTTAAGGAGAATATATCTTTGAAGAGTGACGATAATATAAAGAGTCTTAAATTGATTGAAGAGTATCAAGAAGAAAAAATGTCTGAGTACATCAAGAGTCTCGAATCTTAATAACTGATTTTTATATTATTTTGTAAGCAATCACTACCCAATAGAGTGATTGCTTACGATAACCCGCCGTCTAAAGTCTAACGACCGTAAAGCTGTTCTAGGTTATCAATTTTTCCTGAAGCCCGAACCGCATCAAGTGCGTCCTGTAATTCTTTAATGGTCGCATCGGGAGTTTCTAGATTAAACGCTATATACATAGGTGTTGAGTTTAACGTTAGTACCTTAGTCAAATCATCTACATCCAAAGCATCTGAGGCTACATAAGGGCCTGATAACTCATCGGCTACCCATAAATCGATACTGCCCTGCTGTAAACGCGCAGGATTCATTACGTCATTATTAACCAGTGATATATCGAAGTTATTGGTAATAAAGTACTCGCTCATGAAATCACCCTTATAGCCGCCGATTTTATACTTTCGAGCATCCTCTACGGTATTGAGTGTTATTTCAGAATTAGGCTTTGCGAATAAGACTGCATTTGAGCTGGTAATGGGGCCAACCCATTTGAATGTCTTTTCTCTTTCAGCCGTTCTGGCGGTACAAAATATTCCATTATTGACAGATCGAGTCACTCTAGAAATGCCATAGCTCCAGTTACGGAGTTTCATCTTAAAAGGTATAGCAGAGGATTTTAAAACTTCTTTGACGATATCTACACATAGGCCCGTGATGTCATCTGCAGAATGTGCGAATGGCTTATCATTAACAGTCATGTTGTAAGGAGGGAGCTGCTCAGTAAATAAGTATATTTTATCTGCTGACTTGGCTATATTCGATAGTGCAACAAAAAGCACTAGAACCATCATTTTTTTAATCATTTTTTCCACCCCTATTCAAAGGCGCGAGATAATAGCAAAGTTGATAATGATTTAACATATAAAATAAGGCGTTAAAAAATATAGTTCAATTAATAGCATGACGTAACGCTTTATCTAAATCACGAGTGGTCTATCCCGACATCACCCGCCCATATTATTAAATCGATTAACTATTTTTCTGTTTGTTTTGGTACATCAAGCTATCTGCCGCTGAGATTAAATCTTCAAGTTTCGCATGTTTGTCTGGTTCGTACTCGACTATGCCGTAAGAAGCCCATAGCTCATAAGCTTGTGCGCCCTGTTGATTATATTGCTTTAATTTCTGCATGAATTCCCCAACTTTCGAACGTGCAATATCCTCCGATGTATTCATCAACATCACGACAAATTCATCGCCACCGAAACGGGCGATGATATCCGACTCTCGCACTATTTCATTCAGTAACTGAGCGAAATCAATTAATGCTTGGTCACCTGCTAGATGCCCATAGTTATCGTTAATTTCTTTAAATTTATTCAAATCCAAAAACACTAATGTGCTTTTCCAGCCATAACGAGCACAACTGGCCAGAGTCTTTTGTGCAAGCATTTCAAAACCACGACGGTTATGTATTCCTGTTAAGACATCTTGTGTCGCAGCCTGCTGGGAAACTAACTCACTGATCACGATCTCAGACAAATCAAGCAATAGAGCACTTTGCTTTAAATTAAATTCTCTTGCTGCTGGGCTAAGAATACATAATGTACCCAGCATATTACCACTGGGCATCGCAAGGGGGGCACCCGCATAAAAACGAATCTTAGGGCCATCTGTTACTAATGGATTATCACAAAAGCGAAGGTCATTGAGTGCGTTTTCAACGATAAAAACATCATCACTTAAAATGGCATGCCCACAAAAAGAAATATTGCGGTTTGTTTCCGATGCGTCTAAACCGACTCTGGATTTAAACCACTGACGATCTGTGTCGACTAGACTTATCAAAGCGATAGGTACATTGAATAGCTGCTTAGCGACTCGAGTTATACGGTCAAAGCGTTCTTCTGGGGAACTGTCGAGCAATAATAAAGAACGTAATTCAGCAATCCGCTGATTCTCTAGTCTTGGTATTTTAGGTTCCATCATTAGACGGCTTCCCGCTATTTTAGATATTGTTACTAGGGGCGTACCAATAGTATAGGCACGCCCCTAGTAACACCGACTTCATTACCTTCCAATATAACTAAATGCTATTAACAGAACTTATAGGCTTACTAAAGGTTTCTCGCGTTAGGCTTTCGACTTCAAACTCAATACTGATTGAATAACTAATGCGATTAAGACTCCCATACCAAGCAATGAACTTTGTAAGTAATCAAAAACAATGCCTCCAATGACGAGTAGCACGATACTAACCGCTGTCCACGTCATGAAAGGACGGTAGCTCTCTTGCCATTCCTTCGGTGTTTGCTTGCCAAAAAACGACACGATATTCGTCAGTAAAGGATCATGTGACATATTAACGCCGTGAATACCTATTTTAGGCTTAACAGAACGCTCAGCGTAGGTTCCAAATAGTCGATCCCAAACAATTAGAATGCTGCCAAAATTCTTATCAATATATTCTTTGTTGGTCGCGTGATGAAGACTGTGGTGATTGGGTGTATTTAATAACCATTCGAAAGGCCCTAGTGAAATTTTCCATTGGTTATGTAAAAAGAGCTGGTACAAACCGTGGGCAAAAAGCGCAGCGATTACATAATAGGAACCAAAGCCGATCAGAACCATGGGAATCGTAATCAGCCAAATAACAGCAAAGTCGAATAAGCTAGAACGAAGGCCCAATGACGGAATGAGCTGATGTGTTTGGTGATGAACGGAATGTACAGCCCACAAGACTGTGAATTTATGCGAGACGCGGTGAAACATATAATAAAAGAAGTCATATACCACAATAGCCAACAATACGGCGAGAGCTGAATTATCGTCAAATCGATATAATTGATTCTGGTATGCCCAATGGTACAGCGGTGTGATCAAGATAATTGACTGAGCAGCAACGATTAGATTAAGCGACCAAACAGCCAAGTTGCTTGCCGTTTCTTTATAGTATCCTCTCCCCAATATCAACCTGTCTAAAATGACAAGCACGAGCAATACGATTAACAGTAAATAGGTAAAATAAGCAGAAATAGTGGCCTCCAGCGGTTAACAATGAATGATTAATATTTGTTCAATTAGGACTTAAAAGTCATCCTTTTTTAGTATATCATGCGCGCCAATTACTTATTATTAATCATAACAAGGACGTCTTATGAATGCTTTTCTACGTTTCTCAGTAGCAGTTGCTGCGATTGCGGTATCTTCTGCTCATGCAGGAGTGGTCAGTACCTTCATCCCTTCAGAACCCACGATTGAATCGCCAAGTCACGATGCAACTGACGTTAGCCAAACTCCAAGATTTGAAGCTTCCACTCTCCAAGCAACTGATTCTAGTAACTCATCTATTTCACGAGATGTAGATATTCAACAATCAGAGTGGCTAATATACGAAGCTCAAGAAGGCTTAACAGTAATGGGAGGAGCTACTTCGACTATAGATCAAGAGGAAGCCTCTTATCGTGTTGAGAAGAAGTTTGATTTCCCATTTGATTTAATAGTATTTGATAAAAAAGTTGCCACGTTTAAGGTCTCTCAGCTAGCGGGAGTAACCTTCTATGATGATTTAGACAATGCTATTGCTCACTTGAATACCCGCATTGCATATAGCTACAATTATATTCCTCAAGGTGAAAACGCGTTAGTTATAATCAAATCTACTGACAGTAATCTTCGTATTCAGTGGAAAGTTAAGAATACACCAGATGCACCTATTAACTGGGAATCTGATATAGAAGTCCTAGTCACAGACAATGGTGTTTTCGGTATTCGCTTAAGCAATAACGATACATCATCAAGTATGTTTAATATTACTGAAGGCGGCATTGGTTGTGCGTTAAGAACGTCTTCTGACCAAATTGCTTACAGAGATCTGACGGGTATATATGATTCTCTTTCAAATTGGAAATCCGATAATGTTGTTACAAAAAACGGTAAATTTTCATTAGCATGCTACCTCGAGGATGCAGAAGCTACATACAATTCCTTTAGCAATGTAGATTTTGATTCTATAGCCATTCCCGAATTACAAAAACTTACTGGCGATACAGCTTTAAGAACTCTTACAGAGCTAGAGTCTCTAAAATCAAATACGAAATATAACGTGCTAGTACGCTATACCGCTAAAGAAACTTCTGATCTATCTGAAACGCCAACTCTTGCGACATCACCTTGGAGTGAGCAAATCAATTTCAAGACGAAAGCTACTGATTTAACACTGCAAATATCCATCTCGGATAATTTGAATTTTATTGTTGATGAAGTAAAAGATTTCACGATGACGATCACTAATAATAATGCAGAAGTCTCGAACCCAACCGCGCAGATTATTTTACCGTTTGATTTCACAAAAAATATTAATGGCAGTCTTTCAGATTTCTTTAGCGCTTCTATTGATGGCGGTAATTGTGCAGTGGGTCTTGATGCCGGGCAAACAACATTGAGCTGCATCGTTATAGGGTTAGCACCGGGCGCTAGCGCGACACTCAGAGCGAAAGCAACAATGCCAAATGCTAATATCACTCAGATTCAATACAAGGTGTGTGAGACTGCTTTCTGCTCTTCTAAAACGGCTACATCAGTTCCAGTAACGGTAACCACTGAAAGTAACTCTAATGACGATTCAAGCACCGCTGAAGGATCGTCAGGTGGCTCTGGTGGTTCTCTATTATGGATCTTCGCTGCACTTCCTTTATTGCGCCGTCGTGGTGCTTAATAAAAATTGAACTGATCTAAGGCCTGCAATGCAGGCCTTTTGTATGCCGACAAAAAATTGAATGTAATCGTATCCTACTAATCATCCAATAGCAGCTTCAATTCATCATGCAGCCAAGTTAATGCAGGCCCCATCGCTTTATTCTTTTGCCGCACCATTTCTATCGAAAGTTTCCACGTTTTATGATCAAACGAAAACTTCAATTTTTTCAACGTTCCAGCGTGTATCGACTCTTCTGCTAGGTAAGCCGGTAGGTAAGCCCAACCGATACCCTGCTCAGCCAAAGATTGCATTGCCGTATAATTATTACAGTACCAAGCCTTAGAAGACAGCTGTGGTAATTGTGTCGGTATACTACCTTTTGCGCTTCGTGAGATCACTTGTCGATGAGGCAGTAAGTCACCCGCTGTTATTTCATTAAACTGAGCAAGAGAATGCCGGGGGTGACAAACCGGGTAAAAATTCAAACTTCCGATATAGCCCAGCTCAACTTCACGATTGAAATCAAATTCTACAAACGTTAAGCCAATATCTGCTTGATCGTTTTCTATCACTTCAAGCACATCAAAGCTTGTCGTACTGACGATTTCCATCTCCGTTGCCGGGAAGTGTTTTTCGAACTTGGAAAGGGTGGTATATAAGTTTGGCAACAAGAGCGCACTATCCACCGCTAATCGAATCAACGCTTCTTCTTGGCGCCCCATCGCTTGTGCGGCGCTATCGAGTTCATCCATTTGCAGCAGAATCGCCTGAGCATAGCTGAGCAAGCGCTTGCCATCAGGGGTTAAGCTGGGCTTACGCGTACTGCGATCAAAAAGCTGGCTATCGAAGTCGATCTCTAAATTTGCAATGCCCTGGCTCACTGCCGACGGCACCTTGCCTAACTTCCGGGCGCAGGCCGAGAATGAACCTAGATTCGCCGTTTCAACAAACATTCGTAATTGTTCGAGATTATACATATCACCAAATCTGATAGTTATTAACTAGATAGTATCAGTATAGATGATATCGTTTAGCCATCGAATACACTAATGGCCATTGGAGAGTTGCATGTCGTTTAAAGAAAGAATTTTTCATACCCTACTATTTGAAGCGATCGCGCTCGTATTGCTAACGTTATTGGCTGTGATCGTGACGGGAAATGATATTGCTAAAATGTCGGGCCTTGCCATCGCCTTGTCTATGATAGCGATGGTATGGAATTTTGCGTTCAACATTCTGTTCGACAAGCTGTATGGAGAAGATCGCATTAGCAGAACCTTAAGCCAAAGGATTCAACATGGCTTCGGATTTGAATTAGGCATGCTGGTATTTTCGTTCCCAGTCATTATGTGGGTACTGCAACTGGATTTCTTAACGGTGCTTATTATGGATATTGGCGCGATGATTTTCTTCTTACTCTACGCCATCGCCTTTAACTGGATTTATGATATTACCCGCGCTCGTTATATAAAGCCAAGCGCGAGTCATACTGCGTAGTTCTTTTAAGATTGGCTCTTCTAGATAGGCTCTTCTTAGACCGCTTCTATCAGGACTCTAACGCTGGCAGAAAATAGTTATCCCAAAGTGTACGGTAACGTGCTTTATGCCAGCCGATATGGCCAATACGTTTTTGGCCAATATCTGAAGGTTTAATTTTTACCATTTTTTTATCGGCTCCGGTGAAGAAAGCATGCAACATTTCAACATTCTTCATCGACATCATATCGTCGTCGGTAAACGCGATAGAGGTCATGGGCATTTTAGTATTGGCAAAGTTCTGTCGTAACCAATCGCCTTCATAACCAATGGCGTAATCTTTCTTCAAGCACCAACGGCGCCATTGCATCATTACACCCTTGGGTAGATCACACATAATGCCTAACTTATCCCCAGGGAAATAACCCAATAGAGGGGTCGTCGCTGGCACTAATAAATACCATAAAAACCATGCAATACGTTTAGTCGGCGGTGCGTTGTACCACCATGTGCCTGTCCCTGCCCCGACGGTAATCGCTTTCGCTATATCATCTGTATTTTCCATGAAACCCAGCATGTGTGCGCCGACGCTATGGCCGATCCAGGTAATTTCTTGCTGAGGAAACTCTGCTTTTACATAATCCAATACCGCTGGGCAATCATTCTGCGCCCAGCTTATTTTGTCACTTTTGCTGAATTTAACGTGGCGATCAATGGATAAACCGATGCCGTCATAATCAAACGTGACCGCAGTATAGCCGTGCTCGGTCAACCAGTTAGCAAAGTCTTCATACAAGCGCTGTGCAACCCCTGTTGCGGTGGCGATGATACAGACACCCTTGCTACTTTGTTGACTAGAAGAGACTTGTGCCGGAAAAACTTGAGCGGTAATCGTATGCCCTGCGGCTGTTTGTAATATTTCTGTTTTCATTGTTGCTTTCATAATTGTTTCTCTCTATTCCCTACTAGAAGCGCTTGATTACAAAATTTAAAAACTTTAGAACTGTTTTTATTTCTTCGTCGGTGAAGTCTTCGCTGATTAAGGCATTAAGCTCATCAATGAACGGCATTAGATCCAAAGTTTTCTGAACTCCCTCAGGAGTTGGGTATAACTTAATTGCCCTTGCGTCTTCGTCACTGACAAAGCGCTCTAACAGCTCATTTTTTTCCATTCGCACAATCAGCCCCGTCACGGCCGATTTATTCAGCGATAGCGCTTTCGCCACGTCTTTTTGTAAGCAGCCTGAATGTTTAACGATGTACAGCAGCGCCGCTAACTGGGTGACTGAGGTATCTAGAGCGTCCTCGCAGGCTTTATCGACATAATTAAAGAGCTTACGCTGCGCCATATTGAGTAAAAAAAAGAGACGTTTATCCAAGGTTTAAGTCTTCCTAATAATTTAGTACACATACAAACTAAATTTAGTTTACATGTGAACTATATAGATAAACAAGTGATATTTAGTCGAAATCATTGAACGACATATAATAGCTGTGGGAGAGGTCGATAAAAGTAAGTTGAATCAGAGACTAGGGGAACTGTAGAAATGACTATTTCAGGCGACGGTTCCATTTTCCAGCATGCTCTAAATTGCATGCCTCTTCGCTATCAAATTTGATTTGCTTCTGTGTATTGTGCAATTGAATACCCGCGGATTTTAATTGCTCAACGATCGCGCTCACAAAGTACTGATGATTCGGTGATTTTATCAGCGAGTTGATCGTTGTTATCAGAAGTAATGAACGCATTAATTTCAGTATTTTTTTAAATGCTATTTCCAATACTGCTAGAAGAAATAAGTTCAATGGGGATTGAGTACATAAAATCCATGCGTACCATCAAAAGGTTTAGAGATACAAAGCGATGGTAGATCATGGGAGCCTACCTTAATGTTAATCGCTACTATTAATAAATCTTATATTTCAGAGTATACGATTGCTCTGTCATTAGCCTTAAGCCATCGTTGAGCATAGCCAGCCACTGATTCCCAACCTGGCTGCAAGATGGTCCAGTGATTTCTATCTGGAAATTCCTTGTAATCAGTGATGGCAGGTGAATCGCGATACTCTTCAAAATTACTGTAATTTAACGACGCGGGAATGGTATTGTCTTTTCCTCCCGATACGATTAGAAGCGGTACTCGCGCTACCTCATAATCCACTTCGCCATCGCTGCTTAAAGCCGCCTTACCTATGCTACGAGATTCAGGAACCACATACGTTTCAAAAGCCGTTTTTTGTTCATCACTGCTTTCACCATTCACAAAGCCAAATGAAAACTGTTCTAGGGTTAACTGAGTAGGTTCTGAAGAACTTTTAAACGGACTTAAATGTGGCCAGTTCGCTTTGAGGAAATCCAGTTTCATTGAAATAACACCTTGGGGTGGTGCCGAGTTTATCGCAACGCCCGCTGCACCTATATTTTTTGCTAATAGCTGCTGCACGATTAAGCCACCCATTGAGTGACCAATTAAAATTGGCGGCTCTTCTAGTGCTTCGATGAAGTTTTGATAATACTGCACAACTTCTGGCAAGCTTAGCTCTGCCAATTCCTCTCTAGGATGAGAAGTATTCTGCTCAAGTACCGACTGTCCATGCAAAGGCCAAGCAGGGCTGTATGTTTTATAACCTAGCGTTTGAAAATAGACTTCCCATTGTTGCCATACCATCGGGGTAAGGTACATGCCGTGGATAAATACAACCGATTGAGTTTTTGATGCGGGTAAATAATCTCCCTCCTTACCCGCTTGATCATTAAGCACATGACTCGCACAGCCCGATAATACTGCAAAGAAAATCAATGATAAAAATATTCGTAACTTGACCATACTAATCCTTTAATACTATTTATAAGTGTCCAATACACTTCTTTCCTATATAAGAGGGCTGCTATCAATAAAAGGATTCAAAAAATTTAATTATTTTTTATTAACCAGTGATAAACTTTTTCTCTCAGCGATATACAAGCTCCCGATCAGCTCGACAAGGAAGTAGTGACGTGAATTTTAAAGACGGTTCAAATAGGGACAGCATGATTGCCGCAGCCCGTAATGGTGACTCCGACGCAATGGATCAATTACTCTCCATCACCCAGCCGGATGTTCGCCGCTATGCGACTAAACATTGCAAGATCAGCGATATTGACGATGCTGTACAAGAAGTTCTACTGACCATCGCACGTCGGTTAGAGTCGTTAAAAATTCTGGCCGCATTTTCCAGCTGGGTATTTAAAAGTGTCCAGAGAGAATGCCGCCGCTTGGGTAAGGCTACCCTTAATTACGACCCCTTTGAACAAGGCGCACTAGAACAGTGGGTAGACCATCGGCCCAATGCCGAGCTGCTGTTTGAGTTGGCGAGTACCTTAGGCAAGCTGTCGAGTGAATTTAGGGAAGCACTATTACTGAAAGATTTCCAACAGCTCACCTTGCAAGAGTTTGCCGATGAAACAGGCATTAGCTTGCCTGCCGCTAAAAGCCGAGTGCGTCGCGCTAGGCTACAGGCGCGCTCACTCTTATTAGATCAATAAAAACACCGCTCGCTCAGCCGGTATGGCCTATACGTTTTTGGCCTATATCTGAAGGTTTAATTTTTACCATTTTTTATCGGCATCATATCGTCGTCGGTAAACGCGATCGAGGTCATTGGCATTTTAGTATTGGCAAAATTCTGTCTTAAGCAATCACCTTCATAACCAATGGCGCCATTGCATGATCACGCCTTTAGGCAGATTACACATAATTTTCAACTTATCCCCAGGGAAATACCCCAATATAGGTGCCGTCGTTGGCACTAACAAATACAATAAAAACAATGCAATACGTTTAGTCGACGGGGTGGCTGTGGGAAAGGTAATAAAAGTAAGTTGAATCAGAGACGAGGGGAACTGTCGAAATGACTATTTCAGGCGACGGTTCCATTTACCAGCATGCTCTAAATTACATGCTTCTTCGCTATCAAATTTAATCTGTTTTTGAATGTTGGGCAATTGAATACCCGCGGACTTTAATTGCTCAACGATAGCGCTCACCAAATACTGATGATTCGGTGAGGTTAACAATTTTGATACCTGATCTTGGCTATCAAAAACACAGATAATAGTAAGAGAACGCGGAAAATCCTTATAGTTAACTAAGTGCGTGAGCCACTGAAAGCCATCGAGACTTTTCAGTGATTGTTCACATACTTTGGTTAACAAAGTAACTATCGTATTCTCTAACGTCTTATCTGTTTTTTTCATCGTCTTTCTTTATCTGGCAGAGGAACTCTACTTACGATCCCAAGCATTGGTCTTTTTACTTTTAGAATGCTCTGCTTTTTTAGCGTCTGCTTTTCTTCCTTTTTCGGCCTTGCCGGCGCCTTCCATTTTTTTCTTGGTGCTGCTTTTACCAGCGCCCTTGCCATAATATGGCGAGTTAGTATCAGATCCTGCATGCCCTGCCCTTAGGTGCTTAGGAACATAGTTAAGAATTGATACAGGCACTTCTTTGCGAACAACAAAGCCTTCAATTTCTTTACGAACAATAAGGTGACCTAAACGGCTTTCGATTGCGCAAAGATTTTTAAAGTCTCCAGCAGCAACAAAAGAGATCGCTTGTCCAGAAGTGCCCGCACGACCTGTACGGCCAACACGGTGAATGTATTCTTCTGGCTTAAACGGTCACCGGTGACGTTCACTGCCGTGCGTACCATGTCCAAGATCCTATCGACACCAATAATCAAAGCAATACCTTCAAC
>JBALXI010000058.1:0-14701 GCA_036960605.1 Oleispira sp. | reverse complement strand
TACCTTTAACATTAGTGGAAAGGCATGAGTGTGCAAGGTGAAATCGCATCATTTTGGTGGTGTACTAACGTACTAAAATGATTCAGGATGGTACTAAGGTATTCAATGACAGGGTGTGTAATGAGCTATAAAAATTATTATAAAAATAAAAAAGTTTTTATTGTCGGCGGTTCAAGTGGTATCGGACTAACCACAGCGCATTTATTGGCTGAAAAGGGCGCTGATGTGTGTATTTTTGCGCGCCGAGAGGTTTTATTACAGCAGGCTTTAGAACAGCTTAAAACCTCTGTTCAAGACGGTCGACAAGTAAGCTACCGCAGTTTAGATGTCGTGAATGAGGCGGATGTGATTGATAAATTCTCCTGTGCGGTGGATGAACTGGGTTCCCCTGATATTTTAATTAACTGCGCCGGGGCCGCCTTTCCTAATTATTTTGAGAATATCAGCGCTGAGCAATTTGAAAGTACCTTGAGGCTGAATGTGCTGGGGGTTAGAAACGTCAGCTTTGCAGTCTTACCCTACATGAAGAAAACGGGTGGCCATATTATTCATACGTCTTCAATTGCGGGCTTTATCGGGGTCTTTGGCTACACCGATTACAGTGCTTCAAAATTCGCGATTGTCGGCTTCTCAGAAGCGTTACAGCAGGAGGTGAGACAGCATAATATTCAAGTTTCAGTCTTATACCCGCCGGATACACTAACGGCAGGCTTTGCCGAAGAGGAGAAGACCAAGCCAAAAGAAACTCGGGCTATTTCTGGAAATGCGAAGGTGTTGACGCCTGAGCAGGTAGCGTCTGCCTTGGTGAAACAAATCCCTAAGCAAGGTTTTCATATTCATCCGACATTCGATGGCAGACTATCTCACTTTCTAAAGCGATGGATACCGTCATTAGTGAGCTGGGTAATGGAGCGCTCGATACGAAACAGCTAGCCTGTACTAGAATATAGACATGGATGTTGAGGGCGATTGAATGAATCACGGTATAAGATCTACCTTGCTAATATTTGCGAGCCTATCATTGGCGAGTTGTTGTGATATTAGTGATGATGAAAATGATAACGAGGGTACTAATATGGCTTTGGCTGTTGATGTCCCCGCTGAAACGGTAGGTAACTGGTATCAGCCTGCCGTTTTGACAAGCTGGCACTGGCAGTTAGAAGGGGCGCTTAATACAGGCTATAGCGTCGACGTTTATGACATCGATCTATTTGACTCATCAAAGGTCACCATTGAGCAATTGCAGTTGGATCATCATAAGGTCATTTGTTATTTCTCCGCGGGGTCTTATGAAAACTGGCGTGATGATAAAGAGAGTTTTAGCGCCACTGATTATGGCCGTACTCTTGATGGCTGGGAAGGCGAACGCTGGTTAGATATACGTTCAGCCAATGTGCATAGCATTATGCTAACGCGACTGGATTTAGCGGTCAGTAAAGGCTGTGATGGTGTTGAACCCGATAATATGGATGGATACAGTAATGCCTCTGGTTTTACTTTAACCGCTGATGATCAGCTAGCGTATAACCGTTATTTGGCTAATCAAGCGCACTTACGGGGTTTATCCATTGGTTTGAAAAACGATCTTGATCAAATAGCAGAGCTGGTGGAATATTATGACTTTGCCGTTAATGAACAATGCTTTGAATACCAAGAGTGTGAAGCTTTAGCGCCCTTTACGGATGCGGGTAAAGCAATCTTCAACGCTGAATATGCTGATATCTATGTAAATGATGCAACGGCTCGGAATACTCTCTGTGTTGAGGCGATGAATCTGCAAATGAGCAGTTTAATTTTACCGCTAGATCTAGATGACTCAATACGTTTGAGTTGCTTGTAGGATCGATATGAATCACATAAAAGAATATTCATGTCGGTACTTTCTTTTATTAATGCTTACTATCAATGCCACTTCCATAGCGCAGGCTCAGCCAACGCTAAATTATTTCCAAGTAGACGGTCGTTATAATTATCGTACTGAACTCTTACAATTAGCCTTGTCGTATAGTGATCAAGTACCTCTGCTGATTGCTCGTCCTGATATTCCTGTTGCTCGGGGTATGGATCTTATGGCGAAAGGAGACATTGCCGGTATTATTTCTGGGGCAACTAACCGCACGCGTGAAGCGCAACTACATGCGATAAAAATACCTATTCTTGCCGGTATATTAGGTATGAGAGTATTTCTAATTCACCGCGATGATCAAACAGCATTCTCAAAAATTAAAAAAATTAACGACTTACAATCATTTGTGGCAGGTTTTGGGGAGCACTGGGCAGATATTAAAATTTTGCGAGAAAATAAATTACCCGTTGAAGCGGTAGCAAAGTACTCATCTCTCTTCGACATGCTAAATGCCAAACGCTTTGATTATTTTCCTCGCGGAATTAACGAAATATACGGTGAATATGAAACGCATAAAGGGAAGTTAACCCATATAGCGATAGAGCAGGAGCTGGCTATATATTATCCTTATCCGACTTATTTCTTCGTTAGAAAGCAAGATGTTACTTTAGCTGAAATTATTTATTCTGGGCTCAATAAAGCATTAGCCGATGGTAAGTTCAAAGCCCTATTTTTACGACACCACCGTGAGTTATTGGCTAAGTTGAGTTTTGACCAACGAATCATATTTACCTTAAAAAATGACTCTTTACCCGAAGATGCCGAGGTTAAAAATAGGCACTGGTGGTTTGATGAAAGCAGAATCGAATGATTCTGCTTCATTTTATTTATTAAGCAGGGTCTTTTTCTTTTTCTTTTTCTTTTTCTTTCTCATTTTCAATGGCTGAGCTTATCGTTGTATTGTCTGTTTTTAATCCCTCGGGTAAAGGATCAGAAAAAATGAGGGTCTCATCATTAACCTTACCAAAGCGAAGCGTCGCTAAATCTAACGCATAGTTTTGATACAGCTTCCAAGGCAGTTTAGAGCCTTGTTGAGGTGCACTTTCCATCGCACGCTGCACATAGCCCGATTGCATATCGACAAAAGGACGATGCTCTACTGAGCTGTCGAAATTATGCGGCATGACTATTTTTTTGCCCGTTGCATCCATATGATTTAGCAGGCGACACATCCACTCGGTAATTAAATCGGCTTTCAGCGTCCAAGAGGCATTGGTATAACCGAACACCATGCCAGCATTGGGAAGGTCTTCTAATAACACACCGCGATAAACCATCTTTTCATGGGCATCAAAAGGCTTGCCATCAACGAAGAGTTTCATCTTGCCGAATAGCTGAACGTCTAAGCCTGTAGCGGTGATGATGATATCAGCATCCAAGGTTGCGCCTGACTTTAGCTTGATGCCATTTTCGGTGAAATAATCAATGTGATCGGTGACTATAGAGGCCTTTTTCTCTTTTAAAACACTGAACATATCACCATCGGGAACGGCGCATAAGCGTTCATCCCAAGGATTATAGCTAGGCGTGAAGTGTTTCATGTCGAAATCTTCACCGACTTCTTTTTTGACTAACTTTTGAATTAAGCGGCGAGAAGAATTTGGAAACGTTTTGCAGTATTTATACATCATTGCTGAAAAAGCAATGTTACGCGTACGTATGATTCGGTATACCCAGGTTTCTGGCAATACCTTGCGTAAGCCATTCACCATGGGGTCATCTTGTGGCAGCGCCATTACGTAAGCAGGAGAACGCTGCAGCATGGTGACATGCTGCGCTTTATCCGTCATCGCAGGAACCAGTGTTACTGCGGTGGCACCACTGCCAATAACGACCACTTTTTTACCCGAGTAATCATAATTCTCATCCCATTTTTGCGGATGGATAATGTCGCCTTTAAAGTTCTCACTGCCAGCGAAGACAGGCTCGTAGCCTTGGTCGTAATTATAATAACCGGTGCAACATAAAAAGAAATTACACTGGTAGTGTTTAACTTCTCCGCTATGAGTCAATTGAACTTTGAGGGTCCAGCGTGCCGTTTCACTCGACCAAGAAGAGGTGAGTACCTTGTGGCCAAAGCGAATGTGCTTTTCGATATCGTGTTCTTTGGCGGCTTCACAAATGTACTCACGAATATCTTTGCCATCGGCGATGCCTTTAGGGCTGGTCCAGGGTTTGAAGTTATAGCCTAGGGTATACATGTCGGAATCTGAGCGCACGCCAGGGTAACGGAATAAATCCCAGGTGCCACCAATGGCCTCGCGGCCTTCAAGAATCGCGTAGCTTTTATTTGGGCTGTCTTTTTGTAGGTGAACGGCGGCGCCAATACCCGACAGGCCTGCGCCTATGATCAATACATCAAAGTATTCGTATTGCTGCGCTGCGTTAGTATTAGTATCGTTTTTCATCAGAGTTACCGCTTAATTCTTGTTATGACAGTTATTATGACAATAGCAACAAGAATGACCGATTAACCATCGTTTTTAAAGGTGATTAACCGACAAAGAAAGCAAGGCTTGGCCTGCTCATAGGCCTATCTCTACCTGATCCTGATTCGATCACTACAGTATTGCGCCTCGCTGGATAACACTTAATAAACCAGGGCGGCTGAGTTCTGAATACAGTTTAGCCAGTTTTTCTAGCGGGTATTTGAAGTCACTGCTTACCCAGCGCTGCAATACCATCCAAGAAGCTCCTGCGAGATAATCGACAATAAAGCCCAGAGCTTCGGGGTCATTCAAGGGCATTGAGTGATTACGGATGTAGAGTCCCATCACGCGAGTGATGTAATTACGAAAGCTTTTAATTACCAAGTGCTCAACATCGGCGGCGATGATTAACTTGGCAAATTCAGCATGTTGCTGCCACTGATTAAATAAATGCCATGCGATGATGTCTCCCGGTTCAGGAGAGGCAATGATGTGCGCTTCGATCTCTTGGTAAAAGTTATCGAATACCCCATCGATGTAATCAACCAGTACAGCATCCTTAGATTTGTAGTGCAGGTAAAAGGTCTGGCGCGCTAATTGGGCCGTTTGAGTAATGTCTTGAATCTTGATCTTTTTATAAGGGGTTTCTTCCGTTAGCTTGACCAATGCTTGGATGATCAGTGCTTTAGTACGAACAACCCTAGGGTCTTGGTTTTTTAACGACATAATGGCGATTCTGTAAATTAGTGGACAACTGTACATTTTGTCAATTGAGGCTACTGATCTAGTGCGCTTAAATCAACTCAATTACACAAAATTTAACAAACTAGCGGTCGTGCAGATTCGAAGGTTGAGCGCATTAAAATGGGCAAGGATAAGATTATGTTTTTAAGAAATAAAAAAGGATTGGAAAAACTCGCGCAAGGTAAGGTTGAATTGCAGTATCAAGCAATCGTGAAGTACCTTGCGAATCATGATGCGCCCATCGATTATTTGATCTCCGGAGAACTCGCGCAAATACAGACATTTGGTATCCCCAGTATTAGTAAGCTGCTACATCGCACAAAACAGTATCAGAATAATGGTTTAAAACGATTGGATGATACTCGAGCTATTTTGACGGAGTGTATGACAGATTCAATTCAGAGTGACCGTGGCCAGCACATGGTGAAACATCTGAATTGGATACACAGTCATTATGAAATAACTAACGATGATTACCTCTACACCCTTGCGTTATTTATTGTGGAACCTGTTCGTTGGATGGAAACCTTTGGTTATCGCCCTTTAACCGATAGAGAGAAATACGCAGGATATCTAGCGTTTAAATCTTTAGGTCAGGCAATGGGGATAACAGACATTCCTGAAAGTCGTGACGAGTTCGTGACTTGGTATCAAAGCTACCGCGATCAGCATTTGACTTATCATGCTGATAATAAAGAAGTAACCGATGCCTTGATTAATGCGATGAAAGAAATGTTTCCCTCTATTCTTAGGCCTTTAGTTCGTCCTGTGATTTTAACGTTAATTAACGACCCCGAATTATTAGCAGCTACAGGGCAGAAAGCACCTAATAAATTCATTCAGATAATCATCAAAGGGTTCATGCGTGTAAGAAAGGTGAGTCAGAGATTCATTAACCCTTGGCAGAATCATAGCTTTGAAACGAGTTACCTTGGGCAGCATTATAAATCTTATCCAAAAGGATATCAGAGCAATATATTAGGCCCAGAAAAAATTGTTAAAAATTCGACGGCTGGTTGCCCGTTCCATGTTTCAAACTTATAATCCTATAATTCAGCAATCTTAACAAAACTCGACTTCCGCCACTTAGCAGGGGTTGTTTTAAATTCTTTTTTAAATTGACGAATGAAGTGAGTGGTATCATTCCATCCTGTTTGAAAGGCGATATCTTCAATTGATTTTTGGGTATGTAACAAATGCTTACAAGCTTCGGTTAAACGAGATTTACGGATCCAATCACCGACGGTAAATCCGGTTGATTTTTTGACTAGGTTCGCTAGGTAGCCTTCACTTTTATGCACCTCACTCGCCACATCTCGTAGCGAAATATTATTCAGTCTTTGCTGCTGAATATAGGCCAGCGCCTGGGTAACAATATCTGAGCGAATATTCTCACTAAATTCCAAGCGTGATCCACGAGATATTTGATGCAATAACAGTGTCAGATAGCTACGAATGATATCGGGTGTAATACCAGAATCTTGTACTATTTCTTGTTGTAAATGTTGTAACAAAGATAAATAGAATTTTTGCCCTTCAGTATCTAACTTCCAAACAGGAACAGCCCCTGTTTGTACTAGGCTAAAAATATCCAATAGTACCGGGCTAGTTTCAAGGTCTAAACAGCCGCTGCAAAAGCTTAACCAAAAATATTCTACGGCTTCACCCTTCAGCGTCTTATGCGGAACACCGGCGGGGATAACAATGACCATGCCGGGGACTAGGGTGATTTCTTCACCACAGTCCATCACGATGCTGCCTTTTGTTAGCAGAGTTATCACATTTTCATTGTGCGTATGATGTTGGTTTTGTACGGCATTGCCGACCTGAGCGAAACCTGATCTGACAATGTGAGAGTAATTCATCGCTTTCTCTAGAAAATAATAATAAATAGTAATATTAAGATATGCCGATTATTGCTTAATATCCACTCTAAAACACCTAATAAAATGTCGTTAATATAATTGAATATTAATTATTGCCTATTTTAGGGAGCAGTCATGAAGGGAGAGCTATTATGAACGAAAGTCTGAATATCGAGCTAGTCATTATGGGGTATGCCATATACCTACTTTTTTGGGAGAAATTACCGGAGTGGGGAACGCTGTTTAATCGCATGATTGACATGCTTCCTAAGCCACTGCAAAAACTCTATGCCGATTGGCGCTGTCCGTATTGCTCTGGTTTTTGGATCGCGTTGGCGCTGCATGCTTTAACCGGCCTGCAAACTTTACCTGCACTGAGTAATATGCCAGCTTATCTTGGTGCTGCTGGTTTACCGCTAGCGTGGTTTTTAGATGCTCTTGCGACAGCTGCTTTAGTACTGATAACACACCTAGCCGTAAGTGCACTTGCTGGACCCGCGATAACGGGCAGTAAAATGAAGGCCGAGTTTATGGCTGCCAAGAAAGCGAAAGATTAGCGACAGTTTTAGTAACCGCTTTAGTCACTTGATAGGTAATATTGCGGTGAGCTGGGGCGGTCGTTATACTGCCTCAACAACCCAATACATAACCTGTAAAAAAATACTGAAGCTTTCATGACGCCTGCCATTAATCTTGCAAAAAATAAAAAAGTGAAACATACCGTTCATGAATACTCACATGACTCTAGTGCTGTTGGCGGTGGAGAATCTTATGGCCAAGAAGCGGCTGATAAAATGGGTATTGCGCCAGAGCAAGTATTTAAAACACTGGTGATTATGCTCGAGACCAAAGAGCTGGTGGTGGCCATAATTCCAGTCTATTCAATGCTGAGTATGAAACAGATCGCCAAAGCGGCGAAAGCTAAAAAAGCGGTCATGGCAAACAAACAGGATGTGGAACGATCGACAGGTTATGTTTTAGGCGGGGTGAGCCCACTAGGGCAGAAGAAACGGTTACGGTCTTTTATTGATAATACCGCTGAGGATTTTAGGACGATATTTGTCAGTGCTGGCAAGCGGGGTTTAGAAATTGAATTAAACCCAACAGACTTAGCGCAGCTGCTATCAGCTCATTTTTCAGAGCTGAAGGCATAGAGAGATCATTAATCGACGTTTTTAAGGTCGGTTAATAAATCATGAATCTCTCTTTTCAATTCTTTGTCTTCAATTTCTAAACAGGCAAGTCTGGCTTTTTCTAAAGTCTCAATAGCCCCTACGTTATCATCCAGCTCTAATTTCATCGTAGCGATAGAAAAGCCAATTGATGAGCAAAACTCGGTTTCATTGATCGCTTCCGCTTTTTCTAAGGCTTTTTCATAAATTGTAATCGCCAGTGGAATTTCACCGGTAAAGTCAGCCAGCGTTTCCCACTGCACAGGATGGTCTTTTGATGAACCTTCATGCTCTTCACAAATTTGCTTCAACTGCGCATAGTCACTATCAAACTGTTCTTGATCTTCACGATCAACAGCATCCATTAGGCCTCCTGCCAACGTATACACTTGCTTATATATCTTAGTATTCATGACCATGGGGGGACCTTTGACTTATGTCGCATTAAATTAGTCGTAATTATAGCCTTTATGGGCATTGGGTTATATGGCGACGGGATGTAGTGCTAACATTTAATATGTTATTAATAATCATAAAACTGTCATGAATAGTTGGTGGGTTTTTTATACACTGATGTTTCCACTGTAAATATAACTGGGTGAAGGTCTGATGACACGTTTAATAGAGATGACAACGCAAGGTAGCACCGCGGTATTGGTGATGAATAGCGCTGAGAATCGTCACAATCCAGAGTTTTTAGCTGAATTCAATCAGCAGCTTGATCACATTGAGTCTGATAGCAGCATCAAATCCGTTGTATTGACCTCGGCGAGCGATAAAAACTGGTCGCTGGGCATTGATCTTGAGTGGATGTCGCAGCCCAGTAATACGCCAGAGATGATTGCGAGTTTTATGACAGAAGTGACGGGGTTGTTAAAGCGCATTGTGACTTTTCCAATGCCCGTGATTGCAGCCTTAAACGGCCATAGTTTTGGTAACGGCGCGGTATTGGCCTGTGCGTGTGATTTCCGTTTTATGAAGTCGGATAAAGGTTTTTTCTGTTTTCCAGAAGTTGATGTCTTAGTCCCTTTTTTCCCTTCGATGTTTCCTCTAATCAATAAAGCAATTCCACAAACCTTCTTTAACCGTTTGGCTATGTCAGGTCAGCGAGTTGGTGCGCAAGCATTATTAGATCATCAGGTTGTGGAAGGTATCTTTGCCAATGAAGAAGAACTGCAAGTCGGTACCTTAGAGTTTGCTCAGCAGTTTAATAAAGATCGTTGGATTTACGGCCAAAATAAGACTCAAATGAACAAACAGATATTATTAACGATGAAGGAAGAAGATCCCGATTTTATCGTTAATATGAGCAAGATGTTGTGGAAAAATTTGCAGAAGAAATAGACATATAACATTTGTAAGTAGCGAATAAAAAGCAGAAGTTATTAAAAATATGGCTTCTGCTTTTTTATGTATCTAAAAAATTAAACGCTATTTAGCTAGATACTGTTGATAACGTTTGGTTAATTTCTTTAAGCGAATACGATCACGAATTAAAGAAAATATCGGCGAAGCATTCAGTTTAGGCTGTTGCCCCTTCCCCATGCGTTGCAGCTGGCGCTTAATTACCGCCATGGTTGCGATAGAGCTTAATGTTTTATCCTTCCATCGTACCACTGGATTATGAGCGCTTGGTTGATCATTCTCTGCCCCTGAAAAGTTTTTCCAGTCATTAGGCAAAGAAGGATTCATGGCTAAAGCTGTTCCCATCCCAACCAGATCTATTCCGTGAGTTAATACTTCTTCTGCGACGGCTAAGCGCCTTACACCACCCGTTGTCATAATCGGCATAGTGGCGATTTTAGCAATCTCTTTGGCGAAGTCTAAAAAATACGCTTCACGCTGAAGAGTACGGCCGTCTGCAGTTGTCCCTTGCATTGCTGGGCTTTCGTAACTGCCGCCTGAAAGCTCAACTAAGTCTACTGCCTGATCATTCATGGCAATAATAACTGTTTTTGCATCATCAGCATCAAAGCCTCCACGCTGGAAATCGGCAGAGTTTAATTTTACCGCCAGCGCAAAAGTCGGTGAAACCTGAGCGCGAATGGCACGAATAACCAATATCAATAAGCGCATACGGTTTTCAATGGAACCACCAAATTCATCTTTACGCTTATTGGTTAGCGGCGATAAGAACTGAGAAATTAAATAACCATGAGCAGCGTGAATCTGTACGCCATTAAAGCCTGCTTGCTCAGCTTGTAACGCGGTATCGACAAAGCGTTGAATGAGCTGATCAATATCCTTGTGGGTCATCGCCTTAGGTTGGCCAAATAGATGTGAGTGCTTACCCAAATCAAGAGGAATGTTAGAAGGCGATAAAACATCTCCGCCCATCGCGGCATAGACTTGGCGGCCAGGATGATTAATCTGCATCCAGACTTGGGTATTGTTCTTTTTAGCGGCTTCAGCCCAAGCTTCGAAAGGGGCTATATCACTATTTTTTTCTAATACAATGCCACCAGGGCCTGTCATCGCACGGCCATCGACCATGACATTACCGGTGATTAATAATCCAGTACCGCCTTCAGCCCAACGTTGGTATAAACGTAGAATGGCAGCGCCAGGGATTTGTCCTTCATCAGACATATTCTCTTCCATCGCGGCTTTGGCTAAGCGATTAGGCAATTGAGCGCCACAAGGTAAAGAGAAGGGAGAAAAAACCGCTGATGTCATGGTAGTAACCTGAATATAGTGTTCTGGAAAGAATTCTATTAGCTATTAGTTCAACTATAGACTTATAGTTTAAATGACTATAGCCTTATAGTCGAAGTAATAATTTTAGTTATGTGACATCAGACAAGTTATCCAATCATCTATTCGGCACTTTATACAACCTTTACATGGCAGGGCATAAACATTGAACTCACCAGCGCTCCAGCACTCAGTAGACGCTTCAGTAACAGTAGTGGCAGCACCCGCAGAATCAAAACGCGAGCTGGCGAAAGCGAAAACACGGCGAGCGCTATTGAAAAGTGCTTTGCAGCTGTATAGCCAAGAAGGTGCTCAGGGTATGAGCATGAATAAAGTCGCCAAAGGTGCCGGCATAGCACAACCCAGTTTCTATAATCATTTTGACAGTTTAGACGCGTTGCAATGTGAGTTAAGCGAGCAGCTTAAGGAAAATTATTTATCACCTATGCGTCTTGCTTGGGTGAATATGCTTAAAGATTATGATGCGCTGAATAAAGAACAATTCAATCAGCGTTGCCAGCAAGGCTTAGCCATGATTTTTGATTCTGCATTTCAGAACATCGATTTATTCCAACACCTAATCGAAGACCGACCACGCTTTAGCCCAAAGATAGAAAGTAAAGGCTTAGGTAATTTAATTACAGAAATTCAAAAAGAGTGGACTGACATATTTACTCAAGGATTGTTGTTATCAGGGCGCTCTATTGAACGCAGTGATATCAACCTCTATGTCGATATGGCGGCAGCACAAGTGCATGAATTGATCTTGGGTTGTCATCAGCAACGTTATTCAAAACAACAAGCTATTTCAATTTTAAGTACGAACTTTGACGCGTTATTTATTAGCTTGTTTACACAAAATAATTAACCGATATTTAAAATAGAAAACAGCAAGAAATTAACAATAAAAATTAACAATAAAAAGCACAGAGAGTGATTATGGCTGAAGCACAAACACACTTTAGAACCTGTACCTTATGCGAAGCGATGTGCGGAATCGAAGTAAAGCATGACGGTGAAAAAGTCTTATCGATTAAGGGGGATAAAAACGATCCTTTTTCACAAGGCTATATCTGCCCAAAAGCGACGGCATTACAAGATTTACACGAAGACCCTGATCGCTTGCGTCAGCCCATAGAAAGAACAGCAGATGGCTGGAAAGAAATTAGCTGGCCAGAAGCCCTCGATAAAGTAGCGGCAGGTATTCAATCGGTACAGAAGCAGCACGGTCAAAATGCATTCGGCATTTATCTAGGAAATCCGAATGTGCATAACATGGGTAGCATGTTAACGGTTAAGCACTTATTAATGGGCCTAAAAACTCGCAGTCGTTTTTCTGCTACCTCTATTGACCAATTACCGCACCATATTGTTTGCATGCACTTGTTTGGTCATATGCTACGTATTCCTGTGCCTGATGTTAATCGTACCCAGCACATGGTCATCATCGGTGGTAATCCGCTGGCGTCCAATGGCAGCATCATGACCGCCGCGAATATGCGCCAGAAGCTAAAAGATATTAAAGCGCGTGATGGCAAGGTCGTCGTCATTGACCCTAGACGCACGGAAACGGCTGAAGCCGCGAGTGAGCACCACTTTATTCGCCCCGCGACCGATGTTTTATTATTGCTCGCCATGCTAAATGAGATTTTTTTGCAAGGCTTTGCTCAAGGCAGCAGGGCTTCTGACTTAACCCCTGAAATTGATAGCCTAATAGCTTTTGCAAAAGACTATAGCGCAGAGTCTGTTGCCGGTATTACAGGAATATCAGCGCTTGAAATCAAACGCTTAGTAAAAGAATTTTGCGAAGCTGAAAGTGCCGTCTGTTATGGCCGCATGGGTGTATCCGTGCAAGAGTTTGGCTTGTTAAGCCAATATCTGATTATGGTTATTAACCTTGTGACGGGCCGCCTGGATGAAATCGGTGGCTTAATGTTTCCTAATCCGGCTGTCGACATCGTTAATAATTCTGGCCCAGGCTATTTAGGTAAGCGACATAGCCGAGTGAGTAATCTACCTGATTTTAATGGTGATTATCCGGTCGTGGCCATGGCCGATGAAATGCTGGTGGAAGGTGAAGGCCAATTAAAAGGCTTTATCAATGTCGCGGGCAATCCGGTTTTGAGTACACCCAATGGTGAAAAGCTAGATAAAGGACTTTCCCAGTTAGACTTCATGGTCTCGATTGATTATTTCGTTACTGAAACCAGTCGTCATGCGAATATTATTCTTCCCCCCGTTTCACCGCTAGAGCGTGATCACTATGACGTCACCTTTAATGGTTTTGCTGTGCATAACGTTGCTAAATATTCACCGGCTTTATTTGCTAAGAAAGCGAATGAAAAACACGATTGGGAAATTAATCTAGAGCTCGCGAAACGTTTGGATGAAAACGCACCTTTTGCGACCAAGGTCGAGCGTTGGTTAACGAAAATATTTGGACCAAAGTTTTTACTTGATCAAGGTTTAAAGCGCGGGCCTTATGAGGGTATTACTCTTAAAAAATTGAACAAGAATCCTCATGGTCTCGACCTAGGGCCTTTGCAATCTATGTTGCCAAAAGCCCTAAAGCATAAAGATAAAAAGATACATTTGAATATCGATTTTTATCAAGCAGATTTGGAGCGTGTTAAAGATATGATGCAGCAATATGACGCGAGCCAGATTCTATTAATTGGCCGTCGTCATGTGCGCAGTAATAACTCTTGGTTGCACAATAGCCATCGATTAGTAAAAGGAAAGCCGCGTTGTACTTTAATGCTACATCCTGAAACTGCAAAACAGCAGGGTATTGAAAACGGTCAAGATGTAAAGGTCACCTCTAGAGTAGGTAGTATCACTATTCAAGCAGAAGTCACCGATGAGCTGATGCCTGGGGTTGTGAGTATTCCCCATGGTTGGGGTCACGGTCGAAAAGGCGTTAAACAAAAAATAGCCCAAGCCCATGCTGGTGTCAGCGTTAACGATCTTACCGACGATACTTTAATTGATCAGTTGAGTGGTAATGCCGCAGTGAATGGCGTTCCTGTTAAATTAATGCTCGCAGAGGTACCTGAGAACGTTCTTGACTGATTAATTACACTTGTTGTTTTTTTCATCGAATCATTCAATTGTCATTTTTGAACGATTTTTTTCTTTGAAACTATAACTAAAAGTAACGCTATAGTATGGGTTTAGTTTAATAAATATACGGAAGTTAACTCAATTACTTCAATATTTATTCGCACAGTATTTAAAAAATATAATACTGTGCGGATATTAAAAAATATTCTCAATTGTTAGTCCTATCTATAGATACCTCTCCTTGAATATACGTTGATCCAAATCAATTATTACCTATACTGGCGGCGATTATTTCAAATAATAGGCAGTTATTAATTTAACTTTTTTAATGTAATCGTTATGTATTTTGTAATTAAAATTCAAACGTTATGTTCTAAAACGATGAGATTGATACCTGCGAAAAATAAGATCAGTACTAATTGATTTTTTTATCTGAAATCGAAAAACAATAAAAATAACCACAGTTTTTTAACCAAAACCAAAAAATGAGAGACAACGGATGCTTAACTCTGTTTGGGTCGCTTGGCCTGGCTACGTAAAATTTGGCTTGATAGGGGTATACCTATCAATCATCGTATTAATATTCGAACGTGAATCTTTGCTCGGTAATAATCTGATCGAAGTAGAAGACTACGATCGTTATAATTCACAAATCGTCTGTGATGAACGCAGCTTAACGGCGCGTACAGAAGATGGAACGTGTAATATTTTAGAAAACCCTTCTGAAGGTTCTGCAAACCGTCGCTTTGGTCGTAACGTACAGCTAGAAGCAACGTACGGCGAAACAGAAGCCGATACGCTGCTAACACCTAATCCGCGTGATGTTAG
>JBALXI010000057.1:0-16062 GCA_036960605.1 Oleispira sp. | reverse complement strand
GATTTTAACAGCGCATGGGTGGTCGACTCCGGCGCTGCTCTTCTTTCCACAGGGCAGGTTTAAGGCTCTCTTTTTTGAAAGGTATGGCTTTTATTCGCTAGCTTTTCTTCGTCCAACTCAACAACATCCGTCTTAGCATTCATACGACCCATAAGCTCAGACAATGCTGCGCCATCACGATCGTATAAATCAAACAACAAACGTTCGAAGTTTGAAGATACCGCGATATCCATAGAAGGCGTAATCGTATGCTGTAACGGATGAACTTCGTATTTATTCTTGCTCATCAAACGGTGTAAAACATCGTTTTTATTGGTAGCAATAATCAACTGTTCAATCGGCAAGCCCATCTTCTTCGCCATGTAACCGGCGAAGATATCGCCAAAGTTACCGGTTGGAACTGAGTAAGCCACTGGACGAACAGGTCCGCCTAGGTTCAATGCAGAATAGAAGTAATAAACAATCTGCGACATGATACGTGCCCAGTTAATGCTGTTTACAGCCACTAACTTGCGCTCACCTTTAAGGAAAGACTGATCGCCGAAGCTCGCCTTAACCATGTCTTGCGCTTCATCGAAGTTACCTTCGATGGCGATGTTATAAATATTATCACCGGTCACTGTCGTCATTTGACGACGCTGAACTTCAGATACTTTACCGTGTGGGTGCAAGATAAAGATATCAACGTTCTTACACGCCTTAGTCCCTTCAATGGCTGCCGAACCGGTATCACCAGACGTAGCGCCCATGATCACAACTTTTTCGTGACGACGCTCTAAAACGTAATCCAAAAGACGACCTAAAGTTTGCAATGCAAAATCTTTAAACGCCAGAGTCGGTCCGTGGAACAACTCTAAAACATATTCGTTATGATCAAGCTGCTGCAAAGGCGCAACGGCTTTATGGCCAAATCCACCATAAACTTCAGAAAGAATCTTTGCCAATGCGTCAGAATCAACACTGCCTTCAACGAAAGGATAGATAACCTTATGCGCCAACTCAGCATAAGGAAGATCACGCCAAGATTCGATTTCTTCTTTTGAAAACGTCGGCACTTCTTTAGGAACGTACAAACCACCATCAACCGCAAGACCGGTTAAAAGGACTTCTTCAAACGTTAACTCAGGGGCATTACCGCGAGTCGAAATATATTTCATCATAATTTTTTCTCCTAAACCAATTGCTCAACACGTATACGTGTTACGCCATCTTGGGTTTCTTCCAATGCTTTAATTGCAGCAATGGCATCGTTCATAATTTTTTCTTGAATGGTATGGGTCAGCAAAATCACTTGCACAACCTCTCCATTCTCTTTTGGCTCTTTTTGAATCAAGGCTTCAATATTGATTCCACGCTCACTCAAAATAGACGAAACATTAGCCAATACACCGGCCTTGTCTAAAGTAGGAATACGCAAATAATAAGCCGTCTCAATTTCTTCAATCGGAAGAACCTGAGTATCGTCAACGTCTTTAAAGCCTAAGTGATGAACGCGACTTGCCGCAGGGGCATCAATCGAACGTGCCAAATCAATCACATCAGCAACAACAGCAGAAGCCGTTGGACCTGCACCCGCGCCTGGGCCAGAGAACAAAGTATCGCCAACCGCATCGCCATTCACCATGATCGCGTTTAATACGCCATCGATGGTCGCAATAGAACGCTTCTCAGGAATCATCGTTGGGTGAACACGTAGATCAATACCGTTTTCATTGCGGCTACTAATGCCTAAATGCTTAATGCGGTAGCCAAGCTCTTCTGCATATTCAACATCTTCCGGCGTAATGCCACCAATGCCTTCGCAGAAGCAGTTTTCAAACTGCAGAGGAATACCATAAGCAATCGACGCTAAAATCGTCAATTTATGCGCCGCATCAATGCCTTCAACATCAAACGTTGGATCAGCTTCGGCATAGCCTAATTCTTGAGCTTCTTTCAATACATCAGCGAAATCACGACCCTTGTCGCGCATTTCCGTCAGAATGAAATTGCCAGTACCGTTAATGATACCCGCCAACCAATTAATCTTATTGCCCGCTAAACCTTCACGCAACGCCTTCACGATTGGAATACCACCAGCAATACCGGCTTCGTACATTACCGAAACGCCTTTGGCTTCAGCAGCGGCAAAAATCTCAGTACCGTGCTCAGCAATCAAAGCCTTGTTGGCAGTAACAACGTGCTTACCGTTTTCAATCGCTAGTAATACCAGCTTCTTAGCAACGTCATAGCCGCCAATTAGCTCAACAACCACATCGATTTCAGGGTTAGTCGCAACGTCAAAAATATCACGGGTTACGTCTGTATTTGATGTATCTGCAGCTGGGTTATCACGACGTGCACCCACCTGCTGAATAATAATTTCACGACCTGCACGGCGAGTAATGTCTTGTGCATTCTGGGTTAGCACATTAAAAGTGCCGCTGCCTACTGTACCTAATCCACAGATACCTATTTTTACCGCTTTCAAGGTCGTCTCTCCAACATAGCTTATAGATAGTTCAAAATTGCGAGATATTCTACACGAGAACGGCGCTAATGATAGGTCTAAGACGATAAAGCCCCGATGCAAATAAGAGTGTAAATTAGCCTATTGCAAGGGGTACAAGACAGTTAGGAATTTTTTTGCTAGCTTAGATGATAGAAACTATTTATATACAAATACACAGCAAGGAATTGAGATGTCGAAGTTTTTGGTATTAACCATTATTGCAGACGATAAGCCAGGTATCGTAGAAACCCTAGCCGCAACGATTGCCGATCAAAACGGCAACTGGCTAGAAAGCCGCATGTCACATATGGCGGGAAAATTTGCCGGTATCTTACGTATTAGTATTGCCGCAGAAGAGGCCAACAGCCTACAGATTAAGTTATCTGAACTCGCTACCCAAGGCATCAATGTCGGAGTGGAAGTCAGCGCTGAAGCGGGTGATTCTGTCGCCACCAAAGATTTAACGCTTAACCTAGTCGGCAACGATCGCCCAGGCATCGTCAAAGAAGTTTCACAAGCCTTGGCAAAAATGGGCGTTAACGTACTAGAACTGACAACCAATTGTGAAAGCGCGCCGATGTCAGCCGACGTACTATTTAAAACGGAAGCCCATTTACGCGTACCACAAGGTTTTGACGCTGACGTTTTAACGGATGCGTTAGAAGCCATTTCGAATGATTTAATGGTTGAAATCAACTTAGATTAAACTCCACTGAGTTAGCACTATTTAGTTGATTCTATTGACCTGCTTTAGGGAAACAATCAATTTATAGTGCTAACTGGATTGCACCATCAATCCAAGCCATATCGGCATGCTTTGGCTTCGAACGCGGAGCCACCAACTGATACCCTTCAATGCCATTAAGTTTGGTAAGTTTCAAACTAATTTTCTCTTGCTGATCTCCGCCCCGCGTTGCAGGATCGTTAATCATTAAATACTCCCCTTCACTATCTTTTAAACTGCCAAATCTTTCATAACCTACCAGCGTTACCCAGTGGCCGCCGATGCGCTTATTCTCGCCATTTTTCACGATTTTATACCAGCCTATATTCAACCAGATATGCTTCTCTTGATTAATACCCTGAATCAACCAAGGTAGGTCTGCTTGCTTATCTAAGGTTGGATTGTATTTACGCGGAACTGAGCGCTGTCCTCTGTATTCTAGGTGGGCCGATTCATAAGAGGGAACTTTTTGATCTGAGAGATAATGATCAACACCGTTTAATAACTGAGCTGGATTCGTTCCCTTATCCCCTGTCGCCATATAGTCAGCACTGCCCAAACTTCGGGCGATTTCAACCTGCTGTTCAAAATGAGGAGTATTGGGTAACCCGCCCTTTACCTCAGGCAGCGCTGCACTCAGTGAATTGGATACGGCAACCGGCGCACAATATTTGCGGCCACCTGCTGGAAATCCTGCTAAAGGATCGCGCTGACTTAAATCGGGAATGGATGCTAATACCTTACGCTCTATACGTAAAGTTTGAGGTTCAACTGCTATTTTTTGAGCAGAGGCAAGGTGACAAGAAAATCTATTATCGGTGAATACAACTTTATCCCCCTGCTCTGCTTGGCAGCGGTATATCTCAGCACTAGCCTGCGAGATACTAAAAGCACAGGTAAGGAAGGTGAATCGGTAAAAGATCCTTTGAACATAAATCATTGTATCATCCGTAATACTCAAGCCAATGTAAGTTTATTTATCTGGCTAATTGCGGAATGCTACCGAGTAAAGAGAAACCGATCAATAACAATTTGAAACTAACGTACGTTCAAAATGAAATTGACCCATAATATGAAGAAAATGATCTAGCGTGTCGTGAAAGTCACTATGTTAAGGGAGCTGCAATCCCTCTAGCGACCCTTCAATTGTTCTAACCTGCGAACCGACAACAGAGCCAGATTTTAAAGCCCCATCAAGATTGCCATCGGTACTGCTTCTAATAGCAATAATATTGAAACGACTACACGCCTGATAATTCCCAACCTCACCATTTTCGGCTAATACTGTCAGTAGATTCACCAAATGCTCACCAGTATCTTCGACTTTTTCAACGTAGCTTTTACTGATACTCGGAGTGCCTGAATCATGTCGACAATCAAAGTCATAACGTATTGTGAATTCTTCGCCGTCATCATCTCCACCCGTTCGCTGATCCCAGGATATTGGAAAAGTTTTGCCGTTTGCAGGCCTAAAAGCACCAGTAATTGAAGTAGGAGAGGTTAAACTAAACGACTCTGGCACCTCAACAAATGAGCCATCAGCATCTTCTTGTGTTTCACGTAAGAACTCGAAAAAATACTTACTCGCCAGTAATGTCTCCGTACGATTTAAGCGATAGGTTGCGGTGCCCGAAGAAATACTTTCGATTAATGACAATGACTCAGCGCCAATTTCAACCGTTACTTTATCGCCAGCCTCAAGCTCTAATGAACTGCCATCGTGCCCAAAATTAGCGACGTAGCTAACCTTCTTCCCTTCAAGCACCTCAACCGAATAATTTGCCTCAATCGCCGCCGTTGCATAGTCGGTAGATTTCTTCGTCTCTTTGTCAGTATCACTACAAGCTGATAAAAGACCAACCGACAAGATCATCGCCGAGCAATACAGGTTTTTTGTAATTTTTTTCGTGAATATTGTTGCCAACATAGAACATCCCTTCCCGAGTAAATCTTGAATAATTCGCAGTATAACCACCTTTAAATAGCATTAATACCAAAGGTGTCACTAACACCTATACGATAAAGCGCAGTTCTTCTTCTGTTAACGACTGAAGCCAGTTACACTGCTTGCTTTAATACCCACCCAATCTTCTGGAGCCATCATGAGCCAAGATTACCAAGACATTAATTTGACCATCGATAACAAGATCGCCGTTATCGAAATCAATCGCCCAGAAGTGTTAAACGCAATTCGTGTTCAGACCTATCAAGATCTAATCGAAGCCTTTAAAGAAGCGGATGCGTCTGATGATGTTAATGTCATCGTTTTGACTGGCGCTGGCGGCAAGTTCACAGCAGGCAACGATCTAGCGGACCTGGTTGCGGGTGATGACGTACGCCAAGACGTAATGGATGGTGTTGCTGGTATCTTCACAACGCTAAGCCGCGTTAAAAAACCAATCATTGCAGCCGTTGAAAAAGTAGCTGTCGGCATCGGCACAACCATCCTTCTTCATTGCGACATGGCTTTCGCTGGAGCAAGCACTCGCTTCCGCCTACCTTTCGCTAACTTAGGTGTTAGCCCTGAAGGTGCAGCATCTATGCTTCTAACAGAATCTGTTGGTCCTAAGATCGCTAACGAATTGTTATTAACCGGTCGTTTCTTCGACGGTAGCGAAGCTGAGAAGTGGAGCATCATCAACAAAGCAACTGAAGATGGTCAAGCACTTGAAGCCGCTATGTCTGTTGCACAAGATTTAGTTAAGCAACCATTAGCCTCTTTAATCACGACCAAGCAGTTATTGAATGTTGGTAATTCTGAAGTGATCGAAGAAGTTGTAACCGACGAACTTGAAGCTTTCGCTTTATTATTGCAAAGCGAAGATACTCAAGCTCGCATTAACAGCCTAGTAAACAGCAGCAAGTAACAGCAGTCAGTCATCGTTGCCGTTAAGCGCCTCTGCTCAGAGGCGCTACTCTTCCCTTCATCCAAATCACTTTTCTTTCGCCCTATTTAAAATCTGATTTAATACAGTTTCAACTCGGCTTAATACAGTTTCAACACTGCACCGACTCTGATAATGTAAGCTCTATAAGTAGAGTGAAATTATAAGGAAACGTCATGAATCAAAACAAAAACCAAATTAGTAGCAGCGAAAAATCCAGCTATTGGATACTCGTCATCATAGGAGTCATCTTTTTCTTATTTTCTACCCCGGTCATAGTTGCCATTCCAGAAGAAGTCAGTCGCGGTAATAACGCCATATTCATCGCTCTAGTCTTCCCGCTAGCAGGCCTTGGGATCATGTTTGGCGGCTGGAAAATGCGTCAGAAGTTTCTATTTTTTGGACCTACTCCACTGACCCCCTCACCTATCATTGGCCAAGTCGGCGGACAAATTGGTGGCCGTATCGACCTTACCCATCCGTGGGCAAAACGTAATCTTAACCTGACGCTCAGCTGCATCAATACCTATACTTCAGGCAGTGGTGATAACTCATCGACTCATCGTAATATTTTATGGCAAGAACACGACAAACCTCTGGATAGCCCTAATGGTACTGGCAGCAAGCTAGAGTTTTGCTTCGATGTGCCTGCAGGCGAGCGTACGGCAGACACACACAAAGGCCGAGGAACCGTTCACTGGGAAGTCTCCGTAGAAGGCTTAGTGAACTTTATGGAGTTCAAACGCAGCTGGAAAATCCCCGTAGAAGAAGGCACTCAAACATCCAGTATCGATATACCCAGCGCCCATAAAGAAGCTAGTCATGTCGCCAAGCGTAAACACGCTGAAGCCAGTGCAGAAACACAAATTCAAACGGAAAAGACCCATAATGGCCTCGACATTCTGTCAGATCAAGGCCGCAACAAATCCATGAGCTGGTTCTTGGTACTATTTGGCTCTATCTTTACCGCTGCTGGCTGCTTTCTATTTTACATGGCCCTCCAAGGCGAAATGATGCTGTGGATTATGGCACCGGTTTTCTTTTCCGTCGGTGTCGGCATATTAGGCTTTGGCATATTCTTAGTAGGCCGTAAACTCGAATGCATAATCATTGATGACCAAGTGCATATACGCCGTAGCGTATTTGGCCGCATTATTTATACGCGCCAAGGCAAACTAACATCACCTAATCAACTAGTGCTAAAAAGGACCATGTCGAGTACCACCGACGGCAAGCAAACTGAATACATGGCGATCTACGCCAAAGTGGATATTAACGGTCCTAATGGCTCGGTTAAGAAAGAGATCAAACTGGTCGAAGGCATAGAAGGCAAAGCGGCTGGAGAAGCCATGGAGCGCAAACTGGCTGCTGCATTATTAGACAACAATAATGACCTTAGTGGCGAACTAGAATAGAAGGTGAATTAACCTTTTCCCAGCGCTTTTTGGCTTTATAAAACGTGCTGGGATCACTAAAACCCAACAACTCGCATAAATCATTAACCGCTAAACCACGCTCAATTCCTTGATGATATTTTTCGACTTGCACCGTTTCTAATAATTCTCTAAAGGTGACCCCTTCAGCCTTCAACTTTCGATACAAACTCGCCCGACTCAGGTGCATTTTTAGGCAAACAGACTCTACCGAATTGAACTGTACTAAGTCGGAATAGAGTAGCTCTCTGACCCTTGTCAAAGTATTCACATTTTCATTCACAACAGAGGAACTCAGCAATAACTTCTGCGCTCTTGTCGCTATAACTTGCTGTAAATAAGGATTAGCATTCTTTATCTTTCTATCAAAAACTGCCGCTTTTAATACCAATGAATTTTCATCCGCCGAGAAAATAACAGTTGAGCCAAGGATAGCGCGGTATTGATCTTTATATTCTGGTGCTGCATGTCGAAAACTAGCAGATTCAATCATTATTGAACCTCCACATAAATAACTCGCCCACATAACAAGCGCTGTCATACTCCGTTCAATCGCTGCAATAGGGTATTCATATTGGGAGGAAAAATTGAAATTTAATTTTATAGACTCTTCTCGACGCTCTAACGTCCAATTTTCTGCAGCATTGAGTAATACAATATTGTCATTGAAAATCGAAAAAGCTTCATCGAGTGTTTCGCATTGAGAAATCCAATTAGCGAGTACGCCCTTAGCCTCATTATTTACTTTACTGCCAATTAAGATTCCAACCTCTGGGTATTCAAGATTAGCCGCCGCTAAACGCCAGAGGTTTACCAAAACGTCTTCCGGCATACGACGTTCAAGTGACATTGTCATATCGGCCTGATTAGGGTGGCTTACAACATGATTCTCAAAATCTTTTTCTAAGCGAAGCAAGCTTTCGCTATCAAGAATATTCAGCTGTGCTAACTCTCGGGCAAGGTCAAGCACTGCAATGGCAGAGATACTATTATTTCTGTGCATTTAATCTACAGGCCCTAGAGAATGAATCATTATTCCACAAGATTGATACAAATCGTCCTACTCAAAATACAGTATTGATCTTAGCATGCAATCTAAACGGTTAGCGATTAAGAGTACTTACTATGTCAGTTACGAACAATAGCGAAATAATAACAACAGAAGTAGAGTTGCGAAAAATACTAACATCCTATCCGAAGATTTTAGATAAGAGAATACAACCAACGTTAGATAATTACAGCCTTGAATTTATCACGCAGGCATCCGTCGCAGCGTTAACCTTCAGCGACCTAACCCTTGGCATGCCGTTCTTGAATTTGAAGAGTGACCAGTTCACCATCGATAATCTCACAACAATTTCTGTTATTACGCCTTTAAAGCCTGGTCATTCAGAAATAATCAACTTACCGTTTAGCTTATATTTTTTAATTCCTGGGGTCGGACATGGATTAAGAATTAATGGTAAAGCGTGTCAAATAAAGCCTACCAGTGATAAAGAAGTTGAGACACAAATAGTATTAACCATCAACACTGTCTACCTTCATTGCGCACGCGCTATAACCCGAGCAGGGTTGTGGGATACACGAATAAAAACAGAAATTTCAACAGAGAATTCGACCACAAAAGATATTATTGAGAGTTCATCTTATGTTCTGCTATCAACACAAGATACAATGGAAAATACCGAACTATCGCCACGGGGTGATCCCGCAGGCTTTGTGAAATTTATTGATGAAAACCACGTCCTTTTACCTGAAAGACCCGGAAATAAAATCGCCGTTAGCCTAACAAATATCATCAACAACCCCGCGGTTGGACTTTCATTTCTTACTCCAGGCTCAAATCAGATTATCTACTTGGAAGGTAATGCTCAGATCACAACAGACCAAGCCCTCTTAAGCCCTTTAGCAATCAAAGAAAAAATACCCAAACTGGGTATTTTAATAGCGATAAATAAACTTTCATCACATATTTCAGGCGCCTTAGAAAGCACTGCAATATGGCAACAAGAAAGTCATATTAGCCGCAATGCCTTAACTCCCTTCTCAAAAGCTTTGACCGCTCATATCCAAGGGGAAGGTTTATTAGGAAAACTCAGTCATCCGATTATGTCAGGGATTATTAAACACGATATGAATAACCTGTATTAAAAAAATAGAAATGAAAGCTTCACCAATACACGCCATCAAAAAGCATAATCATTAGATATAAAAAAGACGACTTAAGTAAATAATACCTAAGTCGCCATAAAGGCAACCACCATCGGGAATGGTCGTTGCTGCCAAACATAAATTATATTGAATTACTTTTTACTGATATAGGGAATCACTGTTCCCCATCAGTCCGCCGCTATTACCGCTAAAGGTATGCACCTGACCATCGTTATTATTCCCACCACGAACCAGGTCTTCTTTAGGCGCGCCGACGGCTAAGTCTGAATAACCGTCGCCATTAAAATCTCCTGCTGAAACAGCCCAACCAAAGCGATCATCCTCTTCAGGACTGCTCACAACCCCAGTAGAATCCTGGCTGAAAGATTCATCATTAGCATCATCCAAACCTGCGCTGGTACCGAACATCACATTGACGTAACCGGTATCATCATCACCATTAAGGTCTTCATTAGGCACACCAATGGCTAAATCAGAATAACCATCGCCATTAAAGTCACCCGCACTTAGTGAGTATCCAAAATGGTCATCTTTTTCAGAGCTACCATTTACAGAGCCTGCATTCTGCCACCAATAAGTTGAGCCGCTGCCACTTAGACCGCTCGAACGCCCGTAGAGAATATGGATAAGACCGTCATTATTATTACCCCCTGAATTGATGTCTTCCTTAGGTGATCCAATGGCTAAGTCAGCATAACCATCATTATCGAAGTCACCAGAGGCTAAAGAAAATCCGAAATGATCATCGGCCTCAGCAGGATCTGCTATGCCGTTAGTATCCTGATGGAAAGATTGGTCGTTGGCATCATCTATACCATTACTAGTACCAAATAAAACGTTAACGTAACCCGCATTATCTTCACCATTTACATCTTCTTTGGGTACACCAATGGCCAGATCATCAAAACCATCTTTATTAAAATCACCGGCCGCCAGAGACCAACCAAAACGATCATCTTTTTCAGCGGTACCGTTTACGGTGCCTACATCCTGTGCCCAGTCGGTAGAGCCAGCCGTTTTGATACCCGTACTGCTGCCGTAGAACACGTGAGCCATACCGTCATTATTATTGCCACCGCCAGTGCGATCTTCATTAGGTGACCCAACCGCTAAATCTGCATAGCCGTCGTTATTAAAATCTCCCGTGGCTAATGAATAACCAAACTGATCATCACTTTCTGCACTGCTCGCAATACCCGCTGTATCCTGATGAATATAAGTATCGTTACTCGCGATCAAACCTTGTGCACTGCCGTAAATAATACTCACAGCACCACCGTCTTCAGCGCCAGAGATTTTTTCATGTGGCGCACCCACCGCGAGATCAGCAAAACCATCATTATTGAAATCACCGCTGGCTAAAGCAAAACCAAACCAGTCATCAGCTTCAGCACTGCCACCTAAACCTGGGCTATCACCATTCCACATTTGGCAAAAACCTTTTTCTATTTTTGCACCATCTGCGCTGCCATAAACGATATTAACTGCACCCGCATCATCGTCACCGTTAATATCTTCATTGGGTGCGCCTATGGCCAAATCATCAAAACCATCGCCATTAAAATCACCGCTGGCAAGGGCTTTACCTAAGTGATCGTCCTTCTCAGGAGATCCACCTAAGTAACCATCATTGCCTGGCAAAGTGCCACACTCCCAACGATTTTCAAAACCTGCCATACGGGTATATTCTGGAAGCGATTGATCATTAGCAATCCACTCACCTTCTTTTGCTTGATCGGTATAATTCAACCAGATCGCCGACGTCCGTTTTTGTACCATTAGCGCCTGTTTATCCGCAAAAGTCGTTGGTACGGCGAATATATGAGTGCCCGATGTTTCTTCATCACACGCTTCCGCACCATTGCTCCAATCACCCATCGCCTGAGTTACAATCCAGTCATGAGTTCCGGGGATTTGGCAGGCGTAGTTATTACTGTCTGCGCAACTGCGATCTTCAAAGCGTCCTGAATCACGTAAAATTCCGCAATCATCATCAGCCGACGATTGATTGGGCTGATTAACATCCCAACTCCAAAGCGTTGCGGCGATACGCGCATCACCAGGAACAACCTTATCCAACCCAATAACATTAATATTGCAGGTTAAAGCAAAGGCGACATCGTCTGCCTCCAAATGCAACGGATCAGAAAAGAGCGCACTTAAATTAGTACGGTCTTCATAGACTCTTACCGAGTGGCTATCCATGTAATCGAGCGTAGAAGTGCACTCACGATTTTCTACCATCTCTCTTGCACTTTTGTAGCCGCTTTTGAAAACCCAATCAGTCCAACCTGTGGACTCAGCGGCAGAGCAATTTCTTGCACCAAATAAAACCACCTGCTTGCCTGCTGTCAAAATATCGCGTTTAGTCACTGTGGACCATTGATTGGATTCGCAGCCATTACCCGCTGTTTTGAAAACATAAAGGCCTAAATAACTATCAAATATATCCTGCAGTCCCATGCTGTAGTCGTCGTCCATATGATCTTCAAAACCAACGCCAATCACTTCATTAGGATGCTGCGCTAGCCAATCGGCAATTTCGCGCAAACCGTCTTTCAGATCTCGCTCGGTTCCTAGACAACCAATGTCGCCACTCGCGCCACTGCCATGGCACAAAATAATATTGCCTGATATTTTGTGAACATCCATTTCAAAATGACGCATACCGATTTCTAACTGATCCGTTAGCGACAAAGTATGGTTCGGATCAATATATTCTAAGCCGCTTCCGTAGGCCGACGAATTGTAGGCATTATGGGACTGCAAGGTGAGCACTCGTGACAGAGGTTCATCCATATCCAGCGCTTGCTGGCGCATCAGAGTTTTATACTCCCAACTCTGTTGATAGTCTGAAACCGAGAGTGCATAGGCCCCCATAGCGCAGGATAAACCGCACAACAGGGTGAATATTTTCGAGACTGATTTTATTTTCATGATTCCGTCTTCTATTTATTTTTATGATCTAATAAGAATAATGCAGACGGGTTTTTAATGAAGTATCCCAAGCAGTCAAGTTACAAGTCTGCTCAGGTCAAAGTAGTATATTCAGAAAGAATTAATCGTGGTGGCTGATATCATCGGACGATAATTTGATGATTTTTTTACGGTAATCTGCGGGGGTTTCACCGGTCCAACGCTTAAAAGCTTTGAAAAATGCAGGCGTATCGGAAAATCCTAAACGCGACGCCACATCGGCTAGATTCAAACGCAGGTCAGCCAAATGTACTTCGGCCTTATCCATTCTCACCTGCTCAACCAAACCCTTAAAAGTAATGGATTCTTCTTTTAACCTACGCTGAAAAGTACTCATACTCATGGCAAACATACTTGCCGCATCCGCTGCTGTTGGCAGAGTGTCATAGAAACCTTCTTTTATAAAATCATAGACTTCGCTGCTGAACTGACGCTCACTTCTGCGGGACGACTGTATCGCATCAAGCTCCATAACCGCACGACTCACAATGCGTGGATCGGCACCAGGAATAACATAATCAAGAATAATAGGATCAAAAGAAAAGCTATTCACAGCCTGATTAAATTGAACATCAATACCAAAGAATTTTTTATATTTTGAAATATCTGTCTGAGGGCTGTGCCTAAATAGAATTTCTTTAATCAGTGAAGAACCTTGCTCTTTATTTGGCCTAAAGCTTAGGAAGTTGGTATAGGCTAATAATGAAGCAATGTGAGCTTCCACAAGTGGAGCGACATCTCCATCTGAATAGCCTTCATATGCCACATAATTAATAACGGCCTCACCCTTAGCAATCGACTCAGTTTTAACCGCTTCATTGATCATTGGCTCATAGGTCAAAAAGCTTTGGTATGCCTGGCCAACGGTAGCGCTATTTAGCATTAGATAAGCTAAAGGACCAAAAGTAGAGGGATGATAATGCGCACCTGACTTTAGTCCCAAGGCAGGCGATTTAGTAATTAATATCAGTTTATGAACAGCAGATAGGAAGTCAGAAAAAGGAATGCGTTTCATTGCTTCTTTAAAATGACTCTCAGACAAACCAAGCTCTGAGAGTAAGAAAGAGCGATCAAAACCTAATACATTGGCTTGAGCAAGATATGGATAAAGCAAAGACAGGCAAATCTTAGAGCTCATGTGAATCACTTTTCAACGAAAAGAATGGAGGTCTTCTTAAGATATACGCTTTACCCAATAGTATACAAGTCAGTAATGCGACGCTTATCTGTTCATAAGCGACAATCGCTTATGAACTCAGCACATCAGCCGGTTATTAAACCTCAACCTCTTCCGGCATTTTACCCATCAATTGATACAACACAGGAACAACGATCAGAGTTAAGAAAGTCGAGACAATTAAGCCACCGATAACAGCCCATCCCATTGGCGACCACATACTTGATCCACTTAAGGTCAAAGGTAATAAACCACCGATGGTCGTAAGCGTTGTTAATACAATCGGAACAAAACGAGTTTTAGCAGACGCCATAATCGCCTCTGTTTTCTCCGCTCCGTCACGTCGCATTTGATTGGCATAATCAACCAAAATAATTGAGTTATTAACAACAATCCCAATCAAAGACGTTAAACCAATAAACGCGGTAAAACTAAAGGTATAACCGGTTAAAAACAACGCTAAGAAGGCACCAATTAAAGCAAATGGAATAGCAGCAAAGACAATCAATGGTTGAATAAAAGAACGGAACTGTAAAACAAGCACTGCAAAAATACCAAACACAGCCAATAGCACCGCTTTCATTAAGCCACCAAAGGCCTTCTTACGATTCTCTTGCTCTCCACCTACGGCATAGTTCATACCTTCTGGCCAATCGTAAAGCTCTAACTTAGCCACCACCGCGTTCGTTACTTTCTCGGCGGTATATCCCGGAAGAATGTCTGCGGTAACGCGAGTCATACGTTCCATGTTGTAATGATTAAAGCGTGCAATACTGGTTTCCATTTTCAACTCAGCCAGTTGCATCAAAGGAATAAGCTGGCCAGAGTCTGAACGTACTTTAATATCTTCAAAAGTTTCAATTTGTGGTTTTTCATATTGTGACAATCTCAAAACCATCGAGAACTCTTCGCCTTCGCTATCACGATAACTTCCCATCGTTGTGCCCACTAACGCAGTACGAACGGTACGATCAATCTGCAGCATTGAAACGCCTAGCATCGCCGCTTTATCACGATTAATATTAATTTTTAAATCAATTTTATACTTGTTCATTGGGTTCTCTACCCCAACAGCACCTTCAGTTGATTTAACAATCTCTTCAATGTCACGCGATACCCGCTGAATCTCTTCTAGCTCTTCGCCAACAACACGAATACTGACAGGCGCAACAACCGGAGGCCCTGACATAAATTCTTTAACAGTAATACTTACCCCAGGAATATCTTTCACGTTAGCACGTAATCTTTCTACCAAAGGCTCAACCGCACTCAATTGAAAGTCATTCAAGGTGACAAATAGCTGAGCAAAAGTAACGGTTTGTCGGCTCGGCATAATATTATAATAAATGCGCGGATTTCCTCGACCCACATTCATCGCAACATCTTTAACGAGCTCTTCTTTACGTACTCTCGCAACTACTTTCTCAGCGATAAGTTTCGTGCGTTCGAAAGTCGTACCTTCAGGCATATCGATATTCACCAAAATCATCGGCTTTTCAGCTTTAGGAAAAAGACTGACACCAATAAAAGGAAACAACGCCAAGCTACCTACCAATAAGGCAACCGAGACGCCGATAACTCGATACGGTTTTGATAATGCCCAAATAAGCGTTCGGCTATAACGGCCGTCAGCGAACGATTCCATTTTCTTTTGCGCGCGCGTTGTTTTCTTTGCCGACGTCCCTAATTTACTGGCCAACAACGGGGTTAACGTTAAGGCAATAAGTAAAGAAGCAAACAAGGTTACAACGACGGTAACAGGCATTGCACGTAAGAAAGTACCAGAACCATTTTGCATTAATAACATTGGCAAGAAAGAAAGCACGGTAGTTAATGTACCACTCGCAACGGCCCAAGCGACTTGAGAACTGCCTTTAATTGCCGCATCAACAGGGCTTTCACCTGCTCGTAAATGCCTTGATACGTTCTCAACAACCACAATCGCGTTATCAACCAACAAACCCAGGGCAATCACTAAACCAACGATGGTCATTTGCTGCAAACCAAAACCGGTAATATCGACCCAGCCAATAGCAATAAATATCGATATTGGAATCGCCGAAATCACAACCAGCGTTGGCTTTAAACCTAAAACAATTAAGCTTAAAATACCGACCAGTAATAAGCCTTGGTTCAAGCTAGTAAAAAATCCGCTAATATTACGCTCAACACTTTTACTCTGATCCATAACCACATGCATTTGA
>JBALXI010000056.1:0-16360 GCA_036960605.1 Oleispira sp. | reverse complement strand
TATGTATAAGGTAAAATTATCATTAGTTATAATAATGATAACGATTTGTAATGATTAATGGCGAGTAATTGCAGTAATACCGAGATTGACGGGTGTTTAGTTACACGGATCTAGCGAGTTCGTTATTGGGAGGTGGGATTCTTTCGCGCATAAAAAAACCCGCTAATGATCACTCATTAGCGGGTTTTAGAATTTGGTAGCTATGGGCAGACTTGAACTGCCGACCCCAGCATTATGAATGCTGTGCTCTAACCAACTGAGCTACATAGCTATACTTTAGTGGCTTTCGCCTCTTAAGTGGCGCGTATTATGTCACTATTTTAATTTTCGTCAAGCGATTTTCTTAGATTAATTCAATTATTTGGCTATCTTTTCAACGGCTTAGCTCAGACCATCGCTCTAGGCCTAGTCATTCCTGTCATCTGGCTCTTTATGGAAGTACTGAGTAGGCGAACAGGCATAAAAAAAGCGCTCTACTGACCTATTGCTAGGTCCGTAGAGCGCTTTTTTAGCAGCTACTAGCTACAAGGTAGGGCTCGTCTTTAATCTTCTCTTTTAAGAGAAACTTAAATAATGCCTTTCTCTTGTAGGTTAGCAATCATGCTGTCTAGGCTATCTTCGTCAGCGGCTAGGCTGATGGTTGCATCATCTGCACCACCGGCTACCAATGCGATTAAGCCAGCTTCTTTCAAGATAAGCGCTTGTGCGCCAGTTGCGATTGCCGCTACTTTGCCCATTTCGAATAAACGACGGTCAAGAGCTTGTGCAGTCACTTCTGGGTTGCTGCCGTTGATCGCTACGATCGCAGGTTGCTGACCAAAACGCTTGGCTTTATCTTCAGCAGAAACGGCTGCTGTATCGCCTTCGCTATCTTGTGCTTCGCCTACAACCATACCGGCACCAACAGTAACGTTGGTTAGGCGATCGATGATGATGAAAGCACCCGTTGCGCGGTTGTTCTTATACGCATCAAACGACATAGGCTTAGTAAGTGTTAACTCACATAATCCGATCTCGTTCAATTTAACAGATGAAGCAGGGTGTTGCTCCATGGTGTTAACGTCTACACGGTGGTGAATCTTGCTCACAGCACCTTGAGTCATAGAAGATGAGAACTTAACATCGAATTGCTTACCAGCGACTAACTCAGCTTCGGCCATCCATACGATGTCGGCGTTAACTTTGTTAGCAACAGTCGGAAGATCGTCGATGTGAACCAGCATATCGCCACGAGAAACGTCAATTTCGTCTTTCAAGGTGATGGTAACGGCTTGGCCATTGAAAGCTTCGTCTAGGTCGCCATCAAAGGTAACAATCTTGTCGACGGTGCTGGTCTTACGTGATGGCAATGCCATAACGCTGTCGCCTGGGCGAACTTTACCAGAAGCAACCGTTCCGCAGAAACCACGGAAGTCGAGGTTAGGACGGTTAACGTATTGAACAGGGAAGCGGAAGTTTTCAAGATTCTTATCTTCAGAAACTTCTACAGTGTTCAATATTTCCATCAAGGTCTTGTCGGTATACCAAGGTGAGCGCGTTGAGCGGTTCACGATGTTATCGCCGTCTAGGGCAGATAGCGGTACACACTGAATATCAGGAATATTTAGGTTCTTAGCGAATTCTAAATAGTCTTCTTTGATCTCGTTATAGCGTTCTTCGCTAAAGTCCATCAAATCCATCTTGTTGATCGCAACAACAACGTGCTTGATACCTTGCAATGAAGCAATGTAAGAATGACGTTTAGTTTGCGTCTGCACGCCATAGCGAGCATCGATCAAGATAATCGCTAGGTCACAGGTAGAAGCACCGGTTGCCATGTTACGAGTATATTGTTCGTGTCCAGGTGTATCAGCGATGATGAACTTACGCTTCTCGGTAGAGAAATAACGGTAAGCAACATCAATCGTAATGCCCTGTTCACGTTCAGCGGCTAGACCATCGACCAATAACGCAAGATCGATCTTGTCGCCTTGAGTACCGGATTTAGCCGAGTCGCTTTCGATGGCTGCAAGTTGATCTTCAAAGATCATCTTGGAATCATAAAGAAGACGGCCGATCAAAGTCGATTTACCGTCGTCTACGTTGCCGCACGTTAAAAAGCGCAACATTTGTTTGTTTTCGTGCAGCTTTAGATAGCCAAGGATATCTTCAGCAATCAAATCAGATTGGTTTGACATTAGAAGTAACCCTCTTGCTTTTTCTTTTCCATAGACGCGGAAGAGTCGTGGTCAATTGCACGGCCCTGACGTTCAGATGTTGTAGTTAGCAGCATTTCCTGAATAATTTCAGGCAATGTATTTGCAGTCGATTCTACGGCGCCCGTTAATGGGTAGCAGCCAAGAGTACGGAAGCGAACCATCTTCATTTCTGGAGTTTCGCCTTCTCTCATCGGCATACGCTCATCATCAACCATGATTAGCATGCCATCACGGTCTACCACTGGGCGTTCTTCTGCTAGGTACAAACCTGGAATTTCGATGCCTTCCAAGTAGATGTACTGCCAGATGTCGAGCTCGGTCCAGTTAGACAATGGGAAAACACGGATGCTTTCGCCCTTGTTCACTTTACCGTTGTAGATGTTCCACAATTCAGGACGCTGATTCTTTGGGTCCCAACGGTGGTTTTCGTCACGGAAAGAATAAACACGTTCTTTCGCACGAGATTTTTCTTCATCACGACGAGCGCCACCAAATGCAGCATCAAAGCCGTACTTGTCTAGTGCTTGCTTAAGAGCAGCCGTTTTCATGATGTCGGTATGCTTTGAAGAACCGTGTGTAAAAGGCCCTACGTCATCCGCAATGCCGTCTGGGTTGGTATGAACTAATAAGTCCATGCCAACTTTCTTCGCCATATAGTCACGAAACTCGATCATTTCCTTGAATTTCCACAAGGTATCGACGTGTAATAATGGGAACGGAGGCTTGCCAGGAAAAAACGCTTTTTGCGCTAAATGCAGCATTACCGCAGAATCTTTACCCACGGAGTACATCATTACCGGATTATCAAATTCGGCAGCTACTTCGCGGATGATATGGAGGCTTTCAGCTTCCAATTGTTTTAGGTGAGTCAGGTTATACTCAGTCATAATCACTTTCGGAGTTATTGAACGGAAAAGAGATAGTAGGGTGACTCTAAACCTGCTTTTAAGGCATTGGTTAAGAAGCATTCCCCAGATGGCGACACTATACCAAGAGCAGACGCATATAAAAAGATGATTCTAATAACGTTTAGGTATAACGCTATGTAGAAACTTTGATCAATTGTCTTATCAATTATTTCAAGATAAACCACTTATCCCCTCTCCATAATCAACAAGCAGTCTATTCAGTGCCTCTTTAAAATATTTGGTAAACTATATTTACTATATGGTAAGTAAGGTTTACTATTTATTGGTGCACGCAAGTATGCCGTCTGCATTATCTGTAGACCTTTCAATGCACTTTGAGGAACGTACTTAAATGAACATAATTGGAGTTTTAATCATGACGTTATTGGCTAGTACTGTGGTTCATGCAAATGAAGAAGTTTTGAAAACCTTGCAGGCGTATGCTCAAGGTACAGAACAACAGAATGTCGAACTGTTGGATGCACATTTTCATCCTCAGTTTAGGGTGGTCGCAAAAACGGAAGACGGTTTACGAGTAATAGAAAAGGCCGCTTACCTTGGCTTGATTAAGGATAAAAAAATTGGTGGCCAGCCCCGAGAATTAAATATAACGTCTTTGAACGTAGAGAATGGAATTGCTCAGGTACAATTAGTTCTTACGGGTGAAGCCTCGACTTTTCATGATCATCTTGAACTGATTAATACCGGTGGGCACTGGCAGATCGTGCACAATCTGACTCAGGTAGTCTCTAAATAGTCTCAGTTTATATAAATTTATCTGCCCAATTAAGGCTCAAAAAGTGACACAAGAACTAACCCAATTACGTGATATGCACCTAGGCCGAGTATTGCTTAAGCTAGAGCGACAATTTACCCAGCAGGTTTTATCCCAGTTGGTTGAGCAAGGGATTACTGAAATAACCTTAAGGCATTTTGTCGTTATCCCTTTTGTGACGGATGTTGGAATTCGTTCAGTCGAAATTGCCAAAAAAGCGGGGGTCAGTAAGCAAGCGGTGGGTAAACTTATAGAAGAGCTAGAAGGCTATGGCTATCTAGAAGTTAGGCCTGATCCTCATGATGGTCGGGCTAGTTTGGTTTTCTTAAGTGATAAAGGTGAGCACTTTTTGCAAACGGCTATAGAGAGTACCAAAATTTTAGAGAAGCGGTGGCAGCAGCTTATTGGCGCTGAACGCTTTAATAATATGAAACAGGCTTTGATTGATTTGTTGGTGTGTTTGGAAGCTTAACGATTTTAACCGTTATTTGAAAATGAGCAGGGATTGAACATGAGCGATACTAATTTTAATACTAAGACTAATACTAGAACATCGAAAACAGCATCCGACTTAAGTAGCCTGGTCGATCATTTGGTTGAGCTGAATGTGACGGGGCAAGTCCTTACGTTGTGTAAAACCTATTTCGCCGAGAATATATTAATGCTCAGCGATGGCAATGTGTTTGCGACGTCGATGCAAGAAGCTCATGACAAGCAAAAAGGCTTTGTTGAGGCTGTTAAAAAGTTTGAAGTAACGTTGATTGAGAAAAATTGCTCTGGTAATAGAGCAGAGCTAACATTTCGGTATAAGATGACAGGCGCAGACGATGCGATTACCGAGTTTGTTGGACAGCATATTCAAACCTGGGTAGATGGCAAAATTGTTAAAGAAGAGTATCTGTCTATTCAATAGCAGGTAAGCAAAATAAAGGTGGGTGGATGTCGGTAAATACAGGGTCGGAAAAAGCGCTAACGCTAGCAGGTCCAGCGGGTTCATTGGACTTAAGGCTGGGTCAGCATGACCATCGCGATAGTGAAAGGCGCGGCTTTATTATGTGTCATCCACATCCACTTTATTCGGGCACTATGGATAATAAGGTCGTAACGACCTTAGTGCGCGGCGCATCTCAACAAGGGTTGGATACGATACGCTTTAACTTTCGTGGAGTTGGCCAAAGTGAAGGTGAGCATGATCATGGCAAAGGTGAGCAAGATGACCTTGCAGCGGTGGTTGATTATGCGATCACAGAATTGGGCTGGCAGAAAATCTATCTAGCCGGTTTCTCTTTCGGTTCTGGCGTTGCTTGTTTATTCGCAGGTCAGAATCCTGAAAAAGTAGCGGGTCTGTTTTTAATAGCCCCCGCGGTTCATCATTTTGAAGCGCCTTCAACCTTGCCGTTTGAATTTGAAAGCCATGTTTATATGGGCGATGCGGATGAGGTGGTACCTTTTGATGAAGTGGAGCATTGGGTCAATTTATTAACCCCGCAGCCATACTTTCATCTCTTTGAAGAGGCGAGCCATTTTTTTCATGGCCGTTTGATTGATTTGAAAAATACGTTTTTGGAAGACTTGAAAGTTTTATTAAAATAATAAAGTACTGTTCATAGGAATATCGATGAAAAAGTTATCACTGATTTTTAAAATAGCTTCGCGTTTCACTCTAGTAGGCTGGGTTCTATTAGCCGTTTTCCCCGCTTGGGAATTCAGCTTGCCAGTGACCATGGGTATTGTCATTTTGCTACTGAGTGCGCTGTACACCTATCTTATATTTTTGGGTAAGCATTTAGATGATCCAGAAGATAAGATGAGAGGGAATTTCTGGTCGCTGAAAGGGGTTATTAATCTCTTTAAATCCCCCCGTGCTGTTTTAGCCGGCTGGGTGCATTATTTGGCGTTTGACTTAGCCGTGGGCGCGTTTATCGTTGCCGATGCGGCGCGTTACGATATCCACCAGCTATTGTTATTGCCTGTTTTGATGCTTACTTTGATGTTTGGCCCAGCAGGACTATTGGCTTATTTCATCTTAAAAAGCGTGATGACGGGTGAGTTGCAGTTGCTGAGCATTTTCTAGCGAAAAATTACCGAGCACTCCCTCTGATGTTCCTTTTCAGAGGGACTGAATTTTTAGCTTGGAATTAAGACGTTTTAAATTGTTTAATTAATGTCTTAATTTGTCCTGCAAGTTCTATGGTGTGTTCGCTATTGCTGGCAGTTTCTTTTGACCCGTTGGCGGTACATTCCACCTGTTGATTGATGCTGTCGACATTACGACGTATTTCTTCTACCGTGTAATTTTGCTCTTCAGTGGCTGCTGCAATCTGATTATTAACATCGGTAATAGAAGAAACAGACGTTGTGATTTTATCTAAGGCGTTACCTGCCTCTTTGGTATTATCAACACAGGCTAAGGTGCGAGTTTTACTTTGTGTCATAACTTCAACGGCATCGGTGGCGCCTTGTTGTAGTTTTTCAATCATGCTTTGAATTTCTGCCGTAGCATCCTGTGTTCGTTTTGCCAGTGTGCGTACTTCATCGGCGACTACTGCAAATCCTCTACCTTGTTCACCTGCTCGAGCCGCTTCAATGGCAGCATTTAATGCTAATAAATTAGTCTGGTCGGCAATGCCTCTAATGACGCTTAGTACCGATCCAATATCATCAGTATCTTTGGCTAGAGAAGAAATCACTTGAGAAGCGTTATTGATATCGCTGTCTAACGAGTTGATGTCAGTGATGGCTCGGCCGACGATTTTAAGCCCATCGGTTGCAGCCTCATTCGATAGATTTGCAAGATCGACGCTTTGTACTGCATTGGCAGCGACTTCTTGAATAGCCGGTAATAATTGTTCTAACGATACAAGCACTTGTTCAATTCCATACTTTTGCTCGCTAATCGCTTGGTCGGTCGAGTGCACGGTTGAACTTAACTGGACTGAAGAGTCTGAGATCTCTTTAATTGTACTGCCCAATTCAATGACGATGTTTTGAATGTGAGAGGCGAAAATATTAAAGCCTCGCGCTAGTTGAGATAGTTCAGTTTTCCCTTTTTCATTTAAACGTTTACTCAGGTCGCCTTCGCCCTCAGCAATATTCAACATGGCAGAAATTGCATCTTGTAAGGGTTTAAATAAGATTTGAATAATCACGAATATTAATAAGCCGGCGAGTATTGCAACTGTAATTTGCATAATGAAACTGACGTTCATCCACAATGCGACACTATCTTGAGACGTTTTAAGTTCGCTGGCAGTACGCGTATCCAGTGCGATAAAAAAACGATTTACCGGCTCAAAAATCTTGGTGATTTCGTTATGGTAATCCTGATTAAAAACAATGCGCAGAGCAAATTCATTAACGCTTTCACCTTCTAGTGGAATCTTAGGGCCTTTTGCAAAGATGCCTTTCTTTACCGAATCCAGAGCTTGAGTTTCTATTGCAATCAATTGATTAGAGTAATTTGCGGCCTTATCTAATAATGAAAGCTCAGCAGAAGAAAAGTTTAGCGCCTTCATTATGTCACTTTGTTTTTTGAAAAGGTTGGGGAACAAAGCTTTATCGGCACCGCTAGGGCGAGCAGCGTCTCCGTTACGCCATTTAACAATATGCCAATAAGCATCTAGATATTTCTGCTTGCCCGTGACAATGTAAGAACGAGAAAGTCGAGTTAGGTCCATCGATGTTTGTCGAAATTCATCGGCAATTAAATAAGAGAGGTAACGAACTTCGCTATACTCCGTTTGCTGATCATTCTTATTACTAACGATAGTTGCTGAAATAATCGAGAAGATAATTAGAATAATTATGCTAGTGAGGATTGCCAGTAGGCGTGCTTTGATGGTCATACGGCTCAATTATTCCTGAAGAATATTATTTCTTAAGCTGACTTTTTGGTCAGCTATTTCTGTGGGCTAATCATAGATGAGAACATAGTTTGTATCAGTAATTATTGGTAAGGAGGTAAGTGTTTTTAGTCACATTACGTTCTGAGACTTAGACGTCTTATTAAAGGTAGGGGGATTGGCATAGCTGCAAGGCAAAAAGGCCAGAATGATAGGCTGCAGTATCGTATCGCGGTACTCAATCTCGTCAATAAAATCTAGTTGGGTTGTATGATGTGAGAGGTTTTTTGCAGGATATCTTAATGAAAGCTTACCAAAACTTACCAAAACTTAAGTAAAGACGGTGCAGAAGAGGTGTCATGTTTCATAGATGACGCCTGTGCTCCTGCAAGTTACGTTTAGACTTTACTGTTTTGCTACCAGTGCGCTCTTATAAAGAGCGTTGCAACAGCTTACGAATGTCTGTGGCGGTATGCAGCGTTATAAAAGGAGAGGTTTTGCCAGGTTCTTTCATCATATTGTTTTTGACAAATTTCCACTTTAAATTCAAGCGCTGAGAGTTGATGTTTTTATTCGTGAGATTTTCGATACGCGATGAAAAATCGGCAACGTTATCTTCAATACTCGTATCATTATGTACGAACCCAGCAGAACTGGCTGAATTAGCAATGTACTGCGCCATTACTCTTTCAAAGCTTACCCGGGTATTTAAGTATTCATCGAGGGCAGGTAAAAGTGCAGCGTCTGGGCTGCGTTGCTCAATCGATTGTTTGTTGCTATAAATTCGTTGATATAGCTGATTCTGGGTAGTGAATAGGCCGATAATAAGGCGATTGTCATCATCATTGAAGACTAATTCTTTATTTCTTTTGATGAAGCTTAATGACTCTTGCCATTTTTCTGCAATGTCAGGGTAGCTCGCCTGCGCATTCGTCAAAATAGGGCTGCTCGTATATATGATGCGTTCAAGCTTTTGGCTAAACCGGGGTGAGCCCGAAAACAATACATAGGCAGAAAAAGCGCTTGATAACTGATAGGCCGCGATTTCGATATTGAGTAGTTGTTCTAGCGGACGTTCTTGAACTTTGCTATTGGCGCTGAATGTTGCAAAACATAGGCTAATAAGGATGAGCCACTGCATATTATTTATTTCCTAATGCGTAAGTACTAAGGGTATCTGCTTGATAAAACGTCAGCAATGACAGAGTATGCAATAGTTGAGAAAAAGCCAATAAATGGCGTTAAATGACCAGTGTTGTGGGGGGGGAGTAATAATAAGTACTGGTTTTAGGGTGAGGATCTAAACCGTTTGTTAAAACGGCTGCTAGCAGGGGATGTCGCTAGCAACCGGAAGATCAGTTCTTCACTCTTAACCTTGGATTTGTTGCTCGGCTAAGCGTAGGTCCATGGTTGCTTTTAATAAGCGGAATAATACAATCGCGGCATCAATTTCTTCTTTGCGGTTGGTCAAACTCTCAATATTCAACCCTAGCGGTATACCCAGTGAAAGGCAGGCTTCTAGTATTTGTTCTAAGTTATTACGGCAAATACGAATTGATTCCGCCAGCGGGTTTTCGGCTTGTAGAATACGTAATGACGTTGCGTCAGGTACAGAAATCCCTAACCATTCAATGAACTCTAATGTCTTAGCACTGCCGCAAGGCGAGAAGGTCAGAATGATACGCTGAGGCTTATTGCCGTTGTTCTGGCATTCGTAGGCATAACGCGTAAGCATGTCGATGGTCGCTTGGGCGTTATAGACCGCCTGAGAAATAAAGAACTGGCAGCCATTATTTGACTTGTTGATGAGGCGTAAATGCTCATCGCCTTTTTTGATATGGCGCTCGGCAATCGTCACGCCGCCTAGCTGGAAGTCACATTCGTGTTCTTGCAAGGCTTGGTAGGCCTCCACTAAGGGCAGTTTGATATCGCCGTCAGCTGATGGGCTGCCGACGAGTACTAGGTCTTTTACACCGTAGTCATTCCACGCTTCGGTAAGCCATTGATCAAAGTCGCTTCGATCGCGTTGGGAAACACTTTTATAGGTAATAACGGGGTGCTGCGATTGCGCGGTCAATATTTTTGAGTATGCGCGGGGATCAAGTGTCGACTTGAATGGGAACGGGCGCGGCTTATCGATGCGCGAGGTTTCGTCTTGAATGTCATAAACGATAAGGCCATCGTACTCAATTTCATCCAGTCTATGGAGTAGCTTGTCGGCAATGCCGGCTACTTTATCGAGTTCGGTGCCTTCTTTCGGGGGTGTCGTGCCAATGAAATAGACGCCACGTTGCAGGTCAGAAAATTTGTTACTAAGTATTGAGCTCATATCGCTTTATTCAATCGTTTAAATTATGCGATCATTTTGCCAGTTACGTGCAAGCTTGTCTTACTTAAGGTCTTGACCATTTTTCAACTCAACGTGAATATAATGATGGTTGGTCTTTTAAGTACGCTATTCGCTATGGCGGGTTTATAAGGTATTTTGTGTCTGATGAAAATAATATGATTTAACATTCGTCTTTTTTTAACCTGCTACGTCTTATCAGTACAACTAATAGGAAATAGGGTAAATGTTATGACTAATCAAAATTCTGTGGCTAATACTGATTCTGGAAAAGTGAAGTCCTGTTCGTGTGACTGCTCATGCTCATGCTCATGCTCATGTAACTGTTCTTGCTCGTGTGACTGCTGTGGACCACAGACAAAGGCTGAGCATTGCGATAACGAAAAAACTCAAGGTTCGTGCTGTTAAATAAGGGCGGCAGCCTTCGGGCTGCCATTGAAATCTGGCTTGGGGTTATGATGTTAGAGAAAATATGGCAAGAATATCGATCCAGTTTGAGAGCCTTTTTGTATTCTAAGGTATCCAATGCCGCGGACGTGGATGATCTGCTGCAGGAGATTTTACTCAAAACACACCAAAATTTAGGCAACATTCGTGCAGAAGAAAGCATTAAGTCTTGGTTATTCCAAATAGCCAACCACGCGATTATTGATTTCTACCGTCGCAATGGACGCTTGAATGAGCTAAAGCAAAAAGTATTAAGTGAAGATGATCTGGGCTATGACGAGCATGATGTTGATATCACTCGTCAGCTATCTCATTGTATTACGCCTTTTATCCAAGCCTTATCTCAAGATAATGCTGAGCTATTAACGGCGATTGATATCAATAATGAATCGCAAAAAACCTATGCTGAAGTACGGGGTATTAGCTACTCAACCATAAAGTCTCGAGTACAAAAAGCCCGTAAAGAGCTACGCGTCTTATTTGAGGGCTGCTGCCGTATGACCTTGGATGCTCAAGGGAATCTTATGGATTATGATCTTGCAGAAAATCAATGCCAGGGCTGCTAAGGTTACATTCACCTTTTCAGCTCATTATTCATCGGGTGAATATTAAGAATACTGTCAAATCTCCTCGTTTTAAGTTAAATTGCGGCCCAATTATTTAGCTATGCTTCTATTGTTACACTTAGATTTATAACCATAGAATGCTGGTGTTTTAGGTCATTACGAGGAAATTCCATTGTCTACGCCCTTAGAACTCTATCAAGAAGATTTAAAACGTGACGATTTTTCGTATGATGCTGACCAAGAAAAAGCAGTTAAGCACCTGCAACGTTTATATGACGAACTCGTCGCCGACTATGAAAAGTCGAAGAAGAAAGGCTCTTTTAGCAAGATGTTTGCTAAGAAGCAGAAAGCCCCAATTCAAGGTTTGTATTTCTGGGGGGGCGTTGGCCGTGGCAAAACCTACCTAGTAGATACTTTTTATGATGCGCTGCCGTTTGAACGTAAAATGCGTACGCACTTTCACCGCTTCATGCAGCGTGTTCATAACGACCTAACCGCATTAGAAGGTATTAAAAACCCACTAACAGCGATTGCTGAGCAAATCTCTAAAGAAGCGGTGGTTATCTGCTTTGATGAATTTTTCGTATCCGATATCGGTGATGCGATGATTCTGGGTGGTTTGATGGAAGAGCTGTTTGCCCGTGGTGTAACGTTGGTATCGACTTCAAACATTATCCCCGATGGCCTGTATAAAGATGGCTTACAGCGTGATCGTTTTCTACCGGCGATTAAGCTGTTGAATAAGTTCACTGATGTTGTGAATGTCGATAGTGGTGTTGATTACCGTCTGCGCACCTTAGAGCAGGCTGAACTTTATCATTGCCCGCTAGACGAAAGCGCTGAATCCAGCTTGCAGAAGAGCTTCGACAATCTAATTCCTGATGCCAAGCATGTTGAATTAAATGTCGAAATTGAAATTCTAGGTCGTAATATTCCGGCTAAAGCCATTTGTGATGACGTCGCTTGGTTTGAATTTGAAGGTCTGTGCGATGGCCCACGTTCGCAAAACGATTATATCGAGATGGGTAAGTTGTATCACGCGATCTTAATTTCTAACGTTCCTGTTATGGGCACTAAGAATGATGACTTGGCGCGTCGCTTTATTAACTTGATCGATGAGTTTTATGATCGTGGTGTAAAAGTTATTATGTCGGCTAATGCACCAATTCATGAAATTTATACGGGTGGTAGCTTAGATTTTGCTTTTCAGCGTACGACGTCGCGTATGTTAGAAATGCAGAGTCACGATTACCTCGCACGTGAACATAAGGCGGATTAATGATGAAAAGCTGGCTGCTAAAGAATTTTTTTATTCTTCAATTCGTCGTTTTGGCCGCCAGTGCTTCGTCAGAAAATGTTTCACCTGAAAAATATTTACAGTTAGGTTGTAGTGATTGGAAGCCATATTGCTATAAACAAGATTCGCACATTAGAGGGCAGCTGATAGATCTTTCTCGAACGATTATGGATGCCGCTGGCTTTGAATATACGATTGACGTATTTCCTTGGAAACGTGTTTATCAGCAGGGTTTGAAACAGCCTAACTTTCTAATCTTAGGCTTGGGGCGAACGGCTAAGCGAGAAAAGTTATTTAAATGGATTGCGCCGTTAAAAAATCCGTCTGAAATATATGCTTACCAGCATGTCGATAGTGGTATTTCTTTAGCGAGCAATGATGATCTTAGCCAATATTCAATTGCCGTTGAGCGTGGTTCGTATACTTACGATTTTTTAGTTAAACGTGGCCACGATAAAGAAAAAATAATTATTGTTTCACGTTACGATCAGCTTTATCGAATGGTTCGGAGTAAAAGAGCGCAGCTACTTTTAATGGACAGTAAGGCGTTTCTTCCGGAAGCCATGAGAAATGGTTTCAATCCAGAACTCTTTAAACCCTCACTACTGACGTTTGTCGTCACAGAATATATGGCGACAGGTTTGAATACCTCCGATGCTATTGTTGAACGCTTGAAAGCCTCTTATGATGCTTTATTGCAGCAGGGTAAAATTGTTCTTCCTGATTAACCCTCAGCACTCGGTATAATTTACAGCTAACCCTCCCAATGACGTTTCTTTGAATTTAACCGACATCTCCAGCCCGGTTTGTTTCATCGCATTAATACAATTATCTAACGACATTATATGTTGGCCACTGCCGCGCAGTGCTAACGACGCCGCGGTATAGGCTTTTAACGCGCCAAAACCATTACGTTCTATGCAGGGAATTTGTACCAGCCCTTTAACAGGATCGCAGGTCATACCGAGGTGGTGTTCTAATGCTATCTCAGCCGCATTTTCAATTTGTTCAACACTGCCCCCCTGAATCGCGCATAAACCAGCAGCGGCCATTGCAGAGGCTGAGCCGACTTCACCTTGGCAGCCGACCTCAGCCCCAGAAATTGAACTTTTGTGTTTGATTATTCCACCGATTGCGGCGGCGGTTAACAAAAAATCTCGCACGTGTTCTATGTTGATACTTGAGTGCTGAAAGCAATAATAGAGAATGGCGGGGATAACCCCTGCTGCGCCATTCGTTGGCGCAGTGACCACCGCATGTCCGGCGGCATTTTCTTCATTCACCGCCATTGCATAGGCGCAAAGCCATTCGTGGAGGTGAGCATCATGGGGATTGTCTATTAGTTGCTGGTGGAGGTTCTTTGCCCTGCGTTGTACGTTGAGCCCTCCGGGTAAAATACCGCTGTTTGCTAAGCCATTTTCTGTGCAAATTTTCATCGCGTGCCAAATGGCATCGAGGCCTTGATTCAGAGCTTGATCGGATAAATGGCGATGTTCATTCTGACGTTTCATTTGGGCAATGGTTTGCTGGCTGCTGGTGGCCATTTTCAACATGGATGCCGCGTCATCAAAAGGAAAGCGATAGGGCGAGGCGTCGATCATTTTTAGTGGGGCCACTAGGTTCGTCATCTCTGCCTGGGTATGGACGAAGCCACCACCGATCGAAAAATAGGTCTCTTCGAAAACGAGGGTCTCTTGCTCGAATAGCTGAAATATCAAGCCATTGGGATGTTCTGCTAACGTTTCATTTTTATCGAAAACAATGTCAGTGCTAGGGTTGAAGATTATCTGCCCATTAGGGCTTAGGTCTAATACTGAACATGCCCATAATCGTTCAACCTCTTCATGGATGTCTATATGGGCAATTTGCTCGGGATGATGACCATGCAGGCCTAGCAAGACAGCATTGTCGGTGGAGTGACCTTTGCCGGTTAATGCTAACGAGCCTTTCAGCGTACACAGGATGCGATGACTTTCGGTATGGCTAATATCGAGATCTTGCACCCGCTGCAGGAATTCATTGGCCGCAATCATCGGGCCGACAGTATGGGAGCTAGAGGGGCCAATCCCCAGTTTGAACAGATCTAGAGTACTTATAAACATAATTTAGGCACCTAAACGGAAAAAACGGAAGGCTGTGTTTATATTTTAGAACGAGTCCGCGTTTTTAGCACTTGAGAACAGTTTTCATTATGGGGATTGTCTATATAATCACTTCTTTTTATTCGATACTTTCGATTGCTACTTTCGATTGGTATTAGAGCTAAGAGCTAGGAGACTGAATGAAACACCATAGACATCAGATTTCGTTTAAACAGCAGTTACGCATTGTCATGATCTTTATGATTATTTTGACAGTGATTGAAGTAATCAACTTTTTTACTTTCCGCAGTCTGGTTCAGCTGGGCATATCGCCGCGTAATATTTCGAGTTTACCTTTTATATTAACCGCCCCTTTTGTTCATGGAGGGCTATGGCATTTCCTTTCTAATATTGTTCCTTTAGGCATATTTTCGTTTTTATTATTACAGCATGGTCGCACCCGGTTCTTTATGGTTACCGTGACCTGCATTTTATTAACCGGAATATGCGTTTGGTTATTCGCCCGCAGTGCCAATCATGTCGGCGCCAGTGGCTTAATTTATAGCTACTTTGGTTATCTATTATTTGCTGGCATCATTAGCCGAGAGTTCAAGTTGATTGTTATCTCGATCGTGGTGGGCTTTGTCTATGGCGGCATGGTATTCGGCGTCTTGCCATTGAATGCCTACGTATCCTGGGAGAGCCACTTATTTGGGCTGCTCTCAGGCATCGCGTGTGCATTCTTATGGGGAAAGCTAGAAGCGAAAGAAATGATAATGAAAGTATAAGTATGGAATAGATTAAGCGATGTATTGCTGAAACAGCTGCTGTATTACCGGCAATACTGATGCGACCAATACGAGCGCCATAGAAATATTAAAAAGCCTCTGCTGTTTGGGGCTTTGTAAAATCTGCTTTATCCCTCTACCAAAAACCAACCACGTGCTACTGCTGATGACCGCGGCGACAAAGAAAATGGCTGCGATTAATAATACCTGCCAATAGATATCATCGTTCAAGGTGGTATATGCAGAAATAGAACTGGTAGCGATCACCCAAGCCTTCGGGTTTACCCATTGAAACAGCGCCGCTTGAATAAAGGTAAAAGGCTTAGACTTTTTGCCTTCTAATTTATCAGGACTTGCGCTGGCAATCAGCCACGACAAAAACAGCAAGTAGGCTAGGCCTAATACTTTAATTACTTCGTGCAGAATAGGGTATTGCTCAAAGACGATGCTGAACCCTAGGCCAATTAAAATAACCATAACCGGGAAGCCGATGCAGACACCAGTAATATGAGGGATGCTTTTTCTGATGCCAAAGTTCATACCCGAGGTCATCAACATGATGTTGTTAGGACCGGGAGTGATGCCTGCAGAGAGGCCAAAGAGAAAGATAGCGAGGTAGAATTCCAATAGACAGCCTTAAATTAACTAAATTGTAAATAAGGCGCGGATATTAGCAGAAAGGCGTTATTAAGAGCAAAGGTCGCGTGGCTAATTGTATGGAACACAGAGTTCGCTGAGAAAAGACAAAGCGCAGGTATTAAGAAAAGCCAAAGCGGTTAACCACAGAGGACACAGAGTTCACAGAGAAAAGCGGAGAAAAGGATTAGTAACAAAATATTAGCCTGAGGTAGCTGGTTGTCACATTTAATCTTCCCTTTCTTCTTTTCCCTCTGTGTAGCGCAGCGGCTCTGTGTCCTCTGTGGTTAATTATTCTTTTTAGGCTCTATTTGCCATCGCAGCATGGTGCATCAGCTGAAAGGTGAGGCACGAAGTTACAAGGAGAGTGGCGAGAGTCCAGCTGCTCTAGCAAGATGCCCTTCCAGGCCAAGTCACAAGCGCCTGTCGAGCCCGGCATGCAAACAACTAAGGTATTGTTGGCTAAGCCCGCAAG
>JBALXI010000055.1:0-16738 GCA_036960605.1 Oleispira sp. | reverse complement strand
GAAGGCATCAATTGGCCTAAAAATGCTGAAGGCAAGGTGAGTTTCCGTTTGGAAGACTTAACCGCAGCCAATTTATATCACTGCCTTTCCCTTGTCTTGCAAGTGCAATAATTTGTTCATAATTAAAATCATCCACTAAATAATCTCCACCCCTTAAATGTTGTCCGAATGCGGCGACGGCGGCGGAGAATTTGAAGTTATTAGAGCTCTCACTCATGTTGGCTTGGATGGATGATTTATCAATGGGATAGCTTACAAGCTGACTGGTACTAGTATTGCTATTATCATCATTATTATTGTCGTCATTGCTAGGCAATTTATAACGTAGTTTTAGGAAGGCCAGTTCGTTTGTTTCTGTCGCTGAGTGATTACCAGGCTGAGTGTAACGTAACGGATCAATTTGATCGGCGTTGTCACTGGCCAGCGTTATTTCATAAATGGCCGTAACGGTATGGCCCGCTCCAATATCCCCGGCATCGACCTTGTCATTGTTAAAATCTTCGCGGTTTAATAGTCGGTTTTCATAACCAATAAGTCGATATTCGCTGACAAGAGGGGAAAACTCCATTTGTATTTTTACGTCTTTTGCGATGGTAAAAAGCGTGGATGACATCTCTTCTACTAATACTTTTTGCGCTTCACCTAGGCTATCAATGTAGGCTGCATTGCCATTACCTGCATCGGCTAACTGTTCCATAAGATGGCTATTGTAATTGCCCATTCCGTAGCCAAGGGTAGTTAAGGAAATGCCAGATTTATTCTTCTGTTTTATAAGATCAATGAGTGCTTGTGTATTGCTAATCCCCACATTCATATCGCCATCAGATGCGATGATCACACGATTAATACCGCCCTGGATAAAAGATTGTTGTGCCAATTGATAGGCTAGCTTTATTCCCGCACTACCATTGGTCGAGCCCCCAGCCCTTAGGTTTTCTAGTGCGGTTTGAATAGCGGCTTTATTATTGCCTGCGGTGGGCTCAAGCACCATTCCAGCCGCGCCAGCATAGACAACGATAGCCACTTTATCTCCTTCATCCAGCTGTCGTGTTAGCATTTGAAATGATTTTTTTACCAGCCCCAATTTATCCCCTGAACTCATTGAACCAGAGACATCAATTAGAAAAACTAGATTCGCAGGGGGTAGTTCGCTACGGTCTACATCAAATCCTTTAATACCAATATTCAGTAAGTAGCTTTTCTTATTCCACGGAGAAGGGGCGATTTCAGTTGTTACGCTAAAAGGACGGTCGTTGTTGTTGGGGGTTTTATAATCATATTGAAAATAATTGACTAACTCTTCCGTGCGCACCATATCGGAATCAGGCAATCGCCCCTGATTCAGCACTCTGCGAATATTGCTATAGGCTGCGGTATCCACATCAATCGAAAAAGTAGATACAGGTTCTTCGCTTACTTTTTTAATATTATTGGCTTTAATCTCTTGATATTCCTCACTATCCATCACTTCACTATCGACCACTACACTGGCTATCATTTCACTAGCCATAACGTTACTGCCCATTACTTTGCTCTCTGCCATCGTATGGGCTAGCTTCAATCTTGTCTGTTTTAAAGATACTTCCTTCACCAGTGGCTGCTTTAGCTCCTCATCCGGCACCTTATTTGTTGAACATCCGCTGATGAATACCAGTATTAGACTTAAAGTCGTACAGTGGATTTTGCTAAACTTAGCCATGGTTAAATTCCTATCTATCGTGAGTTGGAGTACTTTAAGCCTTAGTTTATCTAGCACCCTGATTCACCGACATACCCCCTTGCTTGGGAAATGGGTCTTGTTTTTGTTATGCGGTTATGTTTAAAAGGGGATGACGGAAGTAGGATTACTTTGGATAAAGATGCCATCAACTTATAACAAAATACATCGACTGAAATCTCAGGGCTGGACTTGGCCTGAGTTCTTGGCTGAATTAGAGCAAGTAGCCGTTCATTCTATTGATGAGAAAACCCTTTATAGTAACTTTCGCCTGCCCCACAGAAAGCCGAACAAGTTGCTTGAAGAAACCATTAGCCAATTGCATGAGAAATATTTCCCAAGCCCTTTTCCTAAAGAGGTTGAAGGTTTAATTACCCTTTATAACCACCTAGCAAATGCAAAGAATTATCGAACTCAAGAAGATGATATAGAACTGTTAAAACGCTTTGTTTTAGCAGAACTTCAACACGACAACCCTCAATATGATCTGCGTTACTCCCGCCTTGCTTGGCTTGCCGCCAACATCGCATTTGATCGTATATCTTACTGCCGAGATAACGGTCTGTTAGAAAAACTGGCGGAGAACCAAAAGTCAGCACTAAAATGGTTTCAACAAGCCAAACAAGCAATCTCTCACTGCCAGCAATCTGTTGAAATTAAAATAGAGCCATTCGTGATTTATAAGCTAACCCAGAACATGTTAGCCAGTTACCTGAATGCCTTACCTAGCTCCAATCGTCTTGATAATAATGATCTTAAAAGCTTTATTGATTCTTCTGATTATATTTCTGAAAGCAAACACATGTTAGAACTGGAACCGTTTCAGTGGGGCATCGCGCGTAATGGTTTACGGTTCTCATCGCTATTAAAAAACGCAGAGGATTGTGAATATTTTTACCGAGCCTTAGTGACGGCAAACAAGCACTTTTTAGATATAAATTATCAACTACCAGGGGCGCTCTCGATAGGAGAGAGTGACGATTTTCACTGGGCACTTGATATTATTAGAAACAGAAACTTACCCGTAATTTTAGCAAATTCCTAGGAACTACAATGAACATCAAGCAACGTTTTATCTCACTACTGGCAGCCTTAATATTCATATTAGCCAGTGGTTGCTCTTCTGTTACCCCAGATTCACCTGCGCCTATTGCGAAGCAGAAGAAAGAACAGGCGCAAGAACCAGCACAAGAACAAGCGCAAGATGCGGAAAGTTTAAATCCCTCCCCTTCCATTAATGGAATGGAAGAGCTAAAAAGAAAAGGCTCAGATGATATGGAACGTCTTGATTAAATACAGTCTAACGGTACCTCCACTGGAGGTACGTTTGAAAATAAAAGCCAATTATGAGTATCACTTCATAGACGTTGCCTTTGATTAGGCGTTCAATGGCCTCTCTTATAAGTAAACTCATAAGATATACCGACTTTACGCCTTATGTTCGTTAGGACAAACTCCTAGAGTAATGAAAAAGCCTACATCATCCGATCACTCATTCAGTTTGAGCAATACTCGTTTTCCTTTATTTTGGCAAATGCTATTAGCTATGACCCTTGTGCTATGTCTTTCGACTGGAGCTCTATGGGGATATTTGCAATTAAATTTTAGCCAATTAATGCAAAATCAAACCGATACTTTCGCCAATACAATTACTCAACAGGCCGCGAATAGTGCTGCCGAGATGTTAATGGCCGATGATTACATGGCGCTGTCGGCCATGCTAGAAAACCTTGTTCGCACCAGCGACAACATTCTCTCTATCTCCGTTCAAGATGATGCCAATAAAACGGTTGCGCTAGCCTTAGGGGCTGCACTGGAGAATCAGGTTAATATCGTAAGCTCTAGCAGCGACTACCAGGCCAACATTCTTTTTCACGGAGTGAAGGCAGGCACAATTCAACTTAGCCTTGATAATAGCGTAATTAGTGAATCGCTTAAAAAAACACTGCGTGCTTTGGGCATAATCCTAATCGGCATTGTTCTTTTAGCCATAGGCAGCAGTATATTAATTGCTAAAAAATTAACTCAGTCTTTAAAGCAACTGCAAATCACGACTCGGCAAGTCGCTAAAGGCAACCTCTACCCTACCTTGCCGAAGGTGAGAAATAATGAAGTCGGTGATTTGGTCAAAAGTTTTGAGCACATGCTACAGGGCTTGCGCGATAAAGAGTCTATCGAACATAAATTCAGTTCATTTATCTCTAAAGACATTGCCAAAGATATTCTATCGGATCTGAAGCAACATAAAAAACCTTTGAAGAGCGTTACTGGCTCAGTATTATTTGTCGACATCGTAGGTTTTACTCAGTTAAGTGAAAACCAAAGCCCACAAAGAATTGCAGATATATTAAATCAATATTATTCACTACTGCATCAAGTGAGCAAAATTTATTGGGGCAGCGTCGATAACTACATTGGTGATGGTGCCATGCTCACGTTTGGCGTACATACTGATAATCATAAACACAGTATTAATGCTATTTGTGCCGCGCAGTTATTCATTCGTTTAAGTAAAGCATTGAATCAGCAACGTAGTGATAATGATCTTCCTGCATTAGATTTCAGACTTGGTTTACACTGCGGTGAAATGTTAGCGGGTGCCATTGGTGATAATGAACGTATGCAATTTACCATCAGTGGTGACAGCGTTAATATCGCGGCGCGACTGTGTGATTTAGCTAGCCCAAATAAGTTGCTGATCAGCGAAAGCGTCTATCAGCATCCTGCCTGTGATTCATTGCTGGTGACAGAACCTAGTGAGAGCTTTGCTATCAAAGGAAAAACTCACCCGATTAACTGCTTTAGCGTGATTGGCCTCGCACCTAAGTTCAATCGTATGCTTATGCAGCAAGAAAACGAACTGAAGGCGATGCAAGAGTATGTTTAAGCGCACCACTATTCTTTGTCTATTATGTTGCTCTGCATTACTGAGTGCCTGTGCCAGTAACCCAAATAGTTTTTGGCACACTAGCACAGAGCAGCTAATTGATAATCATTACTATCAAAAAGCCATCGTAAAAATAACCGCTAACATACCTATTGACCAAAAATTATTGTTAAAGGTAAAAAAGCTGGCTAAAAAGCAACGTAGAAAACAAACTCAAAAAATCAATCTACTGGTCAAGCAACAGAAATGGGGCCAGGCTCGAGATACCTTTAAGCAACTGAAGTCCAAGCAACCAAATCCAACTTATTTTACCAAGCTAAATTTACTGATTGATAATGCACAATTTGAAGAAGAGCGACTAATCAATACTCAGCGGACTCTTTTAGAAGCTGAGTTATTGGATATTCAATTTACTCAACAAGATCTGTCGGGGCGTATACGTAATAACAAAACGAATTGGTTCTCTCAAAGTGATGATTTAATTAGCCAGAAACAGCAGTTAGCCGAAAAACTATTGCACTTATCGACCCAAGCGTTGGTTGTGAAAGATTATAAAAATGCCCAGAAAGCTTATGTAAAAGCCATTGAATTTGACCGCCAATTAAGCACAGGAGAAATAACCCAAGCGATCAATAAAGGCCTAAGCCAACAAAATAATAAAGCAATTAATGAACGTCAAAATTCACTAATTAAACAATTATATTTTGCCATCTCTACTCATAATTTTGACTACATAATAGAAATTCAAGGTATATTATCCAACGAACCTTTTCATGGCTCTGCAGTGGAGAAGGTATTACGTAAGGCAAAAAGCACTCGCCTACAACACGCAATTCGCCTAGATGACATTGCATCCAAGCAATATCGTAAAGGAAATATTTCGTTTGCAGTTACTCAATGGCAGCAAGCGCTCAGCTTAACTCCGACAGAAATAAGAATTCAAGAAAAGTTAATAAGAGCTCAGAAAGTACAACGTAAACTGGAAAAATTGACCGCTACTGAAGAGAGTTTTATTCCTTAAGTAGTCGCTAGCCATCAATAGAGCAATTGCCTAATTCAAACGTTTAATAATAGAAGTGGATCTAATACACTAGCCGCAACATGTCCTAAAAATAATAAGAAAATAACATTCAGGTTCTCATTATCCGTAGTTTTAAAAGGGCATCTATTTGAATCCCTCTATCGCTGAAATGCTTGTCGGTATTCACCGGGTGTATATGAAGAAACTTTTTTAAAGGTACGTCGAAAAGCAGCATCATCCGAAAAGCCTAGCATATTGCTAATAAGGTTTATGGGGGTGCGACTGTATATTAGTAACTCGCTGGCCTGATGAAGCTTAATCAGTCGCATAAAACTGGCTAATGATAAATCAGTGGCTTGCTTAACTTTACGCGCGAGTGTTCGCTCTGTTTGATTAAGATGCTTAGCTAATTCAGAAATAGTCAGTTCCGTAGCAGGTGTTTTTTCAACCCAGATATAAACCCCCCTTAGTAGTTTATCATCTAACTTTATCAATTTTATTTGAGTGAATGGTTGAGCTGATTTATCAGGTTTAGGAATTATCATTAGCTCGATAATATCCCGTAATACATCCTGACCACACTGCTCTTCAATCAGTGCCTGGGCAATAGGTAAATAACCATTTAATCCCGAAGCGGTTCTATTATTGTCGTCAAGGATATAGGTCTGACTAAAACTCCAACTAACATCAGGATAATTATTTTGTAAAAAATCAGCCAACCACCAAGTAGCTGTGGCTCGTTGTTGATTGAGGCGACCTGAAGCTGCCATCAGACATACTGCTGTGCAGTAACCCCAAACTTGCGTAGTAACAGGTAACTTTTTTAAAGCTGATATTAAAGGTTGGTAAGTATCCGTAGCCTGCTCTACATGACGCTGGTGACTTGTCCAAAAACCCGGAATAAGCAAAGCGTCTATGGGGGTATTTAACAGACTACCTTCTACTTTTATGGTCGTGACTGGCGTTTTACTCCCAGTTGAAATTTCGACCTCTTTGCCGTCAATTCCTAGCCATTGCGTATCGAACAGCATTTTACCTGCACGTTTATTGGCCACCTCCAATAACTCGGCGAAGGCAAATAAACCCGACACAACACAACCTGGGTATACCAGTAATCCAATCTTCATTATCATCATCTCTGGGGCAAGGCTCTTGGTGCAGCGCTATCCTGCCAATGCAATATTATCTCTAATCAGTTTCTGTACTTTTTCAGCCTGTTCCAGCATGGGCCAATGTCCGGTATGTTCCAGTATATGAACATTGCCTGTTCCAAAACGCGTAGAATTTTTTACCGGTAAAAAAGTATCATTTTCACCCCAAATTACCTGAGTGGGAAAACGTTTAGCAACGACTTGTAGTTGGTCTTCCCATTGCTTAAAGATGCTTGGGTTAAGCGCTCGATAAAAACGTAAAATCATACGGCGATTAGCAAAAGTCAGCGAATCATAATTTGATTGTACCTGAGCATCTGTCAGTATCGGTGCACCTTTTTTCATGGCGTCAGTGAATTGCTTACGCCCCATTAGATACATGGCCAGCTCACCTAAAATCGGCTTACGCCATATTTTTGCTGTCGAGTGCCATTGGTAATCTGAAAAAAATGTGGTGTCCATAATGGTTAAACTTTTTACCTTATCAGGATGAGTGATGGCAAAAGCCAGACCCACGATACCTCCAATGTCATGTATCACCAGGTGTACCTTGTCAGTAATATTTAAGCTAGTTAACAACTGATCGACAAAGCTAGCCAAATTTTCAAGACTGTATTCAAAGCCTCGTGGTGCTTGTGTGCGGCCAAAACCTGGTAGGTCGGGGGCGATGCATTGGTATTCATCTGCGAAAGCCGCAATGGTTCCATCCCAAACTTCTGACGTATCTGGCACGCCGTGTAAAAACAATAAAGGCTCACCTTTGCCTTTCATTTTTACATGCACTCGACTTTTATCCACGCTATACATTGTCATAACATCACCTGTTTCATCATTTTGGATTTTTCTGATGGCTATAGTGACAGACCCGTAACATCGCTTGAATGGCATAAATTGACATTAAGCATACCATTTAGACACACGCTCGCTTTACAGCTCCTTTGACGTAAATTGTATGCTTTATGTCAAATATAGCCATAAACGAACATCTCTTTCCTTCATACAATGTGTCTCGTTCAAATAATTTGAGGCCGAGTCATGAAAATCACACAAATTAGAAATGCCACCATACTGATTGAAACCTTGGCTGAAGGTAAGCCACAAGGTATTTTGGTCGATCCTATGTTTGCTCCCAAGGGCGCTATCCCTTCGCTTAAATATGCAACCACATCAAGACGTAGAAATCCGCTGGTTGAACTGCCTTCTAATATGGATGAGTTAAAAGACCGCATAACTTGCTGCCTGATCACTCACTGTCAAAAAGGCCACTTCGATCATTTAGATCGCAAGGCTACCCAGTGGCTTCGAGAAAATAACATTCCTATTTACTGCTCAATACAAGATTTAGAGTTTCTTAAAAAGAAAGGCTTAGATGCTCATCCTCTCGAGTCGTCAACCAAGAATACTTTTCTAAGTGGTTCAATTGAATTAGTCCCTTGCTTACACGGTGAAGGTCTCATTGGAAAAATGATGGCTCATGGTTATGGCTACCACATACAGCTCCCTAATGAGCCAAGTCTTTATATAACCGGAGATACTATTTTAACCAAAGATGTTAAAGCATTTGTAACTCGAACACAGCCAGACACGATTGTATTACCAGCCGGAGGGGCGAACTTTGACCTAGGTGGCGAGATCATTATGGGGCTATCTGAATCTATCGAATTGGGAGCGTTAGCCAAAGGTCTGCTGATCGCTAATCACCTTGAGTCACTGGATCATTGCCCTGTAACTCGTGAATCTATTCAATCAGAGGTTAACGCAAGGGGCTGGCAAGATCGTTTTTTTGTGCCTGCCGATGGCGAGAGTCTCAGTTTTAATCAATCATCCCATAAAGGAGCAATATCATGAATCATACACTTGCAGCAGACAAACCGCATAATAAAAGCCCATTAGATATTAGCGGTTTGGTAAATCACTACCCTTCTGGATCGCTGAACTTATCGAAGTGAGTCCGCTATAGATAGCGACCCGCTGATCCGATAAATATCGTTATTAATCCCAGTACTAAATTCAGCAGCACCATCTTTCGAATAACATTAAGATTATTCCCAGCAGTCGGCCAGTCCTGTAGAACGACAGCGGCTTTTAAGCGTTTAAAAGGTGCGAAATAAACATGCATAAATATTGCCGTCATGATGTAACCCAATAGCATCATAATATGAACGTGTTTACCCACATTCGCTAATCCGCCCAATTGAACTGACATGTAGTGTCCAGTCGCAATCAATAAAATGATGGCTAGCCAGACCCAATTAAAAAACTTTGAAAATACACCAACCCAAACGGTTAATCTTAATGGCGGCTCTAAGATACTAGCCGCGACAGGCCTTAGAAATGAGTAAGCGAAGAACATTCCGCCTACCCAAATGGTGGCCGCTAATATATGGAGGCTAATAGCAATAAACATAAAATTCCTTAAACAAATTTGAAAGTATTACCAAACTTAACACCCCATAATACTGGCGGCTAATAAAACTTAATTGTATTGGCTACAAACCTTTTAATTTTACGTATATTTCCATTTCAAGATAGCCATCTGCTCGCACGTCATTCAGATAGTTTTCTAGTAATGGAAAGTTATCGGGTTCAAAACCACTGTTAGGCAGCCAATCAGAGTAAATACTCATTTGAGCCTTAAGCGTCTCCTCTGGGCTGCCTTTATAATAGAGTACGGCATACTTACCCGCCGGTATTTCAGACGATTTAAAAGGTAAGTTCACTGGCATATCGTCCGCTATAACGATAGCCGCGTCATAGCGACACTTATCAATGGGTGTGATCGCAGGGTTATCGAAGGCAAATGCAAAACGGGCTTGTTGCTCTGGTTTTATGCCATGATTTGTCGCCCACTCTATTAGCTTATCCCAAGCGCCATAAATTGCTTCAGGTGCATAACCGCCCTGTGATGCAAAAGTGCATACTCGCTGACGACTCATTTCTCTTACTTCAATATTCATATTAATACTCTCTAACTTTGAATCATTAATCACGTCATTGGTGATGCGATTAGGATACAAATCAGAGGGATTGAAATCTTTTCCGTACTTGCTAGAAATCTTTCCAATCTTGCTATCTTTTATTTTTTCTGGATTTCTTAATTCGGATGGGCTGAAACCAAAATGCAGCTTCACCGCTTTCGAGAAGTTAGCGCTCGACGAGAAGCCACTATCATAAGCTACCTGGGTAATTGATAGATCCTTTTTGAAGATCAACAAATTCACTGCACATTCAAGCTTCCGTCTCGCGATGTAATCATTAACGGTTTCACCGACAATGCCGGTAAAAATACGGTGAAAGTGAAAGGCCGAAAAATGACTCACCTCTGCAACTTCCGCGAGTGATATATTGCTCGTTAGGTTGTTATCAATATATTGCAGGACACGATCAATCCGAAGTCTGTATTCTTTATTCATAACTACCACTATTTATAACTACCACTTGGCCGCTGCCAATAATTGGGTTAATGCCTGCAGGCCTTTGCCTTTATTACTAATCTTCCAAGCCATAAAGTATTCATGATTGCTGATATTAGCAAGCTTGAGTTCTTTCAGTTCGCCACTGTCTAAATAGCGCTGAATGCGTGTACGGGGCATGTGACCAATGCCTATTCCGGCTAAGATGGCTTCGAGTTTTTGATCGATATTTTGCACGTAAAAAGTTTGCCCTGCACTGCTTAGCCCTTCACTCCGTGAAATTTCAAACTTGGAAGTATCATGGGTAATAATACGTCTCAGCTTAGGCAGTATTTCTGTTAGCGCTTCAGCATCCTGTGCTAGCGAGGCTTGTGTATGAGACGTTGCAATCACGGGGATTAAATCACTGTCACCTATTGGTATTGCACGAAAACCTTTCTGTAACGGCACAGGCCCAGGCACCCCAACAATCAGCTCGATACGATCCTGATCAAGCGCTTCCCAGCCGCCGTTGAGCACACTTTCTGATAAGTCGACTTCGATAGTTTCATGCACCTCTAGAAAGCCTGCCAATACCTTAAATAATACCGGGGAATTCAGCGTTGATTCCATCGCTACTCGTATTTTGGGTTCCCAGCCTGTCGCAACTTCTTTGGCGGTATTGGCTAAACGAGAGGTCGCTAGCAGAATTTTGCGCCCTTCTTGCAGTATCAATTGCCCGGCAGGGGTTAATACAGAGCGTCGCCCTTGGCGCTGGAACAGGGCGATATCTAATTGCTCCTCTAGCTTCTGTACAGCGTAGGAAACCGCTGAGGTGGCTTTATTCAGCTCTTCAGACGCTTTTGCATAGCTTCCCCGTCTATCAATCGCATCTAAGGTCTCTAATACTTCAATAGTGATTGGATTTCTAGTTGTCATGGGCCCACCAGCATTGTTCTAAATTTTAGATCATTCTAAACAGATAATGACTCTTATTGGAACTTTTTTAGCACGCTACAATGAGTACATCAAATCAAGAACAGTTAGTAAAACACTTAACCAAACATTAGGAAGATCATTATGAAAGCACTATTAAAGACCCTTACGACAACGACCGCTGGCTTAGATACTTTACCGATTCGCATTGGCGCAGGCCTCACCTTCGCCGCACACGGCAGCCAGAAATTGTTTGGTTGGTTCGGTGGTTATGGCTTGGAAGGCACTGCAGGATGGATGGAATCAATCGGTTTGGCTCCGGGTATTTTGATGGCTGGCCTGGCTGGCGGCGCTGAATTCTTTGCCGGTTTACTGCTTGTTGTGGGTCTTCTGGTGCGCCCTGCAGCATTGGTATTAGCGGTCACTATGCTTGTGGCGATTATTACGGTTCATCTTGAGAATGGCTTTTTCATGGCGACCAACGGTTTTGAGTATGCGTTGGTATTATTAGTCATCAGCGCAACCTTGGTTATTCGAGGCGCGGGCAGTGCAAGTATTGATAAAGCCTTTTTATCAAAATAGATCACTTCAGCCAATACGGTGGTAATCAGATTTAACGAAACCGCTGTGCGATACAAGTGCGATTCAAGCAGTCGCATTTTTTACAATAGACATTAAGGTAAAAGATCATGGGTTTAATACAAAATGGCCAGTGGGTTGATCAGTGGTATGACACAAAAGATAGCGGTGGTGAATTCCGTCGTCAAGATAGCCGCTTCAGAAGCTGGCTTACCCCTGAGGGTGAAGGAGAAAACGAATTTAAAGCCGAGAAAGGTCGTTATCACCTGTATGTATCCTTGGCTTGTCCATGGGCACACCGAACTCTGATTTTCCGCGAACTGAAAAATCTGCAAGAATATATTGATGTCACCGTGGTCGATCCGGTTATGTTGGAAAACGGTTGGGAGTTCTCTGCTCCTCAACAAGAGTCTGGTCCAAAGGCCGAGCCACTTTACGATTTTAACTACGCCTACCAGCTGTATTTAAAAGCGGATAGCCAATACGAAGGTCGTGTCACTGTGCCTATATTATGGGACAAACAGACACAAACGATTGTCAGTAATGAATCATCTGAAATTATTCGTATGTTTAATTCTGCCTTTAATCATCTAACAGGTAATACCGATGATTATTACCCCGCAGAATTGCACGAGTCGATTCATGCAGTAAATGATCGAGTCTATGACAGCATTAATAATGGTGTTTATCGCGCCGGTTTTGCAACGACGCAAGAAGCTTATGAAAGCGCGTTTCATCAATTATTTGATGCACTGGATTGGGTAGAAGGATTGCTTACTAACCAGCGTTATTTAGCGGGTTCAACATTAACCGAAGCCGATTGGCGTTTGTTTACCACCCTAATTCGTTTTGATGCTGTTTATTTTGGCCACTTTAAAACCAATAAAAAACTGCTCGCTAGCTACCCGGCAATCAGTGGTTATGTGCGTGAGTTGTATCAAGTGCCAGGCGTTGCAGAGACCGTGAGCTTTGAACATATAAAGACCCACTATTACGTTAGCCATCTTACGATTAATCCAACGGGTGTTATTCCGCGGGGACCAGAGCAGGATTTTAATCTAGCTCATGGCCGTGAGCATTTGCCAAAAGCTTAGCGAGCAAGTGCCGCGATAGACATTAGCAATTTTAAAATAATGAGGAGCAATCATGTTTTATTATCGAGCCGCCGATGCGCGCGGCAAAGCGAACTTTGGTTGGTTAAACAGCCAGCATACTTTTTCATTTGGCGATTATTACGATCCCGACCATATGGGTATCTCTGTGCTAAGAGTGATTAACGATGACATCGTTGCAGCAGGTGCAGGCTTTGGTGAACACGGCCATCGCGATATGGAGATTATCTCTTATATTTTAGAAGGTTCGATAGAACACAAAGACAGCATGGGTAATAGTTTTATTCTTCCCGCTGGCGAAGTACAGCGAATGAGTGCGGGCACGGGCATTATGCATTCTGAATTCAATGCGTCTAAAACCGAGCCGTTAAAGTTTTTGCAAATTTGGATCAGCCCAAATGTAAAAGGCATTGAACCTAGCTATGAACAAATGCCGATTGTGCAATCTTCAACGATGACAGCGTTGATTACTCCAGATGGTCGAGATGGCAGCCTGAGTATTCATCAAGATGCTAGCCTCTACCGCTTGCAACTCAAAGCCGGAGAAAGCTATGAATTGGTTGCTCAGAAGTTAGGCACTCAGAAAGAAGTAGGTTATCTGCATATTATTGAAGGAAGTGCGTTAGCTGATCAGCAAGTATTGCAGGGACAGAGCGCATTAAAATCCGGTGATGGTCTTGGCGTAATAAAAGATCAACTTACGATTACTGCGGGTAATGATGGCCTGGTTGCACTCTGGTTTGAATTGCCTTCAAAGTAATTACTGTCGTAATACTGGCCGCGGAAAATGTGAGACGATGCCCCGATGAATACAACTGAAAATCTAACCGTATTTTTAACCAGCCCACTATTTACGACTAGCTTAGTATTTTGGGGGCTGGCTATTAGCGGGGTGCTTTTAACCGGTATTTCTAAATCGGGATTTGCGGGCGGCGCGGGAGTTATTGCTGTACCGCTATTATCTCTGGTACTTCCTGTGCCTGTTGCAGCCGCTTTAATGTTACCGCTACTGATTGTGATGGATGCTAAGTCGATGCACTATTATTGGCGCTCGGTACGCTGGCAAGAATTAAAAGTGATCGCGCCTGCTGCATTAATCGGCATTATCGCAGGCGGCTATTTATTAGGTAAATTACCCAGCCCTTTGTTACAGATTTTACTGGGGCTATTTTGCATTGTATTTGCGCTGTGGAAAAAGCTAACGCCTATATTAGGTCGCGTACCTTACGCAGGATTTATTTGGGGGGCTGTTTCTGGACTGACCAGTACACTGCTACATTCTGGTGGACCGCCGATCAATATTTATTTGGCGACGCGCCAATTGCCAAAATATAATTGGTTAGCGACCGCGGCTGTGTTTTTTGCCATGATGAATCTGGTTAAAATAATTCCTTATGGCTTAACAGGTCAGTGGCAATCTAACGTGTCTGCTTCTGATTTACCTATTCCCCCACTCTTCATAATCGCTATTATCTTATTGCCGATTAGCCTTATCGGTGTGTGGTTAGGATATCGCTTACAGTCAAAAATTAGTGAAACGCATTTCATGTCGGCTTGTAAGGGATTGTTGTTTTTTTCAGGTTTGGGCTTGTTAATCGGCGCCGTTATTTAAACAACAAAACTCAAGCGCATTCATTCCTCTACCGGGAATAAATTTTCTTGAGCTTTGACCTATTTATCGGTTTTCCCTTCAGATAAAAAATGCTCCCAATAGGGATTATCACCAAAATGAGAAACAAGAAAGTCGATAAAAACTCGAACTCGTGCAGGAACATGTCTAGTTTGCGGGTACACCGCATAGATATTCATTGCATACCATTGGTAATCCGTAAGAACGGGAGTTAATAACCCGCGTTCAACGGCACCATGCACAATAAAGCTGGGCTCACAAAGGATACCCAAACCTGCTACTGCTGCCTCCACTAGTGCATCACCATTAGTTGCGCTCATGCGCAAAGACACTTTTACTTTGGCAGGAAGATTGTCTTTATCACTATAATGCCAGGTATCTGGATGATCGAGGTTGGCATAACATAATGCTGGCATATCCAACAAATCCTGTGGTGTCTTGGGTGACCCATATCTATTAAAAAAATCAGGTGAAGCACACACTACATGGCGTACCGAAGCAAGTTTGCGTGCCATTAGTGAAGAGTCTGCCAACACACCTATACGAATGGCCAAGTCCAACCCTTCCTCCACTAAATCTATGCGGCGGTCACTCATATCCAGGTCTATTTTTATCTGTGGATGCAGATGCATAAACGCGGCGATAGCAGGTGAGAGGTGAGCTACCCCAAAACTCAGTGGAGTGGCGATTTTTAAAGTACCACTTAGCGTTGTCGCGGAATTTCTTGCTTCCTGCTTAGCCTCTTCCAGTTCATCTAGCAAGCGACCACAGCGTAAGTAAAATTTTTCTCCTGCTTCGGTGAGATGCATTTTACGCGTGGTGCGCTGTACCAACTGCACACCTAAATTAGATTCCAATTCTTTTAAACGACGGCTCACTGCCGACACGGCAATATCCATTTTTTCAGCCGCCTTACTAAGGGAGCGACTCTCTACCAAGGCAATAAAGGTTTGGATTTGGCTAAATTCATTCATGATCGCTTTATTTTTCTCCAAATAACAAAAGTATATTGCAAAAAGCACTGTTTATAAACTTAACCGCAATAATTATAGTGACTGCATGTTTTAGGACAACTCCTCTAACAACACTCGATACGCAAACAAGAGACATAAACATGACACATTTTAGCAATAAAAAAGCATTGGTTTTAGGTGGCAGCAGAGGCATTGGAGCGGCTGTTGTCGCGCGCTTACAGAAAGATGGCGCTGATACCACTTTCACCTACGCTAGCTCTGATCAAATGGCTGCAGCAGTGGCCTCGGAAACGGGAGCCCTAGCGATAAAAGTGGACGGTACTAATCGAGAAGCTTTAGCAGCAGTAATCCGTGATCAAGGCGCTTTAGATATCCTGGTCATTTCCGCCGGTGTTCTGGTTATGGGTGATGCACTGGAGTTAAATCCAGATGATATTGATCACATGCTGGACATCAATGTGCGTAGCCCTTATCACGCCAGCATCGAAGCGGCCAAAAGAATGAATGAAGGCGGTAGGATCGTAATCATTGGTTCAGTCAACGCAGATCGTATGCCAATGGCGGGCGGGGCAGCCTATGCTTTAACTAAGTCGGCCATGCAGGGGTTTGTACGCGGACTAGCACGTGATCTTGGGCATAAAAATATTACCGTCAACAATGTTCAGCCCGGCCCTACGGATACTGATATGAATCCGGAAGATGGCCCTATGAAAGACGTTATGCACTCGTTTATGGCTATTAAACGTCATGTCAGGGCAGAAGAAATTGCCGGTATGGTCGCTTATCTTACGGGTCCAGAAGCGAGCATTATTACAGGTTCTCAACAATCAATTGATGGTGGTTTTTCGGCTTAATGCCTCTCATTAATTATTAAATAAGGCTGTGATTTTATTGCAGCCTTATTCTCATTTAGCAAAGAGCAGTAGGAAAAATATCATGACACAGCAAATATTAAGAATCGATGCCAGCATGCGTAAGAAAGGCTCTTACAGCCGCACCCTTAGCCACAAGTTAATTGCACAACTAAAAGGCCAAACACCATCGAATGTAAAAGAACGAGATCTGGCCGATGGTATTCCCTTCATAAATGAAGCTTGGATTGAAGCGAACTTTACTGATATCGCAGAGCGTACCTCCGAACAACATTCCGTATTATCCTTCTCTGATGCTTTAATCACCGAATTAAAAAATGCCGATACCCTGGTGATAGGCCTGCCTATTTATAATTTTAATGTTCCGGCCGCTTTCAAAGCCTGGATAGATCAAGGTCAGCCAGCTCAGCAACCACAAGCGGCTCCGCAGCCTGCGAACAACTTTGATAGCTTTGATGACGATATTC
>JBALXI010000054.1:0-19046 GCA_036960605.1 Oleispira sp. | reverse complement strand
TCTAAAGAAAGACTGGTGGGATCCTCATTCATAGCCAGCGCTAAGCTCACCGTACTTTCGGCCACTAAAGGCACCGTTGCAACAACGATGTAGTCTTTTACTACGCCTTCGCTATCGGTATACGTTTGGCCATCGGCAAGCGGGTAGCGTAGGTGCCACATCTTCCCTTTAACGTCTTTGTTTTCAACTTCTAGATCAGAGATCGCGGTATGTAGCTTTGGATCCCAGTTTACTAGGCGCTTACCACGGTAGATAAGATCGTCTTCGTAGAGCTTAACGAATACTTCTTCTACGGCTTTGTAGAAACCTTCGTCCATGGTGAAACGTTCGGTTTCCCAATCAACTGAGTTACCTAGGCGACGCATCTGGTTGGTAATAGTACCGCCAGACTCTTCTTTCCATTCCCAAATCTTTTTGGTGAACTCTTCGCGGCCTAATTCGTGACGATCTGGCTGACCAGCTTGGGCGAGCTTACGCTCAACAACCATCTGGGTTGCGATACCGGCGTGGTCTGTACCCACTTGCCATAAGGCTTTTTTGCCTTGCATGCGCTTGTAGCGGGTAAGAGCATCTTGAATGGTATGCTGAAAAGCATGGCCCATGTGCAATGAACCGGTGACATTCGGGGGTGGGATCATGATGGAATAACCTTCGCCATCTAACCCGTCTTGGTAAGGCTTAAAGTATCCTTTCTCTTCCCACGTTTTGTACCATTCTTGTTCAAGTGCCTGAGGCTGATATGTCTTTTCCATAGTATTTCTTCGGAATGCTCTTTGGATAATTTGGAATAATGCTAAATGGCGGGAATTATAGCGGATTGGTGGGGGAATTGGCAGAGCTGAGGGTAGGAAATATTGCTGAGTGAATGTGGCTAAATATAGGGTTTTATTCCGGCCATTAATGCGGCCAAATATGGTCTTTAAAATTGTATATTTAACTTAATTAACCTACTATTCTCGTTTATTAACCAGTTTTGTTTCGGCCAATGATCTGGCCATATTGTAGTTTTGTTTAGTGAGTGTGGTGATTATGAGTGGTTCAATATTAGACTTAACGCCTTTTATCCCAAGTGATAAAGGGCTAGAAACTTCTTCTGCACCCGATAATGCCATGCGTTTAAGCCAAATATCGGCAAAACTATCAGGTCAGTTGGCAGCACCGACTCTGCGCTCTCTTGAATCGTACATGCGGGTGATTAACTCTTATTATTCAAACTTGATCGAAGGTAATGCAACTCGCCCGCATGAAATCCGCTCTGCTCAGCGTGGAGATTATGACGCAGACCCTGCAAAACGAGATTTGCAAGAGGAGTCATTAGGGCACATGGCGGTGCAAAAATGGTTACAAGAAGAGTCCCCCGATTTAGATCGAGTTTTTAGGCCTGAGTTTATTCAGCAATTACATCAAAAATTTTATCAGAATATTCCTGAAAACCTGTGGAGTATTAAAAATGATCAAGGCGAAATTGTGGGCAAGGTCGTACCTGGGCAATGGCGTACTCAACAGGTCGCTGTAGGTATTCATATACCGCCAGATGCTGAGAACCTTAACGAATTAATGATCCAGTTTTGCTCTACCTATAATCCTAAACGATTTAATGGCGATAGAAAGCTGATTGCTATTATGGCTGCGCATCATCGATTCGCTTGGCTGCATCCGTTTTTAGACGGTAACGGACGAGTGGGGCGTTTATTAACAGATGCTGCGTTAAAAGCTGTTGGCTTAGATAGTTATGGCGCGTGGTGCTTAAGTCGAGGTTTAGCGCATCAGAATGGTCAGTATAAAAAGTCATTAGCGATAGCGGATAGGGTGAGGCAGGGGGATTATGATGGCAGAGGGCAATTAACAGAAAAGGGTTTGTTAGCCTTTTGTGATTATATGCTGACTACAGCAATTGATCAGGTTGAGTATATGAGTGAATTACTTGATCTGGTTAATTTACGCAAACGTATTGCGGGTTATATCCAGGCTCGAAATGATTTTCGCGTTAAGGGGATGGATAAAGAATTAAAGCCAGCTGCAGGGCTTATTTTACATACTGCCTTTATGTATGGTGAGCTCGATCGTGCGCAGGCATTGGAATTGTGTGCAATGCCAGAGCGAAGTGCGAGAAGACTTTTGAGTCAGTTGAAGGCCGAGGGTTTATTAAGTGAAACCAGTAGTAAATCGCCATTGCGCTGGGAAATACCTGAACATGCAGAGCCTTGGTACTTCCCCGGTCTTGCGCCGTTGGCTTAGCGAGTCGGGCTGGCTTTATACTGGTATAGCTGTTAGTGTGCGTTGGTCGGCTTTTGAACAGGCCTTTATAATTTATAGAAAGTTATCTAAGTACACTTCGTAGTTGTAAATCAAAACCCCTGTCGTTGTTATTAGTATAATCCCTAGCGTTACCTTTTGTGTTCAAAAAAGTTCAAAATTATCTTATTGATAATCGAGATCTCCTCACTGGTTTTTACAAGATTCATTTTTATAAAAGCTGCTGCAGATCGTTATTATGAAGATAAAATTTTTGTTAAACACAAAAATAATAAAGTAATGCGATTTTTAGAAGAGTAAATTTTTATTTTAAACACCAATAATCAGTACGCCAATCCTATTCCTAGCCGTGAATTCATTTTGAAACTCTTGGCTAAAAAGAAGAAAACCTTAAACCGAGAGCAGATTGCTGACGCACTCGATTTACACAGCCCAGAAGATACCGAAGCGTTGCGACGCCGCCTGCGAGCGATGGAACGTGATGGCCAGCTTATGTTTAATAAGTATAAAGGCTATACGTTGATCGACGAAGATCTAATGGTATCTGGAAAAATCAGTATCCATCCCGATGGCTTTGGGTTTGTAACCTACAGCGCGACCGAAAAAGATCTATTCATAACCGCGGGCGAAATTTCCAGCGTTTTTGATGGTGATACGGTGCAGGTGCTTATGTCACCTTCGGGCTCAGGCAATCGATCGTTTAATAAATTGATTAAAATACTTGAGCGTAATACCACTCACATTGTCGGTGTATTAAAGCGCAAAGGTGACGGCTTTTATTTGGTGCCTGATAGCAGCAAAATTTCGCATAAAGTCGATGTTGATGATCGCAATATGATGGATGCGAAAGCCGGTCAGTTGGTTAATGCAGAAATTATAGAATATCCAACGTACCGTCAAAATACCTTGGTTCAAATTGCCGAAGTACTTGGGAATCCTGAAGATCCTGGTATGGAAATTAAAGTGGCGCTGAATCGCCATGGCATTTTAGAAGGTTGGACTGATGAAGAATTCGATCAAGCTGAGGCTTGTGGTACAGAAGTCGCTGAGAAAGATAAGTTAGGCCGCGCTGATTATCGCGATCTTTCTTTCATGACCATTGATGGCGCCGATGCACGAGATTTTGATGACGCCGTTTATTGCGAACGAAAAACCACGGGAGAGTGGCGCTTAATGGTTGCCATTGCCGACGTATCGCATTACGTTCGTCCTGACGATGTTTTAGATGTAGAAGCGCAAACCCGTGCTACTTCGATTTATTTCCCAGGTCACGTTGTTCCTATGTTGCCGGAAACGTTGTCGAATGGTTTATGTTCATTAAATCCAAGTGTTGATCGTCTGGCGATCGTTTGTGATATGAGCATTAATGCAAAAGGCATAGTGACGAGCTCTGAGTTTAGCGAAGCGGTGATTCATTCACATGCTCGCTTAACGTACGACCAAGCCAATGCCGTTGCGGTACAGCGTCAGTCAAAAATGGCGAGAGACGTTGCTAATACCAATCCCGATATCATTGAGCACATTAAAAATCTGCACGATCTGTATAAAGTATTGATTCCAGCGCGCAGTAAGCGTGGTGCGATTGATTTTGATACTCAGGAATTAAAATTCAATCTTAACCAGAATAAAAAAATAGCCAGTATGACTCCGGTTATTCGTAATGATGCGCATAAGATGATTGAAGAGTTTATGTTATGTGCCAACGTGGCGACCGCGAACTTTTTAGAAGAGAATAAAATTCCTTCGTTGTATCGTTCACACGACGGTCCAACGGCTAAAAAATTAACAGCGTTGCGCGAGTTTTTAAGCGATAAAGGCCTGGTATTGAGTGGTGGTGATAAACCCACCTCGCAGCATTATAACCAGCTGTTAACGATGATTGAAGATCGTGGTGATGCCTCTATTATTCGAATGATGTTATTACGCTCGCAAAGCCAAGCTGATTATTCACCGAAAAATGATGGTCACTTTGGTTTGGCGTATGAAGCGTATGCGCATTTCACTTCGCCAATTCGTCGTTACCCTGATTTGCTAGCGCATCGTGCTATTCGGGCGAAGATGAATGATAAGAAGAAAACGACTTTCCAGCGTTTAAAGAGTCGTATTGCGAATAAGGGCTTTGCTAATAACGCATACCCTTACGATAAAAAAGACATGGAAGAATTAGGCATTCACTGTTCAAACCAATCTCGCCAAGCGGATGAAGTTAGCCGTGAAGTTGAAAGCTGGTTGAAGTGTCAGTACATGCAGAAGTTCAAGGGTGAATCTTTTAATGCGACGGTTTCGGGTGTTGCCAACTTCGGTTTGTTTGTAGAGCTTGATCAAATGGGCATTGAAGGTTTGATTCACAGTACTAACATGAGTGATCAACACAAAAAGCTAGCACTGGGTGATAAGCTGGAAGTTGTGTTGAATAAAGTCGATTTGCAGTTGCGTAAAATCGACTTTTTAATTAAGCCTTAACCAGTGACTCTTCAACCAAGTGATTCTGCTAAGGTTGTTCTGATCCACTGGTGAGTGGGATTATGCTGGCTGCGCTCATGCCAAACTGCTTTTATGGGTAAGTTTGGCACATCAAATGGAATAGGCTTGATCGTTAAGTCGAATAGCTTTACGCCTATGTCAGCAACTGATTTAGGCACAAAGGCAATGAGTTCTGTTGCTGATATTATATGTGGCTGTAGCTGCAACGACTGAGTCGTCATGCCAATGATTCGAGGGCCTAAACTGTGCTTTTTGGCATAGCGGCTAATCGGGTCATCGCGCTCGTCGAGAATACTGAGTTTTATATGCGGGTATTGGTATAGCGCATCGATTCCCCAGTGTTTTAATGCTGGGTGATTCTTATCAAGTAAGCAGACTAGTTCTTCTTCACACAATCCTCTTTGTATAAAACGATTTTTGGCTTGCAGCCCAGCGCTGATAATGAGGTCTGTTTCGCCGTTATCTAGCTGTGCATAAGACGACTCAGTAATCATTTGAATATCAAAAATAATACCAGGAGCCTTGTCTCGAATTTCTGCGAATAGCGTAGGCAAGTGAGCTGACGATATGAAGTCGTGCGTTTGTATACGAAATTTTGTACGGATGTTACTGGGATTGAATTCTTTACTGTCGAATAAATGATTAATTTCAATCAAGACACAGCTTAATCTCTCTGAGATCTCTAGGGCTCGGGGCGTGGGTTCAAGGCCTTTACTCGTTCTTACGAACAGTGGGTCGTCAAAGGTGGTGCGCAGTCGTGCCAGGGTATGACTCATGGCCGATTGGGAGATATTCATCAGTCGTGCTGCATTGCCGACATGCCTTTCAGTTAGCAGGACTTGCAGCGATTTGAGTAAGTTGAGATCTACATTATTAATACTATTCATGTCGCGTATCTACTAAGTTCACTTCTATTAATAATGCTCTCCGCTTAAGATGAAATCAACGAATAACAGCCTTAACGCTGAAAGAGAAATTTGAGAGGAGCTTAAATATGAGCATTGTGTTGAGTATTATTATCGGTCTTTTGTCGGTCTTTTTTATCTTCGCCGGTTCGGTGAAAGTGTTTGCGTGGCAAAGCATGATTTTTGAAGTACAAATGGCGTTTATGAAGAAGTATGGATTAAACCGCCAGATACTGTTTTTGATTGGGGTGGTGGAATTGCTTGCCGCCGTCTCTATTTGGTTTCAAACCAGTTTATGGGGAGTGCTGGGTGCGTTAGCCATTTTCTTTACTTCAACAGGGGCACTGTATTTTCACTTCCGTTTTGATGGCTGGAAAGATGGTGTGCCCGCGATGGTTACCTTTACCTTATCTGCCATTATTGTGGGCTCGCAAAGTGATTTATTGTTGTCTTATTTGTAATGTGAGTGAGCGTTTTTTACCAAAGAAACGCGCAAGATTTTTTGCCTATTATTTTTCCTTCAAATACCAACTCAGCTTTTGTGCCTGCTATCCCTGCGCATACATGAAGAGGCAGTAAGTGCTCTTCTCGCGGGTGGCAGTATCGGGCAAAGGGCGCTTTGTCCCATTCAATCAGCTTCTTTTCTCGTTCTTCCGAGCTAATGTCGTCGCCTGTGCAGGTCTCGATTAGCCATTGCTCGAAGGCTTCATTTTGTTCATCGACTGGCCCAGCCTGCTTCGACATAAACGCTTTTAAGTTATGAAATGAAAATCCGGAACCAATGATCAATACATTTTCTTGGCGTAAGGATCTGAGCGCCTGACCGATTCTGATATGTTCTGTAGGGTCTAAGGACTTTGTTAAAGATAACTGAATACAGGGGATATTGGCTGTTGGGTACATGATTTTTAACGGCACATACAGGCCATGATCAAAGCCCCTTTGGGTATCTATTCTAGCCTCAACATTGTTCTGTTCTAGCAGCGTATAAACTTTTTGTGCAAGAGCAGGGTTTCCCTTCGCTGGATAATCAATAGCGTACATCTCTTTGGGAAAGCCGTAGTAGTCGTAGATTAACTCGGGTGACTCACCGCCGGTAATCGTCACGATACTTTCTTCCCAGTGCGCACTGATGAGCAAAATGGCCGAGGGCGAACCTAGTTGACTGGGAATTGAGCGAAGAAACGAGATCATTTCTTCATGCCCCTTAGGATCGAAAAGCGGCATGGGGCCGCCACCATGAGGTAAGAACAATACAGGGCTGAGTGCTTTGTGGGTATCGGGCATATCTAACTCCTGATGCTGTATAACTTAAATTTGATAAGCATAAGTTATACAGCATGTGCAGATTGTAGGCTTATAAATTGCCAAATTTTCCGTTGCTGTTTTTCCATTGGTCTTGTGCAGGAATGGTTTCAATCACGTCCCAGTGTTCAACAATCTTGCCACCTTCCACTCGAAACAAGTCGTAGAATGACGTTGGCGCATCGGCAAACGTTCCTTCGCTAACGCTTAGTACAAAGTTACCTTCGCCTAATACGATGTGGTTTTCAGTGTAAACCATGCTGATACCTTGCTGAGCCATCGCTTCAAAGGCGGCTCCTAGACCTGCTAGGCCATCAGCAATTTGAGTATTGTGCTGTAAGTAGTTATCCGCATCGATGAAGGTGGTTAGCTTGTCCATTTCACCTTTGACTAAAATAGCATCAACAAAGTTAGCGACTAGGGCTTTGTTTTCGTCTGTTTTATCAAGGTCAGCTAAAACCGTTGTGCCATCAAGCTGGGTACGATTACTCGGGTTCGGCGCATCGGCTTTTACAGTGAGGTTATCCCAGTGCTCAACAATTAGGCCGTCTTCAAAGCGGAATATGTCGAAACCTACCTTTGGGCCAAAAAAGTTGTAGTCGGTATGGCTAAAGACATAGTCACCGTCGGTGAAAGCACGGACGACATTCACTTTGGCGCTGTCCTTTGGTAGTGCTTGTAATACCTCACCGAAGCCCGCTAAACCATCACCTACGGCCAAGTTGTGCTGGGTATATTGTGCAGCGTTAATGTAGCTAACGGCTTGTTGGTCACCGCTTTCAATACTGTTAAGTACAGCAACGGCTTTGTCTTTATTGGACAGTGCAGCGCTGGCATTGGAATCGCTTGGATTCGTGGTGCAGGCTGTTACTGCGATAAGTGCGGCTGCGGTTGCTGCAATAGATAGTGACTTTTTCATGGTTTCTCTCCTGTGATTCGTAGAGCTATAGTATCCAGAGAGGTTTAATGGCGGCAGGTTGTTAACGGCTTAAAAATGGTGAATATCGAACCTTTAACTGTTTCTTAATGGTTTTCTAACTAGTCTGCTTGAGACTGGCTTTGAATTGGGAGGGTGTTAGAGCGGTATGCCTTTTGAAGTATTTGACGAAGTTAGTGACCTCGTCAAACCCCAGCTCATAAGCCAGTGCTTGTACTTGAATGTTTTCAACGGCGAGCTTTCGTTTGGCTTCGAGAATGGCTTCAAAATCGATCAGTTGTTTGGCTGTTTTGTTACTGGCTAATTTGCAGATTTGATTCAACGATTTATAGGTCATATTGAGTAAGCTGGCGTAGTCCGCGGCTTCTCGTGAGGTGACGTCTTTATCTTCTATTAAGCGAACAAAGTCCTGAAATTTCTTGGAGCGTGAATCGGAAAGGTTCTTAGATTGGGCCTGAGGTATCTTCCTCATGACTTGCAAGAGTAGCGCTGAGAACAGTAATTGGATTAATAAATCATCCGATTCATTATTATTCTGCGCGACGGTTATCTCCAACAATAATGATTCACAGCTGGCTTTAAGCTGATTTTCAACATTGACTACTGGGTTGTAGAGCGAAGTTAAGTTATTCGGCATGATCGCAGGCAGTCTGATTCTAGTTTGAATATCTGCAAAAAACTCGTCGGTGAATAAAATCACAAAACCTTGAGGGCGGTTAACAAAATCAAAAGCTTGAACTTGGTTTTTCTGAATGAAAATGAAACTGCCAGCGTTGATTGGGTGGTAATTGAAATCAATGAAATGGTTAGCCGTGCCACTGGTGATATAGAGTAGGCCATTAAACTCGACTCGATGCGGTGAAGAGGGATCATGGCTTAAGCTAGATTGTCTTTTATACAGTTGATTGAGTTCAAATATTTCGATACCGGTGAGTTCGGATGTTTTTGATTTGAATTGAACATCAGGTATTTTCATGCAGGTATCGCTCAAGTGTCATTTGTTAAATCAGTCGTATCAAAATTTATAGATAGATAATGCATAGTAGGAAAATTTTGTGTCCAGATCTAGTATTTTAATGCCCCTGTTAGCCACTGAGTTATGAGCGTGAGCGAGATCAGATTTACAAGTTGCTGCGGGCAATACCCTTATTTAAATGAGGGAATATTTTGATTTATCCCTATATTTATAGGGGTTTATATTATTAACAAAAATTCAGTCATTGAAAAAAGCTCTTCTATACTCAAAGGAATAATTACCGTTTTCATTGCGAAATGGACTTTGAGGAATATCATGTTTTTTAATAAATCAGTAAAAATCGCCGAAGATCGCTTGAGTGTAGAGCGTACTAAAACTTTAGGACTAGAGAGTCAGGTTGCTGATTTGACAACTAATCTAGCGGCGAAGTTAGCAGAGCTGGCGGCGCTGGATAAGTCTCAGGCGATGATTGAATTCTCTATGGATGGCACGATTCTAACGGCCAACGATAATTTTTTACAAGCGATGGGTTATCGCTTAGATGAAGTGCAAGGGCAGCACCACCGAATATTTATGGATCCAGCCGAAGCACAAGGCGCGGCCTATAGTCAGTTTTGGCAGCAGCTTAATCGCGGTGAGTATGTAGCGGCTGAATTCAAGCGAATGGGCAAGGGTCAGAAAGAAATCTGGATTCAAGCCAGCTACAATCCTATTTTTGATGAAGCGGGTCGCCCGGTTAAAGTGGTGAAATTCGCTACTGATATTACCCAGCAAAAAATGCAGAACGCAGACTTTGAAGGCCAGATCGAAGCGATTGGTAAGTCTCAAGCGGTGATTGAATTTAGCATGGACGGCATTATTACGTCGGCGAATGATAATTTCTTGAACACACTCGGCTATACACTCGACGAGGTTAAAGGCAAACATCACAGCCTGTTCGTGGAAGCTAGCTATAAAAAGAGTGATGAATATAGCCAGTTTTGGCAGGCTTTAAATCGCGGTGAATATTCTTCGGGTGAGTATAAGCGCTTGGGTAAGGGCGGCAAAGAAGTCTGGATTCAAGCTAGTTATAACCCCATTCTAGACTTGAATGGCAGACCGGTGAAGGTGGTGAAATACGCCTCGAACATTACTCAGCAGAAAGTGCAGAGCGCAGACTTTGAAGGGCAGATTGATGCGATTGGTAAATCTCAAGCGGTAATTGAATTTACCATGGGCGGTATTATTGAGTCGGCCAATGACAACTTCTTAACAACACTCGGCTATTCACTCGCCGAAATTAAAGGGCAGCATCACAGCCTATTCGTCGATCCTGAATATCAAAAGAGCGAGGAATATAGCCAGTTTTGGCAGGCTTTAAATCGCGGTGAATTCTCTGCTGGCGAATATAAGCGGCTGGGTAAAGGCGGCAACGAGATTTGGATTCAAGCCAGTTACAACCCTATTTTTGATCTGAATGGTAAGCCCATTAAAGTGGTTAAGTACGCCACGGACATTACCGCACAAAAAATACAATCGGCCGATTTTAAAGGACAAATTAATGCCATTGGTAAATCTCAAGCGGTGATCGAGTTCACCCCTGATGGCATTATTTTAGATGCCAATGAGAACTTTTTAAATACGTTAGGTTATTCGTTGGCGGAAATAAAAGGGCAGCACCATAGTCTGTTTGTAGAGGCTAGCGCTAAAAATAGTCCAGAATATAGCCGCTTTTGGCAAGATTTAAAGAAAGGCATTTATTCTGCAGGAGAATTTAAACGCATTGCGAAGAATAACGGAGAGATTTGGATTCAAGCTAGTTATAACCCTATCTTAGATTTAAATGGTAAGCCCTTTAAAGTCGTTAAGTACGCCACTGATATTACTCAGAAAAAATTACAGAGTGCAGATTTTAAAGGGCAGATTGAAGCCATTGGAAAATCTCAAGCCGTCATCGAGTTTGATATTAATGGCATTATACAAAATGCCAATGATAATTTTCTCAATGCCTTGGGGTATTCAATGGAAGAAATTAAAGGTAAACATCATAGTCTATTTGTTGAGCAAGGTTATCAAAATACTCCTGAATATAAGGCATTTTGGCAAAATCTGGGTAATGGCAAGTTTGATGCCGGTGAATATAAGCGTATTGCAAAAGGCGGCCGTGAAATCTGGATTCAGGCCAGTTATAACCCCATTTTAGATTTAAATGGTAAGCCGATTAAGGTGGTGAAGTATGCTACAGAAATCACTTCACAAAAAATTATGACGGCTGATTACCAAGGCCAAATTCAAGCGATCGGAAAGTCTCAGGCAGTGATCGAATTCAATATGGACGGTACCATTATTAATGCCAATGATAATTTCCTATCGGCATTGGGCTACCAAATGAAGGAGATTAAAGGCCAGCACCACAGTATGTTTGTAGAGCCGAGTGAACGTAATTCACCAGAGTATAAAAAATTCTGGGCAAAATTAAATCTGGGTGAATTTGAATCGGCAGAATATAAACGCATTGGTAAAGGGGGGAAGGAGGTTTGGATTCAGGCCAGCTACAACCCGATTATGGATATGAATAATAAACCTTTTAAAGTGGTGAAATACGCCACAGACATTACTGGGCGCAAAGCGGCGGTGCAAGAAATCAGTGGGTCATTATTATCGTTATCAGAAGGTGATTTATCGAATACCGTTGATATACCCTTAGAAGGTGAATTTGATGTGTTAAAAACAGCGCTAAATTCAACCATCGAACGTTTTTCTGAAATGGTATCGCAAATTCGAACCAGTGCAAATTTTGTATCGACTTCAGCCAATGAAATACAAATGGGCACAACCGATTTAAGCCAGCGTACCGAAAGCCAGGCATCCAGCCTTGAAGAAACCAGCTCGAGTGTGGAAGAACTTACCCAAACGGTTAACCAAAACGCTGATAATGCGAAAGAGGCGGTTAAGCTGGCGGAAGAAACCAATAGTAAAGCAGAAGTCGGTGGTGAGGTGGTTAACAAAGCCGTGGTTGCAATGAAAGAGATTGGCAGTGCCAGTAATAAAATATCAGATATTATTGGTGTGATTGATGAAATTGCTTTTCAAACTAATTTATTAGCGTTGAATGCTGCTGTCGAAGCCGCACGAGCGGGTGAGCAAGGCCGAGGCTTTGCGGTGGTTGCTGCGGAGGTGAGAAACCTTGCCCAGCGAAGTGCAGGGGCGGCTAAGGAAATTAAGGGGCTGATTAATGACAGTGTTGAAAAAGTATCGGAAGGTACGCGCTTAGTTGATAACTCGGGGGAAACACTGCAAGACATTGTTTCTTCGATGAAGTCTGTTTTAGCGCTTATTTTAGAAATTAGCAACGCCAGTCAAGAGCAAGCAACGGGTATTAATCATGTTAATTCAGCGGTTACCGATATGGATTCTATGACGCAAAAGAATGCCGCTTTGGTAGAAGAAACAAGTTCGGTAAGTGCTTCGATGAATACTGAAGCGCGCAAGCTGCAAGAGTTGATGAGATTCTTTAAGTAGAGGCTAGTCAATAGAGAGTAGTAAATAGAAGGCATGCCACATGAATGGCGTGCCTTTTTTTGTGCTAAATAGAATTACTTTTTTGCGCCATCAAAATAGGTACGTAGCTTACCTTGATGTGGCTTAACCGCGCCTTTATCAGCCGCAGAAGACTGACTTGCCAGCTCGACCATTGCCAGTGCTGGTGCCATCATCTTTTCCATCACCGCTTTCTGCGCTGCTGGAATATCTGGATTGATTTTCATCGCTTCAAACTGAGCTTTGGCGGCATCGATTTGGGTTTTATTTTCTTCCATTTCTAGCGCCATCCAAGCAAAGGTGACTTGTTGTGTAATCGCCGTCCACTGTTCTACGTCGCTATAGCCTAGCTTCTTAACCTTGATGTTTAATTCATCGTAAAGGCCGGCTTTCTTGAGTGCAGGAACCGATTCTTTAAATACGACTTCTGGATTGTTTGGCTCGCTGATATTCGCTGTTAATTTACTTTCGTGCTTCTCTAACCAAGGCTTTAACGTTGGCATAGCCGTTAACCACTGAGAAACGTCTTGGCCTTTTAAATCGGCTGCCATCACTTGAAAAGACATTAAGGTCGTTATGGCTAATGTAAGAAGGGTTTTCATAAGTGTTCCATCTTTGTATTTGTTATGTTTGTGTGAGTTTGGGACACTTTATAGGGAAAAATTTGATGAAACAAGATCTAAAATAAGGGATCTAAAAAAGCTGAATCTGCTCAAATGGACTTCTAGGTATTTGAAAGTGCTGTATGCATTGCTGGAAATCTTTAGTTTGCCAAAACGGGCTAGCATTGCGTATCTGATTATTATATCGACTAGTTATCATCGCATTAGTCTATTCTTACAATCAACTATTTAAGAAAATGGGGAAAGGTTATAAATGTTGCGATTTATCTTATCTAGTCTGATTTTGATGTTATTGACAGGATCGGTATTTGCTCAAGAAAAAGAGACCATCCGTTGGCTCGGTTGGGAACAAGTGCCTAATTTCATTCCTTACGGAGACTATAAGGGTCAGGGGATAGGTGACTCTTTTACGAATGCATTACAGCAGATGTTACCGCAATATAACCATGAAACGGTGATCACTAATACCCGTCGCTATAACCGGTTAATTCGTGAAGAGAATATTTGCGTTGCCTGGGCCTGGATTGTCCCAGGAAGTGAAGATTATAGAATCCATAGTCGTGCGGTTTCGGTGGCCCCTAAAACGGGTATTCATATATTAAAATCTAAACAGCATTTATTTGGTAAGCCAGGTGAGACTCTTTCTTTAGCAAAACTGCTATTGAATCAAGACATCACTCTCGGTTATCTGGAGGAAATGAGCTACACAAAAAAAGTACATGAATTAATGGAAAAATACAGAGGTGAAAGTAACATCTATTTTTCCTCGAGAAGTGAGGTCGAATTTAACCTATCAATGCTGGATAATAATCGCCTTGACTATTTCTTCGGATTTTCTGCCCAGGCCATTTTTGATGCTGAAGTAAAGGATATTCCAAATAAGTATCAGTTTTATAACATTGAAGAGATTGATATGTTCACGAGTATGCATGCCCATTGTTCGAAAACAGCTTTCGGTGAGAAAGTTATGGCGGAAATAAATAAAATTATTACACAGAACTTATTGCTGGAACATCTTGAGATAGTAGAGCGCTGGTATGGTAAAAATAACAATTACAGGGAAGTATTTATGGATTATGTTATTAATCAAAATCCCAATAAACAGGTAACCCACCCTGAGCATTGATTGAAACAAAAAAGAGGCCAGATCTAGTCGCTTGCGCTTCTAGCTGGCCGAAATAACCGTGATTAGCTTGATGAGAGAGATCTCTTACGCAACGCCGTGAAGAATTGCTCCGAGAAGTTGATCCAATCACCACTCCCATAGTCATTGAATCAACATCTTTCAGGTGTTAGTCAGTACCTCGCTTAAAGAACTGTCTGCATCCCGTTGGAATGACTTAATAATAACGATTCCTATTTGTATTGCAATAGTTAAATGCGAATTATTCTTAAATACTTTCATCTTGCTTATAGACCAATATATCCCCAGGCTGACATTCTAAAACTTCGCACAGCTTATCAAGAGTCGAAAAGCGAATCGCCTTGGCTTTATTGTTTTTTAAAATTGATAAGTTCTGTTCTGTAATCCCGACTTCTTGCGCTAAGGTTTTTAGTCGGATTTTCCGTTTGGCCATGACGACATCCAGATTGATCTCAATGTTCATACATACTCTTTCTTATCGATTGATTTATATCGTTTGGCTGTTTTCATCGGCGATCTTCTGTCCTTCGGACATGATCTGAGAAATAACAATTATGATGGCTGCGAGTATTAATGGCAGTAAGTCTGGACTAGTAAGTGTCAGTGTTAATACCCGATTATCTTGCGTGCCGTTGGAAGATAATATAACAGACAATAATGCGCCATAGAGCACATTGCCAAAAACCCAAAAAAGCAGGCAGTAGCCCAGTCGCTGATATCTTTTGCTATTTACTAGGGTGAAAATATCACCTTGTTCGTAGCTTTTAAAAAGACCAATAAGTAAATGAAGGCCGAGCATGATGATGCCTATCGGGATTAGGCTAGCAGCAAAGGCTAATATCCGAGTTATGGTGGTAATGGGTTCTAAAAGTAAAGAGAGGTGGTCTATTGGGGTAATAAGCCCAGCAAGGTTATAGATGTCGTAAGAGGTATCCAGTACCAGCCAGTAATGAATGAGCATTAAAGGTATTGCATAGAATAAACCTTGAAGAATCACTCTTATTCTTTTGCTATTTCTTCTGATCTTTTGCATGGAAACCTCGTTAATTACATTTCAAAGTATATAAGGCTTAGATTAGCGTAAATTAATGAAAAAGGGTAATTATTTATCGTTTATCGATAATAATTAGGCGAGGTATGAATTTCAGACAAAAAAGAGGCCAGATCTAGTCGCTTGCGCTTCTAGCTGGCGAAATAACCGTGATTAGCTGGCCGAAATAACCGTGATTAGCTTGATGAGAGAGATCTCTTACGCAACGCCGTGAAGAATTGCTCCGAGAAGTTGATTCAACGCCCACTCCCATAGTTGTTGAATCAACATCTTTCGGGATCAACTTGATCCCGTTGGAATAAGTTAATAGTAATTGTTCTCATTTATAACACAGAACTTAAATGAGATTAATTCTTAAACGGCTTGTTGTTTAAACCATAACTTGGCCGTTCTGGCCACTTTATCATATAAATAAAGCATAAAATGGCCATGTATCAATTTTAATAGGGTCACTCTTTGATATGAAAATGATGAATTCTGGATTGTTTAGATTTAATAATCTTCATTCAATACCAGTCTATAAAATTTATAGGAAAGTTATATCTCTTAGCTGTTTTACTTCCTACGGTCCTTAAATGAAAATAGACTGTTCAGGAAATGTACGTTTACAATTGATAAAACTTCTAGTACTCTTCCCGAAAAATGAGCTTAGTAATCTAAGTTTACAAAAAAAGCTAAGCATAGAGACCATGGATGTGTCGAAAAATACAGGACGTTGTGATATTAAAGGCCTAATCAAAATGGGCTCTTTGTTTTTATTTTTGATATCGTCAATAGGTATCTATTTTTCGATTACCCCATTATTCCATGACGTTCATTATAAATACCTTTTAAAGTATAAAATTAGTAATCACTCTGATGAATTAACATCAACCAGTATAAGAGCTCACCGTCCGCTCTCACATGATAATAATCATGTGAGAGCATTAAAAAAACCATACTCTCAAATTCCACCTCACTCTTATATTACTAGTTATTTACTTGATACTGGATTTCAACGCTACCCAGATGTTGTAAATTCATATTTGAAAAACTCAAGTTATACTCCAATCCCCCCTATTTCTATTCAATCTCCTAGAGTTCTTAAAAATAAAAAGGGAATATCAGAATTGGTTCAATGGGTTTTAAATGAATTGGACTATTCAGGCTTTCAAAAAGAAGCAGTTTCTTTAAAAACATTACTAAAAATCAAAAGTGGAGATTGTACTGAGTTTTCGCTTTATACATATCATGCACTTGCAGAGAATGGCTTTGAAGATGTCGTCATTGCTGAAGGCTTATATATTAAAGAAAATGATAGTCATAAAATTAGTCAGTCTAATATGCACTCATGGGTATTAGTAAAAGCAGAAGGCCAATGGCTAGTTGTTGACTCGCTGTATGGTGAAGTAAAAATTCCGAATGATGAATATATTGTACTTGGTTTCAGGGGAGATCAGCGCGAGAGATCACTTATTAGCCTTGAAAATCAAAATCAAAATAAAAACCAATTAAGTATTGAGTTAATTTAAATGATGTACACGAGAAAAATGAATCAAGTATTAAGTTTCTTAGCCTTATTACTGACAGCTCAAATATCCTATGCGGAAGTACTCTCAGTCACAACCAATAGAACCTTAACTTCCGTTGATTTAAATAGTAGTACAGAGCTGGTTATTGACGGCGCTGAGGTTTTGTTGAACGGTAATTATCAACTTGATTCAATTTTAATGATAAATGGAGCCTCATTACGACAGATAGAAGGTGAAGCTAGCGCTATAAGTATTCTTGCAAGGCTATTAGTTATAGATGATACATCTGTAATCGATTTGACGGGAGCAGCTGATTTATTCTCAGGTGATTTAGATATATCTGGAAAAACCTTTGGAGGAAGTCATGGTGGACAAGGCTATGCAGCTTCGGGTAATGCGGCCCTAGAATCATTTGGTTCGTACGAAAGACCAAATACGCAGGGGAGTTCGGGTGTTTATGGCGGTGCCGTTGTTACTCGCGGTGGTGGAATACTGAATTTAAGTGTAGATCGACTTGAGCTTGATGGAATTATTCGCAGTAATGGTGAAATGTCTTCAGCGAGCACACATCATAGTGGTGCCGCGGGAGGATCAGTCAATATTTCAACCAACACTATCTTGGGTACCGGATCAATAGAGGTTGATGGCGGTAATTCTGTCTACGGAGTAGGCGGTGGTGGAGGTCGAATCTCAGTATCCTATGAAACTAATGAAGGGTTTGATCTAGATAAAATATCCGCAAAGGGTGGGTATAGTACGAATTATAATAATTATTATGCAGGTGCGGGAACGATTTTAATTAATGATATGGCTAATAGCCAGTCAAGACTGAACATTTTAGGTCGAACTTCCGACTCATCATTAACAGATATCAATCAAAGCATGTCTGGTATTGATAGCTATAAGCTAGATAATGCAAATGCTAGTTTTAACCTCTCAGTGGATTTATCAAGTAGCAATGTATCTATTGATAACTCTAGATTACGTTTGGCGGGTGATTATTTAGCTGAATATACAACGATTAAATTAGATAATAGTACAGTTTCAATTAAGCAAAGTTCTAATGATGTTGCGCAAAAGTGGGAAGTAATTGAATTAATAAATAACTCAAGAATCCAACCATTATTAGAATTTAATAATGATCTAAATCTATTAAAATTAAACTGGAATGTAAAAACTGCAAAGATAGATAGCACATCGTTAATTGATTTAACTGGATCAGCCGCCTTGTTTTCTGGTGATGTAGATATTGCAGGAAAAACTTTTGGTGGAAGTCATGGTGGACAAGGCTATGCAGCTTCGGGTAATGCGGCCCTAGAATCATTTGGTTCGTACGAAAGACCAAGTACGCAGGGGAGTTCGGGTGTTTATGGCGGTGCCGTTGTTACTCGCGGTGGTGGAATACTGAATTTAAGTGTAGATCGACTTGAGCTTGATGGAATTATTCGCAGTAATGGTGAAATGTCTTCAGCGAGCACACATCATAGTGGTGCAGCGGGAGGATCAGTCAATATTTCAACCAACACTATCTTGGGTACCGGATCAATAGAGGTTGATGGCGGTAATTCTGTCTACGGAGTAGGCGGTGGTGGAGGTCGAATCTCAGTATCCTATGAAACTAATGAAGGGTTTGATCTAGATAAAATATCCGCAAAGGGTGGGTATAGTACGAATTATAATAATTATTATGCAGGTGCGGGAACGATTTTAATTAATGATATGGCTAATAGCCAGTCAAGACTGAACATTTTAGGTCGAACTTCCGACTCATCATTAACAGATATCAATCAAAGCATGTCTGGTATTGATAGCTATAAGCTAGATAATGCAAATGCTAGTTTTAACCTCTCAGTGGATTTATCAAGTAGCAATGTATCTATTGATAACTCTAGATTACGTTTGGCGGGTGATTATTTAGCTGAATATACAACGATTAAATTAGATAATAGTACAGTTTCAATTAAGCAAAGTTCTAATGATGTTGCGCAAAAGTGGGAAGTAATTGAATTAATAAATAACTCAAGAATCCAACCATTATTAGAATTTAATAATGATCTAAATCTATTAAAATTAAACTGGAATGTAAAAACTGCAAAGATAGATAGCACATCGTTAATTGATTTAACTGGATCAGCCGCCTTGTTTTCTGGTGATGTAGATATTGCAGGAAAAACTTTTGGTGGAAGTCATGGTGGACAAGGCTATGCAGCTTCGGGTAATGCGGCCCTAGAATCATTTGGTTCGTACGAAAGACCAAGTACGCAGGGGAGTTCGGGTGTTTATGGCGGTGCCGTTGTTACTCGCGGTGGTGGAATACTGAATTTAAGTGTAGATC
>JBALXI010000053.1:0-19994 GCA_036960605.1 Oleispira sp. | reverse complement strand
AGCACCTAATCCATACACGCTGTCGTTGGCGCGCTTTATCACGTCATCCAAAGAACCGAAGCGGTCGATAGCGACCACAGGACCAAACGTTTCTTCGCTTTCAATTTTCATACTCGGCTTAATATTGCTAATAACCGTGGGCGGAATAAAAGGCAGTAGTGGCTTCTTGTCGCCGAACTCTTTATTTCCTAAGAGTAGCGTCGCACCTTTCTCAAGTGCATCTTCAATATGGCTGACAACTTTCGCGTGTTGTTTCGCATTTACTAAAGGGCCAATGTTCACGCGGCTATCGCGCCAGCTGCCTGTTTTATATTGCGATGCAATGCTCACCACGGCTTGCTCAAATTGTTCGGCAATTTTTTCGTCAACATAAACGCGTTCAGTCGAAGTACACATTTGTCCGGCGTTTTCGAAGCTAGAAGCCACGGCAAATTGCGCAGCCTCAAACACATCAGCATCGTCTAAAACAATCATCGGGTCGTTGCCACCCAGCTCCATCACTAATCGTTTTAATTGCGGGGCCGCCGTCGCCATAATGTTGCGACCGGTTTGCAATGAACCGGTAAATGCCACCATATTAATATTTGATGTTACTAGCGCTTCACCGACATCACCGCCACCGTGAGCAATTTGTAATACACCTTCAGGCAAGGTTTCGTTAAGAATATTTACCAACATGTCTGCGACCAAAGGCGTTTCTTCAGAAGGCTTTAAAATAACGCTATTACCCGCGACTAACGCCGGCACGATTAAATTGTTCGCCATCGCTAGGGGATAGTTCCATGGGGATATCACTGCCACGGTGCCAAGAGGGCGATATTGAATTTCACTATTCCCGGCTAAGCGCTGGCTAGCAAACGCTTTGGCGGTTTCGGCGGCTAAATAGCGACCTCCATGCAAAGTGCCACTGGCTTCATAGCCCGCACGGCGAGTATCTTTACCCATTTCACGGCTGATCAACATCGCCATGCTTTCTTCTGCATCTTCTAATGCGGCGTAGGCTTGCTGAATAAGGCTGCTGCGTTCATGTAATGGACGTTGTCCCCAGCTCAGTTGCGCCTGCGCTGCACGCTCGACCATCGCTTTCAAAGCGGCATCATCGGTGATGGTGACAGAGCCAACGATCTCGCCATTGCTAGGGTCGATTGAATCGAGTGTTTGTACTGATGCTGAAGAGGGATCACGTTCTGTCATGTTGGAACCTTTAATGTGTGCGCTGCTGTTTTAAATAATATCTAAAGTCATGGTAAGGTGTATTGGATACAAGGAGAATCAAGTGATAGCTGTAAGAGATACAGGTTTCTTTATATGAGGATATCAAGGTATGAGCACGTCGAATCGATTGGCCAAGCTAGAGCTCAAGCAGCTTAGAGTGCTGCGAGCCTTATTGCGCGAACGTAATGTCTCTCGGGTAGCCGAGCAGTTAGGCGTGAGCCAGCAAACCGTGAGTGAGCAATTAAAGCGCTTACGTGACATCTTTGATGATCGCCTGTTTGTGCGCACCAGTAACGGCATTATACCGACCCCGATAGCCGAACGTTTATCTCCTAGGTTGGATAAACTGCTGAATGATGTAGAAGCGCTATTAGAAGGTGAATCTTTCGACCCAGCGGCGGTTGATGGCATTTTGAATATCAGCGCCACTGACTTTGAACAGCGAGCCGTCTTACCCAAATTATTAAAAATATTGCGCCAACAAGCACCACGATTAAAGGTGATTGTGCATAAGTTAGAAATAGATTTAATGGCCCAGCAGTTACTAACTGGGCAAATTGATTTAGTTTTCAGTACCCCCAACTTCGTGCCAAACAACTGTCCAACAATGCTGTTGTATAAAGAAAGCTATGTTTGTGTATCGGCGAAAGGAAGGCATTTTGACAGTGCAGAAAATAAGATTCTATTAGCAACCGAGATGTCACCACAAGGCATGTCGCCCAAAGAAATCGTCTCGTTCGATCATATTGTTGTATCGCCTTCACGGGCAGACTTACGCGGTATGGCCGATGATTGGTTTGAGGCCAAAGGGCTTAAGCGTAATGTCGTATTATCAGTGCCATCGTTTGCCGCCGCGGCGGAGTGTGTCGCAGAAACCGATACCTTGGCATTTTTGCCCTCACGGCTATTACCCGACCCCAGACTTCAGCAGGTTCACTTAACCGAATACCCGCCCGGCTTTGATGTAATCGCCGCGTGGCATGGACGCTCTAGTCAAGATCCATTGCATCTGTGGATAAGAACGTTGCTGGCTAAGCTCAATCTCGGTAATAAGTACTAGATAGCATTTACTCATCGTCATCGGTTGGTTAAATATTGTGGCTACTGCTAAATTTTAGGGAGATACACAAATTATCAAGGCTTTATGAGCAATCTATTCAATCGTTATTTTAGATCGGTCGAAAATTCGATTTCAACGCGCCTACTCAGGTCCGTTTTGTCGATCTATTTTGTATTAACACTGAGTGTTACCGCCGTTCACATCGCTATTGAGTATTACAGTGCGAAAGGCGATGTTCATGATGTGCTCGTCGCTTCCGGAAAGACCTTTCACGATATCCTTGCCGCTGACATGTGGAACTATAATTATGATCAATTGAGTATCACTGCCGAAAGCATGATGCGCTTGCCTTTTATTACCGGCATTGAAGTCAGTATTCCCGACGAAGCAACGATTAGGTTTCCTGATGACGGCGTTTCGCAAGAAAGGTTTAGTATGGATGTTTTCTTCTGGCATGAATTTGAACTGACTTATATGGAAAATAAAACACTTTTCCATATTGGAAAAGTGAGAATCTATTCGGATACTTCTGTAGTTCTAGATCAAATCGATTCTGGACTATATACCTTAATTATAAACGCCATTATTAAAACAATAGCCCTTGTCCTATTGGTCACCGTCGTCTTCAAACGCTTGCTCACCCAACCGCTAGGGAAGTTGGCTCAGCATGCGGAATCCATCGATACCGAAAATCCTGAGTATGAACCCATTACAGTCGCAGAAAACCCTAAGGATGAATTAGGACTGTTGCAGAACTCAATGAATCGTATGTTGAGTAAAACTACCGATACGCTTAGAAAGCTCGACGCTGTTAATAAAGATCTTGAAAAAAGAGTGGTGGTTCGTACGCAAAAGTTAAGAGCGGCGGTAGCCCAACTTGATCAAGATCAGGTAGTGCTCCAACGAGAAGTTGAATCAAGGAAGAAAAGTGAGTTAGCGCTGACCCATTCTCTAACTCAGCTTAAGCAAGCTCAAGTCAAGCTGGTGGCGTCGGATAAAATGGCTTCTTTAGGCATGCTTGCGGCAGGCGTAGCGCACGAAATTAACAATCCCATTTCCTTTGTCTTTCAGAATGTAAAAGTATTGGGCGAATATAACGAAATTTTTTATACCCTGATTAAAGATTATAAATCCTACGGCGAAACAGTATTAACAGATGCTGAAAAGGCCAGCGATATACTGGCCACTATTCAGCAATATGAAAAAAAGGAAGATCTTGATTTCGTTTTATCAGATTCCTTAAGTTTATTGAAATCGACCGAAGATGGAATTACCCGGGTGATTGATATTGTAAAAAACATGAAGGCGTTCAGTCATCCAGATGCAGAAAGTGTAACTAGTATCGATGTTCACGAAGTATTGGATTCAACCTTACTGCTATTGAAAAACGAAAGTCGCAACAATATTCGCATTGAAAAATATCTGAATGCCAGTGCGTTCACGATTAAATCTAATCGTAATGAACTGGGGCAAATATTTATGAATATCATTATAAATGCCGTGCAGGCCATTTCAACAGAGGCTGCTGGAATTATTCAGATACGCACAGAAAGTGATGACAAAACGCTATCAATCAACATCATTGATAACGGCTGTGGCATTGCTGAAGATAAAATAAAACTGATTTTTGATCCCTTTTATACCACTAAGGATGTTGGAGAAGGAACCGGCATGGGGCTTTCGATTTCTTATGGTATTGTACAAAAACACAAGGGAGACATCAGCGTCTCGAGCGAGCAGGGTAAAGGAACACAGTTCACAATACAGTTTCCGTTAGATAGCTCTGGCCAATGAATGCATATGATAATCGTTTGCATTTGTAAGTAATTGTCATTAGTATCCTGACCTTAATATTATCGATAAGGTCAGCGAACAATGAAATCTGTATTTTTACCCTCGTGTTTCTTACTCAGTCTATTCAGCCAGCAGGTATTAGCTGCAAATCAGGACGTTAAGTTAGACAAGCAAACCATCTCAACCAGTCGTGGCGAAAAAGACGCCGCGACCATACCTCACATGATTACCATCATCGAATCTGAAGATTTACAGCTAGCCGTTGCCGCCAGTGGTGATGTCATGAGTGCGTTAAGTAAATTATTACCCAGCTTCACGCCAACGCGTCAAAAGCTAACCGGCAGTGCAGAAACTTTTCGTGGCCGAACGCCGTTATTTTTAGTAGATGGTATCCCGCAAAGTAATCCATTACGTGATGGTGGCCGTGATGGCTTCACCATTGATCCCTCGTTAATTGCGCGCATCGAAGTTATTCACGGTGCCAATGCCAGCATGGGATTAGGCGCGTCCGGTGGCATCATCAATATCATCACGCGTAAGAACGATGACATAGAAGGTGTCCAGCAACATGTGAATACTTCGGTGACCAGCGCCGATAATTTTGAAGGTGATAGCCTAGAGTACAAATTGGGTTACAGCATTGCGGCGAAGAAAGATGCCTTTGATGTCTTGGCGTCGGTGCAGCTTAAAGAGAGCGGTCTGTATTACGATGGTGATGGCGATAAGATCGGTGTTAGCGAAACGCACGGCGATTTGATGGATTCTTCACAGCAAGATTATTTCATTAAATTGGGCTACGACATTGATGAGGGTCAGCGGTTAGAATTACTCGCTAATTATTATCAAATTCAAAACAGCGGTGACTACGTCAATATTCCAGGTGATAGAGAGACGGGTAAAGGCGCGACCACAGAAAAAGGAAATCCATTAGGCGATCCGAACAAAAACTTGGCGAAGAATCTTGCGCTGACCTACAGCAATAATGATTTCATTGGCGGTTCACTGGCGACGCAATTGTATTTTCAAGAACGTGAAGCTCAGTATGGTTCAACAGCGAATAATGATCGCTTTCAAGATATAACCATTGCTCCTATTGGCACGCTATACGATCAATCCAGTATTAAATCGAATCGTAAGGGCATACGTTCTACTTACGATAGAACGAACCTAGCTGAAACAGGCATCAATGTGGTGGGTGGTTTTGATGTTATGCAGCTGACGGCTTATCAAGAAATGATCCAGACAGGACGTACCTGGGTTCCTGAAATTGATTTATTAACCTACGCACCTTTTATTCAATTAGAGCGTCAGTTCTTTGATCAAGTAACCTTATCATCAGGCCTACGTTATGAAACGGCTGAAGTGAAGGTCGATGATTATACAACGCTTGCTTATTACGGTGGCCGCGATGGTGCAACGCCGGGTAACGATGTTGATGGTGGCACAGATAACTCCAGTGAGAGTCTATTAAACTTTGGTATCGTATACGCGATGACAGATGAACTGAGTTTATACACTTCTTATGCCGAAGGGTTTGCATTGCCGAGTATCGGTTCAATCTTACGCGGTATTGAAGAGACGAATGTTGATGTTGATACGCTGGTGGATATTCAACCGGTAATCAGTGAAAACTACGAGCTCGGATTTAATTTCAACAGTGCTGACTGGCACGCGCAGTTAAGTTATTTTCAATCCGACTCCAAGTTAGGCACGAACCTAGTTCAAGATGCAACGGGCTCGTACAAGGTCAAGCGTCAGAAAACTCAAGTGAAAGGTTATGAGCTGCAGTTAGCCTACTGGTTAACGCATGCGGTTGAAGTGGGGGGATATTATTCTCAGTTAATCGGTCGCACAGATTCCACCGGTACAGGTAATTTAGACAGTGATTTATTGAGCCGAGATATTAGCCCAGATAAGTTATCGACCTTTGTTAATGCAGACCTTAGCGATACCGTGAAGTTAAACGTGCAAGCGAATCACTATTTTGATCGCAACTTTAATGGCCCCGCGGCCGAAAGTGCTGGTGCGTTAGATTTTGAAGGTTATAGCCTAGTCGATCTGTCAGTTGCTTGGATTTTATCGAAAGGCACACTAACAACCAGTATCGGTAACCTGTTAGGCGAGCAGTATTTCGATTATTATGCACAAACTAATAAATCCAGTGCCACGACCAACTACATGGCAGGACGTGGTCGCACGTTAGCCGTTGGTTATGATGTAAGTTTTTAATCACACCAATAATTGATTTTGTAATCTGCCCAAGAATAGCCTTCTATTCTTGGGCCTTAACGTATTTCGACACCTTATGAATTTTTATCTTTTCTTCCGCAAGCTTCATCTCTATTTTACCCTGGTTGCGCTAGTGCCTTTAGCCATTATCTCGGTGACGGGGTTATTGCTATTGTTTGAAGTTGAAATCAGCCAATGGCAAACAGACGCGAATCATCAAAACGATGATCAGTTTATTATTACCCCTCAATCAATCGACATACTGCATCAGCATATTGAACAGCTATTAGCAGAAAATCCACAGTGTGAAGTCAGTTACATACGACATGATGCGCAGACCGAATCATTACCTAGGGTTTATCTTTCGTGCTTAGAAGAGCGAAAGAAATTTGAAGTAAATTTGAGTACAAACCAACACTACCCGTTTATTAAAGAAGGCTTCCAATTAATTCTAGATCTACATCGAACGCTTTTATTAGGCAGTGTGGGGCAGAACATTGTGGGTATCGCGACGTTAGTGGTCATCTTTAATATCGTTTTAGGTTTGGTGCTTTGGTTTATTAGAGGCAAAAAAGTAAAGTTGGATAAACAGAAATTTAGCATCACGCTCAGTCGTGGCTTAAACCTGCGCAATCTGCATTCAGTCACGGCACTGTATTTAACCCCGATGCTTTTAGTCATGGCCCTAACTGGAATTAGTTGGACATGGCGTGAGCCGATTTATCAGGGCTTAGCCTATCTACAAAATAAAGATCAAGCGATGCCTGCGGTATTAACAGAGGCGAAAAGTCATCCTGCTAATCTCACAGTCATTGCCAGCATACGAGCCATTTATAATAAAATGCAGCAAGACTATCCACAGTATCAACTATTAGGATTGGCTCCGGCAAGAATGCCAACCGACATCGTGACAGTGCGCTTAAGAGAAAAAGAGGGCATAGGATTTACCCCACATCTGTATCTAACGTTGGATGCTTATACCTTAGAAGAAAAGTATAATACCGATGGCTGGCAGGCCAGTGCCGGAGACAGTATTTACAGTTATCGCATTATGCAATATGGCCTACATACGGGATTTTTATTCGGCACCGCAGGAAAAATAATCTGGGCAATAGCCGATGTATTATTCATTGCTTCGATTTTAATATTGGGTGTTTATTTATGGCTGAAACGCCGTAGAAAAGAAATAGACTCAAAACAGAAGAGTCTATTATGATTCTTTTGTTAACCCTGTTACAGCTTACTTGGTTGACTCTAACCAGCGCTTTTTTACTCTTTTGGATAATCTATCTGGGGTACTTGAGGTTTAGTCGCACGGTAAGGAAATTGAATAAAAAAAGACGTAAAAAGTTACGCAATTTAGCCCGTTTTTGGTTACGCAGAGCGCTGGCATTAATGTTAAGTAATGCCATGCTGGCCTTTATCATTATGTTAATTCAATAAAATAATGCAGGCTTTACCAAAGAGAACGATAAGACATGTGGCACGAATCGCAGCCAGAAGTAGCATCATCTAAGCTGTCTTCTGCTTTATCGTGATCGCCTGCGGCAATGGCAACTGATACTCCAATGAAGTCTGCTTCAAGGGTTTGCAAGCGCTCAGAGAACTCAGCCCATTCTTCCCACACAGAATCACGCGCTCGACCTTCGCCTTTGCTGCTCTCAGGAAATAACGCCGGTAGCTGCGAGACCTTAAGGGCTAACTCTTCAGCCAGTGGCGCCGCTTCTTGCCATTTTTCATCATCGACTAAATCTTCAAGCAGCTCACTTTGTTCTTCAATATGGCTGTAGGCCTGCTGGCGATTTTTAGTAGCATCCGAGTCTGCATGAGTTATATTGGCCAGTAGTAAGCAAGCCAAGCTAGTTGTTATCCAGTACTTCATGAACGGTTAATCTCTTTTTTGAATTTTAGGTATGAATAGACATGTTAAAAGTTTGGGATATATCAACACGTATTTATCATTGGCTACAAGCTTTTTTGTTTTTTGCTTTAATCGCCAGTGCCTACTTTAGCCTGGGTGGCTTTGCTAGCATCAAGCCAGAAGAGGCACATGCTGCTTTTGGCACTTGCTTGGTAGTCTTATTGGTTTGGCGAATTGGCTGGGGAATCTTCGGCAGCGAAACGTCACGTTTCTCGCAGTTCTTACACTCGCCAAAAGAGATAGTGGGTTATCTTCGAGGCCAGAGCAAACCCAAAGCAGGGCATAATCCGGTAGGTGGCCTGATGGTGATTTCGCTCATTGCTTCATTATTTTTACAAGGAAGTCTCGGCATGCTGATGTCAGACTGGATTGATGGTAAAGAACTATTAGGCCGCTCGGTAATGCGAACATTAAAAGATGTTCATGAAATGAATGCGCTGTTTTTAATGAGCTTAGTTTCTATTCATATCATAGCCGCCATTGTCTATCGTCTAAAAGGCATTCACTTAATCAGTGCAATGTTTACTGGCAAGATTAAAATGACGGATCAAATAGAACAGCCTTGGATGGCCAGTAACCTTAGAGCTTTAGTTTGGTTGGTAGGCAGTAGTGCATGTATTGTTGGAATCATTACTTTATTGTTATGACAACGGCATTAGATGGCCGTTTGAAAGAGCTCAATTACACAGTGCCTTGTTTATTTAACAGAGCTTAGTAGTCTTTGAGAAGGGATTGCAGAAATGTTAGTTAATAGAGAGCGTCCCATTCGCTCTCTATTGCTGTTCGAATATGAATTTTGTTGAGTTGTTAAGTTTCTATTAATAAGAAGCTGTCGTTTTTATTCAATCTATCAAAGCCTGTCTCTTCTAATATGAATGCCATCAAACAGCAAGCATCTTAATGAATAGGTTAATCGCCATGTTAGAAATAAAACAAATTGAGTCGCTAGAGCAACTCAGCCAGCTAAAAGCTCAGTACTTTGCGCTATCTACCACTGCCTTAGATGGCATGTGGCATTTTGGTTTTGTGCCTATGGCCAATCACTTCGGCTTTTATGAAAATGATTTGCTAGTAGGGTATTGCTGTATAAACAGTGATGGCTATATGTTGCAGTTTTATCTATCGCCTAAGGCAGAAGCGCAGGCCAAAGAATTGTTCACCTTGATTGCTCAGGATAACAGCCCTGTCATCGGCACAATCAAAGGTGCTTTTGTCAGCACGGCGGAGCCTGCTTATTTATCACTGTGCTTAGACAACTCGACTGCCTTCGAGGTGAATGCCTTGATGTATCAATTAAGCACGGCGGTGGCTAGCTCAATAAAGAAAGACTCGGCAAGTAGTATAACCATGACCTTAGCCGAGCAAAGTCAGTTGAGTGATTTTGTTGAATTTGCAGTCGCGAGCATCGGCGCTCCAGAGCAGTGGCTAAACGGATATTATAGCAATCTGATCCAGCGCCAAGAGCTGTTGGGCTATTGGCAAGATGGCAAGTTACTCGCCAGTGGAGAATGTCGATTATTCGATGAGCACCAAACAGAGTATGCTGATTTAGGCATGATAGTAGCCGAGTCAGAGCGAGGAAAGGGCATCGCAACGCAAGTGCTGCTTAACTTAATCGATAGAGCCAGTAACAAAGGCTTAACCGCTATGTGCTCAACCGAGAGTAGTAACCTCGGCGCGCAAAAAGCGATTAATCGTGCGGGGATGATATCATCACACCGCATCGTTCAATTCGAATTCGTTTAACAGGGCAGCAATACAATGATCCTTTGGTTAAAGCCTTCTGCATCGGCAGAGATTGCAAAGTATGTTGAATGCTATTGGTTCATTGAAAAAACGGCGGACTCAAACAGCTATCAGTTTCCAAAGCTGAACCCTGACCCTTCGGCTCATCTGATTATATCGCCGCCAGCACAGGCCTACCATTACGACTTAAATCCTGGCGTCGTTAATGGTGAGGGTAGCCATTGGCTATTCCCACATCAAGCAACCTTTCAGTTAGATCATTCGCAGCCGTTTGCGCATCTAGGCATTAAGTTTCATCCCGGTGCCTTGTATGCACTGGGGGTGGGTAATGATTCTGCTTTGGTGTTAGATACGGTGGAAGCAATGGAGCTGAATGAATTATTTAAGTCTTCTCTGAATCAAGAGCAGCTCTTGGAATTGGCGAAGATCGATGCTGAACAATGCTGCCAGCAGCTGGATCTCATGTTGTCTTCTTGGCTGTCTCCTTTGTTAGCTCAGAGCAAGGAAGATTCACATAGCCAGCTCACACAGAAAGTACTGCCGCTATTAGACACGACCGCGATATCCGCGCTAGGCGGCAAGCTCGGATGCTCACAAAGAACGCTAGAAAGGAGCTTTAACAAGGTCACGGGTTTAACGCTGAAGCAGTGCCAATCAATGAATAAATTGGAAGCCATGTTGGAATACCTTCACCAGCGCAATGCCGACGAGATTGATTGGGTAGGCGTGGCCTATCAGTTTGGCTTTAGTGACCAGCCACACCTAATTCGCACCTTGAAAAAGCAAATAGGCATCACCCCAAAAGCTTATTCAAAAGAAGGTGGTTTAACCATTGATGTGTATGGAGGAATAAGCTCAATCGTTACATAACACTACGTAAAAAGTTGATCTAGGTGGGCTTTTAGCTTCATTAAAATGATAATATCCGCGCTTGATTACCCCACCGTAAAATTTGAGAAAAATATGATCAGAACAACATGCCTTCTAATAACAACCGCAATGCTGAGCGCTTGTTTTGGTTCTAGTGGTACTAACAAATCTAGTACTACTAGTCCGGCAATACCTAATTACTCCTATTATTTTGCTCTCAATGCAGAGTTAGAAGTCTATTCCTACGAGCATGGCTCTGCAGAGAAGACGCTGGTAGCGTCTGCTCCAACCGCTATGGAATTCAGTACTCAAACAGATGATAATGGTGTCATTAATTTTGGTCCGTTGTTTATGTTTAAAAACGGTGCGTGGCAGTTTGTAACACCTAAAGATAATACGGTAAAGATCATTGCCGTGGCGTCGAATATTTCTAAAGTTTGTAACTCCGAATCTGTAATAGGAGAAGAGGTTACCTACTTATATTATACCACCCCAGGTGCTGATGCTGAGTGTGCTCAAGAAGCTGATAATCTTAGTTACCGTATTGACACATCGATGACGGCAGATTCATCCGCTTTATTACTACCTCGTGGTCTATTGTTTGCTGATGAATTTCAAAATGTCATTATTGATGATGCTGCAAAAGGCTTCTTAATCAAAACAGAATCTGACGACGGCACTCTGTTGTTTTCAAACTTAGATCTCACCAGTACCGTTACTGTTGAAAGTAATGTAACGGGGTATGTTCGAGTCAGTGAATTTGCAGCTCATGATTCAATTATCATTAAGTTTAATGATAAATTATATGATGTCACCCTAGCTCAGCTAGAGTCCGGCAATATTGGAGAAGCTTTTCATACTGGGTCATCACTAAATACTTATACGACTCGTAATCAATTTATATTTTCCGATGGTAATAAGTTTTATAAATATGATTTAGCTAAAAAAGAGTCAGTGCTTATCTATGAGTCTAGTACTAGCGCTTATTCCTCCGATGTTGCCGTTGGTAATCATAGTCTATTGATTCAACTTGACACATTGACAGATGAGTTCGTACACGTATCGATACGTGACTTAGATGCAATCAAGGTCACTAACCTTACAATCGCATCTGCAACTCGATCCAGCCGTAGCGCGAGTATTTCGGGTGGGTTTACTCTGAGTACTTCGAATGTTGATGAATCTCAGTTTGCTTACTTTATTTCTGATGACGGAATAGTAGAAACTATTAATGATGCGCAATGGATGAATGTTACTTCAAGTACGCTGGATGTTGACGGCTTACCTATTTTATTAACCTTCGGTGAAACTTCAAATACCTTGTCAAATTGGTCTGTAGAAACGAAGTCGAATGAATGGGTCTATGGCGTATTAGCAAAAGAAATATATGGCATGAGATCTGATGTGAATACCGCCAGTGATACGGTATTGTTCACAACGCTCTCGGGTGAAGCTGATAAAAAAGGCTTGCTCTATACCTTTGATGTAAGCAAAGCAGATAGCCTAACGCTAATTGATCAAACTTCAGGATTTACAGTCGCTTTCTAATCATTAAAATATAATAGTCGCGTTGCTGTTAATACCAGCGCGGCTATTGAAGCCATTAATCGGTAGTATCTGACTTTAGCTCCTTAACTAAATCGGGCAATAATAAGGCGTTCTTCTCGAACCCTTTTATCAAATCATAACAGACCGTAATGTTGTTCTTATTGCCATCCCACCAAGCATCAGGCGTTCTGCAAAAGGGTTCCATATAAAGGGTGATGTCGTTTTTAAGATTCAGTAAGTTGTTCGTTCGCTCAATCAGTTGAGCCAACTCACTGGATGACTTCAACGTATTATAAATTCGTTTTTGTTCTTTAGTATCCGCTTTGATCCACACAATATTAACGCGCCCAGGGAACTGATCCTTACTGTCTTTCGCTCTCACCAAGTGCCAAGATTCGTTAAATTTAAAATCAGTGACTTTAGTGGCTAGCCAGGCCAGTGCTTTACGAGTTTGTTCAAACTCAATATCGCAATCCCATGCTCTTTCGACCGGTAACATTTTATCTTTTCTTAGTGCTTCTAATTTATCAGGGTTAGAACCATAAACGAGGCAGGTCACTTCGTAAAATCGTTGAATGGCTAACGGATGAGTACCCCAGTAGATAGGCGGGCTCTCCTTGTTCTCTTTTTGCCACTCCAGCATCCACTCACCGGATATCGCTAACAGCTTATTCAATAAAACGAGATCAATATCATTTTTGTTAACATCCTCAGACATCATTAATAGCATTAAAGCGACTTGATCAGCAGCCTGCTCTTGGCCCCCTAAAACAGGGATGTCATTCAGATCAATCACCGCATGGGCCAATTCATGCAGTAATGTGAACTCCAAATTACTCTGCACATAAAAGTCACGATGAAAGGCCCTTGCAGGATCAAAAGAAGTCGTACTTGGCGCTGCACTGGAAAAACTTGAACCCAAAGCCAGTAATACAACGACTAATGTGAGACGACGGATGTTAAACGAGAATATATGCATTCAAACCTACCTTTGTTGGCTACTTTGATTATAGCCAATAAAGACACTGGTGATAATGTCTTCTATCAAGGCAGTACTGAGTTTTTTATTCGATTCTAATGATATTAAATACTTGGATATAATTTTTCGACGTATAGCATAAACACTATCCATGAGCTGATCAGCCACAGAGATAACAGACAGCTTGTACTGCCAGTTTAAGTTTTACTGGCTTTATATACGGGATTTGGCTCAGCTATAATATAGGACATAGGTGTTGATTCAGGATGATTATGAAAGTACTTCGAGGTGCGATACAGCTTTTACTCATGAGTGTTGTATTAATGGCTTATTCAGAAACGGATAGATCAGAAATAGACAGATCAGAATCAGTAAGCTCTATTCGTATTGCCGTGGATGAATGGCCTCCGTATCAATCCCAAAATTATACTCACTATGGCTCGGCTCACCGTATTATCTCAGAAGCGTTTGCATCAGAGGGAGTAGAGGCGGAATACGGCTGGCATCCTTGGGCCAGATCTCTGATGTTTGTTCGTAATGGTGAGTGGGATGCCGCGGCGTTATCGCAAAAGACAGAGGACAAAGAACGTTATTTCCTTTTCTCTGACCCCGTAATGCAGGCCGAAAAAGTCTTTTTCTACTTGAAAGATACAAAGTTTGATTGGAAAAGCTTAGAAGATCTAAAAACAGTAGCAATCGGCGGCACTATTGGCTATTCCTACGGAGAAAGTTTTGATCTAGCTTCAGCAGAAGGCGCTATAAATATGGTCCGTACGACTACAAATACACAGGGGTTTAAAATGTTACTTGAACGTCGTACAAGTGTATTTTTGCTGGAGAAACGCGCAGGCTATTTTTTATTGTCTAAAGAATTTCCCAAACAAGCTCATCTTATTACGCACCATTCCAAGTCAGTGCAAACGGTCAACTACCATGTTATTTTTTCCAAGCGAATCATCGGCATCGAGGATCATATTGTTCGATTCAATAGAGGATTAAATGAACTGAAACAACAAGGGCTGGTTGAGCTCTACTTGTTGGAGGGGCTTTCAGGAGAGTACACCCCTGTCGTTGAGTAAACCCCTGATTTTATATGCATCTACTGCAATATTATTCTTAGATTCTAAAAATCACCATTACTTGATGCCTTTGCGATTATGGCTTTAATCGGTTTATATGAATACGTTTATCACACGTTGCATGAACAAGGCCTTGTTTGTCCTTTAGGCTTACCTGATAGCTAATTTGGGTTTTATCGTGAGTGGTTAGTTGTTGAAACTCGTGAAGATCTTTCTTTGGAATATGAAAGTGGGCATACAGTGTTCCTCTACCGGGTTTCAAAAATCGTATCTTCGCTTCGCTATCGATCACCCGAAATCTGGGCCCTAACAGTTTATAAAGCATCACCCCATAAATAGGGTCCAGCGCCGCATACAGGCTGCCACCCCAAGTAATGCCCATATGGTTTCGAGTTCTCCAATTGCAAGGTAACTTGATGCACACATCATGAAAGTCAGACGATACATAAGTGACCTTCGCGCCGCTGCCCCAATACGCAGGAAACCAGTTGCCCGCCCAGCGCCAAAGTTTGGATTCAAACGATTCTTTCATCATGGTATTTCTCCTAAGATGAAGGCGATTATTTATTTAGGTTGTGTGCGAATAATTATCTTACCAACGGCACGTTTACTTTGGCTGCGTAGGTGAGCTTCCGCAACATCCTCCATGGCATAAACAGAATCGACGGCAGGCACGATTTTATCTTGCTGAATGAATTTCGTAATAGCTGTGAGCTGCTTTGGGTTCGGCTTAACCATAACGACGCGCTTACGAATATGAGGAATAGAAAGCAGTGAAAGGAATTCACTGGCCAAGTGTTTGAGCAGAAAAATGGGCGCAGGCACCGTGGTCACAAACGTTGAATTTTTTGAAAGTAGGTGGTGGCAAGTAGCAGGTGAATGACGGCCGATGGTATCGAAAATAATATCGTACTGACCTGTGAGGGTCGTTATATCCTGAGTTTTATAATCGTATACACGATCAGCCCCAAGAGATTCAACAAACGGAGCATTAGCCGCGCTGCAAATGCCATCAACGTTGGAGGAAAGTGCCTTAGCAATTTGTACAGCAAAGCTTCCCACACCACCACTAGCACCAATCACCAGTACTTTGTGTCCTTTGTTTAATTGGCCATGATCGACCAAGGCTTGCCATGCGGTTAGTGCACACAAGGGAACGCCTGCGGCTTGTTCGGCAGAAATATTAGCCGGTACTTGCGCCAAGTTTTTTGCAGGAATAACCACATGATCAGCGTAAGTACCTAAACCATGAGAGGGATTTTTCAAGCCGTATACCAAGTCCCCTGCTTTAAAGTTGCTAACATCAGTCCCGGTTAATAAAACCCGGCCGTAGCAATCACTACCAAGTACTAACGGGAATTTAGGCACCAGAAACTGAAGTTGGTAGCGGCCCGCTCTGATCAGGCAATCTCTAGGGTTTACGCTGGTTGCTAAATTGCTAATCAATACGTCCTTAGGGCCGCAGCTAGGATTCGGTAAATCCCCCAGTGTTAGAACGTCAGGCTTCCCGCTACGAGTTTGAAATACAGCTTTCATAGAATAGTTCCTAAAGAATGGCTCTTAATGTTTATAAAGCCATGTTCGCTGATGGAACGGGTCTGTGAAAGTAAGTTCGTAAATCAATTTGCCCCTTTTGATTTAGGGAGGGATTTAGGCTTAAGCGCATTCAGTAACATCTCACCCGTAAAGGCCGCGTATTTTTGGCGAAACTCGTGGTAGCCCTCATCACCATAGCTGTGCTTTAACGTATCTTGCATCATGCCGGGCAGCAAGGTGATCGACATAAACGCCATCCGCACGACCTCTGCATCGGTATCGCGGTCAATCTTCCCTTCTTTGATCACTTGCACAACCCAGTCTTCAATTGTGCGGCGCTCGTATTCGAACATCTCTTTAAGAAAGTGACTGCCAGGACCTTGCCTAAGCAAATACGTTTTAGCGATGAATTTAGGCATACTTGGGTTCGATTCATAAATCGACATCACCTGATTAATGATGTGAGTAAAATCCAGCAACTCTTCTTGCATGATCACCCCATGCAGAATATCCAATATGCGGCTGTATTCACGCGTGATCATTGCTTCAAACAAACCTTGCTTGTTATTGAAGTAATACTTGATCATGCCACTGCTGGTCTTAGCTTGCTCAGCAATAGAGCGGATACTAACGCTATGAAAGTCTTTCTCTAGAAACAACTCACAAGCACCGTCTAATAAGCGGTCGGGTATATCATCTGTCATAGTATTTGGCTAACAATGAAGGTTTTGAGGTTAGATAAAGTGTGGCAAAGAAGGATAGAAATAAAAAGGGTTAAATTGATGAGCAGTCTGAATGTTTTGTGGCCATTTTACTACTTATTAAGATATGTATTCTAATAAAAGGCATCTTAAGAGTAAGCTCACTGGAAGAGTGATAACTAATAAAATGCCACTGATAATTAATATTTCAAAACTTAGAATAGTTGGTAATAGATACTCTATTTTCTAGCTCTTTAGATATTAAGCGAGTTTTTACCATAATATCTCCAGTTGAAATATTTTTATTCTGCTGGAGTTCTGATGAACTTCTTTGTTTCGGTGAGTTTAGAGCTGATAAAGTGTTTTTAAATTCAGAGCTACTAACTAATTCACTCGAAGCAGTCGTTCCAATAACCCTTTCTAAGTTATTATGAGCTGTATATGTCCCCTCTATCGAAAACTTCAGAGTAGTGCTGGTTTTAGAGTCGAGCCAATAGTAACCGTTCATTATTTGAGTGCTGCTATCTTCAGGGCTGGCATTAATAATTGTAGTTTGTTCTGCATAATATTTAGCTCTTGCGGCAGTAAAAGTTCCAGCCTGAATTGTTATCTCTTCAGAATTAAGCGCTGTTAATGTAACCTTTAATGTTTCATAACCTATTTCATTACCTGTAACTTCATCAAATAATTTATTATTCTGAGTAGCCGTTATAACCTCACCTTCAACCATTAATCCGTCTTTGCTATCCGATGATGTATCGGTACTCTCATTAAACTCAATGGTTGAGTAATAATGGTCATTTAAGTCATGCTCGATTAATAACTCGGTACTTGGGGTAAGTGAATAATATTTGACTCTAGTCGGCACAAGACCAATACCAGGACGGTTGTTGTAGTGATTAGCCTGTATGTAAGGGCCTAGTTCATGATGTTGATAACCATACTTTTGAGGTAACTCATTTATAATATTAAAGGTAGTATTTTGATAATAGGTCCCAGATCCGGCTATTTCGCCCTCATCTATAAGCTGGTATGTATATAAAGAAGTAACTTGGTCGCCATCTTCAGGGATATAATCAGATTCGCTTGCTAGAATATTTTCTTTTGAGGCCTTATCTGATTTATTGTCTTTCTCATCGGTATTAAGAATACAGGCAGAAAGTGATAATGCGAGAAGTGGAATAAAAAAATAGGTAGAGGTTTTCATTTAATATCGTCCAATGATGTAGGTGCGAAAGATAATTGTATTTGACTTTTTTGTCAATGATTATGGTTTGTTATTATAGAAATCTAACTAGTAATAAATAGTCTATAAAAATAGGCTTATTTGATTGCTGTAAAGCCACCATAAACTAAAATTAATACAGGTACTAAAATGTAATAATCTTAGTTTATGGTGGCTTTATGTATGCTTTAAAAGTTGAAGAGTTTGTTGGTAGTAAGCTAGTTGAAGGCATAAGAGAAAGTAGTAATGACAGTTACTCAGGTGACAGTTTTTTTAATGAAAATTTTGCTGAAACAAACGAACAACTTGAAGACCAAATCACCACGCTAGCAGGCCAAATCAACGCCGCTAACTACCGCTTCTTAAAACTCATTGCAGAATTCGACCGCAGACAGACTTGGGCAGGTTATGGCTTACGCTCTTGTGCACACTGGTTAAATTGGAAATGTGGTATGTCTATGAACCCAGCCCGAGAGAAGGTTAGGGCTGCACGGGCATTAGAAGGACTACCTGGAATTAATGCTGCATTTCAAAAAGGCGAACTGAGTTTTTCAAAAGTCCGTGCAATGACCAGAATCGCTACCAACGAAAACGAAGACTATTTATTAAATATTGCCGAGTATGGCACCGCGCAGCATGTGGAGGTACTGGTTAAAGCCTATCGCACAGTAAGTCGTATTGCCGATAAGCAAGAAGACTTCATTGCTGCTGACCTTGGTTTAAGTGAAGAAGCTCAAGAATTAAAAAGACAAGAATTACAACAAGAAAAGCGTAGCGTAATCTGCTATCAAGAGGATGACGGTTCATGGATCATTAAGGCTAAGCTGCCACAAGAAGAGGGAGGGCTAATAGCGAGAGCACTTACCGAGTTAGGTGACCGAATAGCGGATTCTAAAAATAGAGCAAATACAGCTGCAGATATAGAATGTGAAAAAAGCGTTTCAGCGGAAACAGAAACGGAAACATTCGCTCTCGATAAGCAAGAAGAACGAATCACTTTTCCCCAGTGTAGAGCAGATGCTTTAGTCGCCTTTGCCGAACTTTATCTAGCAAGTCCAAGCAGTTCTTTAAATGGCCTACCAACACTCAAAGGCGCAGAGCGTTGTCAGTTAATCATGCATGTTAGGGCAGGGGCAGACCATAAAGTAGGAACTCCAGTAGATACTGAGCTAGATGGTAGATGGCTATTACCCAGCGCCGCACGTCGTATGGCATGTGATGCGGGCTTACTGGTAGTTGAAGAGGATGCGGTGGGTAATGTATTGAACATTGGCCGTCGCTCACGAACTATTCCCCCTGCCATGTCGCGCGCATTAGCGATTCGTGATGGCGGTTGCCAGTTTCCGGGCTGTTGTGAAACCCGTTATGTCGAAGGCCATCATATAAAGCACTGGGCCGATGGTGGTGATACTAAATTAGATAACTTAGTGACGTTATGCAGGTATCACCATAGGGAATTGCACAAAGGGTCGTTCTTTCTTTCAGTTAAGCCAGAGGCCCAGCAAACAGCCGCTAGCAAGCCACAGCGCTTTGCCGAACGGTTATGTTTTTCTAAAATAGATCGTTATTTTTTTGCACCTTTTAACCGATCAGAAAGCTCTATGAATGATAAGAGGGTTATCGCCGCCAACCCCGCTAAGTTTACCTGTGCTTGCTGTGACTCTACTGAGCTGGGTAAGACGATTCCTAGGTTGATCTATAACGCGATAGATGAAAAAACGGCTGTTACTAAGTGGGCAGGTGAATCGATGGATTTGGGAATGGCGATTGATGGGTTGTTGGCGACTAAGAAGTTTTCCAAAAAGTAACTTTCTGACTTGGTAACAGGCATAAAAAAACCGCCAACTGGAAATCAGAAGGCGGTATCTTTATTCATTAGATTTAATCTAAAATCACAATCTCATTTTAAGCATCAGGTTAACAACATTCTTGAACAAGCCACCGTATGGAGGCGACAACATCAGAATGATTTTTGAAGTCAGAGCAGACTGCTTAAATACTGGGCGCAGTTTCGAAAACTCTTTATCTTGGTATGGAAACTTTTGGTTTAGGCTTCCGTAAACCTGCAATTTTAAAACGATTGCAAGGTCT
>JBALXI010000052.1:0-20134 GCA_036960605.1 Oleispira sp. | reverse complement strand
AGCTATGCCACAACACGGTGTACAGGATGAGAACGGAACACTAGTTTCTATTGGTGAATGGAGTGGTGAGGCTGGCTACCAAACTTGCAGTTGCTCAACCGCCGCCGCACGGAAAGTATCACCCGCGGCTAACATCACAGTTTTGCCTTTCGCTTGGAATTGCTTGGCTAGCTTACCAATGGTGGTGGTTTTACCCACACCATTGATACCCACCATCAAAATCACATAAGGCTTATTATTAGCCGAATCGATCATTAAAGGCTGTTCACACGGCGCTAAGATATCTTGTAGCTCTTTAATCAAGGCTTCGAATAAAGCATCTGAATCGGTGAGTTCTTTACGACCCACACGCTCAGTCAACTTAGCCATGATTTCACGCGTGGCTTCAACACCGACATCGGCCATCACTAGCTGAGTTTCTAGCTCTTCTAGTAGATCATCATCGATCTCTTTTTTACCCAAAAGAAGATTGGCAACGCCATCACTAAATCCAGAACGAGTTTTACTCAGGCCCGTTGCTAAGCGACTAAAGAAACCTTTCTTTTTCTCGGTCGATGCCGCGTCAACTTGATCGGCAGAATCTTGGAAAAAAACAGTGTCTTCAGCGGGCAGCACACCGGCTTTTTCCATCACGGAGGCTGGCGCATTAACGACAGCACTTTCGATGCTAGATTCGGTATTCAATTCGATACTCGTCTCGGCAGCGATTTCAACAGCAGTCTCACTGCTATTTTCATTGCCTTCGGTATCGTTTAATTCACTATTTACAACTGTATTGTCAGTTGTCTCAACCGCTTTATTACTGTCGTCGGTTGGTTTTTTCTTACGCTTAAAAATATCAAACATTGCGGGTTCTCGAATCTATCGCTCGAATAAGATTTGGTTGCGGTCTATCCTATCATCTATCGTCTGTTGTGAATAATACAAGGAAGCATAATGAAGCTGCGTTTTAGTCGCTCGTCCCTCAACTTAATTATTTTCACCTGCATTATCTTAATTGGCTGGGCCAGTATTGATAAAAACAGCCCGGAAGAGTCGTCAGAATTTCAACCGCTAGACCTTCCTGCACTGAGCAATTTGAATCAACAGTCTTGGTCGAGTCATGAAGGTATTCAAGTAGTTTGGCAAACACGTTTAGATACTGATTTTCAGATTCGTATTCGTGGCCAACGGAAACGTGATTCTGCCAACAGTAATTTAGAGTCTACCTTCATCAGTTGGCAGCAAGATTATTGGCAATGGGATATCAATATGGGGGAGGACTTTGAGCTAGGTTTATCGAAGCTCAGCCAGCAGATCAAACACTTTCCTACGCAGCTGAAAAATCAGCCCGCGATCATTATTTTACAAGGTCCTTGGAGCGCAGACATCGCACGCCTTACCAGTGCTCGCATCATTAAAAGCCTTCAACTGAATCCTTTAGAGATATCGACCCTCTCTAAAGCAGCCCCTACTGATGCTCAAATCAATGTTCAAACCAGTACCGCAATAAGTGCCTGTCCTTGGCAACCGGTCAGTGCGCAATTTTGGCTGCAAGATCAATTGAGCAATGCCAAGCAAAGCACCGCAGATATAACCCATAAACAATGGTTGGTATCATCCTGGCCTGAGCTTGCACCCATCAACGAACCCTCGTTATACATATGGAAGCAAACTTTTGTTCAGCAATGGCAATTAAATTGGCAAAATCCAGCAACTCAATTCGACATACTGACCGACCTCGCATACTATCGCCTGCCTCAAAATTACCTGTTAGAAGGTTATTGGGGCATTAACGCATTAGATGTAAAACAGTTAGAAAATTATTTGAGTCAGTGCCAAGCAGCAGAACAAACACTGCATGCATCCGAGTGACAGACTTAGTATTTCAAATATTGAGCGCTTTAGAAATTTAGGTAGTATCGATCATGGCGAAAAAGAAAAGCAGCAGCAATAAAACGAGCATGCGTAGAGGCTCGCAACAACTTAGAATTATTGGTGGTGATTGGCGCTCACGTCGTATTCAATTTGCCGATGCGCCTGGCTTACGTCCCACCATGGATAAAGTTCGTGAAACTGTTTTCAACTGGCTGCAGTGGGATATCGAAGGCAAGCATATTTTAGATGGTTTTGCGGGTAGTGGCGCACTTGGCTATGAAGCGTTAAGTCGTGGCGCAAAGGAAGTTACCTTCTTAGAATATAATGCCAGCGCTGCAAGCTGCATCCGTGAATCATTACAATCATTAGACGCTAGTAATGCTCATGTGCATCAAACCGACGCGATTGCTTGGTTAGCGCAAAATACCGAATTAGAACTCTTCGATGTCATCTTCCTCGACCCACCGTTCGGCAGAGATTTGCTTAAACCGGCGGTCGATATTATTGCCGAGAAAGCTCAAGTAGGCTGCTTGGTTTATGTCGAAGTAGAAGCCAATGCCGATCTATCGTGTATTCCGGCCAATTGGTTAGAAACCAAGCGTAAAGACGCGAAAGAGTTTAGCTTTATGTTGTTTGAAGTGGAGTAACAGCTTCAAAAATAGAAGCTTTCACAAAGCTAGCTCTGAAAATAGTTCTGAAAATGTAGAGCCTGATTACAACCAATCAGGCTTAGGAATAAAGGCTTGCTGCATCGCATTCGCACTCGCTCGATATTCATCACTCAAATAAGGGCGCTCGAGTTGAAATATCTGATAGATTCCAGCTTTCAACATCTCTAAAGTAATACTCTCTTCCGGGTCGGATAACAGATTACACTGCAAAAACGAAAACCAGCTAGTCACCACAATCCACGTATTCAGTGCCAAACCTTCTAGATCACGATCACTAATCTCAATAATATTAGCCTCGCGCAAACCGAAATAAATGGCTTCGGTATTCTTTTGGCAGCGACGAAAGAATTCTCGATAACGCGAGTGCAATCTTTCTTCACCTAATAGCAGGTGCTCCATATCTCTATGGATAAAACGAAACTCCCACAATCCCTGAAAAACTTTCTGCAAATAGTTGAGCTTGTCTTCAATGGTTAGCAGCCGATCAGTCGGCACCTGTAAGTTGGCATCAACACGCTCTTCATAACTGAGGAAGAGTTCAAAGATGATTTCTTGTTTGTTTTTAAAGTGATAATACAAGTTGCCTGGCGACATCTCTAAATGTGCAGCAATATGGTTAGTCGTTACCTTCCGCTCGCCTTGTTGATTAAACAATTCTAGAGCAGCGGCGAGTATTCGGTCACGGGTTTTCATTCAGTTGTACACTTCCTATCATCAGGCCGTCATATTACGGGCCGCCATATTATATACCTAAATTAGATACCTGATTTATAAACCTATTGTATAAACCAAAGTGCCTATTATGGCGGTTACTATTGACAGTTTAGAGTAATCACTCTAATAATGTCGATAGAATAATTACTCACCAATTTTACAACCTTGCTTTCGGAGACTCATCATGGGTGCCAATACCGCAGAAGTCACTACTCTAAACACTGAAATCACTCGTTTAAAAGAGCTATTTAACCGCCAAAAAAGCGCCTATGGTAAAACATTGATGCCTACGGCTGACCAGCGTATTAGCCATTTGAAAGCGTTAAAAGATGTGACCTTAAAGTACCAAGATCAGCTTGCGGCTGCGGTAAATGAAGACTTTAGCTGTCGTTCGAAAGATGAAACTTTACTGGCTGAAATTCTTACCAGTATTGAAGGCATCAATACAGCCATCAAGAAAACCCGTAAATGGATGAAACCAAGCAAGCGTGGCGTCGGCATGTTATTCGCACCGGCTAAAAATGAAGTGCGTTATCAGCCACTAGGCATTGTCGGTATTATCGTACCGTGGAACTACCCTATTTTCTTAGCGATTGGCCCTTTAGTAGGCGCATTGTCTGCCGGTAATCGCGCGATGATCAAGATGTCGGAATTCACCCCGAATCTGAACAAAGTCTTTAAAGCCATGCTGGCGGAAGTATTCGATGAGAATCGCGTTTGCATCATCGAAGGTGAAGCCGATGTCGCAATGGCCTTTACTGAACAGCCTTTTGATCACATCTTATTTACCGGTTCTACTGCCGTTGGTCGCCACGTAATGGCCGCTGCTGCGAAGAACTTAACGCCAGTTACCTTAGAGCTGGGGGGCAAGTCACCAACGATCGTATCGAATCACGTACCGATGAAAGATGCGGCAGAACGTATTTGTTTCGGCAAATCGATGAACGCAGGCCAGACCTGTGTTGCACCCGATTACATTTTGGTGCCGAAAGCGAAAGAAGAAGAATTCATTACTGCCTATGTTGCCGCCTTCAGCAAGATGTACCCAAGCCTGAAAGACAATAATGATTACACAGCGATCGTTAACGACCGCCAATATCAGCGTCTGTCTAGCTGGGTTCAAGATGCCAAAGACAAGGGTGCGAAGCTGACTGAGATTAACCCAGCGAAAGAAGATTTATCATCGGGTCGTAAATTAGCCCCTGTTTTAGTTCAGGGCATGAAAGCCGACATGACCATTGCTGAAGAAGAAATCTTCGGTCCCATTTTACCGATCATCAGCTATGACTCTATGGATGAAGCCATCGCTTATATTAACGATCGCCCACGTCCTTTAGCCTTGTATTATTTTGGCTATGATAAGGCTGAACAAGACTACGTACTTAATAATACTCACTCCGGTGGCGTAAGCGTGAACGATACCTTGATGCACCTTGCTCAAGAAGATATGCCGTTTGGTGGTGTTGGTGATTCCGGTATGGGTCACTATCATGGCAAAGAAGGTTTCATTACCTTTTCGAAAGCCAAAGCCGTACATCGTAAGGGTCGCTTATCAACGGGTAACCTAGCGTACCCTCCTTACGACAACTCAATTCGTAAAATGATTTATACCTTCTTTATTCGTTAATCGTTGCACCCGTGATACCCACCACTCTAATTCTAAAGTTAGAGTCTGGTGGGGAATAATTATAAAAATGAGTAATTAAGAGAGCTAAGATGAAAACTCCACTCGAACAAGCACTACCAACCACACGCCGAGGTTTTTTACAGCTCGGCCTTATGGGCACAGCAACCCTAGCATTGGGTAGCACCATAGCAACTTTAACGGGCTGCACCTCGCCGTTAGAACAAAATTCAGAATATAAATTTCTACAACCGAATGACCGTGAATTTTTTGCCGCGCTCATTCCCGTGGTTTTAAATAAAAGTTTTCCAGGTGATGCCGACTATGATGCAGCCATGAAAACGACACTGCTGGCGTTAGACGATTTGATCTATACCTTGCAGTACCATAACCGCATTCAAATGCGTCAGTTGTTTGATGCCTTATCCTTCGCTCCTATTCGTATCGCAGCGGGTGCCTCATGGGCAAGCTGGAAAGATATGAGCCCTAAGAAAATCGATGATTTCTTAGTCAGTTGGCGCGAAAGCATGATCCCGCAAAAGCGTATGGGATACGTCGCCTTGAGTAAGTTAATCGGCATATGTTGGTATGCCCAGCCGGCGTCGTTTGCAGCGACAGGCTACCCTGGGCCACCGACAAAAATCCCTACACCGGTTGCCAACAAAACAAGCATCACCTCTAACATCAGTACCGCGGAGAATAGCTAATGGCTAAGAAAGTATTTGAAGAAATCCGTGGCATCACAGATCCCATCTTAGAAGGTATCAGCAACGGCTGGGTTACCTTAGATGCCGGTGACTATACCGAAAATTCAACCCTAGAAGCTGACGTTGCCATTATCGGAACGGGCGCTGGCGGTGGCACCACGGCAGAGATTTTAGCGAAGGCAGGTTTGAAAGTTCTGCTGATTGAAGAAGGCCCATTGAAAAGTTCAAACGACTTTAAAATGGACGAACGCCAAGCGTATAAAGATCTTTACCAAGAAAACGCTGGCCGCATGAACAAAGACGGCAGCATGTCGATTTTGCAAGGTCGCTGCGTCGGTGGCACCACGGTTATCAACTGGACATCGAGCTTCCGCACACCAGAACAAACGCTGCAATACTGGGGTGATAAGTTCAGTACCAAAGGCGTTTCTAAAGATGAAATGGCGCCTTGGTTTGCGAAAATGGAAGAGCGCCTAAACATCGCGCCTTGGGCATTACCTGCCAATGAAAACAACGCCGTATTAAGCCGTGGCGCAGACGCACTAGATATTCCTTGGAAGGTCATTCCACGCAACGTTGCTGGGTGCTGGAACTTGGGCTTTTGCGGTACGGGTTGCCCAACCAATGCCAAGCAATCGATGCTAGTCACCACCATTCCAAGTGCAATGGATGAAGGCAGCCAATTGTTATACAGCGCTCGCGCTGAACGCTTGATAATGGACGACAAAAAAGTAACGGGCATTGAAGTGACTGCGCTGGACAAAAACTATCGTCCAACAGGAATTACAGTAACGGTTAAAGCGACCACCGTAGTATTAGCGGCGGGCGGAATTAACGGCCCTGCGATGATGCTACGTTCGAAAGCACCCGATCCAAAAGGCTTGGTCGGTAAGCGTACGTTCTTCCATCCAACCATCTTTTCATTCGCCTCTTTCGAACAAGAAATAAATCCTTACTACGGCGCACCGCAGTCAATTTATTCTGATCACTTCCAATGGGATACCGTCGATGGTCCTGTTGGCTATAAGTTGGAAGTACCACCACTGCACCCTGGCCTCACATCCGTATTATTGATGGGTCACGGCGAAGCCCAATTTGATGAATTGAACAAACTGCCAAACCTTAGTTCTATGATTGCTTTATTGCGTGATGGTTTTAACGAAGACTCTCAAGGTGGTTCGATTGAGCTAGCCGATGATGGTTCGGCGATAATCGATTACCCAATTAACGATTATCTTTGGGAAGGCGTTAAGCGTACGCATTTATCAATGGCTGAACTGCAATTCGCTGCTGGTGCAAAAGCAGTAAGACCTGCGCATACAGAAGCTAAGTGGGAAACGTCTTGGGAAGATTCCAAAGCCGCAATCAATAAACTCGATTACAGTGCTAGCCGTGCTTTAGTGGGCAGTGCTCACGTGATGGGTGGCATGACAATGGGCGAAGATTTAGATCAATGTGTTGTTGGTAGCGATGGCAAATACCATTACCTAGATAACTTATACGTGATTGATGGCTCGGTTTTTCCGACCAGTATTGGTGCCAACCCACAGCTTTCTATCTATGGCATGTCGTGCCGTTTAGCGACGGGCTTGGCTGAGAAACTGACGGGTAAGAAGTTAAGTTAATTTCTAACTTTATGAGCTAAAAGCAGCGGCGCTGAAAATATTTCACGCCGCTGTGCTTGCAATCGTCATTGGGGATTTTCTTTGCTGGCTTTAAACGATGTTGATCATCAAAGCCAAGTGCTGGATTCTTTAAGCGATGCAATAATCTTATCTTCGTCATAAGTGCCAATCCTGCGCGTACCCACGTATATCAACGGATACCCAGATGCTTGAAGAACGCCATAGCGATTATTGGCCTTCTTATCTTTTTCGACGTCCCACTCCGTATGCTCAATGCCTATTTCAGTCAGACGCTCTCGTGCTTGAGTACAGTAGCCGCACCAGCTAGTACCGTACATAACAACTTTGGCACTGCCATCTTCATTGAAGTGATGCTTAAAAACTTTCTTTTCACGGCGACCTAGAGCCGACTTACCCACCGCATCATAAAGTAATTCATCGAACCGTTTTTCTTGGAAGCCATACTGGACCTGCTTACCGACAACAAGAACAGGTAAGCCATTACGCTTAGAATAACGTTTCAGTTCCTTGCTTCCAGCTTCATTATTTTGTACATCAATAATCTCAGCTTCGATGCCTTTTTTCTTAATATGCTTTAAAGCATTATCACAATGAATGCCGCAAGTGCTGCTGATGAAAAGAACGACTTTTGGCTTGCCATCGGCATCAAAGGCTCCCGCTTTACCCAGCATAAAATCGAAAAGGCTTGAGTCGTATTGATATAATGCGCCTAAAGCAACTAAGCCAATAATGAGTTTTTTCATACTTCTTTCGAAATCCATTTCAGGTTGTTGTTGATAGCGGCAACAGTATATACCACACCTTACTCTGTCAATTACTTAGCCATCTTTGACAAACGCTATTTATTATTAGAGCCCAGCCACTTCTGCATAACCGTTGTTGCAACCAAATCTCCGGTCACATTCACCGACGTCCGGCACATATCTAAGATCCGATCGACCCCGAGTATTAACGCAATTCCTTCAGCAGGAATCCCTACGCTGGTTAAAACCGTCGCTAAAATCACAATACCCACACCCGGTGTTGAAGGCGAACCAATTGAAGCCCCCACGGTAGTTACTGCGAGCAAGATGATTTCATTCATCGAAATATCAATGGCAAAGACTTGGGCTAAAAATACCGCAGCAATCACCTGATATATCGCGGTGCCATCCATGTTGACGGTCGCCCCTAATGGAATAACAAAACGCGCAGTCGACTCATCGACCTCTAATTCATGTATCGCGGTTTGCAATGATAACGGCATCACGGCGGCGGAGCTGGACGTTGAGAAAGCCAATAGCTGGGCAGGTCGAATAACCCGCATAAACTGCCACACATTTTTGCGCGCAACCAAGCCTACAATCAGCATATAAAACACAAACAGTAGAAATAAGCCCAGCAGAACCGTACCAACATAAGCAGACATGCCCAACAGAACATCGAAGCCGACCCGAATAGAAATATCAGCAATCAAACCAAATACCGCGTAAGGCGCAAGCAGCATGGTCCAGTTTACGACCTTCATCGAGACTTCTTGAATACCTTCAATCACTTGGCGCAAAACACTGGCACGCGACGGCGATACGCTGGTTAATGCCAGCCCCATAATTATGGAATAAATCACCAGCTGCAGCATGCTCTGATCCATCTGAGCTTGGGTCAGGTTGGTAGGAATAAGCTGGCTGATACGCTCGGGTATCGAAGTCGTCGCTGCTTCGCTAATGCTACTAGGCACTGCCATAGAAGAAAGATCAAAAGCGGTTACATCAACATACAGGCCTGGCTTCAGCAATAATGCGAGAGTGATACCGATGGTGACGGCAATCGTTGTGGTGATAACAAAATAAGGGGCAATACGAAGGCCGACATCTTTCAACGTACTGCTATCACCTGAGCCACCCACACCCAGCATGATAGAAGTAATCACCAAGGGAATAACGACCATTTGAATTAGGTTTAGGAAAACGGTGCCCGGTAATTTCAGCCACTCGGCCACTCGATAAGCGGTTGCAGCTTCTAGCGCTTGGCCACCTTCCGGAGAAATCCAACTGCCGACGATTATGCCGAGTACTAAGGCTAATAAAATTTGTGCCCAGAGCTGGCGTCGAAACAACCTAATAATAGCGTCAAAGCCATCTTCTTCTAGCTGTTGCAGCTGTTTCTCAAATCGTGCCATGATCAAATTCTCGGGAAAAATTTGATTATAATCGGACTCCTGATAAAAGAATTAACCTGAATCAAGAGTGAAAGAGTATCACTGCAGATGAGTTAGCTTGCTCTATTAGAACTCCGAATCTATAATGTACGGAAATGCCGTACAACTGAATAGGTAATATTATGCAAAGTATTAGCGTAAACAAGTTTAGAGATAACTTAAAAAGCTTTGTAGAACAAATAGTTGGCGATCATACGCCATTAAAAGTCACCCGCCGTAGTGGTGAAGATTTTGTCGTTGTCAGTGCAGATGACTGGGAACAAGAGCAAGAAACCCTCTATGTTTTGCAAAATAATGCCTTAATGCAGCAAATATCTGACTCATTAGGCACTCACACTGATAAAAGTGGATACAAGCCAAGCAAGGAGCAGATGAGTGAGATCACTGGTCTTTGAAGGTAATACTTGGCAAGAATATGAGAAGCTTAGAGAAAAGGACAAAAAACTGCACAAGGTTTTATGTCGGCAACTGAAAGAAATGATGAGAGACGACCCCTCTCAAGGAACTGGAAAACCAGAGCCGCTTAAGCATAGTTTGTCTACATTATGGTCTAGAAGACTAAGCCTAAAAGACCGAGTCATCTATAAATTTGATGACGAATACATCTACATATTTGCGATTGGCGGGCACTATAGCTAACGCCTGTATTGTAGTAGTGATAACGACTAACCCGGCTGGAACAGATTCAGTAATTCGGCTGAGGTCAGCGCGCCGCGTAGACGTTTGATTTTTCCTTGCAGAGGAAAGAAATAGCTTCTAGGCAAGTCGCCATACCAGCGTGGATCGATGTCATAGCGCAGTTTCTCTTCGTCACTATTGGCAAAGCCCCAATTATCTAATCCGGCTAAATTAAATCGCTGCAGTATCTTCTTCACCCGCACCTGCTCATCAACCGCATCAGTATTAATCAACGTTAATTGATAATCAGGGAATTGCTGATGAAGCTCTGAGATTTTTTCTAATTCGGTGATGCAAGGCGGACAATCAAACGACCATAGGATTACCAGATGATCTTGCTTATTCTTATCGCTAACAATCTGTTCAAAGCTGCCAATATCAAACGACCGTAAGCTAACAGGTGAGCTGGCTTGCGCAATACTTGCCGCGAATAAGAAAATACTAATCAGCCCATAAGATAATCGATTCATTTAGCATCTGCCGATTCTGTAATAGGAGATAGTGCTGCAGGAGAAAGTGAAATAAAACGATAGCCTTCATCCTGAGTATGCCAGCTCAAATGCACTGCCTTTGAATTCTTAACCAACAAAGGATGATCTGAAGAACCCGCAGTGGTGCTGATTACCTTATTCTGACTCCAGCTAATGCCAGTATCGTTCGAAGTCTTCATTAAGATATTGGTTTTCTTGCCATCGTATTCTTTCCAGACTAAATACACAGTCTGCTTTAGAGTCAGAACATAAGGGTGCGCAGACTGCTTATCGGCTTGGCCAAAACCCATCGCTTTATAATCATTTGTACTGTTACCGTAAAACAATACATGATCGCCATCCTGCTCTTCATTAGACGGGTCGTTAAACCAAGTCGAGTGAACAACATTATTGCCATCAACATCTAACGCGGGGCCATGATGTGGGCAGCCATTAATTTTCCACTGTTCGTTACTTAGGCGTATTTTCTTAGCGGGTTTCAATTCAGAGCTGAAGGTGATTAAGCTGTGGTCGCGTATTTGATTGTTAGCATCATTGCCATAAATATCGCGCCAAGCGATCACGGGTAAATTGTTGTTATCTAACGCCATGGCGATACGACAACAAACACACGAGTTATCCGACAGGTTCATATTCTTGCTGAACGACTGTCCTTGGTCAGCGGAATAACTGTAATACAAAGCACCACCGATATATTCCTGCTGCTTCTCTTTGGCGGTTTGCTGGTCGCGTTTATCTAACCAACTGATAAACACCTTACCGTCATCACTCACCACCATGGAATCAAAGCGATGGCTGATTTCCTGCAGATCGTCATTCACGGTAATGGGCTGGCTGAAACTTTGCCCTCCATCAACAGAACGACTAAAACGAATATTACCGGTATAGAGTTTATTTAAAGACTGCGTCCACGAGATATAAATATTGCCGGCATTATCCAACTGAATCTTGGCGCGGTTTTCTGCGCGGGCGGCAATCTTTTCAGGCGCACGATTCACAATAGTAGGGGCTGAGTAACTTTGACCTTGATCATTAGAATGCTGAACATAAACATGGCCAGCAAAAACCCAAGCCAACCAAAGCTTGCCATCAGGGCCAAAGCTCGCAGACGGAGCCTTGGCACACTTTAGCGAGGCAATGGTACAAGTCACGTTCTTTCCATTACTAGAGCCCTTGCCATCAGCAGAACCTCCGTGTTGCATTGCATTACTGCTATTGCTAAAACCCAGTAAGGCGATGAACAAAAATGAAACTAACCTGATCATATAAATAACTCTCTAAACAAAAGATAAATATTCTTTAAAACGAATAACTAGCAGACACATACGCTGTGCGTGGCATACCTGGCGCATATTCAAACTTCTCTGCATTACCAAACGCCGCAGGTTTATAGCTCGCATTGGTTGCATACGTTTTGTCTTCTAAATTCAGAATACGGGCACTCAACTTAAACTCGGGATTCACCGGATAGTTAAATCGTAAGTTCAATAACTGATGACCTTTATAGGTTTCCGTATTCGCTTGGTCCATCCAGTATTGCCCTAAGTGAACAAACTCTAATTCCACCTTACCACCATTCAACTGGCTAGGGTGATACCCCACCGCTACGTTACCAATATCTCTTGGCGCCGCAACGATTTCATTATCACTATAATCAGTAGAACCATCTGGCTTCCAATCTTCATAAGTAAATTCAGTGTAGGCATACGAAACCGCAAGATCGATATCGGCATGCAAAGACGCTGTTAAACCCGTTTCAATACCTTGGTGTAACGTCTTACCCGCATTCTGTGTTTCGCGGCTACCATCAGCATGTTTGAACGTTAAAATGTCGTCTTCCTTCACCATGTAATAAACCGAGATTTCATAATTCACTTTGCTATCAGCTCTTTCTCCCGCTTTACCACCTAAGCTGCCACGCAAACCAATCTCATAGTTATCCACTTTTACCGGATCAAGCTTAACCGTATTGGTCGACTTACCCTGACGGAATAACTGACCCTGCGACGGCACTCTAAACGCATGGCGATACGATGCGAAGGTATTCAAGTGTTCGTTAATCGCATACGTCGCACCCAATTTAGGGCTTAAATGCTGATACTCAACATCGGTATCTTCAGGGCGTCGATGACTACCCGTATCGATTGCCGTTAGGTTATTTTCATAGTCATAACGCATGTGGTCAAAACGTAAACCCGCGTTCACGCGTAACTTATCGGTAGGCGACGTTTCAAAATGCGCATAAGGCGAGATAGACGAAAAGGTCACGTCATAGTCATACAGCTTCTCCGCCTTGGTATAAGACGTATAAACATTGCCTTCTTTTGTCACATCAATTTTATTTTGATCCATCGAGCCCGGGCTGTAATCAACATCCGCTCCCACAATTAAACGCGTGCGCATCGGGGCAAAGTCTTGACGATATTTCATCATCACACCGGCAGACTTGTTTTCAGTTTTATAGGTATTCGGATCGTAGCTCAACGACCAGTTCGGTAATAACTCCATGCTGTTGTAGCGGAAGTAAGGGGTAATACTATAAAGACTCGCACCCACTTCTTTTTCGAACGCACTGGATAAACGCAACGACTCAACTTTACGCATAGAGATAGGCGTGTAGTTACGCGTTGGATGATTTTTATAATCGTCTTCTAACAAACGCGAAGAACCCGCGGTTTGTTGATCAATGTTCGAAACGTTCAAAACGGTTTTAACTTTAGTGCCGTTATCTAAGAAAGAATCCAAACGGAAGTTAGCACTTTGACGATCGTACTCGGTAGAGTCTCTCCAACCATCGGTATGAGTCAGATTCAAATCGGCACGAATGCCATGATTCAAACTTGCGGTACCGCCACCGATTAACAAACGCTGCCAGCCAAAGCTGCCAACCTCTAAGTTCACATCACCTTCGGTCTCTTCCGGTGCGGCCTTAGTCGTCACGTTAATTACCGCCGCCATCGCATCACTGCCATGCAACGCACTGCCAGGGCCTTTGCTGACTTCAATGCCCGCCGACTGAGGCACATTGATTTCATATAAGGCGTTGTGATTAAAGAAACCCGTTGAGCGTGTTGGAATACCATCTTCTAAATACAGATACACTGCGCTGGTGCTGATGGGCTGACGAATCGCCGTCATGTGGCCTTCGCCACCGGTCACATTCACGTGTACACCCGGCATGCGGTTTAAAACTTCAGAAGGATGGCCAGGCTGTAAAAAGTTAATGTCTTCTTGGCTAATTTGGCTGGTGCTGGCAGAAGTCTCAGACTTTAACGCTTCTTCTCGAGTATCGGTTATCGTCACCGGCGGCAGTTCAACGGCATCACCGTGTGCGGCAAGAGTGAAAGAAGGATATAGGAGGGTGGCAATCGCTAGCGCTAAAGGCTGCTTATATTTCATTTTCAACGTCTACTTTTAAGGAACTGCGTGAAAGGAATTGGACGTAGTTTATAGAGGCAGCTTAGCTTTGAGAATGTGACACATTGTCACACCACTGACTTAGGTCATGATTGCGATTGGTGAGTAATGAATGAAATTCATATGCGGCTTATTTTTTAGCATTTTCATTAATCACTTCTTTTAATGCCAGAGTCCCATTAATTGCAGAAGGAAAACCAGAATACACACTCATTAAAATCATTATTTCTCTTATCTCTACCTGACTTATGCCGATATTTAACCCAGCACTTATATGAAATTTAAGCTGTGAAGGCGCAGTCCCCATTGCTGTTAAGGCTGCAATGGTCGCCATTTCTCTATGCTTAAAACTCAATGCAGGTCTAGAAAATATGTCAGAAAAGCCATATTCAATAACGAGTTTGGCCATGTCAGGTGAAATGTCTTTGAAGGTTTCTTCCAAGTTTTCTACTTGGTTAGGGCTAAGTATTCTTAAATTATTAGCACCGCATTCGTAACGAGTTGAATTGTTAGGAATAGGCGAAGATTGAATCAGACCAAGCTCGTCTAGCTTACCTTCTAACTTGCGATCTGCTACCACACCTTTTAGCGCTAACATGCCATTAATTGCACTTGGGAAACCCGCATATCCAGACATCTGTAATACCACTTCTTGAATCTCAGCAATATTACACCCCACATTTAATGCACCATGAATATGTACTTTTAATTGTGGTGAAGCGTTACCCATTGCGGTTAATGCAGCAACAACCGTTAACTCTTTAGTTTTTAAATCTAATCCCGTTCGGCTATAAACATCACCAAAAGCATATTCAATAATGTACTTCACTAAGTCTGGTGAAAAATCGTTTAAGCTATTAACAACTGCCTCGCCAGCTTCTTTATCAATGATTCTTAAATTATTCAATCCTGTTTTATAACGTTCATTTGAAATTGTCATATTAACTTCTGCTCATTAAGGTAAGAAGCAGTAGCTTAATTCTTAGAGTGTACTCTAAGTCAAACCTTTAATTCGTTATTAATTTGGTTTTCATAATGAATGATTTTTTGTTTGATATTTTTAAGATGCAATGATTCTAAAGCTATTTTTTCTTGTAGAATAGCAGCATGCTCTTGCAATAACTGCTTTCTTAGCTCTGCTGTTGCATCGCCTTTTTCTCTTAAGTCTGCGTACAGCTTTATATTGTCTAGCGGCATTCCCATATCTTTTAGGCGCTTAACAAAACCAATCCAATCAATGTCTTTAGAAGTGAAGTCTCGGTGCCCGCTGGTATTTCTTGCGACATGTTTTAACACACCAATTTTTTCATAGTACCGAATAGTATGTGCTGAAATTCCGGTTATTTTTGAAAAGCTTTGAATATTTATAACAACTCCTAAGCGCATAACGCGCAGTTTATAGAGGCAGCCTGTGTTTGAGAATGTGACACATTGTCACACCACTGACTTAGGTCATTATCTTGAAGAGGTTATTCATAATTAGAACCGTTGTGCTTGAGCCAACCATCTTGATGCCGACCTGCAGGATCGTGATGAGTCCAATGTATAACACCACCTTTGCTATTCCATTCGTATTCGCCATTAAATTCAACGATATCACCTCTGCGTAGAAAGGTTATTTTAGGAGCTAGGTCTATGTTGTGCGCCACTAAGACTGTTTGATTATTAGAAAGCTTTAGAATGAAGCGTTGGTGGCGTGAACCTTCATTGTCATCAGAAAGAAGCTTAACAACTGTTCCACTGCTGCTTACTTGTAAGTCACTTGTTTCGGAAGCATAGGCTGAAGCAATTTTATTAATGTCATCAGCAATAACATTGATGCTTGCAAAAGCGATAAAAATAGAAAGAAATATATGTTTCATCTGTTAACTCTACCTATTTTTAACGCTTTTGCTGTGGGGCGGTGCAACGTAGTGAGGAACGAACGAAGAGTAACCGTCCCAGCACCAAAGGTGCGCACACCAACTGATTGTTAAGCATTTCAATAAAACGAGATATATTCATGCTCAATACTATTTGGTTTTATGATTTCTTTAACTCTATAGCCAGGCTCAACATAACCGCCCTGACTCGATATTATTTTACCATTCTGTAGGGTTGCTGATATTTCATAAGTCCCCTCTCCAAACATTATCAGTGGTATTTCTTTAGTTTGATGAGGATGGAGCTTATTTAAAATTACAGCTCCATCCTGACCTGTAATAATGATATTTGAGATGGGAACACCACTCTGATTATGGATATTCACTTGTAGAGTCGATGGGGGCCTTATGCTGGTGAGTAGAAATGGGGCAATTCCCAAAATAGAACCCAAAAAAAATATAAATAGATAACCGATATATTTCATTCTTCTACCTGCTTACCGCTTTTGTTGTGGGTGGTGAAACGTAGCGAGGAACGAGTGGAGTTTAACCGTCCCAGCCCCGCAGGGGCACTCACCAACAGATTGTTAAGTGATTTACTCTTTAGCATTGAAATAACCTGATTGATTCAGAAAATAACCACCACCAACAATCATACCTACTCCAATTAGCACTGTACCTAGGGAAGACATATTCGTAGGTCGACCATCAGCAAAATAAGAAGAGAAAAAGGTAATGCCTTCTCCACTGATTCCTTTGAAACAAGCGACAAAGCCAAGAGTAGTTAGAATTAACCCAATAATTAATATTCCAGAATCTTTATTCATACTTCAATGATTTCACTTAACGCTAAGTTGTGGGGCGCTGAAAGCGTCCAAGCCCCGTAGGGGCTAATCCACCAACGCCTTGTTCTGTGATCAATCTCGAAAGCTAAACAAACCTGCTTCTTCAATCAACGGTTTTAATTTCTCTACTGACTCAGAGTTTCTGCACCAAAGTATATAGGTGTAATCCCAGTCTTCGCTAATTATGCAATCTAAGCTAGGTATAAATATCCTTGTAAATTCAGACGAATCTTTATTCATAGCCTCTTCATAATTAGATAGCAGTTTCTCTACGTCATTAACTGGCACAAAGATTTCTTTTTCAGAGTCCACTCTCTGAATCTTATAAACTTGAGCTACCTTACGGATTAAATCATTAAATTTACTCCAATCTTTAGCAGTAACTTCATCAAGTTTATGGAGGTTTGCTTCTCCAAGCCAACCATCAAAGATGCTTAGAAATGTCTTCGTATATTCAGGCTTAATTTCGCCATCTACTAAATATTTGCTATACATAGGAACCTAAAGGCACAGAACGCTTTAGCTAAAAGGCGTGCATCTAGCACGTCCAGTGGAGGCCGTCTTTTTGGCCGGAACGCATTTAAGCGTATTGTTATAACCCGTTGATATTATGCCATTCATGGACACACCCATTTTTACATTCAGTATTCCTTCGCCTTGTATCCGCGACTTTAAATATACTTAACCATAAGACGAAAGCCTTTTCTATTTCGCTTCTTGGCAGACCAAGTATTTTGGAACATGCCTCAGGAAAAGGATTTTTTGAAACTAAAACGCAAGGTGTAAACGTGGGTTTAAGTTTAGAGAGAAATATGCCCTCCTCAATTTCCAGCAAGCGAGGATGAGACTGAAGTAAAATGGAGCTAAAGCTTCTCATAATATCTCTTTGCTCATCCTCCTCCTTCAAAGAGAACCAACTCAAACCTGCTTCTAGTTCAGTGATTCCTTGAACTATTTCATTTATCTGCAATTGATGTTCATTCATAGTTTAGGGTTATAACGCCCAAAGCAGAGGCGGCGAAGCCGTCCTGCCCGAAGGGTATTCTGCCTTTGTTTGTTATGCAATTCCACGCTAAATGCATTCACTTGCAGCTCTTACTTTAAAGCTCTTAATCTCTTCTAGTTCTTTTTTGAAGATGTCGAAGAATGTGCCTATTACAGGTTGAGCTTCTTGTAAGTCATTATCCCATTTCATAATCTTGCCTTCTGGAGTAAAGCAATAAGGCTCTGAACTTGATATTGTTCGCATAAATGGGATCAAATTAGTATTTGTTCTACTTCTAAAATCTTTGACTTCACTTCTTATATTTATCCAGTCAGGTAAACCAGAATCTAGTCCATAGACGACTAGCGCATATTGAAACATCCAATATGCTCCTCCCTGCTTTCTAGGCCACACTTCTTCTTTCGCTTCAGCATAGAATCCATTTAAATAACTAGAAATTAAGGCCTTAAAATCATTTGGTAATTTACACGCTATCTCTACTTCAAAAGACTCTATCACTTCAATTGTTGGTGCGTCATCACCAGCAAAAAATAATTCAAAGTCGCTATCTAAGGTAGAATTTATTAATTCATTGTATTCAGAAATATTCATAATTCACCTTATCTGCATAACGCTTTTGTTGTGGGGCGGTTACACGTAGCGAGGAACGAGTGAAGTATAACCGTCCCAGCACCGTAGGTGCGAACACCAACTGTTTGTTAGGTGACTTATCTGCAAGCATAGTAGTGTGCTCTATCAAATAATATATCCAGACTATCTTGGTTTTTTGTAGGAAAGATCTTTCTTATCTTTTCAATTGTTTCTATCTTATCAATTGCACCATACATTTCGTCTCTAGCTATACCAACAGAATTTGAGATTACAGTTTCAATTTCTTTTACGCACAGACTAATCGTCTCGACACTTATACCTTTTAGTTCAGATATTCTTGCTAAGTCATCACAAAGTAGATCATGACGCTTTTTTGGGGCTTTATGATAAATAGGTAATATTTTTTCGATTAATAATATATCCATACTCACCTAACGCCCGGATCACCGAGCAAATTTTTGATGGCGGCTTTTGTGCGTATTTTTGCACAAAAGGTGACAGCGGAAATTTGTCCGATGCAGCCGTTTGTTAGCTCTTACTCCGCAGATTTCACGGCAATTTGTGCGTTCACAGCTGTAGCCCTAGATATTGCTTGCTTTAGTTTTCCTTGGTTCTCAATAATTTCTACTAGCTGGGCTAAGTTCTTTACTGCCGATGGATTCCCCTGCTCAGCTGCGTATTGCATCCAGGCATACGCTTCGACGAAATCGTTTGAAACTCCTTGGCCTTGCGCAAACATCAATGCGTACTCGTTAACACTGGATACATGGCCATATTCAGCACCGAAACGATAATACGAAGCTGCTTTTTCATAAGATAGATCAACATCATGCCATCCTTTTCGGAATATTTGACCGAGGTTATACGAAGACTGAAAGTCTCCAGTTTTAGCAGCTTCGCTATAGTGGAACAGCGCCTTTTCTGAATTTGGCTCTACCCCGTCACCTGAATGGTACATGAGACCAAGATTGGCATGGGATGGCGCGTACCCTTGGCTTGTGGCTCGCTCAAATAGCTTTACAGCTTTTGGAATGTTTTTTTCTACACCGTGACCTTGGTAGTACAGGCTCGCTAGTAGATGATGGCCAAAGGCGTCTCCAGATTGAGAGGCATTTTCAAATTCAGTATAAGCTACTGCATAATTACCTTTATTGTATGACTCAATTCCAGAATTTATATCGGCCATAGTAATTCCGCTGAAAAATAAAATTGTAATAGTTAAAAAAAGCTTAGTCATATGGTGACAATCCCCTTAGAGCTAACGCTTTTGTTGTGGGGCGCTGAAAGCGTCCAAGCCCCGTAGGGGCTGAACCACCAACTTTTTGTTATGTGATTTATTCAACGATTGCTTTCTCAATAAAGTAATCCAAGCTATCAGACACTTTTTCAATTTCTCCGCCATCACTGTAGTAGCACCATAGTGAGTTGTTTTTAGATACATCTACAAATAAGGGAGTACCATTACTCTCCCCGATAGCTACACACTTACGAATTCGTTCAATAGTAAATAATTCACCAGTATTACTAATTATATTTTCTTGGCCCGTAACTTCAAATTGAGTTGTTACCAAGCTAATTAGTTGCGCATATGCTGGAGAGATAATGCCATCTATCGTAATATTTTCAGATAGCTCAGCCTCACTCATCAAATACCAGTCTCTTTCGCCATATAAAAGTGAGTCTTCAACATCAATTGAAGACAACCAGTCTAGGTAATTTTTTGGTAATACCTGATTCATACTTTATTCACATAACGCCGAATTATCGGGCAACGGCTTTTTGTTGTCCCGATCAATGAGTTGTTATTTGAGGGTACCAAACAGTGGCT
>JBALXI010000051.1:0-21525 GCA_036960605.1 Oleispira sp. | reverse complement strand
GGTCGTCGACATGGTGGTTTCACCCACATTGGTCGCTTTTGCTTGAATATCAACAATAGGTTCATGAACAACGCATCGGAGTTCGCTAAAGCCATCAGTTCTTTCGTTACCTGATAATCAGCAAACTTAACCATACGCTCTTGCTGTTCTTCTTCTTGACCCATCGATGCCCAAACATCAGTCACGATTAAGTCAGAAGTAATAACCGCTTCTTTCGGATCGCGAATGATTTGAACACGATCAGCGTTGTCGTCTAGCAGCTGCTGATGAGGGTCGAAACCTTCAGGGCAAGCAATGTTCAATTTAAAATCAAACTGGCGTGCAGCGTTGATGTAAGAGTGGCACATGTTATTGCCATCCCCAACCCACGTTACCGTCTTGCCTTTAATGCTGCCGCGATGTTCTTTATACGTTTGCATGTCAGCTAATAGCTGGCATGGGTGGAAGTCATCCGTTAATGCGTTGATCACAGGCACTTTAGAATAGGCAGCAAACTGTTCAACAGTTTCATGATCGAACGTACGGATCATAATGGCATCAACCATGCGCGACATAACGCGAGCGCTATCCGCGACGGGTTCGCCACGGCCGAGTTGAGTATCACGCGAGGATAAAAAGATCGCGCTGCCACCAAACTGAGTCATGCCTGCTTCAAAAGAAATACGAGTACGGGTAGACGACTTTTCAAAAATCATTCCGAGTACTTGGTTTTTCAATGGCTCGTAAATTTCACCCGCGTGCTGCATCTTTTTTAATTCGATGGCGCGATTGATAACCCAATCAAGCTCTGCTGGTTCTAAATCTAATAATGTTAAAAAGTGTCTAGCCATAATGGCAATTCCTTACTTTAAATTTTCTACCAGCTGGCAAACTAAGTTCACCACCTGATCAGCGTCTTGCTGATTAATATTCAGTGGTGGCAATAAACGAATTACATTGCCAGACGTGACGTTAATCAAAAGACCGATGTCTAACGCCTCTTTTATTAGTTGTGGGCAATCTTGCTTGATTACTATACCGAGCATTAAGCCGGTGCCACGTAATTCTGTTGCTAAGCCAGCTTCAATTAAACGGCTGCTGAAGGCGCTGCGCATTTGTTCGCTACGGGCTTTCACGTTGTCAAAAATATTCTCTGACTCAATCGAGTCGATTACCGCAACCGCTGCTGAGCAGGCTAGTGGGTTACCACCATAAGTAGAGCCGTGATTACCAGGCTGCAATACATGCGCTGCTTTACCTTTCGCGATACAAGCACCAATCGGCACGCCGTTACCCAAGCCTTTGGCTGTGGTTAGTACGTCAGGTGTAATACCGTGTTGCTGGAAGTTAAAGTAAGTACCTGTACGACCGTTACCGGTTTGTACTTCGTCCAACATCATTAATAATTCATGTTCATCACACAGGCTACGCAAACCTTGGATGTAGTCAGTACTTGCAGTGGCTAAGCCACCTTCGCCTTGAATCGGCTCAAGTAAAATCGCTACGATATTGGGATTCGCAGCAACCATTGCTTTGGCTGCGTCTAGATCCTGATAAGGCACACGAATAAAACCGGAAACTAATGGCGCGAAACCAACATGAGCCGCAGGATTTCCTGTTGCGGTTAGCGTTGCCATAGTACGGCCGTGAAATGCTTTGGTCATAACAATGATCTGCGGCTCTGTAATGCCTTGATCGTGACCGTATTTACGCGCAATTTTAATTGCTGCTTCGTTCGCTTCGGCGCCGGAATTAGAGAAGAACACGTTATCCATACCCGATAAGCGCGTTAAGCGTTCAGCCAGCTCCTGCTGTCGACCAATGCCGTACAGGTTTGAGGTGTGCACAAGGTTGTCCGCTTGATCGCGGATGGCTTGTGTCACTGCTGGGTGTGCATGGCCTAGGCCACACACTGCGATTCCGCTTAATGCATCCAGATATTTTTTGCCGTCAGTATCGAAGACCCAAGAGCCTTCACCTTTGACAAAAGTAACTGGAAGCCGACCATATGTGTTCATGATTGGCTGCATGGTATTACTCCGAATTCTTTAAAATTGATATTTCATTGATTGCTAAAACGCAAAAAGGCGACATGGGTCGCCTTAAAATCAAGGACGGATCATACGAAAGTATGTGGCGTCTGTAAATACCCAAGCCCTTCTATCTAAATTAGCGGCGCTATAACTGTTGTTAATTTTGTTATAGTGGCGTTTTTAGAATATTTACAGCACAAAAGGCACAAATAATGGCAGCTTGGCAGTTTTGGATGGATCGTGGCGGTACTTTTACCGATATCGTGGCGAAGAAGCCTGACGGCAGTTTAGTAACTCATAAGCTGTTGTCAGAAAATCCTGCCCATTATAAAGACGCGGCTATTCAAGGCATTCGTGAATTGCTCGGTTTGACCGCTGATCAAGCTTTGCCGATCGAGTTAATCGATGAAGTTAAAATGGGTACCACGGTTGCCACCAATGCCTTGCTAGAGCGTAAAGGTGAGCCAACGTTATTAGTCACCAGTTATGGTTTAGGTGACGTATTAAAAATCGGTTATCAAACACGCCCTGATATTTTTGCCTTAGATATTCGCTTACCAGAGCAGTTATATGTAGGGGTTGAGGAGGCGAGTGAACGCTTACTGGCGGATGGAACGATTGATCGAGCGTTTGATGAAGAAGGTTTAGCGGTCCGTTTAATTGAATGGCGTAAGCAAGGTATTGAATCCATTGCCATCGCTTTTGCTCATGGTTATCGTTTTCCTGAACATGAAAAGGCGGCTGGACGGCTAGCGCGAGAGTTAGGTTTTACACAAGTCTCTCTGAGTCATGAGGTCAGCCCGTTAGTGAAGCTCGTCCCACGGGGTGATACGACGGTGGTGGATGCGTATTTATCTCCGATTTTAAGACGTTATGTCGAACAGGTGGATAATCAACTTTCACTTTCTGATACAGCGTCTTCTAAACAGAAAGTCCCTCTGTATTTTATGCAGTCGAATGGCGGCTTAGTCGACGCGCATAAATTTCGTGGCAAAGATGCCATTTTATCCGGACCTGCGGGTGGCGTTGTCGGGATGGTTGAAACGGCGAGTGATGACGGTTTCGATCGTATTATCGGTTTTGATATGGGCGGAACGTCTACCGATGTCGCGCATTTTAATGCTAGCCACCTTTCTTCTAGTAAAGAGACTTCTAATAAAAAATCTGCTACTGATAAAGAAAGCCCAGCTCTTGCTAATAAAGTGCGTGAATACGAACGTGAGTTTGAAACTCAGGTAGCCGGTGTTCGCTTACGTGCGCCGATGATGAACATTCATACGGTAGCGGCGGGTGGCGGTTCGATTGTGAAATTCGCTGACGGCCGTTTTCAAGTCGGTCCAGAAAGCGCAGGAGCTTTTCCGGGGCCTGCGTGTTATCGCAATGGTGGCCCACTGACGATTACCGACTGTAATGTGTTGCTAGGTAAAGTGAAGGCTGAATATTTCCCTGAATGTTTCGGTCCTAAACGTAATCAAGGTTTGGATTACGCGGGTGTTAAGCAGCAATTTGAAAAACTGGCTGAAAAAATTAATACTGAATCAAATACGCTTTATACGGCTGAAGAAATAGCCCAAGGATTTCTAACCATCGCCATTGAAAATATGGCCAATGCGGTGAAAAAAATATCACTGCAACGAGGTTATGACGTCGGTAATTATGTACTCAATGCTTTTGGTGGCGCGGGTGCTCAACACGCATGCTTAGTCGCTGAGTCATTAGGAATGAATCAAGTTTATTTGCATCCTTTCGCGGGGGTTTTATCCGCTTATGGTATCGGTTTAGCGAATGAGCGTTGGTTGGGTGAAGAGTCTTTGCAGTTAGAAGTCTTTAATAGCGCTAAGGCACCTGAATCTATAAATGGTTGTGCGGTACTAGATGAAATAGAATTACGCCAAATGCGTTTACAGCAAAAGGCTAACTCTTCAATTAATCATTCTTTAAAACAATGCCAAGATTTCTGGCGTATACATGTTAAATATAAAGGCACCGATACACCGCTTTTATTGAGACTGCCTAATAATTTAGATATGGCTAAAGTTGCCGAGGAGTTCCACCAACTACACCACCAGTCGTTTGGTTTTTCTAATTCTGAGGGCGCATTAATATTAGAAGCCATACAGTTAGAAAGAGTTCTGGGTGGTAGTGATACTCAAGAATATAAACAAGATCATTATAGGGGTGAGCTAAAAGCCATTGCTCATAGTGATATGACCTGCGTTGAAAAGGGTGAAAGCAAAACACTTCAAGTCCCTGTTTATCGTCGTGAACACCTTCCTAAAAATACTGAAATTAAAGGACCTGCATTAATCGCTGAAAATAACTCGACGATTGTGATTGAGCCTAGTTGGGTAGGAAAAGTCATTGAAAGCGGCGCGCTGGTTTTAACGTATCAAACCGAAGCTAGCCTAGTAGAAAGTATTGATCCCAAAAACGTATTAAATACCTCTCGACCTGATGCGATTCAATTAGAAGTTTTCAACAACCTATTCATGTTTGTCGCCGAGCAAATGGGGTTTGTTTTAGAAAAAACAGCCGCTAGCGTGAACATCAAAGAACGCTTAGATTTTTCTTGTGCATTATTCGACAAAAACGGTGAGCTGGTGGCGAATGCGCCGCATATTCCTGTGCATTTAGGCTCGATGAGTGAAAGCATCAAGGTTGTGATAAACAATAACCCGAATATGAAGCCGGGGGATGCCTTTGTCTTAAATACCCCTTATAACGGTGGCACACATTTACCGGATATCACGATTGTTAAACCTGTCTTCATGAATGCAAACGATGATAATAAAAATGCGGACTTTTACGTTGCGGCTCGTGGCCATCACGCAGATGTTGGCGGTATTACTCCAGGTTCTATGCCCGCACGCAGCCAGTATATTAATGAAGAAGGTATTTTATTAGATAATTTATGCCTAGTGAAAGAAGGCGAATTTCAAGTAGATATGATCACTGCCGCCTTGTCTGATCATGAATTTCCGGCGCGTAATATCGAACAAAATATTGCCGATTTAAAAGCCCAGCTGGCCGCCTGTGAAAAAGGCGCGCAAGAGTTAGTGCGCTTAAGTCGACAATATGGCTTAGAAACCTTGCATGCGTATATGGGGCATGTTCAAGATAACGCCGAAAGCACTTTAAAAGACTGTTTGAAAAATCTTGATTCGGGGTCGTTTGAATACATAATGGATGATGGCAGTTTAATCAAAGTCGCCATTACCATTTATAACGAGAAGGATAAAAATAACGCTAAAGAAAACTACCGAGCCAAGGTCGATTTTACTGGCACCTCAGATCAGCATTCAGGTAACTTTAATGCACCGACCTCAGTAGCAAAAGCCGCTGTTTTATATGTATTCCGCTGTCTAGTCGCTAAGTCTATGCCACTCAATGCGGGTTTCTTTCGTGCATTGGATATCATTGTGCCAGAAGGATCGATGCTCGCACCGCAATATCCAGCAGCCGTAGTTTCGGGAAATGTCGAAACAGCTCAATATATCGTGGATACCTTATTGGGTGCGCTAGGCATTATGGCTGCGAGCCAAGGTACCAATAATAATTTCACTTTTGGCGATGATGAATTTCAGTATTACGAAACGCTGTGTGGCGGTGCAGGAGCAACTCAAAGCAACGAGGGTGCTTCTGGCGTGCACAGTCATATGACCAATTCACGGCTAACCGATGTCGAAATTCTAGAACAGCGTTTTCCGGTGATGTTAGAACACTTTGCCATTCGTCCCTGCTCGGGCGGACTTGGGGAACATAAAGGCGGTGATGGCATCGAACGTCATATACGCTTCTTAAAACCGATGTCTGCGACCATTATTTCCGGTCATCGACAGGTACCAACGTTTGGTATGGCAGGCGGCGAATCGGGCAAGGTAGGGATGAATTTCGTCCAGCGTTTTGTGCTGGATTCCACGGGGGCGCCAGTGCCAAAGCTTGAATTTCTTAAAGGGTGCACCGATATACAGATGAATAGAGGGGATGTGTTTTGTATTCATACCCCAGGAGGCGGTGGTTATGGTCGCTCGTTAGATATAGGGCTTGATAAAGATCAATAGCTTATGTCATAACGGCTATTAACCTAGTAAAACAGTCGGAAATTCAGTAGAATCCGCGCCAATAAATACGTTTAATATAAGCAATTGAAAGCTTAACCAATTGATAGCATATAGAGTGAGGTAACATTATGAGTACTGAAAATATTATGGACTCGATCAAAGAGCAAATCGAAAGCAACGATATTTTGTTGTACATGAAAGGCTCTCCAAATGCTCCACAGTGTGGTTTTTCTGCACAAACTGTACAGAACGTTATGGAATGTGGTCAGAAATTCGCTTATGTGGATATCTTATCTAACCCAGACATTCGCGCTAACTTACCTAAGTACGCTAACTGGCCTACGTTCCCACAGCTTTGGGTTAAAGGCGAGCTAGTCGGCGGTTGTGACATCATTACTGAGATGCACGGCAATGGCGAATTGAAGGCATTGTTAGATGAAGCTGCTCCTGCTGCTTAATATCATGTCTAGCAACATGCTAGATAATTGATATATCACGAAGAACCAGCCCTGATGTAAATCAGCGCTGGTTTTTTTGTGCCTGTGATTTATCAGTTATGAGTGTTTTGAGGAAAACCTTGATATAAAACAAGAAATTACAAATCTAAATGATAGTAATTACCATTATTTATTGCATTTAGTTTGGGATTTGCTAAAATTCAACCAACTTTTTATGACTCAGTAATTTCGACGAACGGCTGAGCAATTATGATTTTTGAAGATTAAGGGTGCGTTATGAAACTGGTTAAAGGTCTTTCCGTATTATCAGCTGCGATTTTATTGGCAGCTTGTGGTGGCGATGACGACAATGACAATAAAGATGTTAGCTTGTCTGTTCCAGCAACTTATACATTTGAAAGCAAGTTGATTCCTGGTGATAGCTCAGTTTCACACTCAGGCCAAGCTTCACGTCATATCTTAATCAGCGAATTGAAGAGTTTGATCGGTTCGACTAAATTGCAAGAAGCTGCTGACCGTGATTCCGTGCTACTAATGTTAAATGCGGTATATGCAAAGGGCACGAAGGATACAACAGGCAACCTTATTACTACGAACGTTTATACCGGTGGTGCTGAAGCGACACCTGTGAGTGTTTCTGTTAAGTCTGTAAGTGCTGAAGAAGTTACTCTTGATTTAGTGCAAGCGGATTTCTCATTAGTATCCGGTGATAAGAATCTGCAAGGAAAGATGGCTGGTAAAGACAACTTGCTAACCAACGCTGAATTCATTGGCTGGGATGTTACCACTACGGGTGACGACCTAGTGAAAGGCGAAGGTATAAACGCGGTTCCTGAATTATTGATTCAGCAGTGGTTTGGCCAAATTGCTGATCTTGTAGTTGATGGTGACCCTGACACTCAATATGTAACCGCAGAAGGTTTAGATCTTAAGCAATTGGTACAAAAATTTGTTTTAGGGGCTGTAACTTACTCTCAGGCTTCTGAAGATTATTTGAAAAAAGACAAAGGTTTAGTTAAGCAAAACTCTGCAGAGGATGAAACGGGTAAGCCTTATACATCTCTAGAACACCAGTGGGATGAAGGCTTCGGTTACTTTGGTGCAGCTCATGACTATAACCTTTATACCGACGCGGCTAACAACTCTCAGCAAGATAATGATACTAACCTAGACGGTTCTATCGATTTATACTCTGAATATAGCTTTGGCAATTCAGTTAATGCGGCTAAGCGCGATAAAGGTGCAACGGTAGCGACTGATTTCAGTAAGGGTGCAATGGATGCTTTCTTAACCGGTCGTGCTTTGATTCAAGCTAACTATGGAACGGATCCTGTATTGGGAGAAGGTTACCAAGCTGAATTGGTTAAGCTCTCAAAGGTTGCTTTAGAGAATTGGGAAAAAGCAATTGCTGCAACGGTTGTTCATTACATTAATGATGTGATTGCCGATTATGCAACATTTGGTTCTTCAGATTTTAATGATGAAGGTCAATTCACGACGCATTGGTCAGAAATGAAAGGTTTTGCATTAGGTCTGCAGTTTAGCCCAGTAGCTTTGATTTCTGTTGAGCAGTTAAAAGCACTGCATATTGCTTTTGGTGAAGCTCCTGCATTTCTAAATACCGACCAAGCAAGCGTTGATACTTATATTGTTCAGTTAGAAGCCGCTCGTACGATTATGCAAACAGCTTATGGCTTTAATGCAGATAACGTTGCCAATTGGTAATTTCTGCTAGATCTAATTACAAGTACAAAGTTGTGTAAACATTGCGATAAAAGAGGCTACTTTCGAGTAGCCTTTTTTATTTTTGTTATACTAGGCTCAGTCTTTTTGGAGTTTGTTGCATGAAAAAAATAGTTTTAGCCACCTTTACCGGGTTATCGGTGCTGGCATTAGCCGGTTGTGGGTCGTCATCATCGTCATCAGTGGGTAGTACTACTGACAGTTGTGCCGCTTTAGAGTCTGCAAGTTTTAGCTGTAAAAAAATGCTTAACGATATTGTTGATCATACGGTTGAGCCTTTAATTGCAGATTTTTCAGCTCAAGTGCAGTCTTTGAAAACAGCAACGTCTGAGTACTGTGCAAGTATCGATACTTCAACTCAAGCAACAGAATTGGTCGGTGCTCAAGAAGCTTGGCAAGCGACGATGGATGTTTGGCAGCAGCTTGAAGTTATGCAGTTTGGTCCATTATTGACCGAACGTGAAAATTTTTATAGCTGGCCGTTAAATGATAGCTGTAAAGTCGATGAGGAAGTTGTATTTGCTCTTGTAGCCGGTTATGACATTGGTAGTGCGACACCTGCACGCCGTGGTTTAGACGCCTTTGAATATCTTGTTTTCAATAGTGAGTCTGTCATTAGCTGTGGAGATAACAATACCACTCCAGCGCTAATCGCTTGGAATGCTAAAGACCCTATTTTGAAACTAAAGGATCGTTGTGCTTATGCAACGATGGTTAGTGATGATCTAGTAATACGTACGGCCAGTTTAACCCAAGCTTATATTGATTATGATGTGACAGTTGCTGCAGGCAGTCAGCAAAAATCTGCTAACTTGATTTCTGACGCATTATTCTATATCGATAAAAAAACAAAAGACGATAAGCTAGTGGCTCAATTACCACAAACAGAAGCGGGTGCTTTTAACCCTGGTAACTTAGAATTTAATTTTGCGAGTGCGTCAAAAGAAGCAATTCATAATAATCTAAAAGGTGCTTTGGCGATTATGGATGGAACTAATGGCAATGGTGGCTTAGGTGATTATCTCGTTGCGGTGGGTCAATCAGATCTTGCTGAAGAAATGATTTCTGAATTGAATATAGCGATTGGTACGAGTAGTACCACGAATATCAGTACAAGTTTCCGTGACATTATGGAAGCTGCTGTTGCAGCTGATGTTGCTGTTTGTATTAATGCGATTAGCGAAAGTGCAACGACGGATTTAGCGAAAATGTGCGGCCTTGATAACGACATCAAAGCCTTCACGGATGACCTAAAAAATAGATTCGTTCTGACCCTTGGTTTTAGCACTCCAACGGATGCGGAAGGGGATAACGACTAGTTACCTAAATGGTTTCCCCACCAGATATTTTCTTTAATGCGGCTGCTGGTAATATTACCGGCAGTTGCATTAACGAGATCTATTCGCTGCAACTCTCCTGCTCCAACCGATAACCAAGCTTCTTTTCCATCGAGACTTACTTTTAAGCCTTTGTTAAATTCGATCTTTTTCTGATCAACTAACTCACTGCTTAACGATTTATCGGCCGCACTTTTCCAATGAGTCAATAAGTGCCCTTGAGGATTAGTGATCATGGCATTAGGGCTGTTAGGGATGCTCTTGATACTGGCGGTATAGCCTTTCATATTCCAATAAAGTTGTTCGTTTTTTGCATCAGCAAAGACTAATCCATTTTTGATATTAGCAAATGCGATGCACGCCGGACGTTGATCTTTTCTCTGGTATTGGCAGCCAATCACTAAATCACCATTATCCATACGGTCTAGATGGCGAGCGCTTAGGGCTTGCTCAGGTACGTGCCATTGATGAATGATTTCTTCTTTCTGGCTATCAAATAAAACGATATTAGACTGCATACTGGATAGATTTAGAATCTTACGACCAGATTTTGGATGCGTTAATACTCCGGTATTGGCAATAGCGATCAGCACCTCAGATTGCCAAACCAACTCATGTGGGCCTACTCCGCCGCTGCTATATTCATTTATTAAAGATAGATCTTGGCTGTTTAATTTAAGTAAGCGGCCAGCGTGTAATTCAAAATCTGAGGCGGTGACGTATAGATGACCTTCATCAATTGAAAATATTCCGTGACCTTCGAAATGCTGGTTATTAAGTGGAGCTAATTCAGCTTCGAGTTTTCCATTAATAGAATATTTTAATAAACTTGCTCCAGGCTTACGGGAGCAAACGAGTATGCTTTTTTGATCGGGAAATAATGTCGCTAAATGAACTTCATCAGGAACGGAGAAATCGCTAATAATATCGAACGTGCCTGTTTTATTTGGCTGTACGAGAATGACACCGTGGCGATCAAGACGATTGCCATGTTGGTCGGTTTCGCTATAACCGCCAACAATAACCTCTTTGCTGGGGTCGATTTTTTTAGCGCTAGTCGACGTACAAGCCGTTAAACCTGCGGTAAGAGGAAATAAGCAGGCGAGTGAAGATGAATATAAAAAATGGCGGCGCTGCATAAATAACTCAGTCCAGTTGTTTTAATAAAAGTTGATCAATTAGCGATTTTTCTTTTAGGGGTAAGGGTTCGGGGTTCTTGGATGTTGCCCAAGAGTTAAAGAGTAAATCCCAAAAAGAAAAAATCGAACCGTAGTTTTTACGCCCATAGCGGTCACTATGATGCAGCTGGTGTTGCAGCGGGCTGATGAATACTTTTTCTAAAGGGCCATAACTGATGGGAATCATACTATGTCGAAGGTTAGCGCCTAATAGATTGAAAAATAAACTAGCGCCAGCAATGCCAAAGACCAACCAGGCTTGAGGGTGTTCACCGACTAAAAAGAAGAAGATACCCGTACAGCCACCATAAATTAAAGCCGAGCGCATTTGGTATAGCAACTTCTCTAGCGGATGTACGCGTAAATAAGAAATAGGCGTTAGAGTCGTCGCGCTATGGTGCAGCTGGTGGATACGCCAGAATGCTCGGTAATGTAATAATCTATGAAGGCCATAGCGACTCAGGTCATCGAGTAAGATAAGCACTAGGGTAAATGCAGAAAATAATAATAATGGCGCTTGCTCCGCTAGAATTCTAGGCTGTAGAAATAGCGCCATAAATTTAAAACTTGAATTGGCAATGCCGATGCTGAAAATTAGCCAAGTGATACCGGCTAATGTAAATAACAGGCTGTTAATGACTACGAGACTGTAGTCTTGCTGAGTAGAGCTATTCCACCAGTATGACTTTTGTGTCAATTGTTTCAAAAATGGCATTCTCTGTTGCCAAGATAAGGCTGTCCACATCAGTACCAGTAAAGAAGAGCTGAACCAATACAATAAAAATGTGCGGCTTTGTGGGTCAAATAGCCATTTTATGGGCGCTGTAAGCAGTGAGTAGTCAGGCATAGGATAGAATTTTACGGCAGTAAGGCTGAGGTTATAGGCACTCAGATCAAGTTATTGTATCTTATTAGCGATTAATATTAAGTCTCATTTGTGTTTTAATAACCACCTTTATCTACTTATTGTTTTCCTTCGGAGTAAAGCAGTGTTTAAGTCAGCCCCAGTTGCTTTCAGCCTAGTATTTTCATTATCAGCCAGCGTTATATTTGCTGAAGAAACAACCGATCCACAAACATCCGCTGAACTGGATACTGTGTATATTACCGGTGGCGAAGACGAAATTCGTCAATTACCGGGATCCGCTACCTTGATTGATGCTGAGGCATTGGAAACCTTTGAATATACCGATATTCATCGAATTCTAAATGCCGTGCCAGGGGTCAATCTGCAAGAAGAAGATGGTTATGGGCTACGACCAAATATTGGCTTGCGTGGTACTTCTCCTGAGCGCAGTAAAAAAGTGACCTTGATGGAAGATGGTGTGCTTTCTGGTCCAGCGCCTTATTCAGCTGCTGCTGCCTATTACTTTCCTAATGTTTCGCGCATGAGTGCAGTTGAAGTTTTTAAAGGCCCGGCAACGACTCAGTATGGTCCATCGACGATCGGTGGTGCTATCAACCTAGTCAGTCGCCCCATTCCTTATTCCGCTGAGGGTGAGTTGGATGTGCAATATGGTCAATACAACTTTCAGCGTTATAACGCTCATTATGGTGAGCAGGTTGGCGATTTTGGTTATCTAATCGAAGGGCTAAACGTTTTTACGGATGGCTTTAAAGAAATTGATACTCAATCAAATGCGGGCACCGGTTTTGAACGTAATGACGTGAACTTGAAAACGAGCTGGCAATCTCTTGGTGACGTGAGCCAACTATTCCAATTGAAATTAGGTTATGCCGATGAGAAATCAGACGAAACCTATTTAGGTTTAACCCGTGATGATCTTGATGCTAAATCAAACCGTCGTTACGCTGCTAGCCAATTGGATAATATGGAGTGGGATCACCAACAAGTTCAGCTCAGCCATACGTTAGAATTTGATAGCGGTTTGGCTATTCACTCGGATGTTTATTACAACACCTATCAGAGAGATTGGTTTAAATTGAATTCGTTTAATACCAATACCACCAGTATTCAAAACGTATTGAAAAATCCTAACGATGGAAATAATCCTGATTTTTATAAGGTATTAACGGGTGAGCGCAGCTCGGGTACTGAAGCAGAACAGCTAAAAATCGGTAATAACGGCCGTGAATATATTTCACAAGGTATTCAAACTCGCGGTAATTTCGCACTAGAGCTTGCAGGGCTAGAGCACTCTCTTGAAGTGGGTCTACGCTATCACGAAGATCAGGTAGAGCGTCATCATACTGAACAACTTTATGATATGCAGCAGGGCGGTACTTTAGTAGCTCAGGGTGTTATCTATTCAACGACACGTAATAAAAGTGAAGCCAAAGCGCTTGCTCTTTATGTAAAAGATGAAATCCGTATGGATGCCACAACTCTAACGTTAGGCGTGCGTAGTGAACAAATTAATGGCGCTGAGACGACCTATAATAATGTTACTGGCAGTTTTGAAAGCAAAGTGAAATCGGATGAAGCCGTTATTCTGCCTGGCATTGGTATCTATACTCAACTGAATCCAAGTATCGGATTATTAGCGGGTGTACATAAAGGTTTTTCGGCAACACCGCCTGGGCAAGAGGGAGACCTTGAGCCTGAGCAAAGCATTAATTACGAAATGGGGGTGCGCTTAGATGCCTCAGACTCGAAATATGGACTTGGAGAAATTATCGGGTTCTTGAATGACTATAGTCAATTAACAGGTACCTGTAGCTTTAGTGGGGGTTGTGATAACTCAGTGATTGATAGTCAGACTAATGCCGGTGCTGCTCTTGTTTATGGTGTAGAAGCAGGTTGGCAGTTAATGCCAGAAATTGGAGGTTTCTTGTTACCTGCCAGTATCAGCTATACCTTTACTCAGGCAGAATTTGCTAATGATTTTTATGATAAAAACGGTGTATTTGGCAACCCTGATAATAATATCGTGCAAGGTGACGAACTAGCGTATGTGCCAGCGCACAGATTAAACTTGCAGTTAGGCATTCAGCAAGATGCTTGGAAGGCTAACGTATCTGCTTTATACCAAAGCGAAATGCGTGATACTCCAGGTCAAGGTTCTATTATTAAGAACGAAATTATCGATGCTTATGTCGTGGTTGATTTGTCGGCTAGTTATCAAGTACTCACTGAGTTTCAAGTATACGGTACCATTGATAATGTTATAGGTGCTGATTATGTGGTGGCTTCACAGCCTTATGGATATCGCCCTGGTAAGCCGCAGTCGGTTAATCTAGGAATGAAATATAAATTCTGATTGATCTTTGATCAGGAAGGAATAAAGCCCAGTTTCTCTTTAGCGTAATCAAAGAGAAACTGGGCTTTGTCGTTTTTGGGCTAACTGTTTCTGGTGAAGGGTATTGCTTATAGTTTCACTGCATCTAGGTTAGACTACCAACATTCAGCAAATAAATAGTTTTCATTTACAGGATTTATAAATGAATATCGATCGTGTCGACCTGAACCTAATGGTTTACCTGGATGTGCTCTTACGGGAGGGCAGTGTGACCAAGTCTGCACAACAGCTTGGCATAACTCAGCCTGCGATGAGTAATGGTCTGAAGCGTTTACGCGATTTGTTTAATGACCCTTTACTGGTTCGTACCAGTGAAGGCATGACCCCAACAGAACGTGCACTTGAATTACAGCCATTGATTCGTAAAGCGTTGAATGAGCTGGAAGTCGCTTTGCAAACTCAGGGAGAGTTTGATGCCAGTTCTAGCCATCGAGTTTTCCGCATTATGGTGAGTGATTATGCGGAGTCGACTCTCGTTCCAGAATTAGTTAAGCGTTTACGTGAAGAAGCACCGAGTGTGATTTTAGATGTATTAACCCCTTCTGATGTGACTTTTAAAGATGTGGAAGCGGGCAAGGTGGATATGGCGATTAATCGCTTTGACGAAATGCCGCAGTCTTTCCATCAAATAACGTTATGGGAGGATGACTTTGTCTGTTTGGTTAACCCTGATCATCCCAGTGCCGGCAAGTTTGATTTAGACGCTTACCTTGAAAGTATGCATATCTGGGTTAGTAAAACAGGTATGGGAGCAGGGGTGGGTATTGATCCCGAAAAAATAATTCGTTTAGGCTGGGTTGATAACGCACTAAGTAAACTAGGCCATAAACGCAAAATCTCAGTATTTACTCGTCATTACCAAATGCCTGCACTGCTGGCGCTGAATAATGACCTAGTGGCTACGTTACCGAGAAAAGTAGCAGAAATGCAGGCTGAGACGTCACGCCTATTAGTAAAAGAGCCTCCTTTTAGTGTTCCAGCATTTGAATTGAAAATGGCTTGGTCACCTTTAGTTCAACATCATCAAGCGCATAAGTGGTTGCGTCGTCTGATTGTCGATGTGGCTCACGGTTGCTAGTGATAACTTCGTTACTGTCTTAAATGACCCCTTTCTTCATACTCCCTTTCTTGTCTATACTTAATCGTGAAGATTAAGATAGGGCTAGTATGAACGTTTTCTCAGTATTCTTGGTTACGGTAGGGCTCATTGCGTTAGCTTTATCTTTAGTTCCTTTAACCTCAATATGTCGTCATGATACCGGATACCGTTCTGGTTGGCGGGCTATGTTTGCCCTCGTTCTAGTGTTTATTCTTGGTTATATCTTCTTTTGTTATCACTTAATATCTGAACCCCCTGCATTAGTAAATCTTATATTGGCTGGCATTTTCTTGGGTGGTGGTTTATTTGTGGTTTTAGTGAGTCGGATGAGTTTAGCCAGCCTTAATGAGCTACAGGCGACAGCATGTAAATATGAGAAGCAAGCTTTGCATGATGCACTAACAGGCTTACCTAATCGTAAAAGCTTGATGTTGACTCTAGAAAATACTATCGCTGCTAGCGGGCGAATAGATGCTCGATTTGCTGTTTTGGTGATGGATTTAAATGGCTTTAAAAAGGTTAACGATACGTTAGGTCACCCCGCTGGTGATATTGCGCTACAAATAATTGCCCCGAGGTTAAGCAAGCAGCTTCGAGAGTCAGATACTTTATGCCGAATGGGTGGGGATGAATTCGCCGTTATACTACCGCAGACTGGTAAGGATGATGCTGGTTTGGTGGCTAAAAAGATATTGGCGGCAACGACAGAAGCAATGGTTGTTGAGAATAATAAAATAATTTTAGGCATTAGTATTGGAATTGCTTTATCTCCAGACGATGCTTGCGATGGAAATACCCTTATTCGTTATGCCGATATCGCCATGTATCAAGCCAAGCAGAAAAAAACAGGGATTGAAGTTTACAGGAAAGAAATTGATAGAAGCTCTGTTGATGAATTGTCGAATATCCCAGAAATACTACAAGCGCTAAAAGATAGAAAGCTGGTGCTTTATTATCAACCTGTTCTTGAGCATGAAGTATTAAAAGGACTTGAAGTATCATTACGCTGGCATAAAAAAGATGGATCAATCGTTCTGGCCCGAGATTTCATAAGGTCTTTGGTTGATCTTGGTGCTAGCTGGCCTTTAATCGAATATGTCGTTGATGAAGCATTTTCATGTTTTAGTGGTTGGCTGAAACTGTACGGCACTGAGTTTAATTTACGCATTAATTTGTTTCTAGGCGCCGTAGATGAAAAAGAATTTTGTGAATTTATGATTTCTAAGGCTCATCAATACGAAATACCGACAAGCAGTATTATGATTGAAGTTGTAGAGAACCTATTTGGACGAAAATCTGTTATTAGTTTGTTGGACAGCTTGCACAGTAAAGGTTTTAAAACGGCGGTAGATGGTTTTGGTGATAATGATGCTCGCTTATTTCCCTTACGCAGCGAAAATTTAGATGAAGTTAAATTAGGTCAATCCATCATTGCTAACGCTAGTATCAGGCCTGCAGATGAGATATTCATCAAGACGATTAAGTCGTTCTGTGATCAGATGCATATCTCTTTTGTTGTACCAAATATTCAGGATGAATTAATTTTGGTTAAGTTGCGAGAAATGGGAGTTGCTAAATTTCAGGGAGATATTATATGTCCATTCATCTCAGAGAATGAGATGAATGGTTGGTTATTACGTTATTCTGAAAGACGTTAGGATAATTATTAATCACTTCTCATCAAGAATTTAAGACAAATTCGACAGAGATTTCCGTTTGTTGACTCGCCTCTATCCTCTTTATATCACTAAGTACATTGGCCGTTTCTATGCAGAGCATATGATGAAAATCTTGTGGGCTAAACTGACTAAGGCGCTTGCTTTTTTCGCTCCAAGGATTCCAAATCACAGCACTTTGGCTATTTTCATTATGGATTAATAATGACTGATTCGGCGTTTCTAGTCTTAGTGAGTAATGGTTGTTAGTGAAAAAATATAAGCGGTCTGTTTCTTCACTAAAACTAATTCTTCCTGCTTGTTTATTTTCTTTCCAACCATCTAAGGCATCGATATACGTAGTATTATGGGTGTCATGAATATAACTACGGTTGATGTCTTCCGTCGGTAGGTAAGAATGCAGTGCCTGGCTAATGCTGAAGGGCTTATTGCCGGTATTGATTGTGGTTAATGTGAGTTTTAGCGTCTTTGAAAATCTAAACTTTGCCTCTAGCTCAAAGTCAAAAGGCCAAAGCGCTTTAGTTTCTGGATTACTGGTTAATATGAGAATGACTTCAACGAATTGACAGTCTTCATTGATGTGTTTTATTTCCCACGGTTGAGATCTGGCAAAGCCGTGAGCACTAGCTGAACTTGGGTATTGAACCTGTTTTCGAATAGCAGCTGGGTTTTGGTCTAGGTTGCCAAACCAAGGCCAACAAATTGGAATGCCGCCGCGTAACGGTTTTCCTTGCTTGTATTCAACGCTATCGCTTAACCAGAGTAAGTTGTTTGATTCATTGCTCGGGGTGAATTCAACCAGCTGAGCCCCTTGTAGTAATAAAGTCGCGCTGAATAGTGGGTGTTCGATTTTAATCGCTTCTAGTTGATCAACTTGTATCTGCTGGCAAAAAACATGGCTCATGAATATCATCTCTATAATCAATTCTTTAATACCGCTAATATAACGGAAATCTATTCTTATCATAAAGAAAGTTTTAATAAACAGAATGTGAATCAATTTAGAGTGGGTAAGCGGGTGTGAATAAACAAGAGTTATTAAAGCAACTGCTCAACCATTTGCAGCAAGACATTGATACAACGCTGCGAGCGGTGAATGAGGCCCATGCTTTGGCCTCTCATGAGCAAAGTAAGCCGGAGAATCAATACGATACATTGGCTCTTGAAGCGGCTTATCTTGCGCACGGTCAATCTGAGCGTATTGCTGAGTTGCAGCGTCAGGTAATGCTATTAAATCATTTTGAATTTTCGAACTATAACGAAGATAGCCGAATTACTGTTGGTGCTTTGGTCTGTATTGACGATACTGAGCAGGACGCAGACAGTTCTAATAATTCGCAACAATGGCTTTGGTTATTGCCGGTAGCAGGAGGTGTTTTGCTCAAATTGGAGGGGCAAGATGAAGTATTGCAAATCAGAACCATCACTCCTGAGGCACCATTAGGTGAAAAATTAATGAGTACTTATGTCGGTGATGAGGTTGTGCTAAACCTTGGGCATAAAAAAAAGCAATTCGAGGTGATCGAACTGCTTTAGTATTTATCTTTCTAGCTTGCGAGCATGAGGCTATTTGAACATATCAGCAAAGCTATCTTCAGAATCGCCAGGCTCGCCTTTAAGATCCTTTAATGGCCAGCCACCCAGTTCTTTCCAGCGGTTAACGATAAAGCAGAACAGTTCAGCAGTTTTCCAAGTATCGTACGCCGCCGAGTGTGCTTCTTTATTATCAAAGTCGATATCTGCGGTAAGACATGACTTAGCTAATACTGTTTGGCCTAGGCCGAGAGCGCTTAAGCTTGCGGTATCAAAACTTGAAAACTGGTGAAACGGATCACGTTTAATCTCGGTACGGGCAATCGCCGCCTTCACAAAGCTGTGATCGAAGTGGGCGTTATGGCCGACTAAAACTGCACGATTACAACCGGTCGATTTAACTTCTTTACGCACCAGTTGCAGCATTTTATTCATCGCGTCTTCTTCACTGATAGCACCGCGTTCAGGATCGAAAGGATCAATGCCGGTGAAATCCAGAGCTTCTTGTTCAAGATTGGCCCCTTCAAACGGTATGACATTGGCATCAATAGCTTGGTCTGGATATAGCCAGCCACTTTCATCCATGCGCAGTGTTACTACGGCTATTTCTAGCAAGGCATCTGTTTGGGAGTTAAAACCACCTGTTTCAACATCAACAACCACGGGTAAAAACCCACGGAAACGTTGTGCCATTAGTGATTTTTCTTTTTTCTCAGCCACGGAATATTCCTTAAGCGATTAACTACGCGCGATATAAGCTCGCGCGATTAGGTATAGGTACAGTTTATTGTGCAGAGGTTTATTTTGCTACTTGCCAGCGAATAATTTCACCCGCTTTGATAGGAACGATGACATCACCTGCGAACGGCATCTCAGTTGGAACCGTCCAGTCTTCTTTATTAAGGGTAATGGTATCGCTATTTCTAGGTAAGTTATAGAAGTCTGCACCAAAGTGGCTAGCAAACCCTTCTAACTTATCCAAAGCGCCTAAGTCTTCGAAGATCTCTGCATACAATTCGATTGCAGCGAAAGCGCTAAAGCAACCAGCACAACCGCAAGCAGACTCTTTAGCGCCTCTAGCGTGTGGCGCTGAATCTGTTCCAAGGAAAAACTTAGGGTTACCGCTAATGGCAACTTCCTGTAGTTTTTGTTGGTGAATATTGCGCTTTAAAATAGGCAGGCAATAGAAGTGCGGCTTAATACCACCCACTAACATGTGATTACGGTTATACGCTAGGTGTTGAACAGTAATGGTAGCGGCGACATTTGGCCCGGCTTGTTCAACAAATTCTGCGGCTTCTTTAGTCGTTATGTGTTCAAAAACAATTTTAAGGTTTGGGTGGCGTGCTAGGGTTGGCTTCATCACTTCATCGATGAAAAGCTTTTCACGATCAAATACATCGATATCATCGTGAGTTACTTCACCATGAATCAAAAGCGGCATCTCATTTTCAGCTAAGGCTTCTAGAACAGGGTCTAGCTTTTCTAAATCAGTGACGCCTGAATCAGAGTTAGTCGTCGCGCCCGCTGGATAAAGCTTAGCTGCAACGATGTTTGAACTCAGTTTAGCTGCGTGAATCATGTCAGGTGTTGTGCGGTCGGTAAGGTATAGCACCATTAAAGGTTCGAACTGGCTGCCTTCAGGACGCTGGGCCAAAATACGCTGGCGGTATTCTAGCGCTTGGCGTGCATACATTATCGGCGGCTGCAGATTGGGCATGATGATCGCGCGGCCCATGTAGGCTGCGGTTGCCGGTACGGTGTGCTCTAGCGCTTCACCATCGCGTAGGTGTAGGTGCCAATCATCAGGACGGGTAATGGTGAGTTGCTGTGTCATGTAATAAACCTTAACTAAACTTGTAAATATATGGGGCTATTGTACCTCAACTTAACCAAGTTTTGGCCGATAACCTATTGAGTTTTTATTTTTAGTGATTAATAGAGATGTCTATATATGCGTGATTATGCGCTTCATTGGTTAGTAATTCATTTATTGGCCCTGATTGGCTTGGCTTTAATGCCTCTTAGCTCTTTTGCGCTGCAGTATGGCAGTAGCATTGAGAATACTGAGTGGAAATTGTCGGGCTCAATTTTTGAGTGTCGTTTTGAACAGATATTACCTGAGTATGGTAATGGGGTGTTCTATCACCAGTCAGGTGAAGATATCGTTTTTCAGCTTGAGACCCGAAAGAATTTAATGAAAGAGGGTAAAGCTGGGGTGTCGATTACTCCCGCGCCGTGGCATCCGAGTAAAAAATCAGAGCATTTAGGTTATGTTGATTTAATTGATGATCTTCCAAATTTAGAGCTGGACCCAGAAAGAAGCAATCAGTTTTTACATGCTTTGCTAGAGGGGAAGCAGCCGGTAATTACTCGCCGAACGTATTATGACAATTCCAAATTTATCAAAATTCATCTTTCAGCCATTCATTTTAAAGACTTTTACCATAAGTATCTGAAATGCGTAGATCAGTTACTTCCGATGAACTTCTCGCAGGTTGCACGGAATAAGGTTTATTTTGGTGGTGGTAAAGAGGGGTTAAGTCCTGAAGACCAGGAGATGTTAGATCGCATAATTTTTTATATGAATAATGACCCGAGAGTCTTTGCTCTATATATAGATGGTCACTCTGACAATAGGGGGCGTCGCTATGATAATCGCCAACTATCAAAAAGAAGAGCTGAGGCTGTGGAGCGCTACTTTATAAAGAAGGGTATTAATCCAGAAATGGTGACATTGCGCTTTCATGGCCAAAGATATCCAATAGCATCAAACAATACTTCGTCGGGCAGGGCAAAGAATCGCAGGGTAACTGTTCGGCTAGAACAGCGTGAAGATATGGAAATTCCCAAGGAGTTGTTGTTTGTCTTGCCTGAGGATTAGGTGGGGGTGAATAGAAGTCTACTTACTTCATTTGAATGTTGCTCGTTGATTTGTTGGTTTATTAAGCTTGGTTGGTTTATTAAGGATGCTTTGTTTTTTAACCGTGATTTGCTTGCGCTCACGATGGAGATTGAATTTTGTACGGCGCGCCGTGAACCCATCCATGGGGGCTCGCTAAAAGATCCCTCTTTTAGACGTCCTACAAAATTAATCGCCATTGTTCACCGCAAATCACTCCTGCCTTTTGAAACTGAATCCCCTTTTTCTGATGCAGTGCGTGCAAC
>JBALXI010000050.1:0-22929 GCA_036960605.1 Oleispira sp. | reverse complement strand
AGCCACTGTTTGGTACCCTCAAATAACAACTCATTGATCGGGACAACAAAAAGCCGTTGCCCGATAATTCGGCGTTAGATTTTTATTGGATATATAGGAATTATGAAAAAGGTAATATTTTTAACTTCATTATTGATCTCACTGGGTTTAGAAGCATCTGTCGACTACAAATCGGTAAATGACGTTGCAAATAAAAAACTAGTTGTAGTTGATAATGAATACCCTGATTTGGTAACAAGCTTTAAGTTATTCTCCAGTGGGTACGTTGGCTGTGCACCAAACGAAGTTTTCATTTCTGACATACAAACAAATGAAGATAAAGACAGAATGTCCTTTCTTGCTCAATGTAAGAGTGATTCTTTTAGATGCTTTTATAGGCAGCAACATGATTGGGGCTTCATTGGCAACTGCTCTTTGATGCGAGAATAAAATCTAACAATGCGCTCAAGCTATGGACGCAGTAAACTGCGCCGCTTAGCATGAGCGTTAAATTACATATTAGTTTTTTTCTAGAGGTCTTGATAGATGAATAATATTTCATTTTTTGTTCGTTCTAATATTATCTTCAATGCACTAGAGGAACTTTTTGAAAAAGAAGGCGTAAATATTACATTTAGAGTTGATCCTAAATATTCTAAGGGGATGAAGCTTGTCCCTGCAAAGAAAGGTGAGTCTTTGCAGATGCAGTATGATAACGAGAAAGCCATTGAAATACTCCTTACAAAAACGATTTCCTATGATGGAAGTATAGAAGTTAAAGAGTTCTATAATAAGTCAGTTTTTGAGATGTCGACACTCAGTGGATGTAGAGAAATTCAAGGTGCACCGGTATTATCCAATATGAGAATTGTTCATTCAAAGCCGAATTACAGACATGCTTTTGATTCTCTGGTTAAGTCCATTAAGGAAGTATCAATAAAAGGGGCTCTGATAAAAAATCCTCAAATATACGTAGATGAGTCATTCGAAGGAAGTCAATTGGATGAGCCTTATTTATGGTAACAATAGAATTTAACAAGCAAAGGCAGGTTGACGCCAAAATCGGCGCACCTGCTTTGGGCGTTATGTGCAGAGTAAAATTGTATGACTATTGAAGAGTACTCTCAAAATGGAGTTTGGTACTTATTGGGGGCCACTTCGTATCTCTGTTTTTTTATGTTCACATATCAGTCTTATTACTTTTTGATGGAAAAATATGATAAGAAACCAGTGATATTTCCAATTAGAATAGATGTTAAAAGCCTTTATGAATTGGCTTTTACTAGCGAATATCCTGAAGCAAACTTCTCTGCAAGAATGATAGTAGGGGGATTTTTAGTACATGCCATATTGGTATTGTATCTGGTGATGAAATGATACTTATATGAAGAATCACATAACAAAAGCATGTTGCGTAACCACTGCGTGGTTTGGACGGTTTTCCGCTCGTACCTCGCTACAAAGCGCCGCAAATGCTAGGCGTTAGCTGCAAAAATCTATGAATATTGAAGAACTATTAGAGCATGTGTACGAGGATCTGAATGGTCAAATTACGTCTGTAGATTATACTGGCGGTCTGGTGGTTAATTACGAGTGCGATGACTGGAATGATTATGGTAAAACACGAAAGTTTATAATCACCTGCGTAGACGTAAAAGAATCGGATATCCGAGAATCTCCGTCTGGAGATATTGATTTCCTAAGTGAGCATCAACTTCTCTGGAATCATAATGAACCTCATGGGTATTTGTACTATTCATCTGAGCCAAAAAATAGGTACGAGATATTAGGGCGTGTCTGGGAAGCTCATGAACTTGCACTAAAGGGCTGGCGCCCATTAACTGATTACGCGAATACTTATCATGCTGGCCAGTTTATCGAGTTCTGCAAAGATTCAAATGGTCTGCTGGCACGGGGGCCAAAACCGATACTAGAGAAATATCGCAAGGCAATTGCTGGCCTTGTTACAACTAATTATGTTCCTTCTTATACTCCAGATGGTGGGTACAAAGCACTGATTTTCGATGATGGCTTTGTAATTTGTAAATCAGTTGTAGTCGTAGAACTCGGCTGCAGCTAACAAAGCCAGCCAGAGGGACGCAGTAAACTGCACCCCTGCTGGCGGCGTTAACTGCCAAAAGGTAAAATGAATTATGAGGTTTATATGTTAGTTACGGGTGCTTTTTTGGCAATATTTTTAGGTTTAGTGCATTCCTATCTAGGTGAACGCTATATTTTGACTCGGCTCTTTAAAAGGGAATTACCTAAGCTACTTGGTAGCGACTGGTTTACAAAGAGAGTTTTAAGGTTTGCATGGCATCTAACAACAGTGGCTTGGTGGGGGTTTGCAGGCATTCTTTTTATTCTTTCAAGTCCAGGTGAACATACCCAAAAGCAAATACTTATGGTAATTGCGGCTGTATTTTTAGTTAGTGGCTTGTTTTCGGCTTCGTTCACCAAAGGTAAACATATCTCTTGGATATTTTTCTGGTTAATTTCTGGACTGAGTTTTTACGTTGCACAGAGCAGTTAACAAGAACATCAATGATCGCCAGCAAAGCTGGCTGGACGCGCAAAAAGCCGCGCGCCCATTATGTTGGCGTTATAAGTCATTGTGATCACGATACATGATTGATAGATACGAAATATTTGAAAAGGCTATAGAAAGTAGCTCTGAAGAAGCAGACGAGCACCTTATTGAATTTTTTAAGGCATTCATGCCTAAGCAAAGAAATGAAAGGTGGATTCATCTAGCTAAAAAGAGATCTTCTAGAGCACATAGAGATTCACATAAGCTAAGTGGTCTTTTGAATTTTAGACTAGCTACTAAAATTACAAATGCTTCGAACCTTGCAAAGTACAGTAAAGGTACTTATTGGGATTTTATGGATAACCCTATTATTGCCACACCAAGTGAGGCTTTTGTATTGGGAGATTATCAAAATGGAATATATTCGTTAATACCCGGAAAGCTAGCTGTATTCTTTTTTCATGAAGGTGATATATGGCTTTTCAAAAACTAGAAACTTATAACAAAGCCAGCCAAAATCGCCAGCAAGCTGGCTGGACTCGTAAACTCGCCTTTGCTGGCAGGCGTTAAAAGTTATTTGAGGTAATTATGGAAATCAAACTTGAAGAAGAATATGAAAACCTAGCTACGGAATGGCAATATCAGATGATCCTGCTTCTTAAAGAAAAGCTGAAGAAAAATGGTGTCAGCGATGAATCAGCAAAAGAAATAATTGGCGAGTTTACTTTTGATTTATCCATGCTTCATGATCAAGGGGAAATAAAGGTAGACGGTAAATCGTTTAACCCTAGAATCTGCTTTGACGATTTTTCAGGAAATTTGATAGGAACAGACGAAGAAACGAATCTCCATGAATATGCTTTCGGTAGTACTAGTGAAGCATTTGGAGAGTAAACAGATTTTAACAAGTAAAGGCATTGGACGCGAAAAACCGCGCCCATGCTTTAAGCGTTATAACAAAAAATAGAGGATCTAGATATGATTGGCTGGAGAGTAGTCTGCACCATCGATGAAAAAGAAGTAGTTGCTGAGGTTGCATCCCAACCTACCGCCTGGATTGCACAAGGTGATTATTCATCTTATACACACGGTCTTTGCTTTATGGTTTTACACGAGAATCAATTGCATCAGATATATGTGAACAGCAAAGAGAAAATTAAGGTTGTAGAAAAGAAGTAGTGTTATAACAAGAACATGAATGATCGCCAGCAAAGCTGGCTGGACGCGCAAAAGCCGCGCGCCCATTATATTGGCGTTAAGTCTAAAGGAGAAATTATGGCAGAGCCTCATTGGACAAGTTATATTGGAATGATTAGTGGTTTAGTTGGAGTTCTTGTCGCTTCTTTTAGTTTGTATAAAAGTAGTAAGATTAAAACGTTAGACTTACGGTTAGAGTTAAAACGAGCCGTTCTAGATATAAATTCACTGCATGAAAACTTAGGTGAACTTCTGTTGCGAGCGAAAAAATCTCGTGAGTCGATGGCTGCAGCGATGGGGGATTTCAAGTCAGGTGGTATGAAATTATGGGGCGATGAAAATTCTAAGGATGAAAATTCTTTACAAGAAATGAAGCTAAAACTTCCAAGTAAAGAAAACACCTATAAATCAAAAAACTCTGAAGAACTTGAGGCTATGTTAGTTGAGATCCACGCGCAGAAAAATACTCTTCTATCAATTAAGGATAAATATATTGAATCGATGGAAAAGGATGTCAAAGATGGTGGTTTTCTTCGAGAGCAGGCTCATAAGCGAGTGTAACACAACACTTAACAAATTTACGAACGAACGCCTTCGGCTGGACGCGCTATTCGCGCGCCCGTTGTAAAGACGTTATCTTTATTCGGAGTTGAACTGTTGAAAATTATTGTTACCTTTTTAATCGCAATATTTTGTCTTGTTGGGTGCGAGTTTAATGATAAGTCATCAGAGGACCCAACCACCATAGAAGAGTTGCCGTTTGAAATGTCAGTCACTGTTTCTGGTTTAGTAGGAAGTTTGGAGCTGACTCTAAACGGTGAAGATCTACTTCATATTTCAGAATCAGACATTTCAAACGATGCCCAACTTACTTTTATAAGCAGTTTCAATACAGGTCAGTCTTACTCAATAGAGGCTATAAAACAACCTGACTCCCAATATTGTTCTACTCGCTATTACATGGACAATGAAAATGGAGTTTTTGAAGATGCGAATATAACTGTTCACTTTTTTTGTCAGACATATTTTCGTGGTCTGAAAGGGGCGTCAGAAGTTAGTGCAGGACATGAGCATACCTGTGCTATAGCAGATAACGAGGTAAGATGCTGGGGGAGTAATGCTGATGGACAGTTAGATGTGCCTAGCGATATAAATAATCCAACAATGATTTCATCAGGCTACAAACATTCATGCGTACTCACAGATACAGGTATTGTCTGCTGGGGAGGCGATGCAATCCCAGCCTTGAAGGAACCACCTAAAGATTTAATTAATGTTAAGGAATTAAAGTCCGGTGCTAACTTCAGTTGTGCGATAGATGATGCAGGGCTTCACTGTTGGGGAGCGGGCACTGTTGCCAAAGCGGAAAAAGACTTAGTAGCCCCTCATAACCTTACTGTTGATTTAACAGATGCTTGTGTTATTGATGAAGGAAAAGTTCAGTGCTGGGGCTCAACGGCCAATTTAATTCCGACGTTTGTCCCTACCGCCAGCTCAATTACCCTAGGAGAATATGGCAAATACTGCGTGACTGAATTAAATGAAGTTAGTTGCCATAGAGCAGGCCCAATGAAATATAAATCTAGTGATTTTACATTATTAAGTAGCTCACTAATTGAATTCGGCAAATCCGGTGGCTGCGCTTTAACAGGAGCAAGTATTAATTGCTGGGGTAGTGATTACGATGGGTGGCAAGCTATACCGAATATTGTCGACTCACCTACAGCATTAAGTATTGGTTATTACCATGGATGCGCAATTCAAGAGAATGAATTGATTTGTGTAGGAAAAAACCGTCATGGGCAAATTGAAATTCCAAAATTTTAGCCTGCATCACAATATATTTAAAGATAACAAGGCCATTTACGGGATGAAACCCGTAATGGTAGGCGTTAGCTTCTTAGGAAAGTAATGAATAAGGTTAAATTTGAAAGTATAAAAACAATATCAATCCTACTCTTGGTCATCTTTTCGATAGAGTTATGGCTGGATTACTCAGAGCTTCAAAATACCTTTAGAAGTGAAATAGAGAGTCAACTTAATCACCTTCATGTTAAACCTGTGCAAGAATTTAGAACTACTAATAGTTTGATTGAAAAAATAGAAAGTAAGAACCTCTCTGAGGCACTCTATTATTTATATCTATCAGCTAGGTATGATTTCGATAACATTACTAAGAATAAACTAAAAATAACACAAGATATGGAGTCATTTCCTTCGAGGTATAAAAGATTTATGCAGCAGGCATGTATGAGTAATATAATCCCTGCTTGTGTTAATTATGGTGATGTTTTAGTACAAGCTAAAGAATATGATTCAGCCTTTTCTATTTACGAGAAAGCGGCGAATTCTCAAGATTTAAACGGTGTTTCAAGGCTGGTTGACTTATTTTACATAAAAGCATGGGATAGGTATTCTGAAGAAACTGCTAAGAAATATTTATTACAATTAGGAAAATAAAGCTAACAATTAGTTGGTGGTCGCATCTTCGGTGCTGGGACGGTTACACTTCAGAGGTCTGAACATATGGCGAAAGCTAAAGATAAACGTTCCGATTCTGATGAGTGGAAAAAAGAGGTCGAGTGGTCTTTCATTGGTGGTAAGCAAGTTCGCATTAAGAAGCTTCAAACAATTGAAGGCATCCCCAATGATGAATTCATTGAGCAAAATGCTGATTCTATCTGGTTGCATCAGCATGGAATGGTGAAACGACTCTTGATTTAAAAAGCATCCATCGCGCAACGAATATAATCCCTCAGTTTTTAAATAAGCATTTGATAATGCCTGCTTCTATTAATAACAAGATGCCAGAATTTTAGAGCTACGCCATGGCCTTTGCTTGTAATACCACACCATGATTCTCCGAGCAGGGATAAAAGAGCCTGAAAATAGAGAGCTTTAAGCTTTGGCGTAAGAGGATGCATGGGTGCATGGGTGCTAAGCACAGCCTACCTGTCTTAAACACGTATTTTGCCAATTTACATAACTTCCCAAGACTATTGCGGCGAAAAAACCGATAATCCCCGCAATTAAGATCAATTCGCTGACGGGTAGCCGTTTAAACCTTAGATTTAATAAGGTTTAACGCTTCCACGTACAGAGCTCTACGCTGGAAGCTATGCCATGGAAATCAAAGTAAATTTTCTCGACAACCTCAGACTTGAAGCTAAGTTTGATGATTATACTGTTATCACTGATCAGCCTATTCGCTACAAGGGTGACGGCTCTGCGCCAAGCCCGTTTGATTACTTCCTTGCGTCGTCAGCGCTGTGTGCAGCCTATTTCGTCAAGGTGTACTGTGTCGGCAAAGGCATCTCTACCGATGACATTAGACTTTCGCAGAACAACATTGTTGACCCTGAAGATCGCTATAACCAGATTTTTCAAATTCAGGTTGAGCTGCCGGACAGTATTTCTGATAAAGATCGTGCCGGTATTTTACGTTCTATTGAACGCTGTACCGTGAAAAAAGTGATTCAAACAGGCCCTGAGTTCAAGATCGAAACCGTTGATAGTCTCGATGAAGATGCTCAAGCGATGTTGATGGGCCAGGCCGAGGGCAATGCTGAGACTTTTATTCTGGGTAAAGATCTGCCACTAGAGCAAACCATTGCCAATATGACGAATCTATTGGCTGATTTGGGCATGAAGATTGAAATATCCTCTTGGCGCAATATTGTACCTAATGTGTGGTCATTGCATATCCGTGATGCGGCGTCTCCGATGTGCTTTACCAACGGTAAAGGCGCGACAAAAGAAAGCGCACTTTGCTCGGCCCTGGGTGAGTTCATTGAGCGCTTAAACTGTAATTTCTTTTATAACGATCAGTTCTTTGGTCAAGACATTGCCACGAGCGAGTTCGTTCATTATCCCAATGAAAAGTGGTTTACGTTAACCGAAGATGATTCGCTGCCAGAAGGTATTCTGGATGACTATACCCGTGAAATTTACGATCCAGAAGATGAACTGCGTGGCTCACATTTAATTGATACCAATTCAGGTAATACTGAGCGCGGTATTTGTTCGATTCCTTATATCCGTCAGTCTGATGGTGAGACGGTCTATTTTCCTTCGAATTTAATTGAAAACTTGTTCCTCAGTAATGGCATGAGCGCGGGCAATAATGTTAACGAAGCGAAGGTTCAGTGCTTGTCGGAAATATTCGAACGCGCGGTGAAGCGACAAATCATTGAGAAAGAAATTGTACTGCCAGATGTTCCTCAAGAAGTCATTAATAAGTACCCGACGATTGTCGAAGGCATCAAGGCTCTAGAAGCTCAAGGTTTCCCTATTGTAGTTAAAGATGCGTCATTAGGCGGCCAGTTCCCTGTGATGTGTGTGACGCTGATGAATCCGAAAACCGGCGGTGTGTTTGCTTCTTTTGGTGCGCACCCAAGTTTTGAAGCCGCGCTAGAACGTAGCTTAACCGAGCTTTTACAAGGTCGCAGTTTTGAAGGCCTGAACGATGTTCCAAAGCCGACGTTCAATAGCATGGAAGTTTCTGAACCTGAGAATTTCGTTGAACACTTTATTGATTCTACCGGTGTAATTTCTTGGCATTTCTTTAGCGCCAAACATGATCATGAATTCTGCGAATGGGATTTCTCTGGCACCAATGAAGAAGAGTCTGATTTGTTATTTGGTATTTTAAAAACGCTGGGCAAAGAATCGTATATCGCTGAATTTACTGATCTCGGTTCTGCGTGCCGTATCCTGGTACCTGATTATTCTGAAGTGTATCCGGTGGACGATCTTGTTTGGGATAATACCAACAAGGCGCTCGCGTATCGTGAAGATATTTTGAATATTCACTCTCTGAGTGATGATGCCCTAGCGAGTTTAGTGGAGCGCTTGGAAGAGAGTCAGATTGATAACTACACTGACATTCCAACGCTTATTGGTATCGTATTTGATGAGAATACCGCGTGGGGTCAGCTCACCGTTGTTGAATTAAAGATTCTAATTTATCTAGCGCTAGGGGCTCTGGATGAAGCGATTGAGCTAGTTGAGATGTACTTGCAATACAATACCAATACCGTTGCGCGCGGTTTGTTCTATCAAGCGATGCACGCCGTACTTGAAGTCACTCTGGACGAAGATTTAGAACTTGATCATTACATGTTTAATTTCAAAAGAATGTTCGGTGAAGAAGTGATGGCGAATGTGGTTGGCTCGATAACGGGTGATGTGAAGTTCTTAGGTTTGACTCCAACCAGCATGAAATTGGAAGGCTTAGACAAGCACTTACGACTGATTGAAAGCTATAAAAAGCTTCATCAATTACGCGCTGTGAAAGCAGGTATTAACTAGGAGCGATTTCTAATGACGATTGAACTCGTGAACTTGCCTAGCGAAGAGATTACTTGCGCTACCTGCAAGGCAAATTGCTGCCAGTTAGAAGTTATGCTGATTACCGATACCGGTGTACCGGAGAAGTTTATTGCCGAGGATAAGTGGGGCAGCCTGACCATGGCGCGCTTAGATGACGGCTGGTGTGCCGCGTTAGATCGCTCCACCATGATGTGCAGCATTTATGAACTACGCCCATGGATTTGTCGTGAATTTGAAATGGGTGGCTATGAGTGTCTGGCTGAACGCACCTAGTTTTCAGCTAGGTAATTACGAAAAGTAGCAGTTATATGCAGCCTATCCATGTAGAATACTCGTTTAATCGCCATTCAGCGGTTTGCATCTCGGATGCAGACCCGCAGGAACACCATGAAAAAGACTATCGCGTTAACCCACCCTAAAATTAAGACTGCCCGTTTGGTAGAGTCTATTAAGCATGATATCAAGAAGTATCTTGGTAGAGAGCGCAGAAAGACGTTGCCAGCAGGCACTGACTATTGGACATTTGATTGCAAATTCGGCGCTTCACAAGATGCTGCAGTCGTGGTTTTCACCTCTGAAATCAATACAAAAATTGATGAAGTTGTTGAGCAAGAATTGACTGAATTCTATGTTGAAATTCTGGTTAGAGCTGCAGCACATAAGCCTAAGACAGATGCTGCAGAAGAAAGTAACGATTCTGGCGAGTAAGTACTTGTTCGTTATGAATTATTAAAACTTAGAAGCACTGCTCTAAAGTGCTTCTGGGTATTAATTTTCCTCACCACTCAGTAAACATTATTGTTCAAAACCCCCTCCCTCTTTGTCACAAATTGTCATATCGCTTAACCACTTGTTGTATTCATTTTATTTCGCTATAACCTTTCGAATCTAATCTTTTAAACTTAACCTAGAACCAACAGAATCTAATCATGAATAGCGCTCGTACCCATAAACTACGCCCGATGGTCGACCTTGTCGTTAGTATCATTTTGCCCTCTTTTATTCTCATGAAGTTAAGTGGTGACGATAACTTAGGCGCCAGCGGTGGTCTGATAGCAGCACTTGCGTTTCCTCTAGCATGGGGGCTGTTTGAATTAATCAGATATAGAAAGTTAAATTTTATTGCTCTATTAGGCTTGCTCAGTATTTTAATGACAGGCGGTATTGGCTTATTTGAGCTTGATACCAAATGGCTAGCGATCAAGGAAGCAGCGATTCCTGCGGTAATCGGTATCGGAGTCTTGGTCTCTACATTTACCCCTTATCCGTTAGTCAGAGCATTGCTTTTTAACCCTGACATTATGGATGTAGACAAAATAAAACTGACGTTAGAAGACCATGAAAGTACGGCGGCTTTTGAAAGTCGATTAATGAAAGCAACGTATCTTATTGCCGGTTCGTTCGCATTTTCAGCCACGATGAATTACATCTTGGCGAAATGGATCGTCACCAGCCCTGCGGGAACGCCTGCGTTTAATGAAGAATTGGGCCAGCTGACGTTATACAGTTACCCGATGATTGCACTTCCTTCGATGCTAATCATGATGGGGATTTTCTATTATTTATGGCGCACGATTCATGATCTAACGGGACTGAAGCTAGAAGAAGTGATGGCGAAAAAATAAGACGTTCTGCGATACGGTTTTTCACCTGGGTAATAACGAGGTTTTCCATCCGTTTTTTACCCCCCTGCGGCGACAATTTTTCAACGCGGATACGATCACCTGTTGAAAGGTGTGCAATGCGGAATTCGTCCCGATCACTGTGCACATTTCACCAATTGGTCTGTTGTGCGCTAGTGGCTGTGTAATTTATCTTGTCTTTTGATCTTGTCTCTAGATTTCGAAACAGGCAGTATTAAGCAAAATTATCATCTGAAATACATATGAGTACGCTTAGTAATGATTAATCCTGTCTGGCTACGCAGCTTCTGCACACTGGTTGAAGTGGGGCATTTCACTCGCACAGCCGAGAATCTCCATATGACCCAATCTGGGGTGAGTCAGCAGGTACGTAAGTTAGAAGAGTATCTTGGCCAGCAGTTACTGATTAGGGAAGGTAAGCGCTTTACCCTCACCACGGCTGGCGATCGTCTTTATCACGAAGGGCAGAAACTCATTCTTTCATTATCTGACCTTGAGCAGCAGGTCGGCTTAGACCCTTCTCAAGAAGGCATCGTCAGAGTCGCCTCTCCGGGCAGTGTCGGTCTTAAGCTTTATCCTCATTTACTGGGCTTGCAAAAGCGCTACCCTAAGCTGGTGATCGACTATCGGTTTGCCCCTAATAGCGACATTGAAAAATTGATCGCCGAGCATAAAGTCGATATCGGAATCATGACATCACTATCGACGTTAAGTGAAGTGAGCCTTAAAGCGATCGCTGAAGAAGAGTTATTGCTGGTGACACCAAATGACATTACAGAGCCTAGCTGGGAGCAATTACTGGCGTTAGGATTTATCGATCATCCTGATGGCGCTTATCATGCGAGCCAGCTATTGAGTGTGAATTTTTCTCAATTTCAGCACGCTAATCAATTCAAGCACTCTGGATTTTCCAATCAAATTAATCTCATTCTAGAACCGGTCAGTATGGGGTTAGGGTTTACTGTATTACCGAGCCATGCCGTTGAGGCTTTTAAAGAAGCCAATAAAGTGGCTGTACATCAACTGACTCATCGAGTGATGGAATCGCTCTATCTGGGCACACATACAAATAAATTCACACCCAACAGAATAAAAACGGTAATCTCTGAAGCAGAAATTTGTCTTATTAAATAAGTTACCCTATTCATTGAGCGGCCTGATCAAACAAGGTGCCTCATAGTTTTTGATGAATTAATTATAATAATAAATCGTTCGGCTAGTAAGGATCACTAATGAACATCAATCGAATCAACTCCCAAATCAACAAGCACCTTTTCAATTCATTCATGGGTCTTACCCACTGGCTCACCGCAACGAAGCTGCGGAATATTATGGGTAAACCCTTAATGAGGGGACTGGGCGGCTTGACGCTGACTGTAAAAAAAGCCAAGAAAAAAGGTTCTGCGATAGAGTCGGCAGAAGAATGGCAACGAATGTTTCCCTCTAAAAAAATGGTACCTATTACGAAAATTGATAGCGATACTGTTTATGCTGAAATACGCAGCGAATGCCCGTATCGCGGCAGTGGTAATGTCGAAGGCTGTTATCGCATGATGGAGTATGACCGTAAAATGATGGAGAAAATTGGCTCAACCTTCGTGGTCGTAAAGTCCCAAGCCGAAAAGGGAGTCTCGCATTGCCAAATCGCGATTAGCCAGCGCACAACAGGCCTTCCTGTTGAAGCGAAAGATCGTATTGCTATGGCCGCTCAGCATTGAATACTTTGGTTGGTAGTCTATGTACATAGGTGAAGCATCTAAAAAAACTGGATTGTCGATCAAGGCGATTCGATTCTATGAGGAAAAAGGACTCATCGTTCGGCCAGATAGAGTTGGCCGATATCGAGTCTATAAAGAGATCGATATAGAACTGCTGATCTTAATTAAAGAGGCGAAAGAACTGGGGATAACGCTGTCTCAGCTGAAAGGGATTATTGTTTATACTAATGGCGAGGTTGATTGGGCAATTATTAAAACGTTTTTGGCTGAAGTAAGAGAGCAACTACTCAATCAGATTGAGGATATAAAGAAGAAAGTTATAAGCCTCGATCGATGCTATGAGCAAATAAATCCATAATCTATCGTCCCTACAGATACCGCTAGTTGACTCTCCCCTAATGGGGAGACGTTAGCCTACCTCTCAAATAATCCACTACTGGAAAATGAGATGAGTAAAAGAATATTAGTTTTAGCCGCCAACCCTAACAATACTAGCTTTACCAATTTTTTAGCTGAAACTTATGCCTGTTCCGCTAAAAAGAATAATGAAGTCCAACTGCTTACGCTATCAGATATGGAATTTAATTTAGACCTATCGGCGGGTTACGCAGAAGCGCACGCTTTGGAAGATTCATTAAAAGCCTTTCAAACTTCTCTTGAATGGTGCGAACACCTAGTGATTTTCACGCCTATTTGGTGGGGTTCACTGCCAGCAAAACTGAAGGGCTTAATTGATCGTACGTTTTTACCAGGCTTTGCCTTCCAATACGAAGAAGGTAAGTTGATTCCCAAAAAGTTATTAAAAGGCAGAACCGCTCGCATTGTCATGACGATGGATACACCACCCTGGTATTACCTTCTGATTCAAGGTGCGCCCGCGATCAAGCAGCTAAAGACAACAACGCTTGAATTTGTCGGCTTTAACTCGGTAAAAACTAAAATGATGGGGCCCATTATAAGTTCTACTGAAGAATCTAGATCAAAATGGATAGATGATGTCGCAAAATTAGGGGATTTCGCTATTTGAATTTATAATCGAGCCAAGCAACGAACTTCGACAAATAGGTGAAAGGATCCAGTTATGAATGTAGATAAAGCAAAGAAGCGTATTGCCAAGCTCGTTAAGAAAGAGAACAAGGGATATCCACAGATTTCTCTAGAATACTTTGGTAATACTACCGACGCCGCGTCAGAAGTCGTTGTAACGTTCACTTTAGAAGAAGGTGGCGAACCACAAGAGCAAAAGATTGCCAGTAAAACGGATGCCCGCGAAGACGAAGCGATTCAATCTGTTTTAGTAAAAATCATTGAGCGTGCTGAAGCTAATTCGGTGATTGAAGTTGAAGGCATTAGCCTTATTAAATAAGTGCTATCTGTTGAGCCTGCTGACACCCTCTGTCAGTAGGCATCTGTATATTTGAGGCGATCCATCCAACTTACACCGCATCCAACTTACACCTCATCCAATATAGAGCCTCAACATAAAAGGGATTTTCAACATGTCAGAATTCAAATCGATTAATACTCAATGCCTGTGTGGCACCGTAAAAATAGCCGTTGCCGAAGTGAATCCAAGTTTTACAGTTTGCCATTGTGATTCCTGTCGAGCTTGGAGTGGCGCGCCCTACTTTGCTTTGCAGTGCGGCACTGAGGTGACTTTTGAAAACGCCGACAAGATTAAAACCTATAAATCGTCTGATTGGGCCTGTCGTGGTTTTTGTTCTGAGTGCGGTACTCACTTGTTTTATAAATTAGACAAGACAGGCGCGTATAACATGCCTGTGGGCTTGTTTCAGCAACTGAGCAATCTCACTATGGATATGCAGTATTTTAGCGACCAGCGCCCTAACTATTATTGCTTAGCGAATAAGACGAAAGAAATGACGCGTGCTGAAATTATGGAATATTTCGCCGCTGAGGTTTAACACGATTAATCTAGCGTCTATTAATTTAGGCGCACTCTTTCCATCTTTGTAATAAACTGGCGGTTATCTTAATAATAATAACGAAATCGTCATGCCCCATTCTACTGCAACAGCCAATAACAAAGATTCTTGGATTTTATCCGGTTCTGAGCTTTCACCGTTTCACCTAAAAGTCGCTGCAATACTGAAAGCTAAAAAAATTCCTTTTCGAGACTTCCCTAGCCAAGGTAATACCTTCGAAAATCTTAAAATTCAAATACGTTTAACGTTGCTGAAAGCAGGGGTATTGAAGCTAACCTACCCTGAGTTCACTGACTATGATGAATTCCCTTTGGTGCCTTTTTTATTCGGCCCTGATGGAGAGAATCTTTATGACTCCAGCGCCATTGCAACTTGGCTAGACCAACATACAGAAACAGAGACCATCGTGAAGATTGGCGATGATAAAAAACTGCATTTTCTAGTTCAACTCATCGATGAATACTTCGATGAATTTGGTTTATACATGGTGCACCATAGTCGTTGGAAAACATCAGCGCTGGATAATACTGCAGGCCGCCGATTAGCCAACGAGATGCCTGTTTTGATCGCCCCTTTCCGCGCGCTGATTGATAACTTTTTTAGCCACCGCCAGATTAGACGTTTGCCGTATTTATTCAGTGTGGCGCCGAAAGATTATGCCGTTGGAGGACTATCAGCAAAGAAGCAGCCACCGAGCCATAACGACTTTCCTGCGACTCATGATCTGCTTGAACAAAGTTATTTAAACATACTGAATGCGCTAGAGCCTATTTTTAAAAACCGCCCTTATTTATTCGGTGAGCGCTTTACCGTCGCCGATGCCAGCCTTTATGGCCAGCTCGGTATGAACTTAACCGACCCAAGTGCGGCTAAATGGATAGAGGCGACTGCACCGAATGTCTTTGCTTGGTTAAGCAAAATCCATACGGGTGATTTTTCAGCGAATAAGCCTGACGGGGCTGTCATCGTTGATGATCTTTTAAAGCCGTTATTTCAAGAAATTATTCGTATCTTTTATCCTCTTATGAAGCAGAATGAAGCGGCTTATGAACAGCATAAAAAATCGGGCGAAACGCAGTTTAATGAAGCAGCGTTCTGGCGAGGGAAATCTCTTTATCGAGGTGAGTTAGACGGACAACCTTTTGCCAGTAGCGCCAAAAGTTTTCAAGTGAAAACCTGGCGACAGATAAAGCAAAGCTGGAATCAGCTTAGAACTAAAGACCAAGCACAGTTAACAACGTTAGTTCCAGGTATCTCTCAAATAGAATAGAACCCCGTTTAAGACGCTAATGATGATTTATCTTTACGGTCATAAATCTTTTCATAGACGAACTTTCTGAACCAGCTGTGCAGAGGTTCGTGATGCATACGCGCATGCCAGAACATGGAGACATCAAAGGTTGGAATTTCAAAAGGTGGCTTAATGATGGAAAATTTAGTTGAGTCGACATAACGTCGCACAAAATGCTCTGGCAATAATATCATAAAATCCGTATTCGCGATAATCTCTAGCGCGGCAAAAAAATGCGGCATTCTGACAGCGACATTACGCTCTAAGCCCATTGTTTTTAAAATGTCATCCACCTCACTCGGCCCGGTTCCTTTTGGGCTAATCATCACATGATTTTGTTCGATGTATTGCTCTAGCGTCATGCCTTCTGCTAACGGATGCTCCTTGCGCACTAAGCCTTGAAAGCCATCCGTTGCGACCACTCTTTGATAAATGTTTGCCGGTGGCGAAGTGGTTCCACCAATAATTAAATCGACTTTGTTTTCTTCTAACTCATCCATCAAGTTAGAGCGTGAGTCCAAAGCGGTGACTTTAATGCCAGGCGCCGCTTCGTTTAACAATGGAATCAAGCGCGGTAGCAACGCGTGGGTACCATAATCATTGGTCGCAATGCGAATGCTGCCTTTGGCCGTTTTGGGATCAAATGTCTCGGGTAATAGCAGCCCCGTCACTTGCTCTAAAATCTGGGTTAATGGCAAGTACAAGCGCTCAGCTTTTGCCGTTAGCGCTAAATGCTTACCCGATTTCACTAACAGAGGATCATCAAAATCATTCCTGAGTTTTGCCAGTATTCGACTTACGGCTGATTGAGTAAGATTTAGCTTCTCACCTGCACGAGTGACATGTCGTTCGTCTAATAATACCTTCAGTGTTACTAGGGTATTGAGATCAAAACGATTAAGAGCCTGAATATCCATGGACCTACCTGTTAAATTCTAAGTCATGATTATTAGTCATAACTGAAATGACCACAATGAATTTTACGCATCGCTCTGCATGGCGCAAACTGGCCATCTACTATAAAAGAGATAGGATCCGCTCATGACCCAAGCTACCGACGTGCTGTACAAAAAAGTAATTGAAGTTCGCTGGGCCGACTGCGATGCCAATAAACATATGAGGCATAGCGCCTACTCAGATATGTGTGCCCATACCCGTATTAGTTTTTTGCGATCTATCGGTATGGACGATGCGTGGTCTAAACAATCAGATTTAAGTCCAGTTATGTTTAAAGAGCAGACTGAATATTTTGCTGAGATGTTTATGGGTGAAGAAGTTACCATCACTGTTGAACTGGGTGCCGCGACGGGTTCTGAAAAATCAGTATGCTGGGTGAACAATCTGTATAAACAAGATGGCAGCCTTGCCGCAAAGCATCAAGTGGTTGTTGGCTGGATGAATATGACTCAAAGAAGGATTGCACAGCTTCCCTTATTGGCAACGGATAACTACTTGAAAAACTTGTTCGTTGAGCCCGCTTAAAGGCGGCTCAAAAAACTCGCTCAAACACTTCATTTTGCAGCCACTCTCGCCCTATTATTACTTTTAAAATCAGCAGCTTAATAGTATTCGATAATTTTTTTTGCTGGAAGAATTAGATAGCCTATACTGAATTATGATTCCGAATAATTTCGCATAATTGAATTTGGCGCACTTGTGACCTTTATTAAGTTACTTTTAACATCATTACTGCTTGTTTGGTTTTCGTCGCTAGTAAACGCTGACGAAATATCTATCCATTTAAAGTGGTATCACAAATTCCAATTTGCCGGATATTACGCTGCAGAGATGCAGGGCTATTTTGAAGAAGAAGGCCATTCTGTTGAGCTCATTGAGGGTGGCCCCAATAAAAACCATCTCCATAAACTCATCAATCACGCCAGCGAATATGCAGTATTAGGCAGTGAATCATTGAATTCTTTAGCCGTTGATTCCCCAATTATTATTGTTGCCTCCATTTTCCAGCACGCACCTGAAGTTTTAATCACGCTCAAGTCAAGCCAAGCAAAAAACATCGCAGATCTAAAAGACAAAATGCTGATGCTGGCTGACTCAAATATTTCCGGCCATATTGAAGCAATGTTGTTAAAAAATAATTTAAACGTGGGTGACTATCAAAAATACAGCTACGATGGTGATGTCAGTAAACTTGTCGATGGCCGAGTATTTGCCATGTATGGCTATATCAGTAATGAACCCTACAGAATAAAACAACTGGGTAATGAGGTTAATATTTTTAGCCCGCAAGAATACAACATCGACTTTTATGGTGACAATTTTGCGACAACCCAGTATGAACTCGATAATTACCCCGATCGGGTTGCTTCTATCAGACGAGCCGTCATTCGTGGCTGGAATTACGCCATCGAACACCCAGAAGAAATAATTACTCATATTCTAAATCGACACACCGAAAACCCGATGCCCTTTGATCGTGATCATCAGAATTACGAGGCACAAAAAACAATCGAGCTTATAGACGCAAACAACATCCCTCTAGGCCACTCAAGCCCCGATCGCTGGGCTGCAATGATTGATACATTTAATCAAGCTACGGGCGGTCAGGCAGTATTTAAACAACACAGCATCTACAACGAATTTCATCGTGACCGCAACTGGATCAAATACTTACTGCTTCCCATCGCTATTGGCGCGATCCTAATTTTGATTCTCTATTTCTGGAATCGTACTCTTAAAAGCCGCTTAGACAGTGCTGTAAAAAGTTTAGAAAAAGCGGTTTTCGAAGACAGCCTTACGGGAATGAAAAACAGATCATCATTAATGCTTTTTATTGAAGAGTGTCGAGTCAGAAATATACATGATGAGTATCTCGCCATTCTAGATATTAATGGTCTACAAAAAATCAATAAAGAAAAAGGCTTTCGTAAAGCCGATCAACTAATCAGTAACGTGGCTCAGTCTTTAGCTGATTGTAAATTTAAAACGTCTAAAGTTTATAGCTTATATGGTGGCAAGTTTGCGGTGATTGCTAAGGCCAGTAAATACGAAGAGTTCGAACGTAAAATCAATACGCTAGTTGAGCGCATAACCCTGACAAACGATCCAATTTCAATGCGCTCCGGGGCGGTAAAATTAGATTTTGAACTAGATAACTCTAGTTTAACCACCCAGGCAGAGCTGGCTTTACAGCATTCAAAAGATACCTCTGCCAATAGCCTTATTTGTTTTGACCAGTCATTTACTGACCTTATCGAAAAGAAAGAAGCATTATTAGCCGAAGTCATTTGCGGCATTAATAAACAAGAATTTATTATTTATTATCAACCTAAGTTAAATTACCAAACAGGGGAAGTCCAAGGGGTTGAAGCTTTAGTACGCTGGCAACATCCTACCAAAGGTTTGTTATTACCGGGGGCATTCTTGACCGTGGTTGAAACGGCCCCCGAGGTGATGAATCTACTAGAAAGTGCTATTTTTGAATCTGTCATGGCTGAAGCTCATGAACTCATTGAATACTTCTCAGACAACCTCGGGTTTAGAATTTCAATCAATCTGTCGTCCATTCAGTTCAATCGACATGCCTTGGTTAACGATTTATTAACCGTGTGTCAGCGCTACAAGGTTAATCCAAAACATATAGAATTTGAACTCACAGAAAGTTCGATGTTAGAAGACCTGGATACTGCAATAGAAATTAGTAACCAGCTGCAGGCAGCCGATTTCAAAGTTGCCTTAGACGATTTTGGCACAGGCTATTCATCTTTGTCTTATATTCAAAATCTGCCCGTGAACGTTATTAAGCTGGATTATTCGTTCGTTAAAAAAATACCCAAAGACAAGCGCTCTGGTTTTGTGGTTGAACACATAATTTCTCTCGCCCATAAACTAGAACTAGAAATTGTTGCCGAAGGCGTAGAAGACAAAGAACAGCTCGACTATTTAGGCGCAAGAGATGTCGATATCATCCAAGGCTTTTACTTTTATCGTCCGATGCCTCTTGCAGAAATTTGTAAACTTGATTTAAGTATTACCGATTATAAAGATTAGCCCTGTGGCTGATTTTTTAGTTGCCCTTCTAAACCCTGCAATAAGATATTCAAACCAAATTCGAAATCGTGAATACCGTTATATTTACCCTCGATAATATGAGTGCTTAACGCATTCATATGCGGATACTTTTCCACAGGGATCATATCAATAAATCCCGCAGCCGCTTCGGCATACTCATCTTCTTGTAACGGGAAATTTAGCTCCTGCAAGGTGAAGCCATAAATATGATTATCCATCGCATTCCAGATATGGTCGGCCATCTCAATGGAGAATCCCGCTTTGCACAAGCAGCCTAGCGTAGCATCGATGTAAGCAAATATGTTTGGACCAATATTCATTCGAGATACAATTGCTTGAGTGGCCCAGGGATGAGCTAATAACGCGCTATGGGCTGAGTTAGCCCTTACCAACATAGCGAATTTCCATTCTTCTGCAGCAAGGTTTGGCACCTCGATTTCAGCGATCACGGTCTCAACTAAACCGTCTAGAATCTCATCTTTATTGGCAAAGTGGTTATACAAGGACATGGCCTTAACGCCTAAAGAATCCGCTAACTTTCTCATTGATAAGGCTTCGATGCCGCCACTATCTGCTAGCTGTAATGCCTGCTGAAGAATAACCTCTCGACTGAGGTTAGGCTTGTTGGCTTTTGATTTTTTACTGGCTTCTTTCTGAGTGTCTTTCGTCACTTTAGGCTTCTTTTTGCAATATTTCTCTAGACAGACTTACAGTGTATGTTAATCTTTAAAAGACACCAACTTACAGTGTAAGTTACGGCATTAAATTATAAGCTATCTAGGAAGACCACAGTATGAAGATGAAAGCCTCTATTTGTACGCGCTACGGATCAGCGGATGTTTTAGAACTGCAAGACATTGATAAACCGATTCCTAAAGCGAATGAGGTGCTGGTCAAAATTTACGCTTCAAATACCACGGCGGCAGACAGTATGATGCGCCAAGGCAATCCTTATTATGGTCGTTTATTTTTAGGCTTAACCAAGCCTAAATTTCCTATTACAGGCACTGGTTTTGCAGGTACGATCGAGGCGATAGGCGCTGATGTCAGACTGTTTAATATTGATGACGAAGTTTTTGGTGAGAGTATTTTAGGCTCTGGCACCAATACTGAATATGTCTGCGTCCCCGAAGATGCTCTGATTATGCCGAAGCCAGAAAAGCTGACATTTTCCCAAGCCTCGACCCTGTGTGATGGCGCGCTAACGTCGATCAACATGCTACAAAATCTCGGCAAAATCACAGCGGGAGATAAGGTACTCATCAATGGCGCTTCTGGGAGTTTAGGCAGCACAGGCATTCAAATAGCCAAACAACTTGGTGCTCATGTTACTGGTGTTTGCAGTACATCCAATATCGACATGGTGAGAGCTTTAGGGGCGGATGAAGTGATTGATTATCATCAGCAAGACTTTACCCTTAATGAAAATTGCTACGACATTATTTACGACAGTATCGGTAAACGCAGTTATTCTGAATGTAAAAAAACGCTGAAAGATAATGGCCGTTATGTCTGCCCAGTATTAGGCTTGCCCTTATTAGGGCAAATGCTATGGACGAGTCTCTTTAAACATATCCGTAAAACGGCCCACTTCGCACCCACGGGCTTGCTTCCCCCGGCTGAATTAAAAGCCATGTTAGTGCAATTATTACCGATGATAGAGCAAGAAAAATTAACACCCGTGATCGACCGTAGTTATTCATTGGATGATATTTCGGTCGCACATCAATATGTTGATACTGGCCGCAAGAAAGGCAATGTTGTTATTCAGTTGGCTTGAATGTATTTCACCTATTTAGCACCAACATGTGACGCTAAAACGCATTAATGAAAATAATAAGTAACTATTCAGGTAGTTCAAATTTAAACAGAATAAGATCCATTATTGGGTGTTTGTGGAGCAAATATGCGAGGCAGGAGCCGAACTAAGGCTACATGGAAGTATTTACGCCGTTTTGTGGAATAAATACCCAATCAGGGATCGTTTTTAAAACCTGCTGTATAGTTACAAAAATAAGAATAAGCAGTACTACCCTGTTTTCTTATTCGTCCTTGCTCGCGCGCATTCTTCACGAAAATTGGCATCCATAGGATCAACTGCTTCAAACTGCTGATCAAATCGATTGAGTGCATAGCGCTGATCATCAACAAATGTTTTCTGCTCTAATATTTGCTCACTCAATAATCGCCCGATACCACCACTCCATGCAATGCCCGCACCCGAACACCCTGTCGCAACAAACAGATTTTCCCATGTTTGGCTTGGACCTAATAACGGCAAACCGTCGGGGGTATACGATGAGATACCGCTGATATAATGATTCAATTGTGCCGTTTCTAATAGCGGACAGGTTTCAATAAGTCCTTGCCAGTTTTCCTCTAAAGCGAGCCAACCGTTCTCGTCATTTTCAAAACGGTGGCCATGAATACCTTGCTGTGAATCAGGTAATTCACGCGGATCGACAATACAGCTTTGGCTATCGCGTACACCCAATAAAAGTCCTTTATTCTCGCTACGAAAATAAGCCTTACTGCTTGGTACAATCGCCATTGGCTGTGTCGGTGTTATTGATGGTTGATTATCAGTGATCCAATAATGACTTCGCACCGGCGCCATCGCGAGCTTCACATGATGCTGCGCTGCTAAAACAGAAGTCCAAGGGCCACCCGCTAATAAAATGCTATCAGCAATCCAGTCTTCGTTTTTATCACTGCGGACACCCACTATCTTGTCATTCAATTCTAACAACTGCTTGATACGAATACCTTGATGTAAAAAAGCCCCCGCATTCTTTGCCGCTTTCAAATAGAAGTTGGCTAATAAATAAGGATCTGCATGGCCATCATCGGGGTAAAACAAACCTAGGCTTTCGCTTTTAATATTTAGCCAAGGCAATTGCTGCCGGATCTCTTTACCGTTTAGCCATTGGCTTACTAATTTAAAATTCTGGTTCGCATTCGCGCTAGAAAGAGCGCCGCGAGCTTTTGCTTGTTGATGATGCATCTCTAGCCCAGCAAGTTGCTGCTGAAAACTATCGCCTTGATTGGCGATATGAATACAGCCATTGCGCTGCATGAAGGGTTGCTTAAAATCTCGTTCAAATTGTTTAATGACAGCATGAGTTTCGTCAACCATATGGCCATCGTTTAATTCAGAACGGGCACGGGTTAATAACGCGGCGGCTTGACTGGTAGACTGCAGAAATAATGATAATCGCAATAATCAAATAGAGAAATAATAAAGCCGGTGCCGGTAAACGATTCC
>JBALXI010000004.1:0-178645 GCA_036960605.1 Oleispira sp. | reverse complement strand
ACACGCGCAGAAGGCTTTGCTTGAATTTTTGATGTGTCAAGAAGGCTAAAACTTAAACAGAGTATGAATAGAAGCATAAAGGTTTAGGTCTTTGTGCTTTTTTTATGCTCTAAACTTAGTACTGGATTTCTAAAAACTATTTAACCACAGAGGACACAGAGCGCTTCACTGCACAGAGAAAAATAAAGTAAGGATACTTAAATAATTTACAAACGCTCATAAATCTCAGCCTAGGTATCACTATATTTTATTTATTTCTCCTTGCTCTTCTCGGTGTAGCGCAGCGGCTCGGTGCCTCGGTGGTTAGTCTTCTTTTAAGCTTTTAAGCGTTCAATCAGTAGTTTCCAGCTTCCCAACCACCAAATCCTGCACCACCCGATTACGGCCATCTTGTTTAGCCTGATACAACAATTTATCGGCTCGCTCTAAAGTCTCTTTGGCCGCTTCAGGCGCCAGATACTCAGTAACCCCCACCGAAATAGTCATCGCTAAGTTTTCATCAGAGAACCTTAAACCTTCGACCGCGCTCCGAATACGCTCTACAACAATGGCTGCAGTCTCAATACCTACACCATTGAGTAACAAAACAAATTCTTCGCCGCCGTAACGGGCAACAAGATCCACTTCTCGAATTGATTCTTGCAATAAATCAGAGAATTGACGCAATACATCATCCCCAACACAATGGCCAAACTGATCATTAATACTTTTGAATTTATCGAGATCGATAAACGCTAATACAAAAGAACTGCCTTCTCTGTTCGCGATTGCCCGCTGCTTATTCAAGCTATCTAACAAATGGCGGCGATTATAAATACCCGTCAATTCATCGGTAATTGCTAGTTCTTCAATTTTTATTAACGCAGCGGTTAATTGCTGGTTACTTTCAATCAATCGCTCTCGCATCACACTGAACTCACGCCCAAGAATACAATAGCCCAGCATCGCTAATAAAAAGGTAACGCCTATAATCACTTCGACTTGCGGCGACCAAGAACCTGAACGAGTTTGCTGAAAGAAAAAAAGTGCGACGGCATAGCTGGCGAGGGTAAATAACGTAATACCAAAGAACCCCCGCCACTTTAGACGAAAGGCCCCAAAGGGTAAGATGGTAAGATAAGCCATCATTAATGCTGAGCGTATTTCTATCGTATGATAAAGAGTAATACTGACGAAAGTAATTGCCCAAATCATATGCACCAAGGTCATACTCGGTGCATTTATGTTCCTTTTATGGCGCCAATATACAAAGGCGACTGAGGCAATATGCCCTGTCCAGAAGCAAGTGAATAGAATGATTAATTCCGTTACTTCAATCAATACATAGCCTAAAAAGTAACAGACTAAAATCACTAATGAGTATAAAAATGCTCCACAGCTAGCTAACAATGTTCGACGCAGGGTATCGATTTGAGAGTCGCGTTTAGAATCCAAAGATACGTCCATGGTTTTTTATCACACCGAGTTTGTTACAGTGAAGGTAGGGCGTGATTATAAGCCTCTGAGCCAAAGCCGCCATGTCAAATTACGTAAAATTTCAATTTAACATGGCGCGATTCTTCCTAAATAGCGCTATAAAACCCTATTCATTTTTTGCCTAAGACTTTACCCACCGCTTCCAACCAACCTGAATACAAGCGTTCACGGGCTTCTTCAGGCATTAATGGTTCAAACTTCGCTTCGTTATGCCATAAATGAGCAACCTGCTCCAGACTCTCAAAAGCACCCGCTTGTATACCTGCCAAATAGGCCACTCCTAGCGCAGTTGTCTCCGTTACTTGTGGGCGTTCAATCGTTATGCCCAATGTATCGGCTAAAAATTGCACTAACCAGTCATTAACAACCATGCCACCATCAACCCGTAAACTGGAGGGTCTGACACCATCTTTTGCCATCGCTTCCAATAAGTCTCGTGACTGATAACAAACAGATTGTAGACCTGCCGTAACTATTTCTTTAATGCCCGTATCACGAGATAATCCAAAAATAGCGCCACGAGCTTCAGGGTCCCAATACGGTGCACCTAATCCAGTAAATGCAGGTACCATGTAAACGGAATTGTCGGCACCTGTTTCTTCCGCTAATGACTGAGTTTCTTTGGCATTAGAAATAAGCTGCAAGCCATCTCGGATCCACTGGATCGTCGCACCCGCCATAAAAATACTGCCTTCTAAGGCATAGCTGGTTTTACCATTAATTCGATAACCAATGGTGGTTAATAAACGACTCTTAGACTTCAGCGCCTTTTCACCGGTATTCATGATCATAAAGCAGCCAGTACCGTACGTGCTCTTTGCCATGCCGGGTTCAAAACACGCTTGACCAATGAGTGCTGCTTGCTGATCGCCGGCGATACCGCCAATGGCAATTTCAGCACCGAATAATTCCGCTTTGGTATGACCATAATCAGCGGCGCAATCACGCACATCAGGCAACATATTGGCTGGAACATTAAATAGACTTAATAACTCTTCATCCCATTCATTGGTATGAATGTTAAATAATAAAGTACGTGACGCATTCGTTGCATCTGTTGCGTGTTGCTTACCGCCGGTTAAGCGCCAAAGTAAAAAAGTATCGATGGTGCCAAATAATAATTCACCCGCATCTGCACGGGAACGAGCACCTTCTACGTTATCCAAGATCCATGCAATTTTGCTGGCAGAGAAATATGGGTCCAATAACAAACCCGTTTTTGCCGTTAATTGCTCAACAAGTCCTTCTTTTTGCTTTAGCTGCTGACAAAGATCTGCTGTGCGACGGTCTTGCCAAACAATCGCATTATAAATAGGTTTGCCCGTTTCTTTATCCCAAACCACTGTCGTTTCACGCTGATTGGTAATACCAATTGATAAAATATCACTGGCTTGTAACGATGCTTTTTTAATCGCATCACGACACGTTTCTTCAGTTGTCGACCAAATGGCTTCTGGATCGTGCTCTACCCAACCATCTTGAGGGAATATCTGTGGAAATTCTTGTTGGCTAGACGCGATGATATGACCATCAAGATCAAATACGATGGCTCGACTGCTCGTTGTACCCTGGTCAATAGCTAAAAGATAGCGCGACATAAATGTGATTCCTTGCTTAACGGTATTTTTATATAATTATGCCGCTGATTTTACGTGGCAAAAAGGCTAGCGCCAAGCCTTTCTCTATATAGCGTCTATAGTTAAGCAATATCATGATTATCAATGATGCATTAATTAGGATCCAAAATGAAAAATAACCAACCCATTACTCAGAATGAAGTCGTACTGAATAGTGTGTCGCACTTAGTTTCTTCAACCAATGTGAAAGGTCAGATCACCCACTGCAATCAAGCATTTGTCGACATCAGTGGTTTTACTAAAGAAGAGTTACTAGGCAGCGCCCATAATATCGTACGTCACCCTGATATGCCTGAAGCTGCCTTTTTTGGCATGTGGGAAAAATTAAAAAAGGGAGATCATTGGCAAGGCTTAGTGAAAAACCGCTGTAAAAATGGAGACTACTATTGGGTCGATGCCTACGTCACCCCCGTATTGGATAATGGTAAAATCATTGGTTACGAATCCGTGCGAACAAAACCTCACAGCGATCAAGTAAAGCGCGCCGAAGAAGCCTATCGTAAAATACAGAAAGGACGATCGCCTCTCAAAATTCAAACGCAATTACTGGCGAAATTTTCCACCCTTGTGCCTTGGCTCATTGCGCTCGCAAGTTTACTCACGCTTACCGACAATACATCCATAACATTACTTACTCTGCTGCCGCTTATGGCTTGGGTGCTTATCGCTCAACAACAATCTGATCAAACCCTTGAGAAGGTTGCGAAAAATGTTATCGATGATGCACTTTCCGCTTACATATTTTCTGGTAAAAATTCGTCATTGGGTAAATTAGAATTTTCTCAACATGTACTTAAGCGACGCCTACAAACCGTACTCGTACGCATCAACGATAATATGGGCACCTTAAATCTGCTCGCTCAATCTGCTCGCGATATGAGCGATGATAACTTAGAGCAGGTGCGCCGCCAAAATCAAGAGACTGACCAACTAGCTCAAGCAAGTCATCAAATTACTCAATCAGCGGAGACGTTACTCGAAAATACTGAGCAAACTAGCCATGCCGCGACGGAAGCTCAACAAGGGGTTAAGCTCGGTCATGATTTGGTTGCAGATACCGCAAGTAAAATCAGTGATTTGGCCGAAGAACTGAGTACCACCTCTGCAGCAGTAACCACTCTGGCAGAAGAAACAGAATCCATTAAGCGGTTTTTGGACGCGATTAAAGCCATTGCCGAACAAACTAACCTACTCGCACTGAATGCTGCTATCGAAGCAGCTCGGGCCGGAGAGCAAGGTCGTGGTTTTGCCGTGGTCGCCGACGAAGTCCGTAATCTTGCCGTTAGAACTCAAGAATCTACCGCTGAAATCCATACCATCGTGGGCAAATTGGCAACCGGAGCGGATCTCGCGGTATCCACCATGGAACTAGGGACAGAACACGCCGACAATTGCTTGCAACAAGCAAATCAGGCCGATACATCACTATCGGCCATTCAAGCTAATATAGATGCGATTCACCTCAGTGCGCAAAATAATAGCCAATCGATACGCCAACAAACCGATACCGTATTACAGATAGAGCAAGGGCTTAATCGTCTATCCGGTCTTTCAACGGAAGTGGAGCAGGTTTCCGCTCGTAACGCACAAGCAAGTGATGAGTTGGCTTTATTGATGTCAGAGCAAGAACGCATCATTGAACGCTTTAGCTGAGGCCTTAGTTAAAATTCTTATTGAGAAAAATGCATGCAAACGATAATATTGCATTAATTCTACTCAACAAAGAACACTCACATGCTAGAAATTAAGCACCTTAAAACCGTGCGAGCACTACGTGATGGTGGCTCTCTTGTCGAAGCAGCCAAAAGACTTCACCTCACTCAATCAGCATTATCTCATCAATTAAAAGACCTCGAAGAACGTTTAGGCCTCAGCTTGTTTGTACGTAAAACCAAGCCGATTCGCTTTACGCGTGCCGGTGAGCATATTCTTGAGCTCGCCAGTAAGGTGATTCCACAACTTGAGCAAACAACTCGCGATATAAAGAAACTCGCCGGTGGCCAAGCAGGTCGCTTGCACATGGCGATTGAATGTCACAGTTGTTTTGATTGGTTAATGCCCGCAATCAATAGTTTCCGCGATCAATGGCCTGAAGTAGAAATTGATTTAATGGCAAGCTTCCACTTCGAACCTTTACCCGCATTAGCTCGAGGTGATCTGGATCTTGTCGTCACGGCCGACCCCGTCCCGATGCCTGGAATTCATTATCAACCCTTGTTTCGCTATCAAGCCCTACTGGCGATCGCTAATCAGCACCCACTGGTTGAGCAAAAGCATATCGAAGCAATTGATCTAGCCGACCAAACGTTGATTCATTATCCCGTGGAGCGTAAACGCCTTGATATTTTCACTCAGTTTCTTGATCCCAATGGCATTGAACCACGAGCGATTCGCCAAGCGGATCTGACCTTGATGATCGTGCAGCTGGTTGCCAGTGGTCGTGGCGTCGCGTGCTTACCTAATTGGGCATTACAGCCTTATTTAAACGCGGGTTTAATAAGTTCAAAACCTTTGGGCAAGAGTGGTATTTGGCCAACACTGTATGCGGCGATTCGTGAAGAACAGAAAGACAGCAGCTATATGAAAGATTTCTTACAGCAGTCATTACATTCATGTAATAACAATTTGGTGGGGATAGAGCCTCTCAAATGAAATTTTAGGCAAAAAAAAGGGACTCCATAAGGAGTCCCCAAAAAGCGAATAACTTCGCTACATTCTCACCACGTGTCCATAGGATACGTAAGTCAAATGTTGCCAGTGATATCCCCTTCTGTCTGTAATTTAAAGGTATCTTAACGTTACGAATTGTTATCAGACACCTAAACCTCAGTACTATAATACTGAGTACAATTTCAATGATTAACCTATTTCTTGATGACGTTTAGGCCAAACTAAACTGAATTTAGCCCCACCTAACTTTTCATCTCGACTCACCATCGCGCGGCCACCATGCCAATAAGTAATACGACGCACAATCGAGAGCCCTAAACCATAACCCCCAGAGCTACGTGTACGGCTATCATCCAAGCGTGCAAAGGGCGTAAAGACTCGGTTCCATTCTTCTTCCGGAATTCCTGGGCCATCATCAGCAACATCGACCCGACAGGTATCAGCCCCCACTGAAAATGTCACGATCACTTGCGATTTCGCATAGCGGCAGGCATTACCAATAAGGTTTTGAATTGCTCGGTGCATATAACGGTATTCAACTTCTGCTTCATGCTGAGAGCCAACCGCCCCGCCATATTTCACATTCACGCTTGCAGGAGGTCGGGCTTCATCCACCAACTGCAAGATCAGCTCTTGAATATTGGTCAACTCAAAATCCAATAACGGCCCCCCTTCTTCCAAGCGGGCATACGTCAAAATTTCATCAATCAATTCATCTAATTCTTGAATATCTGAATCCATTCCGGTGAGTTGCTTCATTACAAAAGGATCATCACCGGCGGTATCTTCAATAATTTGCACCCCAAAGCGAATTCGAGCCACAGGGGTACGAAGTTCATGAGAGACCGCACGCACCATTTCACGCTGCACACTGATGAGCCGCTGAATATGATCAGCCATTTTATTAAAGGCTTGCCCTAAGCGACTCACTGGGTCAGAACCATTGATGCCTACCCGCGCATTTAAGTGCCCTTGTGATAATCGGCTGGTTGCTTGCTCTAACTTACGCAAACGCATTTCAAAAGAATTAACCACCCAATAAACACCCAAGCCAAGCAGCATAAACCCCGTCAGTGCAATGATTACAATCCCCATAAGGGTATAACGTTTAAAGGCAAAGATAGGTCCCATGCGAATAACCTGTTCTTTACCCGGTACTTTAACCAAGGCATCCGCACTTTCGCCATCAATCGCAATGCGCATTAACACATCACCATATTGCATCCGCCCCAAGTCGCCTTTGCTTAAGTCGAAGCCTTCAAGAGGCAGTAAACTCAAGGAATAGCCAAAGTGGGGTGATATTTCTTCAAGAAAAGGCTCAAGTGACTGCCCGCTACGCTGCCAGTCTTCCAATAATAATTGCCCCGAGGCTTGAGCTTGTACTTCCGTGACATTACGTAAGGTCGTTCTTATCAAGTTATCATCATCAAGAACGGTAATAAGCCTAGCTTCATGACCAACTTCATCGGATAACATTAATACTTCATGGCGCTCTAAACGGCTTAGCTGATATTCATCCAATTGCGCTTTTTTTTTGCTAACAATATCAATCTGAGCATCAAACCGGGCTTCTAAGTCTCCCTGTTCAGTAATGTCATAACGTAATCGCTCTGTGATTAGATACAAACTGCCGCGTACAACATTCTGGTTAAACTGTGCTCCACGAACGTGATCCACCAGCTGTAAAGCCGACATGCACAATAATACAACCAAAACTAAAGCAGCCAATAAACCCGAATAAACTCGAATAAAAATGCTCTTTCTCCCTAAATTATTCAAGCAGATATAAAGCACCACTCAGAAAGAGTGGTGCTGAGGACTAATTTTTTCTAAAACTAGATCTCTTTTATGACCCTAAATCTCTTTTACGAAAAGATAACCCTTACTGCGAACGGTCTTAATACGCTTCGGATTAATCGGATCATCACCTACCTTGGGGCGAATTCGCGATACACGAACATCAATCGATCGATCTTGGCCATCATATTCGATTCCACGAAGTTGATGGAAGATTTCTTCGCGGGTCAAAACATGTCCTGCGCTGCTAGATAGAAGCCATAGCAAGTCAAATTCAGCACTGGTTAAATCAATACTATTGCCATCTAGCCAAGCTTCTCGCATGGAACTATCAACAACAAGGTTACCAAACGTTAAACGTTTAGAAGAAGACTCATCTTGATTAGACTCATTTTCTTTCTGCTCTTTCACGCGGCGTAATAAAGCACGAATACGGGCTAATAAAACGCGAGGGCGAACCGGTTTCGCAACATAATCGTCCGCGCCCATCTCCAGCCCAAGCACCTGATCAAGATCTTCAGTACGCGCCGTAAGCATTAAGATCGGCCCAGAGTAATGTGGCCGAACAATACGACAGACGGCTAAACCATCTTCACCCGGAAGCATTAAATCAAGTACCACTAGGTCAGGCTGTTCAGATTTGATACGCTCAATGGCGCGACTTCCATCTCCTTCAATCGATACCTGAAGACCGTTACTCTCCAAATAATCTTTAGTCAGATTTGCTAATCGTTCATCGTCTTCAACGATTAGGATGCGCCAGTTATCGTCCTGGCTGCTGCCATGTTTTAATTCCACGCTATTTTCCTATTCAATTTCTTGAACTGCCGTTATTTTTTGAACTGCCGTTATATTGAATGGCTTATATATAACTTTAGACTCTAAATCAGTGCTTTGCACTGAGTTCCGATTTTTTCTGTTACAAATGTAAAAAATGCAACCTTTCTGAACGGTATTTTACCGTATTTTTGATAAGATATGTGTCCACTTAATTTCCACAGCTTATCCACAGGCAAACACTACATAAGGGGTTGAAATGAACTCCCAACCGCAATATCCTGTGTCTCGGTTTAGAAATCACACCTATTGTTCAATGACTTACACGTCATTTGATTTAAGATCAAGCAGAGCGTCAACTCTAAACAGCTTTCGTGCTCATTTTAATGAGTAATACAAAGATTACAGGATCTACAGGCACCCCAATATATGAACAGCGCGATATTTGTAACCAAGCGAGACGGTCGCCAAGAAACAATTGATTTAGAGAAAATCCATAAGGTTGTCGATTGGGCAGCTGAAGGATTGGACAACGTCTCCGTTTCTGAGGTTGAGCTAAAAGCTCACTTACAATTTTTTGATGGTATTACTACCTCTGAAATACACGAAACATTGATCAAAGCCGCTGCCGACTTAATCTCTGAAGAAACGCCAGATTATCAATATCTGTCGGCACGCTTGAATATTTTCCATCTGCGCAAAAAAGCTTATGGCCAATTTGAGCCACCTAAGCTTTTTGATCACGTGCAAAAAATGGTCGGCGATAATCGCTACGATAGTGATTTATTAAAAGATTATAGCGCTGAAGAATTCGCCGCGATGGACGCATTCCTTGACCATGGCCGAGATATGAATTTCAGCTATGCCGCGGTTAAGCAGCTTGAGGGTAAATACCTCGTTCAAAACCGTGTCACCGGTGACATCTACGAAAGCGCTCAATTTTTATACGTATTAATCGCGGCCTGCCTGTTCGCACAATACGATAAAGAACGTCGCTTAGATTTCATCAAGCGTTTTTATGATGCGTCATCTAATTTCAAGATATCTTTACCTACACCGATCATGGCCGGCGTACGTACACCTACTCGTCAGTTCAGCTCGTGTGTATTGATTGAAGCGGGTGATAGCCTAGATTCAATCAACGCAGCCTCTAGCGCGATTGTTAAGTACGTATCCCAGCGTGCTGGCATTGGTATTAACGGCGGCCGCATTCGTGCATTAGGCAGCCCTATCCGTGGTGGTGAAGCTTTCCACACCGGTTGCATCCCATTCTACAAGCACTTCCAGACCGCGGTTAAATCGTGCTCTCAGGGCGGTGTTCGTGGTGGTGCCGCGACCTTGTTCTACCCGTTATGGCATTTAGAAGTTGAATCCCTACTGGTATTGAAAAATAACCGCGGCGTAGAAGAGAACCGTGTTCGTCACTTAGATTATGGCGTGCAGCTAAACAAGTTAATGTATGAACGTTTGATTAAGAACCAAGACATTACCTTGTTCTCTCCTTCCGATGTGCCTGGTTTATACGATGCCTTCTTCGCCGATCAAGATAAGTTTGAGCGTTTGTATGTTCAGTACGAACAAGACGAATCGATCCGTAAAGAAACGATTAAAGCGGTAGACCTGTTCTCTACGCTGATGCAAGAACGTGCCGGTACTGGTCGTATTTATATCCAGAACGTTGATCACTGCAATACGCACAGCCCGTTCAACCCTGAAGTTGCACCGATTCGTCAATCGAACTTGTGCTTAGAAATTGCGCTACCGACTAAGCCATTACAAGATGTTAATGACGAAGAAGGTGAGATTGCCTTGTGTACCCTTGCCGCGTTCAACTTAGGAACTCTTGAGAACCTAGACGAATTAGAAGAACTTTCTGATTTGGTAGTACGTGCGCTTGATAGCTTATTGTCTTATCAAGATTACCCAATGATCGCTGCGCAGAAGGCCAGCTTAAACCGCCGTACTTTGGGTGTGGGCGTTATTAACTACGCATACTACCTAGCTAAGAATGGCGTTAAGTATTCTGACGGCAGTGCTAACGGTTTAACTCACCGTGCTTTTGAAGCCATTCAATATTATTTATTGCGTGCTTCTAACAAACTGGCTCAAGAGCAAGGGGCTTGTGAAGCCTTCGCTGAAACGACTTATGCGCAAGGTATTTTACCGATTGATACCTATAAGAAAGACGTTGATAAGTTCTGTGAAGAGCCTTTGGCTTATGACTGGGAAGGTTTACGCGCCGACATTAAGAAAACAGGCCTACGTAACTCTACCCTAACTGCATTAATGCCTTCTGAAACATCGTCTCAGATCAGCAACGCGACCAACGGTATTGAGCCACCTCGTGGCTATATCAGCGTTAAGCAATCGAAAGATGGCATATTGAAGCAGGTTGTTCCAGAGTTTGGCCGTTTGCGTAAAAACTACGAATTGCTATGGAACATTCCAAGCAACCAAGGTTACTTGCAACTTGTCGGTATTATGCAGAAATTCGTAGACCAAGCGATTTCAGCTAATACCAACTACGACCCATCACGCTTCGAAGGCAACAAGGTTCCGATGCAAGTATTGCTGAAAGATCTATTGACTGCTTATAAAAACGGCCTTAAGACCTTGTACTATCACAATACCCGTGACGGCATGTCTGATCCGCAAGCACCAGAAGTTGAAGACGATGATTGTGAAGGCGGCGCTTGCAAGATCTAACCTAGTTTAGATGTTGCTTTAAAGCCGATTTCCCACACGTTATCGCATAAAATACGCTGAGCATGATGTAGATCACTCAGCGTATTTTTATAGTGCTTACTATTTCAAAGCATTTACTTTTAAAACATTTTTTAAAGTTGTAGCCCTTTATGCCCTATACCACGTTCAACCAAAATACTTTTGATACGTTGAAGCAACCCATGTTCTTTGGTGAAACGGTGAACGTTGCGCGCTACGACATTCAAAAGCATAAGATTTTTGAAAACCTAATCGAAAAGCAATTGTCTTTTTTCTGGCGTCCGGAAGAAGTCGATTTAGCAAATGACCGTAAAGATTTCAACGATTTACCGGATCATGAACAGCACATTTTCTTGAGCAACCTTAAGTATCAAACACTGCTGGATTCTGTACAGGGCCGCTCACCTAACGTCGCTTTCTTACCGATTGTATCGTTACCTGAATTAGAAACGTGGATCGAGACCTGGTCTTTCAGCGAAACCATTCATAGCCGTAGCTATACGCACATCATGCGTAACGTGGTGCCCAATCCTGCGGAAGTCTTCGACGATATTACCCGTAACGATTTCATTACGCGTCGCGCCGTGAGTGTGACTAAGTACTATGACGAACTGATCGCAAAAAACAGCTACTACACCCAGCTAGGTGAAGGTACTCATACTATTAACGGCAAGATCGTTGATATTAACTTGCGTGATATGAAGCGTACCTTGTATCTAACAATGGTTTCGGTAAACGTTTTAGAAGCGATTCGCTTTTACGTTAGCTTTGCTTGTTCTTTCGCTTTTGCTGAACGTGCAAAAATGGAAGGCAATGCCAAAATCATTAAGTTGATTGCTCGTGATGAAGCGTTGCACCTAACCGGTACTCAGCACATTCTGCAAATTATGGCCGCCGGTAAAGATGATCCAGAAATGGGTGAAATCGCAGCGAGCTGTAAAGAAGAAGTTCGTGCAATTTTCTTAGACGCCGCCGAGCAAGAAAAAGAATGGGCGGGCTACTTATTTAAAGACGGCTCTATGATTGGTCTTAACCAGACAATCCTAGCGCAGTATGTGGAATATATTACCGATCAGCGCATTGTCGCCATTGGCTTACCACCGATCTTTAACGCTAAGAGCAACCCACTACCGTGGATCAACTCTTGGTTGAACAGCGACAACGTTCAGGTCGCCCCACAAGAAGCTGAAATCAGCTCTTACCTGGTAGGTGCGATTGATAGTGCGGTAGATACTGAAGATTTTGGGGACTTTGATCTGTAATTTAACACTATGAATCAATCAACCAATACTTGCCAAAACTCATCGGATGGCGCTATCGCTAATAATAAGCATCAAGAAGAATTTCTTCTTGATGGCTTAGCCCCTGCTCATGAAGAATTTTCTTTAGAAGCCGACACTGTTGAAGCACAGCTCGACCATGAGCCTGTGCAAAACAGCTTACTGCTGACCAATGAAGATTCTGAACAGCCAGAGGCTAGTGCGCAGATTGACTTTGCCGGCATGGATAAGCCAGTACACATGGTGTCGATTCATAATGCCGTAGGACACTCTCAAGCAGTACCTTTCCAGCATGCAGACACGCTACTGGAGTCTCTTGAAGCCCAAGATGTGACTGTGCACTATCAATGTCGTGAAGGTTATTGCGGCAGTTGCCGTACTCAGCTATTGGAAGGCGAAGTTCATTATACCGAAGAGCCTATGGCTTGGATAAATGACGATGAAATTCTGCCTTGCTGCTGCATCCCAAAGACAGCCATTCGAATCAAGCTGACTTGACTCGCAACCATAACTGACCCACATCAATATCCCCTTTCGCAGGTTGCCCTAGTATCTAGTTATTGCTAAACCATTAACTGGAGAATAAATATGGCTTTTTTATGTATCAACCCCAATGTGGCTATGATTCGACTGCGCGCAGGAGAAGCACTAGAAGAGCTAACAGGTGAGTTTTACATCAACCTCGACAAGGTCATCGAAATTCGTATGAAACCGGTCCGTAAAGCTCATGATGGTGATTTCTGTGCAGATGTTCTTATTATCTTACAAGATAAAACGCACGAGTTTGTTTTCCGTAATAGTCCTGCCGGTAATAAAGCAAAACAAACGTTAGAGAACTATTTAACGGAACAGTCAATTAACTGCTAATAGTTATTTTCAACCGATTTTATGGCAAACTTAGGTGATTAAATAAGTACACAGATTTCTTTATTTATCACTTAGGTTGCCATCATGAGTTTAACATTTCCTCCGCTCGATCAAATTGCTCCGCAATTCACCACCACCGATCAAAATAGTGAACAAGTTTCACTGGCTGATTTTAAAGGCAAAAAGGTCGTTCTCTATTTTTATCCTAAAGCGATGACGCCTGGCTGCATTACTCAAGCATGCGGAATTCGTGATAGCGAAAGTGCTTTTTCAGATTTAAATACGGTGGTTTTAGGAATTAGCCCTGATGCGGCAAAGCTACTGACTCGTTTCACTGAAAAGAAAGAGCTGAACTTCACACTTCTATCCGATGAAGACCATTCGATTGCTGAAAGCTATGGTGTTTGGGCATTAAAGAAATTTATGGGTAAAGAGTACATTGGAATTCACCGTGTCACTTTTATCATTGATGAAGAAGGTATTTTACGACATGTAATGGCTAAGGTTAAAACCAAGAGCCATCATGATGACGTATTAGAAATCATCAGCAACCTTTAACCGAAATCTTTAATCCAATTTTTAATTAAGAATATTACGCTTTAGCTTTTCCTAAAGTAGCCGATATAGGCGGCATGAAACAGATTTTTTTAATCGTCAATACCGCCTTTTTCTTGCTCTTTCTTGGGTTTTTTCAAAATGCCCAAGCAGGAAGCAACAAACTATCTTGCGCTATGAAAAGTGAGCAACCGTTATTAGGTGGTTTGCCAGAGCTTTCTCATAACAGTGATCCTTTACTTGGCTACCAGTGTCACCTTACCCCGCATTACTCTGGTTTTTTAGGCAACTGGTTTCCTGCTCTACCCAATCTTTATGTTAGCCAGTCGAATCGGTTATTAACGTCCAGCAGTTCAGGTAATCAGGCGACTGATGATGATACTAGCAAAGCCTGGAGAGTCGCGCTCTCCATTAAACGTCTCGGCCAAAGCCAGCTTTCTATCTTTGCAGGGAAAAATGATTGGCAGTATGTTTTGCAAGCGAAGGAAGCCATTCCCTTTATCCCCTCAAATGCCAATGACCCGAGTGATGCGATTACCATTAACCAAGGGCAGCAAGCTCGAATAAACCGTGAAGAAGAAACTTACGGCTTCAGTTTCATATTTCCCTTTCAAGATGACAAAGTATTAACTGAATTACGTATTCAAAAATCAATAATTAATCAGCCAATACAGGCCAACATTACACCTTTTGAAAAACGGAGTTTGTTTTCGGCTAAAACTGAAACAAACGAAATCATGATTATCAGTCAGTCTTTCCATAGAGGACTTAATATCAACTGGCAATTTGGTTTGGGGCAAGGGAAGGTCATACTCGAACCCAAAGAAAGCATTACCTTTGATTCTGAATTAGGTCAAATAATCAGCCTCAAAGGGCAATTAGAATTCTATTATCAGTATCGCTTTAATCGACGCTGGTTTAGTCATTTAGGCTGGCAAGGAAACCTGCATTATTGGCAACAAAATGTCGACGACGAGGATTTCCAGCTCGCCAGCGCCAATCATTTTGAGCAACAGATTTTTCTAGGAATAGGGTTGACGTTTTAATGTCATTGACGCGCTAACTGCTGACGATACTCCCCCGGTGTGACACCCTGCCAGCGTTTAAAAGCTCGATAAAACGTACTGCTTTCCGAAAAACCTAGCTGCAAAGAAATATCCAAAAGCGACAAGTTTTGATGCGCCAATAATTGTAAAGAGCGCTGGTGTCTATGCTCATCATGCAGTTTTTGAAAACTGCTGCCCTGCTCTTGTAATTTACGCTGTAAACTACGGCCACTCATCGCCAGTTGAGCAGCAATTTCGTCACGCGATAAGCTCTCCTGCCCTATCATCGATAGGCGCTCGTGCACCCTCGCGATAATGTCCGGTTCCGTTAACCGCTGTAATTGATCATCAGCCATCTGCTCATGCAGGGTTGCCAAGCCTTGATCAAAGCCCGGTAAGGCTTCTTCTAATAATAACGTGCTAAATAAAATACTATTTTCAGCATGATAAAATTCAAGTTCACAGCCAAAGAAAGCCTGATACTCAGCTAAACCCTCATTCTCATTATGAGAAAAGGTTAACCTTAATGGCTTAATCTCCCGTCCTAATAACCAACGAGCAAAGCTGAGCGTAGCCACTAAAACAGCATCTATTTGATGATAACTAAAATTGCTGGCTGCCGGCGTATAAACCAGAGCGGTTCTATCATCTTGCGGTAATAACGTGAAAGTACCACCATCGCTGATTAAGCGCTGATATTTTAAAATCTTCTCAATCGCATCGCCTAGGGTTGAGCTACTAAGCAGGGTAAATGCGAGTAATTGAAAATGTGCGGGCTTTAATGATTTCCCCATATGAAAGCCAAACAAAGGATCTCCGCTAAGTTCCTCCACAGACCGCCATAAAGCCAACGTATCACTCAGACTTATACGACCACTGCTTGTTTTTAAACAATCAGGGCCTAATCCCGCATGCGCTAAAATGTTAGATTCTTCAAGGCCTTGCAAATTTGCAGCCTGCAATACTCCACGCACCCATATAATTGATACTGTTTTCAACACTGCGTTCTCATTTGATGATGCTCGATATCAAGTCACAGACTCAAATATACTGGCCTTTGCAATCAATGTCTTGAACAATAAACAAATCCCTTTATAGTTACAAAATATAACAAAAACAATCGTTTGGGGGATGCTGATGTTTCAGAAAATGGCGGGGTTTACTCTGTTAGAAGGTGTGTTAGTACTTACATTAAGCAGTATTACAACAGCAACAGGTTTGAGTTATCTCGATAACTGGATAGAAACGTCGGAGGAAGCCGTATTACACTACAGCCAACAAGTGGCTACGTCTTCAATGCAAACCCATCAAATGTGGGCAAAGGCTGCGGGTCGAGAACCACCAGAGTGGCAAGATGTGATTTCACTAAACGGTATTAAAAGCCAAGTTTCAATGAACGGCAGCTTAGCGCTTAGTACCCCACATCAAAGCCTGTGTGTATCGTTAGATGATCGCGGAGAGATATCACCGCGCTGTTAGCTGGTCATAATGCTATTACGGTTCTTATAGCAGTATGTAACGTTGCAATAAATAATAATTTCCCGCCCCTTGTCCTGAGTTTTAATAATATATAAATCATCAAATCCAGGGGATACATCATTAAAAGCCGCGCTGTAAATCTGACTCGCCAATATTCTTGACGTGTCATATTGGTTGGTAACGGAGTCCGCTGCCGACATTGCTAGACTGGTAATTATTGCAAATGAAAATACCGTGACCAGCTTCATGTTGTACTCCTAATTCATTCCTATCTAATACAAGTATAGGAAGCTTCTAGAGTTCAACTCGGACTGTTTTGTCATAAAAGGTATCTGTAACAATTAAAAATGCATATAGCTTTTATTATTAAGTAAAGCCCAGATTAGTGAGCTACTTGTCTATTCATAGATACTAATAATTCTGCTTCTGCGCGAGCAACACCACAACTTGAAACCAAATCATCAGCAGATGCCCCCATACCGACTAAGCGCTGAGCTTGCTGATACAGAGCTTCATCTGAAGTAGCCAAGGTAGGCTTTCTCTCACTTTCGATAAGGCGCTGCTCTAATTTTTTTACGCAACGGCCCATACCAAAAGTGCTCTTACTCATTGCTTCAAAATCATGCCTTATTTTTTGTGTTTGCTGCTGCCAATTTTGAAAGTCACTTTCATATTTACGTTTAACTAAAACAAAACCTGCAACCGTGGCTACTAGTAATATTCCATTACTGATTAATAACCAATGAACCATCGATAAAGACGACAAATACAACATGCTTAAAGCTCCTATTTCTGGCTATACACCAGAAATCTCCATCCATTCCTCGTCTGACATTAACTTCTCTAAATCAACCAAGATTAATAGTTCATCATTCTTATGACAAACTCCTTGGATAAATTTAGCACTTTCATCATTGCCGACATTTGGAGTGGTTTCAATTTCAGACTGACGTAAATAAACTACCTCAGCCACCGCATCCACCAAAATGCCTACGACTTGGTTTTCCGCTTCTATGATCACTATCCGCGTTTGATCTGTCGTTTCTGCATTCGGTAACGCAAATCGTGAGCGTGTATCGATTACCGTAACAACATTCCCTCGCAGGTTAATGATTCCTAAAACATACGGAGGCGCACCTGGTACAGGAGCGATCTCGGTATAACGTAAAACCTCTTGCACTTGCATCACATTAATACCGTAGGACTCATTCTCTAACCGAAAGGTCACCCACTGTAGAATTGGATCCTCTGCACTTTTCGCAGCATTGGCTGACATATTACTTCCTCACTAGAAAGGTCTTAATTAATTGGCTTGCGTCAAAAAACGTGTTGCACCTCTCTTAACTATAGTAGAGAGCACAAACTGTACCAGCTTAAAATTAAATAAATTTCATACCGTCTTACAGTTGCGTTCCACGCTTTGTAATAATCCAGCAACATCAATCAGGGCGCACATCTTTTCGATAACGGTCCCTGCAAGCCAAGTACGCTTGCCGCGCTCACCACGCCATTTAATTTCTGAGGCTTCCAGCCGTACGGTATCGTCAATTGATTGACAAGCAATCGCCCACGGTGATTTTTCTAGCTGAATTAAATACTTAAACCCTTGCTCAGATAAATGCTGATGACGCTCAGGCATAATGAAATTGGCGGTATCGATAACTTGAAGGTTTTGTTCGGCAGTATGTACCATGCCTAAATACCAAGAAGGCTGCCCCATCAATGGTTTTACATCACTCGCGATGACCTCATGCACTCCCCCCAAAAATAGCAAAGGGACCGCGAGTTTCAATCCACAGACACTAAACACCAGACACTCAACACCTTGGCTTGACCAAGAATCTTGATCTGTCAGCGATTTAAGGCTTAGCGGAGCCGCTTCGATTTCTACAGACGTGACCCGTTCCACGATAATACTCTGATCATTAACGACTTCTCGAGCTACGTCTGGCACACGATCAGGCGCCATGTCAGATGTGACGACAGGTGCAAGAAGAGGCACAGTATCAGGATTAAATACCGGCTCGGCTTCTTCAGGAATGGCAATTACTTTTTCTACTTTCTGTGGCTGCTGAGTTGCCGTCACTAACAATTGATCAAGATAGTTCTGTAATACGCCATCAACAAAATTGGGCACACTTTCTTTCGTCGATATTGGCGCAGAGCTACTCTGTTTAGTCACAAAGCATTGCCTCTGCTGCTAGTGGCAAACAGCGGTGTAATACCTCTGATCTAAGCCTTGAAAATGGCAATTGATTTAAAATACTGATGCTATTTAATAAATGAGTAAACTTAATGATTCGGAGACCCGAGCCTATATTTTCAGTCGTTAATAAATAATGCCCAGGGGCGACTGTATTTTGCGGACGAACAGGAGGGTTAATTGCTAAAGAAAGTTTTTCATCCCAAATAGAATGATCCACCAGAAGCATGTCTAAATAACCCGCTATTCTTGTTTGGTTATTGGGCTGATCTACGCTCATGCTTCACCTCTTCTGCTTGATCTAATTCCGTTAATAGATGTCGATAAGCCCTAACGCCACGAGAAAGACTGTCCATCTCATTAGGAAATACCCCTTCATGACTGGCATCACGAAACTTGGTATCGATAGGAATAGCTTCTTGCCACAAATGCTCTGGATAAAGCTGACGCATTTCTTTTAAGGTGGTTAATGACGCCTGAGTTCTACGATCAAATAATGTTGGCACAATGGTGTAAGGCAGTTGCCGATTTTGTGATGACATCACCATTTTTAACGTATGTACCATGCGCTCTAAACCTTTAAGCGCCAAGTGTTCTGTTTGTGTAGGAATGATAAGTCGCTGACAAGCCGCTAATGCGTTTACCAATAGCACACCTAAAATAGGCGGCGTATCCAATAATGCATAATCATAATCGTCCCAGAGCTGAGCTAACGTCTTTGCTAAGACTAAACCCATGCCGTCTTGACCACTCACTTGCCGCTCTAGGGTGGCAAGCGCTGTCGTCGCCGGCAATAAGTCGACCCCCTTACGTGATGTCGGAAGAATTATTTTATGAATATAGTCTAAATCTTTACAACGCTGATTAAAGAATAAATCATACAAACTCGTTTCTAGGCTGTCAGGGTCATATCGAAAGTAACTGGTTAAGGACCCGTGGGGATCCAAGTCTATCAATAATACCCGAGCGCCTCGCTCTGCCAGCAGGCCACCAAGAGAAACCACGGATGTAGTTTTCCCTACGCCACCTTTTTGATTTGCTATCGACCAAATTCGCACGTCATGTCATCCTTATGTTGACACAGAGATAAAGAATATTGTTTCACTGCAATTTTCATGCTCATTCTTCAATTTCTTCTCTCGCCCAAGGCTGATTAATACTTCCTTGTTTAATTAAAATTTCAACGCGTCGATTTGCCAACCGATGCTCGTCACTATCATTTGCAAATAGAGGCTTGTGATAAGCAAACCCCATAGCAGCCATTCTTTGAGGGGCTACTCCAAATAATTCAAATGCTCGTACTACCGCAACCGCTCGCAAGGCTGATAAATCCCAGTTGCTCACAATATTCGCAGAGCTAATGGGCACATCATCCGTATGGCCTTCAATATTAATTTCATTCGGAATCGGTCGAACCACCAGCGCAAGCTGTTCAATCATATCCATCATTTCATCATTAATTTCCCAACCACCGGCCGGAAAAAGGGTATCGGCTTTTAAGCGAATTTTTACCCACTCTCCTTCCTGCTCTATGTTCAATTCATTGCTATCAATAAATACTTGCAGCTGTTGCTTCACTGTTTGATATAACGGCATCATGCCATTATTGTTATCAAGAATTGTTGTCGATACTTCTGGCTGTGGCAAGAGTTGCTGCGCTTGCGTAGTAAACATGCCATCCAAAATATCTTGCACAGCTTGATATTGATTTTCATCCAATAACTTCACGCTATATAGCATAATAAAAAATGCACATAACAAGGTCATGTAATCAGCATAAGAAATTAACCAACGATGGCGATCAGGACCATGTTGAGTACTCATAAATCAATTCCTTCCAGGCGATAACGGATCAGCTGTGGATTAATACCTTCACGAATGGCCATTACGCCAACAATCATCGCTTTATGATAGCGAGTGCGCTGCTGAATAAATCCGCGTAAACGACCAGCAATAGGTATGGCGATTAAGTTGGCCGCCGCAACTCCATAAAAAGTCGCGACAAATGCCGTCGCAATCCCTCGTCCAAGTTCTTCTGGCTGCTCAAGATTAGACAATACCTGCATCAATCCAAGTACCGCTCCAACTATGCCTAACGTTGGTAAATAGCCACCCAAATTATCGAAAACTTCTGCCGCAGACATATCTTTTTCTTGATGCGTCTCAATTTCTAATAAAATACTTTTCTCGATCGCTACTGGTGATTGTCCATCAGCGAGCATCACGAGTGCTCTCTTCATGACAGGATCACTTTCTGCCTGTGCAATACGATCTAACCCTAGCACCCCATCTTTGCGATACGCATTACCACACGTTGTTAACTTCGTTAATAACAGATCAAGAGAAAATTGAGGCGGTGCGACCAGCCAAGAGGTTAATTTCGTTGCGCGCAGCGCTAGATATGTGGGCGTTTGAACAGCCAGTGCCAACAGAGAACCTCCAAATACGATGAAAAGAGCAGGAGCATTCCATAGCGATAATAAAGATCCACCTTCTAGTACATGACCAAAAACAACACTAGAAACAGCACCCAAAAGCAATAACAAAACCAAGCGATCCATTAGCTAACCTCATCAAATATTTTGATGCCGATTTCATCAAGAGGAAGCGATTTTTCGACAAGGCCGGCTTTAACTACCGCCATAGGCATTCCATAAATGACACAACTGGCTTCATCCTGCGCCCAAATTGTACCCCCTGCCTGCTTCAGTAACTGCGCACCTTCCTTACCGTCAGATCCCATACCCGTGAGAATAACCGCCAATACTTTGCGGCCAAAATGTTTTGCCGCAGAAGCCAGTGCGATATCAACACTTGGACGATAGCTGATACGTTCATCACTTTCGTGAATATGAATACTGCCACCATTACGCCCATCCAATAACAACTGCATGCCGCCAGGGGCAACATAAACATGGCCGGGTTTTAATTTATCACCTTGCTGCGCTTCGCTGACGGTTAAAGGACTTAATTTATTCAAACGCTCAGCAAAGGCTTTGGTAAAAGAACCTGGCATATGTTGAACAATAATTATCGGTTTAGAAAAATCGGCAGGCATTTGTTTAAAAATAGTTTGCAGCGCTGCGGGTCCGCCAGTCGATGTTCCTATCACCACAAGTTCAACATGACGTAAAGTTTTTGCTGAAGATGATCCACTACTTTTCGCTGGCGTTATTGCCGAAGGTGTAGAAGGTGCAATTGATTGACGGGGAGTATTAATGGCTGCTGTGCGATTTACAGGCTTCTGAGTACTTGCAGGTATTGTTAATTTTTTACCGGTCGCAGCAACGTCAAAAATTCGATCGGTTAATGTTTTATGCAGTTGCGCTTCCGAAGCAGCAATGGCATCAAACTGTTTCGATAAAAAGTCCACAGCTCCTGCGTCTAACGCATCTAAGGTGATACGAGCGCCTTCGTAAGTCAGAGAAGAAAACATCAATACCGGTATGGGACACTGGCTCATAATGTTTCTAACAGCCGTCACCCCATCCATAACCGGCATTTCATAATCCATGGTGATCACATCAGGTTTTAAGGCTAAAGCCTTTTCAACACCCTCTTTACCATTACTCGCAGTCGCAATAACTTCCAAGCGAGGATCCGCATTTATTATTTCTGATACTCTACGTTGAAAAAAACCTGAATCGTCAACCACCAACACCTTAATTTTCATGGATAATGCCATGCTAAATAATCATCCTTTATGCGGCAGATAACTACCGGCCTGCGTAATGTTGTAACATACTCGGCACATCCAGAATTAATGCAATGCGTCCGTCCCCGGTGATCGTTGCTCCTGCCATCCCAGCAGTACCGTGCAACATGGCACCCAAAGGTTTGATCACCACTTCTTCTTGGCCAATTAACTGATCAACAACAAAACCCGCTCTTTGATTACCAATAGAGACAACAAGCACATGAGCACTTTCATCCGACTCAGCCCCCCCTTCATCCTTGACCAACCAGCGTTTTAGATGAAATAACGGAATCGGTTTATCTCGAACTACAATAACTTCTTGACCATCAACCACATTGGTTTTTGAAAGATCTAAGTGGAATATTTCATTCACACTAACTAAAGGAAAAGCAAACGCTTGCTCTTTTATCATGACCATCAATGTTGGCATAATGGCGAGTGTTAGCGGTACTTTAATTTCAATACGAGTACCTTTGCCAAGATGTGAATCTATGTTCAACGTACCGTTAAGCTGGGTGATTTTAGTTTTCACCACATCCATGCCAACACCACGACCGGATACATCAGAAATAACATCCTTGGTGGAGAATCCTGGAGCAAAAATCAAGTTAAAACATTCGTTATCGGTTAAACGATCAGCTGCATCTTGCTCCATCATGCCTTTTTCTACGGCTTTACTGCGCAATACATCAGCATCCATACCGCCGCCATCATCTTCGATGGACAGTAAAATATGATCACCTTCTTGCTCGGCCGCAAGCACCACAACCCCAACACGGGATTTACCTGCCGCTTCCCGTTGCTCAGGCAGCTCGACACCATGATCAACTGCATTACGCACTAAGTGAACCAAAGGATCTGCTAGGGCTTCGACCAAGTTTTTATCTAAATCAGTATCTTCCCCCTGCAACTCTAAATTAATTTCTTTCTTTAAAGATCGGGCTAAATCGCGAACAACACGCGGGAAGCGTCCAAATACTTTCTTAATCGGCTGCATTCGAGTTTTCATAACGGCTGATTGTAAATCAGCTGTCACAACATCAAGATTCGATACCGCTTTCGACATCGATTCGTCATTACTTTTTAAGCCTAAACGTACTAATCGATTACGTACCAATACCAGCTCACCGACCATATTCATAATGTCGTCTAAACGTTTAGTATCAACTCGCACCGTTGTTTCTGCTACAGGGGCCGAAGCTTCTGTCGATTTGCCATCCGCCGCTCCCGGTGGTTTAGCAGGTTTTGCAACCGCCTTCGCCGCTGGTTTAGGAGCACTGGCTGCTGCAACCGCTTTTGGTGCTTCCACTTTCGCTGCTACCGGTTTAGCTACGTCCGCTTTTGGGGCAACAACTTTAATATCATCAGCCTTGGCTGTCTCAGCACTATCAGCCGTGGCCGGATTCTGACCCTTACCATGCAAGCGATCTAATAAATCTTCGAATTCTGAATCTGTAATTAATTCTTCAGATCCTGATGCCGCAGGTAAGTCTACCGCTGTACTTTCCGGCGCTTTACTTTCCGGCGCAGCACTGTCAGCCACGGCCGCTGTTTTGCCAGAACCATGAATTTGATCTAATAACGCTTCAAATTCATCTTCTGTTATTTCATCATTAGTCTCAGCTACCGCCGGTTCATCGCTGACATCAAAAAAGACATCATCATCAAACCCTAAACCCTCACCAGCATTCGCGGTTTCATCTTTAGCGGGGGCTTCTGCACTGCCATCTTCATCCAGCGCATCTAATAATTTTTCGAATTCATCATCAGTAATATCTTCTGATTCACCACTTGGAGCAGATTCAGCAGCAACATTTTCAGTTACAGGTTCTGCTGCTATCACTTCAGCGACAGGAACATCTACCGCTTCAGGTTGAGCCAACTGATGTAAGGTCGCTAATAACTCAGCCGTCGCAGGCACAGGGGTTTGATTACTACGTACGGCATCAAACATTTCATTGACGGTGTCTAATGTCTGTAATATCACATCCATCAAATCAGACGTCACACGACGTTGACCATTACGAAGTATATCGAAAACATTTTCAGCTTCATGGCAGCAATCAACCAATGCATTTAGCTGTAAAAAACCTGCCCCACCTTTTACGGTATGGAAACCACGAAAAATTGCATTCAGTAAATCATAATCATCAGGACGTTGTTCAAGATCAACTAGTTGCTCTGATAGTAACTCTAGGATTTCTCCAGCCTCAACTAAAAAGTCTTGGAGGATTTCATCATCAGCATCGAAACTCATCCATTAGCTCCTTAAAAACCAAGACTTGATAATAAGTCATCAACATCATCCTGACCGCCAACAACACCTTCTAAACTGGTATCAATTTGTGGTCCTTCTGCAATGATTTTTTTATCATCTTCTTGTAGGGGTTCATTTTTATGAGGCTCACCGTGGGAAATACCCGTAATACGATCAACCTCACCCGCCATAGCGACCAAATCCACTAAACGTTCTTCGACTTCAGAAACCAACTTGGTCACTCGTTGAATTACTTGCCCAGTTAAATCTTGAAAATCTTGAGCCATCAAAATATTTGATAACTGAGATGATATTTTTTTAGAATTAATTTGGGTTTGAGAAAAATAAGCATCAATTTTTTTCGACAGTTCTCGAAATTCATTAGGCTTTAATTCCTTACGCAAAAACTTTTTCCATTGCTCTTGTAATTCTATTGCCCCCGCTAGATTCTCAGCATTAAGAGGCATTCCCTCTTCCGCTAAATCCATTGTGCGATTCGCTGCTTTATCCGTCATTTCAATGACATAAGCTAGCTTATCGGATGCCTGGCCCATACCAGATTCTTCACTTAACTCGTCACCGGTTTTTATGTCTTTAATCGCATTATGCAGCCCACGCGTTAACTTACCGATTTCGTCGTATAGGGTTCTATCACGCACTCCGTTGATATTGTTGACAACGCCAACAATTTTTCCAAGATCTCCACCATCGATCTTTGTCAACAAGTCTTCAGCAAGATCTTTCATTTCTTGCTGAAAGGATGGCGCTTGAGGATCTATTTGCAGCTCAGCCATACCAATTCCTTGTTATCAACCGTCAACACGCTCGAAAATTTTATCAATTTTTTCTTTTAACACCGCGGCCGTAAAGGGCTTTACAACATAGCCATTCACGCCTGCTTGAGCCGCCGCGACAATTTGATCGCGCTTTGCTTCCGCAGTAACCATCAAAACAGGTAAGGTTTTTAATTTATCATCGGCACGTACATGCTTTAATAAATCAAGCCCCGTCATTCCAGGCATATTCCAATCTGTAACTAGAAAATCGAAATCTCCTGTTTGCAACATGGGCAAAGCCGTTAATCCATCATCTGCTTCTTGTGTATTGGTAAATCCCAAATCACGCAACAGGTTTTTGACAATCCGTCTCATAGTAGAAAAATCATCTACAACGAGAATTTTCATATTCTTATCCAAAGCGACCTCCGAATGCCAACTCCACGTCAAGTCTAATGACTCCTAAATAGAAGTGTAGTCGCAGATAAGGCTTTAGCCAGAAAGAAAATCAACAGAAATAACAAAGAGTTAGAAATTGAGAGGCGCAGGTTAGCGCTGAAAGAATGTTAATCAATACTTATATTAATTAAGGCTTATGAATTAACTTTTATCAATTAAGATGAAATAAAATGAAACGTTAACGGATGGATTAAGACCATTCCGTCAACCGTGACCTTAATCGCAGCGCTGCTTGGCTATGGATTTGGCTGACACGAGATTCACTGATACCCAATACGGCACCAATCTCTTTTAGATTTAATTCTTCATCATAGTACAACGCCAGTACGAGCTGCTCTCGCTCTGGCAAGGCTTTAATCGCATCAGCCAAAGACGATTTAAACGCATCGCGTTCAATGCCTAAAAATGGATTTGGACTAGCACCCACTAATTGCTCTTGGCCTTGCTCACCTTTTTCCATCACATCTTCAAAGCTGAATAAACGACAACCTGCAGAATCTTTAAGATGGGTATGGTATTCACCAACACTCATGCCTAAATGTTCAGCGACTTCATGATCATCCGCGTCTCGGCCTTTAGCCAATTCAACTTCTTTAATCGCTTCACTAATACGGCGTGAATTTCGATGCACTGAGCGCGGCGCCCAATCCCCACGACGAATTTCATCAAGCATCGAACCTCGAATTCTGATACCCGCATAAGTTTCAAAGCTCGCCCCTTTAGCGCCATCATATTTTCGCGCGGCTTCAATTAACCCAATCATGCCCGCCTGAATAAGATCATCCAGTTGAACACTGTCTGGCAATCGGCCTCTTAAATGATGAGCAATTCGTTTCACTAATAATGCGTGTTCACGAACTAGCTCATCAAAGTTTGGGCTGCTGACTTCATCGTACATAGCACATCCATTCATGACAGGGACTACCCATGGGCTCCTGCTTGGACAAGATTTTCCACAAAAAATTCAAGGTGGCCTCGGGGTGTTGACGCTAACGGCCACGCATCCACTTTTTTAGCTAAACCTCGAAATGCAGTGGATGCTTTCGCCCGCGGATAAGCTTCAACCACAGGCTTTTGGCGCTGCACCGCACGACGTACTGCATCGTCTTGTGGAACCGATCCGACATACTGCATCGCAACATCTAAGAAGCGATCCGTCACTTTAATCAACTTAGCAAATAATGCATGCCCATCTTGTGGGGAACGCACCATATTGGCAACCACACGAAAACGGAAAACACCATAATCACGGTTAAGTAATTTTATTTGCGCATAAGCATCCGTAATAGAGGTAGGCTCATCAGTAACGACTATAACAACTTCTTGTGCGGCACGCGCAAAACTCATCACCGCATCGGAAATACCCGCCGCCGTATCGATTAATAAAATATCAATTTCATCACCAATATCACTAAACGCTTGTATCAAACCTGCGTGCTCTTGAGTTGTTAACATCGACAAATGCTGAGCGCCAGATGTCGCAGGAACAATCTTTACTTTTCCTGGCCCATCGACCATCACCTCACGCAGAGTACACTCGCCACGCAAGACATTTTCAATCGTTCTATTAGGAGTGATTCCCAATAATACATCGATATTACCCAAGCCTAGATCCGCATCCAGAATGACTACGCGGCGACCTAATTCTGACAGTGCACACGCAAGGTTCACCGTTACATTACTTTTACCCACACCGCCTTTACCGCCAGCGACTGCAATTACTTGTACTGGGTGCTGAGCCATGCTTACACTCCGTGTTGCATAAAATTATTATTCATTGCCGAACTCACTTCTGATGTTTGCCAGCGGGCTTGAGCCATACGTGCCATTTGCTCGGCTAAGCGCACCATTTTTTCAGCATTAGGAAAATGTATATCGTCTGGAATATGAGGGCCATCCGTTACCATGTGAATAGGCAGCCGGGTGACCGAAGCGATACTCATTGCTTGCCCCAAGCTAAAACACTCATCCAGTTTGGTAAAAATACAGCCATCGATACCCGCCGGTTTAAAATGTTCATAATTTTCTTGTAAACAACGAGCCTGACTTGTTAATGGCAAGGCCAATAAAGTACGGACTCTATTTCCTGCCCCTTTAAGCATAGTCAACTGCACAGAAAAGTGTGGATCTTGTATGGCCAAACCTGCAGTATCAATCAAAATGAATTTCTTATCCGACAATTGATCAAGCATGGCCGACAAATCTCCGTTAGGTTCTAATATCAATAACGGTACTTCCATGATACGCGCAAAAGCTTTCAATTGGTCGTGGGCCGCAATTCGATAATTATCCATCGTGATCAAAGCAATATCTTCATTACCATGATTAATCACATACTGGGCGGCAAGCTTACCAATCGTGGTTGATTTACCTGCACCGGTAGGTCCTACAAAAGCAAAGCAGCCACCCGTTTGCAGCATATTATTTTCTGCCAAAGGTAAGTCTTCAGCAATATACTTCAAGCACTGCGCCCAACCTTTTTCGATATCGTCATCATCTTCTGGCAACGCACTGACTAACTTATCAGCCCAAGAAGGATCAATCCCTAGATCTTGGCAGCGCTGCCAAATTTGCGCCTGCTGCCAACTTAACGGGCGGTTAGGATTCCAGGCGTTACCTTGCTGACTGACCAACCAATTTTTTAAATCTTTTAGTTCGTCAGAAACCTTGTTGAAGAAAGGCGTTGTTTCATCATGGCTCATTTTTGACGCTTGCTGGCTAATCGTTTGCTGCAGCTCGTCTTCACTTTGCATCACCGCATCAAGTGCTTTAGATTGAGCAATCGTGCCTTCTTTAATACCGATTAAAGCTTCTTTTAACGCCGCGGTCGTCGCCACATTTGACTGATCTAGCGGTGGCTGTTCTTGACGAATCTTTCCCGTCGCCTGCTTGGCTTGCTCTAATTCCTGCTGCAACGCTAATTGGCGTTCAATTTCTTGTTGCTGCTGCTCGTTTGCCATCTCTTGGTAATCAAGCGCGGCAATAACTTCAACACCTTTACCTAAGCGTTTATTGGAAAGGATAACGGCGTCCGGGCCTAATTCATCTGAAACCATACGCAGGGCTTGCTGCATATTTTTTGCGGTGAATCGTTTTGCTTTCATTTATTGAGCCCCCACCGTTGCCACAATCGTAATGGTTTTATTATCAGGAATTTCTTGATACGACAGCACACTTAAATGTTCGATCGTATTGCGCACGAAACGAGAAAGAACTGGACGTAATTGACTTGAGACCACCAGTACTGCAGCACGACCTGCATTTTCTTGCTCTTGCGTTGCAGTCATCAATGAACGCTGAATCGCATCGGCCATACTCGGTTCAATTACTAACGTATCCATATTTCCCGTCTGTTGTGCGCTCTGTTGTACTGTCTTAAGCAACAACTGTTCCAAAGCAGGGTCTAAGGTCATTACATTCAGCTCATCCGCGGTACCAAAGATGTTCTGGATAATTAAACGCGCGAGACCGGTGCGTGCAGCTCCGGTTAGAGCGGCAATTTCTTGACTACGGGGTGCCATGTTCGCCAGAGATTCGGCGATGGTTCTCATATCACGCACAGGAACATCTTCACGTAACAAGGTTTGCAACACAGACAACAATTGACTGATCGATACCGTATTCGGCACTAACTCTTCGGCAAGCTTAGGAGAGGCTTCCCCTAGGATATCTAGCATCTTCTGCACATCTTCATGACCAATTAATTCATGTGCATGCTTATGTAATAACTGATTTAAATGAGTCGCCACCACCGTACTGGCATCAACCACGGTATAACCAAGGGTTTGTGCTTTATCTTTTTGCGTACTCTCTATCCATAAAGCTTCTAAGCCAAATGCTGGATCCAGTGTTTCGATACCTTCCAGCTTGCCAAAAACTTGGCCTGGATTAATCGCCATGTCGCGCTCAGGATAAATTTCTGCTTCTGCCAGAGTGACCCCCATTAATGTAATCCGATACTGACTTGGCATAAGGTCTAAATTGTCGCGAATGTGTACCGATGGCATTAAGAAACCAATATCTTGAGAGAGCTTCTTACGTACCCCCTTAATTCGAGCTAACAGTTGCCCCCCTTGATTTTTATCCACTAACGGAATCAAGCGGTAACCCACTTCTAAACCGACACGATCAACGGCTTCTACATCATCCCAGCCCAGTTCTTTTACTTCATGCTCAGGCAATGCTTCCCCAGGTAGTGGTGGCGCACCAGCATTCGATACTGACTTACCTGCCGAGCTGCTACTTTGAGCCGCTTCCGCGTTCTTACCGGTAACAGGTTTACCATCAACAAAAATACCACCTTCGTTGCGCCAATGAATAAAATACGCACCTGACCCCGCTAAAAAAGCAGCCAAAAGAAAAACAGTATGCGGCATGTCAGGAATAATACCCATGCAAAACAAAACACCTGCGGTAATGGCAAGGGCGCGAGGCGATGCAAATATTTGACCAATAATCTGATCCCCCACATCTTTCGCATCACTGTTTCGCGTTACCATAATCGCAGTAGCGGTAGAAAGTAGTAACGAAGGAATCTGTGCCACCAAGCCATCACCAATCGCTAGAATGGTATATTTCTGCACCGCATCGGCAAATAAGAGATCGTGCTGACCCATGCCTATCGCAAAACCACCGACCACGTTAATAACCAGAATCAGAATCCCAGCAATGGCATCTCCTTTTACAAATTTACTTGCACCATCCATCGAACCATAAAATTCAGCTTCTGCCGCAATTTCAGCACGTCTTGCTTTGGCTTGATCGGCATCCATTAAACCCGCGTTTAAATCGGCATCAATAGCCATCTGTTTGCCAGGCATTGCATCCAAGGTAAAGCGAGCACTTACTTCCGCCACGCGACCAGCACCCTTAGTGACCACGACAAAATTAATGATCATTAAAATAGCGAACACAACAAGACCTACCGCATAATTACCGCCAATCAAAACTTCACCAAAGGCTTCGATTACCTTTCCCGCAGAATCACCGCCTTTATGACCCTCGAGTAACACTACACGAGTAGAAGCAACATTTAGGGCCAAGCGTAATAAGGTAGCGACTAATAAAATACTGGGAAATACGCCAAAATCTAATGGTTTAACCGCATATACACAGATCAATAGAACGACGATAGAGATAGCGATATTGAAGGTGAAAAAAGTATCGAGTAAAAAAGGAGGCAATGGCAACGTCATCATGCCAAGCAAGATCAACAGCATTATCGGAATGCCGAGATTACCCGTCATAAGGGTAATTGCATTATCTCTAATCTGTCGAAGAAGTTGTCCGCGATCTAACGTGGCCATAGTTACCCTAATACAATAAATTGACGTTAATCAGTCTGGTTGCAAAAAGAGTGCACATTTCACATTTTGTTGAATTTATTTTTCAGAAAATCTAATCTTTTTTGGGATCTACGCGTAAATCTGCTGGAATTGGCATAGCAGGACGATGATCTGGCTTAGGACCTTGGCCTTTTGCATACTGATCCACCTGAAAGATATACGCTAGCACTTGTGCAACAGCCACGAACAAGCCTTCAGGGATTTCATCATCTATTCGTGTATGGGTATAAATGGCTCGTGCTAATGGCGGCGCTTCCATCTGTGGTACGTTATTTTCTTTAGCAATTTCTCGAATTTTTAATGCGGTTTCTTCGATACCTTTAGCCACAACGATTGGTGCTCCTGCACCCCCGGTATATTTTAAAGCAACGGCATAATGCGTTGGGTTAGTAATGACCACATCGGCATCAGGCACCGATCCCATCATACGACGCTGCGCAGCCTCCCTCTGCATTTGACGAATACGCCCCTTCACTTCTGGCTTACCTTCAGTATCTTTAAATTCGTCTTTTATATCTTGCAACGACATGCGCAGTTTTTTGGTATGGCTGTAAATCTGCCAAGGCACATCAATTATTGCAATGATCAAGGTTGATGCACAAAGAATAACCGCCGCCCACAATACTATTTCAGTAGAGCGCTTAATGGCTGGACGTACCGCCGCATTTTGTAAATCCATTGCATCTTGGAAATAAAATTTAATAACAAAATAGGCACACGTGCCCACGATTAAAACTTTCGCCCAAGCTTTAAACAACTCGACCAATGAATTAGCAGAAAACATACGTTTAAAACCCGCCAAAGGGCTTATACGAGACATTTTAGGGGCTAAAGCCTTGGTACTGAATAACCAACCCCCGACGCCTAAAGGTGATAAAAATGCGGCGATCAAAACTAAAATAAACCAAGGAACCAGAGCAGCAACGGCCTCCCACATAGACTGAGACATGTGACTAAACATGTAATTAGTATCAAACAAAGCTGCCCGTTCAACATCGAGATTAAAACGAGCGATGTGATAAATTTTTTCACTCATATAAGAACCAAATGCAACTAAGCCCAAGGCTCCGAATAACAATATCGCAGTCGTATTCAGTTCTTTCGAGCGAGCGGTTTGTCCATCTTCTTTCGATTTTTGGATCTTTCGCTCGGTGGGTTCCTCTGTTTTTTCTTGACTGCTGTCTTCATCAGCCATAATAAGGCTCCAATAAAATGTCTATAGCGTGATAATCCGTATTAACGAAAAAAGAGGCTATAAAATAACTAGGGGGTTCGAATCAACGAGCGTAAAAATTCAAAGAGTGTTTCTAATAAAACATGATAACTTGCACCGACCTGACCAATAATCAACCAGATAATTAAAAGCCCCACCATCATAGTGACAGGGAAGCCCAGTGAAAAAATATTCAACTGTGGCGCTGCTCGCGTCATCACACCAAAGGCAAAGTTAACGATTAATAACGACGTTAATGCAGGTAATGCGATCACTAAAGCTGAGGCAAACATCCAACCTCCCCAGCGAACCATTCTGCCATAATCGTCTGCGGTCCAAGCCCCGCCTCCGATAGGCATGGTATAAAAACTTTCAACCACAACTTCTATTACGATCAAATGACCATTTAATGCCAAGAAGGTAAGGCTAGTTAAAAATAGAAACCATTGACTGACCACAACCACTGAAACCCCTTGAGCCGGATCCACTGTTGTTGCAATCCCTAAACCCGTTTGCATTGCAATCAACTGACCTGCCAATACAAATATCTGACTTACTACCTCCACCATAAAGCCCAATACGATACCAATCAGCATCTGCTCAAAAATAATAACTGCAGAGGCTAATGACATAGGATCAACAACAGGCATAGGGGGCAGTAAGGGCGCAATAATCAAGGTAATAAATACAGATAATAAAATGCGAATTTGCCGAGGCACCAATTTACTGCCCAGCAGAGGCATAACGCCCAAGCAGCCAGCAATACGAGCAAAGGGATAAAAATACTGGCTAACCCAGCCATTTAACTCTAATGCGGTAAATTCCAACATATCCTTACTTCACCTCAACCTACCAAAAAAGGGATATTGGTATAAATACTCAAAGTAAATTCAACGACTTTATTGACCGCCCAAGGGCCAAAGAATATAAGACTTAATAAAGTAATAATTAATCGAGGTAAAAAGCTTAACGTTTGCTCATTAATTTGCGTTGCCGCTTGAAAGGTCGCTACACATAAACCAACAACAAGACTAGGGATTACCATAACAAAAACGATGACAACAATCATAAATAAGGCTTGTGAAAATAAATCGCCAATTTGCTCTACTCCCATACCACCTCCTTTAATGCTTTCAATGTTAAGTAATCTTAATTAAATCGTGCCAAAGCTATTAGCTAAGGTACCCATAACGAGAGCCCAGCCATCTATTAAAACAAATAACATAATTTTAAAAGGCAAAGAAATAATGATCGGCGATAGCATCATCATCCCCATCGCCATTAAGATACTGGCGACTACAAGATCAATAATAAGAAACGGTATAAATAATAAAAAACCAATTTGAAAAGCCGTTTTCAATTCACTGGTGACAAAAGCAGGAATCAAAATATGCAAAGGGGTTTCATCAGGGCTTAATAGATCTTTCCTGCCAGAAATTCTAACGAATAAATTAAGATCGGTTTCACGTGTTTGCGCCAGCATGAATTCTTTCATGGGCTCCGAAGCTCTTTCTAGCGCTTCGAGTGGCTTAATCGTTTCATTTAAATAAGGTTGAATTGCTACTTCGTTAACTTTTTCAAAAACGGGCATCATGATAAAAGCCGTTAAAAAAATCGACATACCTAAAACGACTTGGTTGGAAGGGGTCTGTTGTAATCCCAATGCCTGACGCAGTATCGCCATCACAACAATGATTCGAGTAAACGCTGTCATCATCATAATTATTGCAGGTAACAGGCTCAATAGCGTCATTAACGCAAGAATCTGAATCGTTACCGTATATTCGCCACCGGTATCCGTTTGCTGAAAGGTTACCGCCGGAATACCTAAGGCATTAATATCGGCCAAGCTAACTAATGGGAATAAAAGCAACAATACTGCACTAAAATACTTCATGCGTTCTTCAGTGCCTTTTTAAAGATGGCTTGAAATATTGGGCTTTGCTGTTCTATATCTTCTTGTTTTATCGGAGTTTCAAGCACTAACAAAGTCTGAATCGACTGGGGTGTAATCCCAATCAATAATTGCTGATCACCGACCTGAATAAGTGAAATTTTTTCTTTTAATCCGATGGAAGTCGTTGCCAGTGTTTGAATCATTTTTCCTTGTGAAGCAAGCCCACCCATACTCGAACGATTCATACCCTGTAATCGCTTGGCTAAATAGGCTAACAACAAAATGAAAAAAATCATTCCTATTAACGTAAATGCGACTCGCCAAATGGAAGACATTGGATCTTCAAGTAGTGGCGCTTGCGTTAATGCATCGTCAGCCTGAAGCCATAACGGCATCAACAAAAGTAAAAAAGTAAAACTCTGTATCAGAGTTTTATTAACGTAGGCGTTGAATTCTTTCACTTTGACTCACCACATCTGTTAAACGTATACCAAACTTGTCGTTTACCATAACCACTTCACCGTGCGCAATCAGAGTACCGTTTACCAATACATCTAATGGCTCACCGGCTAAACGATCAAGCTCAACAACGGACCCTTGATTCAATTGCAGTAAATTTCGAATAGGTATTTCTGTTCGCCCAACCTCCATCGATATCGACACAGGTATATCTAAAATAACATCCAACTCCGGCGTTAAGTGATCCGCGCCAGGCTGACTCTCATCCGTAAGCGGATCTAACTTAGCTTGCTGAACTGAGTCGGCTTCTTCTGCCATAGCATCTCCCCAGCCATCATCGACCCTACCCGCTTCTTCCGTAGTCGGATCTTCTGCCATTGCCGATGCCCACTCATCCGTCACCGCTTCATCACTGGCCTCATCAACCCCAGAAGCAACATCTGCTGCTAAGCCATCGATATCAATGTCATTCGGATTAACGTCTTGTTCTGGCTCGTTTTCACTGCCAGTTTTGTTTTCATTCTCGTCTTGCGAGTCATCACTCATAACATTCCCCTAACAACGTACTAACGTCGCTTATGATTAATCTGTTCAATGATTTTTACCGCTAAGTTTTCGTCCGATACGCCCAACTTCCCTCTAAATAGAGGTACACCCTGAGCTTCCAGGGTAAAGTGTTCTGGCATTTCTATAGGGATAATATCCCCTGCTTTTAATTCAGAAACTTCACGTAACGTTAATTCTTGCTCAACCACCGTGCCATGTATTGCTACCTTGGCATTTAGAATATCTTCACGTAAAGACTGTAACCAGCGATCATCAACATCATCGATATCACTCTGCATACCCGCGTCTAACGTTTCTCTAATGGGCTCGATCATGGAGTAAGGCACAGTAATATGCATATCCCCACCACCACCATCCAACTCAATATGAAACGTACTAACGACCACAACTTCACTAGGGCTTACAATATTCGCCATGGCCGGATTAACTTCCGAACCCACATATTCAAACTCAGCATCCAAAATAGTATGCCAAGCTTCTTTATAGTCTTTAAAAACTTGGGCTAATACGAGCTGAATGACACGGATTTCAGTCGGTGTAAATTCTCGCCCTTCAATTTTTGCATGTCGCCCATCGCCGCCAAAAAAATTATCAACTAATTTAAACACCAGTTTGGCATCTAATATAAAAAGAGAGGTGCCTCTAAGAGGGCGAATTTTCACAAGGTTTAAACTGGTTGGCACATATAGGGTGTGAACGTACTCACCAAACTTCATAATCTGTACACCGCCTGATGCGACATCAGCACTGCGGCGTAAAAAATTAAACATACTGATGCGGGTATAGCGCGCAAAACGTTCATTAATCATTTCCAGTGTTGGCATACGTCCGCGTACAATGCGGTCGTTACTGGTAATATCATAAGACTTAACGCCCTCAGCATCGATGTCAGAATCAGGCTCTACATCGCCATCATCTACACCGTGTAATAACGCATCAATCTCGTCTTGGCTTAATAAGTCTTGCACGCGTCTTCCCTATTGCATCACAAAATTAGTGAATAATACGGCTTCAATACCATCTACATCTGCTTCAGATTTCAGTACTGTTACCAACCGTTCTTGTAATAATGCTTTAAGTTCCACACGGCCTTCAGGCATTCGCAAGTGCTTAAAATCTTGTTCAGACAAGATACGTACTATTTCATTGCGTAACATAGGGTTATGCAATTCAACCGCATCAACGACACCTTGAGAACGAGTCATAATTTCAATACTGGTTTGTAAAAAACGCTGGCGCGTACCGACATTAAAATTGACGATGAATTTTGGTTTCATCTTTATGTATTGAGCAGGAATCACGCCCTCTTCGATAACTTCAGCAGCTTCACCTTCCATCTCCTGCTCTTCTGCACTGTCGTCATCTCCCGTCATTAAGAAGACAGTCGCACCCACAGCAATCGCAATGAGCAATACAATGGCAACCACAATGATGATCAGCTTTTTCTTACTGCCACCACCTTCTTCAACTTCACCCTGATCGAGCTTCAAATCTTGTTCTGCAGCCATAACGTCATTTCTCCGATACCTAATAGTCAAAATAGCAATACGCATGCCATGTTTTTACGTCAAAAAAATGGATGCGCTATTTGTCGGCCTGCATTATTTAATAACAGGCCCTATAGACAGCTTAGACAAGGTACGGAGGGGAGTTAGACAAAGGTATCTAATAAATTATTATTTTTGGGTTGGGCTATTTCTACACTAATTTCTTCAGCTGGGTTTTCTGAAGCGTCAGAATCTTGTGATTTTCCTTGCCCATGACCATTAGAGTCCTGTGCCGACTGCTCACCACGACCGGCATCCGTTTGCACATCAAACTCAGATAACTCTAACCCCTCACTCGCCAACATATCGCGTAAACGATGAGCGCTGCTCTCTAAAGCTTCTTTTACTTGAGGATTTTGAACCTGGACAGTCACTTGGGTTTGTTGATCATCATTAATCTTCAACTTAAGCTCGAGGCTGCCAAGTTCGGGGGGATCTAAATGAATGGTTACCTGCTTAATATCTTGAGCAGCGTTCATAGTGATACGCTCAGTCAGCGCATTCCCCCATGCCTCCTGTCCTTTGGATAGCTTTAACGTTTGATCATCTTGTTTTTTCTCTAATGCCGTCAACTTAGTTTCAACTTCACCCTGCTCTATTTCCTCAGCATCAATTAGCTGATCTAAAGAAAGACTGGTGGGATCCTCATTCATAGCCAGCGCTAAGCTCACCGTACTTTCGGCCACTAAAGGCACCGGCGTGGGGGTAAGAGTAGTCGCAGCAGTAAACAATTCAGTAGATGCCAAACTCTTAGGTTTTAACAGACTTGATCTCGGCTCGGCGCCCAGAAAGCGATCGGCCTCTGCATCAAGTTCGCTGGCGGTTAGATTCGATAGCGAGTTTGCTGCTTTTAATTCACTATTAGGAGCAAGATTTTGTGGCATCATATACCCAGCCTTAGCTGACTCCGTGCTAATACTCGGTGTATTACTCAGTCTTGCTGCGATTGCTGAATCATTAGCCATAACGCTTGCAACTAATGATTGTGCATAAAACCCATGTTCCTCTAGCGATTGGGCAGATAGACCCTCATCGGCCACTAAAACTGGACTGTTTAAGGGATTTAACGAAGCTTGATGTAAAGCACCTTCTCCCGATACCTTATTAAAATGATCCCGTCCTCTAACCGCTAGAGCAACAGCAGAGGCATCAGTAGAAGTATCAGTAGAAGTATCAGCGGTTAACATACTAATCGCGGAGTTCAATGAGGTCCCATCAAGCGGCAATACTTGGCCTAAATGCGGCAAACCTTGATCCCCTAAAATACTTGGGTTTAATAAGTCTGGGAGTTCAGCATCGGTTATTGGCTGGGATAGTAAGTTTGAGCTTACGTCTTGAGATTGTTTATGCTCTTGGCCAGGCAAATAGCCTGAGAGCAAGCTAGCAAAGGCTTTACCATCCGACTTCCCCCCTTCTAGCCCGGCTAACGAACTCTCCGTAGCTAAGCCTAAGCTGGTAAAAATCTGCATTAAGCCATTGTGAGTTGGTTGAGTTTCCATATTAGCTCCCATTAATCTTACTTAGTAAGAGCAAAGGGTGGGCCAACTCGGGGGTCGAAAAAGACTTATTTAATTAAGGAGAGCAAAATTGTTTTAACAACTTTGTATTCAGCATCTATAGCGGTAATTAACGGCTGAATGCCATCAAGATTGGTATCTCGTGCTTTTTCTTCTATCTTAAAACAAAGATCAGCTAAGGGGAGTGCAGATAAGTTACCGGAAGCGCCTTTAAAGCTGTGCGCTAATTCTCTTAAGCTGGAGGAATCCTGATCATCATAAGCTTGTTGCAACGCAGGTAATCGAGGATCAGAGTCAGAAATAAACACCTGAATTAAATCAGGAAACTCATCTTCCATAATCTCTTCTAGCATAACCAATGCTTCAGTATCAAAATGAGATGTTTTATCCAAACTTTACTCCAATTTACTTCGCGACATTTTTCTGTGGCCAGTGTATCTCTGCAACCACTTTATTACCACAGCCTATGTACTCTAATGAATGGCATAAAGAGTAAATAAGAGGAATCCCCCGTCCACTGAACTTATTTTTATCCTGAGGCTTATTTTCTGAGGTTTTTTTAGCATAATCAAACCCCTTGCCACTGTCTTCAATAGTAATGCTAAATATTCCTGAACGGCCCTCTGCTGAGCTGTGGGTCATATTAATTTTAATAAAACCCGAATTAAGCTCATTTAAACGCTTTTCTCGCAGCGTATAAAAATCTACAAAACCGGCAGGTGTTGATTTTAGTGCTGAATCCAGCTTGAGCACACCGTGTTCAAACGCATTAGAAAAAAGCTCTGCTACCACCGTAAAAAGCTGACCTCCCATGGCCCTCAATGCAGGAACCTCCATTACAATATGCATTAATAAAGGCAAAGGATTAAAGTGCTTTAATGAATCGACACCTAATTCATAATCTATTTTCCAGTCACTAGGATCAGTGGTCATTCTTTGCTCTAACACCAGTTCCGATTGCTCTAGCTCACTTTCATCAACCATTTTCAATTCAATTAAAGTTGTATCATCATCTCTTTCGGTCTCACCGACAAAGGCATTAACACTTGTTTTAACGGCTTCAAATAATAAATCTGGATGTGTGTTTTGTTTAAAAACAGCTTGCAGGCGCTCCTCACCAAACATATTCCCAGTGCTATCACGCGCTTCTACAATACCATCCGACCACATAAATAAACGATCTTCAAAATCCATCGAATGCTCGGTCATTTCAACATCAAATTGATCACTACTTAATACGCCCAGGGGTAAATGATGAGACCTTAGCGACTTAAGTTGAGTGCCATGCTGACTTAACAAATAACAATCCGGTACGCCTCCCATCCACATACTAATACTGCGCTTAGTAAAGCTTAAATCAACCACAGCGGCACAACAAAAAAAGCCTACCGGCAGAATGGATTTAAGTTTTAGATTAATTTCTCGCAAAATATCACGTAAAGCAAAACCTTTAGCGGTCATACCATAGAATATCTCTGCCATGGGCATCGCACCAATCGCCGCGGGTAAACCATGACCGGTAAAATCGCCCAAGAACACATGCATACCGCCCGAAGGCTTACGAGCCGCCAATAATACATCGCCATTAAAAACGGCCAGGGGGGATAACATGTATTTAATATTGGCAGCATCTAAACAACCGGAGTGGGCAACATTATCAAAGACAGCTTTCGCAACTCGTTGCTCATGTAACATGTGCTGATTATTAGCAGAAATGGTATCCCGCTGCTTCTGTAACGTCGCATGCATCTTTCTCATGCGCACAAAAGCATCAACTTTCGCTTTGAGGATAATATGATTATAGGGCTTGGTTAAAAAGTCATCACCGCCAGATTCTAGACAATCCGCAAGACTTTGAGCATCCACAAGGGAGGTTAAAAATATGATAGGAACTAAATCTTCACCCGCAATACGTTTAATCTCTTTGGCGGCCTCTTTGCCATTAAGTTCAGGCATCAAGACATCCATCAATATAATATCAGGAGCCTCTTTAACGTAACAGTCAATGGCATGCTTACCATTTTCTGCCTCAATAACCTCATGACCTTGTTTACTGATAATTTTACTTAGTAAAAATCTATCTGAGGCATTATCATCAGCAATCAGGATTTTCATTCGAGTCACCCAATCTTTCTATTATTGAATAGTAAAAAGTTGTTCAAAATTTGAAATCGTTAAAATTTTTCGAACATCGTCATTACACTTAATAATTTTTATATTCGCATTATCACCACCGGCATGGTCTCGCAATAATAACAACATACCTAAGGCCGAACTATCGAGGTAAGAGGTATCACCCAGATCAACCACATAGCTATTAACGTCTGCTGGGATACCTTCATAAGCATCACGAAATTCTTGGTGCGCACTAAAGTCAAAACGACCATCAATTTTAACTGTTAGTTCTTTACCACTACTATCAATATTAGATTGAACACCCATATTGCAACTCTCCTTAATATTCTATTTAAACTTTAGCTTATATTCAGCGTTATCATAGGTTTTTGATCGATCATTTCTTTTGCGCTGCCCGCAGCATTTTTGCTGGGATTTTCTGCAGCGGTAATACTTCATCAACAGCACCCAGATTAAACGCTGCCTGAGGCATTCCCCATACCACCGAGGTGGCTTCATCCTGAGCGTAGGTAACGGCTCCAGCCTGCTTCAACTTCAACATCCCTTGTGCACCATCCGACCCCATCCCCGTCAACATAACCGCTACAACATTTGATCCATAGGCGTCTAGAATTGAGTTGAACATGACATCAACCGCAGGCCTATGCCGATTAACCTTTTCTGTCTGTACTACACGGCAAACCATTTTTGTACCCGACTTGCCAATGGTTAAGTGAAAGTCTCCGGGCGCAATATAAACACAGCCTGGACGAATCAGCATACCGTCTTGAGCTTCAAACACTTCTGGTTCCAAACATCGGTCTAACCGCTCTGCAAATGATGTACTGAATATTTTTGGAATATGTTGAGTAATCAAAATCGGCGGACAATTTTTGGGAACCGTCGTTAATAATTCTTTAATGGCTTCCGTGCCTCCTGTCGAGGAGCCTACCGCAATAATCTTCGAATAATCGGTATTTTCTACAGGTACTTTTGCAGCAACCTTATTTTGCTCAAAAGGACGAACTCTAGCCGTTGACGCCATACGCACTTTATCAACTAATTCTTCTGCAAATATCCTAAGTTTCGCCTCTGTTTTAGCCTTAGGCTTGCAAATATAATCAACGGCACCCAATTCAAGAGCTTCGAGTGTTTCTGGCGCCCCACGCTCAGTTAACGTCGACACCATAATTACCGGCATGGGACGTAAGCGCATCAAATTCTGAAGAAACTGCAGCCCTGACATTTTTGGCATTTCAATATCAAGGGTTAATACATCAGGGGCTAACTGCTTTATTTTTTCACGTGCAATCAGTGGATCGACGGCAGTCCCTACCACCTCGATATCATCTCGACTGTTTAAGATCTCTGTCAGCATCTGTCGGATCAAAGCAGAATCATCAATCACCAATACTCGAATTTTAGCCATGATTTAATCCTAAAATAATTCAATATTTTTAGTGTCGGGTTTGTATGAACTCTTCACCGAAACGTCTTTCTCATATTCATTCTGACGACGAATAATCGTATCATTCTTAACACTGGTAATACGTCTAACTTTCACATTACCGGTATCTGGAAAATACAAGATTTTACGAGCGTAAATATCACCGACATCACTGGCTTCTATCTTCAGTTTTTCTTGGGCTAAATAGTTGTAAATAAATAGGATGTTTTTCTGACCAATATCAGTCATTTCAGCCATCATTTGGCCGCCACCAAAAACTTTCACTTCAAAGTTTTGCTTTTCACCGCCGCGTTTCATAATGGCATTGATTAAATATTCCATTGCCCAATTACCATAGCGCGAGGAGGATGTTGCGGGATTCTCCCCCCAGCCCGCCGTGGAAAACTCACTATCTTGCGGCAGCATAAAGTGATTCATACCACCAATGCCTTTATTTTTATCGCGAATACAGACTGAAATACAAGAGCCTAATACCGTTGAAATCATTTCACCATGAGTAGAAACATAAAGCTCACCGGGCAATATTTTTGCCGCCCAAACTTCATGTACTTTATCCCAATAACGGTTTACATGTTCAAAACCTAGGCTTATAGCAGGCTGTTGACGCTGAGGTTGAGATTGATATTGAGTCGTTGGTAACGCTGTCATTAGCGTATTTTCCTATAGATAGTATTCCCTAAACTTTCAAAACGTTCACTAATACCATTTAAGTTTTCAGAGTGTCCAATAAAGAGATAGCCGCCGACATCTAACATATCAGCATATCGATCAAACAATATTTTCTGCGTTGGCTTATCAAAATAAATGACAACATTACGGCAGAAAATAAAATCAAAGGGGCCTTTATGCGGCCATTTTTCTAATAAATTAAGTCGTTTAAAATGAATATACTTACTAACTTTTTCCTTAACTCTGACTTCTTTTCCAGCGCCACTACGTTGAAAGTAATTTTTGACCAAGCTCTCTTCTAGGCCATCAACCTCTGTTGACGAATAAACGGCAGTTCTGGCCTTATCTAGGACATCAGAATCTAAATCCGTCGCTAAAATTTTCACATCCCAATCTGAGGCCATGCCAAATTTTAATAACGTCATCGCGATTGAATAAGGCTCCATCCCTGTCGAGCAGCCCGCAGACCAAATTCGTATGCGTTTAGTTGCACTGTTTTTTCTTTTAACTTCTGTGAGCACCGTTTTCTGAAGATAATCAAAATGATGATTCTCTCTAAAAAACGAGGTTAAATTTGTGGTGATAACATTAATAAAATCAGAAAGTTCCTGCTCTATATTTGACTCTAAAAAATCTAGATATCGAGTAAAACTATCTAATTTCAACTTCCTAACTCTTCGAGCAATACGGCCATAAACCATATCTCGCTTTTGCTCGCCTAAAACGATCCCAGTATAGCGGCCTGCTAAGCCGGCTATACGTTGAAAGTCCTTATCGGTCATAGGGAATTCTTTAGCCCTATGATCGATTGCTAAGCCCGTTGTAGACATATTCAGTCCTTAAAACTCTTGCCATTCATCATCTGCAGCATTGCTCATTTTCGCACCTTGAGGGGCGTGAGATACCCTAGCTGGAGCTGCCATCGGCGTAGGACTATTAACATAGCCAGCCGACATATTTGCTGCTGAATTACTTAAGGTAAAGAAGTCCATCAAGGTCATCATCCCCCTCGACTGCTCAGCCATCGCCTCGCCTGCGGCAGTTGCTTCTTCTACTAGAGCTGCGTTTTGCTGAGTCATTTCATCCATTTGAGCAATCGCACTGTTCACTTGCTCGATACCGGATGACTGCTCTTGCGCCGCGACGCTGATCTCTTCGATCATATCGGTTACGCGTTTCACCGAAGATACGATATCTTCTAACGTTTTACCGGATTCATTCACTAGGTTAGTCCCTGCATTCACTTTCTCAACACTGTCTCGAATAAGATCTTTAATCTCTTTCGCGGCGCCTGCTGAACGCTGTGCTAAGTTACGAACTTCACCGGCCACTACCGCAAAGCCTCGACCTTGCTCACCGGCTCGGGCTGCTTCAACCGCGGCGTTCAAGGCTAATAAGTTTGTCTGGAAAGCAATTTCATCAATCACACCGATAATATCGGCAATCTTATTACTGGCTTGATTGATCTCTTCCATGGCCGTCACGGCTCGACTCACTACTTCTCCACCTTGCGCTGCTTGCTTACTCGCTGACGCTGCTAATTCATTGGCATGGGTCGAGTTTTCACTGGTTTGCTTAACAGCACTGGTCATCTCTTCCATGCTGGAAGCAGTCTCTTCAAGATTCGCCGCCTGGGATTCAGTACGCTGACTTAAGTCGGCATTACCTTGAGCAATCTCATTAGCCCCGGTTGATACCGTTGATGCTGATTCACGGATATTGGTAATAATTTCAGTTAGTTTTGCCACCGTTGCATTAGAATCTTGCTTTAACTTACCGAACGAACCTTGATAATCCGCGGAGATAGTTTCGGTCAAACGACCATGAGCAAGAGCATCAAGCACTCGAGCGGTATCGTTCACTACATCATCAGCAATGCCGACTAAGTTATTCAGTCCTGTCGCCAAGCTTAAGAAGAAGCCATCTTTATTACCGGTATCTAAACGACGCGATAAATCACCATTCGATGCCGCCTGAACGAGCTCATCGACCTCTTTCTCAACCGCCACTTCGTCCGTACGATCCATCCACTCAACAACGGCGCCTAAACGCTCGCCTTGTTCACTTTCAATGGGATTGGCAATAAGGCCAAAGGTACGACCACCCACCATGATCTCAGTTTTATAAGTACCGCGCATATTGGCAACAAGATTACGCTGGTGAGAAGGATTTTTATGGAAGACATCAATATTTTGACCGATCAATTTATTTGCATCAAAATTAGGAAGGTCCTTACGGATATCCCCTTGAGCATTACTCATCATGCCTTGAACAGCGGCGTTCATATAGATGATATTGAATTCGTTGTCAGCAATCATGGTATTACCGGTGACCGAGTCCAATGCCTGTTTAACCCGTGCATTAGCATCAGAGAGAGCAAGCTCTTTTGCTTCTTGGATTAAGGCTTCAGTTTTATCCATCCACTCAACAGCCGTTCCTAAACGCTCACCCTCATTGAATACAGGGGTTGCAATTAAACTAAAGGTACGAGGTCCTACCTGGATATCTGTTTTATATACGTCAGACAGTTTGGCGAGCATACCGCGCTGATGTGCTGGGTTTTTATGGAATTGATCAATATTAGCTCCGATTAAATTACGAGCATCGAAGCTTGGCAATTCAGCTTTCAAATCACTCTCAGCCGCTAACATCATTTGTCTAACCGCATCGTTCATGTAAACGATATCGAGATTGGTATCCGCCATCATCACGTTGGTATTACACACATCTAACGCTTTACGAATACGGATATTTTCTTGTGAAATTTTCAACTCTTTTTCTTCAAGCGCGAGAGCATCGGTTTTATCAACCCACTCTACCACCGTACCCAGGCGTTGGCCGTCTTCAAATACCGGCGTTGCGATTAAGCCAAACGTACGTCTACCGACAACAATACTGGTATTATAAACATTGGCTAGCTTCTCTAACATGCCACGTTGATGTGCTGGATTTTTGTGGAAGACATCAACATTAACCCCCATCAACTGATTGGCATTAAAATTAGGCAGAGCAACTTTCAAATCTGATTCTGCGTTGATCATCATGCCTTTTACGGCTTCGTTCATATAGATGATGTTTAAACTTTCATCCGCCATCATCACATTGGTATTACAGACATCTAACGCTTTACGAATACGAACATTTTCTTTTGATGCTTGCTCTTCTTCTTTTTGAAGTGCTAACGCATCTGTTTTATCAACCCACTCTACAACCGTTCCTAAACGCTGACCATCTTCAAATACCGGCGTTGCGATTAAACCAAAAGTACGTCTACCCACCTCAATATTCGTTTCATACACATTGGCCAGTTTTTCTAGCATGCCTCGCTGATGCGCTGGATTTTTATGGAACACATCAACATTAACACCCATCAACTGATGCGCATTAAAGTTAGGTAAAGCAACCTTCAGATCCGCTTCTGCATTGGCCATCATTTCTTTTACAGCTTCGTTCATGTAGATGATGTTTAGGTTTTCATTTGCCATCATCACATTGGTATTACATACATCTAACGCTTTACGAATACGAACATTTTCTTTCGATGCTTGCTGCTCTTCTATCTCTAACGCCAGTGCGTCTGTTTTATCTTCCCACTCAACAACCGTTCCTAAACGCATTTGATCATCTGAAAAAATCGGCGTTGCAATTAAGCCAAAGGTGCGGCCACCGACAACGATTTGTGCTTTATAGGTCTGACGTAAGTTCGCTACCATGTTTTGCTGATGCGCAGGATTTTTATGAAACACATCCATATTAGTACCAATTAAGCTGGCACTATTAAAGTTAGGAAGCTCACTGCGAATCGCACTTTCTGCAGCCTGCATCATGACAGTAACGGACTTATTGGTATAACAAATTTCATTATTGATATCAGCGAGCATCACATTAGCATTACACACATCCAATGCTTTACTTAAGCGCTCAGCTTCTATTGAAGGACTGCCGGCGCCAGACCCACTCTGCCTGGATAACTGCAACCAACCTAAGACCACAGATAAGGCAAGCCCAACTACCGCAACCACAGCGGCTAAGCCAACGTTTGCTGCCGTCATTGCCAAATAGACTAATGCCAGCGCTGCTGGAATAATCGTTAGCGTGGGAATCTTCCAATGTGTTAAACTTTGCTCTTCAGCCATGATACTCACCCTGTTATCATAAATTTTTTAAGTAATCGTTATTCTTTGTCGCTATCTGTATCGGCAACGACATCCACCGCTTGATCTATTACTTGTCGATCGATCGTTAATAGTCGCTGTACGTCTAATAAGATAATCATATTGTCATCTACTGATACTAAGCTGCGGATAAATTCAGTATTTAAATCTTCAATTAATTCAGGACTGTTGCGGGTATCAGAATCACTAATCGAATGTACATCTGATACCGCATCCACCACAATTCCCATTACTCGTTCACCACGTTCGGTTTCAACTTTTAGAATAATCACCACTGTTACCGGGCTATATTCCACTCGCTCTAAACTAAACCGACTGCGTAAATCCATAATAGGAACGATTGTCCCTCGTAGATTTATCACACCTTTTATATATTCTGGAGCATTGGGTATCACCGTTGTTGGCTCCCAACCTCGAATTTCTTGAACCGCGAGAATATCAACACCATATTCTTCCCCAGCCATAATGAACGTCAAATACTGCTGCTCATCATCGGAGCCAGTACCTGAGACTGCATCATTACTTTTTTGCTGAGCTGCGTTTGTCATAACCTTCTCCCTTTAAGCAGCTTGAGTTTGATCTTCAGATTTATTCTCTGAAGATTTATTATTTAAACCTGAAATATCTACAATTAAGGCCACTGTTCCATCACCTAAAATAGTTGCACCCGAAATCGAGTCAACTTTCTCATAATTTTGTTCAAGACTTTTAATCACAACTTGCTGCTGACCTAATAATTCATCAACCACAATACCCACTTTTTCGGTATCGCCTTCTACAACCACTAACATTGCACCTTCAAGGTCTTTCTTTTCACCATCGATATTAAATATGTCTTGTAAACTCACAATGGGGACATATTCATTTCGTAACTGCATTACAAATTGATTACCGGTAATGTTATTGAGCATAGATTTTTCTAACTGAATGGATTCAACAATGGATACTAATGGGAAGATATAAACCTCTTCACCCACTCTCACAAGCTGACCATCAAGAATAGCTAAAGTGAGCGGCAGACGAATAGAGAAGGTTGAACCTTCACCATCTTTTGATGACACATCGATAGAACCATTAAGTTCAGCAATATTTCGGCGAACCACATCCATACCCACTCCACGGCCCGATACGTCACTAACCACATCGGCAGTAGAAAAACCGGCCTGAAATATTAAGTCGTAGATCTGACTATCGGTTAAGTGCTCATCTTCACCAATGATGCCTTTTTCAATGGCTTTTTTACGAATTCGTTCTTTATTTAAGCCTGCGCCATCGTCTTTAACTTCTATCACGATATTGCCGCCATGATGATAGGCATTGAGGGTAATAGTGCCTGCTCTGGACTTACCATTATCAGTACGATTTTGCACACTCTCTAAACCATGATCGAGTGAGTTACGTACTAGGTGAACAAGCGGATCTCCAATTTTTTCCATTACAGTTTTATCAAGTTCGGTATTTTCGCCCAGCATCACCAGCTCAACTTCTTTATCAAGCTGCTTACTTAAATCACGAACCAAACGAGGAAAACGGCTGAAAGCAAAACTGATAGGCAGCATGCGGATTTTCATCACACTTTCTTGCAGTTCGCGGGTATTCTGTTCGAGCTGGGATAGACCTTCTTGCAAACTCTGAAGTCGACTGACATCAAACTCCTGGCCTAGCTGACCTAACATTGATTGGGTGATAACCAATTCACCCACCATGTTGATCAAGCCATCAATTTTATCGATGGATACGCGGATTGAGGTATTTTCTGCGGGTTTTGCGGCCGCTTTCTTCTCCACTTTAGGCGCTTTTTTTACAGCGACCTTTTCAAGTGCTTTTTCAATTTTTTCACTGACCACCGGCGCTGCTGCCGTGATCTTGTCTACTTCTTTATTTTTCGTAGCAAGCGCTACCGTAGCTTCTACTTCTACTTCTGCGACTTCAGCTGTCGAGCCTACCGCTTGATGCACTTCTAGCGTTGATAAGTCACATTCTGACAGACGCTGATATCGAATATCACAATCATCGACAACCCATTCGAATATTTCTTCAATTTCTGACAATTCAATATCTGCACGAACAATAATTGTCCATGACATGTAACACATTTCAGGGTGCATACTAGAAAAGTCAGGCAAACGTTCTAAGTGAGGAATAACTTCAAGTCCCTTACCCTCACCCTCTTCCGCTAATTCCTGAAGTTCACGAAACATGCGATAAGGTTCATTGCCTGTACACAAAACATCTTCACAAGGAATAAATTCAATCTTCCAGCCTTTTTCTCCCGAATCATCTGGGCTGGCATGGCTGATATCTGAATTACCTGTTTGTGTACCAGCCTCATCATTATCTTCAGCAATTACTTCGCCACCGGCTAGGATCGCCTCAAACTTAATTTTCAGATCATCTGCTTGAGTCATATCAGGCTCTGAGCCTGCTTGTAAATCACTCATCAAGCCGCGTAGGCAATCAACGCATTGTAAAAATAAATCAACATGATCTTGCTCAATCCCCCTATCACCAGCACGAATTTCATCTAACAAAGTTTCAACAACATGAGTGAAACTCGATACCTGCATAAAACCAAAAGTACCTGCGCCACCTTTGATTGAATGCGCCGCTCGAAAAATGGTATTAATTGTTTCGGCATCGACCTCTGTTAAATCCAGTGCCAATAAACTGGATTCCATAATATCCAAGCCTTCAAAGCTTTCTTCAAAGAAAACTTGATGAAACTGCGAGAGATCAATGCTCATAATTATTAGCCCAATACTTTCTTGATGGTATTTAATAGCTGCTCTGGATTAAATGGTTTTACAATCCAGCCCGTGGCACCGGCTTGCTTGCCCGCCATTTTTTTATCCCCAGCGGACTCAGTGGTCAGCATTAATACGGGGACAAATTTATAGTCACCAAGTTTCCGTAATTCAGTCACCAGTTCGATGCCGTCCATCACTGGCATGTTCACATCAGACAGCACCAAATCAAATTTTCTTGTTTTAGCAATGCTAAGCGCTTCACTGCCATCACTTGCTTCTTGAACATCATAGCCCGCACCTTTTAAGGTGAAAGCTACCATTTGTCGCATCGATGCTGAATCGTCTACCGCCAAAATGGTTGCCATTGGCATACTCCCTCGTTACTACTGCGTGATATGTTGTGTTAATTCTAAAGACTCAGTTAAGCCTAGCAGCTCAGCCACATTGAGAATGGCCTGCGAGGGTTTAACCCATTTAACAGAACGACCTTGTTGCTTTGATGCTCTAAGGAGGTTGGTGATTAGCTGAAGTGACGCGGTATCACATTGCTGAACACGATCGGCTATCAGCTCTATTTTTTCGTGTTCTAACAGCGCAGTTTCTAATTGACTGTATAAGCTTTCGACCTGCTCTATGGTCATTCTTTCGCCACATTCAATCTGTTGTCCTTCAGGCATGTCATTCCATTCCTATTTCCATTTATTCTAAGGATAGACTGCAATTTGAAAGCTGCGAATTTTGATTGGGAATTTAAGCGGGTCGGCTGATATATTTTTTCTGTAATTAAATAGCTGATTTTTTATGAAATAAAAATAATCATTTAGCGAGAAGGGATTATGGGAGTGTCGGCTCTTTTAGACTAATGACATAGCGCTAGAGTATTAAGCGTCTTCGACTTGAATTAAAGTTGTCGGTTACGCGCACTGCGAGCGGCAAATTCATCCATCATTTTCTGGTCTTGCTTTCCTTCAATCACTACCGCTTGCTGATGCAACTTTTCGATCAATTTCCGTAAAGCTTCGGCTTTTGCTCGGGCCGCTAAATAAACACGTTGCGCCCCTTCTGTTTGCTGTTGAACGAGATTAATTTGCTGCTGCTGATGAGTACTGGCTTGTTTGATTTGCTCGATAAAAGCGATTGTATTTTGTACCTGACCGCCTTTAATGGCACTGCCATGTTGACTGGTTAAACTATTGCGGTACTCCATCATATATTGTTCTAGCAAGGTGATTTTCTCTTGCTCTTGTTCTAATTTTTGCTGGTAATTCCCCCATACCTGGAGATCTTGTTTTTCCTTATCCTCGGCCATTTTTAGCACAAATCCTAGGCGCTTAATTCTTTGTTTACTCATTCATAGTCCCTTATCCATCCGTCTGCGGTACGTCAGGAAGAATCGTATTTAGCTGCTCTAGACTTTCATCAATTTTGGCGCATTCATTGAGTTCTTGCTGTAAGAATTTTTGAATCATTGGCATTCTATTCAACGCTAAATCCAAAGTAGGGTCTGAACCTGCTTGGTAGGCCCCCACACTCACAAGGTCCTTATTTTCTTGATAGTGCGCATAGAGTTGGCGCAACATTTGAGCTTTTCGAAGCCAGTCAGGGGATACAATTTGCGGCATCGCTCGACTAATAGAAGCGCCAATATCAATCGCAGGGTAATGCCCTTCATCCGCGAGTTTACGCGATAATACAATATGGCCATCGAGAATGGCACGACTCGCGTCGGCGACGGGATCTTGTAAATCATCTCCTTCACTGAGCACTGTATAAAATGCAGTAATTGAGCCACCACCGGCTTCACCATTACCTGCTCGCTCCACCAGCTTGGGGATTTTTGTGAATACTGAAGGCGGATAACCCTTGGTTGCCGGTGGTTCACCCACGGCTAAAGCAATCTCACGCTGGGCTTGGGCATAACGTGTTAACGAGTCCATCAAGAGTAAAACGTTCTTACCCTGTTTGCGGTAATATTCTGCTATCGCGGTGCAGTACATCGCCGCCCGCAAGCGCATAAGGGGTGCGTCATCAGCGGGAGAAGCAACAACGACCGCTCTTACCATGCCCTCTTCACCCAGTATCTCATCGATGAATTCTTTTACTTCTCGCCCACGTTCGCCAATTAACCCCACAACGGTAATATCAGCTTCGGTAAACCGAGTCATCATCCCCAGCAGCATACTTTTACCCACACCACTGCCGGCAAAAAGGCCGATACGCTGCCCCCGCCCCACCGTTAATAGTGCATTAATCGCGCGTAAGCCGACATCGAGCGTCGTTCGAATAGGATCTCTGTGTAACGGATTAATTTGCTCTCCCTGTAAAGAACCTCTCTCGGCATGCAAAGGTCCTTTGCCATCGAGCGGGCGACCCACACCATCAACAACCCGGCCTAATAATTGAAACCCTACCGGCACACCATCGGAGCCCGACAGAGGACTGACTTTTGCCCCTGATTGCAGACCATCAACCTGTTCAATTGGCATTAAGAAAATACGACTGCCATCAAAACCTACCACTTCCGCTTCGATATCTTTATCGTCACGACGTTCAACCATACAACGATCGCCTACTTTCACGATCAGGCCTTCCGCTTCTAACGTTAAACCCACCATGCGTATTAGCTTACCGCTGGCTTCTTTTTGTAATGGTAATTTATCTAGGTTTATCTGACTTAGCTGTTCACTCAAACTCATAAGGGGCTTTCTTGATTGGGGCTTTCTTGATTGGGGCTTTCTTGACTGGGGCTTTCTTGATTGGAAGTTGCTGCGGTTTCAGTTATTACTTGTTCTATTTCTTCTATTTCTGATTCTTCAACTTTTGACTCTTCGTCTGCATTTTCTTCAGTAACTAGCATTGCTACTTTTTCAGCATCTTCTGTTTCTATAGCGGCAACTTCTGCATTTTCTATTTCTTCAGCAGCAGATTTTTCAATAACCGCTTCTTCTATTTCTTTAACCGTCTCTTCTTCTGTTACGGTTTCTTCTTCTTCTTCTTCTTCTTCTTCTTCTTCTTCTTCTTCTTCTGCAATTTCTTCAGAGCTAACATCTTCAACAACAGTCTCTTCAACCTCAACGTCTTCAACAACCGCTTCGCCAGCAATATCGGTTAAATCTAATTTTTCGCACTCTTGATCAATTAACTCAAATATTTTTTCCATGCGCTCCTGATGACTAAATTCAATCAGCGACTGTTTCGTGGTAATACGCGCACTGCCAACAGTTAACCCATCATCGACATTAAAGTGCATTTCTCGGCCCGAGTTACTTAAACCGTGTTCAAGGTGAACAGCATCACTAGGGCTGATATAAATCTGAATATTTTCTGCGCCACAGGGAAATTGCTCAAGTGCCGATAATACTTTCTTCGTGATTTGATTATCGCCCTGCTCTAGTTCACGTTCAATAATCGTTGCACAAGCAGTTCTAATGAGCTGGCTCAATACTTGGGGTAAAGCACTGTCTTTCTCAATTAGGCTTTGTTCTAACTGCTGAGTTAATGTTGCTAAATGGATAGAAGCTTGGCTTATTTCATCTTTGCCTGATGCTAGACCTTTCGCCTCACCGGCTTCAAAACCGATACGATTTCCTTCTTGCGTTCCTTCTTTTAACCCCTCTTTATTACCTTCTGCTTTTCCTTCAGCTAAGCCTTCTTTTTCACCCTTCTCTCTGCCTTCGTTCAAGCCTTGTAAAAAACCTTCTTCATAGCCTTCATTACGAATAGCTTCTAATTCTTCAACCGTGAGTGGTTCAACAACCTCTACTTCCTGCTCAACTTCCTCTTCGGAATCTTGTTCAGCAATTTCTTTCTTTGTTAGCTTGGGAGTCCCCCGCCAATAGGGTAAATCCCATGGCTTAATTTCGATATCTTCGCTGCTCGCTTGAAACTCATCTTCCTCTGTCATTCTAATCACCATGGTTTACACCATTGCCTCACCGCCGCCACCGAGCATTATTTCACCCGCATCCGCCAGTCGGCGAGCAATGGTTAGAATTTCTTTCTGTGAGTTTTCAACTTCACTGACCTTCATTGGGCCTTTCGCCTCAAGATCATCACGCAGCAATTCTGCAGCTCGTTTCGACATATTCTTGAATATCTTTTCCTGTACCGCCGTATCAGCGCCTTTCAATGCAACCACGAGAAGATCGGTAGACACTTCACGCATAAGTGCTTGAATACCACGATCATCTACATCCACCAGATTATCGAATACAAACATGAGATCTTGAATTTTGGTCCCCATATCTTCATCGTTTTCTTTAATCTGCTCAAGCAGATCATTGGCGATGGTACTATCAACCAGGTTAACAATACTGGCGGCCACTTTGACCCCACCCATGGTCTGGGTCTGAGTACCGGCTTTACCGGAGAACTGACGCTCTAGAATGTCATTCAACTCTTGTAATGCCGCAGGCTGAACAGCTTCAAGTGACGCAACCCGCATAATAATATCAAGACGTACTTTTTCATCAAAATTGGACAGGATTTCTGCCGACTGATCGGGATCGAGATAAGAAATAACGATAGCTTGTATCTGAGGGTGCTCATGACGAATCAAGTCAGAAACCTGACGCGATTCCATCCATTTCAATGAATCTAGCCCCGTTGTACTACCACCCAATAGAATCCGATCAATCAAGGCCCCCGCTTTATCATCACCCAGAGCTTGAGTTAGCATATTACGAATATAATCATCAGAGCCTAGGCCCATACCTGTTTGACCACTCACGGCCTCTAGGAACTCAACCACGACCCCTTCAACCTGTTCTTGGCGAACATCCTTCAAAGTTGCCATCGAAGTACCTACTTTCTGCACTTCTTTAGGCCCCATATGCTTTAATATTTCAGCGGCATCCTTTTCACCCAAGCTCATCAATAAAATGGCAGCGCGTTCAACACGAGATAGGTTTGCTAATAATTCTTGCTGATTGGCTTCAGCAGGCATTGTATTTTCGGCCATGTTAATGCGTTACCTTTCTATTAAACGTCTGTCTATTAAGCATCTTCAGAATTTATCCATTGGATAACCACTTGTGCTACCCGTGCTGGATCTTCAGCAATTAGCCCTTTCAGTGCATCGAGCTGGCGTTCAAACGTTTCTGACGCCCCCGGTAATAAGAAATTATCAGCCCCTGACAACGTCACTCGATCTTCATCAAATTCGTCTTCTGCATCAGATAATTCATCTAACCCCAAAGCATCATCATCGGTACGGCCTTTATTGGCAATACTATTAATCGTTGGACGAATCACTCCAAATATCAATACCAATAAGAACAAACCCGCCAGTACCTGCTTCATGATTTCCCAAAACCAAGGCTGGGTCCAAAATTCTGGCGTTCCTAAGCTCACCTCATTTTTACCCATGAAAGGTGAGTTAATCACATTAACACTATCCCCCCGTGCGGCATTAAAACCAACTGCATCTTTCACCAATATTTCTAATCGATCTAAATCGCCTTCTGCCCAGGGTACAAATTGCATTTCACCGGTCTCGGCATTTAAGGCTTCTTTATCATTAATCACCACCGCAACGGTTACCCGGCGGATACGCCCAACTTGTTGCTGCTTGTAACTTAAAGTGCGATCCACTTCATAATTACGCGTCGTCTCGCTGCGCTTATCCATCGGAGTAAAAGGCTGCCCTGTGGCAGGATCTATTTGCTCAGGAGCATTTGCGGCTCCCGGCGGCTGATTCGTCAGGGCACCGGGAATGCCGCCTTCAGCACCACTGGTTTTTTGCTCATTAATGAGTTGCTCGCTGCGCACAGCAATCAAGTCAGGATTAAAGGTCTCTTCCGATTGCTCAACAACTGTAAAATCGATGTCGGCCGATACTTCTGCTTTATAATTTTCTACGCCCAATACCGGTTTTAATATGCTATTAACGCGAGAGCTAATCGAATCTTCTACCCGTTCGGTATATTGCAATTGCTTGGTCGCTAATAACCCTTGGCTATCATTTTCTATTTTTGACAGCAGGTTTCCCTTCTGATCAACCACAGAAACAGCGCCTTTATCCATTTCGCTAATGGACGAAGAAACCAGATTAACAATCGCCTCAACCTGATCTTTATGCAAAGCAGCACCGGCATACAACTCAAGAAAAACTGACGCTCTGGGCTTTCTATGATCACGAACAAATACAGATTGTTTAGGAATTGCCAAGTGAACTCGAGCATTCCGAATAGCTTGTACGCTGGCAATAGTACGTGCTAACTCACCTTCTAAGCCACGACGATAACGTGCGGTTTCAATAAAGTGACTGGTGCCTAAGTTAGATTCATTATCCAGCAGTTCTAGACCTACCGTTTTATCATCAATCAAGCTCGCTGACGCCAATTTTAAACGGGCATCATGCAACTCATCCGCACGCACCATTAAAATTTGAGACGTCGGATCGATTTCAAAATCGATGCCTTCACGCTGCAATACTTCAATAATTTCTTGCGCGTTATAATCCTGCATACGATTAATGAGTGGTTTAAAGTTAGGCTCTTTCGACCAAATGAAAATAGCGATGGTAAGTGCGATGGCTAATGCAAAACCACCCAGCATAGCCGCCTGCCGGACAATCGATAACTTGTTAAAACCGGCGACAACAGGATGAACATTTTGCTCTAAACCATCAATGGACTCGTCCGTCGTTAAATCGGTGGAGGCATCATCGGCAGATTGTTGAGCTGGATTAGCGACTGCATTTTCCATTTAATATCGCCCCGCTATACTGGCATGTTCATGATGTCTTTATACGCTTCTAATAACTTATTGCGTACTTGCGACATCGCTTGAAAAGAAACACTGGATTTCTGCATGGCCACCATCACTTCTGGTAGATCGATATTAGGGTCGCCTTGGGTATAACGAGTGCTCAAGCTACCGGCATGTTTTTGCGTAGCGTTAACTTGGTTAATGGCATTGCCCATCATTTCGCCAATACTAGGATTCGAAGCCGATGAAGAATAATTCATCTGATTTCCTGGGCGGGTATCTATTGCAGCAGCTTGGTTGACTAAGTCTTGCTGAGTCATTTCATTACGAAACTGAGAAGGACTCATTGCCGAAGGGGCGGCAGACGATGCTTGTGACGGATTAAATTGATTGTGCTGTTGTTGTAACTGGGCCGCAAAACTGTTTTGCGGCGCTCCTACCGTCGAATTTTTAAGCGGATTTTGTATCCCCATCGTTTGGGCATTTATTCCCGCCGAGGCAGCAGGGTCCGTGGTTTGCATTTGCTGACGTACTTGGCGCATCTGTAATAAAACAGAGTTGATATCCGCACGATTAACCATAACCATCACCTCGACGTTCATTCGTGTACTTGACGCTTTTTGTCAGGTTTCACTTATATTTTTTTGGCACTTTTGCCTTCTAACCTTCCTTTTTGCAACTTGTGGGCCAACTTCCAAACAAATACTAATCACTATTTCTAGACTGACTATTTAAGCTAACTGAGCTTCAATATCAATTCCTTCTTCGCGTAATTTAGCTACTTTATAACGTAATGTTCTAGGGCTTATCCCCAGACGCTCCGCGGCTTCTTTTCGACTCGGCTCTTCGTTTAAGGCTTGCACGATCAACTCAATTTCTCGCTGTTTTAAATCACTGCCTAATGCACTGCCCAAATCACTGCCTAAGCCAGCTGACGATAAATCAACTGGAATATTTTCTGTCACTTCTTTCACATCAAAGCGGCGATTTTTCGGCACGGGAGTCAGAACCAAATCATCTGCCGTTATTTGTACGCCTTGTTGCAAGATCAAAGCACGCTGAACAGTATTATCCAGTTCGCGAACATTTCCCGGCCACGGATGAGCCAATAATTTTATCTCTGCTTCTTTATTTAATTTCGGTATCGGTTTTTTCATCTTACCGGCATGTTTTTGCAATAGTAATTGCGTTAACGGCTTTATATCTTCTTTACGCTCACGCAAGGGCAACCAGTTAAGTGGGAAAACACTGAGGCGATAATAGAGATCTTCACGAAAGTGTCCATCGGCGACATAGTCGGCTAACTCACGGTTTGTGGTCGCTACAATACGCACATCAAGATCGATTACTTTTTTGCCACCAAGACGCTCCACTTGTTGCTCTTGTAAAACACGCAATAACTTAGCCTGTAATGAAATATCCATTTCGGTAATTTCATCTAATAATAAGGTACCGCCGTTAGCTTGCTCAAACTTACCCGGCGTTGCGGCATAAGCTCCAGTAAAAGCCCCTTTCTCATAGCCGAATAACATTGCCTCTAACATATTTTCTGGAATAGCCGCGCAATTGATCGCGATAAAAGGTTGACCAGAACGTTGTGAATGCTGATGAATGTAGCGCGCTAATACCTCTTTACCGGTACCGCTCTCACCCGAAATCAATACCGTAGAATCGGTCGCAGCCACTTTTTCAGCCACTTGAAATAACCATTTACTTTCGGGCGACTCCGCGATCGGGACATCATCGACGACTTCGTTATTACTCGGTTGATACTTATTAATTAACGTTAATAATTCCTGCACCTCAAAGGGTTTCATCAAATAATCATTCGCCCCTAGCTGCATCGCTTTAACGGCCTGACCAACATCCCCATAAGCTGTCATTAAAATCATTGGCAACCAAGGCTGGTTTTTTTTAACATGCGCCAATAACTCTAAACCATCCATTTCAGGCATATTAATATCGCTCAATACCATATCTAAAGAAGATTGAGCAATCACCTTGACCGCTTCCACTCCATTACAGACGTCTTGTACCAAATGACCTTTTAACATCAAAGAATCAACAATGGCCTCTCTTAAACTCGGATCATCTTCAACCACTAATATTTTCATAATAAATTCCTTTACCTATTTTTATCACGGTTTATTAACCGCGTATTAATTAGTGGCTGGTTGCAGCCTGACTTTTCACAATCGGCTGAGCCGGTAATTTAAAGCTAGCAATCGCGCCCTTGTTGGCAGCCGAGGTAATACTAAACTCACCATAGTGAGCTCGAGCAATCGCCTGTACTACGGCTAAACCTAAACCGGTACCATTACTTTTAGTGGTGAAAAATGGTTGTAATATCTGCTCATCAATCGCCCGCGTAAATCCAGGACCATCATCTTCAATTTCAATATTTACTTGAAACTGGGCACTAATACTGACCCTTACGTGTAGCTTCGCGCCCTTACCACTAGCCTCTAAAGCGTTATTAACAAGATTCATCAAGGCACCAATTAGCGCATCTCGATTGCAATGAATATGAACATCAAGCTTATTGACTTGAAATTCACAACTTGCAGAATTCTGCTGCAATGGAATTTCTAACGCTTCTTGCCAATCATGCAATAATTGCGAAAGCGTCAAATCATCATTGAGTGGCGCCTCACCTCGAGCAAAAATAAGCATGTCGCGAATTTGGTGTTCTAGATGATGCAATCTCTGCATCATTTTATTGGCAAACTTCTCGCGCTGCTCTGGCTGTAATTCTTCATTTTGTAAATGCTCACCATAAATCATGGCTGCAGTTAAAGGCGTGCGTATCTGATGGGCTAACGAAGCGACCATATTCCCCATAGAAGATAAACGCTGATGTTGGCTTAAACTTTCTTGCAGCTTGCGGGTTTCTGTTTGATCGGTGATTAAAATTATTTGGCCCGGCTCTGAACCTAATGATGCCGTTTGCAAACTCACTCGTCGGCCATCGACTAATGAAATCTCATGACCATCATCCGGCTTTGGACTAAAGCTCGTACTAATAACATCGCGCCAGCGCTTACCTAATAACGCTGTATTATCAACGTGATTTGGCAATAACAGGGCGTGCGCGGCAGGGTTACATTCACGAATGCGCCCTTCACCATCAAGCAATAGGATTCCGCCCGGCAACATATGCAATAGGCTTTCTAAGCGCTCAGCAATGCGTTCTTTTTCAGCCAGCTCCTGCATCCGCTGATACGAAGCTTCCGCTAATTCACCACTCAACTCTTCAACTTTAGATTCTAAAAAGTCATAACTTTGTGAAAGCTGAGCAGACATTGAATTAAATAAATTAAATGCATCTTTCAACTGCTCTCGATTCAAGTGCTCTCGACTTAAATTGTCGCGAGAAAGGTGTTCGAGTTTAGAACCATCAGCCTGGGCTGAGTTTAATAAAGCGACGCTAGCCATAAACGCTCCTGCTTGTGTCGATTATTCGACATCAAAATAGTATTACTAGCTATTCAGCAATTAGCGTGCCGCTTTTTCGACAGAGTTTCACGATAAAAGCGTCAGAAATATATTTTGAAAGAGGAAAGAGGAAGGAAAAGCGATTTCACCACCGAGACACAGAGTACACAGAGAAGAGCGGAGGAAAGGCAAAAGATAGAGTAATAAGATTAAGCAGTGGCATGATAGTTTTTTTACATTCTAATTTTTTGCTTTTCTCTGTGTAGCGCAGCGTCTCTGTGCCTCGGTGGTGAGTTTCTTATATTTTCAAAAAAAAAAAAATCCCATAAAACAAAGTCTTATGGGATTTTATTGAAACGACTTTAAATCAAGCCGATTCTTTTTCTTTACGGCTGATGTCGTACTTACGCATTTTTTCTACCAAGGTCGTACGTCGAATTTTTAACTTCTCCGCTGCTCGAGCAACAACACCGGTAGAATCATCGAGCGCCTGCTGAATTAACGATTTTTCTAAATCGTTAAGATACTCTTTCAAATCCAAACCGTTCACTGGTAATAATGCGGGCGAATCGATCCCAACCAAACCATGATCAATCTGCGTCACATCGGCTAATACTGGCGCCTGCATCATGCCATTCTCATCAGTCTCATCAACATGGCGGAATTTCTTCGGCAACTCATTAACCCCAACAACACCATAAGGATGAAGAATCGCTAAACGCTCAACCAAGTTGGCTAATTCACGCACATTACCATGCCACTCATGACGGCATATCGACATAATCGCGGCTGAATTAAAACGAATGGAACCGCGTTTTTCATACTCCATACGCGAAATCAATTCATTCAATAACAGCGGTAAATCTTCTACACGATCGCGTAAAGCCGGCATTTCAATAGGGAAAACATTCAAGCGATAATACAAATCTTCGCGGAAGCTCGCTTCTTCAATCATGTTTTCTAAATTTTTATGCGTCGCGGCGATGATACGAACATTCGTCTTCATGGTTTTAGTACCACCAACACGCTCGTAAGTATGCTCTTGCAAGACTCGCAGAATTTTCACCTGCATATTCAATGGCATATCGCCAATTTCATCGAGAAACAGCGTTCCACCTTCAGCCATTTCAAAACGTCCCTGACGGGTCGTGATGGCACCGGTAAAGGCACCTTTTTCATGACCAAACAATTCACTCTCTAATAATTCCGCAGGAATCGCGCCACAGTTAACCGGTACAAAAGGGCCTGTTTTTCGATTTGAGTGGTAATGTAAATTACGCGCAACCACTTCCTTGCCTGTTCCTGATTCGCCAGTAATTAATACACTAACGTCTTTATCAGCGACCTGCATGATCAACTCACGCACATTTTGTATCTGGCGACTGGTGCCGACAAGGCTTCTGAATAGCTGAACTTCGCGACGCTCTGCTCGAGATCGGTTGTGAGTAAACTGCTCACGGTATACTTGGCAACGATGTAAGCTATCTAACAATTTATTATAGCTAGGGGGCATTTCTATATTCGCTAAAATAGCGCGGCGTAAGTTATCGGCAACCTCATCAGTCGATTCGCCACCTATATAAAGGATAGGCGCGCCATTATCCCAGGCAACGATATCTTCAACCATTTTAGCCAAACTGATATCCGTACTACTCCCCAGTAGCACAGCTGAAATATCATTACTTTCAGTGATCTCTGCTTCTACCTGCTTGCGCCAAGTATTGGCACTAACGGTAATTGCTTCTTCCCCAAGAAAATCCAGAATAACTTTAAGATCGTGGCTGCGCTGACTATCATCATCAATCAGCAAAACCTTGATTTCTCTCCACATGAGATGCATGCCTTAATTTATAATTTTTTTGTCGACTAGCATCCAAGCTAGTCACGCCATGATTTTGACTTCGATGTTACTAGTAAAGTATTTATTTCGTAATAGGTCAATCTTCTGACACCAATATTTTTATTCTTATAACAAGATTACTTAGAACACTTTTATAGCTGATTCACGCGGGGGATGACAAGTAACTTTAAGCTCTAATTCAGAGCTTAAAGAAAATAAAACGGAAAAGGCCTTATTTCGTTAGTATTTGTGTAGTCTTTATACAGATAAAGACTTCAAAGAAGACTCACTCGCATTCCCCTGCTTATTAGGCTTTTTTCCGCTATTAGCCAAATACTCGTCACGGATTCCATCCCAGCCAGACTTAACCTCTAACAATAACGACATAACTTCATCAATCATGGAGGTATCATTAGCACTGGAGGCTTCGAGTAGGCGCCGATTCATATAGTCATACAAACGGTCAAGATTTGCTGAAATATCGCCACCTTGGTCATGATCAAGACTGGATTGCAAAGTAGAAATAATATCCATTACTCGACCGAGTAATTTCGCTTTACCTTCATGATTTTTTATTTCGATCATGCCTTTTGCTTGCGACATGCGGGTTAATGCACCTTCCATTAACATTTGAATAAGTCGATGAGGGTCAGCCCCTGCAACTTCCGATGTTGCGCCCACTTGGCGGTATTGATTTGCACCCTTGTTATACATGGCTCAGCCTCTCAATTGATTCTTTTCTTCATGTCTTAGTTACGGCCAATGTAGAAATTACTTTAATAGTTTATTCCCTACTAACTAAAATATATAACGGTTAACCTATAAAAAATTACGGTTAAACTCTGCCGCTTCAAGCGGCAAAATTCATATCCAAAGACTTAATAACCTCCTAACGCATTGAAAAACATCATATTATTTTTTTGGCATTGGCCTTGCTTAGTCACAGTAACTAGAAATAATAACTGGTATTAACCATGAACCTTTTACATGCCTCTAATACGAACAAGCCTCATCGTTTAGATCTCGATTCTTATACACTATTAGTACAAGAAGCGAGTCGAGAGTTTGCTAAGCTACAAGCCAAGAAGCAGTCCACAAACAACCATAACGAGAGTGAGGTTGAGAGTGAGCTTGATAACGATAGCGGCCTGTTAGAGTCAGCCTTGTATAAGGTAAAGCAAGCTTTAGAGCTTAATCCTATAGGAATGAAGGGGCTGAACTTATTTTCCCGTATTGAATTGTTCAAAGGCAACCCACACAAAGCACAAGTTATTATTGAGCGGGCACTAATTGCCAAGCCCGATAGCCCAACGGCACTTTATAGCGCGGGTCATATTGCATTAGCCCTTGGCCAATTGGCTTTTGCAGAGCAATACTTTAGTGCTTCATTAAAAATATCCAAGGTTGCAACGCGCTCTGCGTCTTCATTAGCCTACACCTACCTTGAACAAGGTAAGTACGTTGAAGCCTTTCAGCTGTATCAAGAGCTGATTAAGACTCACGCTAATGACCCGCACATTCGTAGTAAATTATTTGAATCCGCGTCACATATTAACGCTGATTTTTATTCTCAAGAATTAGAGAGTAATGTTTTACGCTATCTTGAATTTAAAGACGTCGACTATTCATTATTAAGAAATCTGATTACTACCTTGCTGCACCATAAATTCCAAATCAATGAAGCCAGCACGCCTTTAGAATTCGATCAAATTGCGGCCGACCCTCTCTTATTAGGTAGCTTAAGACGCTTTCACTTCTGCGATGCACTATTAGAGCGATTATTCATTAGCCTTAGGCAGACCCTACTATTTAATACCGTTCAGGATATGACAATCCCTAGCGCTCACTTAGAGCTAGCCCATGACATAGCTGTGCAGGCACAGCTAAATGAATACGTTTGGCCTGTAACTAAAGACGAAGAACAAATTATTGAAGGCTTAGAAAACTTGTTATTTCAAGTGACCGAAGAAAGCCAATGGCAACTCGACGACATCGCCCCTGCTATTCTTATTCTGGCTCAATATAAAGACTTATCGAAAACGAAACTCGTGATGGCTTTGGTTTCTAAGCCTATTGAACAGGCACTAAAGAATAGCTATCTAGTCGATATTATAGATTACGCCATTAATAATCGTGAAGCTGAAATTCAACTCGCGAAAAAACTACCTTACTGGTCTCACAGCAATGTGTGTGATAAGAATTCAATATCCGCCAAAGTTCAGGATCAATACGAAGAAAATCCTTACCCTCGGTGGAAAGATATCGGATTCAATACCGCCAGTAGTTATCAACAGGCACTATTAAAGAATTTTCCACAGTTAAACCTGAGCCATTGGCAGGGAAAGCAGAAGTTAAACGTATTAGTCGCAGGCTGCGGCACAGGCCGCCAAGCCATTCGCTTAGCCAGCTACTTCAATGATTTGAATATTGTTGCCATTGACTTAAGTGGTCGCTCACTGGCGTATGCGAAGCAGCAGGCGAGTAAATATAACGTTGAAAACATCCAGTTTATACAAGCTGATATTTTAGAATTCTCTGACTTCCCGATGTTATTCGATGTCATTGAGTGCTCTGGTGTTTTGCACCATATGGAAAATCCTGAACAAGGCTTACAGAGTTTATCCAACTTACTTTCCCCTACAGGGGTGATGAAAATTGCTTTATACAGCGAGACAGCACGTAAGCAAGTAATCACTTTCAGAAAGCTAATTGCAAAGAGCAATCAGCAATCAGAGCAAAGTGAAGGTAAAAAATTAGATCAACGGTTATTACGCCAAGCATTATTAATGAACCAAATCCCAGGCGACTGGAGTGAAATCGTTACCTCACATGACTTCTATAGCATGAGTAACTGTCGCGACTTAATATTCCATGAACAGGAGCATCAATTCACACCCAGTAAAATCTCAGATCTTCTCGCCAATAATCAGCTCGATTTTATTGGTATGCTACCAACCACCAGCGGACGTAAGGCTTTCGAAAAGAGCATGGGGGTTAACATGGAAAAGCTGCATGACAATACGCTGCAGAACTGGGATAAGGTAGAACAGGAACAAGAAGATATTTTTGCAGGTATGTATCAATTTTATTGCCGCAAGCAATCGAATATTGAAATACTCTGACCAATAAACTTAGGATTATTTCAGCCATTTGTACATTAGGAGAATAAAGAATGCCACTAACAATTTTATATTGATGGTGGCATTTTTATGGTTAGATTTAAAACTCTAAGTTCTACGCGCGGACTTTATGCGCTGATACCGATCAGCATTACTTACCATAATTATTCATCGCATCGAACTGCTGCTTAATAAAATCTCCCGTCGAATTAAGTTTAGATACAATCAAATCGTTATATAAAAATTGATTCTTTAAACGAGATTCTTGAGCCAGCATTCGCGCATCAAGTGCAGCACGTTTGCCTGCCAACTTAACCTTATCATTATCTAAAGCATCTTGTTTATTAGTAATTAAACCATTAGTTTTATCCAGCATGCTTAATAAATCTGCGTTTAATTGATCCGCAAAACCTGAAATATAGGTGACGGACCCCCGCTGCCCTAAAGCACCACCCGATACCTTCATCCGGATACCGCTGGCTTCATCAATATCTCCGACTCGCTCTTCACCCGAAGCGCCATCTCCTTTACCGGCTATAAAGCCAAATACTGCCGAGGCTGCCCCTGGCACATCAATCATTTCTACAGAAGAGGTAATGCCTTTCGAAGCCGATATTATGCCGAATTTTTGATAAGAAAAGGAGGTAGGATCATCGTCATATTCAACTTTAACGCTAATGCCTTCTGAATCAAACTCAGTATCCTTATTAATCGCTTCTTGTAAGGCAGCAGCTAATCCTTCTCCTGAGTTATATACTGCCGGCTGTGCCAGACTAATGGTCCTCTCAACACCGTCGACGCTAATAGTAAAACTATTATTGGTGGCGTCTAAGTTAACCCCTGCTGAAAAGTCTGCGGCTACATTAGCAATATAGAACCCATTACTGGCCTTTTTATTACCGTCAGTAGCTGACAGGTACTGACCATTACCTTTCGCTTCTATACCATTAATTTTACCTTCAACATTTCTGCCTTCATCTATTGAAGGAGAGTAGATCGCTGCATCTTGTAAACCAAAGAATGAAATTGCTGCTGCATCAATATCAGTAAACGAGACTGTCGTTGCATTACCACCCACATTAATCCCAAACGATCCAAGATCGGTGACGGGGTCATAAATATATTCAACATCAGCCTCAAGGTCATAACCATAACGTCGAGCATCATCCATACCCATCGAGTCATAACCATTAGCTTGAGTATCTGCAACCAACCCTAGATTGGCAGCGCTTGTTCCCGCGATATTTTTAACTTCAATACTGGCTCCCGAGCCATAAGTTGCTGCCGTACGTACTGATTTCTTGGCGACTGTTTCGAAAAATAAATTACCTGAGATGTCGAGCTTTGCTTCGATGTCACCTGCGGAAAATTGTCCACTTACAACTAAGGCGGCATCTAGGGCTTGTTGAATTACCCCTAGAGTCGATGCTGCATCGTTGCTACCAGCGCTACCATCCCCTGTCACATCGACATTAATGTCCACACCATCAACCGCTAAAGTGAAGGTTGAATTATCACCCACACCGCTAAAATTAATACCTGTTGAAATATTTGTCGTCACGAGGGTCGGATCAGACTTTGCGCCTCGTCCATCAGCAGTCACTTCTAAATACTCATTATGTCCAGTCGCGGTACTAGTTAGTTTTAATCCATCACCATCTAATGAAGCAACGACGACAGGCGTAAAGCCTGGACCTGGACCCACTGGATAAGCCGCATCTATCGCTGCTTGAATATTTACAATATTATCGGGATCATTTCCCGTAACTATAATCTCTTTTTCTACACCAGAAACGTTCAACATAAAACCTGAATTAAGGGTCGTGAAATCAATAGCGGTACTAATATCTCGCGTACCGACACTGCTTTCTCCACCCTTTGTTAAGCCAGCATAAGCAGGGTCCACTGATAGCGCAGTATCAATCCCCCCCTTAATCGCAGCTGCAAGATCTGCCCCAGACATATAAGTACCTGGCGGGACACTCACTTTAGAGGTTGTCGCAACCCCATCAACCGCCATATTAAATTCAGTGGCCGTTGCAAAAGTAAGCCCTGCATCATCACCGTTGGTTTGCGCTCCCTGAGTCGCACTTAGGCCTAACTGGGTATCACTAGTGGTCACTCCTACTGCGGTCATGTCAATTGTCTGCGCTGCGCCTAATGCTGAAGTTGTGAAGATTAAGTAGCCATCGCCATCAAACTCTGCAATGACATCACCGTTGAGCGCTGTTGCATCAATTGCTGTCTGAATCGCTTGTAGAGTATCTTTGCGATCACCAATAATGCCATCAGCATTCAAATCGTTGCCAGCTGCATTAAGATTAACGGTAACAGGAATAGCACCGGCGCCAATGTCCAGTGAGAACGTCGCATTATTCGTAGAGAAATTGATTCCTTCCTCACTGCCCAGAGCCCTGCCTCCAGGCTGAGTCGCTGAGCCTTTTCCTAAAAAAGCATCACTATTTAAAGTGGCTAGATTAACCCCTTCATAAGTTCCTTTACCAAGAATATTGAAACCTAAAGTATTTGCAGTATTTGAATCGGTTGCTGAAAAAGACACCTGAGAATCAGAGCCAAATTTACTGGAAGTAATGGAAAAACTTTTATCCGCAGCGCTGTAATCCACCGAAACGCTAGAAGCAAACTTTCTAAAGGTCTCATTGCTATTAATTTGCAGTGCTATTTGTTTAGCTAACTCATCTCCGCTGGCATAACTACCTTCCAATAAAGTGATCGCCTCATTTTTACCATTGAGGTTTATAGTGAAATTATTATTGCTGTCATCAATAATTACCGGACTCGCAAAATCAAGCCCATCAACACTTCCACCGGTATAGGTTGCTTTTGTCGCTAACTGAGTAATTTCTACGCCATAACTGCCAGGCTGAGTATTAACCGAATCATTCACATAACGTATTTGACCATCACTGGCATCACCACTTTTTGCCAAGATGCTAATAACGGACTCTCGATCTTCTCGCATAGCTTTTGAAAAAACAGAAGCATCAAACTCCAATAAAAAATCATTCGTTCTATCCGTATTGACCCCAAGCTCCGTTAACGATCGATATTTAGTGCCGTTCAAACCACTAATCGGTTGGCTGATAATTGAGCGTACCTGGCTTTGAATACCACGAACCGTTGAATCTCCTAATAACAGGCCAGCTTGATCAGATTCTGAATTATAAGAAGTCAGTTCATCAGAGAATTTTTTGAACTCATTGTAAGCATTAACAAAATCTTGAATCTTTTCTTGCAGACCTGCAGTATCCGGTGCAACGACAACAGTAACTGGCTTACCAAGATCAGCACTTTTTAAATTAAGTGTTACTCCAGGTACAACCTCTTCAATCGAATTGGAGGAGCGAGTAATTGTTAAACCATTAACATTTAGTTGTGCATCAACACCTTTAGCCGTCTCACTAAGGGTGCCCGCTCCCGATTGGATTTCATTAAAAGCTAAGGCAGATAAACCAGAGGTTAACGGGATTTCTGTCGCGGGATCAACAGTAAGAATACGCATACCACTGCTTAACCCTGTTTCTTCCGACGTAATAACAAGGCGATAACCCGAGCCGTCATTGATAATGGATGCCCTAGCGCCAATATTGGCATCGTTAATAGCTTCACGAATTCCCGTCAAACTATTATTTGAGCTATTTATATCAATAAAGCCACCCTTGGTTGGATCTACATCTTGGCTAGCAAAGCCATCTCCACCATCATAAGTGATCTCACCAAAGCTGATATACATTCGGCCAGAACCTATTTCCTCACCTACGCCTGAAAAAGTCCCTGTGACTAGACTATGAGCCTTAGCCGTGTTCAAAACTTCAATATTATAACTACCAGGTTCCGCTAGAATGGACGCTTCTGTTGTCAGAATACTTTCGTCAGATGAGGTCGCAATCGTTGCCCCTGCCGTTGAAGGTAATGCCAGGGCACTGGTCGCAACTTGCAAGCTTGAAACCAGTGACTTAATTTCGCCATAGGCCGTAATGCGAGCATCCAGAATAGTTTCGTCACGATCAAAACGCTTATCAACCGCGGCACGCTCTGCACCGACAATTTTTTCAACCAAGTCATTGGTTAAAACTCCTGATCCTAAACCTAACGATTCAATAGCAGCCATAGCTTGCCTCCACTCTTCAAAGCATTACACACTGGAACGCAAAAACCCCAGTACTAACCTTATCGGCCAGTCTGGGGTTATTTTTAGCTAAGTGCTTAAATAAGTGCTAACAAAAAGTCCTAAGTGTCACACTTGGGCGCTAAATAATAACGATGGTTCGTCATCATTCAAGTTTTGCGCCAACTCTAGTGCCAGTTCATTCGGTATCTGCCTAATCAATTCTGATGATAACTTATCAAATACCTTAATCACTGTTTTGCCACTCTCCTCATCCATTTGAAAATCTAATGTTCGTTCCGTCGATTGCACATATTCATTAAGTTTAGAAACCGCCTCCTTCACTTGCTCTTCACTAATATCGGCAATCCTTTCCACATTCGGTGGCAAGTCTTTACCGCTCTCTGTTTTCTTACCGCTTTCAGTTGCTCCTGTTTGCTGTTCTTGTCCATAAGCTTTAACAGCAGTGAGTGAACCTCTTTCGGATAAATTCATCTTTAAATCATTCATAATTCACCTCTCTTTACTCTTAGGGAATCTTCGGCTTTCAAAGCTTATTAAAAGCCGAAGTGATTAAGTCGTTAAAGACCTATCCCAGTAGAGAAAGAACCTGCTGGCCAGAAGCATTAGCCTGGGCTAATACCGATATACCGGCCTGTTGCAATACGTTAGTACGTTGCAGCTCTGCTGTTTCTGCGGCGAAATCCGCATCTTGAATTCGCGAGTTTGCAGCATTCAAGTTTTCAGAGGTTACCTGCAAGTTACTTACAGTAGATTCCAATCGGTTTTGAACCGCACCGAGATCTGCTCGCTGGCTGGCTACTTGTCCGATAGCATTATCGATTGCGGTTAGTGCCGCGGTTGCACCCTCAACTGTAGTGATATCAATGTCATTTAGGAATTGACCATCTTCACCGCCCCCATAAGTCCCAGCCGCTAGACCAAGTGCTTCGAGTTCATCATTACCATTTTCACCGCCTTCTATTGTGAATTCTTTGGCCGATTCTAGCTTAACAGTACTATAAGTCGTTTCATAAGTGGAAGCTTCAGCAGTTGTTGCAGAACCAGCAATAGCCGTGCTTGAACCAAAAGTACTTTCTCCAATGCCATCCTGAGCGGCATCCAAACCTAATAAAGCACCAATGGAGTCATCACTTCCTGCCCTATCATCAATCGCAATCGAGATATTACGACCATCTGCTGCAGTCAACGTTAATGAAACCCCATTATCTTCAGCTGTAACTCCTGTTTTACCAGAGTTTTGATTTATTAGATTGAGAGTATCTGCACGTGCTCTATCAGTATCAACATTAGTTGTTGCACCTTCATTCTGAAGAGTTACCGAACCAATATTCACACCGTTGATAAATAGACCAGCTTGATCGCCTTGTTCAAAACTTGCTGGAACGGCACCATCCCCATCCCCACCAACAACCTTAGTTTCATTTACGGTAGCACTAACTTCGGTTTCTGCAGAGACCTTATTAATAGCAGCAGCAACTGCTATTGCTGATAAGCCTTTTTCCGAAGACAGAATTTTAGAGCCATCAGATGATACCGTTGCTGACGCTGTATCAGCACCCACTTCGGCACCACCAATGGTGACATTATTAATTAATATATCACCATCTTGTAAACCATTTACTCCAGTGTAATCCGCACTACTACTCTTACCTGCAAACAATTCACCTCCTGTTGTTGGATCAGATAAGGTCACATTAACGTCCTGACCATCTGTAGAGAAGAATTTAAGCTCACCCGCTAATCCTCTCGCCTGCTCGCCTGCAAAAATATCAGCACCCGTTGTATCGATCGTAACACCAGCACCATCTGCATTCTCGGATTCTATTGAGACTGTGCTACCTGAGAAGTTTTTAATAGACAGCTCTATAGCGGTCCCTCCCGTATTGAGGGAAGCTGTAACGTTCAAGCTAGCACCACTAAAATCAGTTGCATTAATGTCATCAACTAAGGCAGCAAGGCTCATATTCCCTGCATTATCAGGTGTTGCTGAAATATCAATATCATTACCACCAGCAGAAATCCTAAGCTGCTCACCAGACTCTAGACTAGATGCGTTAAGGGTTAATGAAATTTCTTCATACGCCTCGACTCCATCAACGCCGTCTACGGCGCTCGCCAATTGAGCAACAGTTGACCCCCCAGCAAGTGGTGCTGCTGGAGAAGCATCAACCCCACCAATCGTAATACTAATATCTGTTTCACTTGAAGATGCCAAAGCCTGATTAGCAGAACTTGCATCGCTCAGTGTCGCGGTTGTGCCCGTTAAATCCCCTGTTGTATCCGTGGTTACAACAGTAACTTCTTGATTATCAGTCGACTCGAAGCCTATTTTCCCGCTTAAAACATGGCCCGTGCTTGCGCTAGCAACAGTACCACCACTTACATCAAAGCCGATAGAGCCAGCCGTACTCGATGCAATTGATACTCCCGAAGTAGTTTCATTACGAATAGTTAAAGAAAGCCCAGTACCTGCTGCATCTAACTCAGCATGCACAAAGCCCGTAGCACCAACATCAGCAATAAAGCCCCCAGCATTTAGATCATTCATAAGGTTTTCAGACATGACCTGCTGGCTTGAACCAGAGATAGTAACCGTTACACCGCCTAATATTAGTGCCTCACCTACCGCCAGGGATGCCGTATCAATAGTCAAATCTATTTGTTCATAAACATTAACATTAATACCCGCCGTCGTTGCCGCTATCTGTAATTGTGAAGCAATTGTTGATACATCCGAAGTTGTTGTACCCACCGCAAATGTGGCTGCAACCGCATTGCCTGAACTATCGGTGCCAGAGACAGCAAAAGAGCCGCTATTAACAGCAACGGAAGTCAAGGCTGTAGTTGTTGTTTGCTGTGAATTACCTGTCGCCCCTTCAATCAGCGTGCCACCTACATCGGTACGAGAAATGGAACTTACTGAATCGGAAGATATTGACCCACCTGCATTTGTTGTTGCTACCGTCGCATCTGCTTTAACTTCTGATACCGTAGCCGCTACAGCTCTATCATACGAGCCTTCGGTTAAACCTGCATTAGAGAGGTCACCACGACCTGTGCCATTACCACCAGAGATATCAATTGTTTTTTGGTCACCATCTGCAATTAAAGTGTAACCACCTTCGTAAGTATTGCTATAAACAGTTCCAGAAGCTACACCATCAACATCAACGGCACCCGCTGGTAGACCTGTAGCAGAAGCAAAGCTTGCTGCCTTTGCAGAGTCCGATGCTCCAAAGTCAGCAGATAAGTCTGCTGTATCAAACGAAAGCTGAATATTTCGTCCATCTGCTGCAACAAGATCCACACCGCCTGCCGCACTATCAGAGTTAACCGCCGTAACACCTGTTTGATTAGCAACTGCATTAATTGCCTCTGTAATCGAAGCCCTAGTTTGCGCGGTATCAGTCGTAGTCGATATTGAAATATCTACTCCGTTAATCGAGATAGTCCCTGTACCAGCCAGACCCGACATTTCACTACCAGACGCAGTATTTTCGCTAATTTGAGCTGAAACACCCGTTTCATCACTAAATCTATTAATAGCCTCTACCTTTGAAATGGCAGAAGCTGAATTACCTGAGGTAGAAGACGTATCATCCTCTGCTTTAGAAGCCGAGATAGCGACTCCATTTATTACAAGATCTCCGTTTTCAAGGGCATTATCAGTGCCAATTGCACTTAAGCCAGATTGAGATGAAGATCCCAGTTTATCGGCTGTTAATTCACCAATTGAAACATCAATTGTTTGGCCGGCATTTGCCCCAACCTGAAAAGAAGCTGAGAAAGAGCCGTCTAGTAGGTTACGTCCGTTAAAGTCTGTTTCATCTGCAGTACGAGAAATTTCAGCCACTAACTGATCCACTTCCGCCTGAAGTGCGTCTCTATCTACATCGGAGTTTGTTGCATTAGAAGACTGAACCGCCAGTTCACGAATACGCTGCAAGCTGTCATTCATTGAACCTAAAGCGCCCTCCGCAGTTTGCGCTAATGCAATACCATCACCTGCGTTACGTACTGCTACGTTCAGACCTTTGATCTGAGAGGTGAAACGAGTAGAAATCGCCAAACCTGCCGCATCATCTTTCGCACTGTTAATACGTAAACCAGATGATAAGCGTTGTAACGCTTGTTGGTTTGAAGACTGTGATTTATCCAAGTTACGCTGTGCGTTCAACGAGGCAATGTTGGTATTAATAATTTGTGGCATTTTGTTAACCCTCTGTTAGTCCTTGAACGCCCAGTTTTCCGGACAATTCTTTATTCAATAAGGTTAACGGCACGACCTAGATATACTTTAGAAATAAATAAATAAACTTTAATGCATTATAAATTGATGCTAGAGATCAGATACCTTAGTAGAATCAATAGGTAATCGTAATATTTTGGTACAAATAATGCTTAGATAGCTTTATATATATAAAAAATTGACGAACTAATTATGACCAATAGCCACTTAAATAAAGATAGAGCCAGTCAAGCAATGGCCTTACTCCATAAGAATCATCGTTTCTTTAAAAAAAACCATCCAAATATCTACGGAATTATTAAAGATCTTGAATTCACTCGCTATACCCTAGACATCGACAAAAAAACAGGCTGCACAGAGGTTTTTGACGGTAAAAAAGGTGTCTACTCTGGTGATTTAGATACTGCTATAGAACAAGAAATAGCTGATTACACAACCAAATTTGCTCCAGGAAATCGTGTTAGCACCGTAACCCCACCCGTTCCTAACAGCATCGTTTATCCCAGATTCTTTTCCAATCGCTTAAAAGAGCTGACTAAAAAGGTTCCTGTTGGCACCAATGTGAACGGAAATTATAAGATTCCAGAATATTACCCTACGATTTTCTTCATGGGCTGCTGGTCTGGTTTACATATCGATAAGTTTTTACGTAGTAATAATGTATTACAAACCATTATTTTTGAACCGGATCCAGAAAGATTTTGCTTAAGTTTATATCTGACTGACTGGGAAGATCTCCACAATTACTGTGCAATAAAAGATAATAAGATTGTATTACACATTGCTGGAGATAAAGAAATATCAAACACTTATATTTCTAACATTGCCTGGAACATCTTTGTTTCTCAATGCCCAAGCTTTCCTTTAATTTCTTTATTTTACAACCACCTAGGAAACTTAGAGTTTGAACCAATAATAAAAAGAGTTAAGGAGGATATGCATTTATATCTCAATCAGTGGGGATATTATGATGATGAAATAAATCAACTAAATAATGCATTTCATAATATTGCAGTTGGGATACCAGCCCTCCCTCAGAGCGCAGAAAAGAAAAAGAAAAATATATTCATAATTGGTGCTGGTCCATCATTAGACGACCGAATTGAAGACATTAAAAAAAATATCGACAAGGCGATCATTGTTTCTTGTGGCTCCGGATTGAGACCACTAGTAAAAAACGGTATTATTCCTGATTATCATGTTGAATTAGAATCTCATATGTTTACTCATGAGATGCTGAGCAAACCCGAGTATTCTGAACTGCATAAGAAAACGACATTTATATCTGCTCTACAACTCCCCCCCAATGTTTTCGAATTATTTGAAAAAAAATATTTCTTCGTAAAAGATTCGACTGCACTATCCGAACTATTTATACAAGATGATAGCGATGTAATACGTGGTGTCACACCTACATGTACGAACGCAGGATTTGCTGTATTTAGCCATTTAAACTATGAGAACATATACCTATTTGGTTTAGATTTCGGTTTTAAGGACCTTGATAATCACCACTCACGGAGCAGTATTTATTTTGAGAATGGTAATAGCAAAGGATTCGACCAGGATACTACAAAAAACTTCTCGTCTGCATTTGAGGTTGAATCAGTTAATGGAGACAAAATCTTCTCAATATCAATGTACTGCACATCCAGAAGAGCTTTAGAAAATTGCTTAGTCACCCATAAATATAGAAACACAAATTTTAAGGTATACAATTGCTCCGACGGGGCAAAAATAAAAGGTACTGAGCACTTAAGTAGAGATAATTTTTCTTCTAAAATAATTAACACCTACCCGTTACTCAAAACAAAGCAATCAAAAGACATACTAGCCGACTGTGCACCATTAACATATGAGACTGTTCTAAGAGAAAAAATATCAGAACTAGAATTTGATTTAACGGTAATGTGCAATGAAATAAAGTATATAATCAATCAATATAGAGACAATTTTGATTTAGCGGATAATTTCAAACTTTGTGAAAAGATAAACAATCATCTTCTAAAAAGCCTAAATAAGCGCTTTGATAGAAAAACATTCTTAATCCGAGGCAGCATATGGCATATTTTGCATACGGGAATGTCTTATGGTTTAGCTATAGAAAATGTGAGTGAAAAATCTCTTTTCATCAAGCAATGGCAAGAAACGTTTATTGACTTATTAGAAACACTTCCCGCGCACTATCATTCAATAACAAAAAAAGAGTATCCTGATAAGAACGACCCATGGATACACGAAGACATCGCTGGTAATGAAGCAAACTTTTTAGAGTAATCAACAAGGAGCATTAAAGATGGGATATTCGACGGAACAAGAAGAATTCTGGGCCGGTGATTTTGGGACAGAGTATATTGAAAGAAATAAGAGCAATCTTGAACAAGCAGCTCGTATCGCATCTTTTTCTAAAATATTAAAGTGTACCTCAAAAATAAATAGTATTGTCGAGCTTGGAGCAAACATTGGTCTAAACTTGCAAGCAATTAAACTACTATTGCCTGAAGCAAAGTTAAATGCTGTGGAAATCAACAAGGATGCAGTTCAACATTTGAATCGCATCGCCGATCTTAATGTTATTCATGAATCAATTTTAGAGTTAAACACTAAAGAAAAATATGATTTATCATTAATTAAAGGTGTTTTAATTCACATAAACCCAGATAGCCTACCAATAGCATACGAAAAATTATATCAGTCTAGCAATAAATACATATGCATTGCTGAATACTTTAACCCATCACCTGTTGAAATAAGTTATCGAGGTCATGAAAATAAATTATTCAAAAGGGACTTTGCCGGTGAAATTCTTGCAGCCTATCCTGACCTAGAACTTATTGATTATGGTTTCCTATACAGCAAAGATAACAATTTTCAATTTGATGACATCACTTGGTTTCTTTTAGAAAAAAAATAATCAGTTATCTAACAGGCACTCCCTCAATTGAAAGTGCCTGGCGGCATTCTTCTGGAGTATGCTCAGTAAAATGAAAAATACTAGCAGCAGCTACTGCGCTTACCGATAAGGCAGCAATATCAGCAGCATTTTTCGGTGTTGATATCCCACCACAATAAATAACTGGTATATTAACTACCGAAGCTGCCAACTCAGCCAAGGCAGAATCTCCTCCACTTAGACTTCCATCGAGATCTACAGAGTTGATTAAAATTTCTCCAGCTCCTTGGCGTTCAACTTGCAGCAACCAGTCGGTTAACTCAAGCTCTAGATCTTCACAATTTTTATTATATACAAGGTATTTATCATTAGTCTTGATAACGTCAATTGAAATAATTATACATTGAGAACCAAATCTGTTCGCTGCAGAGTTAATAAATTGAGGATCTTTAAGCGCTGCTGTATTCAGTACAACCTTGTCTGCCCCTACAGATAACAGATCCTCTATATCCTTAATAGTAGAAATACCACCTCCTACAGATAACGGCATAAAACATTCTTTCGTGATATCCAACAGCGTGAATTTATCAATCGAACGGCCTGAGTTGGAAGCATCAATATCTAGTAATATTAGTTCATCCACATTACGAGTATTATAAGTCCGCATCACAGTAATAGGGCTACCTAGATTGCGGCGCCGTGAGAAATTAATGGTTTTTAAAACAGAAAAACCATCTAATAAAACAATAGGTATAATTCTTTTTCTTAGCATGACATTACAAAATTTTTGATAATTGACAACCCAGGACCTTGACTTTTTTCAGGATGAAATTGCACTCCGTGTACATGACCCTTATTTACATAAGCTACGATTTCACCACCATGATCAACAGTCGAAAAGGCAATACTCTCTTTTAATTTCATTTCGTAACTGTGAACAAAGTATACACAATCATTAGCTTTTAGATCAGAAAAGATAGGATAATCAATCGATTCTAAACTATTCCAGCCCATATGAGGTATTCGTATAGATTCATCCACTCTCGATATTTTTGTAACATCTGCCTTAATAAACCCTAGCCCTCTTGATTCGCCTCCCTCATATCCAATCTCTGCCAAAAGTTGCATGCCGACACAAATACCCAAAATCGGGACATTATTTTCTAGTACCTCTTTTGATATAGCGTCAAAGAATCCACTTTCAAATAAGCATGCTGATGCAGCAGAAAAGCTACCAACTCCAGGAAGAATGATTTTCTCTGGATTGAGAAAATCCTCGATAGAATCAACAATCTCGAAATCAATATTTAAAAATTTAAGAGCATTAATAAGACTGCCCATATTCCCAACTTTCAAATCAATTACTGTAATCATATACTTACGGAGTGAACTTAATAGTTAGATTTTTTGAACTGTCTTTTTTTAAGCGACCTTCATCATTAATTTCAAACAACATTTTATTTGTAAAGGAGTCAAGAACTTCATTGTATTTCTCTTCATCAATATTTAAATACCTCAAGAAATCGTTCAAATATTTAACTGGATAACAACCTTCTTTTGTTAAGCCTAAAGCAACCACACCTTCTTCCCGTGACATTCTACCAGCCCGAATCTCTATACAAATTTGGTCTGTTGCTCTACCATATCCGAACTTCAAGAATTTCATATAATCATGTAGCCTGACCCACTTACAATCTAGATTCTCTACATCATTATAAGCACCTTCTATTGCGCCATCATCATTTTTTAACCAGCCTCTAGACAAACAGAGATCCACATTTCTTTTAGAATCCCACTTCTCAAAATAACCTAAGAACAACCCCGTTACACCAACTCGCTGAATATCAGAATCTTCAGGGTATATAAGTGTCTTAATGTCAGATAAATTAATACCATCATGGACGACATCAGATAGCCTATGACCACTCATTTGGAACTGCTCTAACCAATTTCTATCCAAATAATTGTTATTCTTATGCGTAGCAGGACCACCGTATTCGAACTGGGAATTCTCCCCCCAAATTATTAGCGGTATATTATAGTTCACCGCAATACGCGCAGGCACAGTAAAAATCCCAATATGCTCAGGCCAACAACAGTCTCCTAACTTCTCAAAACCTATTCGAACTAATTGCTTATAATTTTTTAAGTTGCAAGATACCTGTATTACATCAAATCCTTCTTCTCTTAAGAAGTTGATATTTTTTAATCCAATATCAGTTAGTTCACAAGGAGTATGAGAAACACATAAAGGATTCATTCCGTACTTCTCTCGCATGGTTATCGCTTGGTAACAGCTATCCTTACCACCACTGACAGGTATAATACAGTCATATTCCCCATCACTTCTACGATACTTTTTTAAAATCTCCTCAAATTCTTTTTCCCTAGATTGCCAATCAATTACATCATGTTTATCCACAGTAGAATGACACGCGTCACATATACCATTCTCGAAAACTTGCTCAGGCCTTGTAGCAGGCATGATACAGCTTTTACAATATCTCATTATTTATATCCTCTAAAAACTGAAAAAGAAGAACAATCTCATTATGCGGGAGAAGACTAGGTGGCGCATAACCAGGCAAAGCACCGACTACTTTCTTACCTGCTGCTAAAGCGACAACCATTGCATAAGTTTGAAAACCAATAATCACTTTTGAACTTGCAATAAGACTAGCCAAAGAAGACTTATTATCAACTCGGAGATTAAAGTCCGTATATTCCTGAGTTAAAAAATCATATTTATCTACCGGGTCCGATGGGTGAGGTTTAATGATCAGCTCTACTTCCACACCATTATTCAATGCCTCAAGTTTGCCCATAAAAGCCCTAAAAGATTCAATTTCAGGTAAATCCTTTGTTTGGCCCCACGAGTCTCTAATAGGCTCCATTACAAATAACCATTTGTTGGTTTCCTGCAAATTATTAGGCGTTAAGCTATGAATTTCTTGAATTTGATTTTTCAAATAAAAGCTTTCAATTTCTACGACAGTGGTGCCATGAAAAATTTTCTCCGCCATTTCTCTTGCATAACTATCAGCAACCCAGATCTCACTTGGCATTTGTTCAATACCATTACGAATGAAACGCGATTTATAATTCGTCCAATGATCGACAAATGCAATATTCATCTTGCCTTTCTGATGAGAAAGACATCTTGCTTGATGCTCTAAATCAGATGCCCAACCTGTACCCGTTATGACGGTATCAGAGAATTCTATGCACTCGGATAGCGAAACTGTTGTCAGCTCTGGAAAGTAGTCAAAGAATAACTTTTTAGATGGGCCTTCAGCACACACTTTAAATTTTGAGCTAGTATCAATACTCTCCTTTAACCAAGAGAAAAGATGATTTGCTGCGCCAGCATCATGCGTAACAATTGAAATTTTAGGCATAATAATCATCTAGTTAATCTTGTAGTAATTGATAACATCGCAAGGGGAGCCGTTAACAAGTTCATGGTCGGTAAATCGTCCATCTTCAATCATACCACTATGCTCCATAATATTAATCATTGCGACATTGCAAGTCAAAGTACCTGCAAATACTTTTCTAATTCCAGCCTCATTGAATAAGAAATCAACAAGAGTTTCCCAGGCTAGAGAGCCAAACCCTCTTCCTGAAAATTCATTGGCTCCTAATAATATTCCAATATCAGACGTACTATGCATAGAATAATTATAGGCAGTCATTGTGCCAATAGCAGCCATTGTCTTTGTTTCTATTATCGAAATAAATAAATTGTCACTTTCAGTGAACGTAGCCAGATAATCTTCGCAAGACTGCAGCGTATGAGACCTATATTGCTGATTACTAAATCGCATCAACTGCTTATCATTTAGCCAACCAAGATACGCAGGAGTAATATCCTCTTTAGAAAATATATGCAGCTCGATACCCCCTGCAATAATAGGAAACAGAGATTTAATATCACTAATTGATTTCATTTTTTAATTCTTGTAAATTATCCCAAACCTTTATGAATGCCGAGACTATCAAATCTATATCATCAGTTGATAGCTGGTAAACACACATACCAAAACCTAAGAATGTTTCATCATTTAATTTTTCTGCTACCGGACAAATGCCTTTTTCATAGCTGACATCTCGACTGACAAGATTTGATGTCCAAGGAAACCCATCATTCCCATAGGCAATTTTTTTCTGATACATAGGTAATAGATGCAAGTTCTGATAACGACGGTAAAGCATGACCCCTTCCGCGTCTAGTGCATCAGCTATAACATCACGTGATACACCTAGCTCATCTATATCCAAAGTCATGCAATACATATAATAAACATGACTAGCTTTCTCTTTCACGATTGGTAAGGTTAAACCTTTTAAATTAGCTAAACCTGCATTCAATCTATCTGCAAGCTGTTGGCGGAACAAAATAATATTAGGTAATTTTTTAAGCTGCTCGATACCAATTGCGCACTCAAGCTCACCCAAACGGAAATTATAACCCAGCATATTATTGATTTTTTCCTCTCCTTTATCTTCAACGACAGCTTCTGCATGATTACGGATTAATCGTACTCTCTCAGCTAGTGCATCATCATTCGTAACAACCACGCCTCCTTCACCGGTATGGATGTGTTTATGATAATTCAAACTATAACCTCCTATATCAGCTATAGTCCCAGCAAACTTTCCGTCATATAAAGCACCTGGTGCCTGAGCAGTATCAGAAATTATTTTTAGATTGTGCTTATTGGCAATCACTCTTAAAGCGTCCATATCCGCAGATTGGCCAAATATGTCAATCGCCATAATTGCTTTTGTACGTGAAGTGATATTTTTCTCTACACTTACAGGGTCTATATTAAAGGTATTAGGATCGATATCGGCAAAAACTGGAATAGCATTCCAGTGTAATATTGCAGTAGCGCTCGCACACATAGTCCAAGGACTTACAATAATTTCATCTCCAGGTTCAATATCAAGTGCTCCAACAGCTGCAATCAAGCCAGAAGTCCAAGAGTTGACAGTAATTGCATGCTTTACCTTAAAAAAATCTTGGCAAGCCTTTTCAAACTCTCGTACTTTTTTACCCCCATAAAAATCATCATGCCAACAACCTAAAAAATTGGACAATACTCCACTATCCATCACAGAATTCACTGCTATTTTTTCTTCTACCCCTAAACTTCGATAAACTGGAAATGGATCCGAAATTGTTGCTTCGCCTCCAAGCAAAGCTAACTTACTTATAATCTTTGAAGTTTCAATCATGTTTCTGCTCTAAAAGTTATAATTTCTTGGCATAGGTTTTGTGTTCTAACGGCCGAGTATATATCAACATTCAAACGTTCATCACCTTGCAATGTCTGAAAAATATTTTCAACCGCAGCCATCATACACTCAGCATACGCTCCACTTTCCATCACCGGTTCAGACAATACTTTATATCCAAAAAATTCTTGGCTATTTTCAGTATTTCTAAATTGCCAGTTCAATCCTCCATTAATCATTGACAACTGTTTTTTAGAAAAATTCAAACACATTTCGAAATTACTATAATCTTGACTTTTACCAGAAGATACTTGCACCTCAATACCACGTGCATCTTCTACAACAAAACTACAAGTAGGATCATTTGAAAAATAATCATCATACTTCCTACCAACATATAGAATATTTATTGCTCCTAATAAATACTGAAATAAATTAACTAAATGTGAACCATTATTGAACAGTCCCTTACTATAAGATGCTGTAATCGATCTAAGTTCACCATACTCCTTATTACCTATAGCTTCTTTAAGAGCTTGTATTTTTGGATCCCAACAACGACTATAATTAACAGCGATCAGAATTTTATTTTTCTCACATAACTCCAAAATGTGCTCGGTTTCTTGTTTATTTTTTGTAATAGGCTTTTCACAAAATATTAAGGTTGGCTGCAATTCAATTGCTTCAAGGAGATGTTGATAATGACAATCTGTTGGACTACAAATACTAATTACATCAATTGATGATTTAGCTAACTGAGTTAAGGACGGGTAATTATTTTTAATATTCCACCGCTCCTGAAATTCAACTGCTTTTACAGAGTCAGTATCTATACAAGCAACTACCTCAAACTCATTGTGACACTGATAAGCACCTACGTGCGAATAAGGAAGCTCCTTACCAATATCGCGCGAATTGTCGAATCCACCAGCAATATTACCACAACCAACAATAGCTACTTTTAATTTAGGCATTCCCCATCCTTAATAATACGACGCTCACAAAGAAATGCTTCAGCCATACTGACTCCTACTTGAGAACCTCTTGTCATTGCTTTTGCTTTGATTGCTTCCACTGAGCGTGAATGTGGAAAAGGCCTAATTTCCTCTGAGTAACAGGCCAAGTACTCCTCCTTGAAAGACCAATAATCACTAATATCGACAAATACATTGGGAGAAAATACTTGATTCCCGGCAATATAATCACTACTTGAGTTCACTTCAAAACACCATAGTTGCTGGACATACTGGCTTGGTTCTGGACGAATGGCCGTAACCACCGCTTGGTAAGTTATCCTATGATCTATATTCAAGTCACCAGACCAATGAGTTATTACAATTTCAGGCTTAAATTCGGCAATACATTTAGAAATACCCTTAACTATTTGTAATAAAGGAACAGTATCCATTTGGTTGTCTGGATAATCAAAAACATGCATATAATCTGGATTTACAAAATCAAGTGCTTTATCACCCCCTTGTTGACGCTTAAGAATGGCAACATCATCAGTCACCCTGCTTGATATACCATCTGTCATAAATACAAGCGCAAATTCATTTCCATCTTTTTTAATCTTTCCAATCAGTCCCGCACAACCTAAAGCTTCATCGTCTGGGTGAGCTGCTACAATCATGATCCGCTTACTCATGAAATGAACTCCATTGTACGGATTCGCCACGGGAGATATCTCGAGCTGCATTTTTTCCAATGACATTGTTAATATGTTTTGGTGCTAATCCATAACCTGGTCGAATTCTTCTTACATGCTTGTCTGTTATTACCTCCCCCTTCGCCATGTTCTTCACAAAGTAGAGTGATCGACGAAATTTCATACTACTTTCTTCTACTGATTTTCTATCATAAGACGCCACACCTAAAGAAATCCACGTATTATAGCTGCGTTCACATAGCTCTTTTAATTCATTAGGTTCTAAAGAAAATTCTGCGTCAGGACTTCCATTATTCCGATCTAAAGTGACATGTTTTTCTATAATACAAGCACCAAGAGCTACAGCCGCAATTGCAACATCAACACCTTTACTATGATCAGATAACCCAATTGACACAGAAAATCTAGCTTGCATATCCAGTATTGTTTTCAAGTTTGATGCATTGACTGGTGCAGGGTAGCTACTAATGCAATGCAAAAGTGCAAAATCATTATTCCCCGCTTGCTTGATCGTAGCTACAACATCTTCGATTTCCTCTAGATTTACCAATCCAGTTGATACAATCATGGGTTTTTTCTTACGACTAACATAGTCAATTAGAGGTAAGTCAGTTGCTTCAAACGATGCGATTTTATAAGCAGGTGAATCTAAACTATCTAATAAATCAACAGCACTCTCATCAAAGGGGGTCGAGAATAAAGTAATCCCTATTTTCTTAGCATGTTGAAAAAGTTGTTCATGCCATTCAAAAGGAGTTTGAGCCCATTTATATAGCTCGAATAATGAATACCCATCCCATAGACCACCAAGCACCTTAAAATCATTATTATCGCATTCAATAGTCATAGTCTCTGGAGTATAAGTTTGAATTTTGACTGCATCGGCTCCCATATCTTTAGCCATAGTAATCGTATCCAAAGCCTGCTGAATATCACCATTATGATTAGCAGATACTTCAGCAATAATGTAAGGGGGATATCCCACTCCTATCAATCGATCATCTATTATCATCATTCTCTTCCTGACTAATAACTACATGGGCATAAATCTTATTATCGTGAGAAACTGCCTGTGTAAATTCATAAACCAATTTATTATTTTTAATAAATGCATGAGGGTATCCCGGAATATCGAGCATGCGTATATGATCAAATACTTGCAGAAGAGATAAATCAGATGTCAATTCACTTTGTTCTTCATTACGTCGCTTAAAACTAACAATCTTCCCTTCCTGCGGAGTAACTACAAATAATTCCGTGCAGATTTTTAATATCATTCCTAAGATAACATCAGATGCTCGTTCAAATATCTCTAAGCCGCTACCAGTCAAACTTAATGATTCTTTTAAATAAATATGCCCTGCATCCATTTCTTCTACCATTTTCAGGGCTGATATTTTTGTTTCCTCATGCCCTCTTACAATCAAGTTTTGTAGAGGACTTCCGCCCCGACCATAAGGAAGGTCTGTCATATGAAAACAAATACAAGATGCCTTTTCGTGAATTTTCGCACTAACCTTCCACGACCAATGCGGAAAAAATATATATTTAGGCTGTAATGCTTCAATTAATTCTTCAGTTAAATCATCTGGATTCGTTACAATAACCCAACGACCTGGAAGCCTATATCTATAACGATCAAATGCCTGCTGACTCCAACTCTTACTTGCCGCAAATATATAATTATCCATCCTGTTCAATTAAAACCTTATATTTAATTCCATTTTTAACAAAATAAGCAGGATATCTTTTGTTATCTGCAACCCTTAAAAGAGGAAATAAATCATTCAATGTCGCAGTCAATGACAATTCACTATCCCTAGCGGTACGCCTTACATAGAATGACTCTTCTCCTGCCTGCGCGAACGGTGATGGATTTTCAGTTAAAAACTGCAAGCACAACTTGAAACTAATCTCTGCTTGAGCTTTTCGAATATCAGCACACAGTTCGTGCCCTTCAAATCGCAAAAAATCTTTTAAATAGATGTCTCCACTATCCATTTTTTCTGCTGCGTCGATCAAACAAACAGGGATTTCTGACTTCCCCTCCAAGATTTGCCAAGTAAGGGGAGCAAAGCCTTTTCCTGCAGGCAAATCACTTTCATGGACTACCAAATTGAATTTGTTTTTATTTAAATCACTGACATTAGCTATTTTTGTACATCCTAAAAAAAATGCAGCATAACCTTCAAGCATATCAGCATAAAGATTACATTCATGAACGCGAAAATTTAAATCCTTTAGCTTCAATATAAAATCAGAAATGTAATCCTCAATCCAGCTATTTTCGTCGAAAACGATATTAATGATACATTCAGTTTTCATAATGATTACTCAGTAACCTATTCACTACCCGACTTGTTCCTTTCCCATCAACAAGTGTCATACCACGCACCTTTAGTTTCTTCCTGTATCCTAAGTTATCTAAGAGCAACTCAACTTGGCTAATAAATAAATCATTTTTACCTAACATCTGCTGATTAGCAATTAATATACAACCGGCGTCACCTAGAGCAGTTAAAATTTTATTTTGATTCTCTGCAATTGAGAATGTAATAGTAGGAACCCCTAAACATGCCCTCTCTAATGAAGAAACACCTGCAGCTCCAATGGCAAACTCATGCTGAGCAATAAAGGTAGCCATATCATCGATATACGCATATACCTTTACGGTTGGATTCGCTAGACTAAGCTCTTTTAATTTTGAATAGGTATAATTATGCGCCGCAAGAACTATTGATAGAGTAATATCCTTTCTCTTCAACGATAATATTTCCTCAACAACCCTTAAAGTTAATTCTGCTACATCACCACCACCTAAAAAAACAAGGATAGAACTAGATTTTAATTCTTGCTTAGCTGCTATCTGAATACCCCTAATAGACTGATAGTTTTTTGCTAATAAAGCGTAGTCAGAACCAAATAATAGTTGGTTATTCGATAATCCTAGCGTCCCATACATCGACTGATTCGCATTCAAATTTTGATTTATAATGAAATCTACATTTAATCTTCGGTGGGCCATATCATCGATTAAGATTAATTTTTGGCAAGCAGATGAGATCAAATCCAACCATTCCTGATCTATTGAGTAATGGTCAATAACGAGATTAATCTCATCCTTAGTATATTCCTGCATACTAGTCAGTGTTTGCTCTGCATCCTTTTTCATATCACAACCTAACCATGACAAATGATTATTAGTAATACTACTCTTCTCATCCTCTGAAAGTTCTGGCAACCAAATTATACGTTTGTCACTAGAAAACTTAATCCGTTTAATTTCAGATGAATAACGACAGATAAATCGGCTCTTAATACCTCTTACCAATAGCTCTTCTGCTAGATTTAAACAGCGACTAAAGTGCCCTAAACCTATTTGCTTAGAAAAATCTACTCGAAATAGAAAGATCTTCATTTAGCTAATAACAAAGCAGCCAGCAGCTCTGCCCTATACCAATCATCTTCCGTATCAATATCCTGCACTCGCCACCTAGGAATTTCAATTAATGAAGAGGATTCACAAAAGAACACCCCGTTACTTAACCATGAATCTGCATGCCCCCAATAGAATTGTCCTGCATCATGCAAGGCTTTTGGAAGGTCTTGCGATCGTGAATTAAAATTATCAGGATAAAACATTTCAACACCACCAGTTTCCAATTTTTTAAAACTTCTAAAGATTGGCGCTGAATATTCAGTCGCTGAGAAACAATAACTCCACTTACCTGAATTTAATTTTTTTAATCCTGCCTCAACATCTTGCTCTAGGATAAAAGGAGCTGTTGCGTAAATACAGCAAACTGAACCAACTTCTACCCCCTGAGAAATCAACCACTTAACTGCATGTGCAATGACAGGGATAGTTGCAGTATGATCATCAGACAAATCAGCAGGTCGCATAAAAGGAACCTCAGCCCCCCACTTCCGTGCAATTGCAGCTATTTCTTCGTCATCGGTCGAAACAATAATACGATCAAATATTTCTGATTTTTTTGCGGCTTCGATAGACCAAGCAATCATTGGTTTACCAAAAAAATCTTTGATGTTTTTCCTAGGAATTCTTTTACTGCCACCGCGGGCAGGAATAATGGCCACTTTTATTGGCATAACAGCTCCTTTAATTGAGCCACAATACTAACCTGATCTTCCAGAGCTAGGGAAGGAAACAGTGGGAGACTAATAGCACTATTTGCATACGATTCAGCCTCTACACAATACCCCTTGACAAACTTACCTTCGGAAAAATTTAGGCCTTGATAATAAGGTTGTAAATATACTGGCATATAATGTAAATTCACCCCAATTCCAAAAGAGCGTAACTTTGAAAATATATCGCGATGTGAAAGTTTAATTTCATCTAACTTCAAGCAGATGACATATAAATGAAAACTACTTTCTCTATCACCAATAATAAAAGGCACTTCAATGGGTAATGCCTTTAACAAGTCATTATAATTTTTAGCCAGTTCATTTCTTCGAGTTACAAATCCGTCAAGCCTAGAAAGCTGACTAAGGCCTAATGCCGCTTGCAGCTCTGTCATGCGATAATTAAAGCCGAGCATTATTTGTTCATAGTACCAACCACCGACAGGTTGATTAACCATTTCACTCTCTTCGCGAGTAATCCCATGGTTTCTCAACAATCTCATTTTATTGGCAAGCACTTCATTATTCGTTACCGCTAAACCGCCCTCAGCAGTAGTAATAATTTTTACCGGATGAAAACTAAACGTTGTGATATCACTGAATTGACAACTGCCTGTTTTAAACTCTTTATAGCTACTACCAATCGCATGAGCAGCATCTTCGATAATTTTAAATTTATATTTTTTTGATAAAGTGTGGATTTCTTCCATATCACAAGGCTGACCGCACATATGGACAACAATAACGACCTTGGGTAACCGATTTTCTTCATTTGCTAACTGAAGTTTTTCTTCAAGATGTTTAACGTCGATATTGAAAGTTCGAGGATTAATATCTAAAAAATCGACTTCCGCACCACAATAGAGTGCACAGTTTGATGAAGCTACGAAGGTCGTTGCTGAAGTCCAAACAAGATCACCTTGCCCGACTTCAAGAGCTAAGCACGCTATATGGAGTGCCGAGGTCGCGCTATTGACTGCAATACCATACTTAGCCTGGCAATACTCAGTTACTGCTTGTTCAAATTTAGGAACAACTGGCCCCTGCGTCAAAAAATCAGACTTTAGGACATCAATGACTGCAGAAATATCGTCATCATTTATTGCCTGCTTCCCATAAGGGATGTAATTAATATCGTCAGGCATAATGTCACGCTTTTGACGTAACGTGGATTTTTATTAACTCTCTTAGCTGTTCGACGCTTAAGAAATCTTCATTCTTTCCGCTATTGTAACTAAAGTTCTCACCCACTTTAATACCACCGGCTTCAACACAGTAACTATCAATATCGTATTCACCTCCACTGGGCAAGATAGCAAAATAGCGCCCTAGATCTACGGTATTAATACTGTCACAAGTTGTTATCATTTCTTCATGCAATTTTTCACCGGCACGAATACCAATAACTTTCAGTTCGCACTCGGGGGCAATAGCCGTTGCAACATCGACGATATTGTAAGAAGGAATTTTAGGGACGAAAATCTCACCACCAAGGGCATGCTCCAGAGTCCATAAAACCATTTCGACACCATCATCCAGACTGATATTGAAACGCGTCATTGCAGGGTCTGTAATAGGTAATACACCTTCTTTTTTCTTATCGATAAAGAAAGGTACCACGGATCCCCGACTACCCATTACATTGCCATAGCGCACCACGCTAAAATGAATATCGCGCTCACCTTTAACATTATTCGCGGCAATGAATAATTTATCAGAGCAAAGCTTAGTCGCTCCATACAAATTAACTGGCGCTGCTGCCTTATCTGTCGACAGAGCGACTACTTTTTTAACATTATTATCAAAACAAGCTTCGATTAAATTCTGAGCACCTAATACATTAGTCTTAATGCATTCGAATGGATTATATTCAGCGGCGGGTACTTGTTTAAGAGCAGCTGCATGGATGACAACATCAATGCCCTCTAATGCTCTTTTTAAACGTTTCTCATCTCTAATATCGCCAATAAAGTATCGAACCTGAGGAAATTTTTGAGTTGGAAACTCCTGAGACATTTCGAATTGCTTTAATTCATCTCTCGAAAAAATGACCAAGCGTTTAATACTTGGATATTTTGTTAATACGGTCCGTACAAAGGCTCTTCCAAAAGAACCTGTGCCGCCAGTGATTAGTATCGATAAGCCGTCCAACATAATTTTTGTCCAATATTTTGACGTTTATATGACTTCAGCAATTAACGTACCAAATCATATTTTGTTAAATAATGATAAATTCTGAATTTTGGCATAACTCTGCTGAGCTGTTTCTAATAAGAAGGACTGCAAAGATAAACGACTCACGGCTTCTGCAAAGTCAACATCACTCAGCTCAGATAATACGGTTTTGCTAACGATGTCTATATCTGCTGCAAGACTGGAGGTATTATCTATTACATTCAATCGCGCCCCTACTTCACTACGCACTTGAGATACACTCGATTGGGCAAACGCTAAGTTATCAAGAGTGTCCGCCAATAAATTATCCAGCGTAGCCGAATCAGTCGGGTTATCTTCTAAATTGTTCAGACCGTCCATTAACCTGCCAATAGTATCTGTGATACCTTGTTTTTCAGATGAGTTTACTAAGAACTCATCTCCAGGCTGTACCTCTCCACTAATCCTCAGCGCAATACCCGCGACAATTATTTCACTGCCTTCTGCATACCCTCTCGCTTCCAGCCCATCTACAATTTTCCCATCAGATGCTTGCCTAACTGTAAAATTGGGTCCTGCTGGAGATATAGCCGACTCGGCATTAAAAGTAACGATCAAATCATCAGGATAAAAACTTGCATAAGCGTCTTCATCGACCACAAAACCTGGGTTAACAACCCCTTCTCCTTGGTTTAAAGGATTGGTCTGGGTCGTAAAAGAATTATCAACCGCTTCAATATCAACAAATAAATTTTTCCCGTTATCACCCGTCGCTACCGTCGTAGAGGTTGCAATAGACAAAAATCGCTGCCCTTCATCGCCAGCATAATCATATCGACCATTTTCATTTTGTTGAAAAGGCTGAGTCCCTCCCTTAAAGCCACCAAATAAATACTCACCACCGGCATCCTTCGAATTCATTAAGTCTACTGTAGAAGCTAATATTTGACGCACTTCCGCTGCAATAGATTGACGATCTCCAATTGTCTGACTGCCATCACCCGCTTTAATCGTTAGCTCTTTAATTCTGGTGAGATTATCTGTAATTCCCGCCAACTGAGTTTCTTCTAAAGTAAGACGCCCCTTGGCTCCCGTCATGTTCTTACCGAATTGCTCACGTAATGCAGCATCTTGCTGTAACTGCAATATTTTTGTCGCTGCAATAGGGTCGTCAGCGGGCGTTAAAACCCTTCGTCCAGTAGAGACTTGCTGCTGAGTTTTATTCACTTGACTTTGGTTATCTAAAATTGAGTTCAACCCTTTGTTAAAAGATTGCAAGGTGGAAATACGCATAATTACTTTCTCCTAAGGCTGTTGATTAAAATGTGTTAATAAGGGTATCAAAAAGATCACGCGCAACCTGAATTACTTTTGCCGACGCGTTATAGGCAAGTTCATATCTTATTAAATCTGCTGCTTCTTCATCGAGATTCACGCCGGATGTACTGGACACCGCATCTTGAGAATTTCTCAATAATACTTGGCTAGAGTCTTTATTAATTTTTGCTCGACTTGTTATTGAACCCACCTCCTCTACCAAGGTTGAATACGCATCGCTATAACTTGAATTACCACCAATACTATCCGCTGTTTGTAAGTTTCCCAGCGAGACGCCATTTCTGCTATCAGAAGTGCCATCTTTATTAAACTTAATATTGAATTTATCACCCGCTTCGACTATCCCTTCTATTTCTACTTCAAAACCAAAATGTATCGACTCGCCCACAGGATCTGTATCAAATAGATTATTTCCCGGAGGCTCAATATCTAAGCTGTAGTTTTCGTCTAGAACGACTTTAACCTGACCTCCCATCGCTATCTTATTACTACCATTCGGTCCAGTACCCGAAACTTGAAGCCGAGGCTGGAAACTAATATTGCCTTTTTCATCTAATTCTACGTTGATACTACCCGCAAATGACATACCACTGGTTTCAATTTTATTTTGAATTTCATTTAATACATCAGCACCTGTTGCATGATTACCGGTTAATTCAATGCTGAATTTCCCTTGCCCTGGGGATTCGAATTCATAGGTATACGGACCATTTTCGCTGAAATCAAAACCTTCAAATTCAGATAGGTTTTTAAACGGTGCTTCACCAGTTTGAGTCAGTTGAGTATCTAAGCCATTACCAATAGTAAAGCTATCACCTAAGTCACCCTTCACATCAAACGATAAGTCTTCTCCGTTAAGCGCTGTAATCGTAACGGTAGCACCATCACTTTTTGCGATAATCCCCAAGTCTTGAAAATCACGATTGGCATTAATTCGATCAGCGATGAAGTTAGGCGTTACAGGATCTGGAACGACTGCTGGATAATCTGAATCATACTTTGTCTGTCCTGCAGCCAACGTATCGGTTAACTCAACACCGTTGAGCGTTAAACCCATATTAATTAAAGGCATACCATCTGAAGTAAAATCACTCAGTTCAACGGTGGTACGAGCACTCGCGTCAACACCGTTGCGTTCTGATAATAAGCGGGCTATTTCCTTTGCTGAAGAATTAGCCGGTGTGGTTAATAATGGCTGCGCCGTTTTCAGCCCTGTTAATGGGTCTTCTATGTTAATTGTTATTCTTTCAGGGAAAAAACCATTTTGAGCGGTAACTGTTGCTGCTGGAGCCTGGGCTTGATACGTTGACTTAACCGGTAAATAACCACCAAAACTGGTGAATGCTGTCTTTCCCTCATCAAGAGGAAGAAGGCTATTGGAAATACCTGGAACATACCGCTGATTCATCAAGGGTGGAAATAAAGGAATTGGATTGCCAGGGTCAGAGTTATCAAGCACATCATAGCTCGTTGAGGATGTGAATCTAATTAATATGGGAGGATCCATCTCCCCTTCACTCGATAAATAAGGGGTATTCACATCATAAACAGTGCCTTGTGATATAGCGCCGTTACCTATATTACCAATGGCTGCATTTGTTGAGATAGGTGATGCAATAGCAATTTCTTCTGGGCGAGTCACTTTCATATCAATATTACTCGCCCCAGAACGAGTAGGCGTTAATAAAAATTTATCTCCCGACTGAAAGCTACCTGCCTCCAAGCGTAACTCAAAACCATCGATTTCTAAACTTTGTGGTAATTGCCCTGTAAGAGCAGTGGTTTTTAATTCTTCACCGGTTGTATCGTTATAAACCTTAAAGATGTAATCCCCAGGTCCAGGGAATTCAACGCGATAATTATCGGTTGTTAATTTTGAGGTATCTGTAATATGAACCGAGAGTAAGCGATCATTAGGTTTTTCGTTTCTAGCATCCCCCTGAGCCCGAGAATAAGTATTACTAGGAGCATTTAAATCTTCAAAAAAGTTTCCGCCTTTTGAACCTTCAAAATCGATACCTAAATGATGCTGCTCATTGAAGGTTTCATTAATACTCATTGCCACACGACCCAAACCATTAATCGTAGGATCGAGCACTGTTTCACGGAATTCCAACATGCCGCCCAACTGACCTCCTGTAATTTCTGGTGTCACCTCTTGTATTGACTCTCCTTTACGAAAATACAAACCAACGCGTGAAGGATCAGTAGAACCGGCATCAGCAAATATTTCGTTGGCCTCGTTACCAATCACTAATGCTTGGCCATTACCAATAAACACATTAACCGCACTGCCATCTTGCTCAACGGTTTCTACACCGACTAAAACAGAAAGGTCAGTAATTAATTTATCTCGTTGATCCAACATATCATTGGGTGGACTGCCATTTGATGCCGCTAGTGCGAGTTGAATCTGTTCATTCAACTCGGCAATCGCTTTACCAATGGTTGATATTTCTCCTGCAACGACTTCCATCTGCCCATTGATAATTTCATTTTGGTCGACCAAGCGATCATTAATACTGGCAAATCGATCGACCAACCCATTCGCTTCACTGATCAATACTTGCCTTGCAGGCAAGGACGATGGATCGTCAACAACAGATTGTAATGAGCCAAACATTCTTTCGATGCCAGGCTGAATACCTGTTCCAGAATCAGCTAATAAACTATCTATCTGAGAAGCATTCAGCGCTAGGGTATCGAATTCATTAAAGGTCGATGTATCCCTTTGCATCTGTTTCGTTAAAAATTCATCATAGACTCTCTGAATATTATCAACAGAGACGCCATTGCCAGTCCAGACACCTCCGGTAAATTGAGGAGTATTCTCATTAAAGTTTACTGTTTGTCGGCTATAACCTTCAGTGCCAGCATTAGCAATGTTATGACCTGTCACAGTAAGCGCTGTTTGCTGCGCTTTTAGACCGGTAATGCCAATTCCTAATAAATCACCCACGAGGAACCTCCACTACTTCAGAATGCTGAACACTCGGTGCTAATGTATTTTTCATTAATTCGCTATTAGCAATTCGAGAAATTTTTTGTGCGTATTGAGGGTCGGTTGCATAACCTGCTTGCTGCAGTTCTTTGGCGTATTGTTCGACATCCGTTCCCGCCGCCATCGCTTTTTCGTAACGTTTATTCTGTAAGAAACTGGCGTAGTCTTTTAATCCTGCTTCGATCGTTGGGTATGAGCGGAAGTCGGCCTTTTCAGTGACTCGCTGGCCATCGCGATACTCATGCGTAGTGACGTTTACTTTATCACCTGCCCAACGACTGTCGGCTTTAATGCCAAAGAAGTTAAAGCTATTTTCTTTTTCGCCCTTGCTGTTTTCACCATGAATAACGAATTTTCCCCAACCGGTTTCGAGTGCGGCTTGAGAAATAATGGCTTTAGGACTGACGCCCATTTCATTGGCAATTTTTTCTGCTGCTGGATAGAGCTTTTGAATAAAGTCTTCAGGGCTGTCGAATGTCTGAAGTTTATCTGCAGTATTCACTGCAGCTTCTAATGCAGCATTCACACTAGCTTCTAATGCAGGTTTTTTGTTATTAACGAAACTGGCATCAATTTCAAACCCTGTTGATTCTTTTGATGGTTTAAGCTGAGTATTCTTTTTTTCTATTGGATTAAAATCGATCGCATGGGAGTAATTTTTACGGCGATCATCCATCGGTTGCCACTTAACTTCTTCACGATTATTAGTCGGATCACCATAATCTTGATTAAGCTGACGATAAATAACATCGGCAAGACCAATCCCTTGTTTACCCGTTAAGCTAACAGAGAGCTGATCGTCATACATTTGCTGATAGAAGTCTTCTTGAGGCGAATGCATGATGGAGTCTTCTTGGAATACTTTGTTGGCATCACGCATCGACTTCATCATCATTTTCACAAACATAGATTCAAATTGCTCAGCCACTTTACGCAGTGCTTCACCCTTGTCTTCGCGACCAATGGCATTGATGCTTTGCAAACTGTTTAAGTCTGTATAAACATCTTGTGGCTGTGCAACTTGACTGGTAATCATTGATTTACCCTGCTTAGTTAATCTATTTCTAGTTCTACCTATTACTAGAGCAAGTTCTTTGCCAACTATTAGATTGCAGGTTTCATGGGGATTATAGACCGGCCGATTGGATTTTTATGATTGAAGTGGCAAGGGATTGCCGCCTGGGTAAAGATATTCACCACGGAGGCACCGAGAACACCGGAGGCAAAAAATCAAGACAATAAAGCGATTGACCACAGAGGACACAGAGCGCTGCGCTTCACAGAGAAAATCTGGGGTTAAAGTAAATAGTAGGACTTAATTTAATGATAAATATGAGATTATTCTTAATATTATTTTCATTAACATTTTTTTAGTCTGTAATTTCGCTAATTAAGCACCTTGATTACATCTATATTTTTAGCTTTACCTCTGTGATCTCTGTGTCCTCTGTGGTTAACCGCTCTTCCTTATTTTTTATTTTTCAATAATCCTGCTTATAAAGTTTCAGTTTGGAGCGTTTACGATTGCGGTTATGATATTCCTGCTGTTCTTTTTCTAATTGCTGCTTGATCACTTCGTCTTGATCAAGCATCACCATTAAACGCTGCTGATCCTTCTCAGTAATGCGTTCAGGATGAACAAACAACAATTCAATTTTTTGCTGTCGCTGCTCAATGCGCTTTTCGCTTAGTTCTTTCACACCTTGCTTTAACAAGGAATGAATTTCCGCCGATAGCGCTTCAATTTCATCTAATAATGGGGTTGAGACTGTCATTACTTAATCACCACTTGCCCTAGCTGCTCATCATTCTGGCTGAGTCTCTTTTAATCGCTAAATTACAACTAACTCGGCTTTTAGAGCACCCGCTTGTTTCAGTGCTTCTAGTATAGCCATTAAATCCCCGGGAGCTGCGCCCACTTCGTTAACCGCTTGGACTATTTGATCCAGGGTAACCCCAGCGCCAAATTTAAACATACGGTTATTTTCTTGCTCAGCCGTAATATCTGTTTTAGGAACAACGGCGGTTTCTCCATCAGCCAAGGCATTGGGTTGAACCACTTCTAAATTTTCTTGCACCGTCACCGTTAAACTACCGTGAGTCACTGCGACCGGATCAATTTTTACATGCTGCCCCATCACGATGGTACCCGTGCGTGAATTAATAATAACTTTAGCCCGAGCATCCCCCATCTTGACTTCCATATTTTCTATCACCGATAAAAACGAAACCCGCTGGCTTAAGTCTCGTGGCGCACTGACTCGAATAGAAGTCCCATCCAATGCTTCCGCCGTGCCTGGGCCTAATAGATCGTTCAATGTATCAATGATATTTCTTGCCGTTGTAAAGTTAGCTTGGTCCAAATTTAAAACCAAACTATCTCCATGACCGAAGGCATTCGGAATGGCTCTCTCTACCGTTGCACCATTTGGAATACGGCCAACACTCGGTACGTTAACTGTAATTTTAGATCCATCTTTACCTTCGACACCAAAACCACCGACGACTAAATTACCTTGTGCTAATGCATAGACTTGTCCATCAGCACCTTTTAAAGGGGCAAACAATAATGCCCCTCCACGTAAACTTTTGGCATTACCAATCGATGAAACCGTAATATCAATACGCTGGCCTGGTTTAATAAACGCAGGCATTTCTGCAGTGATCGATACCGCTGCGACATTTTTTAATTTGGGATCAACACCATTAGGAATCGTAATACCAAATTCAGCCATCATATTCTTAAAGGTTTGTGTCGTGAACGGTGCTTTGTCACCACTACCATCTAAGCCGACAACCAAACCATAACCAATCAACTGGTTACTGCGCACACCAGCGATCGAAGTAATATCTTTAATCCTTTCGGCATAGGCCGTATTTAAAACCATCGGTAAGGTTAAAAGTACAAATACTATAAAGCGCCAAAAAATCATCATATATATTTTCCTAAGCCCATCATCAGTCAAATTATTCACAAAAATGCTCCCTTGCTCACCGAAATTCACATACTCAGGATTGGCTTATTAATTAGAAAGGCCACCAAGGGCTGTTCGTCATACGACCGAACCAACCTTCTTTAGTCGCATTATTTAAGTTGCCACGACCACCAAATTTAATCCGCGCATCCGCTACCTTGCTGGACATCACTGTATTTTGTGGCGTTATATCCTGCGGACGAATCAAACCAATAATTCGAATGTACTCATCACCTTCACTCAAGGTTAACCATTTTTCACCGCGTATTTGCAAAACACCACTCGGTAATATGTCTGAAACTGTTACAGATATCGTGCCACTTAGGCTATTACTTCTATCAGCATCACCTTTACCTTTAAAAGAACGCTTATGATCAAGGTCGATATCCAGCCCTAAATTCTTCCAACCAGGAACCGTATTTAAAATACTGGTGGGAGTTGCATTATTACTCGAATCTTTTTGCGATTTTGTTTCTGCCGATTTCGATGAGTTATATTGCTCATCAAAAATAACAGTAATAATGTCGCCCACCTGCGTCGCTTGCTGGTCGGAAAATAAACTCAAGCTGTAGTTTGATTTGTACAATGAACCATTAATGCTCGGCGCAGCTTGTAAAGAGGAAGACGGCACAGGAGCATATTCAGGATCATTGGGATAAACATCTTTTTCCAAGGGCACGCTGGTGCACCCAGAAGCAACGACTACGATTGCTGCTAAAAGCATCCTTGCGGGAATTAAACATTTAACTGTTTTCATACTATTTCTCCGCTCTATTAATCATCAATTAAGTATTCTGTGTTAAGAACTGCAACATCTGATCCGCTGCTGAAACCACTTTCGAGTTCATTTCATAAGCGCGCTGCACCGTAATCATTTTTACCAATTCTTCGACTACTTCAACGTTAGAGTTTTCTAATGCACCTTGTTCAATCCCGCCAAAACCATCATTGCCTGCAACCCCGACATTGGGAGCCCCACTCGCTGCGGTTTCTTTATATAAATTACCGCCGGTTGACTGCAAACCTGCCGGATTAATAAAATCAACCAAATCAATTTGCCCCAGCTCTTGCGGTGTGGCATCACCAAATAATGTCGCTTGTACAATACCGTCATTACTAATGGTTAGCTGATTCGTCAATTCAGGAATATCAATTTGAGGCTCTAATACATAGCCATTCACATTCACGATGGTACCTTCCGCATTAATATGAAAAGTACCATCACGAGTATAAGAAAGCGTACCATCAGGCATTTGTATCTGAAAAAAACCTCGCCCGTTAACCGCCATATCGAGAGGCTGATCCGTAAGCTGCATACTGCCGGTAGTAAATACTTTTTGCGTGCCTGCAGTTCTTACACCCGTACCCACCTGCAAACCTGAAGGTAGACGTGTATCGGCAGAAGAGTTAGCCCCAGGCTGACGTTGAATTTGATAGAGCAAGTCTTCGAATACTGGGCGATCTTTTTTAAAGCCCGTGGTCGATACGTTCGCTAAGTTGTTAGAGACAACGGTTAACGCAAGATCTTGCGCCTCTAACCCACTTTTACTGACCCATAATGCTGAATGCATAGTTCACCTCTGCGCCGTGCGCATACTATTTAAATAGTTATTGCGCACTTAATAATTGCGTTGCTGCCGCACTGTTTTCGTCAGCGGTTTTCATTAACTTTATTTGCATTTCATATTGACGATTCATTGCCAATACTTGAGTGAGCTCTGTCACTGCATTCACATTACTACCTTCTACAAAACCACTCACGACTGACATATTCGGGTCAACATTGGCACCGGGATCACCCGGCTGTCGGCCACGTATTCGGAACAAACCGTCAGTGCCTTTTTCAAGAGTCTTACCATCAGGATTCACCAAACGTATTTGTACCACTTCAGCAACGGCTTCAGCGCCCTCGCCTTGCGGACGAATTGAAATGGTGCCATCGCGAGCAAACTCAATCGTTTCAAACGGTGGGATAATAATAGGGCCTGCGTCGCCCATTATTTGCAAACCACGGGCATTCATTAACCGTCCCTGTGGATCAACCGATAGATCACCGGCACGAGTGTAGGCTTCTTCACCGTCAGCACCCTGCACAACAAACCAACCAGGGCCTTCAATAGCCACATCCATCTGACGACCGGTTTCTTGTAAAGGTCCTTGGCGGAAGTCGCTCGCTGGACGCTCTGCCATTGCAAAAGCACGGCTAGGAAAATGATCACCAAATACTGGCTGGGCTCGCGACTGAGTATAATCAGAGCGAAAACCTGTAGTACTGGCATTGGCCAAATTATTTGAGTGAGCCGTTTGGCTAACTACATTTTGTTTGGCACCGGACATAGCGATGTATAATGCGCGATCCATAACCTAACTCCTGCAACGTTAATTCTAATCGTATTACTATTAGCTAGAGGTATTGCAAGGTAGATGCCAAAAGTGAAATATACTGATATATCAGTGGCTAGAGACCATTTTTAAAAATAAAAATGGGACTATAAAGATAAGCGGCAATAAAAAACGGCAACCTCAGCCCGCCTAATATTGCATTAGTCGAGAAAGCTTGCCGCTGATTTAGCGAGGTAACTGATTTATAAATCCATCAGATATTCAAAATGGTTTGCGTTACTTGGTCCATTGTTTCAATCGTCTTCGCACTGGCTTGGAAGTTTCGTTGCGCGATAATTAACCCCACCAGCTCTTCTGAGATATCTACGTTGGAGTCTTCCAAGGCCGATGATCGTATCTGTCCAAATGACGCCGTTCTAGGAGAGCCGACCGTTCCAACACCTGACTCAAAGGATTCAGCCCACCCGGTGTCCCCTAAAGGTGTTAGCCCTTCTGGATTACGAAAGTTTGCCAAGGCGACTTGCCCCAGTACCTGTGCTTGCCCGTTAGTATATCGAGCAAACATAACACCCTCTTGGTCAACTTCTAATCCCGCCAATCGACCTGTGGTATAACCATTTTGGTTTACTTCACTGACTGAGTTTGACTTACCGTGCTGCGTAGACCCATCCAGAATAATTTCGAAATTCGAGTTCGAAGCCGGATCCGTTAATGGTAATCCCCCCTCTAAAACATTCACCGATGAGAAAGCTCCTGTTGGGTCACCATTGGGATCAATAGGATCCCAGTTAGTAATATAAATTTCACCGGTGGCCTCTTCATCTAAGGTTCCATCTTGATTAAAGAAAAGCTCATAGCGGGCGGCGGTTGGAATCAAGTTTTCGGGGAATGGCAGTGTTGCATCCGGGTCACCAACGCTTGCCCCATCAATAGTGACATACATTGCCCAAATATTTTGCTCATTAGGACGGTTTGCATCCAATGGCTCTTTAACAAAAAATTCTGTCATCACATGCTCAACACCCAGACTGTCGTAAATAGTCGTGGAGGTAGCATAGTTATAGGTATTCTGATCTAACGGATCAAACGCGTTAAGAACAATCGGCGTAAATTCATCTTCGGTTAATGCGCCGAATAGGCCTGAAACAACGGGTTGAGGATCTTGCATTTTGTAACCTTCATTTAATGTGAAGGTAATGCCACCACCTACTGCTGCAGCAGTAGCAGCCGTAGCCGTTCCACCCAATACTACCGGCCCAGTATTAACCGCTCCTAGAACAACAAGGCTATCGGTTGGCGACGCGCTATCAATTTCAACCTTCACATCAAGGCCAATTTCATTGGTAATAATAAGGTCTCCAGATTCACTTATTTCAGCCTTAAACCCTGGCAACGTCGTGCCACGATAGCCGCCAATTTCTTCTGCAATTTCTGGCAATGTCGTTGATGTGAGTACTTGACCATTCACGGTCAACTTCATGGTATTGCCAGGATTGTTATAGCTCGACAATGGGATCGTCATAACGGTATTGGCTGTCGCCGTTAACCCTGCTTGCTCATTAAAAATACTGGCAATTTCATTGGCTTGAGTTCCTTCTGGGATAGTGACGATCGTTTCATTACCATCGGGGTCAACCAGCGTCACTCTTTGTTCAGGGTATTGATTATTGACGCCCTCGATCCCCGTGGTTAATAAACTGCCATCAGCCGGATTCGATTGTAGAATGGCAAACAACTGCTCAGATGAAATATCTTGGCCTGAGGCGGTAATATCCGAAATACTAATGATCGACGCTTCCCCTTCCTCAACCGCCACCATTTCTAAAGTGAATTGAGGTGGAACAACTTTGGGAGAAATCTCAACCGCCTGCGCACGAATACCAATATAATCATCAGCATTTTGACTGTTCAATTGACGATTAATACTGGTCGCAAGTTGTTGCACTGAGCGATAATCTTCATCTAATGAAACTAGCACAGAGCCGGAACGGTTATCTGAGTCAGGAGCTGGAACCGTTAAATTTATTCGAAAACTGTTCGCTTTATCTACCTCATCTTGGCCGGTCACAGCAAACAGACTGTTTAATCCCAACGCATTCATGGAGGGTATACCCGCAGCCCCCCCTGTCGGTGTGACTGCTATACCTTCACCAGCCCCCGTATTGGTATTGGTGAATACAAGTTGCCCACCCACGGCCGCTACGGTCACTTTACCATTTAAGCCCGTAGCACCAATATACACATCAATTTGCTGCTGTACGGCAACCGCGACATCATCAAGGCTGGCATAATTACTCGGTGGAATTGTAATGGTGAAAGGCCCCGCTGCATTACCAGAGGTACTCGTCACCGCTAAATCAAATACGTTATTAGCAACGACCGGTTCAGTACCTTGATCAATACGATTCGTGCTTAAGAAACCTAAATTATTGAGGTTATAAACCGACGACGAAGCGGCATTATCAGCAATTTGAACGAATTCACCATTAGCCGCTTGACCTACACCAATCTGAGCCTGAAATTCTATTTTACTAGTTGCAGGTACAAAAACAGCGAATGTTTGCTCATTACCTGCACCAGCAGTTGCTGTAATTTGTCGATTAATTTCAGCGGCCATTTCAGTTCCAGTAACACTGGTATAATCCGCTGGAGGGACTGCAGGGAGCGCACCTAGTGGTGCTGCCCATACAGTTTCCCTTAAAATAATAGGGTAAGTATCTCCTCCTTCTGTCGCAATATTAAATGCTAATATATTGGTTCCTGCCGTACTAACATCTAATGTCCCAATTGCATTATCAGCTATTAATTGATGCGGCGCTCCAGGATCGGCAACCACAATATTCAATGGTGGTGTCGCGGTCGTTCTTGTCGTTGTTGACGTACCAGGTATCGAGCGAAAATCAGCACTGATAGGAGTAGCGCCAACAAATAAATTCGAACCCGCTATGCCAGCCTGAACACCCGCTACCGGTAACCCAAATGCGGCATTAAAAGTACTATCAACTGTCGTAAAACTGGTGCCATTGGTGCCATTAATACCGGCTCTAGAAATAACCAACTCACCTGTAGTTCCTATCGAAGCGGTAAGCTCTTGTGACCCAAAAACATCATTCAATGCTGTTTGAACAATGGCTATCACACCATTATCTGTCGTACCCGCTGGAATGGTAGGAACACTAACCAGCTGCAAACCCCCTCCAATATCAATCTGAATATCAGCCGTGACTAGCGTTCCAATCGTACCCACATCTGCAACCGTCGTAACGGGGGTTGGCAAACCAAGAGGCAACGTTACACCTAGTCCCCCTGTATTCGCAGCCCAATCTAATGAAGCTGGAATACCTGCAGTGGCCGGTTGACCAGCTGATACAAGAGTCGACGATGTTGATTCAATAATGCCTGAATCGGGTACACCTATCGCTAAACCATTAGCATCCAATTGCAACCCTTGCTCCTGAAGAACTTTCTCAGTTGCGGCCAGATTCAAAATAGCAGAAACTCGACTGGTTAATGCTGGCGCTTGGTTCCCTACTTGAATCTGAAGATCACCTAAAACACCACTAACAACCCCATCGCCATTGGCATCGAAGCCTTGCACCCGTGAATTATTATTGGCCACTACATAGCCATCTTTATCTAAGCCAAATAGACCTGCTCGGGTATAAGAGATGGATCCACGATCTTCAAGAATGAAAAATCCATTACCATCAATCGCCATATCTAAAGCGTTTTCAGTACCACTGATATTACCTTGGCTGAATTGCTGGCGAACATTCTCTACCATTACACCACTTCCGACCGGCTTACTTCCCGTCCCCAGTAAAGTACTCGTATAGACATCACTAAACTCTGCTCGAGATTGCTTAAAACCTGTAGTACTTGCGTTGGCAACGTTATTACCGGTTACTTCCAAATCTGTAGAAGCCGCGCGAATACCACTTAATCCAATATTAAAGCTCATAATAATTTCTCCACGACGCTACAATTATTCGTTAACAATCTGTTTAATTTCATCCATTGCCGCACGCTTGCCACCGGCAAGATTGAGCGTTGCAGCGCCTGTAGGGCTTAAACTGACACTATCAACCCTGGCACTCATCAATGTAGTAAATTCTTCTGTTTTTCCAGCAACACCGCCACTAATTTTAAAACTGTATTCACCTGGCGGGTAAGGCACAAGAATTGGCTTTCCTGCCTCATCCAATACTTGTTCACCATCCTCATCGACATAAAATTCTTGTCTGTTTAGCTCGCTATAATCTAAATCCACAATTTCGCCATCTTTCATCAAGTTCAAGCCATCCCAACGGATCGACATTTCTCCTGCAGCATGATTCCCTAATGAAATTTGCTCTAAAAGCTGACCATTTTCGTCTTCAATACTGAGTGTCAAATCAGTCGCAGATTCTGGCAATTCACTATAGCCACTTACAATACCTTGCTTAAGTAACAGCCCCATTTCATTGCCTTCAACAATGACTGACTGCCCGACTAAAGATGAAGCTTGCAACGCCTGACTTGAGCGCATGCCATCAGACATGCCATCGGCGGTGGTATTTAATTTATCCAAACCTTCAACCGTCGAAAACTGCGCCAACTGCGCAATAAACTCACCGTTATCTTGTGGATCTAACGGGTTTTGGTTATTCAACTCGGCAATCATAAGTTTCAAAAACTCATCCTGCCCCATTTCATTGGTTTTAGGTTTCTCTGCGTTCTTCGTTGCATTCGAATATTGATCCAAGACACCGGTAGCCGCATTTGAATTATCAATAGTCGCCATACTTATTCTCCCAACATCAAGGTACGTTGCAGCATTTGTTTCGCTGTTTTTAGCACTTCAACATTCATCTGATAGCTGCGAGAAGACGACATCATGTCGGTCATTTCTTCAACCACATTCACATTCGGGTAGTACACATAACCTTCTTCATTCGCTAACGGATGATCTGGCTGGAAACGCGGTTGTAATGGTGCATCACTTTCTACAATGCCTTTCACTTCGACCCCGGCACCGATCTCATCACCCCGGCTATGAAATTCATTATCTTTATTGACGTTCAAAAATTCGTTATGCATCACGGCAAAAAATGGCTTACGAGCACGATAGGTTTCATTGATGCTGCTACTCGCACTTTCTGCGTTGGCAATGTTACTTGCGGTGGTATTAAGGCGAATGGACTGTGCATTCATACCCGAACCTGCAATATCGAAAATATTACCTAATGACATAGTTATTCTCCTCGGATCGCAGATTTAAGGCCTTTGAATTTTCCGTTTAAAAATTCAAAACTGGAGTTATAGTCCATGGCATTACGGGAAAAAATGGTTTGCTCTAATTGCGTATCCACGGTATTGCCATCAATCGATGGCTGCGATGGATTACGAAAAAGAAGTTCGTTAGATTGGCTAGAGCTGCCTGAGATATGTGCGCTATTGGTTGAACTCATCGCCATACCGTTTTGACTTTCTTTCGCTAACATCGCTTGGAAGTTAATATCGCGAGCTTTAAAGCCAGGGGTATCAGAGTTAGCTAGGTTGTTGGCCAATATTTCTGCACGCTTACCGCGTAATAACATGGCATCGGGGTGAACCCCTAAAGCATTGTTGAAATTGATTGAACCCATAACTTAACTCTCTTCGAAAATGTGCATGTAAGAGTTAGAGCAAAGGCCATACCAACTTTTAGAATAAATATTATTGCTTATTTTTCAATGACTTAGAGGGGCAAGAGGGATTGTAAGGGAATTAAAAAGGAATTTAAAAGAGGTAAGCGGCAAGCGCTTACCTCTTACCAGCGGCAACAGGTTTCGCTTGATACGAGATGCCTGGATTAAATTGCTGCATTTTATAAAAGTCAGATAGATTATTAACCGCTTCCGAAGCGCCGACAAATAATTGTCCATCATTATTAAGAGTGCCATGAATACGCTTTAGAATATCCAATTTGAAATCGGCCGAAAAATAAATTAAAACGTTACGGCAAAAAACAATGTCGAATTTCCCCAACAGACTGAAACTAGTCTGCAGATTCAGGGAACGAAATTCTATACGGCGTTTAATTTCATCATTAATTTTCCACTCATCATCTGCCTGCTGCTTAAAATATTGTTTTAAATGAACATCCCCCATGCCACGCTTTAACGCTAATTGCGGGTAAACACCTTCTTTGGCGATGGCTAGCGCGGTAGGCGAAATGTCAGTCGCAATAATTTTAACATCACCCGCCAAGGCCCCAGGATTCATACGCTTGTATTCTTCAATAGCAATACTTAATGAATAGGGTTCTTGCCCAGTACTACAGGCGGCAGACCAAATTCTTAAAGGACGCCGAGTTTTAGCGAGTTCTGGCAACAATTTTTCTCGGAATATTTTAAAAGGATGATCATCACGAAACCACAGTGTTTCATTGGTTGTCATGGCATCAATAACCGATTCTTTCAGTTTCAAATTGCGATCCATTGCCTTAACCAGCTCCGTTAAATTAGTAAGCTTTTCACTTTCTAATAAACGCCTAAGACGACTGGTGATCAAATATTCCTTATTGTCACCCAGCATAATGCCGCTATATTGCTCTAGCTTTTGTTTAAACTGAACGTATTCCGTAGCACTAATCGAAAAACTCATTCACTCACTCGCTCATTTATTAATTAGCATTATTTAGCTTTGGTAAATTCTTCAATTCGTTTCACGACTACATCACCCAAAATATCGGGATTGAATTTAGAAATGAAACCATCCGCACCGACCTTTTCGACCATTGCTTTATTGAAGACACCACTTAACGAGGTATGGAGAACAATGTGAAAATCTGCAATCCGAGCATCATTACGAATATTGGTAGTCAAGGTATAGCCGTCCATTTCAGGCATTTCTATATCTGAAATTAACATCAAGTATTTATCTTGAATACGTACCCCAGAATCCGCTAACTCCTGCACATGATTCCACGCCTGCAATCCATCATTTAAGGCAGTGACCTCAACGCCAATGGCTTCTAAACAACGAGCAACCTGCTTACGCGCAATTTTAGAATCATCCACAATCAAGACATGCAGTGATTTCGCTTCTTCCGCCACCTGCGCACTCACCACATCTTCTGACATGGTTTCATTCATCGGTGATACTTCAGCCAGCACTTTTTCGACATCGATAATTTCGACGATCTTGTCATCAACCTCAGTGACCGCGGTCAGATAATGTTCACGGCCCGTCCCCTTGGGAGGTGGATGAATATCACCCCAATTCATATTGACGATGCGCTCAACACCCGCCACTAGGAACCCTTGGGTTTTTAAGTTGTATTCAGTAATAATGACAAAGGCATTCGTCAGGTCACCGACCTTAGGGCCACCTGTGGCCATACTCAGATCCATAATGGGTAGAGTACCCACACGTAAAGGCGCGACACCCCGAACAACCGGATGGCTGTGAGGTAGTACCGTCAACTTAGGACACTGCAAAACTTCTTTTACTTTAAAAACATTAATGCCGTAAATCTGCGGACCTTCCATTCTGAATAATAGAAGCTCCAAGCGATTCGCCCCGACTAACTGGGTTCGCTGATCTACGGACTCCATGAGTCCTGCCATAAATATCTCCTATCTCTAACGCCTTCGGCATGGCGCTTGCTGTATCAAATATAAATCGATCAAAGTGTCGTAAAAGTGACACAGCAAAAACGGCTTACTGTTTTGAGCATAGTTGAGAATGGATAAATGAATAGCAGAAGCAAAAGATTCATTAAGCGATATATATTTGCCGTGGTTCTCTCTTATCTTTGTTCACCGCTGAGCCAAGCAAGCGACCTTGTGGTTAATCACTTAGAGCTGACTATTCGTACTAATGTGTTAAATCAGTGGCAGGCTTTAGGCCTGCGCGCAGGCGCTACTAGTAAAGTCATTATTTCAGGCATTCCGCAGGGATATAAAAGCCCTGCCTGTATTAGCCCTCTAGAGGTTAAGCCGATTAACGTCTTAAAGCTTGGCCGTAACAGTATTCAAGTAAGCTGCCAACACCGTTCTAGTTGGTCGTTAATGTTAAATGCAGATATTGAAGTTTGGCGTAAGGTGGTGGTTTTACGCGATCACCTATCACGCGGTCAACGCGTAACTAGCACAAGCGTCGTATTACAGCAGCGCAATATCGGTGATTTGCAGCGCGGTTATTACACAGAAATCAACAGCATTCTTGGCAACGTTAGTAAGCGCTCACTGAAGGCGGGCACCGCCATCAGTCCCAGCATGACTAACCTGCCCATTATTATAAAGCGCGGACAAGACATCACCTTAAGAGCTGAGCGCCCTGGATTCGCGGTCAACATGAAAGGCACCGCGTTAAAAAAGGGACGTAAAGGCGATAAAATTAAGGTTAAAAATAGCAGTAGCAACAAGGTGCTGTTCGGCACAATTGTTAATGCAGATTTGATTTTGATCGATTGATGTTTTTTTGATAAAAAGATTAAAGTTCTAACGGCAATTGCCGATACAATAACCTGTAGGAGTCTAACTAGATGCAATGGCTTGGAGAAATATCCATGAATATCAATAAGTTAACAAGTGGTCTTGATGGCGGAGGCAGAACAAAAACCGACGCTGCCAGCCCGCAAAACCAAAAAACTGAAGAAAATACCAAGACTGCGAGCAGTGTCGGTAGCGGCGATCAGGTCAAATTAAGTAGCACCAGCATGAACATTCAGCAAATTGAAGCTGAGGTGAGTAAGATGCCGGATGTCGATGATAAGACCATCGATCGTATCCGCAGTGCTATTGATAGTGGCGAATATAAAATTGATTACCAACAGTTGGCAGGAAAAATGCTTGATTTCGAAGGAAAGCTTAATTAATCCTTGGAGTCACCGTGGCCAACTTACATCAGATATTCAGTCAGCAACTTAGCCAAGAATTAGAACTCGCCAGCACATTGCATAGACTCCTTTGTGAAGAGCGTGACTTACTAGACCCACCCGATATTAAGGCACTAGGCGAGCTACAAGACATAAAGATAGAGCAGCTCACCCGCCTTCAACACCTAAGCCAAGTACGCTGTGCCTGGTTAGAAGAACAACAGATTCCTCTCAATAAACACTGCTGCCAACATCCACTATTACAATCTGAAAGTGATGAGGAAAATCAAAGCTTAGCCGCTTTATGGCAACAACTTGCCGATCAGTTTATAGAGAATCGCCGCTTAACCGACATACTCTCTGTCATCGTACTGACTGCCCGCCAAAGAACACAAAGTTTAATGAAAATCTTGCGTGGACAGAAAAACACGCCTAATTTATATACTAAGAGTGGGCAATCTCAAGGCAGTTCGACCGGCTTGGGCTACGCAAAAGCCTAGCAAGCTAAGACAGATACCGCAGAGGAATGCATGGTAGAACAGAGAATGACAGAGGACAAAATGGAATTAGATAGTAATGACGAGTATTACCTAGATACCCCAGAAGATGTCTATGGCGCGTTACGAAAAATCATATTAATGAAACAGCCCGTATTCATCAATATAGAAGGCAGTGATGATAAATTCACTTCCGCGATTACTCATGCCAACCTCAAGAACAGCAGTTTTTTTCTTGATCAAGTAGTACCGCAGAAAGGTAACGAACTGATTCGATCCGGTAGCCGTTTCTCCGTGCTTGCCGATAGCCAAGGGGTCAAGATTGAATTTGATATGACAGGCAGGATCAAGTATCAACCCGCTAACGAACAATACCGCGTTGAATTTCCAACCCAAGTTCTTTATTTACAGCGCCGCACTGCCTATCGTGTGATGATTTCGCCTGCCCATCAAATTTTAGTAAAGTTAAAGATGGAAGAGGATGTCGACAACCTAGTTGGCCAACTTTCTGATCTATCATCCAGTGGCTTTAAAGCATTATTCAAAGGTGATTGTGTAGAGCAGCTTAAAACAATCAAGGACTTCCCTATTGCGCGCGTTAAGTTCAATGATCAGAACAACATGGACTGCAGCCTTATTGCTCGCCATGTGGTCGCGACAAAAGAGGGAAATACCCAAGTAGGTTTTGCTTTTAATCTTATTTCTGGCACCGGACAGCGCTACCTCGACCGCCTCATTGGTGAATTACAATGGGAAGAACGACAAAAAGCGGAGCAGGCAGAACTGCATAAATTAAAAAACAATGAAAAACTACCCAATTTACAAAGTTAACCTCCCTCACTTGAACGCTAACTAAGATACGAGCGGCTAAATTATTCTGCTACAATGCCGCCATGACTGATATCGACTTCTATATTTTATCCGCCCAAGAGCCGCAGCAAAGATTAGACTTTGCTTGCCGCTTAGTTGAAAAAGCCTACCGCAGCCGCTGTAAGGTTTATATTCACTTCGACAATGCAGACCAAGCAAAGGCCTTCGATGAATTGCTCTGGAGCTATCGCGATACTAGCTTTATTCCCCATGGTTTAGTCTCTGATGATGCCCTGGAAGAAAATTGCCCAGTGCACATTGGGTTTGGCAGTCAACAGCCACCAAACTTTGATGTTTTGGTTAACTTAGCCAGTGAAATTCCGGCAACGTTTGCCCGCCATAAACGCCTGCTCGAAATCGTCATCCAACAAGACACTGTTTTAACCGCAACGCGACTGCATTATAAGTTCTATAAAGAACGCGGCTATCCAATCAATAACATCGACATGCGCATGTCAGACTAACGCCTGTGCATTAAAACCAAAAAAGGCCTGCAATTGTGAATTGCTGGCCTTTTTCATTTCTATAACGGTCTAATTCTAGAATAGCTTGTCAAAATTGACTAGCCAACGAACATTATTTTCAACAATAATAAAGCCGCTACGATCCAAACACTAATCGATACTTCCTTGGCCTTACCACCGACCAGTTTAGCTGCGGCGTAGCTAATGAAACCTAGCGTAATACCGTGAGCAATCGAAAAAGTTAACGGCGTAAACAACAGCACCACAACTACCGGCGTCGCTTCTGTTAAATCATCCCACTGAACATCTTTTAGAGTAAACATCATCAAAACAGAGACGTATAAAATCGCACCCGCGGTGGCATAGGCAGGAATCATTCCAGCCAGTGGCGCAAAGAAAATGGCCAGTAGAAATAAGATACCCACCACTACCGCCGTCAAACCCGTACGGCCACCAGCAGCAACACCCGAGGCACTTTCAATATAACTAGTCGTTGAAGACGTCCCCAACATAGCCCCTGTCATAGAAGCCGTACTATCAGCCATCAATGCTTGCTTAAGACGTGGCACTTTACCATCAGAGGTTTGCAAACCTGCGCGCTGAGCAACCGCAATCAAGGTTCCTGAAGTATCAAACAAATCGACAAATAAGAAGGCAAATACCACACTTAATAACGCAACATCTAACGCGCCAATAAGATCCATCTGCATAAAGGTCGGTGCAATAGAAGGTGGCGCAGAAACCAGCCCGGTATATTCAACATGACCAGTAACAACCGCAATTGCAGTAATAATTAGAATCGCCAACATAACGCCACCAGGGATGTTGCGCTGCACTAAGCCAATCACCAAAAATAAGCCGACCAAAGCCATCGCAGGACCAAAGCTGGTCAAATCACCCAAGCTTACAAGCGTTGCCGGATGATCAACAATAATACCTGAATTTTTCAACGCAATCAGTGCCAAGAAGCTACCAATACCGGCAGCAATCGCCTTCTTTAAAGTTTCAGGAATCGCATTAATGATCCACTCACGTACTTTAAATAACGACAGTGCAAAGAAAATAATACCTGAAAGACATACCGCCCCCAAAGCCGTCTGCCAAGAATGCCCCATCCCTAAAACCACTCCATAAGTAAAGAAAGCGTTGAGCCCCATACCCGGTGCAAGTGCGACCGGCAAGTTGGCCCAAAAGCCCATCACGAAACACCCTATCGCCGCCGCTAAACAGGTAGCAACAAATACCGCGCCGGGATCCATTCCTGCCTGGGCTAACATCGCAGGGTTAACAAAGATGATATAAGCCATGGTTAAGAAGGTTGTCAGCCCTGCCAAGATTTCGGTTTTTACATTGGTTCCGAAACGGGAGAGTTGAAAAAGACGTTCTAGCATAAGAAATCCACTGAATTATTAGAGTTATCAACTATTGCCATCTAATGAAATGGTAATGGTCATCTTTGTTAATGTTCCCACATCCAACCCCACTTGACCAGTTGGACAAATATTGTCTAGCATGGCTATAATGCCTAGCAAGACGTCTTGATATTGCATATAAGTAATGCGGGCCTCTGACCTAACTGAAGTTTATAACGACTATTATAATGGGAATGATCATGAAATTTACCAAGATTGCTTTAGCAGCAGCGATGACAGTAGCCGCCGGCGCAGCCAGCGCAGAAACGTTCTTCTACGATAACAGCGTCTCTGTTCTTTATGGCCAGAGCTATGAAGTTATTGAATCTGATCAAGCTGTTGTAACATTTGAACACTTCAGCGCAAACAGCTGGGGCGACATCTTTGTATTCGCAGATCGCCTAATGTCTACTGGCGATGAGAATGGCGACCAGACTGAAACTTACATCGAAGTAGCGCCACGCTTCAAAGTTTCTAACTTCGACGGCGGTATCGTTAAGAACTTGTACGTTGCTACCACTTGGGAAATGAGCGAAAGCGCTGATAACCTATTAATTGGTTTGGGTACAGACTTCAACGTTCCTGGCTTCCAAAACTTAAGCTTAAACGCTTACCAGCGTTTGAACGACAACTATGAAAATAACTACCAAACGACTTTAGTTTGGGGCGTTCCTTTCGAGATTGCGGGTCAGAACTTCAAGTTTGACGGTTTCTGGGATTGGGCAACTGCGACCGATAAAGACAATGCAGCCGCTACTAGCAACTTTACTTACCAGTTGAAATGGGATGCTGCTCAAGCTCTTGGCACTGACAACAAGGTTTATGTTGGTATCGAGCACGCAACTTGGAATAACAAGTTTGCTATCGAACATACTCCTGGTTTCGACACTAAAGAAAACGTAGTTAGCGCTCTAGTTAAAGTACACTTCTAATATCGTCTTTTAAACGACATGATTAGAAAGCAGTCTGACTGCCTTAGCAGCCTAATATCTAATTAGGCTGCTATTCTTTCCAATAGAACAATTTTTGTTCAGTTTTACCCCACATTATTTATTACGAGTTTCGAAAATTTCATGAGCGTTTATAGCGACAAAATCCGCCAAGCCGTGCGCACCATAGCTGACTGGCCAAAGCCAGGCATTCAATTCAGCGACATCACTCCACTCATGCATGATCCAAAAGTTTTTCGCATGCTGATTGATAGCTTTGTACACCGCTACCAGGGCCAAGATATTCAAGGCATCGCCGCATTAGACGCACGAGGCTTCTTATTAGGTGCCCCGCTGGCTTATGAACTTGGCCTTAGCCTTGTTCCAGTTCGTAAACAAGGCAAACTCCCTTATGAAACCATTACACAGAGCTACGACCTAGAATACGGCAGCGCGACAATAGAACTGCATACCGACGCGTTTAAGCCTGGCGACAAAGTCTTGGTAATAGACGACCTAATCGCCACCGGAGGTACCATGCTAGCCGCTTGCGAACTTATTAAGCAGCTAGGCGCAGAAGTTGTAGAATGCGCAGCCATCATCGATTTACCGGCACTGGGCGGCTCAGATAAAATCCGCGCAGCAGGCTTTGATGTTTATTCGATTTGTGATTTTGATTAAGCAGAACACATAACAAAGCAGCGAGTACTTAAATAGAGTTGTATTCGCTGCATATATTGCAAATGAGAAGCATAATCATTAAGATGCGCATTAAATAAACTATATGCCACTTTATCATTATGAAAAAAAAACTACGCTCAATTATATCCGCTTCAATACTAAGCCTTATCCCCCTATCCAGTTCAGCTTTAGAGCTTCAAGAGCAGCTAACGCCAGAACTCATTAAAACCTTAGGAATTGATCCAAACAAAATCACCCTGATCGATTTCTTTGCATCCTGGTGCGTTTCTTGTCGCATCGAGCTGCCACAAATTTCAGCGCTGATACCGCAACTGGATAATAATCAATTTGAAGTGATCGGTATTAACGTCGATGAAGAACTGAGCGAAGGCCAAGAATACATAGATTCATTCGCCCAAAAGGGTGGCTTAAATTTCAGAGTAGTTATGGACCCTGAACAACAAATGATTGAAATATTTGAGCCGCTAGGCATGCCAGCTTTGTATTATATTCAAAATGGTAAAATAGAGATTATGCATCTAGGTGCAATGCCGAATATTGATGATGTGATTGTGTCTGATATTTCTAAGTTAGGATATCAACAATGATTCGTATAGCCATAATGTCTTCGGTATTATCATTAACGGCTTGTGGGCACTATCAATATCTTGAACAAGATAGTCAAAGCTCTCAAGCGAATAATCGATACAGTCAAAGCAACGTAGTTTTTACTAGCGATAATTCTAAAATAAAAAAAACAGATAAAAAAGACACAACTATTAAAGCGAAAGAAGCGCTTAAATCAACTTCTCTAACACAAACAACGCCCGAACTAAAAACAACAGCACTGGTTAAAACAAACCCCATTGAGACAAACAATAAAGAGAGCTTCTGGACTCAGTTAGTTGAAGTTTTCACACCCGAAAAAGTCAAACCTTGGCAAAAGTCAAAACTGGCGAAAGCTACAATGAAACCTGGTGGTCTGACACCGGGTAGCGAAAAATTCAACCAAAAAATTTACGCTTCAAAAGAAAGCAGTCGTGGTGGCTTAGGGGTTGCCGGTGGTGGATGTGGGTGTAATTAATGAAAACTAAAACAAGTTTAGCCCTGCTAACAGCAGCGGCTTCTGCTCTTATTCAAGCAGATGATAAAATATCTTTGGATTATTTATCGTACCAAGAAAATGATAATCGAATTAAAGTGGATGATTATGCACTGAGCATAGAGGTCAATCCCAACGTTGATCATCAAATAAAAATAAACATGGGTCTAGATATTATTTCCGGTGCTTCCCCTGCTTGGCAGCCTAACGTCACACTCGTGGCCGTACCCGAGGAAGCTCAACAAGCGTCTTCATCTAATATTTACGGCTATGATAGTGCAGGCTACAGCGTTCAAAATGTCTCAGTCCCCGTAGAAGAAAGAAAATCGGCGGGCATTAGCTGGCTAAGTCGCGATAAAGAAAGAAATGAATTAACGCTCAGCGCCGATTATTCCTACGAACCTGACTATGTCAGCAATGCGCTTGCCGCTAACTATCTCTGGTTTGCTGATCGCTATAAAAATCGCAGCTACACATTAGGCGCATCCTATCAAAGTAACCAGTCAAAAGTATTTGATGCCACCTATAACACAAGCTGGGCAGACCTTACTGCAACCAATGTGCAGTTGGGTATCAGCCAAGTCATGTCGCAACGCAGCTTAATTGATGGCAATGTCTTTGTTATTTATGACCAAGGTTATTTATCAAACCACTACCAAACTATTCTTAGGAAATTTGATGGTAATGGTGATGGCGTACAAGAGAGTTACTTATCAGCAGAACAACGACCAGAAGAGAAGAAAGGCTACGGGATTGCCAGTAACTGGATTGTGCAATGGTACAAACAGCTCAGTACTCACGCAAGCATAAGACTGTATCAAGACGACTGGGGAATAAATTCGCAAACCTTTACCGGAAAATCGTATTTTAATCTCAGTAAAGATTGGAGCTTTCACTTAATGGCTCGGCTCTATCAGCAATCTGCAGCCAATTTTTATAAAGACGCAGAAGAAGCCAATCCTGAGTTTGCGATCAACGGCTATGGCAGCGCAGATCATAGATTAGGAGAATTCACAGCAACCACCGTTGAAGCAGGCATTGCCTATGAATGGCAGGATAGCATCATACTCAGTGGCCAAGTTGGTAATTACCAACATGATACGGGCTTTGCCGCTAATTGGTTTAGCTCAGGCATTATCGTAAAATATTAATACTTAGATTAATGCTCTTCCGTTAGCAACAACCTTAAACCGAATCCTAATCAATGCTCTTGCGCATAATAATAGGATTTCGGTTTAAGTTATTTTAATAAAAATATTATTTTCTAAAACGACACCAACTGATAATCAGTGTCAGAAGATACAACTAAGTTATTTTCCTCCATATCCAAAGAAATAAACTCTTGCGTTAACTGCAGAGTTGAAATCGTTTGAGCCGGATTCTCAACCGCACGTAATTCAATAACATCGCCTTGTAATACCGCTAAGAATCCACGTTTAACATCGCTTTCGATGCCCGTTACAGTGTTATTAAATACCAAGTTCGAGCGTGCGACTAAACTTCCTTGGTTAACATCCACCAGCTCGACTCTATTAGCTATTGATACCGCAATAGAATCTGACGAATTAAAAAACACAACATCCGTAACTTTTTCTGCACTGCTGGCTACCGAGTTAATCGCCAGCAAAGCGCTATTATCCATAGAAGCCGCATCTAAAGTCTTAATATCAATCAGATGAAGGTTATGCTGACCCGTAGCATTAAGAGTAATCAATGCTAAAGACTCGCCGTCTTTATCAACAGCCCAATGCACTAACTCGTCACTTCCATTCCATTTTAGAATAGGGCTTTGAGTAATAACAGTCGCTTTCGAATCCAACTCAATCACACGAATCTCATCAGCGCCTGTGGTTACATTATTGTAAACCTGCCAACCTAATGTTCTACCACTGGCAGCCTGAAGAGTACGTTGAATATATCCTGTTTGGGCGAGCACATTACCATCTGCATCGGTTGAGGTAGAGCGAATGAAACTGTCACTGTTTTCACCAGCTAGCGCTAACAAAGACTGATCCCCGGTATAGACACCATACTGCGCGCCATACGCTATCCCAAACTGCGTTTCAATCGCAGACGCTGCACGATAAGGAACCACAGCCCAGATAGTTTGGTTATTACTGACATCTAAAGATGCACCGACCAACGCGTTAGGATAAATAGTTGAAGCACCATTGCCATAATCGTCATCGTCATCGTCATCGTCATCGTCATCGTCATCGTCATCGTCATCGTCATCGTCATCGTCATCGTCAAAGGCTACAAACTCAGGCTTATCATGCCCCTCTTCATCTTCATCCTCATCCTCATCCTCATCTTCTTCCTCGTATCCACCCGTGCCTGCCGCTGGAATTACGTTAGTCGCAAACTGTTCTTCCAGTGTCACCTTGGGAGAAAGCGGATCAGAGACATCAATAATTTTTAACGTATTCGGTGATGCTAATGCAATTAATATTTGATTGTTTTCTAAATCAAGATTAACCAAAGACTGAACAGAAGACTGAACAGATGAAGAAAAAATAGAATGTACTCCCCCGATAAGCGCGAGCATTCCTTGGTCGCCTACTGGCTGATCAGGGATAGAAGGTATGGGTGCTGGCGTCGAAGTCCCATCTCCAATAGTGCCAGAGCTCGGTAAGCCACCCGCATCGCCTCCAGAATCATCACCCGAGTTCGAGCTAGAACCACCACAAGCAGTTAATAAAGTAGCCATGCTAATACTTAAAACAATCTTTTTTTTATAAATCACTAGTTAACATCTCATCAATAGGTAATAATAATGAGACATATTATCATTTAGATTAAGAATTACAATGACAGCGCTCAGCAAGATCACACGAATTAAATCGTTTACCCTCTATGGAAGCCTCCTGTTATTGACGGCTTGTGGCGGAGAGAGCTATGACTCTGCCCCATTACAATCAGAACAAGTTCAACGCAACTGCATCGATAGCAACGATAACAGCCGTTGTGAATCAGCAGAACTCGAAAGCTATGCACAAACTGAGAGTGACAATAGTTCCGAAAAATCAGAGAATACTAAATCGATAATCGCCAGCGGTTTAAATAACCCGCCACTGCCAACCACGCGTTTACTAGAAACCGTTAACTCTCTAACCGGCAAACAAGAGTCTGTCTTAAAAGCTCCTTCCACCAGTCTGCAAACCGATGCATTAACCACACTGCTTTGGCACGAAGTGCGCAATAACCCCGTTGTTAGCAATGTTCAAGAAGCCAAAAATTATTTGACTAAAAAGCTCGGTATTAGTTGGCCTCAAGGCGATAGCATTCCAGCAGCTTATGAGCAGCAAGAAGCCATTGCCCGCCAACACCTTTTCAGCGCCCAAGCCAATAATTTATCCAATAACACATCCGACATTGCGATAGCCGCTACTGTCGAATCAATGATTCAAAACCGCACTCTCGATGTAGCAGCCGACTTTTCTTTAGTCCAAAGCCAACAGCTGCCTCTTTCTTTAAACGGGCATTTTCAATCTTCAGCAGCGATCGTAAGCTGGAGCTACAACAATCCTCGCCAAGAACTTGCGATCGCTCATGCCGATAGAAAAATTGAAATACTAACGATCAATGCCTCAGGCCAAGTATCCAAAACTAAACAGCTAAATATTACTGCTGGCACTGAAACGTCGGCTGCAGATACTGAAAATACCAATACAAGAATGTTGGCTACCCGCAATACCAGCGCACAAAAAATTGATGCTTTCGCCTCTGCAACCTCTGCGGTTCCAGCACCAGCGCCTGCTCCGGCACCGCCTTCTCAACCCACAAATCCAGATACTGGCACACCTTCTACCGAAGCTCGTAACCTATCTCCTACTGGCGAGATTCAAGCGCTTCATTTAAATGCCGACAACCGCACAGGCTTGCTTTTAACACACGATTCATCGCAATCACAATCTGCTACAAGAGCGTGCAATTTAAATATTACCAGTCACGGAATTTTCAAATTCGACCACTACCTCACTGCCAATAACAAAACCCCCGTTATCGCCGCCTGCTCCCAGCAAAGCCTGAGTAGTATCAATATATCATCCGACGGTTCAACGATTTTAGCGTGGGATAATATCGCTAAGCGTCTATATACAGTTGATAGCCAAACCTTGTCTGAAGCGAGTAGCTATTACCTACAATTAAATTCTTCATTATTGAAAATGAAATTAAGTCCTTCTGCAGAATACGCCTTCATAGCAGAAGAAGAAGGTCGTCGTAGTTACATTGTTAGAATTGCTGACATGCAGGTAATGATTGATTTCTCTTTCGCGGGTAATCAAGTTGAGGATGTTCAATGGTTAGCAGAAGGTAATCAATTATTTATAACCAGTAATAACGAATGGCAGCTTTGGGATACACGCCTTGCGTACAATCCCAAAATTTTAAACAGTGGCAATTTAATAGGCTCTGGAAAAATTAACATTAATGAAGATGCCAGTTTAATCGCTCGCATTAATAACAATATGCTAAATATTTATCGCCTTAGTAATAACTCATTATTAGCCACGCTGGATAATGTCGAATCGGTAATCTGGAATGGTCATCAAATTGTTGCAAAGAAAGATACCCTGGTTGAAATATTATCTATTCAGTCTCCAGTATCACACCCTATACAAGCGGCCAAAGCATTATTAACAGACAGCTATATTGCAGCGAACAATACCTCTTTAAATAACATTAACCAGACATTAAGCCTTCCAAAAAATGTCGGTGAATTAAGTAACTCACAGCAAAGTAATTTCCAAGATTTAGAAATCACTTGGAGTATTACCCCGGAGCTAGAAAGCCACATTACCCTAAGTGGTAATGATCTAGGCGGAATTAATCAGCCAGCAACAAATAAGCAAGGCGTACTCACCGCCACTATTAATGGCTACTTCCGCGGTGATGCTATTCGCTGGACAAAACACTTTAACCTTACCCTTCCTGCGCTACCTTAATATTGATTAGGTAGCAGTCCTTTCTGGAGACTTTTATGAAAATTTGGCATTCACCCCTGTTGGCGAGCGCTATCATTGCGCTTACTGCTTGCGGAGGTTCTTCTTCTGGTAGTAGTAATAAAGATAATAATGATGATGCAGCACCGGTTAATCCTGGCGGCAGCATTACCTACGGCCGTGTTATCGATGGCTACTTAGAAAATGCACTTGTCTGTATTGATAGCAATAATGACAGCCAATGCAGCAGTAATGAAAGCCCAGTTAAAACTGATGCGCAAGGTCGCTTTAATTTAGCCGGGCTAGAGAATAAAGCTCTAATAGCGCAAGCAGTTGCGGGCGTGACAAAAGATGCCGACGATAATGGCGATACCATTACGCACGGCTTTACTCTGTCAGCCTCAGCTGATCAGAGCGGTATTATTACCCCTTTTACAACCTTGTTAATAGCGCTAGAAAAATCAGGTCTAAGCAAAGCTGACGCACTCGCTGAGCTTTCCAGCAGTTTAGACATCCCTGCTGATACCCTTAACCAAGACTATATTAACTTGGGTAATTCAGCGATGGCGAAAGTCGCCCAGATCTTAGTCGATACCATTCAAGCGATCACTGCAAAAGCGCTACAAGAATCTGATAACTCTGCAGACGATCAGCTAACAATTGAAGCCTTAGCGTGGAGCCAACTAACACCTGCTGCGTTAATTAAATTGACTGAACTAAGATCACAAGACAGCGATGCCCTACCCAGCGCATTAGTGAGTCAATGGATCACCGCAATTCCAGAACTGGCGATTACCAAAGAAGAGATATCGGGCAGCGAACCTGTTGACCCTGATCCAGTTGATCCTGACCCGACAGATCCTGATCCAGTTGATCCTGACCCGACAGATCCTGATCCAGTTGATCCTGATCCAACCCCTAACAATCAATTCAGCAAAATCAGCGCAGCAGGTTTAGAACTTGTTGCTGATGCCAGCGACTATGCCTGCGTCACTCAAAACATCAATGCCGCTGGCCAAACTATTCCTTCAGCCGATCGTAATACTTGGATGTTATTGATTCCTACCGATGCAACCTACGCTGATGTTGGATTTACCCCTGGAGGCTATACAGCAACTGATCGCTTTTGGGATTACGAACATATAATTGATGGCGAAATCACCAGCTTCTATGAAGCCAATGGAATTACTAGCCGCCATTCCAATGATAACCAGCTAGAAACATTAGTTACGGTATTGAATGCGAATAACTACTGTGGTTTCAGCGATTGGAGCATTCCAAGCATTAGCCAATTACAAGAGCTAAATACTAAACCTCTCACCAGTGAACCTGCAACCAAAACGCTCGACCGTAGTATTTTCAAAAACTTTGCTGTGTTTGAAACACAAACTTCTAATCGACTCGATAGTAGCGGAAATCCCATTGACCCAATGTATTATCCAGATCTTGTGCAGCCATATTTTTGGTCGAGTACACGCACACTCGATAATAACGGTAATGCAGAAAACGGCATTTATGATTTCCAAGCTTACTTACATGCAACTGAAACCGATACCGACGAAAAGACAAACGATGCATATAGCAGCGCTTATTACGCTCTGCGCGCTGTACGCCACAATCGCTTCCAACGTATCGCTAATGATAGCAGCAATGTTGATTTGTCTGCTAGTGACTGGAGTTGCGTAAAAGATAACGATACTAGCGGTCGTCGCTATTGGAGCAACCCAATTGGAGAGTTAAGCAATGTTGAGTTTGATGATATCGATGCCAAGATAACTGCTTTTAATAATGCAAATAGTTGTGGATTTGCCGACTGGCGCTTACCCACTAAAAAAGAACTGATTACCCTTAAGCCATTAATTGGAAATACCTATTTCAATGTCGGTAAGCCTCGTTCTTATATTAGTTACAACTGGGTCATTGGTGATTATGTTTGGATTAAGCCCGTCGTAGATGATGAAGAAAACGTTATGTATTCTTGGCAGCTTAGTGATGACGGCTTAACTCATGGAAAATATTCAAGTATCGCTAACGCTAATCTATTTTTAATTCGTGACGATGTCTTTAGCGCAAATGCCTTTGATGAGTTTATTCTACTGGTCACTGAAAAACTAAACCATATTAATACACTAGAGACAGGCTATTCTGCAATCAACATCGACACTTCAGCAAGCGATGCGAGTAGCCTTAAGGCAGCTTTCCAACAGCTTAATAACTTACCAACACTTATTAAAAACCGCGATAACGAACTAAAAATAGTCATCGCTGATCTAGGAAGCGCTCAAACGAAACTGACTGCGTTAATTCAAGTAGATCAAACAGCGCTGCGTAAGACTGCATTGAGCCAAGTTAAAGCTGAACAGCAAAGACTTTCCGCACAATTAATAACAGACGCAGAATCTCTTAAAACTATCCTTGATGCGCTGCTCATTCAATTTGATGCTTGGAAAACATCAGCCAATAGCGATGAAGAAAAAGCAGAAGTTTTAACTCAAGGTATTTTTGCCAGTACTAGCATTGCTACTATCTACCAGCAGCTAGGACTCAAACTAAGTGATAAGCTTCTAATAATTAATACAACCATCTCTGAACGTAAAACCGAAGCTTCAAGTTTACCCGCAGTGACTCTAAATGGGGGTTACCGAAAAATAGCTAAGAATGGCACCGTAAGCGATATATTCCAGTTTTATGGGGATAACTGGCGCTGCGTACAAAAAGTAGAAATTGATGGCGACTTTACGACTAATACAAGCTGGACAATCTTAGATAGTGAAGATTTAGCTAATAGCCATACAAAGGCAAAACAACGCTTAGCCACTATTAATACTGACAGTTTATGTGGCATCAATACTTGGCAACTACCAACAGAAAATTTATTAAATACGCTCAAAACTGTCGTCATAACAACAGATTCTGGCACGGATACTCAAACCATAGATGACTTAGTTTTTGTAAATCATAAAGAAGCTATAAAAACTGCCGCATATTATTGGACGAATGAAGGCGGAGATTATAGACCTGACGTATTGCGCTTCGCACAGCAAGAGAACGAAGAAGGTTCAGAGGATCGTTATGGTAGTTCAAGTAGCAGTGGTAACTCAGTGAACGACGTCAATAGTCGTTTCCATCACAAAATTACAACTTATAGCAGTAGCGATACTTCTTGTGGAAATACTAAAGTGCGTTACAAAAATAACTGTTATCAAGTTTTTACGACAGAATTAAACTGGGCTGATGCCAACCAGAGCTGCGTAAATTCAAGTAGCGCATTATTAGCAAAAGATGACTTGCAAAACTCTGACCATGAAAAATTAGCCATAGCCCTATCCTTCACCGCAGGCACCTCGCTCTGGATTACCGAAGATCCTCGATATACTGACTACGCATTCACTATTGATGACGATAATGGCCATTGGCAGCTTAATACCAGCTCAAAAGGAAAGACCAACTTAAAGCCTTACTTATGCGTCAGCATCTTGCCAGAAAACAATCCCGCAGCTCCAAGTACTGGATTGGTTAATGATGACGATAATACCTTCTCATGGACTTGGTCAGTAGGCTATGACAATGCGTCTGATTATTTCTATACCACGGACGCAGGCTCAACTTGGCAACAAGCGACTGCGAACCCTCAATCAGTGGGTAATGCTGATTATGCCAGTGAAGCGGTTCAGGTGAGGGTTCAAGCCAGCCGTGATTTTAATACGGTAAGCTTGCCACTTCTATCTGATAGCGCCTTCACCCTATCTGCTAACAGTAACTGTTCTGGTGGTGATAAAGCAGCAGAAGTGAATGGCACTTGCTATACGCGACATGACAGCGAGAAAAACTGGGAGGATGCAAAAGCAAGCTGTGCGTTAATTCCTTCTCGTTTAAATGATACTAACATTTTGGAGTCCACTTTTTTGATAGCATTATCAAACGCATTAGAACTTGAATCTAGTACAGGCTATTGGCTAGAAAACAAAGGTGAATGGCTAGCTAGCCCTGATAGCCTTCTGGGCCAATCAGTGACATCTGCAATTTCAGGTAATGCTGCCCAACCCTATATTTGCATTCAATAACCCTGTAATACCCTCCTCCCTGCTTATCTAAGCTTGGAGGTGGGTATCAAAGTCCAACAAACTTCCAGCAAGACCCTCTTACTAACAATAAACTTAATGCGAATCACTATCACTCGTGTATAATGCCGACCATTATTTGAGGATATACCATGAAATTTGCCCACCTATTATTAGCCTTCGCCCACGATAAACGTGCCGTAACTGCAATCGAGTACGGTGTACTCGCCGCATCCATTGCATTAGGAATCGGTACTATTTTTGGCAGCGACAGTGAGTTCATGTTAGCTCTGAAAAAGACCTTCGGTAATATTACCGAACAGCTAGGCAGTGCTTCAGAATAGAAACATTTTTCTCGGACATCGCTTTAGTCGCGGTCATCTTCTTATTGATCGTGGCGATGGCACAAGACATTTATTGCCGAAAAGTTTGCCACCCAATTACATTAGCCATGCTCGTAGTCACCTTGCTGCATCTAATATTTGAAGTGCAATACAGCTGGCAACTTATGACGGGCTTATTAACCCTTATAGCCATCGCCTTTTCACTCTGGTACTTCGGTATTTGGGGCGGCAGTGATAGCAAATGGTTAATACTCAGCATGCCTTGGTTAAGCCTACCGGCATGGAGTGATTGGTGCTTAGTATTCTCTGTCATCTTAACGGCTTATTTAATAATTATACGCTTCAAACCTACTAAATCACTTGCGCTATTAGTACCGATGAATAGTGCATCCATTATTTTAATATTGTTTTACCGATAGTCGATCTGGAGTCATCTATGAACACGAAGCGCTTGTTCGCTTTTGTTTTGGTTTTTATATTTTCTATTCTAGGGGCTGTATTCATTAAAGCCGCTATGACACCAGCAGAGAAAGAAATTAAAACGGTATCAACCACAACTTCAGTTCCCGCTGTTGAAGTCTTGAAAGTGCTCGTTGCTCAACGTGACCTCGATGATGGTTCTTTTATCGACAAAGGCGATGTCACTTGGGAAGAGAAAGAAGTAACCGGTAGCGGTTGGATTCGTAGCCATCAATTTGAACTTGATGATTTCACTGGGGCCGTCGTTTTCAAGAAAACACAAGCAGGAGAAGCCATTGCGTATCGCAATTTAATTCGTCCCCAGCAACAAGGCTTTCTTGCAGCTGTTCTTGCACCTGAATCACGAGCCATCAGTATTCCTGTCAATGAAGTGACCGCTAACGCAGGTCTTATTGGCCCAGGTGATTTTGTCGATATTTTATTAACGTTTTACGCCGATAGTGACCGTGGTGAAAGAGCCCTGCAACGTGGCCGTGACATTTCCATGTTAACCAGTAAAACCTTAGCGTCTGCTATTCGTGTTATCGCCATCAATCGCCAAAGTGTTGCCAACCCTAACAATGATCTCGGCATACTGATTACCACTGCGACATTAGAAGTGAGTCCAAAACTGGCACAACATCTTACCATCGCCAATCGAATGGGTGAGCTTGCCTTAAGCTTGCGCTCAAAACGAGACCCAGGAAATGTCACGGCGATGGAAGCATGGAGTGGTGATGTGCACACCGCAGTAGACCAATTAAAGCCTGACCCAGGTCTGGTTCTAATGCGTGGTAGCTCGACTCAAATTGTTGGCTACCCTCAGCATGACGAAAATACAAAAGAAGAAAAAGAGTAATAAGATGACGATTAAAAGCACTACATCAGCCTCTGTTAAAATCATCTACACCTGTATGACTCTTGCGGTTGTATTATTACAATCACACAGTGTCCATGCCGATAAATTAAAAGACATGACCTTGTTACTAAAACAAGGCCAGCTGATTCAGCTTCCACAAACCGCAAAAGCCATTTTCATCGCTAACCCTGAAATTGCTAGCTATCAAGCGCCGAGTTCACAATCACTGTTTTTATTCGGTCAATCTGCAGGTATCACCACCCTCTATGTTTTAGGCAAGGATGAAAAAGTTATTTATGCGAGAAAAATCCAAGTAAAGCACGACATAGAAAGTTTAAGTCAGTTAATTACTCAGCAATTCCCCGACAGTAACGTTAACGTTATATCGACAGCCAATCGATTGATTTTAATGGGCAGTGTTTCAACACCGCAAGCTGCAGATCAAATTAGATACCTATCTCAAGGCTATTTATCCAGTACGGATAGCGTTGAGAACAGCCAAGAATTAATCAATCAACTCAGTATCGACTTACCCACTCAGGTTAATATTCGCGTACGCATTGCAGAAATGGACAGAGGTACAACCCGAGAATTTGGCTTAGATACCACATTAGATTTAGGCTATGCCGTACCGCTAAAAACGCTAGCGCCTCTCAATAATAGTTTAAGTGCAAAGTTAAAAGCTTTAGAACAAGAAAGCCTCGTGAGTATTTTAGCAGAGCCCAATCTGACAACGGTATCAGGAGAAAGTGCGCAGTTTTTATCCGGTGGCGAAATACCCATATCCGTCCCTGTCGCTCCTGGTCAGCCTGTTAGTTTTGAATACCGCCAATACGGTGTCGCGCTGGATATTGTGCCAACCGTTTTATCAAGCAATCGCATTAGCCTAAAAGTAAAGCCATCGGTTAGTGAAGTGTCTTATCGTCCCAATACTTCAAATAATGGTGCTGGAGATACGCCAGTATTCAGTACTCGTATGGCTTCAACAACGGTTGAACTAGCCAGTGGCCAAAGTTTCATTCTTGGTGGCCTACTACACGAACGTGAAAATACAATCATCAGTGAAATCCCTTTGCTTTCTGACATCCCTATTTTAGGCGCCCTCTTTCGTTCGGAAAAATACGAGCGCAAAGAAACTGAACTGGTCATTATTGCGACAGCTTATATTGTCGAACCCAGTCGTAAAAATGACCTTCATATTCCTCAACAGGGCATGGAACCTTATGACCATTGGCAGCGTTTTCTTTATGGCCGAATTTTAAAACCTACAAGCCTACATTCATCGTCCGACATCAGCAGTAGCCAACCGAAGATGTTCGGTGATTATGGCTTTATTTTTTAGCGTAAACCATAAGGTGATTATAATAATGAAAACATTTTTACACAGTGCACAACGCTTATTTCTTATAGCCAGCTATACCACCCTGCTTTCCTTCGGGCTCATTGGTTGTGCCGGAATGGCACCCAAGGCACAGATTAAAGTCAGCCTGCAAGAAATTGAATGGCGGGGAGAAAATAAACAATTCAGCCAAGTCGCTAAGTCGAAAATAACTCGCTGGCTTAAACAGTTTCCACTCAGAGATATTCGATTAAAACTCAATCGTTCCGAACACTATTATTCAGAACTGCAAACGTTTCTAATCACGCAAGGTTTAAAATCTCAGCAATTGGAAACTTTCACACCCGACATTAAGCTGCCAACCGATAATATTTTCATCGCAGGCATCGTCATAAAACGCAGTATTCCAAGGTGCCCCTCTTGGTCTACACCTAATATGGCGGATAGCTCTGTTAGTCAAACCAGTAACTTTGGTTGCGCCAGTGAAAGAAATCTTGCCATAATGATTGCCGATCCTAGCGATCTGATTCGTGGCAAGAAGTTACACCCTGCCAGCTCAGAGCACAGCATAAATGCTCTGGATCGTTATTATCGTCGCGATACAACTCAAGCCGACATTGAAGATCCAGCCGCACCTCTCATTCCACCTGTTATTGAAATCCAATAGTTAGGAGTATTCTATGAAAAAATCACTATTAGCGTTTACTTCTAAGGGTAGCCAATACGAAGCCGATATTAATGCTCAGGTTAATCACCTGTGTCACGACCTCGATATAAGCGACAAACACATTATCAGTGCCAGTCTGCAACAAATGGCGCAGCACTTAGCGGTTAATGAATCCCCGAATGTATTAATTGTCGATTTCAGCCAAGCCAGCTTAACAGCAGAATTCAAACTTGAATTGGCTCTCAATCAACTGGCAGAAGTCTGCGAACCTGGCACCAAGGTCATTGTCATTGGCGACGAAATTCCTTTATTCCAATACCGCCAATTATTAGATCTTGGGATTGAAGAGTATCTAACCTTACCGGTTAATTATGACGCGCTATTACACAGCGTTAAGCAGAGTCTGGGTCTAGCATCCAATTTACGTCAGCAGCACAGCAAAAATATTGTCATCACCGGATTACAAGGCGGCGTCGGCAGTACAACGATCACCGCTGCCATCGCACAAAAACTTGCGTTATTAGGTAGTCATTCTTTGATTGCCGATATTGATACCGAGCTCGGTGACTTATCCTTATTTTGGCCATCGCTAGAACAGAGCCATCATCCGATTACGCTACAACAGTTACAAGAAATGAGCTCTATTGAGCGCATTACTCAAACCTTGATGCCAAGACTGAATTATTTAGCCATTGATGCAACAGCGCCCAATACAGCAAACGAATTAGCGGATCTTCAAAATAAATTGGCCACTCAAGCCGCCGCTATATTGTGGGATGTACCTCGCCACCATGCCTTAGCCAATACGTTATGGTTACAAGCTGAGGTGTGCATCTGGGTATTAGAAAGCAGTGTTTCAGTTCTACGTCACTGGAATACCATCAAGCAATACTTAGAAAAAAATCGCCATGCCGATAATAATACACGCCATATTTTTGTATTAAACCAAACCCGTAAAGAACGCAGCGAGCAAATTCCTATCGAAAAATTGCAGCAAGCACTGCAACAATCACTCATTGTTTTACCTTACGCAGGACAACAAGCACTGAACGCAGCAAACCTGGGCCAAGTTGAACCGCTACTAAAAGGAAAGTTTGGACAAGGTATCGATGATATTTGTTCGAGTATTCTGACTCGATCTAAAAACACCCCGAAAGCGCGCAGCCCATTGCATAATATTCTGCGCCCATTACGAAAATTAAAATCTAAGAAAGTCACGGTATAACTATGTTCGGTCGAAAAACCCAAAGCCAAACAGACGATTACTCTTCTAAAAGAATATCAGCTGAAAGAACAGCTCCGATACTGGCCGTCGAAATCGAACCCGTCACCAGCACTACTCGCCAGCCTATTAAGGCCGAACATAATCAAGCACGCGAACTGCTACTAACAGAGCTAGATCCACTATTAGCCAGTCGCTTATCAAAAATTGAATTAGAGCAGCATATTGTATTGCTGTTCAACCAACTGGCTGACCGCCAGCGCTGGATTTTTAGTGAGCAAGAACAAGCGTCATTAATCTCTAGTTTATTAGACGATATGTTGGGCATAGGTCCCATTCAAGGCTTACTTGATGATCCAAGCATCACCGATATTATGGTGAATGGTGCCGATCAAGTTTATGTTGAAAAAGCAGGTCGTTTGCAAAAAGCTAGCGCAGTTTTTCGTGATGAAAAACACCTACGCCATGTCGCGCAACGAATCGCCAGCTTTGTTGGCCGTCGTATCGACGAATCTAGCCCTATGGTTGACGCCCGCCTCAGTGACGGTAGTCGAGTCAACATCATCATTCCACCGTTAGCACTTGATGGCACCTGTATATCGATTCGTAAATTCAGTGAACATAAAATGAGCTTATTTCAACTGGCTGATGCCGGTAGCTTATCTCACTCGATGGCTGAATTTTTACAGATAGCCGCAAAGGCTCGTTTGAACATACTCGTTTCAGGTGGCACTGGCGCAGGTAAAACGACCCTATTAAATGCCCTCTCCGATCCTATCGAAGATGGCGAACGCATCGTAACCATTGAAGATGCCGCCGAACTTAAACTACAACAATCCCAAGTTATTCGTTTAGAAACTCGTCCCCCAAGCTTAGAAGGCACCGGAGAGGTGAACCAACGTGACCTCGTCCGTAATGCCTTACGTATGAACCCAAGACGCATCATCTTAGGTGAAGTTCGTGGAGCAGAAGCCTTTGATATGTTGCAGGCAATGAACACGGGGCACGAAGGTTCTATGTCTACGCTCCATGCGAACAGTGCCAGAGATGCGATATACCGTTTAGAAAATATGCTGTTAATGGGACAACAAAATTTACCGATCAGTATGATGCGCCGTCAAATAATGTCGTCGATCGATTTGATTATTCAAGTTGAACGTATGCGAGATGGTAAGCGACGTATTGTTGAAATCACGGAACTGGTAGGCTTAGAAGACGATACCCCAATCACTCAAAATATATTTGAGTTTCAGCTCGACGAATCTCAGGGTGATATTCATCAAGCTATCCAAGGCCAATATACTCAAACTGCTTCATTAAACGTCAGCTTTCTAGAGAAAATACGCTACGCCGGTTTAGCCCAAGAATTCGAGCGCATAATGAAAGGGCAATCGTAATGGCTGGCTGGATCTTATTTCTATTAGCGTTCTTCTGCTTTTTTATCGCAGGCGCTAGTCTGGTTATTTTATGCCTGCCGAATAATCATGCAGACGTCGAGAAGAGGTTGTTTAGCCTCTCGAAAGAATTGGATCTAACATCCACTACCAACAACAGTCAATTTTCCAATTCTAGGTTTGTAAATTATTTTCATCAAGCAATCATCAACTTGAATGAAAAATTCCAACATCACTGGCATCCTTTTAAATTACATTTACAAGCACTTACCGGAGAGCAAGCCGTACAGAAATTAGTCATACAGCTACTGGTCACTGTTGTTTTGTTATTAGTTATTTTTTCTTCGTTTAACTGGTATAGCCAACTATTAAGTGCGCTCGCAATAACAACACTACTGGCGTGGTTCTATTATCAGTATCTCTATAAGCAACAAATCAAAGCCTATGAAGAACAACTACCCAGTGTTATTGAACATCTTGCTCGTGCTGTTAGCACAGGTTTATCGGTGCCCCAAGGGCTCGCATCTTGCGCTCAATCGAGCCAGTACCCAGTGAATAATGAACTGCAGCGTTTAGCACAACAACTTACGATAGGAATCACCCTAGAAAAAGGATTAGCGGAAGCGCAACAACGCATTCCTGTACGTGAATTCAGTTTTCTAGCCGTGATCTTAGTTCTCAATCAGCAAACCGGCGGCCGACTAAGTGATGCACTGAATAACTTAGCCACCAGTTTACGTGATCGTAAAGCCATGCGATTAAAATTATCCACCTTGACCTCTGAACCTAGAACAGCGGCCACGATCGTCAGTGCCTTCCCCCCCCTTACTCTGTTCGGCTTATGGTTATTCAGCCCTGCACAATGGGATTTTTTATGGCATGACCCTAGCGGTCAGTCGATATTAATATACACCGTCAGCAGTGTGGTCTTTGGCTTGTTGCTTATACACCGTCTAGCACGGGGTGGAATTGCATGATCATAGTATTAGTAGGAATTGTTATTGCTTTCAGCATCATTCTATTCTTTGCATTAGAACAGTGGCATAAAAGCCACCAATTAAATCAACGCATTGCTCAATACAGCCAATTTAAAAAACAGCCTTTTCAATGGCAAAGCTTATTACAAGTACTGCCAGTGACCGATAAAGACCGTCAAGAATTGGGTTTATTATTACTTCGAGCCGGCTTCCGACAGCCTGAAGCGATCTTTATCTTAATTGCGTTAAAGCTTTTGAGTTTAATTATTTTTCCTACTCTCATTTTACTATTTCACGAAGGCGGGTTTAGTTTATCGCTACTGACCAAATGCACCCTCGCAGGATTAATCGGTTCGATGGGAGCAGAATGGTGGCTAAAAATTCGCGCTAATCATAATAGAGAAAAAATGCGTGCAGCAACCCCAGACGCCGTAGATCTTATGGTTATCTGTGCGGAGAGTGGTTTACACCTTGATAATATTTTACAGCGCGTTGGCGAAGAAATCAGTGATTGGTCAGCCCAACTGAGTGAAGAATTACTGTTTACCTGCGCTCAATTAGCAATGGGACTAGCAAGACCGGATGCATTAAACAACTTGGCTAAACGCATCGACACGGAAGAATTTAACCACCTCGTCAGCGCGTTAATTCAGTCTGATCGATACGGCACCCCGCTCGTCAAAACATTAAAAGAATTAGCGCAAGACATTCGCCGAATTCGTACTTTAACAACCGAAGAGCGCATCGGAAAAGTCCCTGCGATGATGAGCTTACCCTTGATGATATTCGTATTATTCCCACTCGTTATCTTATTGGCTGGCCCCTCAATGGTCAGCTTAATTCGTTCATTACAAGGCATGTGATCATGACGCTATTAGCAGCAAGAAAATTAGGGATACTATTACTCATTCTACTCGCGACAACGATGAGCACAGGTTGCAGTACGTTCTCAGGCGGAATCGATCAGCAGCTCATACAGTTGGATATTGAATACAAGCAATCACCGGAGCTGGCTAGGACGCAGTTAAAAGAACTGAAAGACCATCATGCAGACGATGCTCGCCCTTGGATTAAAAGCGGTTACTGGTCGTTAAAAGAACAGGATATTGAACGCGCAGGCATCGCCTTTCGACAAGCAAGGCGTCTTGATAATAACAATGCAGACATCTATATGGGCTTAGGTATTTGCGCTGATAGTCAAAAGAGGCATATCCAAGCGCAAGCGTATTATCAGCAAGGTCTAAAACTGGAGTCACACAATTTAAAACTGAAAAATAATCTCGCGCTATCCTACCTATTGTCGCAAGAAATTGAGCGAGCAATAACTTTATTAGAATCGACAATCAATAATCTATCTCATACGTCTGCTTTAACACCCACAGAAGAAGATCGATTACGCGCTAACTTGTCTTTAGCTTACGCCATGAATAACAATCCTCAGCAGGCTTATAAAATTGATAAGCAACTGCTAGGAGAACCAACAGCTCAACGCAACCGCCTAGCGTCCGAAGCTTTGTCTAGTGGCAAGACACAATGAACTGTTCCAACCAGATGAGCCGTTCAAAAGAGATGCGTCACATTTCTAGTAATAAACAACAAGGCAATGTCATTATCGAAATGGCATTTTCACTGCCGTTATTTCTTTTTTTACTGTTAGCCACCTTAGAGATTAATCGTTATTTTTGGATGGGCTATTTGCTAGATTATAACCTGCACCAAGCGATTAAAAAGGAAGCGTGGGAACCTGGCAGCGGAGTCGAAGGTATATTAAAAGCTCGCTTAAACAATCTACTCTTTGATGTCAATAAATTAGACGTACAAGAAAAATCAGTCTCTATCGGTCAACTGCTCGTTGATGAATACACAGTAAGTTATACCACACGATTTTTTTTCTTACCGACTAAAGACTTAACTTTAAACAGTTCAAGTTGGCTGGGAGATAATGAAAATGACATTATCTAGGCAGCGTCAATCTGGTATTGTTGCCGTTGAAATGGCATTTATTGTGACGGCATTAATTCTAATTTTTGCCTTCAGCCTACAGCTCGGTCGACAGTTTTATTGGCAGCAGCATTTCAATAATGCCGCCGATCGATTTGCTAAGTTATTGGTATTGGATATTCAAACGAGCCGAAAGGTGAATTCCGCTAGTTTTGATAATGCCTTAGCAATCTTGCAAAACCAAGTCTCGCCTAATGATTTTGATATTGGCTTAAGTATTCATATTTTAAGTGATGATCTGACGAAGGAAGAGAGTTTTGATATGGGTAGTGGCTGCAATAAAAACAGTGACTACGTAACCAAGATGGAACAACTAATCGCGAAAGAACCCGTCGATGCAGTCCAACGAAAGGCGATCCCTGCTCGTTACATTTTAGGTCTGAGCCTATGTGCACAACCACAAAATTGGATTGATATTCATTACTTCACTGGGCTGGGCGAGCTGCCATTACTAAGTCAGTCTTATTACCCGATTAATCATAAAGCCTTTTAATAGCGCATGGCATTCATGAAAAATATATTTTATAGAAACTCCATTAGCTCACGTCATACGCTAAAGAAACAACAAGGTGTTGTATCCATTATATTCGCCACAAGCTTAGTCGCCATTATATCGATCATACTTATTAGCGCGAATACCGCTTACATCTCCATAAAAAACTCTCGCCTAGAGCAAGCCAGTGAAAGCGCGGTGATTGCCATTGGCTTAGCAGGCAGCGGATCGACGAGCAATCCTCTATCAATGAGTGATTATCGAGAAATGGTAATCCATATTTTCGCTGCTTTTTTTCCAAACAGTTATCACCAAATTGACTTTACAATCATCCCGCCAAAAAATGAAGCCGATCCCTATACCCTAGACACTGAAATGAAGTTTGATTTCATCGGATACAGCTGGCTTTCTAATCATAATTTTTCAAGCAATAGCCAAGTTAAATTAGATTCAAAAATAGGCGTCGATGTTGTACAAGGCAACATTGAAATATCCATGATCATGGATAACTCAGGCTCAATGTACGCCGATATAGATACCTTAAAGGAAAGTGCAAAACTTTTTATCAACCAGCTGATCGATAATCGCTCGAACCCAGAACAAGTTTACATCAGCATTGTGCCCTTCTCGTATTCCGTCAATATAGGAAAACAAAACCTCAGCTGGATCAGCAGCAGTCTGTCGAGTAATGCTACGACCTTTGGCGCATGCACTAATTATCGTTATAACAGCCCACCCGCGACCCAGATTATTGCCAATGCCATAGTCCCTCCTATTGCAACCAACGGCAGCAGTAAGAAATTCCCCGGTTATTCAGCAGGTACTTTTGCCGCTTGCGCTGAAACCCCCTTGCTAGGCCTTACCAATAACAAATCATTGTTACTCGCAAAGGTCGATGACATGGTCGCCAGCGGAACAACAGACGGTGACCAAGGTATTATTTGGGGATGGCGAACGCTAACAGAAGATTGGCTAGGTCTCTGGCCTAGTACGACTACGCGCCCTCTGCCTAAAACTGATGTAAAAAAAGTTGCACTGTTCTTTTCTGATGGCGCCTCTATCAGTAACGAAAGAGAAATCTTCCTGCCGATCTGCGAGGCCATGAAGAATGACGATATCGAAATTTATACCATCCAATTCTCATCCTCAAACAACAGTATGCGAGCCTGTGCCAGTAACATTGCGGGCAAACAGCATTACTTTTATGCCAATAACCAGCAACAACTAAAGCAAGCTTTTGTCGATATCAGTAAGAATGTAGGTTTTGAATTAAGGCTCAAAAAGTTGTGATAATAGGCCATTATAAGCCAATGCCATTAATTTAAGAATTATTCTCATTAAGTTGTTGCAATACAAATGAGAATCGTTATTATTACCTTATTCCAACAGGAAGCAGTCTTTACTAGCTCTCTCAGAGAGGCCGACTCTTTATATACAAGAGGACAGCGAGGCGAGGTAATAACTAAGACCTGAAAGATGTTGATTCAACAACTATGGGAGTGGGCGTTGAATCAACTTCTCGGAGCAATTCTTCACGGCGTTGCGTAAGAGATCTCTCTCATCAAGCTAATCACGGTTATTTCGGCCAGCTAGAAGCGCAAGCGACTAGATCTGGCCTCTTTTTTTGTCTGCTCAATAAGCCACACCTAAATCATCGTCCTTAAAAATAAACAGCATTGTTATGCCCTTCTCATAGATGTTATCTATAAAGAACAGATGTATCTTAAGGTTGGAGTAAAAGGGCATTCGATAATGCTTCTTGTCTTTTATATGGTTGATAACGCTTGTAAATATCGATTCTTGGTATGCTCATTATTAATTTTATTTATTTAACCTAGCTGGTCTTTTAAGAAGTCCATAAATACTCTAATTTTTGGAGAGATAAGTTCTCGCCTTAGAAAAATAGCATAAGCTTCTGTGTCTTTTCCGTGTGGGCAAAACTTGTGTTGAGGCATTATTTGAGTAAGCTCTTTATTCTGTAACTCTTTTTTTACAGCCCAAAGTGGAATTAATGCTAAACCACCATGGTTTAAAATCATTTGTTTTTGCCCATTTACAGTGTTGATTTCCATGAAGTTTTCAATTTCAATTTTCTCTAATGACTCACCTTTTAAAAACCAATTACCCCAGCCAGCATAACCATATTTTATACAAAGATGATCAGCTAAATCCTCAAGTTTCAGTGGAGTGCCATTCTCTTTCATATACGCTGGACTAGCACATAATACAAAATCATTTATCGATATTTTTTTTGCTATCATAGAAGAGTCAGACAAGTTACCGCTTCGAATTGCGACATCTACATTTTCTTCTACTAGATCTACAATTCTCTCTGTAAGTTCTATTTTCAAGCTGATTTCAGGATATTTAGCTTTAAACTTAGGAATCAAGGGGATGATCACCGCTTCTCCAAATCCCACCGTTGCACTGATATTTAGTATTCCTTTTGGTGTTGTTTGTAAATCATGAACTACTCTCTTGGCTTCAACTAGATCAGCAATTATTTGTTTAGAATAGTTGTAGAACTGATTGCCAGCTTCAGTTAGTGATACGCTACGACTATTACGATTGATGAGTCGAACACCTAAATCATATTCTAGTGCTGCTAGCTGTCTAGAAATCGAAGAGGGCTGCACATCAAAAATTCGGCTGGCCTCCGAAATACTTTTGGTCTCAGCAACGGTATTAAAATATTGCAGGCGTTTGATCATGTCTACTGATACCTCACTAGTGGTTGATGCTTAACAGTTTCTGATTACGCTAAAAGTAATAACATCATTACCAGTAGCCTTATGTATGGCAACAGTAATTTTGCTTCAAACGAAGCACCACGTATTAATCACCTTAAGTAAAGCGCTGTGACCTTAGTTTGTATCACTTAGACTCTTGAGGAAAGGAGCCATTTAGGTCGATCACAGCATTCTTAGTGATACATTATCTTATTTAATACTTTCAGTATGAAAGTGCAGGTTTAGTATTAATGCATTTTTGCATTAAAAGGAATGAGAGCACCGCTTAAATTCGTTTTCGTTGGCTGAGTAAGTTCAATCATTAACTCCGCCATTTCTGCCGGATCGACCCAGGTAGAGGGATCGATATCTGGCATAGCCATTCGGTTAACTTCAGTATTTATAATAGTGGGAAGTATTGCATTTATGTTAATACCATACTCAGCCCCTTCGGCTGCCATACTTTCTACAAGACCATTCAATGCCAATTTAGATGCCATATAAGGACCAAACCCTACCGGGATATTGCGGATAGTATCTCGAGCAGACACGAACATGATAGAACCCCCGCCATTTCTTTCCATCGTGTTAAAAATCTCACGGCCGAATACAAAAGCAGTCATGAAATTAGCATTAAATAGCTTATCAACTTCTTTAACTTCGATATCCTTCCAATGTCTCCACGTGTAAATGCCGGTGCAGTGGTAATGCGCTTCGATCTTGCCTAAGATTTTGATTGTCTTTTCTACAAGAATCTTGCTCTCTGATTCGTTAGAAAGGTCCCCAAGAAGAATAGTTAATTTACCCTCATATTTTGCTTCCATTTCTTTAGCTCGCTGTTCATCGCCTCTGCGTCCAAAAGCTACAACTTGCGTGCCAGAAGATATAAGGCTATTTATGATGATTTTAGCGGTAACTGAAAAACATGAGGCTACAGTTGCTGTTTTAATTGTATTCATTTTGTTCCTTTACTTTCTGTGAATTATTTCTTAGTTGAAATAATATCCTCTGTCATAAAGGATTAGAAGGTGGCAAAAAACAAAGCATAATTGCTTAAAAGACAATGCTCTAGCGATATCCTTACGTTATTAATGAAGTTTAATTATCTAAAATAAGCATTAGTTTCTGAAAGTACTAAAGGCACTTATGTAGAAGACATCATTCTAGGTAAAAAGAAGGCTGGAGGGAGATTATGTCTAAAGAGGTAGCCTGTTGCTTAAAGCATAACTTGGCCACTTTTTATACCATAAAGTGGCCAAAACAGCAGAGCGCTCTAGATCATTACCATTCTACGTTGACCCAGTAATATTTATTTAGCGTTCAAAATTCATTCACCTCAAAATGGTAGGCTATAGATACTAATTATTCATTAATTGAAGTTTCAGAAAACTCACTTATTAACTCTCTAACCTCCGATTCAGATATGAAATTCCCTCGCATAAAGGTATTAGCTAGGCTATTTGCTATCGGCATAAACCTTCCATCCTTTGGGCTTCGATAAGAAATATGTAGAAAAAATAGTGCTAAGTTTTCTAAAGCCTTTCCCTCTTGAACCCTCATAACTAATATACAGCAGGCATTGAAAACCCTTTCAGTATGGCCATTATTGGCAGGACTGTCTTTTCTAAGTCCGTAATCAAACTGGCCTTCAGATAAAGCTGTTTTTAGAGAATTAGTTACTAGAAGGCTCAAAAATCGTAACGCATCGTTAGGATTCATGTTTAATTGATTATGCAACAAGAGAGTTTTAGACAATGTAAAACTAGCACTAGGCAAATTCGACTCAGATAATTGAATAAATTCTGGGAATGAGGTCACGAATGGTAAACCAGATACGCAATGCAGAATAAGTCCTGGTAGCTTTTCCTTTAGCTGGGTATTAGATCCTATAGACAAAAAATATCTATGATTATTCACTACAGGATGCCCTTCCGTATGAAAAAGGCGGGCAAACATAGTATCAATACAAAGCCAAGGTATGTTATTGGAAACTGCTAACCTCATTGTCGAATATACTGATGCATCAACCACTTTTTCGGTGAAAGCAACACTCTCAGGTATATCGGCTGCTTCAGGGGCCGGTATCTCTGCATTATTCAGAACGTACTCAATTGCAACCTGAAGATCTTTAGTTTGAGACAGAATATCTTCGGATGTTGTCCTTGAAAATTCACCTCTATAAATCCCAGCACGTAGATATTGAGGATTATGAATATCTTTCATAAAGTTTTTTAAATATGCTTCGGTCTCTATTGTAATTGCCAATAAATCGCCTGACTCCATTAACCCATAAATCAAGCCTGATATACCAAGATATGTAACAGAGTAAACATCAAGAAGGATGCAATTATATTCTTCTATACCTATATCGATAAAGGGCTGCTTACTAACATCTCTATTGGACAAATAATTAGCAGCAGTGTGGACAGGACATGAATCGCCTAGCACTTTACCTTTTGTAAATAAAGGGTAGTTTGGGTTTGCCAACATTTCTAGCTTTCTATTTTCTTTATCCTCCTCCCCAGATAAAATAATATCCTTCATAAAAGGGATGAGGTCTTCGCTCGACTCAGGTAATTCAATAGGATAAAAACAATCAGTTCCGTCATTGTTTTTATCCCTAAGCCCTAACGCAATTCTAAAACAAGCAATGTAGGGTGGCAGCACTTCAAGTAATTGTATTTTCTTATAGCGCACCATCTCACTATCCCCAACAGACATTGACATTAACTGTCTTCCCATTGGGGAATCTTCACCAATTAGACACTCATATTTTGTTTCACTACCTGGCACCACAATTTTGACAATCTCATCTTTTCCAAGAGCATATCTAAAAGCACCAATACAGCCAGGGACCGTCATAGAGGGAGTTGGAGCCTGCCTATGCAAGTCATCTTGAATACTACCTAAACTTAGATTCGTTAATAGAACTGAGATTGCATTAGGATCATTAAGAAACCATTTAACTAATATGAATTCAGCCCTCGAAAAGAACCCCCTATTAAGTAATTCATAAAGTATAGGCCCAGATAATTCTGAATATTTTTCAAATATAGCATCGGGTATTCTTGATAAAACACGAGAATATTCTTCGGTATTAGTAGCAAGAATTTTATGTAAATTAATGCAATGTGACCATGCTAGAATAGATTTTGGGTTAATTGCAATAGCGTTTTCTATTGAATTTAATGCACCAGAAAAATCATTCAGACTCTTTAGGTGGCCTGAGTAACATAACCATAAGAATTCATCCCAGTCTTCTGTAGGCATTGACAAAAAAATAATACTTAAGGTCTGCTGCTTATGAATTTGCAGTAATGCGTCGATGTAGTTTTTAATAATTGGAGATAACCAAATATCGCGGGGATCTATCAACTCATTCAATAATAAATAGACTTGAGCATTCATCCCTCTTTTCATAAAACATTCAACAACATGATTAATCTGATATGCATGTATGCAAGATAATTGATTCGAAAATGTTGATACAAATACTTTTACTAGATCCTTAATCTGGAGATCGATAACTGGCCCATCATTTCCAAGAAAAGTTAAAAGATGGATCTCATTAAACTTGTCTTCAATTTCAGATAAAGACTCTATTCTTCCACCTCCAGCATACCATACTGAAAGCTTTTCTTTATTTGAATAATTTAGAAAATTAACGAAGTGGGTAAGGGGAATATCTTGGCTATTATTAAGTTTTAAAATCGTATTATCATTACGAATCCCACGCTTAGCAATATTATTTTCATCATAAATACCTGATTTATCTGATAACTCCCTAAATATATCAGAATTCACCTGTTCAAAAAATGGTAAGAATTTTCGGCAGGAATTTACTAGATTCTCATTCTCAAAGTTTGATAGCATTAAAAGTTTTGATGCTATATCAACAACTCTAACGTCATCCCCCCTGCAAATTTCCATTAAAGAAATTGCTTCATTTACAATCAAGGATAACCTTTTAAACTCAGTGCCTTTTAATAGCCAATATTGGGTTTCTGGAACATCCTTACAGAAGGTCGCAAACAGTATAATTAAGTGAACAGTACTGCTATTAAAATCAGGAAATCTATCAACAAGTAACTTAGCGGCCTGATCAGCTAACTCAGGACTTCCTCTTAGCAAGAGACCTCTTGCTAAGGCGCACAAAGCGACTTCATTTTGCCGAATGCCCTTATCATCCAATCTGTTTTCAAGAGCATCGCTATTAGCAATAGATTCATAATATACTTCCTGGGAAAATTCCCCTGGGTTATCAATACTCCTATATAACTCTTCAGCCTCACTAATATCACTAAGTAAAACTTCCGCACGTAAGGAAGCAGATATTGCAATATCAAGAAATACTGGATTACTAATAGCAGTAGTTGCCTGACCGATCGTTCGAAGAAAATTTCCCTTTTTATGCCCTGAAGCAAGATTGATAATTATTTCTAGCACAGGCAACAGTTTGGCCGTCTCAATATTTTTTTCAGTCATAGCCATTAATGCCGAAACATGCTCTCTAGCAGCTACGAATTTTCTAACTCTTACCAGCCTCATTACTCCCTCAACCGAAGGAGTAATATTTTCAGATGAAACAGAACTTTGGATATAATTATTTTGTACCGCAATATTTTGGCCAAAACGATTCACCTGGCTAACATCAGACTGACTGGGTTGTTTCATCTATAAAACCTACTTATTATTTTGGATACCAATATTTGTACCGCGGACATTAGTTTGAACAATTGTGGTTGAGTTATTCGGCTGTATGGTTTTCAGTAAGTTAATAATTTCTGTTGAGGTAGATAGCTTTCTTTCAATAGCGCTCTCGCTCATATCCCCATCTATCCCTAAACGCTCAATCTGAGTTTCAATGCAATGAAGAGTTTCGCTAGGAATTATCCAGTCGGAGAGCTTCCCCTTAAGGCTATTAGCAGTTACCTTCAATGAACTTGTAAGTATTTGATATGCTGCATTAGCTAAAATGCCAGCAGAGATTGCCTCTGAGATCATAAATGCCTCCTAATAAATTATTATCCAGCTATCCGTAAAAACGGAAGCATTATAAATAACATTGGGGCCAAAGCTTACATTTCAACTTCTAATTACAGTATATGCTTACATGTAAAGTGGGGAGCTAAGCCTATGAGGATATGCCAGCAGCATGCCTAATTGCTTCTATTACATTTTTATATTGTAAAATATTTCAAACTTAATTTATGCACTACCAAATCGATGTATTACCTCCCAATTAGTAAAACGCCCATAATGCAGTCCTTTCCTACTCCTAAGTTGACGCCAATAGTATTGATTTAGAGCTTAATACCCATTCATCTTCAAAACGGGAGGTATCTGGATAGGCATTATATAAAAGAGTGAGTATACATGTGCAACCAACTTCATTGGCTACAGCCTCAAGTGTTAAGCAAGTCGATTTTCCAGAAACAACCCCAACACACACGTCTCGACTAGTTAGTGGGATTTTTCTAAGTTCAGAATGAGTTATAAATACAACTTCAACCCCTCTCTTACGAACCGTCCTTTCTCTACGCTTAAAATTTGGAAGCTCACCTAACTTCGTAAATGCATGCATCGTTGTCGGATTAGCAAACGATAGCTGATTAACATGCGTTAAATATACTCTACCACTAAACTCAGAAGCCATTGATATAGCCTCAGTAATAGCTGCATAAAGTGAGCTAACGTTATCTGTGTTTGTCTGTACGTGATAAATCATTAAAACTACCTATTATGGTCAAAAAATTAGATTGATAAATGATGCTATCAGCTTTTCAACAATCATTTGCACTTCCTCAATGTGTGTTTTATAACGACTTACGTCCTTATAGTTAATGCCGTCTAATTGCTCATTATTCAATCAATCTTTTGAATTGAGCTGCCATCTTTTAATTGATACGATCAATGCAATCAATTATAAAACAGACGACTCTTATGCGTTTCCATCATAACGGACCAAATATACCTGATTCTTTGTTAGATCAACGAGATAAAGGCAGAGTCGTCTTCCTCTGTGGAGCCGGAGTTTCGATTAAAGCCGGAATGCCAACTTTTATTGGTCTGACGAAGCATGTAATCGATTTTTTTGATCCACCTGAAGATTCACAGATATCAGAAGCATTTAAACCATGGAGAGAGAACTACGAAGGGCCTAAAGTCCCGTTAGATCAAATATTCAACTTGCTCCACGATGAATATGGTAGAGATGATGTAAATACTACTGTTGCAGAGTTCTTATGGGAGAAAGATACCAATACAACTCAAAGTAATGAACATCAGATTATTTCTAGAATATCTTCCGATCAAGAAGGGAATCCCCAAATTGTAACTACGAATTTTGACAGATTATTTGAACTACCTTTATCTGCCAATAGCCTTCCTATTCATGTGCCACCCGCATTCCCTGATATAAACCTTGGAATCACACTGCATGGAATAACATATCTTCATGGTCGATTAGAAGATGTAAATAAAGACCAACATTCTTATATTTTGAGCAGTGCCGATTTGGGACGAGCCTATTTATCTGAAGGATGGGCAACAAATTTCATCCGTAAACTACTAAAGAATAACATCGTTGTTTTAGTTGGATATCAAGCTGAAGATCCACCGTTAAAATACCTGCTACAAGGTCTCAATCATGATGGAATGTCAGACCGTTCGAGGCTGTTTGCTTTCGATATAGGAGAGTATGAAAATATAGAAGCTAAATGGCGTGATCGTGGTGTCACACCCATTGCATATAATGAGCACGCTAATTTATGGCAATCTCTCGAAGCCTGGGCAAATAGAGCTGATGATCCTCGAAAATGGCGATCATCGGTCATGAGCCTAGCAACAAAAAGCCCTAGAGAGCTACAGCCTTATCAACGAGGACAAGTCGCTCATTTAATTAAAACCATTCCTGGAGCCAAGCTGTTTTCTTCGATGGAGCCTAGCCCTCCAGCCGAGTGGCTTTGTGTTTTTGACTCATTCTGCCGAACTCAAAATGAGGCTACTGATTTTTCGAAAAAAGAGTATTTTGACCCATTTAAAGCTTGGGGCCTAGACGAAGACTCTCCCCCCAATCCTGGTGACAAGCACTCAAGACAAACTAATGAACACTTTTTTAATTGGCGTCAAGGAGATACAACTCCAGTAACAGGCCATAACTTAGATAACCGCCAACATGTAGGGTTCGAAGTACTTCCTAAAAGATTTTATCATTTACAACACTGGATAGAAAACTGCATTGATAGCCCAATCACAGCTTGGTGGGCTCTGAGAAAAAACACACTCCACCCTTCATTACTTCACAGACTTAAACATAAAGTAAATGACTGTAAAGACTTACACCCTGATGCTCGCTTAACATGGAATTTGATATTCGAACATCATTTTGACGATCGCAATTTCAGTCACGACATTAGCTGGTATAGATTAGCATCTAGAATCAAACAAGAAGGTTGGAATTATAGTGTTATACAAGATTATAAGAAGGTAAGTTACCCTAAACTTCATTTCAATACACCAACTGGTTTATCGAAATACAAGCCAACATTCAAAGACTGGGGAGAGTTCAATACCCAAGAATTGTACAGCCCTGAAGTTGAGTTCATTGAAAGACACAGCGCTCAAGTTGAAGTCCCTGACGCCTTTTTAGAAAAAATATTTAGAATTGAAGAGTCCAACTTTCAACAAGTAATAGAGCTACTTGATTTCACTAACTCAGGTTACTATAAATCATCAGATTGCTACCCAAATCGAGATCAAGAAGGTAAAACTATAGGTGAATTTGAAGAGTTTGAGGTGCTTCTAAATTTATTTTCAAGAATGGTGACTCATGCCCCAAATAAACTAAAGTTATACGCAAAAAGCTGGTCATTTGAATCCCCTCTTTTTTTTGCTAACCTCAAACTATTTGCATTTAATCACTCTGCACTGTTCAGTGCTACTGAAGTTGTGGAAACATTACTTTCAATATCTCAGGAGAAATTTTGGAGCCCTGAAATTAAACGAGAGTTATTGTTTCTCATACATGACAGGTGGAGCGAATTTTCTAAGAAAGAGCGCTCATTAATTTTATATCGCATATTTAATGGCCCAGATCAGCGAGAGAGCTGGGTTGAAGAAGACTATATAGAATTTAAAAATAGAGCTATTTGCCTCTATGTTGGATGGTTAACTTTCCAAGGAATAGAGTTAGACACACCTCAAGTTGAAAAGATGTCCATACTAAAAAAATCACTCCATAAATGGTACGATCAATGGGCAGAAAATTTATTAAAAACTAACGGAATTACTTCTGGTTTTGTTAAAACTGATGATTCCTCTGCCTCTATTATAAATTTACCGATCAATCAAATAGTTGAAAAATCCAATAAGGAATCATCACGTAATTTTGATTCATTTATTGATAAACGTCCATTTATAGGTTTAGTTAAAGAAAGACCTCTCAAAGCTCTAACAGCATTATGCTTAGAAGCAAAAAATCAAAACTTCCCAGCTCAACTTTGGTCAAACCTTCTTGAGAATTGGCCAAATAATACTTCGTCATCATCACTGCGATTTTTGATATCAAAGCTTCGTGTTTTACCACCAGTATTATGTAAGGAAATAAACGATACCATTAGTCGCTGGCTAGAAAAATTTTTTCTAATTACTTACTCTTTTGATCAATATTTAGCATGGAATATCTTTGATAATTTATGGGATAAATTAGCCTTAGATGACAATTTAAAAAGCTTTCTTGGCCAAAGCACTGTCGGAGGTATACCAACGTCAACTTCACGAAGAACAATAAATCATGCGATTAATTCTCCTACGGGCCATATAGTCCAAGGTTTACTTTCTGCCTTGGGCTCCCTAAACCTTGGAGAGCAAGCTGGTATTCCATCTAAATTTCGAAGTCGACTTGAAGCACTTTCAATCGCTCCAGGTGAAGGCAAGGATCACACCGCATGTATTTTAACTAATAATATTAGTTGGCTATATACTATAGACTCAATATGGACACTGAAACATATAGCTCCGTGGTTTAATATTGAATCTAAAATGTCCGAACCAGCTTGGAACGGTTACCTCTCAAGAGCTACAATTTTACCTGTTGAATTAGGCACTAGAATAAAACCAGAGCTATTAAAATTTTTCCCAAACGTATATGGCTGGGGCTGGGAGAAAAGAGAGATATTAATTGCCTCCAAAATTATAATTCGACTTGCAATTGCACGAACGGATAAAATTGACGGATTAACACTGAAAGAAACTCGGAATTGTTTACGTAAAATGAACGATGACAATCGTCAAGATGCTATCTACGAACTAATGAATATAGGAAATAACAAGCGCTATGGGTGGTTAGAATATGTTATCCCGTTTATTACTAATGCTTGGCCTCGAGAAAGAGTATATAGAACATCTAACCTTTCCTTAGCATGGCTTAGATTACTCGAAGCTTCAGGTGATAGCCTTCCTGCCGTTCTTAAGACAGTAAGCCGCTTCATTGTGCCTATAACAGAAGACTTGCACTGGCTATATTCGTATGGACAAGAAAAAGGTGACAAGACCTCGCTGATAGCTCAATACCCAAGTGAGATATTAGAACTACTAACACTAACTATACCCAACAACTCAGTCATCCTCCCTTACAACCTCAAAGAAGTTCTAATGCAAATAGAAGAATCTAACTCATCAATGGTTCAGGATCACAGATATATTCGACTAATAAATCTATTTGAAGAGTGCTAGATAAAAATAAGGGTTCTACGGTAACTGAAATTAGGGTGATGAGGATTTTTTGGGAATCAGAAGTAGAGCTTATGCCGTGCTCGATGAGGTGCCTACGGTTGCTAGAGATAGCTGTGCAGGGTAAAGCTACTGATAAAATAATTAACCAATGCGTGGGCCAACCATAATGGACTCCTTATGTTGTTTGATTCGTAATCACTCATGATAACAAAATCCAAGTTGAATGTACTCTGTTTTAAGAACTATGCTTTAGGTCATATAGCCTTCTGACTTTCACTCAATTGGATTCTGTACAACTTCATAACAGAAGTAATCTAGTACAGATTCCCATGTATTGAACTTTCCTGAACCAAACTGAATCAAGTCACCCTGAAAAGGACTCACCTGTAGTTGATAAAAACCATCTATATACCTTAAAGCAATAAAAGTAGAGTCAAATATGCTATTTAAGATATAAGATTCTTCATTGACCAATATTGTGAAACCACCCTAGACTGAAAATCGCGGATGCAATCGCACACTCACCTAGATTCTCCTGCACCCCCCCTATGCCTGAAATAAGCCAAATCAATAGTGAAAAAAGCACAAATCCGACAAGGCTTGCACCAATACTAAATACAAATATTCCACTGACATGCTCTTTTGTTTTAATATCCATGATAGATACTCACGTAAATAGTACAAAAGTAATTTATTAAAATAGTACATAACCAAGTAACAAACAATAATTAACACATAAAATAAATTGTCTGCACTAACAATATTTTTAACCAAATAACCCTATATACATAGAGTATTTCCATTTCTTATACTTTTACATCCTACAGTTTTTGTTTTAGAATTGTAATAACCGTAGATAACCCTAACTGCCGGTGATTTGTTAATGAACAATTACATGCAAGAAACTATTGAGACTCAACTTCTAAATCGCCACGGATCAATAATCCGAGGATCTGATTTATGGAAAGAAATGGGGTTTTCATCTTACGAGGCATTCCGGCAGTCAGAACGCAGAGGGAAATTAGGAATTACTCTTTTCACTATTCCCGATAGGAACGGAAAATTCGCTATCACTTGTGAAGTAGCATGCTGGATAGTTGAGCATCGAGAAAACGCTAAACAGGCATAGCCATTAGGAGGAGAACGATATGAATAAATAACAGACACAAAAAAACCGAAATCAATAAATTGACTCCGGCTCTTAGGGAGGTAATACCTCGGCTTGGTACCCTAATTATTACCTTCCCTATTCCACTAGTCAATATTTACAACACAAATATTTATGTTTGAGGCTTCAGTGTGCTTGTTAAGCAGCTGAATTCGAGGATAGGAACGATTATGCTTAATCAAAACCAATACATCTTATACAACGAGATACACAAACCATCACCCTTCGTGCGTAATTACATTGACCTTACTCGTGCTGGCCAAGGATCTAGGCAGCCAGGGGCATTTGCTACAAAGAATATTACATGCGCCCTTTCATCTACCAAAATGAGTCGAACGATTACAGTAGAAAGCCGTGGGCCAGAGCGTAGCTTTGCGATCTACTGTGAATATGACAACAACATTAAGGAGTTCTGGAATCAACCTGAGCCGATTGAAGTAATACGTCATAATAAGCATGGCACGCCCATTCGTAAGCCATACACACCTGACTTTCTGGTTTTAACGAACAATGGGCCTAAATTAATAGAAGTTAAGCCTCTAAAGGCTGTCATTAAGCTAATAGAAGAAAAGCCTCTTGATTGGCAACAGGATGGGGCTACCTATAGATTTCTCCCAGCAGAGTTGAAGTGCAACGAAATGGGGATTCCCTTTGAAGTGTGGATATATGAGTCAGAACATCAATACAAGGTATCTAATTACGAGCTACTAATTACTTCAAGAGATGCTCCTCAATTTGAAGTAGGCTTATCTGAACGCTGCAGGTGTTTATTTTGGGATAAATACTACTGGAGCATGCTCGAACTAAAACAACGGCTTAACCTCGATAGCTACGTTCCACTTCTCCAGCTGATAGATCAGGGTTACCTCTTTACCGATCTATCGGGGAAGTTACTATCTGAACCAGATAGTTGCATTCTAACCATGGATAATGACCTACTCGAGAATGCCATCAAAGCTTCGAGTCAATTAGGAACATACCTAGGAGCAGCGGAAGGCGGTATAGGGCTGTCATTAGTACCAAAAGAAGCGGAGGCTAAAAAAGCCCTAAGTAGACTAAAACAAATTGATACTGGTGAAAACAATAGAAGTATCAGACGCTGGAAAAAACAAATAAAAGATGGGCAAGAAAAAGACCTATCTGCTTTCCAAGCATTACTGCCTAAAACTTATTTAAGAGGAAATAGAAGCAATAAACTATTAACGGCTGTTAGCGATTTTCTTGAAAATTATATACTAACTAAACACAGTAAAAGCCAAGGACTTAATAAGACACAAAGCTATTATAGCTATATCAATCTAGCAAGAAAACTACAACCTGAGTTTACACCTGTATCCTTAATGACTTTTAGCAACAGGATAAAATTCAATTATGATCAGCAAGTAGCAGCTGGGCGCGGGGGTAAAAGATTAGCTAATTCAGTTTCGGAGCCAACTGATCCACTACAAAGGCATTTGAAACCATCGATCCCATGGCAAGCTGTAGCAATTGACCATTACCTAGTAGACCTATATTTAATATGCTTCAAGAATGGCAAAGATGTTGTTGTTGATAGGCCACAATTAACGGCTATGATAGACCTTGCAACAAAAAAAATTCTTGCAGTTTCCATATCCTTTCTACCACCATCAAGAAGAAGTGTTTCTAAAGTATTAAGAGAGTGTGTGCGTAAACACGGACGCCTACCTCGTGAGATCATTCTAGATAGGGGCTCTGATTTTAAGTCGGTCTATACCGAAAGTATTCTTGCACACTATGGAATAATATATTCAATGAGGCCTCCCTCTCTTCCAAGGATGGGGGGTGAAATTGAAAACTTCTTCAAGAACTTCATTAAAGAGTATCTTAGCAGAAGGCCTGGAAACCTAGCTGATTTTAAAGAAGCACGCTCTATTGATGGGAAATTAGCACCGAAAAATAAAGCAGTTCTCACTATTGAAGACCTATATCGTGAAATTAATTTCTATATCAACTTTAGTGCTCAGAAACCACAAAATGGAAATATTTCATCATCTATAGATGAATTTGAACAAGGTATCAAAGATTTTCCCTGCATGGCAATTCCAGTAACTTTTGATCAAGATTTTTTAATAGCCACATCAATTGACAGCAAAAAATATCGTATTGATTTTCAACGAGGTGTATCCATAGGTGAAGCATGGTATTGGTCACCTAAGCTAATGTCATTAAAAGGAAAAGAGAAGTCTGTAGAGATTCGAATAGATCCTGAAAATCACAAGGTTGTTTATGGTGCTATAGAAAATCACTGGGAGCAGCTTCATGCTTCTGATATAAACCGCTACCAAACCCTAAGTGTAGAGAAACAGTTATCTGAATCACTCATCGCACTTGAAGCTATATCCTATAGAAATCATTTACGAAAAGAACATGGCATCACACTTGCTGCCGCAAGTGATGGTTTCGATGACAAGCTATCTGCCCCCCCCGAAATAGTTGAACCCACTTCAATAAATATTATTCCACTGAGTACTGAATTAGAAAAACTCGATTTCTCTATGGCCAGAAAGCTAGAATCATCAGAATGGAGCCAAGCTCATGAATAAATTACTATCAAAAAGAATCAATCATAAGAAATGGAGAGATTCCCTTATTGAGAGCTTCACCCTAATATGTATGTCCTCTCCAGGAGATGTCATATCTATTACTGGCCCCTCTAGAGTCGGTAAAACAAGCCTTATTAACGAATTAATTAAAAAACTTGGTTACGACGACGATCACGAGACTATAACTAGCATTTCTGTGACCGCAGCTAACTCAGGTCCTTATGGAACATTTTCAACTAAATCTTTTACTATTAGCATGCTAGAAGCCGCACATTACCCATTTATTCCTTCCACACTTGAAGAGAATTCTCAAATAAAAACTATCAATCCAGATAGATTAACGGAACATAATTTAAGACTAAAGCTAGAACGATTTCTAAAACAACGACGAACACGATTTATATTCATAGATGAAGCACAGCATGCACAGTATGCTCCTAAAGCCCAAGGCTCACACGCAGTACTCGATTCATGGAAATGCTTAGCTCAAACAACCAATACTATTCTCATCATTGTTGGAGCATACCCAGTATTAAACATATTTAAGAACTCCCCTCATTTGCTAGGTAGAAAACGACAAGTACATTTAGGACGGTATCAAGCCAATCCTGAAGATCTATTAGAATTTGCTGCAATTGTCCATGAGTACTCACTGGAATTGAATCTTAGTGAAGAGCTAAAGCCCTTAGAAAAGTACACGATGACACTGTATGAAGGATCATTTGGCTGCATTGGCTTATTAAGAAACTGGCTCATTGGAGCAAGTGCAAAAGCTATCGCACATGAAGTTAGAATTGATAAAAATATTCTAATGCAATGCCGCTTCTCAGATTCTGATCTTGAGGTTATCTATCATGAAATACAAACAGGAGAAGATTTATTAAGATCAGAGTCTCCGAGTTTTAAAACATCCGCACCGGATACAACTAAAGAAGCTAATAAATCAATAAAGGAGCCAAGAAAGCAAACAAAATCTAAGCCTTTTCAAAAAAAACCAAGAAGGTTGGCCAAAGGTAATAGGACATCAATCAAATGACGAGACAACTGCTTCCCTGCAAGTTAATAGCTAATGATACTGTTGGGGTTGAAGCATTCTCCTCTTTTGTTCATAGAAATGCTTATAACCATGGAGTAACCGTTGGTATTTTTCTGAGTTACTTCATTAGTTCAGTGGACAACTTGGAAGTGAAAAAAGCTATTCCTAGCAAAATGAGCCCTCAATACCTTATCCTTCCATCACAAACGACTGAGATACTAACCGACCGTATCTATGAAGTATGCAGAGCTGACTGCACCAAAGGAACACTATGGTTTATTCAGAAGTTATTGGGGCATAGCCGAGGCTGTGTATCACCTAGCTTTCGCTGGTGCCCAGAATGTTTGGCGGAAATGGATAGATTTGGAGATACGGTATATTACAAATTATTCTGGCAGCTAACAGGAATAAAAGCCTGTCCATCTCATCGAACTCCCTTAGTTAATAGCTGTGAACATTGTGGCTCAGTACAAGCAAAATATACTAGAAATGTATCACTATTATATTGTCAAGACTGTGAGAAAAACCTATCTATACGAAAGACAGAACTTTCTAAAAAACAGGTTTCTAAATCATGGGCAGTAGCAGGTAGCGATTTATATGATCTAATATATGATCTTTCAAAGGTTGATCCTAAAGCTATCCCAATTTATGGATTAAAGACTTCATTGAATGAAATCCTAGATTTTTACTGGAAATACGATAGGGAGAAAGAGCTATATTCAGTGATTCCTAGAGATACACTTATTTCGATTACAGCAGGTGACGCTAGACCAAGCCTAGAGCTGGCAAGAAAGATATCTGCATCATTAGGTATTTCGTTATTTGATATGCTTACAGGTAATTCAGCAGCATCTCACAACATACTACCTTTAAATTCATTCTGTAAGATTCCAGACGAATTTATAATACAAAAACCCAAATTGGATATCTGCCGTAATGAATTTATTACAGCGTTATCAGAATATCTTTTAGATTGCCAAGATCCTCCTGCTCTAGAAGATATTTCTATAGCATTGGGGGTACCTGTCAGCTATATCCAATATCGCTATCCTTCATTATCGGCGTTATTGTTTGATAAGCATCTTCGGTATTTAAAGGAGTCTGCTAGAACTATAAGATTTCAGGCTATAGATAGATGCTTCAGCCTGCTTAAGGATAAAAATAATCTAGATACAGTGCTTAATATACTAAAATATGAATATAAATTATCAGATTCTGAAGCGAAATCTCTTATAGATAATGCTATTGAATGTTTTCATTAAATATAAGGCATTGCAAAAAATATTCAGAGTAGTATTTAAAATGCTAAAAAAAATTAATCAACTAGAGCCTCAACTCTGGCTCATAACATTTTAGATACTAATAATATACGGCCCTGCCAATCCCTCACTCCAGGGTTGGCAGCTATCTCACTAGGAGCGGATATAGTATTACTCAGCTGCTAAATCCATAACATCGGTATTTGTTAACCTTCGACAATAATCTTCTAGGTCAGCAGTCAAAATCCATCTTTCATTAATAAAATCGAACACTTCAAGAATTAATTCTTCTGGATTAGTAGGAACAAAAAGTTTGGTTTTATAACCTAACCCACTCTTATCTTCAAATATGTACGTCACTGGGATTAACTCACACTCAAGTAATACGCCTAAGACTTTTAACAACTCCATCGCTCGAATATCTTTCCAAGCACACCAGGGAGATCTTAGGTCGATAACGCCTTCCAATAAGTAAAGCCTAATATGTAACTGATTCATAGGCGTGTATGGTTCTTGTGGCGTGTATAGCTCAACTATTGAAATATCATCCTTTAACGCTTTCACTATTCCAGAAATGTCATCAGTAGATGATCCTCCTTCTACGATCAAACGGTTTTCATCACACTTTTTCAGTAACCTCATGATATGTTCTGAGAATTTTTTCTTATCAAGTAATTGACAATACTCATTAATATTTCTAAATGATAAGCCAGTAGATATATCCCCAAATAAAAAATCATTATTTATATCTATGGTACATGGGACTGATAGATGACCCTCGGACTGTATTGATTCTTTTAATTTTTCGAGCATATTACCGTACTCTTCGACATCATCTGCTCCTAATATCATTTCTTGGGATGCCTTTGATACTAAGTTGAAGTCTTTGCAGTCCAATGAAGTGTCTATTACTTTCAAAGATTCATATAGTTGCCATATGAACCCACCATATTGTATTTCTAGATCATTAATCTTGTTAGATAATTGCTTAAGTTGAAGCTTACGAGTTTCTAGGTTTAGATTATAGGTGCGATAATATGGCATTATTTTAAAAATATGAGTCTTTATTATCGTATTTATAACAAACAGTACTACTGATAATATAACAATTGGATATACGGACTGAAGAAAACCTAATGAAAAGTCTATCTTAGGAAACAGATTGATATCTAAGAAATCATACACCATTGCCGTTAATACAAGAAAAGAAGCCATAAAAATTCTATTTATTATCTTATCCTGAACATTTACGGCCTTATTAAACTTCTCTCGAATTTCATCATAACTTAAGATACTCCTTGGTTTGTATTTGTCAGTATCAATAGTATTAATGCATTCTAAAATATGAGGTAACAAGGTAGGCCGGTTGAAATATCTCCAAAATGTTGATAATTTTAAATCTGTAGATAGATAGCCATCAATAGAAGGCCTTTCTTTAATTTTTAATCCACCTAGCTTTGCACTCATTGGAGTGCAACCTGCCTTCATATCATTGAGTTTAAAACCGAAGCTATGCCAAAAAGAATTTCGACGTTCTCGGCATTTTTTTCTATCCGTAGAATCACTTTGATCACTAACGCTACCTGAAACCTTTACCTCTTCATCATTATTAAACCAGCACTTTATAACACGAATTGCTAAGTTAACTAGTAAGGTGCCATAGTGCCGATCTTGGTAGCCACTTTCCTTGCTATTGCCCAGTAGATCGTTAAAAATGACATTCCTACCAGCGAAACCGACAATAATTCTGATATTTTTATCTCTGGATGGAAATTCTGGGTAAAGACAGATAGTAAATCCAGAGCTACTGCAACGACTAATATTGATTAGTGTGTTTCTAACCCTGTACTCTAGACCTTTCGAAAGATTTCTTTTCATCCACATAATGGAGCCCTATAAAATATCTATTTTTCTAGTATCAACTATATATTGTACAAATATAATACACACAGCTTCTTCCTACACTATGAATCTTAATACATGACCAGGAAAATCAATTGAACTTCTTCTGAATTTGTCATTTTGATAAAAATAGGAGTATAACAATTCGCACTCGTTGATTAACCCTCTTGATTAAATTACTGAAATTAATCCAATCAAGGATACCTACTTGGCGCTAAAACTGTCAGGATACCGCCTTTATCGATAATTGAAATATCTAGTTTTTTATTTCAGCCAGCTCAATTAAGTCACTCAACAGAGTCCGTTGACATTTCCCTCCATTCTTTAAACTCTTTCAGATCTTCTTTTAATTTAATTGCGTCAAACGCCGCCATTCGGTACCAAGGAAGTTCTTTACATTCACTCCAGTTATCTGAGCAGGGCTTAATTGCAACGAATAATATAACCAATATACACGGCACTGCTAGCATCAGATGAAACAGGACCTCATTATATTTTCTGTACTCAATAGCTCCTTCTGGTAAAGCCTCTAATTCGCACTGAAATCGTCCTCTCCCATAGCGTTCAAACATTGGCTCCAACTGAGCATAAGTTGTTTTTTCTGGTCGGTTATGACTCCCCCAGTGAGAAATCATAGTTTTTGAAAATCCACAGACGGTTCCAATTTCAGCATAAGTGTGCCCCATGAGACTTGCAATCTTAATCATGTCTTCACTGTTTAATACTTTACGATGGTCATAAGCGGTATCACGACTCGACAATTTGAATAAATTTTTAAAGCTCATAAGTAGTTTATTTTTATAAAGTAAATGAAAGTTAATTGTTAGTTAATGTAGGTTAACTATGATTATTCCCTTAGTTTATTGAAGATGATCGTCCACCCAGTGCAGGGCTCAGAGAAGTCTCGCATCGAATTCATTTAGGAGAAAATATGAACATCATCTAACAATCACCGCAGCAATAGCAAGAACCCGAACAACTCAGTTTATAAGTCGAGTCAAAAAAATACAGCCAATCAATCCAACCCGAATAACCCTGTTCATAAAGCTAACAAGGACAATCGGGCTAATCAGCTCAACCCAAATAACGATAAATAGACTTAAATTATGGAGGGCGTCTACTCGCCCTTCAGTATAACTTTTATAGGAAGCTATGTTCATTGAGTATCATAAGAATTAACTCCATCTATACCCTCAATAAACAAGCCTAATAACAATAAGCACTATGAACATCTGTAATCTAGTTTGTCTTTAATTTACAGAATTCAACATTATCTACTTAAGCAGTTTAAACTCGAAGAGAAAAAATTTTGATGGCAGCAGAAGGTAATGCTTTAGAACACCAATATATAAGGTGGAGGGCGAGGTTAATGGCCAGCTCATCGATACTGACCACCTAGTTTACGAATTCATACATCCAGTAAATTCTTGACTATAGCTACTCAACAAAAGTATTCGCAATCCAGTCATTTTTTGGCCTAACCGCCATTTCGCCATTCACATCGATTACTGGCAAGTTATAACGACGGGTTGCTAGCCCAGCTGCTCTCATTCGGCTATGAAGTAAATTAGCGACATCATTGTCATCAACATTTTCATACTGATAACTAATTCCCTTTCTATCCAGATACTTTTTAGTCTTTTTTGTTATCCCACATGAATCGCGACCATAAACCACAACATAGGGCTGAGCATAAAGCGGTTCTATAATATCGACGCCCTTATTGTCCCAGAAGTAATAACCGACACAAAATATAAGTACTAACGTCCATTTGTTGATCATTTAATTATCCTTAATATCTAGCAACAGTTCATAGTAGCTATGCATAACGCATAGATTAATATGGGACAAAAAATTACTCCCAATATCTAATAAGAGCTCTTCATTCTACTAACGCTCTCAGTCTTACCTACCTCTTGCACATAAGTAACGTTCGGGAACTGCCCTAAACTTAATTTGTATTTTTCTAATACTATTAATTTCGTTTGTAATTTCCTGCTCATTTGCAATAGAAAATACAATGCCTTGTGAAAGCAGATGCCGATAACGTCGAGCATATCCTAGAACTTCTGATTTTATATTGCCATAGAAAATAGTATTTTTAGCATTTAATATGACTGCAACATCTTCGGCAACCTCAGCCAAGTTAACCAGACGAAAATGACTCGTAAGATTTGCCAAAGCCACTTCTCGAGCGCTCAAAATCAAATCACCCTCAAGTAAATCGGTTGGAACACCTCTTACGCCGCCATTAAGTGTATGAACATCGCCATCCAGCCGCTGACACCAACTGCTAGTACTTTGCCAAGAAGAGCTTCTATCCACGATGATTAATTGCTTATTCGGATGTAATTGACGATAGGCCATTAAATCCTTGGTTTTTAATTTCACAGCACCTTTAATATGGAGCTCTTCCAACCCTAACTGAATAAGTACAGAAGAATGCTTATCAGCATCTTGAAAATAGATTCCGCAATCCATAGCAGAGTAACCAGAAGCATCTCCCTTTGAACGTAAATATTCATCCTCCGCTGGGCAACTAGCAATATTCTCAGCATGAACCTGTAAAGCCAGCATTAATACTAAGAATACCCACAGCTTTAAAGCCTTCATCAGTACTGTTCAACCATGGTTTTATTAAAACTTGCTTTAGTATCTTTCAACCAGGTATGAGAGGTGACCGCTAAGCCAATTAATACATCTTGCGACATACTAATATTTTGCTCGGCAATCAAATTCCAAGACATCCCATCTACTGAACGATAACTAGAAAAAGTACTCCCTTTACGAACTAACTTTAGCCAAGTGCCAAAACTAGCCGATTGAGCTCCATGACTGTAGCTTGACCAACTGGTCGTTGAACGATACTGAAAATCTATTTTTTCCTTAGGAGTCATCAACATAAATGCATGTTTGCTGCCCGTCCAATCTGATTCTCTAATCATAACGCCTGCTTTTGCCCACTCGTGGGTATTAGACAGTCCATTCACTTGGGTCACTATTTCGCCATCACCTGACAAAGATCGGTAAACGTAATGAAAACTATCGGCCAATAACCAAATATCAGCACCCGAGCCCGTCACCTCATATTGAGAACCCGAAACACTCACCCTACCAGAGCGCCACACTAAACCGATATTTTCATTTTTCCAGCCTGCCGGCAATTGATTTTTATTAGCTTGCTTAACATCAATCTGCCAAGTCAAATTTCTAGCATTAATTGGCTTATTAGCCGGATAACGTAAGGTTAAAATATCAGTACTGGCAGTTAAACGACCCGAACTCACCTCATGAAAGTGCACAACAGCACTGTCCACAATTTGATATTTTTCAGATTGCTGTAAGCGCGCCTCCACCATGGCTACAGTATCTCCGGTATTCTTGATTCGAATCCGATACTGGCCGACGACATCATCGCCCACAATTTTCTGATCAATTATCTCCCAATCACATACAAACAGGTTTTGACCTACCACCTCGTTATCATCTACCGCCAAAGTAATATCCACCGGGTCGATATCGCTAAAACCAGTATCCAAACTACTCACCTTGCCTAGTACGACATCAGCTTGCTGGGTACCATCAATATCACAATCATCCTGAGCAGTTAATAGCAGCTCATAAGGCTGATTCCAATTATCAGCATTGAAATACAAGTAGTTCGTTGTTTTTGCTTCGCCACCTTGCATAACAGAAAGCAACTTCAACTCAGAAGCATCACTAATACTGAGAGGAATCGTCACATCCGTACCCGTAATCGGAGCTCGATCTAATACAATAGAAATACGAGTTGATGAATCATCAGCTTCACGTAAAGAAACATCATCTAAGCGCTGAGCAAGCACATGCCCTTCATTGGGTAAAATAGTAATACGGCCAACAGCCGACACATCAACTCGGTTACTATCGTCTTCTATTGCCCCTTTAATGGTATATTCTCCTACCGCAAGGTCGGAAACATGCCAAACATATTGGTCAGCCTGGCCATCCGCATCCTCCTCAATGTTCTCGACAATCGAGGCAAACTCACCCAAATCATTTTCATACCACAAGGTGATCTTCGCGCTAGAGTCAGGGTCACTATCAGTCCACTGAATCAATACCTCACCATCAATCAACTCAATATCCGTTGCCGGTAACGCAAATTGCATAATAGGCGCATCATCAATACCTTCGTTATTAACAAAGAAGCGAGCTGGCGGCATCCAATAGCTTTCACTGCCATGTTCATCGATCGCACGAGCACGCCAAAACACATATTGGTTATCCGGTAGTGCAGTATCAATACGCCACTGACTTTCAACACTGGTACGAGAGGTAATCAACTGAGATAAGCCCGCATCCTGATAAAGCTCAAACTCATAACTCACTTGGTCATTATCAATATCCACAGGCGGGTTAACTAATAACAGCGGCATTAATACTTCTACCACCGAATTGTCTGCCGGATTCGCTAAGGTTGGCGCACTTGGTGCGTCATTAGCCGAGTTAACAAAAACCTGTGTTTGGCTCCAATGGCTAACCAACTCACCATCATTACTGCGCACACGCCAATACAACGATTGGTTATCGGTCTGAAGCGGTAACTGATAACTTTGCATGTCATCTACTGAGCTCATGAGCCCTAACGTTTCATCCAATAAAATAGAGAAATCAGCACGATCACTCCATTGCAGGTCATATACAACGTCAGCCCCTTCCGGGTCTTCTGCAGACGACCACTGGATTACTGGGGTAAGACTAGCGACTTCCTCAAGAGGGCCAATAATCGCTGGCGCAGTGGGAGCATCATTTTGTGAACTGAATAAGAATTGATATACTTCAGAACTTGAAGATAAGCCATGCTCATCGGTCACCTTCACTTGCCACAAGTAAGATTGGTTTTCTTGTAATGCTTGGGGAATTTTCCACGAAGTCGTTAGCCCCTCACCCGGCGCTAAATCCCCCACCCGATATAAAGGCTCGTCACTGCCTTCATTAAACAAGGTAAATTTATAACTCACCTGATCACGATCAATATCCACGACACTGTTGACCACCAAATCAGGCTGAGCAGCAGAAACAATAGAATGATCTTCAGGGCTACTCACCCACGCTTGATCCGGTGCATCGTTAACCGTATTAGTAAACAGCTGGCTCACCGCCCACTCACTGCTTCCCTCGCTTGAAACACCGCGCACACGCCAATAATATAAATGGTTATCCCGTAATTCAGTAGCAAGATCATCGGCCAATAGGGTCACAACTGTATTCTCAAACCCTTCAACAATGCCCTGCTTTTGCCATACACGCTCTGTCATGGCTGAATCGGCAAACATTTCATAACTATAAGTAACGTCAATATCAGCGCTGTGCTGGCTATTAACAATCTCTAGCTCAGGTAATAACGACTCAACTTCACCATCAAAAATCGGCAATAAAATAGTTGGTACATTCGGCACCTTAGCCGCTTCTAATGGGTTCCAGCCTTTTTGCCATTCTTCTAAGTTGCTGTATCCATCACCATCTAAATCGCCATTACCATCTTGGCTTAAGTCACCAAAATGCTCACGCTCCCAATCATCCGGTAAACCATCACCATCAGTATCATCCGCACTATTCACCACAATAACCACGGTTAATTCACTGCTTAACTCTCCATCCGTCGCGACAAAACGCACCGAATAACTTCCTTTTTGGCCAACTTGAGGAAACCAGCTAAAAATACCCTTGCCATAATTGGCATGGGTTGGATCGTATTCAAATGCTGCCCCTAACGGCATAGATTCAATACGCACATCAGGAAGGGTGCCATTAGGATCAGACGCTCTTAATAAAAAGCCAACCTGCCCACCTTCATAAGTAACCTTATTAGGAATAAACTGAATCACAGGCGCTTGAGGCACTTGTTGCGACTCAGTAAAAAACAACTGATAGCCATCGGTCTGAATGGCGTGATCAAATAGATAAATAAAGTGATCGAAATTAATCTTATCGCTGCTGCGTTCGCGACCCAGCCAAGCATTACGAGAATTTAAAACTCGCCCATCTTTTCTAACCGCACGATCTAACGCCATGCGCCCAGCATAAGGGTCAGTAATTTTAATAAAGCCAAATGCGAATTCATTTTCAGCAGGCAACAAACTATGCAAGGTGCCCTCGGGCAAGGCCTGAGCGGCCGATAAACTGGCATTTAATTTTGCAACCGGTGAACAATCTTCACACACATTATTAACAATATCTAAAGGCTCAGATTCATAAACATACAAGGCCTCTTCACCGGGCTTATGGGCCAGAAAATCCGCAACCGAATCACGCCCGGGTAAATCCACTTGAACATTATTAACCAGCAAGTGCGTATGCGCGCCCTCAATGAGCGAAGTTAACTCCCCCCCCAGCTCCGCTGCATGAGAAACCGTCGCTTTAAATTCAGTAAACTCACCAGACAATGTTGTTTCCATAATCCAGCGTCCCATGGTACGACCTTTCGATGGAATATCACCAAAGTTCAACAATAGCGAAGGGGCCGCAGGTTGCTCGTTTACATAGCTACCGGTAATTTGAAAACCAATGGCCAAGCCCAATTCGTTTTCAACAATCTTTGGCTGTGCACTGTCTAGCTTAACCGACTTGGCAATGCCCGTACCGTTATTGGCAATACGAATACCCAAGGTATAAGGTTCAATGGGCTCAACAATTTCAGTAAAGGCATCGTCACCAAATACATTTTGCGTTAAAAAATAATCCAAGGTGAGTTTGGGCAGCGGTTTAACCACAATAGTATCGTCGGCAACAACTACCTGTTCGGCTTTGCCACCGTATTCATAGCGCAGCTTAGCGCCAATAAAATACAACTTCCCACTCGGACTATCCTTTGCAGCCCCCGGCACCGGAATAATCAGCCACTTCATTTCTGCTGTCGAAGCCGCCGCGACCGTACCATTGGCTATGCGCCCTAAACCTAGATCAGTTAGGCCCGCAACCCCACGGCTATCATCCAAGCGTACATAAAAAGCCGCACTGCTGGCATTAGGATCTGAACTGACCAAAACCGGCGCGTCATTTTCATCCTTAAAGACCAGATCAACCGCAATGTTTTCCAACGCAAAGGTGTCTAGGCTATTGGTGATTTTCATCGACGCTTCGAAAGCCTGACGCTCAAGAGTGAGCTCTTGTTCGATTTCAATTTTTACCGTCGCGCACAGAGTGTCTAGAGCTTGGGTATTGATTGAAAATAATAGCGTTAACGCTATTAATATTTGTGATTTAAAATTCATAATTTTCTCGAAATAAAGAACTCTTGGACCTAACATTCAGACTCAATGCATAATTATTCTAAACAATTAAACAATAGTTACCGTTATTCTAATATCTAAATAACAGTAGCTATTTAAATATTGAATCTATATCAATTTATTTCAGCTTTATTAAAAAAATGACTTAAAGATACGCATACTACTTCAATCTCACTTTCAGGGTATTCTTCGTCTGCCGAAGCTAAATCATGCGGAATGCGAACTAAGGGGGGGTCATCATTAGTGCCAGATACCTTTATGAAATAAGGATCGCCAGATCCAGTTAAACAAGCACCAATAGGTAAATAACCCAAAGTAAGAACAGATTTACCAGGATAAACTTCTAGTGCTTCCTCTAGCATTTGATTAATAGTAAACCACTTGATATCTGCTCCAAGCCCCGACTCATCATCCTCCTCATCCAGTGAAAAACACACACCAGCCAAGAAGTAATTTTGTAATAGTGATATCAGTGATGAAGTTAATAATTCCTTAGGAAGCCTTGCGACTAAATGGTTTATATCTTCTTCAGATGCTTTTTCTCCAGACAATAACACTTCAATTTTTTCAACTTCAGATATAAAACTCATTATAACTCCAAAACTTTGGCCAAAGGGCCATCTTTGCCAGCAAGTAGGGAGTAACCTGGTTTAACACCCTCTACTAATTTGGCAAACAAACATTGACGAACAAAAATATCAGCTATTACATTTCCAGCCCGCCCCCCCCAATTAACTTTCACATCTGAGATATTGTCGATTAGTTGAAAGACATCATGGGCAGCACTATTGACATAAGCCTTGGGATTAGAAAATGGCATATTCCCTTGAGCTTTCCATTCTGGTTCATCAATAGTATTACAGCGATTATAAAGCCAAACGTCTGACACTATTGAGCCATTGCTATCAAGAAGATAAGCGTAAGCTATGCGCCCATCGTCATCAAAAATAACTGAATATCCAGTTCTATCGTCTAAAAATACACCATCACATGTTATCAAAACGGCCACTATCCCACTCATTTTTCCAGTAATCTTTTTGTTCTTTCCTCCAAGAGTTTCTATCAATTTTTGAAGGTTTTTGACCAGTATTAGGATGATTCTTCTTAAAATTATCCCCTCGTCTATGATCAGTTTGTGTCATTTCATCTAAGGGGCCATCAGGTTTTTGATTTCTATGATGGAGTTCTACAGGGTACCCATCATTACCAGTCGGCGCATTACCTCTTTTATTGGGAGGCGCACATAAATCACAATTATCAATTTTTTTACCTGGATCGTTTGTATCTTCACAATTATGAACCAATACCCCTTCATCACCGACATAATAGGTATGCCAGTCACTGACTTCTAAGTTATAAACGGTCTCAACTTTATTCAAATACTTAACATCAATAACCGTCAGGGTATCGTTATCACGAGTTTCAATGGCCAAGCCCGGCACAAGATTAATGGTTTCTAACCAACCAAACTCATCCACCCAAAATGGATGGTCATCGGTTACTTCAATTAAGGTCTGCTTATTGGTTTCACTATGCTGTAGTACCAGCTGATATAAAGGGCGCTCTGCGATAACGAACAATTCTTTTACCGCTTTATAACCCTGCTCTCCAGTGGCCACGTTTTTAGCTAAAACCTGATCACCCGCAACTAACTGTTCAATGGATTTGAGGCCTTTGTCAGTAATGATTTGAGTGCCATCAGCAAAGCAGCCCTTTCCACAGGGGTTATCTTTGTTATTCTTGTCATTTTTATTATCGCCGCGGCCTTTTCCTCGGCCTTTCCCAGCCGCCTTACTTATGCCTCTGCCGATAGCCCCTACAGCTTTACCTATTAATTTCAACGGCCCTGCCCCAGGAATAAAATCCGTCCAATCCAAACAGAACAGTCCTTGAGGGTCGACATAGGCATAAGGGCTTTGAGAGACATAACTGTATAAGTTAATCCCGCCCCCACTCACTCCCAATGGGTCTTCGGTAATGTAACGGCCTAAGCTAGGGTCGTAATAACGATTCCAGTTGTAATGAAGGCCACTTTCTTCATCAAAATATTGCCCAGGTAGTCGTATCGGGTTGTTAACATCGTTTAATACGATGGTTGCGTAACCAAAAGCATCATATTCTGCCTGCCAGACTAGATTACCTGCCCCATCGATCATGCGCTCTGGAGCATTACGCAGGTCATTTTGATAATAATACAGTTGGTCATTCTGGCGATTAAACAGCGGCATGACTCCCCACGATTGCTGCGGGTCATAAAAGTATTCTGTGATGAGCTCGCCAGCGCTATTGTATTCAGCCGCTAGACCACTTTGATTGTATAAAAAGTAAGTTTTTTCACCCTTTATGCTTTTCCATATTCTACGCGCTTGATAGTCGTAGCCGTATTCCGCTAACGTCTCTTCACCTTGTTCAATCCGTATTAGACGCTCACTGCTGTCGTAAAAATAACGACGTATGACCTGAGCCTCTACAGAGTTATCCATGCTTGGTAATTCGATGCGAGTTAACGAACCATTACCGTCATAGCGATAAACTAACCCATTGGCTTCAACTAACTGGTGGTTGTCATTATAAACCCAGGCATCACCGCCATTAACGGTTAGTCGGTTATCAGCACTGTCGTAGCTGTAGGTATTATCTAGTGCACTGGTTAAGCGATAATTTTCATCATAACCTAGCGAGTTACGTTGGCTTATCTCTACTGCACTTTCTCCTCCACTTGCACTAGCCGCTTCACTCTCAGAGGCTGTGCTCTGTGACGTTGTTTCAATGGCGCTGGGGTAACCTTCTTTATTGTATTCATAAATATTGGTCGCTATCAGGTTATCAGCTGAATCCGTTAGGCTCATGCCCGTTAATAAGCGCAGGCCATTAGACGTTAGGTCAACCTTACTGCCACCTGGGTACAGTATTTGATTAGGGATATGCCACTCGTAATTGCTATAAATGAGCTGGCCAATGCTTGGGATTTTGATCGCTTGCAAATCATTATTGAGATTATAAACAAACTCATAGGTAATATTTTCTGGGTTGGTATAACTTTTTAGATTGCCATTCGGGTAATAATCGTAAGACTGCTGCTTACTAAATGCCCCATAGTTATGCTCTACCGAGGTCAGCTCATTACGCTTGTTATAGCCATAGGTATAAGCAACCTGACCATCATTGCTGTATTCCATAAGGCCACGGTTATTGTAGCGAAATTCGTAGCTTTTCAATGGCGATGATTCTGCTAGTGCATCTTCATTATTTGCATAATGAATAATAGCAACCGTTTCGCCTATGTCATTCACCTTGAAGACGGCAACATTACCATTTGCGTTAATCGCTTTTTTTAACTCACCTGTTGGGTAGTATTCAAACTCGCGAGTCTGTCCATTATGACGGGTTTCTTTAGTTAATCGGTTATTACGATCATATTCATAATTAAAAGTTTTCAGCTGAGGATCGATAATTTTTACTAAATTATTCCAGCCATCCCACTGATATTGGGTCGTTTGCTCAAGTGCATCAGTGACCTTAGTGATGTTGCCCCAAATATCGTACTCATAATGATAGCTATTGCCTTCACCATCTGTCTCGGACTTAACATGATCAAGAGGGTCGAGTAACTTTTCCCGCTGACGGCGCTCTCCATCATCACCGGTTAGTACTTCTTGGTTCACACGGCCATAGTTATCAAACCCAAATTGACGGCGCAGAGTAGGATAGTTTATCGCCGTTAAGGTTAACCCTGAGTATTCATACTTCGTTTCTTCACCACCAGGCAGTATTTCTTTATCTAATAAACGTTCTTGATTATATTCAAATCGATACGTTCGTGATGGTGAAACATCATCATCACTCGGCTCAGTCACCTTGGTGATTTTGTCGGTTAAATTACGCTCGAATTTGGTAACATGGCCAAGCTCGTCAATCTCTTCAATAACTTCACCCGAGCCGTTGAGTTTCATTTCAAAAACCGAGCCATCGGCCTTGGTCTTTTTGTTAAAACGGCCTAAGTCATCATAACCCAGTATAATTTTATCGTTCTTAGGGTCTTGCCAAGAGGTCATATTGCCAGAGTTATCGTACTCATATTTCCAGACTTTCTTACGCTCATCAATTTTAGTCTGTGGACGTCCAGAGGCATGAAAATCTTTGTATTCTATTACATGCCCTTCAGGATCAATCTCTTTAACCAAGCGCTGATAATCATCATAAAAATACTGATAAACCCTTGAGGCATTGGTCGCTACATTAGTTTCGGTAATGCTATCGATATGATTGGCATCGTTATAAGTGAATTTTTCTGTAAATAGTACTTGCCTATCTTCATCAATACCTTCGTAGTGTTTTACTTCGCTCGCTAAATGCGAGACTTCATCAAGCATCACTTCAAAACTGTAGTTTCTTTCTTTGTCTTTGTATTCTATTAAAGAACCCGTAAGTACATTGTGTTTAAAGTCGAATACGTTTTTAGTGCTTCCTTTGGCATTCCCTTCTCGCTTTGTACTATCCATATACCAATTAGGGTAGGACTCTCCCGCAATATCTATGAAGCCATCGTGGCCCGCATTGCGATAACGATAGCTGCTTGAATATCGAGGAAATTTATTATGTGCCCAGACCATCCCTTCTTGTCGATCATCTCTACGCTCCATCTCCATGTTAACTTTATTATTTATTAACAATATATTTTGCGATCGACTTGAGAAGGTCTCAAGAAGATTGGAACTATTCAAAAAATCGTAATAGGTCTTAGATTTCTCTTCAAACGACCTAACCGTATTATCTTTCATTATTAAATGGTTTGAGTACCTTGAGCTTCCTCTCTTACTATTAAAAAATCGATACTCACTATAACCATCACTATAGGTCTTTAAGTCTTTCCACTTATGAAGCTCCAACTTATAGTCATTTTTACTAATTGACTTTATCTTCGGTGCAGAATCATTAACTGCATCAAAATATTCATAAGTAATTACCGTTGACTCAGGCCCTTCTACATTATCTACAAGACCCAGCTCATTAATTTCCCCCACCCAAGAATTTGAAGCTTTATCGGTATATATAAAACCACTATCAGAAAGGTTAGAAATTATTCTTCTGCCTGCGGCATCCTCTAATCGGTTAATGATTAGATTACGCTGTACTCGTTGATAATCACCAATTAGTAATGTCTCTCCATTACTAGTTAATGTAAATTGATTATCAGACCAGTTGATTTCAACGCTATTACCGGAATCAAAATATGTACGTACAGGAAGATAGTTTTTTAATGATGAATTGTACTCATATCTAATTTTTCTATTACTTTGGGTATCAGCAATAACAAACCAACTAATCAACTCTCCTGGTTTCTCTGCATCTCTTAAATCCGCAGGTGACGCACCTATGTCCCAATATGAATGCAAAGAGGGATCTGAATAAGAGACTTTAATATTTTCATAAGCATTATGAAGAAAGTCTAAAGCAATATGCCAATCAGCAATATTTGCAGGGGATGCTAGATCATTACCAGAGCTTTCAACATAATACCTACCGAAAACCTCTATATCAGTATTATTGGAATGAACAGAGTCTTTAAAATGATATCTATTGCCATCGATACAACTTGTGCCACTTGAGCCCCCCGTATTTCCCTCACATAATAAATTTCCCTTAACACCAAATATTTTATTATTACTGCCTATGTACGCCTCAATTTGAGAATACCTGCTTGAACCAGTACCTAGTGTTTCATAACGCCCTAGAACATATAGCCCAATAACATTTAAATCTAATGGCAAACTATCAGACTCTACGACGTATTTCCCTTTTTTAACTCCCCCATGAAACTCCAGTTCACCAACTGGAGTTTGTATGAATAATGTATCAAACTTCAATTGCTTAATATCATTATCTAAAGAATTCATAGAGAACGAAAGTGAAGTATTAACCACTACTAATAAGCTGCTTAACCAAAACATTAGCTTTTTAAATTTTATATACATGGAAATCCTCCATTGTCATTTTCATTGCCATCACCGTCACTGTCATCGCTACCACATGAGCCTCCACTACCTCCTCCAAGGGGTGTCGGATCTGGTGAACTTCCACCACCACCACCGCCACCGCCACCGCCACCGCCGGTGTAGTCTCCGCCGCCGCCACTGCCACCTCCACCGCCAGACTCTCCGCAGGAGCTAGATGCCCCACCATTAGCTCCCATACCCAGTCCTGCACTGCCTGCCCCTTGATCTCCATTAACACAACGGAACAAATACGCCAGACCACCTGCAAAATTCTGTCCTAAACAGCCACCCGTATTTAATTCAATCTGGTTAACTTCAATATCAGCGCTACCATCAAAATTCTGCAAAGCAATCACCCTAAATGGAACCGTTAAAACTTCTCCAGCATCAAGTGATTCTGGAATATCGACTAAATAATCGATCGAAGCATAATTATTACCACGAGGTAAATTTTCGGTAATTGAGTCTGCCCGTATTAATCCGTAGTTGGTGAGTCTAACTTCACCCTGGTAAATTTCACCGCGTTTCATCATGGGCAAATTAATACGCATAGGCTCAAAGATCACAACCGGGGCAGGAACATCCGTTTCATAAGTTGCTTCTAATAAAATTTCATACCTATCTTCTAGGGTAATTTCATTAACAGAAAACTCTACAGTTACTAAATTATTAAGCAGTAATATTTCTTCTGACAGGTTAGAACCAGGCCTAATGATGATTCGCCCTGATTTAGAACTGTGATCAAACGCAGTAATACGATAGGCATAACGTCCAGCAGAAATATCTTCAAAGATAACATCTCCAAACTGATCACTTTTCTTGCTGAATACTTCTGTTAAAACTAACTCGTTTTGCAATTCAACTTTTGCACCTTCTAGGCCGGCTATAGGTAAGCCATCCTCACCTAGGGTTGCAGTATAAATATCTGAAATATGGAAGAAGGCCTTACCTATTCCTGACTGAGTCAAGTTCACATAAATAGAGTGTCTAGATTCAATTCCTTCAAGCGATGTAGCTATCAATACAAACTCATAACGTCCATCAAGAATGTCTTCATTAGGGGATAATACAAGATCGAAGCTAATATCCTGGCCTACCTCTAACCTATTGGCTAATAATTCTAATGAAGTAGTAATCCAGTTAGGAGCAGCAATGCCACCGGTATCAACTAAAGTAATATTAATATCATTAAGAGGCATAAATCCTGTATTCGATAATTTAATCTTTTCACGTATAACTTCACCCTGCTTCATCCCTGTTTCTAGATAACTTTTATCGAATGAGATGACGCCAGCCGCTTCCGTTAATTGATAACTGATAGTTAGTGGATAAGCTGTACCACTAACCTCTTCTTTAACCTCAATGACAATACTACCCGTATCGGCAACATTATTTAGTGCCGAAAAATATATAGGAATATTGGCAGATTTACCTTGTTCAACGATTACTTGCTCTGGATAGGTCAAGGTCATTCCAGCGGGTAAAAGACTGTTAGCGGATAGCGCCAAATTGAATTTACGTGTTTGATCCCCGCCAGAAACATTCATTGCCACTGCGAATTCCGCAGGGTAATTATAAGGTACCTTAACATTCATAGTGCTTGGTTTTAGGTACAGGGCTTCGACAAGCACTTCCGCCATAATTGGACTGTCATAAATTTCAGGGCTAATAGCACTAATCTGATAACGACCACTTTTGTTAGCATAAGTCGTTTCTTCATAGATAAAATCACCATTCAGGTCGGTTATGACGAAACGCTCTTGCTTGTAGCCATTAAAGTTTAATATCACCTTCACTTGAGCATTAAGCATTGGATCGCCAGTTTCATTATGTATTGCTTTACCTGCAATATTAAACTTACTTCCAGCGATGACTGTTTGTTGAGCAGGGTTACTTAGCTCTACTCTGAATTCAGCTTCTTCGGTATAGATTTTCTCTACAAACTTCAGCCCTTTCATTTCTACATGTGCGCCTGAACCTAAACCGAAATGTATTTTTTTAATATCTATTTCAATGCTGGCTTCATTAGATATTTCAGCGGGAATAGGGACTATAAATGCATCTGTAACTAATTCTTCTCTAGCAGGCACTCTGAGTATTGTCTTGCCATTAGATAGCGTAATAACGTTACCTGTATTCATCCTGGCATGGGTGACCCCAGAGATGTCACCACTTTCATTGAGCACTTTAAATATAAGTTCAGAAGAAGCCTTGCCTGTATTCTCAGCAACCACTATTTCTACTTCAGAGTCTCCCGGGTTATTAATTCTTAATTTTACTTCCGCGCTACCGCCCTTAATAGGATTGGAGATAACTGCATTTGCAATTAATACTCCATCGATCACGTTCATACTAAGATTAAAGCTTCGTTTAGCCGTGTTATTCTCCACACCCGTAATAATATTTACTGTAATATCAAGAATATTATCTAAGTCATCATACCCTGGAATGATCACTGGAACATATTCATACAGCCCTGCTTCAATTTTAAAACGATTTGAAGCATGAGATTTTTCAGTATCATTAGTTACAAGGATGACCTCTATACTCGCATTTTCTATAAGCGTATTACCTAAATTCTCAATCCTAAAGAGAACCTTATTCATCAACCCTCTTTTAAGAGTGTATTCATTATCATTTAATACGATATTGATAGTTGGTATTAGAATATTTCTGGCTACGCTTTCAGCATTACTTTCATCAATTGCTGTCACTAAGTATTTAACATCATAATCGGTATTATTTAGATCGATATCATCCTCATAAAAAGTATCACCGTGATTACTCGAAAGTATTTGTCTTACTTCTTCTTGGCCTTTAATTAATACTCTCTCCACCCGATAGAGCAATCCCAATTGACCCGCATTATTCCACGTTAAATTCACACTACTTGATAGTACTTGAGCTTGTAATTCATTTACGGGTAACAAGCCTACATTCAAGTAACCTGATGCTGATGGGAGTGATTCATTACCCACACCATCAACAGCCGTTACAAAATAGTAGGGATATCGACTATCTGGAGAAGCATCCAGAGCCTCCTCTCTACTGATGCTTTCTTGAATCAGATCGGCTTGAGAAATATCTATATTCTGATGATCAGCACCCTGTAAAAGACGATATAAATTGAATTTTTTAGCATCTATTGAAGTAGATTCCCATAGGACATGCACACCATTACTGGCCAAATTAATATTAACCGCAGTAGGTGCTGCAGGTTTAACAGAGTCTGTTAATGTTCTCACCTTGTTACTCGCTGAGCTTTCCGTCAGTTGTGCATTCTCACTACGCAGTGATGTAATATAATATTCATATTCACCATCTGCGATTAAATCTTCAACCCCATCTACCCACTCAACTTCATTAATTTCCGCAAGATCGACGTACTGCTCTTGATTTATATGGCGTCGATATACTCGATAACCCACAGCTTCTGCTACTTCAGACCAAGAAAGTAAAACTCGGCCTTCTGGTAATGCATTGGCAGTTAATCCCGTTGGCGCAAGAAGGGGGGGTAAATCACCTTGATATACTTCAATACGGTATTGATTTAATTGTTCACTATTAACATTTCCAAGTTTGTCTTCAACCTGTAACTTCAGTTCTAACATTTCACTAGGACCAGGATTAACAGTCCCTAAACTTGGCGGTAAATCTAGCGATAGATTCCAAGTACTTCCTTCTATTAATGAAGCCTCGATTCCGTTAGTAAATCCATCTAAAGGTACAAATTCTCCATATTCATTGATAATCCCCGGAGTGAAATTAGGCTTTCCTTTAACCTCTTCATCAAAATTAAGAGTTACTGAAATGGTTTCGCCTTCAGGTGTATTTTTAATTGGTGATATTGGGGTCACTTCAGCATGAGTTACCTTAGGACCATTGGTATCAATTTTTATGCTTTTCCCCTCTATTGCTGCTCCACTGCGGTTACCATAGACATCATAGGCACCGATGACTGCCCAGTAGGTGGATGTTATTTTTTGCGAATCCAGCTCCAAGCTTGCAATGTATAAATTATCATCCCAGAATGCTTTTTCTAAGGCGACCGGTGTTGGCACACCTCCTTCAGGAGTAAGAGATAAGAAGGGTTTATTTCTTAACGATTCATTTACTTTCATTTCAATACTTAAGGTACCTTGACCATAAGTATCATCGAGGGTTAGTCCAGTAGAGGTATAAGTGAGACTCACTTCTGGGCCAGAACGATCAGAGACTACCATATCGCTATAAACGGATTGGCTTTCTGTTTCTAGAGCATTGACCGCTGTAATTGCATAATAGTATTCAGCATCTTGTAGTGGTATATCTTCAAATTGAGTAATTAATTTTGGCTGCTCAAATAATTTATCAGCGGTAGCTAAATCGGTAATCTCTGCTGTAGAACGGTAAAGGTTATACCCAATAACAGATTCATCATTAGAGCTAACCCAGCTTATTAATACTCGGCCTGAATCCTTAGTTAATGCAGTTACTCCCTTTGCAGCTGTCGGCACGCTATTATCTAGTTCAATAACAACTGAATTACTAATGGAACTCAACATATTTCGATCTTGAAACTTCGCTTTCGCTGTAAATGTATTTTCACCATTAATTAATGTAATTTTCTTTTCAAACTTACCTTCAGCGTTAACTGCTAACCTGTCAACTTCCTCATCGTTTCGGAATAAAATCACCTGACTATTTTCTATAGAAGTAACGCTAATTAGATATTCAGACTCACCAGTGATTGAATTGCTATTGTGAATTACAGGCGCAACTGGCGCTTCATATTCGACAATGAAAGCAATAGTTTTTTGGCTTATATTGTTAAGGGTATCTTTAACACTTATTTCTAAGCTATGTTGACCATCAGCTAAAGTTTGTACATTAATGTGCTTGGTATACAAGCCTGAAAGTCCATATTTACTATCAACAATCTCTCCATTTAGCTTTAAGGTTAACTGACCAATACCCGATTTATCATTTATGGCTACCGATATATTGCCATCACGTGTTATGACACTGTCTTGATTAAGGACTTTATAATCAAATTTGAATTCACCTATTTCTGGTCCGGAAGTATCTGTCTCAGCTTGAGCTTCCATGGCTACGACATTTAGATTGATACCGCCGTGAATATTTTCAACGGCTATAGCCAAATAATAAATCTTATCATTATCTAGACCAGCAATACTGGAGACACCTCTACCAGCAACAGTACTGGCTTTCGGAGTTAGGCCTGCAATTGAACTAAAAGGTATTTCTTCAGCATAAAGGTGTACTCGCTTAGCTAAGTTGGCTGTATATGTTTCTTGCCAGCGCAGCTGAATTCTTCCAGAAAAAGGTTCTACTTCAGTGATAATCGGATTTTCTAACCAGGTTGATGCATTAATACTCGAAGTAATGCTTGAATTACCTGTCTTGTCATAAGATGTTGCATCTATTAAATATGAAGTAGCTTCCTGTAAATCTGTAATGGTTATTTCATAAGCGATTTTATTCGACTCATCTAGTTTGTATTCTTTTCCGGCTATTCGTAACAGAATATGGCTGAAATCTTCATCACCTGTATGAGTTACTTTTAGAGCTAACGAGTTTAATAAACTTTGAGCAACGATAACTACAGGCTCATTAGGTGAAACATTATCTACTGCCATAACTTCCACGACATCAGAATTAGCTTGATACAAGCCAAATCTATCTACAGCAACAATGGATAAATAGTATGTTTTGTCACGCGCCAAACCTTCAAACCGGTATTGTCTGGTATTAGAATTTACTTGAGTAACAAGCTCTGCTTGATCTACATTGGAATAACGTTGCTCTGCTAAGTAAATATCAAAGCGAACAATATCCCCACCGTTATCTTCAATTGAATAATTCGACCAGTTAGCGGTTACATATGTACCATCTCCAGTACTATCGACAACAGGAGATACATTCCCAGGTGCTGTATTATCATAGGTAACATCAATGATAGATGCCTCACTCACATTACCTGCTTTATCTTCAGCCACTAACCTCAGTTCACTAAGACCTTCAGGCACGGTGATAGTCATATTCCAGCTACCGTTAACCCAAAACTGACTTATATTTTCACTTGAGTTTAAAGACAAACGAATTCTAGTATCCTGCTCCGTTTGACCTGATAAATGAATGACTTCATCCACGGTACTGATTGAATGTGCCGTCGAAACAGGAGCGGCTGGTGATATTGTATCTATCGTGAAACTTAATAGAGATTGGCGACTATTACCTGCATTATCTGTTGCATGTACCGCTAACTCATATTCGCCATCCTCTAGATTGGCATTAGACTGGTACTTAACTTGATGGTAATAGTTACCAGTATTTATGTATTCACTCACCCCTTCAATAATATCGCCTTGTTTTTTTAATACGATATTCGTGGTGCTTTCATTAAATCCGCTACCGTCCTCATGTATAGAGATAACAAATAAGCCAGAGGTATCATTAGTATATTGAGTGGTAGGTAAGTTAATACTCGGGATACTCGTATCAACGAAAACAGTTAGAACCTTCTGCTCGCCATAATTTCCAGAGACATCCTGCTCTACAATAATAAGCTCATTATTTCCATTTGGTCGGGTAGTACTCAGCGACCATTCAGTAGCAGAATCTTTTAACGCTAACTGACCATCAATATATACGCTTGCATTTTCTTCACAGGTTCCATTAATAGTAAAAGTCGTATTTTTGCGGTAATTATTTTCAGTATGAATATCGTCTGATAGAACAATCAAACTTGTTGGCTTATCGGTATCAATAGAAAAGGTTAACAAGTAATTATCATCTGGCTGCTGAAGCTTTCCATCTTGATTTTGATCTATTGCGAGACCCGCTAGACTTATCCCAGCAGGAAGCACATTAAGCTGATACTCTCCTGTAGATAGCACCTCATTAAAAATCACTTCAAATTCAGTGTCGGATATTTGTACGATATCATCAATACCTACAACGGCATTAGCTCCATCATATTCCTTCACTAGGCTAACCATATCAGCTGTAATGGTTTCAGAGTTCATGTAACCGCTATAAACTAATAACAATCTATCGGTAGAGGTTATTTGAGTCATTAAAGGTGCAATTAGCCGGGGGGCTAAGCTATTATCTGAAATGTAGACACTACCGTTTGTCGCCGTACTTATCGTTTCACCGCATAATCCATAACCACAGCCTTGCTCACCTGAATTAGCTTGCACTTGATCAAAGTTATAGTTTTCATTATTTACATAATAAAGTGCGACTCGGCCACCTCCAGCTAAAAGACCTCCGTTAGCACTCATTATTCCAGAGCCACTAATATCATTTGTTTGAACCCATAGACTTCCACCACTAGAAAGCTCTTCCCCATCAGCTCGAATCTGTCCATCTAAAATTAATGAATTTGCTATTAGTTTTAGAGCGCCACCGCCATAAAATGTTTCATTTTGATTACGACCTCGGCCACCTTGACCCAGCTCTAACGGTGAATATATTGATCCGTCAGTTTGCATTGCTGCTTCATGGTGTAGTAAGGAGTATGCTCCCACTCCGCCCAAACTACCTGCAATTAGATTTTTACCCAGTGAGTCCTTAATACCTTTCCCAGATACATCTAATACAGCACCTTCTTCTAGTTTTAATTGGTTTACAGATAAAGTGATGACACCATCGCTATTATCTTGCATTGAGGTAGTAATTTTACCTCCCTGTTCGACAGTTATATTTTGCCAATTTGTTGATTCGTTTAAGACTAAGAGATTGCCTTCAGTTAGTATTAACTCCGTACTTCCCATTTGCCAAGCAGTCGATGTTCTTATTTCTGTTACCGCTGCTGTAAATTCATCCAAACTAATTTCGGCAGCGGCATTCGAATGGATAAAACTCTTTTCAGAAATTAACCTATTTGCATTAATATTCGCAAATTCAAGATTTGCATTTTTTATCTTCAGCGTATCAATAGTTGCAGATACAGGAGTTATACCGGATTTTGACTCTATATTAGTATTCCTAATCTCTAACTGGTTTGCATTTTCCGCTAGGCTTTCTATATACAAAGTTCCAGCAGCACCTGCACCACCAATTGAATTAACAACTGGATATAGAATTTCCCCTCCACCGCTAACATTAACTTGGTTATCTGTATTAATCTCTATTGCTTGAGTAGTTTTAATTGAAACTCTACCGCCAGAGCCATGACCTGCTTGCGTTGAATAGCCCCCCCTAGCATTTATTAACCCTTGGCCACTCAGACTTGAAGATATTATTTTAATCGAGCCCCCAGCTCCAGCTCCAATCACGTTCAAGAAAGTGTCTGAGCCATTTGCCGTTATTACCCCTTCATTAAGAATACTCTCAGCTTCAATTATCACTACTCCACCTCCTACGCTAGAGTAGTGAGGCTGGCCTAATAGATCTCTACCACCGTACCCTGGACTAGTTGGTGATAAATAATTACCCGAACGTTCTATTATTTCAGCGCCCTTGCCATCATATGAGCCACCTGATCCTGCATGATAACCACCAGTACCAGGCTCACCAACTAGAGCTAAAGAGCCTTTAGAATTAACATCAATGACTGAACTAGCATCAATAATCAATGCCTCCACTTTTAGGTGCACTATTCCTGTTTCGTTTATTACAGAGGGAGTAATTCGCGAACCATTGGTTAATTCAATAGTTTTGGCTTCTAGCTGGCTCGCAAGACTTAGCTGCACACCATCTAAAAGAATATCTCTGCCAACATAATCAGAGAAGTCTTTAGGTAATACTGTATTTTCAGTTAAAACGACCTGAGGTGCCTTAACCTCAATAGCCAATGAATAAGTATCTTCTAACTCTCCAGCAGTGCCATTCTGATTTTGATCCATCGATAATCCATGAGAATTATTGATATTTGGACCAATGCTAAATTGATATATACCCGCGTAAGAAATAGCAGGATTAAAACTAATTTTATAATGAGCTTCTGAAACTTTAGTAATTATAACTTCGCTATTTATTTCATTGGATATCAGCACATCATCTTTCGTGAAACTACTTTCTTCTATTGCAGCATAAAAATAAATATCGATATCATCTAATGAAGATACTACAAATTCACCTGTTGCAGGAGTTGATGCCCTTACCATAACTGGCAAAGCTCTCTGTTGGATATAGACTGTGCCATCTTCTCCTGGCTGAGTAGAAAATTTATTCCCACCCTCGACACTAATATGATTTATTGCCCCACTTGTATTCTCACCATAATAAAGTGCTACTCGACCGCCAGATCCACCGCCTGTAGAGGTATAGCCTTCACTAGAAAGGCCTCCCTTAGCTTCAATAATGCCCTGGCCTGAAAATGTATTCGCCGATATCCATATTGAGCCACCAGAACCCGTCCCCGCATTTGAATAGCTTTGTCCGTTTGATAATATTTTACCATCCAAAGTAAATACTTGAGCAGTTGCTTTGAATGATCCACCACCACGCAGGTCGTAAGCCGTTCCTCCACCAACACCACCGCCATAAGGTTTAAAGTCTTCCCCATATGCCATATTAAGGCTACCACCACCTACACCACCATATGACCCTGCGGCATAATGACTTGTCTCAATACTCTCACTGCCTTTAGCAGTCAGGTCAATTTTAGAAGTTGCATCAATAAAAACCTCACCTGCAATGATGTTGATACCTTGCCCAATATCATTAATTTCTTTATGAGTTAAAATTGAATTATTCTGGAGATCTAACTTTTTAAGATAATTAGGTTTATCAAGCGACGTCAATGGTAAAATAATATTTGAATTTTTGGCTACTACTTCACTTTCAGAAGCTTCAAAAGTATCGATAACTGATAAACTACTTCCATCTAAATTAATATCCCCACCAGTTGCTTCTATACCTGAAGCAAATGATACTTGGCTATTTTCTATAGTTAAGTCACCAAAAAACTTGGCTTTATTTGTTACTAAAACGTAAGAATTTATACTAGTAACATTGTTTAGATATCCATCTATTTCTATTGTGCTTGCATACCGACTTTTGGAAGAGGTTGGATTTTTAAGAATTAAATTTCTTTCACCTGTTTGGGTATTTTCAAGTAGTACAGTGCCTACACCACCAACATAGTCTAAACCTGCTTGCGTTGTCGTTAATGCATTGCCTGCCTGTATATGATCTGGATTGAAACCAGCCATGTCCTTTGCGTAAACCGCAATACGACCACCGCCACCGGCACTTGAATTATAATTCGCGGCATAACCGGAATTGGCTTCTATTCGCCCACTACCCGATAAACGATCGGTAGTAATCCAAACCGCCCCACCTGCACCATGTTGCAGATTGGAGTATGGCAATCCGTTAGAAGCAATGATGCCATCCAAAGTAATTTGTTGAGCGTCTAAACGTACAATACCTCCGCCAAAGCCTCTTGCTACATTACCAGAGCGACCAGCTTCCCCCTGAGTATAGGGTTGTTCCAATGAACCGTAAGATACCGAATCAGAATTATAACTACGCCCACCATGACTTCCACCTGATGAAGAAGCTGTAGATAAAGTGTAACTACTACGCCCTACAGCATCTAATTTTGAAGTCTCATCAATAGTAATTTGAGTTGCCTTAATATTAAGGCCCTGATCAACAGCATCCGTACGCGCATAAGTTATAGATGAAATATTAATAAGTTCTAAATTATTTAAGACTAAAGGTAAATCGATTGTTTTAGCAGGAAGAATAAACGACGAACTATCTAGAGATAAATCAGAAGTATTTACACCACTTATATTATGAGTATCAAATTTGGTATTTATTAGCGCTAAGGAAAAGCCATTTAATAATAACGTCCCATCAACATTTAAATCACTATTACTAAAAGTGGTATCTTTGGCTAATTGAACATCTCCAGTGATATTAACAACAGAAGTATCCACAATGGCTTGGTCGCCAAGGCTTATATCCCCAATCAGGTCAACAACAACATTATTCACTGTTAAGTTAGTTATGCTGCTATCAACATCAATCTGCGTTGCATATTTACTTTTAGACGGAGTAGAGCTTTTAAGAATTAAACTCCTATCACCTGTTTCGGTATTTTCAAGCAGTACCGTTCCCACACCACCAACATAGCTCACATTTGTTGACACTGTCGTTAATGCATTACCCGCCTGTATATGATCAGGATTGAAACCTGTCATGTCCTTTGCGTAAACCGCAATACGACCACCGCCACCGGCACTTGAATTATAATTCGCGGCATAGCCGGAATTGGCTTCTATTCGCCCACTACCCGATAAACGATCGGTAGTAATCCAAACCGCCCCACCTGCACCATGTTGCAGATTGGAGTATGGCAATCCGTTAGAAGCAATGATGCCATCCAAAGTAATTTGTTGAGCGTCTAAACGTACAATACCTCCGCCAAAGCCTCTTGCTACATTACCAGAGCGACCAGCTTCCCCCTGAGTATAGGGTTGTTCCAATGAACCGTAAGATACCGAATCAGAATTATAACTACGCCCACCATGACTTCCACCTGATGAAGAAGCTGTAGATAAAGTGTAACTACTACGCCCTACGGCATCTAATTTTGAAGTCTCATCAATAGTAATTTGAGTTGCCTTAATATTAAGGCCCTGATCAACAGCGTCCGTACGTGGATAAGTTATGTATGAATCATTTTTCAATACAAGCCCACCAAATACATATGGCTTTGTTATATCTGTAGACTGTAAAGAGAATGAAGTTGAGTCCAGCATTAAATTATTTGAATTTACACTTAAAAAGTCGTTAAAAACAACATTACAATTTATAAAAGATAGGTATTCATTATTAACATTAACGAGCTTAGTAAATACTAAGTTACTATCTTCAAATACCCAGTTATCGCCTATCAAAACCTCTGTTTCAAAAATCACGTCTGCATTTTTAATTACAACTCTATCGATGCCTTCAAGGTCGTCGATAATATAAGCTCCGCCTCCAGATTTATTTCCAGCTATTTCTAATACGTTATCACCAGATAAGCTATTCTTTAAATAAACAGTTCCTGCACCAGCATAGTAGTTATTATAATTCGTACTATAACCACCCTTTGCGGATATTTTATCTAGATTAAACCCTTCATTAGTTTCATAGGATACTGAAATTCGACCTCCACCGCCGCCAACTCCGTAGATAGAATTACCGCCATCAACCTCTATTGACCCGGCACCCAAGATAGTTTTGCTTGAAATATTGATTGAGCCTCCCGCTGCACCACTATGATGTGAGCTCGCTGAAGACATTTCACCATTACTGCGAATAATTCCATTTAGTTCGAGTCGATCTACATTTAAATTTAGAATTCCACCACCACGAGTGACTAATGCACCGCCATAAACACCCGAACTTCCCTGCGTATTTGGGCTTTCATAGGAACCAAATGATCCTAAGGCAACATTACCCGAAGCAGCATAGCCCTGACCACCATGACTTCCTCCAAAGGTTTTTCCTGCAATGTCTACATCACCAGAAAATAAAAAGGCTGATCCAGTTAAATCAATTAACGATGTGCTATCAATCTTTGCAGTTTTTACATTCCAGTTTAATTTTAATAGATTTAGATCATTATTAGATTCTAATAATGGTTGAATACTTGAGTTATTTATTAATTCAATAACTTCCCAATTTTGCACAACTTCATTAGAGCTTTGCTTAATTGAAACTGTACTATTATCTAATTTAATCGTTGTATATTCAGCTAAATAATCACCCTCCAG